>NZ_MTQG01000017.1:0-999946 GCF_001975995.1 Bacillus sp. GZB
CATTCCGCAAGGAAGTAAGATCCCTGAAAGATGATCAGGTTGATAGGTCTGAGGTGGAAGTGTGGCGACACATGGAGCTGACAGATACTAATCGATCGAGGACTTAACCAATTTGAATGTATGCTTACTGTTATCTAGTTTTGAGAGAACACTCTCAATGGTTTGGTGGCGATAGCGAAGAGGTCACACCCGTTCCCATGCCGAACACGGAAGTTAAGCTCTTCAGCGCCGATGGTAGTCGGGGGTTTCCCCCTGTGAGAGTAGGACGCCGCCAAGCCATTACACGCAAGTGTAATATACGGAGGATTAGCTCAGCTGGGAGAGCATCTGCCTTACAAGCAGAGGGTCGGCGGTTCGAGCCCGTCATCCTCCACCATTCCTATCATACATAAGTTGGCGTATTAAGCCGGTGTAGCTCAATTGGTAGAGCAACTGACTTGTAATCAGTAGGTTGGGGGTTCAAGTCCTCTTGCCGGCACCACCTTTATATGTTATACTATATAAGTCTCTTGTAATAAGAGCCATTAGCTCAGTTGGTAGAGCATCTGACTTTTAATCAGAGGGTCGAAGGTTCGAGTCCTTCATGGCTCACCATGTTTTTCTTGCGGATGTGGCGGAATTGGCAGACGCGCTAGAATCAGGCTCTAGTGTCTTTACAGACGTGGGGGTTCAAGTCCCTTCATCCGCATTGCCAAACGCGGAAGTAGTTCAGTGGTAGAACATCACCTTGCCAAGGTGGGGGTCGCGGGTTCGAATCCCGTCTTCCGCTCCAACTATACTATACCATCCATGCCGGGGTGGTGGAATTGGCAGACACACAGGACTTAAAATCCTGCGGTAGGTGACTACCGTGCCGGTTCAAGTCCGGCCCTCGGCACTTATTGTTGCGCCCGTAGCTCAATTGGATAGAGCGTTTGACTACGGATCAAAAGGTTAGGGGTTCGACTCCTCTCGGGCGCGCCATACATACTTTTGAAAAACGGGAAGTAGCTCAGCTTGGTAGAGCACATGGTTTGGGACCATGGGGTCGCAGGTTCGAATCCTGTCTTCCCGACCATTTTGGGGCCTTAGCTCAGCTGGGAGAGCGCCTGCTTTGCACGCAGGAGGTCAGCGGTTCGATCCCGCTAGGCTCCACTTGATTTTAATTGTTTTTTGGCGGTGTAGCTCAGCTGGCTAGAGCGTACGGTTCATACCCGTGAGGTCGGGGGTTCGATCCCCTCCGCCGCTACCATTGGACCTTTAGCTCAGTTGGTTAGAGCAGACGGCTCATAACCGTCCGGTCGTAGGTTCGAGTCCTACAAGGTCCACCACTTATACGGAGGAATACCCAAGTCTGGCTGAAGGGATCGGTCTTGAAAACCGACAGGGGTGTCAAAGCCCGCGGGGGTTCGAATCCCTCTTCCTCCGCCATATCTAATTTAATTATCATCGCGGGGTGGAGCAGTTCGGTAGCTCGTCGGGCTCATAACCCGAAGGTCGCAGGTTCAAATCCTGCCCCCGCAACCAAAAAATGGTCCGGTAGTTCAGTTGGTTAGAATGCCTGCCTGTCACGCAGGAGGTCGCGGGTTCGAGTCCCGTCCGGACCGCCATTTATAAAAAGGCTCGGTAGCTCAGTTGGTAGAGCAACGGACTGAAAATCCGTGTGTCGGCGGTTCGATTCCGTCCCGAGCCACCATTTAATTTAATATTGTTTTGGCGGTTGTGGCGAAGTGGTTAACGCACCAGATTGTGGCTCTGGCACTCGTGGGTTCGATTCCCATCAATCGCCCCAAACAACATGCGGGTGTAGTTTAGTGGTAAAACCTCAGCCTTCCAAGCTGATGTCGTGGGTTCGATTCCCATCACCCGCTCCATTTTTATATTGTCATGGGCCTGTAGCTCAGCTGGTTAGAGCGCACGCCTGATAAGCGTGAGGTCGGTGGTTCGAGTCCACTCAGGCCCACCATGATGATTTTCCACAGTAGCTCAGTGGTAGAGCTATCGGCTGTTAACCGATCGGTCGCAGGTTCGAATCCTGCCTGTGGAGCCATACGGAGAAGTACTCAAGTGGCTGAAGAGGCGCCCCTGCTAAGGGTGTAGGTCGTGTAAGCGGCGCGAGGGTTCAAATCCCTCCTTCTCCGCCATAAGGCCCGTTGGTCAAGCGGTTAAGACACCGCCCTTTCACGGCGGTAACACGGGTTCGAATCCCGTACGGGTCATTAAAAAAACCTTGCATACTATGCAAGGTTTTTTTATTATGCGTTCATAGTGTAAATGGTAAAAGACAGGTATGTGGCAAAAGCGCTCCATAATAAATAAGGGACCAGAAGCCAGGCTGAAGCTTTACTGTATTTACCGGCAATGAGCAACAGAATGAGTGTTGTCACAGCCACAAGCAGGCAATCGATAGATGCAGCAAGCAAATTTTTCTGTGTGAATTGAAAATAGCTGAATCCTTGATTCACGATATAATTGATGAGAAGCATCACCCAAAAAGCTTTGGATTCTTTACATGAAAACTTTGGGTATATCAAGGCTGCTGAGAGCGAAATAAGCGCAAACAAAACCGCCCATATGATGCCGATCACTGATCCGCTCGGCGTCCAGTCAGGTTTTTGCAGCGCGTCATACCATTCCCGGTCGATGGGAAAGAGAACCCCCGCTAAAGAAAACAAGACATATGTAATGATAAATACAATAATCGCACCGATATACTTCTTTTTCATTTGTTCCCTCCGTCATTCAATGTCAATACGTTAGTTCCCTTTTTTGGAAATATTAAACCTTTTAAAAGGTTCATGCACCATTAAGTGTATGAGTTTTCAATGTAAAAATGCAGCAAACCATTTATTTGTATTCAAAAACCCCGGCAGGCCGGGGTTTTAATCAGCATGAAGATCGCCAAAGGTCGTCATAATTCCTTCTTCGTCCAGTTCCTGTTCATATTTTTCGTGTGCTTTGCTCGGATACACGGAAATGTTTTTTCCGGTAATATCTGTCGCGATAAAGTTTTCATAATCCTCAGCATAGCCGATGTTTTCTTCTGAGTTCATTGTCATATCCCCATAGCTGAGCGGAGGATCCTCTAAATCCTGAGGCGTTTCTGAGTTTCCGTATTCCTCAACATCCTGATAAGCATCTTCACTATCGTAAGTCGCCCGGATTGATTCATCATCATCAAATTCAAACTGTCCGAACGGTGTTTCCTCCTCAATCGGCCTGTCTTTGGAAACGGCATCCTGCGAGGAATATTCCGCCAATGTCGTAGCCGTCGGCAGAGCTTCGAGTCTGTCATAAGGAATGTCCTTGCCGCTGACTTCACATGTGCCGTATGTGCCGTTTTCAATTTGTTTCAGAGAGTAATCAATGTCGCGAAGGTGCTCCCGTTCATGGTCGAGCAGAGCCAGGTCTTTTTCCCGCTCGTATAATTCGGTCGCCTGATCGCCGGGATGATTGTCATAGGAAGACAATTCGCCGGATGACTGATACGGGAATTCATCAGCTAACTGAAATTGATCATTTTCTTTAAAGCGGCTTAAAATATCATGTCTGGCTTCTTCCAATTCTTTTTTTAAGTGTGTGATCTGTTCGTTTGTAAGCACATCAATCCCTCGTTTCTATGTGATGCTTACTGTTAGTATGAACGCTTTTGCGCAGAAAAATGGTGGATAAAAATAGTCATTTTCCCATGAGGAAGTAAAAGGATACAGTGATTGCCGAGAGTGGGGAAAGAAAATTCAAGTTTGTTTCTTTATTCATTTGCGCAAAAAGGTTTATAATAAGAAATGCAGGCATTTTGTCGTGCTCACATCTGTGTGTTTGACACAAAGTCATCACAGGTGTATTGTATTAAAAGCATTTAACGGATTATGGAGGAATGTCTCATGGTGACAACGGTGCAGCATACGTTCCGAGAGGAAGCAGATCATGCATTACATAAAGCCAAACAAGTCAACCATGCTGTCTTATTGAGCTATTCAAGACGTATTGCGTCTTTAGACCCTCTATCATTTTTCAAAGACGGAGCAAAAAAATATAAAGGCAAACGATTTTTTTGGTCAGAACCCGGTAGTGAATTAACAATAGTCGGTCTTGGCACAGAAGCGCTGTTCCAATCGAATGAAAAAAATGGAAAGCGTTATCACGACGTTTTTGAACAATGGGAGCGCTTTAAAAAGACGGCTTTTCATATTCATGAAGAAGAAGAGGCGGCGCATACCGCGGTCGGCCCTGTCTTATTCGGAGGTTTTTCATTTAATCCTGCTGAAGAGAGAGGAGACGAATGGAACGGGTTCGAAGAAGGACTGTTCTTTATCCCCTCACTCATGCTGACAAAGACGGCAGATGGTGATTATTTAACCGTCAATCAATGGGCGGCAGACGGTAATCAGGCAGAAGATACGCTGAAACGTCTGAAATCTTTTTCGGAAGCTTTTTCAGTTTCTTCAATCGAGTATGAAGAATATCCTGTTTTAACAAAAGCGGAAGAACTTGATGTGGAAAACTGGCTTGAAGCCATTAAAACAGCAACAAATGATATGAAAGCAAATCAATATGATAAAGTCGTGCTGGCAAGGGAAGTCGTTTTGTCATATGATGGGCCTATTCCGGCGGAGAGCGTTGTCCGCAAGCTTTTGACGGACCAAACGACAAGCTATGTTTTTGCGATTGAGCAGGGAGATAAATGCTTTGTCGGCGCTTCACCGGAACGGCTGATCAAAAAATCCGGCAAAGACGTTATGTCCACCTGTCTGGCAGGTTCAATTAAGCGCGGAGAAAATCAACAAGAAGATGAGCGTCTCGGCAAAGAGCTGCTGCATGACGAAAAAAATCTCGCGGAACATGATTTTGTGGTTCAGATGATACACGATTCTTTCTTGTCGAGCTGCAGCGATGTGAAAAAGCCTGCAGGTCCGCAATTATATAAAACGAAAAGTGTTCAGCATCTATATACACCGATCACAGGCCATCTTAAAACGTCCGCTTCGCTGTTTGATTTAATTGAAAAGCTGCATCCCACACCGGCATTGGGCGGAGCTCCCCAGCAGAAAGCTGTTGAAGTTATCGCTGATATTGAACCGATGACACGCGGATGGTACGCGGCACCGATCGGCTGGATGGACGGCAGGGAAAACGGAGAATTTGTCGTGGCTATCCGATCAGGGCTGATTGAAGGCAAAAGTGCGCGGCTTTTCGCAGGCTGCGGCATTGTTGAAGATTCAGATCCGCAATCAGAATATGAAGAAACACAAATTAAACTAAAGCCGATGATCTCTGCTTTAGGAGGTGAAAGGCTTTGACAAACCCGATTACACATTATATCGGAAGTTTTATTGATGAATTCGCTCTATCGGGTGTCACCGACGCGGTTGTTTGCCCGGGGTCGAGGTCAACTCCCTTGGCGGTTTTGGCGGCGGCCCACCCGGATATTCAAGTCCATATACAGATTGATGAACGATCCGCAGGTTTTTTCGCACTCGGTCTTGCAAAAGCCCGCCAGCGTCCGGTGGTGCTGATTTGTACGTCAGGAACGGCAGCGGCTAACTTCTATCCGGCCGTGATTGAAGCTCATTATTCAAGAGTGCCTCTTATTGTCCTGACTGCTGACCGGCCGCATGAATTGAGGGAAGTGGGGGCGCCTCAGGCGATTAACCAGCATTTTCTGTTCGGTAACTTTGTTAAGTTTTTCACAGACTCGGCTCTGCCTGAGGAAAATCCTCAAATGCTGAGCTATATCAGAACATTGGCCGGCAGAGCCGTAAGTGAAGCCGGGAAGCGCCCGATGGGGCCAGTCCATATCAATGTGCCGCTCAGAGAGCCTTTGATGCCGGATTTATCAGCCGGACCTTTTGAAAGAATGAGAAAGGGGCGGCACGTCTCAGTCACAACAGGGATTCAGTCCGCTGATCAAGATTCTCTCTATCATATTACAGAGCGTCTTGCGGGTACCGAAAAAGGTATGATCGTCTGCGGCGAAATTCACGGTGAAGCAGAAAAGCAGCAAATCATCGCGCTTGCCGAGATGCTTCAGTTCCCGATTTTAGCTGACCCGCTTTCAAACCTCCGAAACGGGGAGCATGATAAGACGCTGATTATTGATGCTTATGACTCGTTTTTAAAAGATGAAGAAATAAAAGAGGCGCTGCGCCCGGACGCTGTGATCCGCTTCGGCCCGATGCCGGTTTCGAAACCGCTCTTTTTATGGCTCAGAGATGATCCTGCCATTGAGCAGTTTATCGTCGATGAAGACGGAGGATGGAGAGATCCCACCCAGGCCGGCGCGCATATGATTCATTGCCATCCGTCTGTGTTTTTGGAAGCGGTCCGTTCAGCTGAAACCGGAAAACGGCCGTCCGGATGGCTTGAGAAATGGCAGTTTGTCAATGAGCGGTTCCGGAGTCATTTACAGGCCGCGAGCATGGATGATTTATCATTTGAAGGAAATGTATATCGTCAGCTTCAGCATCTTGTCCCTGAAGGCAGTTCGATTTTTGTCGGCAACAGCATGCCGATTCGCGACGTGGATACGTTCTTTGAAAAACAAGATCGTTCCTTCCGTGTTTATGCCAACCGCGGCGCTAACGGCATTGACGGAGTTGTCTCCTCGGCTATGGGACTGTGTGAGGGTACAAAAGCTCCTGTCACGCTTGTAATTGGAGATTTATCGTTTTACCATGATTTAAACGGGCTGTTAGCGGCTAAAAAACTTGGAATTCCGCTTACGGTTATTTTAATAAACAATGATGGCGGCGGGATTTTCTCGTTTTTGCCGCAGGCATCTGATAAGACTCATTTTGAAGAACTGTTCGGTACGCCGACGGGCCTTGATTTCCGGCATGCCGCCGCACTGTACGGCGGGACGTATACTTGCCCTGAGACATGGGAAGCATTTAAGGATGCGTATCAGCCGCAGGCGGACAAGCCCGGACTTCATATAATCGAGCTGAAAACAGATCGGACATCAAGAGTTCAATTCCATCGCGATCTGCTGCAGGCCGCAGTGCGGGAAGTGAAAAAAGAATGGAAGCTGTAACGGTTAAAACGGCCGACGGCGTATGCTATCGGGCTGCTGATAGCGGCCACGAATCATCTGAAGCTATTGTTTGTCTGCATGGATTTACGGGCAGCAAAGAATCATGGATGTTTTTACGCGGCATGTTTCCCGGCGAACGAATGGTGATGATTGACTGCCTTGGTCACGGGGAGACAGACGCGCCTGTGCAAGCGGCAAGGTACAGTGCGAGCCGGCAGGTTGCGGACCTTGCCGCCGTTTTTGATCAATTAAAACTTCACAAAGTGAAACTTATTGGTTATTCTATGGGGGGAAGACTTGCGTATTCCTTTGCACAGGCATTTCCGCATCGGGTGTCAGCGCTTGTTTTGGAAAGTACAACTCCGGGCCTCAGCACGCTTCAGGAACGCAAAAAGCGGATTCAGTCAGACCGGAAGCTTGCTGACTTTATATTGCGGGAAGGTATAACATCGTTTGTCGATTATTGGGAGGGCATTCCGTTGTTTGCCTCGCAGCTTTCTCTGCCGGACAGCGTAAAGGCGTCCATCCGTGCCGGCAGGCTGAAAAATAATCCGTCCGGACTTGCAGGAAGCCTGCTCGGAATGGGGACGGGCTCACAGCCTTCCTGGTGGGAGGCATTACACCGCATCAAGGCGCCCGTCCTGCTCATATGCGGTGAATGGGATGAAAAGTTTTGCGCTATTAATCAAAAGGTGCATAACCTGCTCCCATCAAGTAAAATAGAGGTTGTCAAACAGGCGGGGCACACGGTACATGTGGAACAGCCGCGAATTTTTGGTAAGATAGTAAGTGAGTTTTTATACGGCTTGTAAAGCATAAAGAAAATAGCTTTTCGGCCGGACTCAGGCAAAAATGAAGGAGGTCATATCAATGGCTGCAGAATGGAAAAGTGAACGTCAGTACGATGAAATCCTGTACGAGACGTATAACGGTATTGCAAAAATAACAATTAACCGCCCGGAGGTACATAACGCATTTACTCCTAAGACGGTATCAGAAATGATTGACGCGTTTGCTCGTGCGCGTGATGACTCCAATATTGGTGTCATCGTTCTTGCGGGAGCGGGAGATAAAGCATTCTGTTCAGGCGGAGACCAAAAAGTCCGCGGTCACGGCGGATATGTCGGAGACGATCAGATCCCTCGTCTGAATGTGCTTGATCTTCAGCGTTTGATCCGCGTGATTCCTAAACCGGTCGTAGCGATGGTATCAGGCTATGCCATCGGCGGAGGCCATGTGCTTCATATCGTCTGTGATTTAACGATTGCGGCCGATAACGCGATTTTCGGCCAAACCGGACCGAAAGTGGGAAGCTTTGATGCCGGTTACGGCTCAGGTTACTTGGCGCGTATCGTCGGACATAAGAAAGCCCGTGAAATCTGGTACCTATGCCGTCAATACAATGCGCAGGAAGCGCTCGACATGGGGCTTGTCAATACAGTTGTCCCATTAGAGAAACTTGAAGAGGAAACAATTAAATGGTGTGAAGAAATGCTTGAGAAAAGCCCTACAGCCCTTCGTTTCCTTAAAGCGGCATTTAACGCTGATACAGACGGCCTCGCCGGAATTCAGCAATTTGCAGGAGATGCAACGCTTCTTTATTACACGACTGACGAAGCGAAAGAAGGCCGTGATTCCTTTAAAGAGAAACGCAGTCCCGATTTCGGTCAGTTCCCTCGTTTTCCGTGATCAGATGACACTACGAAACAGCTTGAGCCGCTCTGGTCCAAGCTGTTTTCTTTTCAAAAAAAGTACTTTTACCTCGGAGATGATAACATGCTGACAGAACAGCCGAATTGGCTCATTCAAAGGGCTCAGCTGACACCAGAGAGAATCGCTCTCATATTTGAAAACAAACAGATGACATTCAGAGAATTATATCATGCTTCTAAACAAATGGCCGCGCGGCTGTCCAAATACTGCTCGCTTAAAAAAGGAGACCGCGCTGCGATTTTGCTTTCTAACAGACCGGAAATGGTTTATGCCGTTCACGCCTGCTTCTTATTAGGGGCGGAAGCTGTGCTGTTGAATACGAAGCTCTCAAAACAGGAACGGTTGTTTCAGCTCGAAGATTCACAGGCAAAGCTTTTATTGACGGAGGACGGCTTTTGCCGCGAAGAATATGAATCTGCTGTCGCCACCGCAGATGTGGACGAGCTGCAGGCCAAAGCCGCTGAAGACATGAAGCCGGAAGCTTATGTAACGCTTGATGATACGGCGACTCTTATGTATACGTCAGGAACAACAGGAAGGCCGAAGGGGGTGCAGCAGACGTTCGGTAATCATTATTCCAGCGCTGTATCGTCTGCGCTGAATCTGGGGGTCACGGAGCGGGACCGCTGGCTTATTGCGCTGCCGCTGTTTCATATCAGCGGTCTGTCTGCGCTGTTTAAGTCGGTCATTTACGGCATGCCTGTCGTGCTTCATCAAAAATTTTCTGTCACTGATGTGCTTGACAGCATCAGCTCCCATCAGGTCACGATCATTTCAGCGGTGCAGACCATGCTTTCGGGCCTGCTTGCGGAAACTGAACAATGTCCTGAATCACTGCGCTGCATTCTGCTTGGCGGGGGTCCGGCACCGCTGCCGCTCCTTGAAGAATGCCGCAGGAAACAATTTCCGGTATTCCAATCTTACGGCTTGACTGAAACCTGCTCACAGATTGTCACGCTTTCTCCGGAATTCAGTATGGACAAGCTCGGCTCGGCCGGTAAACCGCTGTTTTCATGCGAAATTAGAATTGAAAAAGCCGGAAACCCTTGTGCGCCGTTTGAACACGGTGAAATTACGGTGAAAGGCCCGAATGTAATGAAAGGGTATTACCATCGTGATGACGCAAACCAGGCCGCTTTTCATAATGGATGGTTTAAAACGGGCGATCTTGGCTATTTGGATGATGAAGGGTTTTTATACGTGCTGGACAGGCGGTCGGACCTCATTATTTCAGGCGGAGAAAACATCTACCCGGCAGAAGTGGAAGCGGCGCTGCTTGCCCATCCGGCTGTAGCGGAGGCAGGTGTTTCGGGAGCCGAAGATCCGAAGTGGGGGAAAGTGCCGCATGCTTTTCTCGTGCTGACTTCTTCTGTCAGTTCTGAGGAGCTGACCGCCTTTTGCCGTGAGCGGCTTGCAAAATATAAAATACCGGCTGCTTTTTTCGAGGTTGACGGGCTCCCGCGGAACGCGTCCAATAAACTGATGAGGCATCGGCTGAATGAGCTTCGTAAAGGAGAATTGTCATGATTAAGATTGAAAAAATCACCCTTTATCATGTAAGTATGAGGCTGAAAAAACCGTTTAAAACAAGTATTGAAACGCTGCAGGACCGTAAATTTTTGATCGTGGAAGCGATCGATGAAACCGGGAGAACCGGCTGGGGGGAGGTATCGGCGTTTTCTTCTCCGTGGTATACAGAAGAAACGATTCATACATGCGCGCATATGCTGAGAGATTTTTTTATCCCAAATGTCGTAGGCCGCGAGTTTTTCCATCCGTCAGAAGTGCCTGACAGTCTCGCGCGTTTCAAAGGAAACCGCATGGCAAAAGCGGGGCTTGAATCAGCCGTGTGGGATCTATATGCCAAGAAAAAGGGGATATCTCTCGCAGAAGCCTTAGGGGGCAAAAGAGATAAAGTGCCCGCCGGCGTGGCGGTGGGGCTGGCTTCGGCTGATGAGATGCTTCGGGAAATTGAGCAATACGTAAAAGAAGGTTATCAACGTATAAAAATAAAAATTCAGCCCGGCCATGACGTTGATCTGATCAGAGCCATCCGCAGCCGTTTTTCGAACGTACCGCTGATGGCGGATGCCAACTCGGCATATGAACTGAAAGACATCAGCAGGCTGAAAGAGTTGGATGAATTCCAGCTCATGATGATAGAACAGCCGCTTCAGGCAGATGATATTGTCGATCACCGCCACCTGCAGAAACACTTGAGAACCGCGGTATGCCTCGATGAAAGCATATGCTCATATGATGACGCAAGGCGGGCGATTGAGCTTGGGAGCTGTAAAATCATTAACATAAAACCAGCGCGTGTAGGAGGCCTGACAGAGGCTTTAAAAATACATGATTTATGCAGAGAGCATCACATGCCGGTTTGGTGCGGCGGAATGTTTGAAACCGGCATTTCGAGAGCGCAGACAGTCGCGCTCGCTTCGCTGCCGCAATTTACGATACCGGGTGACATTTCCTCATCAGACCGATACTGGGAGGAGGATATTGTCACTCCCGACATCCGTATCGAAGAGGGGTTCATCTCTGTTCCGGACGGTCCCGGACTGGGTGTCGAAGTCAATCAGGAAATAATGAGAAAATACGTCACCCAAATGGACGTTTTTACGACAAACAACTGATAAAAAGACATTTCAGCGAGTTGAGCTGCCTGTATGCTGCTGTTATATTGAAACTGTTCATCATCACCCCTTCCCCCGTTTGAACCGGCTGTATCAGCCGGTTTTTTTAATAGGCGAATACGATGATTTTTTTATTCTTCAAACAGTGTCGGCTTTACATCGCAGGTGTTGCTTTCTGGCTGGGGCAAAGATGTACATCTTGATAAAAAATTCTGTGCTTGTCATGAATGCGATACTGATTGTACCGTCTGCCGCCGCCTATATTTGCCGACGAACCGCCTTTCTGCCATGCTTCTCATCCGCGCGGTTTTCTCCGGCTCAGGGGCTGATTTCAAAAAGGCTTGCGGCGCGGAAATGAAAAAGAGCTGTATAAAACAGCTCTTTACTTTTATAAATCATGCGGTTTAAAGGTTTTGCAATCCGTTTCTTCACTTTTTTCAGCGGTTTCGCCTGTATGGCTGACCACATAAATAGCGTCGGCCGTGCATTTGTTTCCTCTGCCCCAATATGAACAGTTATTGACTTCACACAGAATTTTTTGGTCCATGCTGGCTCCCCTCCAAGATAAAAGGTACGCCATTAGTATGAGCCGCCCTGATTTTTGTTATTCCTCCTGGCGGATATAACGTCTGTCTTTCATAAAGAGCTTCCAGAAGAAATAAAACCCGGGAAACAAAATGATGAAAGCGACGATATACGTCATAAACAGCGCCCTGAAGGTTGCCGGCTCCGTAAATCCTGACATGACCGTAATATCAGGATAAATCATATAAGGAAGATGCGCCCGTCCGTATGCATAGCTTGCCAGAAAGTATTGAAGCGCAATGGCGATCATGGCGATTCTCGGTTTGCCGAGGTTGCGGCCGAAGTGCTTATTCGGCAAAAACAGAGCCGCGCCGGCAATGATAAATGTAATGACAGACAGAATGAGCCATGTCTTGTCTTTCATCATCCCCGTATACAGCCAGCCGGCTTCAGAGCGTAATGTCAGCATAATGAAGAAGGCAAAAAGAAGCGACAGCGGCCCTGTTATTAAAGAGCTCCGTCTGTAGATGCGGTACGCATGCTCCTCTTCCGCAACATTTGAAAAATCGGCCAGAAGCAGTGAAGATAAAAATAAAGTGCTTAAAATGGCAAAGCCGATAAACGCATACGCATTAAGGCTTGTAAAGACATTTGCCAAATTCAGGTGATACACGCCGCCCGTCTTATCAATAAATCCTCCGTGTGTGACCGGAAGGACCAAAATCAGCACAGCGGGAATAATGAAGCCCGAAATTCCGGAGATATATCTCATGATTTTTCTTTCCTTCGCCGTATTGGAGAAGACGAGAAAGCCGCTGCGGATGGCTAAAAGCAGCAAAATAATACTCCCCGGGATCAATAAAACGGTTCCCAGCACGAAGGTTGCCCCTGGAAAGAAGCTGAATAGGGCGACAACGATTGCGACGATAAAGACGTTGGTCACTTCCCATGTCGGGGACAAATAACGGTTGGCGATGTTTGTCGCCTTTGTTTGTTCTCTATTTAAATAAATCATCGACCAAAAGCCGGCTCCGAAGTCCATCGTTGCCATGACCGCGTAGATAAACACGAAGCCCCATACGATTGATATCGCAATGAGAGCATCCATGGTAATGTCCATTTCAATTCAGCCCTTTCTATTGTTAGGATTCCGCCGCTTTTACATCCTCCTCAACGGGATGTTTGCGGAAATAATAAAGCAGCACATAAATGACTGCGGCTGCCAAAATGGCGTAAACCACTGTAAACAGGATGAACAGCAAACCAATTGAACCGGTTGTCGTGACGACATCAGACGTTTTCAGGAGATGGTAAATCACCCATGGCTGCCGCCCCGTACAAGCGAATATCCACCCGAATTCAATTCCGATCAGACTGAGCGGTCCTGCGGTTAAAAATAAAATCAAAAGCCAAGTCGGAAAGCTGTCTTTCTTTAAAATTTTTCTCCACACGATGCCGATGATTGAGTACAAAATGAGCAGCATTCCGATGCCGACCATTCCGTTAAACAGTGTATGGATGAATAAAGGCGGCCACTCGTCTTTCGGAAACGCGTTCAATCCTTTGACGACGGTATCAAAGCTGTTTGCAGCCAAAAAGCTTAAAGCCCACGGCACTTCTATCGCCCATTTTACTTTTTCTTCTTTTGCATCAGTAAAACCCCCGATCGCAAGCGGAGCGTGTGATCTAGTTTCAAACAGCCCTTCTGCGCCCGCAAGCTTCTCAGGCTGGTATTCGTAAAGAAGCTGGGCTGACTCGTGACCGTTTAAAGAGGCAATAATGGAGAATATCCCGCCGATCGTTAAGGCGAGCAGCAGCGCTTTTCGGTGAAAGCGGTATACCTGCTCCTGTTTTCTCGTTCTCAGCATTTTATAAGCCGCAACTGACGCGACGATAAATGCACCGGTCATGAAAGCCGTCAGTACGACATGGCCCGCGGTGGTGAAAAAGCTTGGATTAAAAAACGCTGCCCAAGGTTCGACGTCAGTGATTTTGCCGTTTAAAATTTTAAAGCCGGCCGGCGTTCCTTCAAATGCGTGAACATTTGTGATTAAGACGGCGGATGCCGCGGCGCCGATCAAAACAAAAATAACGGCAATGATGCGCATCGCCGGAGTCAGCCGGTCAGCGGCGTAGACATAAATGGACATAAACAGCGCTTCGATAAAGAAAGCATAAATTTCAATCTGAAACGGGAGGGACATCACCCTGCCGATGACTTCCATGAATCCGGGCCACAAAAGGGCAAGCTGTGTACCCGCGATCGTTCCGGTCGGTATCGCCACGCCGAGCAGAACAGCCTGCGCCTTCGTCCACCTTTTCGCCATAATGGAATAATGCGGATCTTTTGTTTTTTGATAAATCAATTCAGCCATTAAAATCATCAGAGGCAAGCCGACACCAAGCGTCGCAAAAATAATATGAAAGCCCATGGTTGTCCCGAACAGGCTTCTGGCTAACACTAAATCATCCACGATCATAAACCGCCTTTCTAAATTACCGTTTTATGTAATGTGGTTATATTATTTGCTGAAGCGATTAGATTATTCTTCCGATTCCATATATGTGCAGGGTTTAGAAACCAAGGGATCAGGGCATATATGATTGACAAGCGGTTATTTAAGGTTTAAAATAAAACGTAATTATTACGATTTGAGAAAGGGAGATCAGCATGAAAAAAGATATTCATCCGGATAACCATCAGGTGATTTTTCAAGATGTGAACAGCGGCTATCGCTTTTTAAGCCATTCTACGAAAAAATCAGAGGAAACGGCAGAGTGGGAAGACGGAAAGACATACCCGCTGATTAAAGTAGAGGTCAGCTCAGATACGCATCCGTTTTATACAGGCCGCCAAAAATTCAACGAAAAAGGCGGGAGAGTCGAACAGTTCAACAAAAAATACAATATGGGGAAATAAGACAAGCCCAATGGGGTTTGTCTTATTTATTGAGCACTTTGTCATCTCGTGCGGGGAGTGACGAATTGACCCGTCTTATGTTATATTGTGAATAAAAAAGCAGAAAGGAAACACCAAGATGAGTCTTCTAAACGATATCATGCAATTTAATGAGCAGTTCACTAAAAACAAAGATTATGAAAAATACCAAACATCTAAATTCCCGGATAAAAAGATGGCGATTTTGTCTTGTATGGACACGCGTCTTGTAGAATTGCTTCCGCATGCGATGAACATGCGAAACGGCGATGTGAAAATTATTAAAAGTGCCGGCGCGCTTGTCGCCCACCCGTTCGGAAGTATCATGCGCAGCCTTTTAGTGGCCGTATACGAATTAAACGCCGATGAAGTCTGCGTTATCGGCCACCATGATTGCGGCATGAGCAAAATCAACAGCGAGGATATGCTCGATAAAATTATCGACCGCGGTATTCCGAAAGAGCGGATTGACATGCTGAAGCACTCAGGAGTTGATCTTGATCAATGGCTGAAAAGCTTTGATTCAGTAGAAGCGAGTGTTACAGACAGCGTAAACGTCATTAAACACCATCCGCTATTCCCTGACAATGTGCCGGTGCACGGTCTGGTGATTGATCCTGAAACCGGTAAACTTGATCTGGTGATCGACGGCTACCAGCATATGGACTAATGTTTTTCTTTTTTGTCCGGTACGGGATCAACACCGCCCGGATGAAAAGGGTGGCACTTTAAAATCCGCTTCAGTGTCAGCCATCCGCCTTTTAATGCGCCGTGAGTCTTGACGGCTTCGATTCCGTACTGCGAACACGTCGGGTAAAAGCGGCATGACGGCGGCGTCAGCGGAGAGATGAACTTCTGGTATCCGCGGATTAAAGCAATCATTATGGTTTTCATCAAAATACCACCTTTCTGATGCTAGTATAGAAAAAAAATTTCAGATTGAAAAGCTTCCGCCACAATTCTTATCGGAAAACTGTGTTATAATGGATGCATATTCTGAAAAAAAGGGAGTGCCATTATGCCTTCAGTAGAAAGTTTTGAGCTTGACCATAATGCGGTTGTGGCTCCGTATGTAAGACATTGCGGAGTGCATAAAGTCGGAACAGACGGCGTCGTGAATAAGTTTGACATTCGCTTCTGCCAGCCGAACAAACAGGCGATGAAGCCGGATACGATTCATACGCTTGAGCACTTGCTTGCGTTTACGATTCGCACACATTCTGAGAAATACGATCACTTCGACATCATAGATATCTCACCGATGGGCTGCCAGACAGGCTATTATCTTGTTGTCAGCGGCGAGCCGACAGCGGAAGAAATTGTAGACCTGCTTGACGCTACGCTGAAAGAAGCCATCGATATTACGGAGATTCCGGCGGCCAACGAAAAACAGTGCGGCCAGGCGAAACTTCATGATTTAGAAGGCGCAAAACGTCTGATGCGTTTCTGGCTGTCACAAGATAAAGAAGATTTGCTGAAAGTGTTCGGATAAAAAACAGGCCTTTTTGCTGACATGCAAAAAGGCTTTTTTACATCTTTCTAAAAAATGTCACACCTTATGTGTAAGCGTTTGCTAAAATAGAAGCAAACATAAAGGAGTGATGGGATGAAACGGGCTGTATTGGCAGGTATGTGCGGTATGGTATTTCTATTATCTTCCTGCGGGGGCAATTCGGATAAAACCTCCGCGGATGAGGAGCCTAAAGCGCTTGAGGTCAAGCTTACAGGACCGGAAACGGCAGCACCGCATGAAAAAGCTGAATACAAGGCGGAGGTTTTTTACGGCGGCAAGCGTGTCACGGATGCGGATGAAGTTATGTTTGAAGTATGGAAAGAAGGAAAAAAAGGCAGCAGCAAAACAAGCAAGGCCAAGGAGGAAAAAGGGGCGTATCACCTGCGGACTGAATTTGATGAAGAGGGTGTGTATACCGTTCAATCCCACGTAACGGCAAAACAGCTGCATAATATGCCGACTGTAAAAGTGCGTGTCGGGGATGCTGAAGCTGCCGATGATTCCTCCGGCCATGAGGAACAGACGCATCATCATTAAGGATTTTTTTTATCCGTCAAACCTTTTGATGCATCCTCCGGCGGGTCAATCGTATGCTTTACATTATAAGCTCTTACAGTCGACCAGATGGATAAAAGCAGCACGGCGAGCACGATAAGAAAGCCGAAGCTCAGAAGAAGCAGCATGAAATCCCTCCTTTTTAACAAATCATAACATATTTTCCATCCGTAAAATCAAGGGCTAAAAATTTATGTTTTAACACACAATATATAGGGTATATCAATAGTAAACCGAAGGAGGAAGATAGGCATGTCAGAAAAACTATTGGATGCAGTCAATAAGCAAGTTGCAAACTGGACGGTCATGTATGTGAAATTACATAACTATCATTGGTACGTCAAAGGGAAGGACTTTTTCACATTGCATGAAAAGTTCGAGGAGCTGTATAACGAAACGGCTACATATATTGATGATCTGGCAGAACGTCTGCTGGCATTAAACGGCAAGCCGATCGGCACAATGACGGAATCATTGAAGACAGCCTCTGTAAAAGAAGCGGAAGGCAATGAGAGCGCAGAACAAATGGTACAGAACATTTATGATGATTTCACTGTCATTGCGGAAGAGCTGAAAAGCGGCATGGACCTCGCAGATGAGGTCGGAGACGAAACGACCGGTGATATGCTGCTTGCTATTCACCAGAATATCGAAAAACATAACTGGATGCTGAAAGCGTATTTGGGATAATCAACAAGGGAAGACCGGGGCTATAAAGCACTCGGTCTTTTAT
Source organism: Bacillus sp. GZB (assembly GCF_001975995.1). Classification (NCBI taxonomy): domain Bacteria; kingdom Bacillati; phylum Bacillota; class Bacilli; order Caryophanales; family Bacillaceae; genus Bacillus; species Bacillus sp. GZB. The sequence goes on from NZ_MTQG01000017.1 coordinate 17,629, forward strand.
TTGGCTGCCGAAGAGAGGTGTTGTCCATTTTTCTGAAAAATCCAGTCCGTTCCATTCACTTTTCATAGAATAATGTAAGGCCGTTTCTGTGAAAGGATGTTGGATCAAGTGGGCAAAGACTTTGGCATCTTTTCGTTTTTTGCAGTGATCGTGTCGGCAGCGGGTTTTTTCTTCGGAGGTTTTCAGTATTCGTTTCTGATTTTGCTATCGGTCATGGCGATTGAGTTTATCAGTACAAGCTTAAAAGAATCTCTTTTGCAGCAGCTGAGCGCAAGAAAGCTTTTTGCGCGGCTGGTCAAAAAAATCGTGACCCTGGCATTAGTCTCAGTTTGCCATTTTTTTGACCAGCTGCTTCATACCGAAGGCGCCATCCGTAATTTGGCTATCATGTTTTATATCTTATACGAATCTGTTCAGATCGTGATTACGGCAAGCTCGCTGGGCATACCGGTCCCGCAGGTGCTCGTCGATCTATTGGATACCCTGAAAAATAAATTCAAGCGCAAACCGTAACATTTGCTTCAAAGGAGGCTATACTAGCGGGTATGATGGTTTTCCTCTGAATTTTTGATAAAGGGCTTCCGAACAAACGCAACTGTGGTATGATGTATGGAAGATATGAAGGAACGGATTAGAGGGATAAACATGTACGAGTTTAAAGACTATTATCAGAACACTGTTCAGCTCTCCTTTGAACACCAGCCTTTTTCAGACAGCCCGAAGCACGTATGGGTCATATGCCGATACGGAGATAAGTGGCTTTTGACTGAGCACGAAGACCGGGGGTTTGAATTTCCGGGCGGAAAAGTGGAGCCGATGGAATGTGCGGAGGAAGCGGCCCTGCGCGAGGTGAAAGAAGAAACCGGTGCCGCGGTAAGACATCTGAAGTACGTCGGACAGTATAAAGTTCTCGGCAGGGAAAAGGTAATCGTGAAGAATATTTATTTTGCCGATATTGAAAAGCTTGAAAAACAGGCTGACTATTTTGAAACAAAGGGGCCGGTGCTGTTCAGCGAACTGCCGGAGAATCTCCCCCGAAATAAAAAATTCAGTTTCATTATGAAAGATTCGGTGCTTCCGATCAGTCTGAAAAAGCTGAAAGAAGACGGCGTATTTCAATCATAAAAAACGGAGACCCGGCGCTTACGCACGGGTCTTTTTTATATTTTTCCTTTCGTCCATTTTCTTTCTAACAGTTCGACTCCCTGATACATCAATGTCGCAAAAATCGCGATGATCAGAAGGCTTAAGAACACAAGAGTGAAATTGAAGACCTGGAATCCGTAAATGATCATGTAGCCCAGACCTTTTTCGGAAACGAGAAACTCGCCGACGATGACACCGACCCAGGATAAACCGACGTTCACTTTAAGCGCGGAAATAATCGCAGGGGCGCATGCCGGCAGAATGACTTCTTTAAACATGATGCTTCTTTTCGCTCCGAAGGTTTTCATGACCTTAATATAGTTTTCATCCACTTCCTGAAAAGCCGTAAAGACGACGATTGTCGTGATAATGACACTGATGACTGCTCCCATGGCGACAATGCTTGTGAAATTCGGTCCGAGTGCCACGATGAGAATCGGTCCGAGTGCGACCTTCGGCATCGCGTTTAAAATGACGAGGTACGGGTCTAAAACCCGGGCGAGCCTGTTTGACCACCATAACAGAGCGGCGAGGCATGTGCCGAGGAGCGTGCCGAGCAAAAAGCCGAGAACGGTTTCTCCTAAGGTTACGCCGATGTGCGCCGCAAGGGATGCGTCCGCAATCTTTTCAACTAAAAGCCTGCAAACGGCGGAGGGTGAGCTGAAGATTAACGGATCGATCCAGCCCGCCCTGCTCGATATTTCCCAACCGGCAAAAAATACGATGAAAATGGCGGCCTGATACGCACGGATCCGGAGCTTTTCTTTTTGGTGTCTTTTCTTAAACTGCTGATGAAGCTGTTCAATCGAGCCGCTGCTGTTTTTCAAGGGAATTCAGCTCCTTCCATATGGTTTGAAACAGCGGCTGAAAGGCCGGATCCTGACGCGCGTCAAACGGATCTAAAGCCGCGAGCTCCTTAGGCACGGTGAATATTTGGTGGATGGTGCCCGGCTGATTCGAAAATAAATAGATCGTATCGCTCATGGCGATGGCTTCACCGATATCGTGGGTGACGAGCACGGCGGTTTTTTGAAAATCCTTTAATGTTCTGAAGACAAGGTTTTCCAAAGAAAGCTTCGTTTGAAAGTCCAGCGCGGAAAACGGTTCATCAAGGAGCAGCAGTCCCGGGTCCGGCGCAAGAGTTCTGGCAAGTGCCGCCCGCTGCCGCATTCCGCCTGACAGCTCTTTCGGGTATTTCTTTTCAACGCCGATTAATCCGAGCTTAGGCAGAAGGCTGAGAACTTCAGCTCTTTTTTCTTCTGTTAATGTTTTTGAAATGCGTAAACCGAGCAGCACGTTTTCCTCAATTGATTTCCAAGGAAATAAATAATCCTGCTGAAGCATATAACCGATTTGGTGTTCTTTATGGTTCGGCACGCTCCCTTCAATCAGAACCCGGCCTTGCGCAGGGGTGATAAGGCCGGCCAGAATGGACAGGAGTGTTGTTTTTCCGCATCCGCTCGGCCCGAGGAAGGAGATGAAATCTCCTTTTTCAATCTGAAAATGTATATCTTTCACGGCGGTTGTTCTTTCTTTCAGCGAGAAATAAGTATGTGTTACATGATCGACATGTAAAAAAGACATTCATGTTCCTCCTATTGTTCTGAGGTGACTTTTTTGGCGATTTTTGTGTTGACGAGTTTGCTGTACGGAATGTGTTTCGGGAGCTCTCCGGCTTCATCCATAATAGATTGAAGCTGTTCCCATTCATCCTTTTGCAGAACTGGGTCTGCAGAGAATGACTTTTGTTTTTTATAGCGCTCTATCGATGTTTCGATAATGGCCGGATCGGTATCGGCAAATTCCTTCTGAATCGTTTTTGCGATGTCTTTGGCCGGATGGCTTTCCACCCACTGCTGGGCGCGATAGATGGCGCGGGTGAATTTTTCCGCCGTCTTTTCATTGGTTTTCAAATAACTTTCTTTTGCCATAAAGGTTGTGTATGGCACTTGGCCGGAAGCTTCTCCGAAGGATGCGACGATATGGCCGATGCCTTCTTTTTCAAACTGGGATGCCGTCGGTTCAAAAAGCTGCACATAATCACCCGTTCCGGATGCGAATGCGTTGGAAATATTGGCGAAATCAATGTTTTGAACGAGGTTAATGTCTTTTTTCGGCTCTATGTGATTCTTTTTCAGGACGTACTCACCGGCCATTTGGGGCATGCCGCCTTTTCGCTGGCCGAGAAATGTTTTTCCTTTTAAATCGCTCCATTTGAATGATTTCTCATCCTTCCGCGACACGAGAAATGTGCCGTCCGTCTGTGTCAGCTGCGCGAAGTTGATGACCGGATCTTTTGCTCCCTGCGCCTCCACGTAAATGGATGTTTCAGAACCGACCAGCGCGATATCAGACCCGTTTGACAAAAGCGATGTCATCGTTTTGTCTCCGCCCCATGTTGTTTGAAGTGACACTTGGAGCCCTTCTTTTTTAAAGAAACCTTTTGCTTCAGCGACATACATAGGCGTATAGAAGATGGAGTGTGTGACTTCCGCCACCTTTACCTTCGTCAGACTTTCTTCCTGTCTGCAGGCCGGAAGAATGAGCAGGAAAAAGGCGCATATGACAAAAACGCAGCCCGTTTTGAGCCATTTGTTCACGGTGTAACCTCCTTGTTTTAAGCGTTAAAATAACCTTTTCTGCTTTACATATCGTATGATGGGTATAAAAAATGTGTGAGTGCCCATATTCACGTTGGGAAAGAATAAAAAAACTGATGATATAAGGAGGCGCATTGTTTTGCTGGTAGAAAAGAAAAGGTTCCCGTCTCCGAGTCCGCATGTCCGCCTCTTTGCGGTATGCTATGAGTCAGAAGGGCTGAAGGTAAAGGGGCTCCTTGCCGAGCCTGCGGCGCCGGGCACATATGACGGTTTTTTATATTTGCGCGGCGGCATAAAAAATGTCGGCATGGTACGCCCCGGAAGAATCGTTCAATTCGCTTCCCAAGGCTTTGTCGTGTTTGCGCCTTATTACAGAGGCAATCAGGGCGGCGAGGGAAATGAAGATTTTGCGGGAGAGGACAGAGAGGACGCGTTTTCCGCTTTTCGCCTGCTTCGGGAGCATCCGAACGTCAGGGAAGGGCGGGTGCATATTTTCGGTTTTTCCCGGGGCGGAATCATGGGGCTTTTGACAGCGATTGAAATGGGGCATCAAGCGGCTTCGCTCGTATCATGGGGCGGTGTGAGCGATATGGTGCTTACTTATGAAGAGCGGAAGGATATGCGGCGGATGATGAAGCGGGTGATCGGAGGCACGCCGAAAAAGGTGCCGGATGAATACAGATGGCGTTCGCCGTTTGAAAAAGCAGACCGCATTCAGGCCCCTGTGCTGCTCATCCATGGAGAGAATGATAAGAATGTTTCGATCGAACACGCCCGGCTGATCGAGGACAAGCTGAAAGAGGCGGGGAAACCGGTGGAAACTTGGTATTACAGCGGTTTTACGCATTATTTTCCGCCGCAGGAAAACAGACGCATTGTCCGGCGGCTGGCAGAATGGATGAAGACGCGGTAAGATGCCGGATTTATGATATGATAATAAAGAATAAGAGAATGAAAGGGGATTTTCATTTTGGGAATGCCTGTTGAATTTAATACCATGATTGTGACAAAAGGCAATGAAAAACGGATAGAGGAAAATATCTTTTTATTGGAGAAAGAGGGCTACCGCGTCTATCCTCTTGATATTCCGATGGACGTGCGCAAAACGAAAACCGGCGAGAAATCCGGCACCGGCGAGGTCCAAAAGCTCGAATGGGCGAACGGCCGGACAAGCATTACATACAGACTCACGTCGCTTCATTCGACAAACTGAAAAAACAAAAGCCGAGGGCATAAACACCCTTGGCTTTTTTGATTACACGAGAGGTCCGCCGGCTTTGGCAATCGAGTCTGCATGGGAAAACTTTTTAAAGTTTTCTTTAAACTCATTGGCTAAAAACAGCGCTTTTTCGTTGTATGCTTGTTTATCGCTCCACGTGTTTTCAGGCTGAAGAACTTCATCCGGCACGCCCGGAACATGAACGGGACTGCGCAGGCCGAAAATGCTGTCTGCCGTCATGTCAGTCTGGTTCAGCCTGCCTTCAATAGCGGCCTTGACCATCGCTCTTGTATACGAAAGTTTCATCCGTTCTCCGACTCCGTACCCTCCGCCGGTCCAGCCTGTGTTGACCAGGAAGACTTGAACGCCGTGTTCGTCGATTTTATGCCCGAGCATTTCGGCATATACATGTGCCGGAAGCGGAAGGAACGGTGAACCGAAACACGTCGAGAAAGTCGTTTGCGGAGATGTCACGCCGCGCTCGGTTCCCGCGAGTTTACTGGTGTACCCGCTTAAGAAATGATACATCGCCTGTTCCTTCGTCAGTTTGCTGATCGGAGGAAGCACGCCGAATGCGTCCGCCGTTAAAAAGACGATCGCCTGCGGATGGCCGGCAATGCTTGGCTGCACGATATTGCCGATCATCTCAATCGGATATGCGGCTCTTGTGTTTTCCGTGTAGAAGGAATTGTCGTAATCCGCTTCACCCGTTTTTTCATCAAGCACGACATTCTCAAGAACAGACCCGAAGCGGATCGCACGAAAAATCTGCGGTTCTTTTTCCTCGCTCAGATTGATACATTTAGCGTAACATCCGCCTTCAATGTTGAAAACGCCGGAATCTGACCAGCCGTGCTCGTCATCGCCGATCAGTTTGCGGTCCGCATCGGCTGAAAGCGTCGTTTTCCCTGTGCCGGAAAGGCCGAAAAACAGGGCGACATCGCCTTTTTCACCGACGTTGGCTGAGCAATGCATCGGCAGTATATCCTGCTGCGGAAGCAGGAAGTTCATAATGGAGAATATTGATTTTTTCATTTCTCCGGCGTATTCGGTGCCGCCGATTAAAATGACGCGCTTTTCGAAAGAGACAATGATAAATGTTTCCGAATGCGTGCCGTCCGTCTCCGGATCTGCTTTAAAATGCGGAGCCGAGAGAATGGTGAAAGGCTGCGCTTGCGGATCTCTTTCATCCGTCTCCGGTCTGATAAACAGCTGGCGCGCGAATAAATTGTGCCACGCAAATTCATTTACGACCGTAATCGGCAGTCTGTATTTTTCATCCGCTCCCGCGAATCCTTCAAACACAAACAGTTCATCCCGCTGTTTTAAGTAGCTGACGACTTTGGCGTACAGCTTTTCAAACGCCTCTTCAGAAATGGGCTGATTCACCGCGCCCCAATCAATTTGATTTTCTGTGCTTTGTTCACGGACGATAAATTTATCTTTAGGTGACCGGCCTGTATATGCGCCGGTGGTGGCGCGTACGGCGCCCGTTGATGTCAGCGTTCCTTCATTTCGGCTGATCACTTTTTCGGTAAGTTTTGGAGCCGATAAATTATGATGCACATTCGGACTTGCAAGTAATGCTTGAAGATCTGCGGTTAAATCAACTAATTTCATAAAAACCTTCCTTTGCCGGTTTATTTGTATTTCGCTGAATGTGGAATTAGTATAACATATATCTGAAAATAGTCTATACTATTTGCGGTTTTTTGTTTGTGTTTTTCCATTGCTTCCCGAAATAAAGGCGCGTAATCGCTTTAATTCATATTGACACTTTCCGCCCTTTTACGATAAGATATTTCATTGAGCGGATACTCTTATCCCGAGCTGGCGGAGGGACAGGCCCGATGAAGCCCAGCAACCGGTTTCTCTGTAAAAAAGCAGGTGAAAACACTGTGGGAAACCAAGGTGCTAACCTGATGCAAGGTTTAATATTTTCCTTGAGCGATAAGAGTGAAAGGCACACAGACCAAACCCTTTCCTCGAGTGGAAAAGGTTTTTTTATTTCATAAAATATGCCAATTAACATTCTCTGATATAGTATGACATTGTATTAAGAGGGAGCGAGTTCCGTATCATATGAAAAGGTCTTGCAAAAGATCTTTTTTCAGGAGGAAAAGTGAATGAGTAAAAACCGTCGACTATTTACATCTGAATCTGTTACTGAGGGTCATCCGGACAAAATCTGTGACCAAATTTCTGACAGTATCTTAGATGAGATTTTAAAAAATGACCCGAACGCGCGCGTGGCCTGCGAAACATCTGTAACGACAGGACTTGTGCTGGTAAGCGGAGAGATTACTACATCAACATACGTTGACATTCCGAAAACAGTCCGTGAAACGATTAAAGAAATCGGCTACACACGCGCCAAATATGGATTTGATGCGGAGACTTGCGCTGTTTTAACATCAATTGATGAACAGTCTGCGGATATCGCAATGGGTGTCGATCAGGCTCTTGAAGCGCGTGAAGGCACAATGAGCGATGCTGAAATCGAAGCAATCGGAGCGGGAGACCAAGGCCTGATGTTCGGTTATGCGTGTAACGAAACGAAAGAGCTTATGCCGCTTCCGATCTCTTTGGCGCATAAATTAGCCCGCCGTTTGAGCGAAGTCCGCAAAGAAGACATTCTTCCGTACCTTCGCCCTGACGGCAAAACGCAAGTTACCGTTGAATATGATGAAAACAACAAGCCGGTCCGCATCGACGCGATCGTTATTTCAACTCAGCACCACCCGGAAATTACGCTTGAGCAGATTCAGCGCAATCTGAAAGAGCATGTCATTAACCCTGTCGTGCCTGAGGAACTGATCGATGAAGAAACAAAATACTTCATCAATCCTACGGGACGTTTCGTAATCGGCGGACCTCAAGGTGATGCGGGTCTGACCGGCCGTAAAATCATCGTTGACACATACGGCGGATATGCACGCCACGGCGGCGGCGCATTCTCCGGTAAGGATGCGACGAAGGTAGACCGTTCTGCGGCATACGCTGCGAGATACGTAGCGAAAAACATCGTGGCAGCAGGTCTTGCTGATTCTTGTGAAGTGCAGCTTGCATACGCAATCGGCGTGGCACAGCCTGTTTCTATTTCCATCAATACATTTGATACAGGAAAAGCTTCTGAAGAAAAACTGATCGAAGTCGTACGGAATAACTTCGACCTGAGACCTGCCGGCATTATTAAAATGCTTGATCTGCGCCGCCCGATCTATAAGCAGACAGCTGCTTACGGCCACTTCGGACGTCATGATGTGGATCTTCCTTGGGAGCGTACTGACAAGGCGGATGCGCTTCGCAAAGAAGCACTAGGAGAATAATTTTATAGCCGCTTACTTAAGCGGCTTTCCCTTTTTGTAGATGCTGCCATGCTTATTTTTTACATAGCGTGAAACCAATGGCGTAACAAAGCGTCTATAAAAAGGGGGTCCAATTAGAAAATTACACTTATGGAGGCTATACTATGTGTGGATTTGTCGGTGTTTTTAATAAGCATCCATTAACTCAAACCGCAGATCAAGAAGAGCTAATCAAACAAATGAACCAAATGATCGTTCACCGCGGTCCTGACAGCGATGGGTATTATCATGACGAGCACGTCGGATTCGGCTTCAGACGGCTCAGTATTATTGACGTAGAAAACGGCGGACAGCCTTTATCATATGAAGACGAAAAATATTGGATCATTTTTAACGGCGAAATCTATAACTACATTGAATTGAGAGAAGAGCTTGAAGCGAAAGGCTACACTTTCAATACAGATTCCGATACCGAAGTTCTCCTTGCGACATACCGTCATTATAAAGAAGAAGCTGCTTCAAAGCTTCGCGGAATGTTTGCGTTTTTAATCTGGAACAAAGCTGACCGCGTCATGTACGGCGCGAGAGACCCGTTCGGAATTAAACCGCTGTATTACACAACCATCGGGGACAAAGTATATTTTGCATCTGAAAGAAAAAGTTTAATGGCCGCTCAAAACGGCATTGATCTTGATACAGCTTCTTTACAGCAATATATGTCTTTCCAATTCGTTCCTGAACCGAGCACGCTTGACGCTGAAGTGAAAAAAGTCGAGCCGGGCAGCCAGTTTACGATCCGCCCGGAAGGCGACATCGCGTTTAAAACATATTTCAAAGCGAACTTTAAGCCTGTTCAGTCTGATGAAGATAAATTGGTGAAAGAAGTCAGAGACGCAATCTTTGACTCTGTCAAAGTTCACATGAGAAGTGACGTTCCTGTCGGTTCGTTTCTATCCGGCGGTATCGACTCTTCTTTTATCGTCTCAGTTGCGAAAGAATTTCACCCGAGCCTCAAAACATTTTCCGTCGGTTTTGAGCAGCAGGGCTTCAGTGAGGTTGACGTAGCGAAGGAAACGGCTGCCGCGCTCGGGATTGAAAACATCAGCAAAGTCATTTCTCCTGAGGAGTATATGAACGAGCTTCCGAAAATCGTCTGGCACTTTGATGACCCGCTTGCAGATCCGGCGGCGATTCCTTTGTACTTTGTCGCGAAAGAAGCGAAAAAACATGTAACGGTCGCGTTATCCGGGGAAGGCGCGGACGAGCTGTTCGGCGGGTACAATATTTACCGCGAACCGCTTTCGCTTAAACCGTTTGAACGCATTCCGTCCGGTCTGAAAAAAATGCTTCTTCATGTGGCGTCCGTCATGCCTGAAGGAATGAGAGGGAAAAGCCTCTTAGTCCGCGGCTGCACACCGCTTGAGGAGCGCTATATCGGTAATGCGAAGATTTTTGAAGAGCCCGTGAAAAAACAGCTGCTCAAACATTACAATCCAGAGCTTTCATACCGTGATGTCACGAAGCCGTACTTTACGGAAAGCCGTTCATACAGCGACATTAATAAAATGCAGTATGTTGACATCCATACGTGGATGCGCGGCGACATCCTGTTAAAGGCTGACAAAATGACGATGGCCAACTCATTGGAACTGCGCGTGCCGTTCCTTGATAAAGTTGTGTTTGACGTGGCTTCTAAAATTCCGGATGAACTGAAAACGAAAAACGGCACGACGAAATACCTTCTGCGCAAAGCTGCTGAAGGGGTAGTGCCTGATCATGTGCTTAACCGCAAAAAGCTCGGCTTCCCTGTGCCGATCCGCCACTGGCTGAAAAATGAAATGAACGAATGGGTTCGCAACATCATTCGTGAAAGTGAAACAGATGCTTATATTGAAAAGGATTATGTCCTTCAGCTTCTGGAAGATCATTGTGCCGACAGAGCGGACAACAGCCGCAAAATCTGGACCGTGCTGATCTTCATGATCTGGCACAGCATCAATGTCGAAAAGAGACTGGTGCCGGAAGAGCTGAATCATCAGCCGAAAGAAGTCATTTTCGTTTAATCCAAAAGGCTTTCGATGTTATCGAAAGCCTTTTTTCTATTGTTTTTTTGTAAACCGTCTATTCCGCTCTGTTTTCGACAAAGTATTACGCAATATTCAGAAAAAGGTTATAATAGGACTAATCGGGTAGATTCCGGAAAGTGTTTTCTGGCTATTTCGTCTCGGTTTGTGTTTCTTTGTCAAAATCAGGGGGAGGGAGAGTTATGCAAAACAAAGAAAAAACGCTTCACCGCGGCTTGGAAGAGCGGCATATCTCGCTTATGTCGTTGGGCGCCGCGATTGGAGTCGGGCTGTTTCTCGGGTCGGCTTCTGCCATAAAGCTTGCCGGGCCGGGGATTTTAGCCGCTTACGCCTGCAGCGGACTGATTATGTTTTTTATTATGCGGGCATTAGGGGAAATGGCGATTCAAAAGCCTGTAGCCGGCTCATTCAGCCGGTATGCCAGAGATTATCTCGGTCCGCTTGCCGGGTTTTTAACAGGATGGAATTACTGGTTTTTATGGGTTGTTACATGCATGGCGGAAATCACCGCGGTCGGCATTTATATGGGCTACTGGTTCCCTGACGTGCCGTCATGGATCTGGGCGCTTTGTGCACTCGTTATTATGACGGCTGTCAACTTTCTGGCGGTCAAAGCGTACGGTGAGCTTGAATTCTGGTTTGCGCTCATTAAAGTCTTGGCGATTCTGTCAATGATCGCGATCGGTCTGGTGATGATCGTATTCGGTCTCGGAAACGGAGGCGTTGCGCTCGGAATCAGCAATTTATGGAGCCACGGCGGCTTTTTCCCGAATGGGATTAAAGGGGTGCTGCTGTCGCTTCAAATGGTCATGTTTGCCTATCTCGGGATTGAGCTGATCGGTGTCACAGCCGGTGAGGTCAAAAATCCGGAAAAATCACTGGCGCGGGCCATAGATACTGTTTTTTGGCGTATTCTCATTTTTTACGTCGGAGCTTTGTTTGTCATTATGTCAATTTATCCGTGGCAGGAAATCGGTTCAGGCGGAAGCCCGTTTGTTTTGACATTTGAAAAAATCGGAATACCCGCTGCAGCCGGAATCATTAATTTTGTCGTATTGACGGCGGCTCTTTCTTCCTGCAACAGCGGGATCTTCAGCACGGGGCGCATGCTGTTCAATCTGGCGGAGCAAAATGAAGCGCCTAAAGCATACGGTACGGTCACAAAAGGCGGTGTGCCGGGAAAAGCGGTATTGGTTTCAGCGGGCGCGTTGTGCATCGGCGTTTTGCTGAACTACGTGGTGCCGGCGAAAGTGTTTACGTGGGTGACGAGCATTGCGACGTTCGGGGCGATTTGGACATGGTCGATTATTTTGCTTTCCCAAATGAAATATCGTAAAAGCTTACAGCCGGAACAACGGAAAAAACTGAAATATAAAATGCCTTTATACCCCTTTTCCTCATATATCTCGCTGGCATTTCTGGCATTTGTCGTTGTGCTGATGGCTTTTGATGCAGAAACCAGGGTGGCTGTCATCATCGGCCCTGTCTGGTTCGGCATTTTATTAGCAGCCTATTACGGGAAAGGCTTCCACAAAAGAAAACACATAAACCTGGAAAACGGACAGACATTCGCCGAAAAAGCGTAAAAAAAGAGCCCGCTGAAATGGGCTCTTTTTTTCATAGGATCGGGCCGGCGGGGGAAGAATAAAACAAATTCCTGAACATTTTGCTACTGTTTCCTGACAATCAGCGGAATGCAAATGGTTATTACTTAAATAATATTTTGAAAAATGGTACAGTAGTAAAACAAAGCTGATCTATTTTTATTTCTCTTGCAGTGTTTTATAGTATCGGCCTTTTTCAACATATTCCGTTCTGATTCTTTCCATGTCCCGTATGTCTTCTTCTGTCAGCCGGCGGATAACCTTTGCGGGCCGGCCGAACGCAAGACAGCCGGGAGGAATGGTTTTGCCCGGAGGAACGAGACTTCCGGCGCCGATAAATGCGCCTTCTCCGATTTCCGCCCCGTCAAGAATGACGGAGCCCATACCGATTAAAGCATTCTTTTTGATGATTGCGCTGTGCAGTGTAACCTGATGGCCGATCGTGACGTCATCTTCAATAAGAAGCGGGCGGTTCGGACTTTGATGCAGACAGCTCAAGTCTTGTATGCTGACTCTTTTTCCGATCCTTGTCGGCGCAACATCCCCCCGGATGACGGCTGAGAACCAAATGCTTGATTGTTCTCCGATCACGACGTCGCCCGTAATGACGGCGTTATCCGCAATGAACGCTTCAGGATGTATGTCAGGCGTAAATTGTTTATAAGGGTAGATTATCATGTCTCATCCTTCTTTCTCTAAATTTATGTAAGAGGTGAACTGCATGTGGACTTGGAAAGCAGACAGGCCCGTCGGTACCATTGTCATTATCCACGGGGCAAGCGAATACCACGGACGTTATAAATGGCTCGTTGAAATGTGGAGATCTTCCGGATATAACGTGGTGATGGGCGATTTGCCCGGTCAGGGAACGTCGACCCGCGCCAGAGGGCATATTCGCTCTTTCCAAGAATACATTGATGAAGTAGATATATGGATTGATAAAGCGAGAACGCTTGAAGCGCCCGTTTTCCTTTTGGGCCACAGCATGGGCGGACTGATTGCGATAGAATGGTTTAAGCAGCAGAGAAATCCCCGCATTACGGCACTCATTTTATCATCACCTTGTCTGGGTCTGCAAATAAAAGTCAATAAAGTCCTTGATTTTGCGTCTAAAGGACTGAACGTCCTCGCTCCGTCCCTCAGAGTGGATTCCGGTTTATCACCTGATATGGCAACGAGGAATGCGGATATGATTGAAGCGGATCAAAACGATTCTTTATATGTCACGAAGGTATCCGTAAGATGGTACAGAGAGCTTTTAAAAACCATTGATGCCGCTATGGTGCCGACTGATGCGTTTTTAAAGGTGCCGCTTTTGCTTATGCAGGGCGGTGATGACAAAATCGTCGATAAAATGAAGGTCCGCAAATGGTTTTCCGGTGTGGCTTCCCATAATAAATCGTACCGGGAATGGGAAGGGCTCTATCATGAAATTTTTAATGAACCGGAAAGAGAAACTGTGTTTAAGGCGGCAAAAGCCTTTACAGATCAGTATATTTGAATTCGCTGGGGGTGCATATGTTGACAGTACCGGAACATCCTTTTAACCTTATGGCAAAAGTGTATCGGGAAATTTTTCCGCTCGTTCATCAGGAATTGAACATGTGGCGGGAAAAATCAGATTCCATTAAAAATACCGAACTGCGGCAGCAGGCGGCCGCAAGTATCCGCGATAAGTCGTTTCATTGTGAAGGCGGCGGCATTTTAGCCCTGCTTTCGGGAGAACAGAAACAAAAATGCGTGCAATTTATCATCGCGTATCAGACAATCAGTGATTATCTGGACAATCTGTGCGACCGCAGCACCTCGCTTGATCCCGAGGACTTCCGCATGCTTCATCTCTCCATGCGTGACGCGCTGACGGTCGGTGCCGAGGTGCGGCCGTACTATCAGTACAGAGACGAGCGGGATGACGGCGGTTATCTTCATGAGCTGGTCAGAACATGCCAGCGGGTGCTCGGGTCAATAGAACATTACGGTATCATTAAACCTTATTTGCTTGAGCTGTGTGATTATTATTGCGACCTTCAGGTTCATAAGCATGTCGTTGAGCATGAACGCGTTCCGAGGCTTAAAGCCTGGTTTGAGCAGTACCGGTCACAGCTTCCGGAAATGGAGTGGTTTGAGTTCTCGGCCTGCGCCGGATCGACGTTAGGTATTTTCTGTCTCGTTGCTTACTCATTCCAGCCTGATTTTAACGAACATACCGCTGAGAAAATCCGCAGCAGTTATTTTCCGTACATACAAGGGCTGCATATACTGCTTGATTATTTAATTGACCAGGAAGAGGATCTGCTTGAAGGCGATCTGAATTTCTGTACGTATTATCAGTCTCATGAAGAAATGATGCAGAGACTGCAGCATTTTATTGAAAAAGCGGATGAACATTTGCAAGGCATTCCGCATGAAAATTTTCACCGGCTGATCAACAGAGGGCTGCTCGGCGTCTATTTATCCGATGACAAAGTCGCCGGCCAAAAAGAAATGGGCCGCCTCGCGCGAAAGCTGATCAGGGCTAGCGGAAAAACGTCATTTTTCTTTTATATCAACGGAAGAGCCTACCGCAAATTTCAGAAGATGGCTTGGACGAAAAGTTCGTAATGGGTGAAAGTGCTTACGCTTAATATTTCTGATGAAAAAGAGACATGCGCATTTTACGCTGTCTCTTTTTTTAACGGTTTCTTTTTTGCCGCAAGGTGCATTGCGAATTTGCCGATCAGCCCGATGACAAAAAATGCAGCAAACCACCAGTAATAGGTTTTTGCGAACTCAAATCCTAAATGTCTTGATAAAATGATGACGAACATCACATAGGGAACACTTGAAAATATGATGCGAAGAATATTCAAACTGCCGCTCCTCCCAGATGTTACACTTAAAAGATGAACTTTTTTCCATTACTTCATAGTAATTGATTTTTCAGAAAAAGTAAACACAAAAAGAATCGGCCCGCTTATGACAGGCCGATTCTTTATTTGCCGGCAGATTTCTTTTCAATCGCTATAATAAACGGCGGGTCGTTTCGCTGGTTGAGAAAGCCGTAGCTCAGCACGCGCGCTTTTTCCTGATCAAGATTGCTGCAGTACTCCAGTAATGCACTTTTTTCCGTCTTGCCTTCAGGATGCCCGTGGTACACAACGAGAACGATCATCCCGTTCTCCTTCAGCAGTTCAAGGAGCTGTTCGATCGCGGAAATGGTTGAGTGGCCGTTTGTCGTAATGCTTTTATCGCCGCCGGGCAGATAGCCGAGATTAAACACGGCGCAAGCCACACGACCGTGCGCATCCTCAGGCAGCGATGCCTTTATTTGATCATGGCTCTTATGGTGAAGCGTGACGCGCGGACTGAAGTCGGCACCGAGCCGCTCCTTCGTTTTAGCGAGTGCGTCCGCTTGAATATCAAAGGCATGGACATGTCCTGTCTCACCGACAAGGCCGGCCAGGAAATATGTATCATGTCCGTTGCCCATCGTCGCGTCAACCGTGATATCACCTTCCTGTGCGGCGGACTTCAGCAATTCTTTACTGAAAGGGAGGATGTGCATCAAGGTCATAGGGCGGTCTCCTCCCCGATCTTTCTGAAGAGCTTTCCTTGATAGCTTCCCCGTGTTTCCAGCTCTTTTTGAATGGCGCCCAGTACTTCCCACTTATTGACGCTCCACATCGGTCCGACCATTAATTCGATCGGCCCGTCTCCCGTAATGCGGTGAACGATCATTTCCGAGGGAATGATTTCGAGCTGATCACATACAAGACTTACATATTCTTCTTGAGAAAGGAACTCCAGCTTTCCTTTTTCATATTGCTTCACCATCGGTGTGCCTTTTAATAAGTGAAGCAGGTGAATTTTAATGCCTTGCACATCCAAATCAGCGACGGCTTTGGCCGTCTCCATCATCATGTCCCTGTTTTCAAGCGGAAGCCCGTTAATGATATGGGAACAAACGCGGATGCCGTGTTTTCTCAGTTTATTGACACCTTCAACATAGCAGTCAAAATCATGGGCGCGGTTGATCAGAAGGGCGGTCCGCTCATGCACGGTCTGCAGCCCGAGTTCAACCCACAAATATGTCCGCTCATTCAGTTCGGCCAAATATTCCACGACATCGTCCGGCAGGCAGTCCGGACGGGTCGCGATCGACATGCCGACAACGCCGTCAAGCTTGAGGACGGATTCAAATTTTTCACGCAGCTCCTCTACCGGGGCATGCGTATTCGTGAACGCTTGGAAATATGCGATATATTTGCCGTCTTTCCACTTTTCGTGCATGCGGTTTTTGATATCGTGAAATTGCGTGAGTAAGTCATCGGCCCGATTGCCGGCAAAATCGCCGGAGCCCGCCGCGCTGCAGAATGTGCAGCCTCCGTGTGCAACCGTGCCGTCCCGATTCGGGCAGTCAAAACCGCCGTCAAGCGCGACTTTAAACACTTTATGCCCGAAATGCTCCCGCAGATGATAATTTAATGTATGGTACCGTTTTTCCGTATTTGAATAAGGAAAAGGGTTATTCTCGTTCAATGTTCAAAAAGCCTCCCTCACATCAGATGCATCCTAAAATTGTAGCATGAATGATGGGGGTTCACAATCTGAAAACAGGATGCGGCTTTCTTTTGTTTATTATGACTGCGGGCAGGATTCTCATTCCTTTAGCTTAAACTCGGAAAATTTGGTTCTCTTTCCTGCAACCTTCGGGTGTTATTATTTTTGGTCCGCTCAAACTAAGTTTGATTTCCCATTCACTGAGGAGGGGTTTCGTTGGCAACAAGACAATCAGTAGATGAACATCTCCAAAGAAGCGAACAGGCGTATGAATTTGCGAATGAGCAATTTATGACCGCTTCGAAACAAGAGCATTATAATGATAATGAGTACAGTGAAGCGCAAATGATGCTTGAAAACGCGGTGAATGAATTAAACAAGCTGTCATTATCTGCGAATGATCAGCAAAGAGAGCAGCTTTATCGAATGAGATTGCAGCTGCAGACCTTGCAAAACAATATGATTTTGCAGCGTAATTTTGATTACTGACCGCGCCGTTTTAAATGGTTCAGCAAACCTGCCGGAATCCCGGCGGGTTTTTTGTATTTCTTTTAAAAAAAGAATTGACAATAGGCCTGAGTGTGTTTATTGTATTATGTGTACTACTTGATGTAATACACATAAAACACTCAAAAAATGAAATCGACATATAAATGTTAAGCATAGGGAAGGGGAACTTTCATGAAAAACAAAAGATCCGTAAAACAAGATGTGCCTCTTATTATCGCCGCCTCGGTTTTGGCCAGCAGTCTGTTTGTCGTTCTTGTCGTCATCGGTTTTCAATGGCAGAACATTTAAAGAAAGAGAGCAGCTCGTAAAAGAAAGAAGGGAAGTAAATGATTCAAATCGATCCGAGAAGCTCAACTCCGATTTATGAGCAGATCATACAGCAACTGAAAGAGCTTTGTTTAAAAGGGATCATGAAGCCGGGGGATAAACTTCCTTCTGTCAGGGAATTGGCAACGATCATTATCGCCAATCCGAACACAGTCAGCAAAGCGTACAAGGAGCTCGAACGCGATGGTGTCATTGAAACGCTGAGGGGAAGAGGAACGTATATATCGGAGAATGCAAAAACGACATTGGTTGAAGGGAAGATGACGATGATAAAAGAGCAATTGAAACAGCTCATCATCGATGCCCATTACGCGGGAGTTGAGCTGGAGAAGCTGCAGGAATGGATAAAGGAAATCAGCGCTGATGTGAAAGGAGGCAAGGATCATGATTGAATTGCGGAATCTCTCAAAAACGATAGACGGTAAAGAAGTGCTCAAGGATATTTCGCTCACCATCGGAAAAGGGGAAATTTTCGGGCTGCTCGGGCGAAATGGATCAGGGAAAACAACACTGCTCCGGCTCATTCAGCAGATTCTGCTGCCGGATCAAGGGACGGTTTTATTTAATCAGGTGGAAATAAAGCGGCATCCGAAAGTAAAACAGAACATCATTTATATGCCTGTTGAAAATCCTTTTTATGACAAGTATACATATAAACAGCTTGTTGCGATTGTAAGCAGAATCTATCCGAATTTTGATGTGACTTACGCCAATGAGCTGATGAACAGGTACGGCATTCCGGAAACGAAGAAATACCGTGAATTATCGACAGGCCTGAAAAAACAGCTAGCGCTCGTCCTTGCCTTTGCTTCACGCCCGGCTCTTATCCTTTTGGATGAACCGACGGACGGAATTGACGCCGTAACGCGTCATGACGTGCTGCAGCTTATGGTGGATGAAGTGGCTGAACGGGAAACGAGTATTCTGATTACTTCACACCGTTTAGAAGATATTGAGCGAATGTGCAACCGGATCGGATTTTTGGAAGGAAATCAGCTGACGAATGTGATGGACTTGGATGATATGAAGGAAGAGTACATGAAAATCCAAATGGCATTTGAAGAGGACGTCGCCTTGAAGATCAGAGAACAAAACATACCGATTCTCGACCATGCCGGTGTGTTTTATACGGTGCTGATTCAAAAGAACGATGAGAAGAAAAAGAACTTTCTGCAAGAGCTGCGGCCGAAAGTATGGAATGAACTTCCTGTGAACTTAGAAGAGGTCTTCATCGCGAAGTTTGGAGGGAACCGGAGATGGTAGACAGGGGATTGCTGTACAGGGAATGGGTGCAGAATCGAACTGTTCTTGTGATGGTCGGCATTTTTTTAGCGGCGGTCAATCCATTTGAAGTGTTAAATACCTATCTGGTTTATCAAGGCTGTCTGGACACCCACGGAGCATATTGTAAGTTTTATGTGAATTCTTTGGATAGCGGAATGCTGAACTTGAACTGGGCGCCCGCTGTCATCTTAGCGGTTTGCTTATTCGGACTGGAACGTACGAAAGGAACGATTGATGCGCTTTTCAGTCTGCCTTATTCCCGCGCTCAGGTGTTTCACACTAAATTTTGGCTCGGGGCGGCGGTCATTACCGGCGCTCAGGTGATCGGCTACGGGCTGGCTGAGCTGCTCATTCTTCTGTTAAAGCCTGAGCGCGTATATTTCTTCCACCATTACAGCGTCGGAGAGATTATTGTGAGTATTTTGGCTTTTGCATTGGTCGCGAGTGCAGGCTGCTTAACGGGCAATACGTTCGCCCAGCTGTTAACGGCGTTTACTGTGTCGATAGCGCCTTACCTGATTATTACGCTGCCGCTGTCCAATGTAGAAGTCATCTTCGGAGTCAGCATGTATGAGCTGATGCCGTCAGTCGAGGCTTATCTCAAAGTAAACAATCTTTTTCAATACTTGATTCCGATCATGTACATAGATACAGATTGGGTATCTGCCAGCAAGTATATATTAATCATCCCGGCAGTGATGAGCATTGTATTTTATGCCATCGGGTACTTTTGCTATGTCAGACAGCCGGCGGAACGGAACGGCCGTTTTTTTCTCTGGAGACAGCTTGACCGGCCCATTCAGATTGTGGTGATTATAATCGCCGTTCTCGGTTTTGGCCTGGCGGGGTACTCGACGGGACAGACGATGACAGGGTATGTGGCCGGGATGCTGGTCGGAGGAGCGATCGGATTTTTGGTCAGTTATTTTGCCATATATAAAAAAACGAAGCATGTGTAAGAGAGGAGGACCGGAATGATACCGCGGGGATTGTTGTACACAGAATGGAAGAAAAATCAGTGGTTGTTTTTATGCAGCGGCATTCTTTTAATGGCGGCAAACCCTTTTTTGGTTTATAACAACTACTCAACATATCAAGAATGTTTGAATAACCCAGCTCTTCAAGATTGTGAATTCGTTGTCAATTATACGAATGGATCGCTTCTTTCCTTCAGCTGGATTGTGAGTGTCATCATTGCCGTCTTCTTATTAGGCTTGGAACGGACAAAGGGAACGATGGATGCCTTGTTAAGCATGCCTTACAGCAGAGGCCAAATCTTTCAGACGAAATTCTGGCTTGGCGCAGCAGTCATTGTTGTTCCCCAGGCGATAGGCTATGGAGCGGCGTCTTTGCTGATATCTTTGCTGAAACCGAGCCATACGTACGATTTTGATCATTTCTCAATCGGAATGATTGTCATCAGTTTTATGGCTTACGCCTTGTTAATGGCATCCGGAGCAATAACGGGATATGTATTCGCCCAGCTGTTAACGGCGTTTACCGTAACGAGTCTGCCTTTTTTACTCATCGGTCTGCCGGCCGCGAATTTAGAGGTCGTTTTCGATTTTAGTGTGGGAGATCAATTTTCTTTTATCAGCAGTTATATCGAATCACGTCTTTTTATATTTGTAACCCCTATTGGATATGTGTTTAACGAATGGATCAGAGAAAGGGATTTGGTTTTAATCATTCCGATGGTGATGAGCCTTGTCTTTTATCTGATCGGTTACGTCAGCTTTCTGAAACATCCGAATGAACGGAACGGCAGATTCTTTCTTTGGAGAAAATTGGACCGGCCGGTGCAAATCTTGGTGATTGCCTTTGCCGTTATGGGTTTCGGCGTTTTCGGATATGGGGTCACAGACACGATGTTCGGCTATTTAGCCGGCATTATCTTCGGCGCGATTATCGGGTTTTTCATCAGTTATTTTACGGTTTACAGGAAGTCAAAGCATATGTAGATCTGTTTGAAAATGAGCAGTTTGGAGGAAGGCAAGGTGCCGATTAGCGGTTTGCTTTATAAAGAATGGAAGCAGCGGCAGACGCTGCTGCTCCTTACAGCGGGGTTCTTAGCTATTTTAGGCCCTTTGGCAATTATAAATGAGTATTTTCACTATAAGGATTGTTTGAGTGCGCTTCATCAATATTCAGGTTCAGTTTGTACGTTCAGCATTGATTACAGCAATCGGAATTTGATTGGGCTTCATTTCATTCCTCCGGTTATGATGGGGCTTTTTCTGATAAGAGGAGGCCGGGCTGAAAGGATGTTTACACTGAGTCTTCCGTATTCAAGAAGCCGGATATTTCATACGAAGTTTTTCTTGGGAGCAGCCGTGTTAGCCGGCTCGCAATTTGTTTCTTACGGAGTATCTGACATATTGTTTCTAGCGCTTAAACCTGACGCTGTCCATCATTTTCAATCATTCAGCGCAGGGATGCTGGTCATCAGCTTGATGATTTATGCATTAGTGACAGCTGCCGGCACGATAACGGGCAATTTAGCGGCGCAGCTGATCACAGCGTTCACGGTTTCCGTCTTTCCGATCGTGGTTATGACGATTTACCTGTTAAACGCTGAGTTCCTTTTTGGCAGGCAGGCTGTGCCGGATATTGATTTCCCTTGGAGCGGATTTCTGATCTATTTCATGCCTGCCGCTTACTTCCATACATCATGGATGTATTACATGAAACACGCATTGTTAATCTCCGCATTAATGGGATTTTGTTTCTATCTATTCGGCTATGTGAATTTCCTGAAAATGCCGAGTGAACGAAGCGGACATTTTATCCTAAGCAAACACATTGAACGCACCATTCAAGTGCTCGTCATGGTGCTCAGTATGCTGGGAAGTGCGGGGGTATGCGGATATGCTTATAACGGTTCGTATACCGGTTACATATTCGGCATGCTTATCGGCGCGGTTATCGGGTTTTTCATCAGTTATTACTTCATCTATAAAAAAACGAAACAGATATAAGGGGGAGTGGTGTACGTGATAGAAGTACAGCATATTGATCATTCATTTAAAATCGGCAGGAAAGGCAGAGAGAGTGAGGTTCCGGTATTGAAGGATGTCTCTTTGACCGTTGAAAAAGGGGAAATTGCCTGTATCGTCGGTCGGAGCGGTTCCGGAAAATCAACGCTTCTGAATTTAATATCCGGATACATAGCGCCGACGAAGGGCCGTATCGTCATTAACGGCACTGATGTGACGGGCTTCAGTGAAAAAGAGTGGGCGCAGTTCCGCCTCGGGCATTTCGGCTTTATTTTTCAAAGTTTTCAGCTCATTCCGAGTCTGACAACCTATGAAAATGTTGAAATGCCGCTTGCCTTAAAAGGCGTCAAACCGTCTGAACGCAAGCAGAAAGTCGCGGACATGCTGAAACGGGTCGGACTTGAGAATCATGCGAATCATTATCCGAATGAGCTGTCAGGCGGCCAGCAGCAGCGTGTCAGTATCGCAAGAGCCCTGATTTTAAATCCGTCAATTATTTTAGCTGATGAGCCGACGGGAAGCCTTGATTCAGAAACGGAACTTGAGGTGCTTGCATTAATTCAGCAGCTGAACCGGGAGCGCGGGATTACATTTGTCATCATTACGCATGACGATGAAGTCGCTTCGATCGCGCATTCAAAATTCCAGCTGCATGACGGTGTATTAAAAGGGGGCGTTACTGTTGAGATTTAAGGATCAGATTCACTTTATCAGAAGAAATATGAAGAAAAACCGGCTGCGTGTTTTCATGACGGTGCTGGCGACGACAATGGCGTGCGCGTTTTTAGTGGTGCTGGCTTCCGTCGGATTCGGCATCCAAAAAACGATTACAGACATTACGATGAGCCAGCAGATTGTTACGGAAATCAATGTGCTCGGCCAAGAGAACGGAAAAGCCGTGAAGAAATCAGACTTGGAAAAGTATAAAAATGTCAAGTCTGTCGTTGAAAGAACACAAGTGTATGAACCGAACAAAGCGTCATTGGGAAACCGAACAAATGAAGATTCAGCCATTGTGCTGACAAACATGAACGATGAAGTCAAAGCCAATATGGAGCTTGATCAGGGAAGAGTCGCCCGTACAGAGAATGAAATCGTGGTCGGCTATGATTTTGCGAAGAACCTATTGACGAAAAAAGAGGCTGACGCTTACGACAAAGAGTTAAATGATCACCAAGGCGACATGTCGGAGGTGAAAAAACCAAAAGGCTATACGAAAGACCTGCTTAATAAAACGATACAGCTGAGCATCTCCAAAACAAACAAAGACGGAGACGTTGAGAAAACGAAAACGTACGACTTTAAAGTAGTCGGAATTACAAAAAAACCGTCCCAAGATTGGATGGAGGATACAAATATTTTTGTGAGTGATCAATTCAAGAAAGACTTCTCAACATTCTTGGATCTGAAGAATGGAAATGCGGAAAAAAGCATCAATGTGTATGCGGACAAATTCGATCATGTCGATCAGCTTACCCATGACCTCACGAATGACGGCTTTTATGTCAGATCTGTCACTACCGAGCTGAAGGGCGTCAACACCTTTTTCCTTGTCTTTAAAATCGGCCTGATCTTTGTCGGCTTTATCGCCGTCGTGATTTCTGCCATCGGTATTTTCAATACGATGACGATGGCGGTGACGGAACGAACGCAGGAAATCGGGATTATGAAAGCAATTGGCGCAAGCCCGTCCATCATCCGCAGAATGTTCCTGATGGAAAGCGCCTATATCGGGATATTAGGTTCTGTCATCGGGATTATCATTTCTTACGGAGTGAGTTTTGCCGTCAATCTGGCTGTGCCGGTTATTTTGAAAGCGGTAGGGGGAAACACCGGAGCCGAAGATCTTCATTATACCTTCTCCTATATCCCGCTCAGCCTCGTTGTGATCGCAGTTGTCATTTGTGCGGGGGTCGCGGTGATTTCCGGTATGAATCCGGCCCGCAAAGCGACAAAAACCAACGTTCTGACCGCATTAAGAAGAGAACTGTAAAGGAAAAAAGCCGGCTGGACATCAGCCGGTTTTTCCTCTATTTATCAGAAAAGGGCGGATACCATGTTTCACATTTTGTTAATAGAAGATGATAACACTTTATTTCACGAGATGAAAGAGAGATTAACGGGCTGGTCATTTGCGGTGCACGGAATAAAAGATTTCAGCCGGGTCATCCGGGAGTTTTCCGAAATCAAGCCTGATTTGGTGATCATTGATGTACAGCTGCCGAAATTTGACGGCTTTCATTGGTGCAGAATGATACGCTCCCAATCAAACGTACCGATTCTCTTTTTGTCCTCGCGCGATCATCCCGCGGATATGGTCATGTCGATGCAGCTCGGGGCAGATGATTTTATTCAGAAGCCTTTTCACTTTGATGTGTTAATCGCGAAAATACAGGCGGTGTTCCGCCGTGTGCATCAATACGGCACAGAACCGGCGCTGATGAAAAGATGGTGCGGGGCGGTCATTGACACAGAAACCAACACGGTCAGCCGTAAAAACGGTTCGGTCGAGCTGACCAAAAACGAAATGCTGATCTTAAAACTGCTGGCTGAGCAGAAAAATAAAATCGTCAGTCGGGAAGAACTCATCAGAAGCCTATGGAATGATGAGCGTTTCGTCAGTGATAATACGCTGACGGTGAATGTCAACCGGCTGCGGAAAAAACTCGAACAATTAGGCATCGGGAAAATGATTGAAACCAAGGTGGGGCAGGGATACATCGCAAAGGAAGAAGACGGTCTTTATGATTAAATCATTTCTGCTCGAAAGAAAAAGCTGGATCGCGATGTTTCTTTTGCAGCAGGCTGTGCTCCTTTTTGCGGCATATATTGATCCGTCTATTCCGTTTTTTTCGGTGCTGTATTTCGTTTACCTGTCGCTTCTTGTGTTTCTTGTATTTCTCTTGTTCCGCTATCGTAAAGAGACCGCCTATTATAAAAGCTTAAGAGAGTGGGACGCCAATTTAGACATGTCTTATCTTAAAGCGCCTGAAAGTCCGTTTGAGTCTATCGTTGAAGAAAGCATTGAAGGGCAGACAGAGCAGTTAAGAAAAAGTTCACTTCATCTTCAGACGGCGTCAGAGCATGAAAAGGACGATCTGATGTCATGGATTCACGAGGTCAAAACACCGCTGACAGCGATGCATCTCATGATCGAGCGCCTTGATGAACAGCAGCTGAAAGCCCCTTTGCTGTATGAATGGCTGCGGATTCACCATCTTCTGGACCAGCAGCTTCATCAGAAACGATTGTCCTTTATTGAAAATGATTTATCATTCCAGCGCGTTCAGCTCAGACCGCTCGTTTTCAAAGAAATTAAAAATCTGCAATCATGGTGTATACAAAAAGGGATCGGGTTTGACATTCAGCTTGATTCACCAGACGTTCACAGTGACGGAAAATGGCTTTCCTTCATCATCAGGCAGCTGTTAAGCAATGCCGTCAAATACAGTGAAGCGGATGACATTACCGTAAAAAGCTATGAACAAAACGGCCTTGTGCATGTGGATATTGAAGACCGCGGCATCGGCATCGAGCCCAAAGATCTTCCGCGCATTTTTGAAAAGGGATTTACTTCGACGCGAATGAGGCGTGATCACGCGTCAACGGGGATGGGCCTGTATTTGGCTCGAAAAGCCGCGGCTCCGCTTCTCATCCAGATCAGCGTGCGCTCTGAGCCGGAAAGCGGCACGGTTTTTACCTTGGTGTTTCCGAAACAGAACGATGCCGTCAGCATGTTCAGCATGTGACAAAAGTGTCACATGCTTTTCTCTTTTGTTCGCTTAATCAAACGAAAAAAACGGCTTCTGTTTTTAAAATAAAGATAACCAATGTAAAAGGAGAATCATAACGCGATGATTTTAGAAGCAGGCAATATACAAAAAAGCTACGGAAACAAGCTGAATAAACAAGAGGTGCTGAAAGGAATTGATCTTCAGATTCACAAAGGGGAATTCGTCAGCATTATGGGCCCGTCGGGATCAGGGAAAACGACCCTTTTGAATGTGCTTTCCTCCATTGATAAAGTGAGCGCGGGCACCATTAAACTGAATGAGACGGAGATTACATCCATGAAAGAAAAACAGCTTGCCGAATTCAGAAAACGGCATCTCGGCTTTATTTTTCAGGATTATAATTTATTGGACACGCTGACCGTGAAGGAAAACATACTCCTGCCGTTATCCATTACGAAAATGTCTAAGAAAGAGGCGGACCTGCGATTTGCCGAGACGGCAGAGGAGCTTGGGATCTATGATTTGCGACATAAGTATCCGAGTGAGATTTCCGGCGGGCAAAAACAGCGGACGTCTGCCGCAAGAGCTGTTATTCACGAACCGGGCATTATTTTTGCTGATGAGCCGACCGGAGCGCTCGATTCAAAGGCTGCCATGGATTTACTGAATAAACTCAGCCGTCTGAATCAAAAACGCCGCGCCACCATTGTGATGGTGACGCATGATCCGGTTGCCGCCAGCTATTCCGGACGTGTGGTTTTCATTAAAGACGGCCGTGTGTATACACAGCTGAATAAAGGCGGCCAGGACAGACCGGACTTTTTTCAGGATATTATGAAAACGCAAAGTGTATTGGGCGGGGTTCAGGCATGAGTATTCATCATTTGATCTTCCAGAATCTGAAAAAGAATATGAAAAACTATTACCTTTACGTTTTTGCGCTGGTGTTCAGCGCCGCCCTTTATTTCGCATTTGTTACGATGCAATACGATCCGGCGCTTGATGAAATGAAAAGCTCCATAAAAGGAGCGGCGGCAATCCGGGCCGCCTCTGTACTGCTTGTGGCGATCGTGTCGGTATTTCTTTTATACGCCAACACCATTTTTATTAAACGGCGCGGCCGGGAAATCGGCTTATTCCGATTAATCGGCATGACGAAAATGCACATTTTCCGCATACTCAGCACAGAAAATTTCATTTTGTATTTCGGATCGATTTGGATCGGTATTTTTGCCGGCTTTTCTCTCTCGAAATTATGTATGATGATGCTGTTTCATACAGTCGGTGTGAAAGCCTCTGTCTCACTGTTTTTTTCAAGCAAGGCGCTCGTTCAGACGTTAATTGTGTTCGGGGCAATTTACCTGCTGATTATGGTGATGAATTACTTATTTATTAAACGGCAAAGCATTTTGTCTTTATTTAAAACCGCGTCATCGTCAGAAAGCGGCATAAGACGGCTTTCTTGGGTGCAGATGTCGATCGGCGTTGTCGGTATCGCGGCCATTATCGCCGGCTATGCCGTGTCCGCGCATTTATTCGGAGGCAGTTTTACGAGCATGAATGAACTGTTTTCGGCAATGGTGTTTATTCTCGGCTCGGTCATTATCGGAACCTATCTGTTTTATAAAGGTTCGGTCAGCTTTCTGGCAAATCTCATCCGGAAATCAAAAGGCGGGTATCTGAATGTCAGTGAAGTGCTGTCTTTGTCATCCATCATGTTCCGGATGAAGTCAAACGCCGTATTGCTGACGATTATTACGACTCTTTCGGCGCTGGCAATCGGTTTGCTGTCTTTAAGCTATATCTCGTACTACTCCGCGGAAAAATCGGCTGAGCAAAATACAGCCGCGGACTTTGCGTTTGATAACCAAAAGGAGACTGACTCATTTACCGCTTTATTGAAGAAAGACGGAATTGAACACAAAGTGAAAACAATCAAGACCATTCAAGCCGGTGTCAATATGAAGAACATCATAAACGGCGATATGAAAAACTTTCAACAAGACCCGTCCAGCTTGGCGCTGCCGATTATAAGCGAGAAAGACGCAGAAGGGACGGAGCTTTCTGACGGAGAAGCCGTGTTTACCGGATATAATGATATGATGAAAAGATTTCTCGACCTGAAAACGTCGGGTTCCATTGATATAAACGGCAAAACGGATAAAATACCGCTGGCGTATAAGGGCTTGAAGAACGACTTCCTCCTGTCATATACATTTACAAGCGGAGGGCTGCCGACCGTTATCGTCACGCAGCAGGTATTCGACCGGATCGAGAAAGATATCGACCCGTCCATTCAGGGAAAATCAAATCGGTTTTTCGGCATTACACTCAAACGTGAAGAGGACATCCAAAAAGCTGATGGTCTGTTTCAGGCGCAGCACTATTCAGACGGCGCGCTTTCGCAATTTGAAACGGCTGACACTCAAAAGAAAAATATGGGGCTGATCATGTTTATTGTCGGCTTTTTGGGATTGACCTTTCTGATCACCTCAGGCTGTATCCTTTATTTTAAACAAATGGGCGAGTGTGAGGATGAGAAGGCTGATTATACGATATTGCGGAAGCTCGGCTTCACAACGGGGGATCTGCTGAAAGGCATCCGCCGGAAGCAGGCGTATCATTTCGGGATTCCGCTCGTTCTCGGGCTGTTCCACAGCTATTTTGCCGTTCAGTCAGGATGGTTTTTATTCGGAACGGAAGTGTGGACGCCGATGATCATCGTCATGGCGCTGTATACGCTGCTGTACTCCATCTTCGGCATGCTGTCGGTGCTATACTATAAAAAGGTCATTCAATCCGCATTGTAAAACAAGTTGAGGAGCCTCCGCATAAGCGGAGGCTTTTTTTGTATGAATAGAAGAAAGCGATTTTTAAAAGAATAGACATACGTCATTTTTTCGCGCGGGGGAGCCTTATGCAGAAGTATTTTCAATTGAAATCTGAAACAGGGGCCTTTCATCTTTTTTCCAAGGAACACATTTTCACGCTGTTGATCATCGGATTGCTGGGGGCGGGCGTGATCATGTTCCGGAAAAAGCTCAACCACGGCCGGTCGAATTGCGTTTTCCGCTATGTACTGTTCATTCTTCTAGCCGTGTCGCAGATCAGCTATCATATATGGCTGCTATGTCATCATGCCTGGTCGCTGAAAACAGCTCTGCCGCTGCAGCTGAGCGACCTTTCCGTCTATTTGGCGATGCTGATGGTCATGACAAAAAGCAAAAAACTGTTCGCCTTCCTCTATTTTGCCGGTTTGGGCAGCGCCGTACAGGCGATGGCAACACCTGACTTAGGGGCGTATTCTTTCCCTCATTTTCGGTACATCGTGTTTTTCGTCTCCCACGGCTGTGTTTTTCTCACCTGTCTATTCATGGCTGCTTCAGAAAGGTACAGGCTGTCGGCGCGCGGGCTGTGGGTATCGGTGCTGATCGTAAATCTGTACGGGGCGTGTGTCTTTTTTATTGATCGTGTGCTGAATGCAAATTACCTATATTTAATGAAAAAACCGAAGACCGCTTCGCTTCTGAATGTTTTCGGACCTTGGCCGTGGTATCTTCTATCAATGGAAGCGGCGGTGATATTGAGCTTTTTCATTCTGTATATTCCGTTTTGGCTGCTGAGGAAAAGAGCATGAGGCCGGCCTGTTTTTGCGAATCCAATCATTTGTAATTTTTTCAACATTCCGGCATTATTTTTTTAAGATTCTGATGTTGAAAAAAGACGTCTCCGGCGATAGAATGAATGTGCTATGATAACGTGTTCGATACGGAGCCGCGGCTTGCGGTTTCCGTTTTTTCATGGGGTTTTTTATAGAGAGAGGGGGATCGGTATGCCGCGCGCTTTGAAGATATTAATCATCGGAATGTTTATCAATGTGACGGGCGCATCTTTTTTGTGGCCGCTGAATACGATCTATATTC
The DNA here is from genome assembly GCF_001975995.1 of Bacillus sp. GZB. Lineage (NCBI taxonomy): Bacteria > Bacillati > Bacillota > Bacilli > Caryophanales > Bacillaceae > Bacillus > Bacillus sp. GZB. Next base: position 46,903 of record NZ_MTQG01000017.1, read on the forward strand.
ATAATCATTTAGGGAAATCGCTGACTGTTGCGGGGATAGTTCTGATGCTGAATTCCGGTGCCAGTGTGGCGGGGAATTTATGCGGCGGATTTTTGTTTGATAAAATTGGCGGATTCAAATCCATTATGCTGGGCATTATGATCACATTGGCTAGTCTTCTCGGACTCGTTCTGTTTCACCAATGGCCTGTTTATATTTGGCTGCTCATCATTGTCGGCTTCGGTTCCGGTATCGTGTTTCCGGCCAGTTATGCCATGGCGGGAGCGGTATGGAAAGAAGGCGGGCGGAGAGCTTTTAATGCGATTTATGTAGCTCAGAACGCAGGTGTCGCCGTGGGCTCGGCACTCGGCGGGATGGTTGCGGCGTACTCGTTTACGTACGTGTTTTTAGCCAATGCTTTGCTGTATGTGCTGTTTTTCCTTATCGTATTTTTCGGGTTTCGAAATATCAAAACCGGAAATGCGAGCCAGGTCTCTGTTCTGGACTATGAGCCTGTCAGCAGCAGAACGAAATTTACGGCGCTTCTCATATTGAGCGGCGGGTATGTTCTCGGGTGGATTGCCTATTCGCAGTGGTCCACAACCGTTGCGTCACATACTCAAAGCATCGGTATGCCGCTTTCATTATACAGTGTGCTCTGGACCGTAAACGGAATATTAATTGTCGCCGGACAGCCTCTCATAGGAGCTGTTCTGAAAAAATGGTCCGGTGCGTTAAAAACGCAGATGGTCATCGGCTTTTGTATTTTTATCGTCTCGTTCGGCGTGCTTCTCAGCGCCAAGCAATTTCCGATGTACCTCACCGCAATGGTGATTTTAACCGTCGGAGAAATGCTTGTCTGGCCTGCCGTGCCTACCATTGCCAATCAGCTTGCGCCTAAGGGGAAAGAAGGGTTTTACCAAGGATTCGTCAACAGTGCGGCGACGGGCGGCAGAATGATCGGGCCGCTCCTTGGCGGCGTGCTGGTTGATTCGTACGGCATGAGCGTGCTGCTGCTGATCCTGATGGTGCTTCTTGTTGTCAGCATCGCAGCGACGGTGCTGTATGACAAACGCCTGAAAACCGTTAATAAACAAAACGTCCAAGTGCGATGACGACATAAAAGAATCCCGCTGTTTCGGCGGGATTTTTTTGTTTATACGACCGGAAGCACATTGACCGCGTCCTTAACGTTTAAATATGTCTTTAATGAAGAAAAGCTGGCATCAAGCTGATTCATTCTCATGGCGAGGGAAGGCTTGATCCCGGTGATAATCAATTCCGTGCCGATTAATTTAAGCAGATGGTGCAATTTGAAAATCCGGTCTGCGGTCTGTTCGTTTACCTCGGCCAGACCTGATAAGTCTATAATTAAGTAATCATCTTTAGATGCGGTTAATATGTCCGTCAAAGTTGTCACGATTGAATCAAATCGTTCTTCCGTTAAGTTTCCCACTAACGGCAAAGCGGAAATGCCGTTTCGGATCGGAACAATCGGCGTTGACAGTGTCGTGATTTCTGCGAGGGAGTCCTCAAGGAGCTTTTCGTATTCTTTCTGCTCTGTAATGTCTTTTTGAAAACCGACAAAATAGAGCTTGTCTTCAACATACAGAGGATCAATGTTGAGTTCATTCCAAAATGGGGTGCCGTCTTTTTTGACGTTTTTCAGCCGCACCGTGATCTTTTCTTTCTGGTTTAAGCTCTTTCTTATTTTCGCGACTTGTTGACGGTCGGTTTCTTTGCTTTGCAGAAATCTGCAGTTCTTACCTAATATCTCTTCGGAAGAGTAGCCTGTCATATCCATAAATCCCTGATTTGTATATATGATGGGATTGTCCTCAAGAGAGGGGTCTGTAATCACCACGCCGATGCGTGCGTGATCAAGCGCCTTTTTGATAAGCTCCAGCTGCTCCAGTTTTCCGAATACATTTGAGTCAGCCATGTAAAACCCCCTTTTGGCCGTAAAGCTGTGCGCTTTTTCAGCCGTTGTTTCTCCCCTTTTTAAATGAATCTACAGTAACCGTAGCATAACATATGTTCTGATTCAAGCAGCCGAAGTTTGCAATTTGTCATTCGGGCTTGTCCTCATATACACTGAATATATAAGGGGAAGGCACATCATCGCTAAGTAAGTGACTAGGTCATTGTCACTGGGTGAAAAATGAATCTAATGCATCAAGCTTACCGATCATGTGTTCACATATAATGGAAGAAACAAGCTTTTTACTTTCCTGCTCAATCGCCGGTATGTAGATATCGAATATCATCGTATTCGTAAGGGGGCTGGATGGCCTGAAGTCGCTTTACTAAATAAGGGCTTTAGGAAGGTGATGAAGATGCTGCATCAGGTAATAATTGCTTGTGTAATTGGAGGCATCATGGGGGTTCTCGGTCATGTGAAAAAGAGAGGCAGGCTGGAGAAACCCAGAATGACAAAGCGGTTTATCTATCTCGGTTTTTTGGAAGATGGTTTTATCGGAATGGCTGCTTCCATCTTACTTGTCTTATCCGCTGACCCCGATTCAGGAATTCAACTCGTCATCTTATCCATAATCGCAGGCTACGGCGGAGAAGCTGTTCTCAGGAGCTTTGATTTTGTCAGAGAACAAAACAGTGATTCGGCCGAAGCAAAACCACACCAGCAAAAAAATCCTCCATCAAAATAATATCCCCGCTCATGACCCGTTCTGGGTACATTCCCATTGTATACAAACCTGCTTGCACTTATGAACAGAATTCTATAAAATACAGGTAAGATTACGGTAGCGATAAGAACAGTGAAGAGGAGCAGTAAGAAGCAGATTTTGCAATCAGAGAGTTGACGGCCGGTGCAAGTCAATCAAGTCTGTTTCCGAACTCGCCTCAGAGTTGCAGCGGCAAAACCGCTGACGCATAACTGCGTTAAAAGTATCAAGTGAGTGCGGCTTAAAACCGCGCTAACGAGGGTGGTACCGCGGGAAATAAAAATCTCTCGTCCCTTTTTGGGATGAGGGAGTTTTTTTTAGTTTTAGAATAATCTGAATATAATCTTTCTCATCCCGTCAATACTTGGACTACATACGCCGTATTCAATCAGAAGGAGGTTTTTACGTTGAGTTTTCAGCACGAAAAAATAGAAAAGAAATGGCAGAATTACTGGTTGGATCATAAAACGTTCGCCGTCAGTGAAGAGAATGACAAGCCGAAGTTTTACGCGCTTGACATGTTCCCGTATCCTTCAGGAGCCGGCCTTCATGTCGGACATCCGGAAGGCTATACGGCAACCGATATCCTTTCGCGCATGAGACGCATGCAAGGGTACAACGTGCTTCATCCGATGGGATGGGACGCATTCGGGCTTCCTGCCGAGCAATACGCGCTTGACACGGGGAATGATCCGGCTGAGTTCACAAAACAAAATATAGATAATTTCCGCCGCCAGATCCAATCACTCGGATTTTCTTACGATTGGGATCGTGAAATCAATACGACTGATCCGGACTATTACAAGTGGACGCAGTGGATCTTCACCAAGCTGTACGAAAAAGGGCTCGCTTACGTAGACGAAGTGCCGGTCAACTGGTGCCCGGCGCTCGGAACGGTGCTTGCGAACGAAGAGGTCATTGACGGCAAAAGCGAGCGGGGCGGCCATCCGGTTGAACGCCGTCCGATGAGACAATGGATGCTGAAAATCACCGCTTATGCGGACAGGCTTCTTGAAGATTTAGAAGAACTTGACTGGCCGGAAAGCATTAAAGACATGCAGCGCAACTGGATCGGACGCTCAGAAGGCGCAAACGTGCATTTCGCGATCGACGGCACTGATGACACGTTTACCGTGTTTACGACAAGACCGGACACGCTGTTCGGCGCGGCTTATGCCGTACTGGCTCCTGAGCATGAGCTTGTTGAAACCATCACGACGCCTGAACAAAAAGAAGCGGTAGACGCTTATGTTAAAGAAGTTCAGGCGAAAAGTGACCTGGAACGGACGGATCTTGCGAAAACAAAAACGGGCGTCTTCACGGGCGCATATGCCGTAAACCCTGCAAACGGGGAAAAGCTGCCGATCTGGATAGCGGATTATGTCCTCGCCTCTTACGGAACGGGCGCTGTAATGGCCGTGCCGGCGCATGATGAACGTGATTTTGAATTCGCCAAAGTGTTCAGCCTGCCTGTCAAAGAAGTCGTAAAAGGCGGAAACACGGAAGAAGAAGCGTACACGGGAGACGGAGAGCATGTCAATTCCGGCTTTCTGAACGGACTGAATAAAGCGGAAGCGATTGAAAAAATGATCGCCTGGCTTGAAGAAACGAAAAACGGTGAGAAAAAAGTGACATACCGTCTGCGTGATTGGCTGTTCAGCCGCCAGCGCTATTGGGGCGAGCCGATTCCGGTTATTCATTGGGAAGACGGCACGTCAACAGCCGTTCCGGCGGAAGAGCTGCCGCTGATTCTGCCGAAAACCGATGAAATCAAACCGAGCGGAACAGGTGAATCACCGCTTGCCAACATTAAAGAGTGGGTGGAAGTCACTGATCCTGAAACGGGCAAAAAAGGCAGAAGAGAAACGAACACGATGCCGCAATGGGCGGGAAGCTGCTGGTACTTCCTCCGCTTTATCGACCCGAAAAATCCGGATCAGCTCGCTTCACCTGAGAAACTGGATAAATGGCTGCCTGTTGATATTTACATCGGAGGAGCGGAGCATGCCGTGCTTCACCTTCTGTACGCGCGTTTCTGGCATAAATTCCTCTACGATATCGGTGTCGTGCCGACGAAAGAACCGTTCCAAAAGCTGTATAACCAAGGAATGATTCTCGGGGAAAACAATGAAAAAATGAGTAAATCCCGCGGAAACGTCGTCAATCCGGATGAAATTGTGGCGTCTCACGGAGCAGATACGCTCCGCCTGTACGAAATGTTTATGGGGCCGCTTGATGCATCTATCGCCTGGTCTGAATCAGGCCTTGACGGAGCGCGCCGCTTCCTTGACCGCGTATGGCGTTTGTTTATCGAGGAAAACGGCGAGCTGACGGGCAAAGTGACAGAAGGCGCAGGCGAAACTCTTGAGCGCGTCTATCATGAAACGGTCATGAAAGTGACAGAAAACTTCGAAGCCCTTCGTTTTAACACGGGCATTTCTCAGCTGATGGTCTTCATTAATGAAGCTTACAAAGCGAATGAACTGCCGAAAGAATATATCGAAGGTTTTGTGAAGCTGCTTTCTCCTATTGCGCCGCATTTGGCTGAAGAACTGTGGGAAAAACTCGGCCACGAAGGTTCGATTGCATACGAGGCTTGGCCTGCTTATGACGAATCAAAACTGGTGGATGATGAAGTTGAAATCGTCGTCCAGCTGAACGGAAAAGTAAAAGCGAAATTAATGGTTCCGGCTGACGCTGATAAAGCAGCGTTAGAACAGCTCGCACAAGCTGACGAAAAAGTAAAAGAGCAGCTTGAAGGAAAAACGATCCGAAAAATCATTGCCGTACCGGGCAAGCTTGTCAATATCGTGGCAAACTGACCGGGCGAAGCCCCTCTCCTATAGAGAGGGGCTTTTTTATCAGGCCTCTATCATAGAAATTGCACCGCTGGCTTTGGTATACTTAACACCATAAAGATGAATGGGAGTGTCACACATTGAAAATAAATGAAATCAGCACAGCCGCACTGGAAGAAAAATTAAAAGCGGGAGAAGAGCTGTATCTGGTTGATGTCAGAGAAGACGAAGAAGTTGCCGAAGGAATGATTCCGGAGGCCGTTCACATCCGCATGGGAGACATCCCTGAGAAGATGGATGCGTTAGACAAGGACAAGGAATATGTATTTATCTGCCGTTCCGGAAAAAGAAGTATGAACGTTTGTATGTATTTACATGAGCAGGGCTTCCGTACGGTTAATGTTGAAGGCGGCATGCTGGAGTGGGAAGGCGAAACAAAGCCGAAGAAATAACGCTTTGAATTGAAAGAAGAAAAGGGACGTGCGTCTTTTTCTTCTTTTTTTATAAAAAAACGGGAGGCGAATCAGGTGAAACCGATGATCCGCGCGATGAAAACAAACGATATCAAACAGGTCCGGCAAGTCGCAGAACGCAGCTGGCATCATACGTATGAAGGGATTATTCCCAGACACATTCAGGATCAGTTTCTCGAATCCGCCTATCAGGATGAGATGATGGAACGCCGGCTCTTGCATTCTCTGTTCTTTGTGGCAGAAGAAGAGGGGCGAGTGCTCGGTTTTGCAAATGCCACCCCGGTTCAAAAAGACGGAAATGCGGAGCTGACCGCCATCTATATTGACCCGGATTGCCAGGGAAGCGGGATAGGCACGGCACTCCTTAAAGAATGCATCAGGCAGTCCGGCGGGGTAAAAAAGCTTTATGTCCATGCAGAAAAAGAGAACCGTATTGCCTTATCCTTTTATCAAGCGAAAGGGTTTCAATGGGTATGTGAATTTGAAGAAGATTTTAAAGGACACACTTTACAGACGGTCAAACTGGTGCTGAACATATAAAGCGATCCAGCCTTTCCGGGGCCGGATCGCGAATGATCAGTGATAAGCCGGAAGCCGGTCTTTGTGCGCTTCAAATAAGTCGTCGCACAAAGATATGATGTCATTCATGGAAAGCTCGGCGCTTGTATGCGGGTCAAGCATGGCCGCCTGATATACGGCTTCCTTTTTTAATGTAACGGCCGCTTCGATGGTTAAAAGCTGTGTGTTAATGTTTGTTCTGTTGAGCGCCGCGAGCTGCTCCGGAAGTTCGCCGGAATAGCACGGCATAATGTGGTTTTTGACGGCTGTGCAAGGCACTTCAACGACCGCTTTCGCCGGCAGGTTCGGTATCAGCCCGGTATTCAGCACATTGCCGCTGAATATGAACGGACGGCCCGTCTCCATCGCTTCTATAATTCTCGAACCGTATTCTTTCGAGCGTTCATGCGTCAGGTTTTGGTTGTTGATGATGCCGTCTCTCATCGTTTCCCAATTGTTGATTTGTTCCGCGCATCTCCTCGGATATTCATCAAGCGGAATTTGGAGTTCATCTATCAGCTCAGGATACCGGCTTTTTATAAAATACGGGTGATATTCAGCATTATGCTCAGATGATTCCGTTACGTAGCAGCCGAATTTATCCATCAGCTCAAACCGCACCATGTCCTTATGTTTCGTCTTTTGCTTTTCGCGTGCCCGTCTTTTAATTTCAGGATATAAATCAATTCCGTCTTTTTTAATCTCCAAAAGCCAAGCCATATGGTTGATGCCGGCAATGCGTTCTTCCGTACCTTCGTGATCCATGCCGAGTGAGTCAAACAGATCTTTGGTACATACCTGGACGCTGTGGCACAGGCCGACCGTTTTGATATTTGTATGTCTGAGCATCGCTCCGGTCAGAGAGGCCATCGGATTTGTATAGTTTAACAGCCACGCATCCGGGCAGACCTCTTCCATGTCTTTTGCGATGTCAAATAAAACGGGGATGGTGCGAAGGGAACGGAAAATGCCGCCTATTCCGACGGTATCGGCAATCGTCTGGCGGAGACCGTACCGCTTCGGGATGTCAAAGTCAATGACCGTCGCGGGTTTATAGCCGCCGACCTGAATGGCGTTGATCACATAGCCGGCGTGTTTCAGCGCCTGTTTTCGGTCATCGTAGGAGATGATGGATATACTCGTATTGTAGCGGTCTCTCATGTTTTCCAGCATGAGCTGGGATTCTTTCAGCCGTACAGTGTCAATATCATAAAGCGCGAATTCAAACCCGTTTAATGCTTCAGTCAGTAAGCAGTCCCCCAGTACATTTTTTGCGAAAATCGTGCTCCCCGCTCCGATAAACGTAATTTTCTTCAATAGAAATTCCTCCCTTTTCTTCTCAGCCTTTGACCGCTCCGGAGGACAGCCCTGAGATAAAATATTTTTGAAGCGCCAAAAACAATACGACCATCGGCAGCATCGCCATAATTGCGGCTGCGGCGACTAAGTGAAGATTGTTCGCATTTTCGCCGAAGAATCCCGCCATGGCCACGGTCAATGTCTGCACCTTTTGATCTTGTAAAAAGAAAATCGCAAATTGGTAATCGTTCCAGATAAACACGCAGGAAATAATGCAGACCGTTGCGGTAATCGGTTTCAACAAAGGAAACACGATTGTATAAAAAGTCCTGATCAATCCCGCGCCGTCCATCCTGGCGGCTTCCTCAAGCTCTTTCGGAATGGAAGAGCGGATAAACCCTGAATATAAGAAAACGGTCAGCGGCATATATGCAGCAGTATTAATGAGAATGGCTGCGGCATGCGTATTGATCAGCCCCGCATCAGCGACCATCTTGTATAAAGGAACCATGGAAGTCAAAGGCGGGATGATCATGATTGAAATCAAAAGGCCGAAGACGATTTTGTTCAGCTTTGTATTTCTTCTTGCGAGAGGGTATGCGGCAAGCGAACCCATGAAAATTAATAAAGCGGCGGAAACGGCTGTAATGATGATCGTGTTCAGAAAGGATTGCCCGAGAGAGGCACGTTCCCATGCTTCACGAAAATTCTGAAATGAAAAGGCGGATGGCAGCGACCATTTTGAACTGTAGTCACCTTTTGCTTTTAATGACGTGGTCAGCAAAATATAAAAGGGGACAATATGAACGCAAGAGATAACGGCTGCCAACAGCGTAAAAATCCGCATTCGGGCTGTTTTCATGACATTTCCGTCTCCTTTCGCTTGAAATACACGAGAGCCGAAAAGCTGATGACAAGAATCATGACGGACATAAACACGCCTTGGGCGGCGGCATATCCCGCATCCTGCCGTTTAAAATATAAATCATACATAAACGTCGACATCGATTGAGAGGAATTGCCCGGCCCGCCTGCGGTCAGCGCGAAAATGACATCAAACAGCTTCAGCCCGCCGATGATATTGATGACCATGTTGATGGTGACAGCCGGCATCAATAAAGGCAGGGTGATGGTGAAAAACGGCTGAAGACCTCCCGCGCCATCTATTTTTGCGGCCTCGTAATAATCTTTCGGAATGCTTTGCAGCCCCGCCAAATATACAATCATCGCAATGCCTGCGTATTGATACGTGTTAATCATGACGATAATCCACGGGTTTGCCGCAGGGCTTGCCAAGGCGTTGACAGGACCGATTCCCAGTGCGCCAAGCACATCATTCAGCGCACCCCCGTCATATGAGAAAATAAAATACCAAATGTATCCCATTATCAGCGGACTGATAATGACGGGCAAGTAGACGATCGTTCTTGTGAGCGCCTTCATTTTTAGGCTTTGATTCAAAAGCAGCGCATATAAAAGTCCGAGCATATTCTGAAAAAAAGTGCTTCCGATGCCGTAAAGCAAAGTGTTTTTCACAACAAGCCACGTGTCCGGATCTGTAAAAAGCCTTTTATATTGAGTGACTCCCACCCATTGATACGTTTGTGAGAAGCCGTTCCAGTTTGTGAACGTAATAAAAGCGCCTTTGACAAACGGAAAAATCATGAAAATAAAAACCGTGGCAAGGGCGGGAACGTACATCCACCATAGTGACGCGGATTTTACCGGCTTTTGATGTTGAAATCCTTGGGTTTCTCTTGCAAGATCACTCATTCTTTTTCAGCTCCCTGTGAATCAGATTGAAGCCGGAGCCGCTTATATTCCCTGCCGAGTTTCGCTGAAATTTCAGCGGGGGTTAAGATATCGGCCATCAGCTCCTGCCCGGCTGTTCCCATCACATCCCACATTCCGTTCGGCAAATAAAGGCGGTCAAAATAAGGCTGCACCTTAATATGCTGATAGCGCTTATTGTCATTTGAGTAGAAAATATCCGTTTGCACATTCACTAATCCGGCCGGAAGCGAGGTCGCTTCGGCAATTGATTTTGCATGCTCGGGTCGGGCCATAAATGCGATAAACTGTTTCGCTTCTTCAAGCCGCGGGGAATCCTTGAATGCCGCCAGCGTGTAACGTTCGCCTCCGATCCAAACCGGCGCGTCTCCCTTGTGGACGGCCGGGGTCGGTATGATGCCGACTTTTACCTTCGGATTGATTTGAGCGACGTCTTGGCCGAGGGTGCCGCCCTGCAGCGTAAAGGCGATTTTGTTTTGCGCCATCAGTTCAATGAGCTGGGACCGTTTTGCCGTCACGGCATCTATATTGAGCACGTTTTCCTTTTGCATCTCTTTCAGTTTGTCAGATAAATAGGTGAAGTGTGTCCAGCGGAAGGTTCCGTTTAACAGTTGTTTTTTGTAACGGTGTGCGGGATCTGTGATGAGAAGCGGTGCGGCGAATTGATCGTAATATTGGGCAAAGGAGCTTTTCTCATAGCCGGCAAACCAGAAGGGGGTGACTGTTCCGCCGCTTTTTTCTTTAATCTGTCTCAATGCCTTCATAAAATCATCCATTGTTTCCGGCGGTTTGATTCCGTATTTTTCCAACAACGTGCGGTTGTAGGCCAGTCCGTCCTTTGCCTGATTCAGAGGGAAGGCGTATATTCTGCCTTTGGCGTCTTTGAGCATGCTGTTTAAATTCGGATCGAGCCGCTTCGTCCAAGACATGCCGCTGAGGTCGGCGGTATATTCTCCGTAGCGGATTTTGGCCCAGCCGTGTGTGTCGAAAAGGTCGGGCATGTCACCGGCTGCCATTCTGACCCTCATCATATTTTCGTAGTCATTGCCTGGGAAATGAACGTTTACTTGAATGTCCGGATGTTCTTTTTGGAATGAATCAGCCAACTTTCTGAATACGGCGCGTTCGCTGTCTGAGGATATGGTGGAATAGACTGTCAATGTTTTCTGCTTTTCTCCGGAGCCGCTCTGTTCTGCCGAGCAGCCGGGAAGGATCATGCAAGTAAAAGAAAGAAACAAAGCCAGTAAGCGTTTCATCTTTTCCTCCTTTAAATATGATATAAACGCTGCGGGACACGTCACCTCCTTTCTTGTGAGCCGCAGCTTTGTCTGACAATCAATGAAGTGGGGAGCGTCACGCTCAGCGGGACGGTTCTGCCGTTTAAACGGTCGAGAAGCAATTTGACACCCGTGCGGCCCATCTCTTCCGTGTATACTTTTACCGTTGATAACGGCGTGCTGGCGTATTCTGCCTCATCAATTCCGTTGAAGCTGACAACCGCCGTATCGCGCGGGACTTGAAGACCGGCTTCCTGCAAGGCTTTTAAAGCGCCGACAGCCATCGAATCACTTGCGATAAAAAAGGCATCGGGGAGACTTCCGCCTTTGATGGCTTCATTCATCAGCCGGAACCCTTCGTGCATGCTGTATTCGCCGATCAGTACATGCTCCGGCTCGGCGCCGGCCATTTGTAAGAAAGCGGTCAGACGCTTATCCTCAATCGTTTTATTGCTGTTTACACCGTCTATGACGGTATGCTCCCGCTCCCGGCCGCCGATATAACCGAGCCGCTGGTAACCGAGCGACAGAAGATGTTCTATCGCCTTTTGCGCTGCGGCATAAAAATCCACGCTGACGGAATCGTAGCGGGCGGGATCGGGGGTGCCGTTAACAAATACCGCGTGCCTGAAAGCGGCGCTGATATTCGTAAGCGCCTCGTCTTGCAGGCTGCCGATTACGATCACGCCGTCCAGTTCGTGAAACATATGCTCTTGAAAAGAACCGAGATGGATAGAAGATGTGATAAAAACTTTTTGCCGAAAGCATTCTTCCTCAATGCCTTTTCGGATCGCTGAAAAATAAGGGTCCTGCCGTTCTTCTTCGGGTGACAGGCAGCTGACAACGCCGATCAGGGGCGCTGAATCGCTGCGGCTGCGGTTCTTCCGTCTTTTTGCCGACGGCTGATAGCCCAGCTCATCAGCGATCCTCAGAACTTTTTCTCTTGTTTCATCAGTCACGGCTAAAGAGTCATCCTTATTCAAAATTCTCGATACTGTCGCGCTGGATACAGATGCCTGTAAGGCAATATCTTTGAGACGGACCATTTCGCATCTCCTTTTTACTAAATATTTACTAAACAGAAATGACTTGGTTATTGTTAAAGTGATGTTATCATACGTGAGTAAGCGTTTTCAACAACTATTTTTGGTCACTTTTAGTAAAAAAATCAGTAAAAAAGAAAATCTGTTTTTCTCTATCATATTTCAATTGAACCGGAATAAATTGATAGAGAAAGGAGAGGGTGATGTGCTGAAGATAGCTGTTTTTGATGAGGAGCATGAAAAGGATCTGCAGACGGAAGTCAATACTTTTTTAAAGGGGATTTCTGATGAACAGCTCGTTGATATTAAATATACGGTAGCGGCGGCCTGTGATCCTGAAGGTGAGCAGCTTTATTGTTTTTCCGCTCTCATTTTATACCGAAAATAAAGAAGCCCGGACGAAATGCCGGACTTCTTTGTGCATTATGCTTTTTTGACGCGGGGACTTCTCGGTTTTTGGTATTTCTCCGCTTGTTTGATTCCTTTTCTCTCGCTCGCTAATGACTTGTACAGAGACACAATCATCAGAAGAATCACGACTGAAAACGGAACCGCGGCGAGAATGGCCGTGTTTTGCAGTGCGGCAAGACCGCCGGAATATAATAAAACCGCTGCTACGGCGGACTGGATGACGCCCCAGATGATTTTCACCCGGTTTGAAGGGTCTAATGAGCCGTAAGACGTTTGCATTCCAAGCACAAATGTCGCTGAATCCGCTGATGTAATAAAGAATACAGCGATCAGAACAAGCGTTAATACGGATGTCACCATTGTCAGCGGATAGTGGCTGAGTGCGCCGAACAGCATCGTATCCGTTGACATTCCCGCGACATTGAATACGCCTTTCTGCTGAAGATCCATCGCGGATACACCGAAGATTGCAAACCATAAGAAAGCCAATATACAAGGTGTCACCAACACCCCGATTAAAAATTCCCGGATCGTCCGGCCCCTTGATACACGGGCGATAAAAATGCCGACAAACGGCGACCAGGATATCCACCAGGCCCAATAGAAAATGGTCCAGCTGTTAATCCATTCGCGTTTTTGGGGATCATTCGGAGACAAGCGAAAGCTCATCTGCACGATATTTTGGATGTATTGGCCGATAGTATCGGTAAATGAGTTCATAATCAGCACCGTCGGGCCTGCAATGAGCATAAAGATCATTAAAATAGCCGCGAGCGCCATGTTGGTATTGCTTAAGTATTTAATCCCTTTGCCGATTCCGCTCCATGCAGAAATCAAAAATAACACGGTCACGACAGCGATCAGGATCAGCTGAATGGAAAATGTTTTCGGAATGCCGAATAAATAATGCAGACCGCCGTTGATCTGAGTCGCTCCGAGCCCTAAGCTTGTCGCAACACCGACAACGGTCGCAAACACCGCGATACAGTCAATTGCTTTGCCGATCGGCCCGTTTACTTTATCGCCCAAAAGCGGTGTCAGTGTGCTGCTGATCAAACCGGGCGCGTCTTTTCGGAATTGAAAATATGCAATACATAAAGCGACGACCGCATAGATGGCCCAAGCGTGAAGCCCCCAGTGGAAAAACGTGTACCGGAGCGCATCACGAAATGCTTGGGGTGTTTCTGTTTCACCTGAGGGAGAGCTGATGGCGTAATGGCTGATCGGTTCCGCAGCCCCGTAAAATACCAAACCGATTCCCATGCCCGCGCTGAAAAGCATGGCAAACCATGATAATAAGCCGAATTCCGGTTTTTCCCCGGGTTTTCCGAGTTTTATTGTGCCGACCGGACTCACAATGAGAAAGAGACAGAAACCGACAAATATAGAAACGACCAGCAGATAATACCAGCCGAAAGAATCCGTAATAAATTTTTGTGCCGTATCAGTGACTTGCTGCAGGCTGTCAGGAGAAATGGCCCCCCATAAAACCGCAGCGGCTGTGATGACAATCACAATCCAAAAAACACTGGAGATGTTCTTCTTCAAACGTTCTCACCCTCTGACTATTTTTTTCAATACGCCATTTTTTTAGTATGGTCGCACGATTGCAGATCATTCCTTTCTTCCTGTTCCCTCAATCAGGTGAAACAAAACGCAGAAAACTGTATCATGTTTTTGGTCAATTATCAACGGACGCTCAGGTAAATGCGCTTTAAACCATTTACAGCGAGCGTGAGAAACGTCCTGCATTCAAACCGGCGAGACGCCCCGTGACAAAGGCTGAAGTGATATTGTAGCCCCCGGTATAACCGTGAATGTCGAGTATTTCTCCGCAAAAATATAAGCCTTCCATTTTTTTAGACGCCATTTGTTTCGGCTCAATCTCTTTTACGGAAACACCTCCGCCTGTGACAAACGCTTTGTCCAAAGAAAGCGTTCCGTCAGCGGCAACCGTAAATTGTTTGCAGTCTTTGACAAAAGCCCTGAATTGATCCTTCGGCAGTTCCGTAAAGCTTGTCTGCGGATCAAGACCGTTCCGTTCCAGAAGAAAAAGCAGATACCGTTCCTGCATCCACGGCTTCAGCGCGTTTTTGAGCGCTTTTTTCGGTGCGTCTTTCAGTTCCTTGTGCATCTTTTGAAATAACTCTTCCTCGTTGATGCCGGGAAACAGATCGATGCGGAGTTTGACTTCGGGCTGCTTTTTCAGTTCTTTGACGACAAACTGGCTGCAACGGAGAATGGCGGGGCCTGACAAGCCGAAATGGGTAAACAGCATGTCCATCACGTGTGTGACGATAGGTTTGCCTTTTTTATTCAGGACGCTGACGGCCGTGTTTCTAAGGGACAGCCCCTGAAGTGTTTTTTGTTTAATAAACGGTTCTGACGACGTAACCGGCACTTCCGTCGGAAAGAGTTCGGTCACGGTATGACCGGCCGCTTCCGCCCATGCATAGCCGTCTCCGGTGCTGCCGGTATGCGGGACTGATTTTCCGCCGACCGCGATAATGACGGCGTCTGCGTTAATGTGTTCGTCATTGTTTGTCGTAATGCCCGCTGTCCTGCCGTTCTCGTACCGCACCTCTTTGATTTTTTCATTTGTGCGGATGGTGACATTCAGCTGTTTTAATCGGTTCAAAAGCGCATCGACAACGCTTTGCGCTTTGTCCGTCACCGGGAACATGCGCCCGTGGTCTTCTTCTTTCAGCTGAATGCCGAGTTTTTCAAAAAAGTCGATGATATCTTCATTATTAAATTCGGAAAACGCGCTGTATAAAAAGCGGCCGTTGCCGGGGATGTGTTTGATGATTTCTTCAACGGGGAGGCGGTTGGTCACGTTGCAGCGTCCGCCGCCGGAAATCGCCAGCTTCCGTCCCAGCTTGTTTCCTTTATCGATTAATAATACGTCCGCCCCTTCTTCGCCTGCGGCAATCGCAGCCATTAAACCGGAGGGACCGCCGCCGATCACAATGACGTCATAATGTTTCATATTTCATCAACAACTTTCTTTTTCACATATAATAGGCGGAAATGTCCGCTTTCTGCTATTATAGCGAAAGAAAGGGATTCCTTAAACGTATTTTGTTTTTTTAAGAGCTTTCCCAAAAAGTTTCCCGCTGTAATTATTACCGTCTAATTGCCCAGTTGTGTTAAAATAGAAAAGTTGAATCTTCGTAGAAAATGGTGATGAGGAAACATGTCAAGCAAATTGTTAAGGGGCACGTTCGTGCTGACGCTCGGCACCTATATATCGCGGATTTTAGGGATGATTTATCTGATCCCGTTCGGAGCGATGGTCGGAGCGACGGGCGGAGCTTTGTTTCAATACGGATATAATCAATATACACTGTTTTTAAACATTGCCACGATGGGATTTCCCGCCGCGGTTTCAAAATTTGTCTCGAAATATAACTCCAAAGGAGACTATGAGACGAGCAGGCGGATGCTGAGAGCGGGAATGTCGGTTATGCTCGTAACCGGGATGATCGCTTTTTCAATTCTTTATATTTCGGCGCCGTTTTTTGCGGAAACATCTCTCGGCGGCACGAGTAACAACGGACTTACGATTGACCACGTCGTTTATGTGATCCGGATGGTCAGTCTGGCACTTTTGGTCGTGCCGATTATGAGTCTTGTGCGCGGTTTTTTCCAAGGTCATCAGATGATGGGGCCGACAGCCGTTTCACAGGTTGTGGAGCAGCTTGCCCGGATCATCTTTTTATTGGGCGCAACGTATTTGATTTTAAGAGTGATCAACGGCGGCCTTGTCATCGCAGTCGGATACGCGACTTTCGCGGCGCTGATCGGATCATTCGGAGGGCTTGTCGTCCTTTATATTTACTGGAATAAGCGGAAGGGCGATCTTCTGGCGATGAAGCCGAATCTCGTCCCGTCTGCGAACTTAAGTTATAAAAAAATGTTCATTGAGCTTTTCAGTTATGCCGCTCCTTACGTATTTGTCGGACTGGCGATTCCTTTGTATTCGTATATCGATACGAATACGTTTAATAAAGCGATGATTGCGGCGGGCCATAAGGATATCAGCCAGGACATGCTTGCGATTGTCACCCTTTATGTGCCGAAGCTTGTGATGATCCCGGTTTCTCTGGCGACCGCTTTCGGTCTGACGCTGATTCCGACGATTACTGAATCGTTTACGAGCAGGAATTATAAGCTTTTGAACCAGCAGATTAACCAGACGATGCAAATCATTCTGTTTTTGGTTATTCCCGCTGTTGTCGGGATGTCCGTGTTATCGGGTCCGGCCTATACATTCTTCTACGGCTCTGAAAGTCTTCGCCCGGATATCGGACAGGATATATTGTTCTGGTACGCGCCTGTCGCGATTCTGTTTTCTCTGTTTACCGTAAACGCCGCGATCCTGCAAGGGATTAATAAGCAGAAATTTGCTGTCGTGAGCCTTTTCATCGGCGTCATTATCAAAGTGGTGCTGAACGTGCCGCTGATCAAGCTGTTTCAGGGAGACGGGGCCATCTTGGCAACGGCGCTCGGTTATATCGCTTCTCTTCTGTACGGTTTTATCATGATTAAGCGCCATGCGGGCTATTCGTATACGGTACTTATAAAACGGGTCATTTTAATCGCAGTCCTGTCCGTTGTGATGGGAGTCGCGGTCAAGCTGACTCAATGGCTGCTCAGCTTCTTTGTAACATACCAAAGCGGCCAGATGCATGCGGCGATTGTCGTCTTTGTCTGCGCCGCTGTCGGCGGTGCGGTGTACATGTTTGCCGCGTACCGAATCGGATTTTTACAGAAAATGTTTGGAAACCGTCTGCCCCGCGTTTTGAGGAGAGGCAGGCATTCCGCCCATTGAGAAATAATGAATAGTCCGCTTATCGCGGGCTTTTCTTTTTAAAGGAGAGGATCAGGATGAGACTTGATAAGCTGCTTGCCAACAGCGGATTCGGCTCAAGAAAAGATGTGAAAAAAATCGTCAAGGCCGGGGCTGTCATGATTGACGGAGAGCCGGCGAAAGATGTGAAAACCCATGTCGACCCGGAAAAACAGGACATCACGGTATACGGAGAGCCGGCAGACTATCGTGAATTTATTTATGTCATGATGAATAAGCCGCAAGGAGTGCTGTCCGCTACAGAAGACAGCCGCCAGCAAACGGTGGTTGATCTGCTGACGCCTGAAGAACAGCGATTTGAACCGTTTCCGGCGGGACGTCTTGATAAGGATACGGAAGGCTTTTTGCTTCTGACCAATGACGGGCAGCTCGCTCATCGCCTCCTTTCTCCGAAAAAGCATGTGCCTAAAACATATGAGGTCCGGTTAATTTCACCTCTGTCACCGGAAGACATCGTTCATCTGGAAAGAGGCGTCGTCATTGAAGGAGGCTATAAGACGAAGCCGGCAGCCGTTGAAATTATTACAGAAAGCCCGGATGAAACGGTGATACACTTGACCATTACAGAAGGCAAATATCATCAGGTGAAGCTGATGGCAAAGGCTGTCGGAAATGAAGTGGCTTATTTGAAGCGGCTTTCGATGGGCGCTGTTTCTCTTGACCCGGATCTTAAACCGGGAGAATTCCGCGAGCTGACTGAAGAGGAGCTCGAAACGCTGAGAGGCGCAGAAGTGTAATCGATATCAGAAAAGCCCAAAACAGATTTGTTTTGGGCTTTTTATATAGAGGAACAAAAAACAAGGCAAAGACGCTGCTTTGCCTTGCAGCATGTCAGGCCGAAAAGGGCCTTATGTAATTGTTCGCTTAAGATGTAATTTTCACTTTTTTTCGTGTTGTCTCCCACTTGCCTCGGCTAGGACTATGAACAAGATCATTGTATGCTAACACATTTAAGTCTCGCTGAATGGTTCTAGGTGTAATGCCGAATTCATCAACCAGTTCCTGTGTTGTCACAAGGCCTTTTTCCTGGATGAACATGTAAACTGATTTAATCCGAGTCAGCATACGATTTGTTGAAGGTTTCAAAAAACCACTCCCTATCATAAGATCGGATGGACTTGATATACCACAACTTTCGACTCTAAAACTTCGTACGAATAAGCAACAAAGGATGACATTCTGTTTTTTCTCTTTTAACTGCCTCCATTATACACGATATGGACGACATGAATCTAGGAATAAGCGCAGGTAATTTTTTCAAATGGGTACAGCCTTGGTGCATTACTATGTCCGGCCCGCTTTTATTATTATGGAAACTGAAACTTTTTTTATACATGTCCGTATGAAAACGGGGGAGTGAGAAGTTTGGGAGAATTATTGAATGCAAACATTGTCTGCGCCGGTTATGCTGACAGGCCGAAGGTGATTTCTGATGTATCTCTGTCAGTCAACGCTGGTGAAATTTCCGGTTTAATCGGAGCGAACGGCGCGGGGAAAAGTACAGTGATAAAGGCGGTTCTCGGGCTGTCCCGGGATATAGAAGGCGGTATTGAGTGGAATGATTCTTCTTATGCTTACATACCGGAGCGTCCGAGTTTTTACGATGAACTGACGCTTTGGGAGCACCTCGAGCTGACCGGGTCATTGCGGGGTATAGAAGGGGAAGAGTGCCGTGAGCGGGCAGGGCGGCTGCTTGAAGAGTTTTCGCTGACGTCTGTAAAACATGATTTGCCTTCCGGTTTTTCAAAAGGGATGCAGCAAAAGCTGATGCTCATACAGGCATTTTTGGCGAAGCCGGATATTTACATCATTGATGAGCCTTTTATCGGACTTGATCCGATCTCAACAAAGCTGTTTACCGACATGCTGATTGCTGAGAAAGAAAGGGGCGCGGGGATTTTGATGTGCACGCATGTTCTGGATACGGCGGAAAAAATCTGCGACCGATTTTATTTGCTGGATCAGGGCGATCTGCTTCTTCAAGGCACATTAGAGGAGCTTCAGGAAAAAACGGGGAGCCGTTCACTGCTGGATTGCTTTTATTCAGCGGTTCGGAGCAGTCAGCGATGACCGGGCGGGCTCTGTTTTTTCAAAGGCTGTTTCATTATTGGCGGTATCAATGGAAGGTGTTTCAGACGGTCATTGATTGGACGGTCGCGCTGTATATCGTTCTTCCCGCTGCCGCATTTACCGTTTATCAATATGCTGAATGGCTGAACGGCAGGGGGCTTCTTAGTGGAGCGGCAGGAGTATTAGGATGGGGCTGGCTGTATGTATTCAGTGCCCTGCTGTTGTGCACGGGTTTTATTCATACCTTTTTGCTGGAAGCGGATCACGTGTTTTTGGTGCATGCAAAACATCTGATGCAAAAGCTGAAACGGTACGCGCTTTTGTATTCGATGTTCCTTTCCCTTATCAAATGGGGTGCGCTTGCCGTATTATTATTTCCCTTATGGCGCCAGTACGGTGACTGTACCTTACCGGCATATTCAGGTATGTTTTGCTGTCTGTTCGGCTTCCATACCGCGATATTAGCGGTGCACCGGCACAGGAAAAACAGCAGGCGGACATTCGGGAATCAGGCGGCGGGCTGGCTGAAAGTGATGGTTCTGATGGCGGGTGCGTTTTTTATGATCGTCTATGCCGCCGAATGGTATTGGCTTTGGCCGGCGGGATGTATATTGTTCATCTGTTCCGCTTTTTTGATTTGGAAAGGGACGGAGACATTATCAGCCTTTGAGGAAGAAGTGCTTGAGGAGAACAGGCGGAAGCTTTCATTTGCGGCCTCTGTTTTGATGCTCAGCCATGATGTGCAGCTCCCGAATGGTAAAAATAAAGGGCGGAACAAGCCGTTTTTATATCCCGGCTCAAAGCACATCTTTACAAAACGGTCGGCGTATACGGCGTGGAAAGAATTGTTCTTTAAAGTGCTGATCCGAAACGGCGGGTATCTCCGGCAGCTTTACCTTTTAACCGCGGCTTTTACGGCTCTTATTCTCGTTCTTCCGCTCTTAGTGAAGCCGGCAGTCCTTATTTTATTTGCGATCGTCAGCCGCTATGCCGCGTCACTTTTATTTGACCGGATCACGGATAAACCGGTTTTAAGCGGTATCAAGAGAGACAGCGATGACTATTTCCGGGCGCGAAACAGCGCATTAACCGTCATTCAAATTATCTGTTCCGCCTGGTGTCTCATTGCCGCGATTCTTTCCGTTCTTTATATGTAAAAATCCCTTTCCGAAAAGGAAAGGGATTTTTCTTAATGTCCGTTCAAAATAAAAAGCTGAATAAAAAACAGCACGGCGAAGAGGAGGACTAGAGGATGGATTTCGCGCCATTTTTTCTTAGCTGCTTTAACAAGCGGATATGAAATGAAGCCGAGAGCGATTCCGGTTGAAATACTGGACGTTAAAGGCATCGCCAAAATGACGAGAAAGGCCGGGAACGCTTCGTCAAGCTCATTCCAGCGGATATTCGACACAGCACCCATCATCAGGCTGCCGACAATAATCAGAGCCGGTGACGTAATCGCGGACACTTCCGATAAGACGCTGACAAGCGGGCTGAAAAACATGGAAACGGCAAACATAACGGCAATCGTCAGCGCTGTCAGACCCGTTCTTCCGCCGGCCGCCACACCTGCTGAAGATTCAACGAACGCGGTCGTCGGGCTGGTGCCGAAGATGCTTCCCACCGTCGTAGCGGTCGAATCAGCCAAAAGCGCTCTTCTGGCATTCGGCAGCTGATTGTTTTTGATCAGTCCCGCTTGTTCGGCGACACCGATCATGGTGCCGGTCGTGTCAAAAATCGTAACGAGAAGAAAAGAAAACACAACGGCGTACAGACCGTGATGCACGACATCCCCGAGGGCTCCGAACGGATTTGTGATCAAAAGCCCCTCCGGCAGGTGCGGGAAGGACATGAATCCTTTCGCGAAATGAATCTGCCCCGTCAAAAAGGCAATGACGGCGGTCAGCGCCATGCCGATGAACAGAGCCCCGTTAACATTCAGCACCATCAGTACAATACTGATGATAAGCCCGATAAGCGTTAAAATGACGGCGGGCGAATGAAGATCGCCGAGTGCGACCAGATTAGATTTATCAGCCGTGATGATTCCGGATTGGCGTAAGCCGATAAAAGCGATAAATAAGCCGATGCCGGTCGTAATTCCGTATTTTAAATTGTCCGGAATCGCTTCTATAAGTTGTTTTCTTAAAGGCGTTAACGATAAAATAATAAAGATGACTCCCGCGATAAAAACGGCGCTGAAAGCCGTCTGATACGTAATGCCGCTGCCTGTGCCGACAACGTGAAAGGCAAGATACGCGTTTAAGCCCATGCCGGGGGCAATGGCGATCGGAAAATTCGCAGCGAGAGCCATCCATAAAGTTCCGACAATGGAAGCGATAATCGTCGCGGTGAACACCTGGTCAAACGGAATTCCCGCATTGGAAAGGATCACCGGATTGACGACAATGATATACACCATTGTGAAAAAGGTGGTCAATCCCGCGGTAATTTCTCTTTTTATTGTCGTTTGATGCTTGTCGAGATGAAACATAAGTACCTCCAATGACGAACATTTTTTCAAAACATCATCTATATTATTCGTTTTATCGACATTTTGCAAGTCTTTATCAAGAAAGGGGATTTGTGATGAACTGGGAAGTTGAAGTCATCAGAAACAAAGAAGATCTGATCCGTGACACGCAGAAGTTTTTGCAGATCAACAGCGTAATGGACGAATCAACAGCCGGTCCCGGCCGGCCGTTTGGAGAAGGCGTCAATGCCAGCCTGACGTCACTGCTGGAATTCGGTGAAAAAGAAGGCTTCACCGTAAAGAATCTTGATGGCTATGCGGGCCATATTGAATGGGGAACGGGTGACGAAATCGTCGGCGTTTTGTGCCACGTCGATGTCGTTCCGCCCGGAGACGGCTGGACGAGCGATCCGTTTTCAGCCGATATCAGGGACGGCCGGATATATGCCAGAGGCGCCATAGATGATAAAGGACCGACAATGGCGGCGTTTTATGCGCTGAAAATCGTCAAAGACATGCAGCTCCCTTTATCCAAACGCGTGAGAATCATCATCGGAACGGATGAAGAAAGTGATTGGAGATGCGTGGATCACTACTTCAAACACGAAAAAATGCCTGACATCGGCTTTGCTCCTGACGCGGATTTTCCGATCATTAACGCGGAAAAAGGAATTATAGATGCATCACTGCGCATTGTAAAAAGCGCTTCTGACAAAGACGCAAAAAATGGGCTTCTGTCATTCCGTTCAGGACTGCGCTTGAACATGGTGCCGGATGCGGCTGAAGCGGTTATTGAAGGGGACGGTCTTGATGCCGTGCACGCATATTTCAGCAAATGGCTTGAGCAGTCAAAAACACAGGGTGAAGCAGTTTCGGAAAATGGAAAACTGACGCTTCGGGTATACGGAAAATCATGCCACGCGATGGAACCGGATAATGGTGTCAATGCCGGCTTAAAGCTTGCTGAATGCCTTAACGGAACAGAGCTGGATGAAGCCGGAAAGCACTTTGTCAAAACCGTCAGTGACTATTTTTTAAATGATACACGAGGCAAAAAACTGAAAATTGATTGCAGGGATGACATCAGCGGAGAGCTTACATTGAATGTCGGCACCTTTACATACAGAAAGGGTGAGGAAGGAGAACTCGGCATCAACATCCGTTATCCCGTCACTTCAGACAGCAAAGTCATCCGTGATGCTTTTACGTCTGCTGAAGAATTCCGGCTTGAAGAATTTAAAGACAGCAAACCGCACCACGTTTCTGCCGATCATCCGCTCGTAAAGACGCTTCAAAAGGTTTACGAAGGACAGACGGGAAAGAAAGCGGATCTGATTTCAATCGGCGGAGGAACGTATGCGAGATCCCTTTCGGCGGGCGTCGCGTTCGGGCCGCTGTTCCCCGGCCGGCCTGACAGCGCGCATCAAAAGGATGAGTACATTGAAATCGATGACCTTCTCCGGTCAACCGCTTTATACGCCGAAGCCATTTATGAGCTTGCCAAGTGATAAAAAAGGGACGCCGAAAGCGGCATCCCTTTTTATCATTCAAATGACCATAAATCC
The DNA here is from genome assembly GCF_001975995.1 of Bacillus sp. GZB. NCBI lineage: Bacteria > Bacillati > Bacillota > Bacilli > Caryophanales > Bacillaceae > Bacillus > Bacillus sp. GZB. The sequence continues at coordinate 70,197 of NZ_MTQG01000017.1, forward strand.
GTTGATAAATAACGTTCTCCCGTATCGGCCGTCATACAGATGACGATCTGTTCGGGAGGGAGGCGTTTTGCGGTTTCAATGGCGGCGAAGCAGGCGGCGCCTGAAGACGGGCCGACGAGTATACCTTCTTCCCGGGCCAGACGCCGTGTTGTCGTATACGCCTCTTCATCAGATATTTTCATGATTTCATCGTAAACGTCCTGATTCAGTATGCCGGGAATAAATCCGGGGCTTGTCCCGACAAGCTTATGAGCGCCGGGTTTTCCGCCAGACAGGACGGGAGATCCCGCAGGCTCGGCGACATGAACAATCATATCCGGGAAAAGCTCCTTCAGCGTTTCTCCGGTTCCGGTAATGGTTCCGCCCGTTCCCGCCGTTGCCACAAAAGCACCGAGCGGTCTGTTGAGCTGCTGAACGGCCTGATAGATTTCAATGGCGGTCGTTTTTCGGTGGGCATCTGGATTTGCGCCGTTATCGAATTGCATCGGGATAAAACTTCCCGGAATCTGTTCGGCGAGTTCTTTCGCTTTTTTGATGCTGCCGGGCATTCTTTCCGCCCCCGATGTTAACACAACCTCCGCGCCGTACGCTTTCAGGAGGTTGATGCGTTCTTTCGTCATCGTGTCAGGCATGACGAGAATTGCCTTGTAGCCGCGCGCCGCCGCGTTCATCGCCAGGCCGATGCCTGTGTTGCCGCTTGTCGGTTCGATGATGACAGAGCCGGGTTTTAAATGCCCGCTGTTTTCCGCTTCAATGATCATATTGTAAGCCGCTCTGTCTTTGACACTGCCGCTCGGGTTAAACGATTCTAATTTTAAATAGACCTGTGCTGCATGTTCTGGCTGAAGGCGATTGAGCTTTACGATCGGTGTGCCGCCGATCAGCTCCGCCGTGCTGTTTACGATTTTCAAGGCCGGCTCATTCCTTTCCGTATAAAACGTTCGGTACATAATATCCTATCATAATGAGCGGACAGGGTTCTCCTCTCCGCTTATCCGTTTTATAATAACACCATAACCAAAGAGGGGGAGATCCTCGTATGAAAGCTTCATTGCCGCATTATTTTATCGGCATTCCGATTCCGGCTGACATTGCTGAACCGATTTGGGAAGCAGCCAAAAAGGAGCCGGCGTTATCATTCAAAAAATGGGTGCACCCGCATGACTATCATATTACACTCATTTTTCTCGGAGCCGCGGATGAAGAACGGCTTGCGAAATTATCGTCTCTGCTCGCAGATGCTGCGTCGGCAGCGCAGCCGTTTACCGTACAGTTTCAGCATCTGGATATTTTCGGCGACCGCAGACAGCCGAGAGTGCTTCACCTTGAGCCCGAACGGAATGAACTGCTCTTTGATTTGCGGGAAAAAACAAAACAGGCTGTTTTGAAAGCCGGTTTTCAAGTGGAAAAACGGCCGTATCACCCTCATATGACGATGGCGCGGAAGTGGGCGGGAGACCGGCCGTTTCCTGACGATATGCCGTTTGAAAGCGGCAGGGTGCAAAGTGCCGTCAGCCGGTTTTCCCTGTTTCAGACCCATCTTGACCGATCGCCTAAATACGAAGAAATCGCACAGTTTCAATTGACATAAACAAATATTCGGAGTGGAGAAATCACATGGCACAGATCATCAAAATTCACGACTGCATATCCAGATATGAACTTGATCCATACCATTATATGAACCAGTTTATCCGGCTGAAGAAAGAACGCTGGGAGGCGCTTCTTGAAGCGTTTGACCGGATAACGGAAGAAACGGAAACGGAAACGGCTGCCGGCGGGGAAACCGATCAAGCGCCGGCCAGGAAAAAATTTTCCTTAAAAAAGAGAAAAGAAGAAAATACGGCCGATATAAATGAAAAGAGGCACCAATGGTTTGATGAGCCGGAGGGAGAAGAGGCGCTGTTCGGGAATCTCCCGTCTCGAAAGTCTGAGCTCGCGCCTTTTTTCAAAGATCAGCTGTATGACTTTCAATTAAAATGGGCGAGCTCCACGCTTTCTCAAAAGTCTGAGCTTTCGCAGGCGGTCAAAAGGGACGGGATGTTAAAAATGCTGGCTCAAAAGCTGCCCGATTCCTATTTTGTGATGTATCATCCGGTTCTGCAAATTCAGCAGGCGTCCGTTGAACTGAGCATGATCATCATCTCGCCGCTGGAGATTTTCTGCGCTGCTTTTATGGAAGCGGAAGAGGACAGCGTATATATCGGATCAAAACACCGTTTTTGGGAAGAAAGGGGCTCCGGCAGCACGCGTCAAGTATTGAATCCGTCTCTCAGCCTGCACCGGACGGGCTCGGTCGTTTCGCAAATCGTAAAAGAAAAGCAGGCCGACATTCCCGTGCGGAAGCTTTTGCTCAGCAGAACGTCTTATATTGATTACCCGGAGCCGCCGTACGGGCTGGAAATAGCTGACAAACGGACTGCCGCGGAGTGGCTGGAAAAGCAGCAGAAAAATACGGCGCCGATCAAGCACCACCAGCTGAAGGCGGCGAAGGCTCTTTTGTCTTACGGCTTAAGCGATTCAAGCCGGAGACAGGAATGGCTTGATTAAAACGGACGTTTGCCGGCTGTCTCTTCATCTATGAAGCAGGTGAAAACAAACGATGAGTCAATGTTTTTTTATTATTAATCCGGTCTCGGGAGGCGGGCGGGGCCGGCGTGTCTGGAAATCAGTTCAAAAAGAGCTGACCAGGCGCGGGGTCAGCCACCGCTCTTTTTTGACCGGGCATCCCGGACATGCGGAGGTGCTGGCGAGGCAGATTTCAATGATGCAGGATCATAAGCTTAAGCGGCTGTTCGTGATCGGCGGTGACGGGACGATGCATGAAGTCATTAACGGACTGAAAGGAACGGATCAGATTGAGCTGACCTTTGTGCCTGCCGGTTCGTACAATGACTTTTCCAAAGGGCTCGGTATTAAGAAGTCGGCGCTTCTCCAAGAAATCAAAAGTCTGCACCGCCCGCTCACACGGAAATTTTTTGCGGGAAACATCAACTTTTTTCATGACAAAGCGCAATCACTTTATTTTATTAACCACCTGTCTGTCGGCTTCGATGCCTCAGTTTTGAAGGCAGCCGCGAATTTTCCGTTATCGCGCGTTCTTCGGTTTTTGCGTCTCGGCTTTGTGATTTACCCGCTCGCGCATTTACATACGGCCTCGGGGTTTCAGCCGTTCAGGTTTGTTTGCACGGCAGACGGCCAGAGGCGTGAATTCCGCAATGTCTGGTTTGTCATTGCGGCTAATCACCCTTATTACGGAGGCGGCATGAAAGCGGCGCCTTCAGCAAATCCCCGTCAAAACCATTTTGATATTGTCATCGCAGAAAACCTGTCCTTTTTCTCGCTGTATCGTTTTTTATGGGCGATGAGCTTCGGCCGGCATATCAAAATGGACGGAGTGACGATGATAAAGGGGAAGGAATTCGTTTTTGAAACAGATGGGAAAATTCCGTTTCACGCTGACGGCGAGCTGATCGGAACGACGCCGTTTCGGCTTATGCCGGGCGGTACGCCGTTGAAAATAAAAACATAATAAACAAATGAAACCCGTCAAATGTTTCACGGCAAAGAGCGGTTCCGGCATAAATCTTCAGAATTCACAGGTGTTCTTGCTAGTTTTGCTTGACGAAGTTTGTGCTGTAGCGCTAAAATTTATAGGACGGCTATTGATTAGCATATGAGACTCTCAATAGCTGTCTTTTTTATTCTCATGAAATTGTTTATGACAGGACGCTCCGCCAATAGAGAAAGGCTGGAGGCCTATTCTAAAATATTTTAAGAAATGATGGGTTGAACATTGATATGAACTGGTTGGGACAATTACTAGGTAGCGATTGGGAGATCTTCCCCGCCGGAGGAGCTACAGGAGATGCATATTATGCGAAACATAACGGCCAACAGCTTTTTTTAAAACGTAATAGCTCGCCCTTTTTAGCCGTGTTATCCGCCGAAGGCATTGTTCCGAAGCTGGTTTGGACGAAACGGATGGAAAACGGAGACGTCATTACGGCTCAGCATTGGATGGCGGGCAGGGAGCTGAAGGCAAAGGATATGAGCGGACGCCCGGTGGCTGAGCTGCTCCGCAAAATCCACACATCAAAAGCTTTGCTCGACATGCTGAAAAGATTGGGAAAAGAACCGCTTGATCCGGGCGCCCTTTTGTCGCAGCTGAAGCAGGCCGTCTTTGCCGTGCGGCAATTTTCGCCGCTTATTCAGGAAGGCCTTGCTTATTTGGAAGCTCATGTGGATCAGGTGCAATTCGGTGAAAAAGTCGTTTGCCATTGTGATGTGAATCATAATAACTGGCTTCTGTCTGAAGACAACCAGCTGTATTTAATAGATTGGGACGGCGCCATGATAGCCGATCCGGCCATGGATCTCGGCCCTTTATTGTATCATTACGTCGAAGAGCCAGCGTGGGACAGCTGGCTTGGGATGTACGGCATGAAGCTTACGGAAGGGCTTCGGCTGCGGATGGCGTGGTACATGTTATCAGAGACCATCACCTTCATCGCCTGGCATAAATCAAAAGGAAACGACAAAGCGTATCATGATGCCATGGAAGAGCTTCATGCCCTGATGAAGCGGATTGTCAAGTAGTCAGGAGTACGAATCCATCTGCTCCACCCATTGGGACAAATGGTTTTGGTGCTCCTGAATATGCGTGTCGATGGAATCGGCCGTGATGCCGGACTGGCTGTAGCGGTAGACATCCTCGAGCACGTTTTTTATATTTGAATCAAGCCCGGTGTTGGCCATCAGTGATTTGATGACGCGCTCCAGCTGTTCATACTCGGCAACCGTGCCGCAGCAATCCAATTGATGGTCGGCCAATATGTCCTTTAATAACCGGACCTGATGTTCGCTTGTTAAGCCCATGATTCATATACACATCCTTTCTGTGTCATACATTGTGCAAAGCGGTGCGGTTTTATGCATCACATGAGTGTTCCGGACCGGGGAGCCTCTTTTTTTATGCAGCCGGCGCCTTTAAAAGGCGCTTGCGGCTCTTTATGTTTCATGGTATGTTGTTACTCGAAATTATAGATAGAGGTGTCAATCATATGAGAATGCGCCATAAACCTTGGGCGAATGATTTTCTGGCAGAAAACGCTGACATCGCCATCAGTGATCCGGCTCAGTATAAAGGGCGGTGGAACACGGTCTTTGGCAATGACAACCCGATCCACATTGAAGTCGGTACGGGAAAAGGGCAGTTCATTTCAGGAATGGCCAAGCAGAATCCGGATATCAACTATATCGGAATTGAGCTGTTTAAAAGCGTCATCGTCACTGCCGTTCAAAAAGTAAAGGACAGCGAGGCTCACAATGTCCGTTTGTTAAATATAGACGCGGAAACACTGAATGACGTATTTGAACGGGGAGAAATCAAGCGCGTATATTTAAACTTTTCTGACCCGTGGCCGAAAAACCGTCACGAAAAGCGCCGTTTAACATTTAAAACGTTCTTGAAAAAATACGAAGAAGTGATGGGCGAAACAGGTGAGATTCATTTTAAAACCGATAACCGCGGTTTATTCGAATACTCTCTGAAAAGCTTTTCCGAATACGGCCTGCTTCTGACGGAAGTCAGCCTTGATCTGCACAACAGCGATCCGAAGGGCAATATTATGACAGAATACGAAGAAAAATTCTCCGCGCTCGGCCAGCCGATTTACCGGGCCGAAGTTGAATGGAGAACAAAAGACAGACTCTGATGCGGGAGTCTGTTTTTTTATGCCGCCATTTGCTACCATTACATCAGGAGGGATCAAGATGGAGACATTGAATATTGGGAATATTTCATTAACATGGCTGGACGGCGGTGTAACGCATATGGATGGAGGAGCGATGTTCGGCGTTGTCCCGAAGCCTTTATGGTCGAGAAAATACCCCGTAAATGACAAAAACCAGATTGAATTAAGAACAGACCCGATTCTGATCAGAAAAAACGGCCTGAATATATTGATTGACGCGGGTATCGGCAGAGGGAAATTCTCTGATAAACAAAAAAGGAATTACGGCGTAACACAGGAATCCAATCTGAAACAATCTCTTCGTGAACTCGGGCTTTCCTGTGAGGACATTCATATTGCCGCGATGACCCATCTTCATTTTGACCATGCATGCGGCCTGACGGAATACAGCGGAGAGGAGCTTGTCTCTGTTTTCCCGAATGCCCGCATTATCACTTCTGCGACAGAGTGGCGCGAAATGAGAAACCCTAATATCAGATCGAAAAATACATACTGGAGAGAAAATTGGGAGGCGGTACAAGATCAGGTCGAAACCTTTGAGAACGAGTATCAGCTGACAGAAGGCATTACGATGCACCACACCGGCGGCCACAGCGACGGCCACAGCGTCATCGTCTTAGAAGACGAAGGGGAAACGGCTGTGCATTTTGCCGACCTGATGCCGACGAACGCCCATAAAAATCCGTTATGGGTGCTGGCCTATGATGATTATCCGATGACCTCTATTCCGCAAAAGCAGAAATGGCAGACGTTTGCGGCAGAAAAAGACGCCTGGCTGATTTTCTATCACGACGCGATTTACAGAGCGGTAAAATGGGGAGAAGACGGCGAAGTGGCTGCATCTGTCAGACGGGAGAAAAAATAGGCGGATCGATGATTTACCTGTATGAATTTCGGGAATAAAAGCAAACCTAAGACAAATTGCTTTGAAAGGAAGAGACAGGTGAATCAATTTCAAGTGACGAAAGATGGAGAAATCAAAACAACTCTGCGCGGATTAGAAGTGCTTTCTACGCCTTTTTTAAATAAAGGGGTGGCCTTTACACAGGAGGAAAGAGAGGAACTCGGACTCGAGGGGTTTCTGCCGCCGAAAGTATTGACAATCGAAGAGCAGGCGAGGCGGGCCTACGAACAATTCAGTTCGCAGCCTGATGAGCTGAGCAAAAATGTCTACTTGACCGCTCTCCATGACCGGAATGAAACGTTATTTTACAGGCTGTTAAATGATCATTTAGGCGAAATGCTGCCGATCGTATATACGCCGACCGTCGGCACCGCGATCCAGCGTTACAGCCATGAGTACAGAAAACCCCGCGGTCTGTATTTGTCAATAGATGACCCTGAAGGAATGCGCGCCGCATTTCAGCAGTTCGGAAAAAATGAAAACATTGACTTAATCGTTGCCACAGATGCCGAGGGCATTCTGGGAATCGGTGACTGGGGCGTCGGCGGCATCGCCATTTCTGTCGGAAAACTTGCGGTGTATACGGCGGCGGCCGGAATTGATCCGTCACGAGTGCTTGCGGTCGTGTTGGACGCGGGGACAAATCAGGAAAGCCTCTTAAATGACCCGCTGTATGTCGGAAACCAGCATTCAAGAGTGCGCGGCGAGAAATATGACCGCTTTATTGATGAGTATGTCTCGCTTGCCCGGGAAACATTCCCGAATGCGCTGCTTCATTGGGAAGATTTCGGTACGGCTAACGCCCGCGGCATATTGAAACGGTATAAAGATAAAGTCTGTACGTTTAATGATGACATTCAAGGAACGGGCGCAGTATCGCTTGCAGCTGTTTTAGCGTGTGCGAAAGCATCAAAAGTGCCTTTAAAAGAGCATAAAGTCGTCGTCTTCGGTGCGGGAACGGCCGGTATCGGAATTGCTGAGCAGCTGCGCGAAGCCATGGTGCATGACGGATTAAGCGAAGATGAATCCTACAGCCATTTTTGGTGTATCGACAGAAACGGATTGTTAACGGATGATATGAAGGACTTGCGTGATTTTCAGGTTCCGTACGCGCGCCCAGCTGATGAAGTGAAAGAGTACGGCCGCAGCGGTGAAGGCGGATCAATTGATCTGGCGGAGACGGTGCGTCAGGCCAAGCCGACGATTCTGATCGGCACATCCACTGTATCAGGCGCATTTACGGAAGAAATCGTCAAAGAAATGGCCTCACATGTCAAACGGCCCGCTATTTTGCCGATGTCAAACCCGACCACATTATCAGAAGCAAAACCTGAAGATTTAATTAAATGGACGGAAGGCCGCGCGCTTGTCACTACGGGAAGTCCATTCCCGCCTGTCGCGTATAACGGCGTTACCTACCATATCGGACAGGCGAACAACGCGCTCGTATTCCCGGGACTCGGACTCGGCACGATTGTGACAAAAGCAAGGATCATTACGGACAATATGTTCGTTGCCTGCGCGAATGCCATCGCCGGTATGGTGGACGTCGGCAAGCCGGGGGCGCCGATGCTTCCGAAAGTGGAGGATCTCAGGACGGTATCGGCAACTGTGGCGGTAGCCGTAGCGAAAGCGGCCATTCAGGACGGTGTAGCGGAAACGGAACCCGAGGATCTGATCCAAGCGGTGCAGGACGCGATGTGGCACCCCGTATATAAACGAATTCGGCCGATGTAACCGAATAAAGCCCAAAACGCTGATGGTTTTGGGCTTTATTTTTTGCTTGTCCGGATTATGAGGCGACAGAATCAATGACATCGACAATCTGGCCTGTTTTTGCATTGACCATAACTTCATATTGCTCCAGTTCGCCGAATGCCGAACGTGTCACGCCGGTTTTGTATACCTGGATGGTTTCTCCGTTTACCTGGTAGGGCTCGGGCTCTGTGTAAATCCATGATCCGTCTATCGGCCCGCGCTGTTTAAAAGCCGCTTTCACGATACGGAGCGCTTTTTCTGAAGAGATATAAGGTTTCATCGCATACTTTTTAACTGCGATGGCAGCGCATAATCCGACTCCTGCACCTAAGAGAAAATGACGTAATTTCAATATGAAGCACCTCCAATTATGTCGTAGTTTTTATTATACAGAAGATGCCAGACGGTGTTAAGTAAAGCGGCGGTTTTCCAGCCCATTCAATCTGAGCGCTTGGAAAACGGTTGTTTTTCTAATAAAATAAAAGCATTACATAGAAATGAGGGGAAAATATGAATGAGGAAACGAAAACGCTTTTCCGGACGCTGACGCAGCTTCCCGGCGCACCGGGAAATGAACATCAGGTCCGCTCCTTTATGAAACGGGAGCTTGCGAAATATGCGGATGACATCGTGCAGGACAGACTCGGAAGTGTTTTCGGAGTAAGGCGCGGCGCTGAAGATGCGCCGACCGTTATGGTAGCCGGCCATATGGACGAAGTCGGGTTTATGGTAACGCAGATTACGGATAACGGCATGCTGAGATTTCAGACGCTCGGCGGCTGGTGGAGCCAGGTGCTGCTTGCCCAGCGCGTCGAGGTGCAGACGGATAACGGACCGATTATCGGCGTCATCTCAAGCATCCCGCCCCACATTTTAACAGATGCCCAGCGCGCAAAGCCGATGGAGATCAAAAATATGATGATTGATATCGGTGCCGATGACAGAGAGGACGCGGTCAAAATGGGAATCAGACCGGGACAGCAGGTCGTGCCGGTCTGCCCGTTCACCCCGATGGCCAACGAGAAGAAAATATTGTCCAAAGCGTGGGATAATCGCTACGGCTGCGGGTTAAGCATTGAACTATTAAAAGAGCTGCACGGAAAAGAGTTGCCGAACAATCTGTACGCCGGGGCCACCGTTCAGGAGGAAGTCGGCCTTAGAGGGGCGCAGACAGCGGCCAATATGATTCAGCCTGATCTCTTCTTCGCGCTTGATGCCAGCCCGGCAAATGATATGAGCGGCGATAAGGAGCTGTTCGGCCGTCTCGGCGAGGGGGTGCTGCTCCGCATTCTCGACAGAACGACGGTCATGCACCGCGGGATGAGAGAGTTCGTCCTTGATATGGCGGAAACGCACAATATCCCTTATCAATATTTCGCTTCAGGCGGGGGAACGGATGCCGGGCGGGTCCACATATCAAACAGCGGGGTTCCGTCTGCCGTCATCGGCATTTGTTCAAGATACATTCATACAAATGCCGCTATCATCCATGTCGATGATTATGCCGCGGCGAAAGAAATGCTCATTAAGCTGGTCATGGCGAGTGACAAACAGACGGTCGAAACGATCAGAGAAAATGTGTAAAAAAATAAGCAGGCCCGCATAAAGGCGGCCTGCTTATTCTGTTTCAAATAAATAAGAGAGTGCTTTCATCGCTTGATTGACGGTTTCGACCGTGATATTCGCTTTTCCGGAAAGCTCTTTCAGCGGATGATGAAGTTCTTTCGGACGGATGAGAATGAGCGGCTTTCCTTTTGCGATGGCATAAGAAGCATCCATCGCGGTATTCCACTGCTTATATTTCTCGCCAAACAGGGCGATCACAAAATCGGCTTTTTCCATCAGCACCTCTGTACGGAAATTGTTGATATCAGAAGCTCTGGCGTCTTTTAAAACAGAATCGGGCTGCACGCCCATAATCTCTTCTCCGATATTGTCTGAGCGTTCATGGTTTTCCATCGGGCCGACAAACGTAATCGGCAGGTCCAGCGCCGTTGCTTTTTGTTTGATCTCATCCCGCCAATCACTGTGGATTTCACCCGCTAAATACACGACAAACTGCATCTTTTGCCCCTCCTTATGTACATATTCAGATTTTCGTACGGCTACAAGCAAAATGGTAAACGAAACTTGCTTGATAATGCAAATGAAATATGATAATGATATTGCATATAGTTGGTCTTGCCGTACACAGTCTGGTATGATCCAATTGGACAAACATCAGCATATAAAAAACTCATAATCCAGATGGAGGAATGACAATGAAAAAGATTGAAAGCACGGAAGAATTGCAAAAAGCGGTACAAGACGATTGGGCGGTATTTATGTTTTCAGCGGATTGGTGCCCGGACTGCCGCTTTGTGGAGCCGTTTCTCCCTGAGCTGGAAGCGGACTTTCCTGAATTCACTTATTACTACGTAGACCGCGATCAATTTATTGATACATGCGCGGAATGGGAGATTTACGGCATTCCGAGCTTTGTTGTGTTTAACGGAGGAAAAGAAGTGAACCGCTTCGTCAGCAAAGACCGTAAAACAAAAGAAGAAATTGAGCAATTTTTAACCGATTCCCTTGCTAAAGCATAAAGGAGGCCACGGGCTTTGAAAATGACGTCAAGGAAGCTGGCGGATTTATTAAAACAGCGCCTGCAGCACGAGAACCGATCCTTCTTTTTTGACAGAGAAAAAGACACCCTCCGTGTTGAGGATCAAACAACCAAAAAAGGCATCACATTGGAGCTCCCGCCGATCATTGCGAAATGGGAGACGAAAAAAGAAGAAGCGATCGACGAAATCGTCTACTATGTGTCAGAAGCGATGGAGGCGATGGAAGGCAGCGGACAGGAGATGTCCGGAAAGGAAGCCGGAATCTATCCGGTCATCCGCTCCACGTCATTTCCCGATCAAACGAGCGACGGCATTCCGCTCGTGTATGATGACCATACGGCCGAAACGAGAATCTACTACGCGCTTGATCTCGGTAAGACGTACCGCTTAATTGACAGCCGTATGCTCGAGAAAGAAAACTGGACAAAAGAACGCATCAGGGAGACGGCGTCATTCAATCTCCGCTCTCTTCCTTCGGTCGTGAAACAGGATACGGTTGCGGACAATTATTTTTATTTTTTCAGGGCGAATGACGGCTATGACGCCAGCCGGATTCTCAATGATTCGATTCTTCATGAATACAAGCAGGCCGCTGAAGGCGAATTGGCGATTTCCGTTCCGCATCAAGATGTATTAATACTTGCTGACATTCGAAATGAATCGGGGTATGATATTTTAGGGCAAATGTCCATGAGCTTCTTTGCAAGCGGCACGGTGCCGATTACGGCCCTTTCATTTCTGTATAATGAAGGCAGACTGGAACCTGTGTTTATCATGGCGAAAAGCCGGCCGAAAAAGGATTAGAAAGGATTTTTCTTATGAACGCTTTTTACAATAAAGAAGGTGTGGGAGATACGCTTCTGATCTCTCTTAAAGATGCAGCACGCGAAGAAATCGGCTATGAAAGAGAAGGCGATGTCGTCAGAATCTTTAACAAAGAAACAAAAGAAACGACGGGCTTTAACATTTTTAACGTGTCTTCTTACTTACAGATTGAGGACAACGGCCCCGTCGCTTTGTCTGAGACATTCGTTCAGGATGTGAATGAAATACTGAACAGAAACGGCGTTTCAGAAACGCTGACGGTTGACCTTTCTCCGAAATTTGTTGTCGGTCACGTTGAATCGAAAGAAAAACATCCGAATGCGGATAAACTGAATATCTGCCAAGTGAATGTGGGAGAGGAAACCCTTCAAATCGTTTGCGGCGCGCCGAACGTGGACAAAGGGCAAAAAGTCGTCGTCGCTAAAGTCGGCGCGGTAATGCCGAGCGGACTTGTGATTAAAGACGCTGAATTAAGAGGCGTTCCGTCAAGCGGCATGATCTGCTCCGCGAAAGAACTCGCTTTGCCGGATGCGCCGGCGGAAAAAGGGATTCTTGTTCTTGAAGACAGCCGCGAGGCCGGCGAAGCATTTCAATTCTAACTCCCATAAATAAGCGCACAGAATCGAATGATGTGAGAGAAAGCCGTTAAGCAGGCCTGCTTAACGGCTTTCTTCAGTTGGGAGCTTAATCTTTTCTGAGCCGCCCGGCAATGGTATACTAAATATCGTCCCAGACTACTAAAAAGGGAGTTAGAGAGTGATTAAACATGAGTTGGCTGAATAAATTTTTTGACTTATTTTTAGGTGAAAAAGAAGAAGAGCATGAACGTGAACCGAACACGCATGCCCAAATCCCGAAACAGCACATACCGGATCAGCCAGAAGGCAAATTAACGCGCATGGAAGATCCTAAAATATATTACGAATATCCGAAAGGGAATTTCCGCTTCCCGGTCGTTCCGGACGGCTATAAGCGAACGGAGCAAAACCAAAGACAGCGGGAAAGGCACGAACGCCGCCAGCCGTCCCGGGGTTATGCCGCCGGGAAGGAGCAAACCGAGCGGAAACAGCATACACATAAAGAGCCTGATGCCGTGAAAAAGCCCTTTAAACCGTCATCCATTCCTTCACCGGTTTACGGCTTTCAATCTCAGCACAGCATCAAAAAAGCGCCTATTTCCGAAAAGCGGCGTGAAGAGAACGTAACATTGCTGTCAGAGGAGCAATTTGTTCCGCCAAAATCCGGTCAGGAAACGGAAAAAGAGCCCGTCTTCACAACATCCGGCATAACAAAACAGACGAATGACCGGCCAGACCCGTTTGCGAAACAAGAAACGGAAGAAATCCAGGCCGTTAAAAAAGAGGAGCTTCACACCGAGGCTGAGAATGCAAAAGAGCAAGTGTTTGCAGCACCAGAACCGCAGCAGGCTGAAGAGCGGGAGCACACCGAAAGCGCGGAGTCTGCCGGCTTTACAGAAGAACAAGAGCATGAACAAACCCGCCCGCAGCCTATAATAGAGCCTGAGTATGAAGCATCCCGAACGGCTGAAAACACAGAGGAATATCAGGAGCCTGAGCCGGAAAAAGCACCGCCTTTTGAAACCGCAGAAGAACCGGTGTATACATACACAGAACCCGGATACGATGAGGAAGTTCAGCCGCAGCCTGAAGACAAGCCCGAATCAGCTGAAACCGACGCGAAACAGGAAGCAGACTCTCAGCCTGAGTACAATGAAGCAGAGCGGCATTCAGACCCCGAGCCTGAACCTGTAAGCATTGAGACGGCCGATGCCCCGTCCCGGCCTGCCGAAGAAAAAACGGAGCATCACGGACAGCCTCAGACTGTGAGAAAAGCGGAGCGGCCGAAAGAGCGCAATGTTCCGTTTAACGTCATGATGCTTAAAAGCGATAAACACAAGCAGACGAAGACGCCAGAGGGCGGAGCGAGCTATGTCTTTCCGAATCTGTCGCTTCTGGACGTACCGCCGGCGCAAAGACATGACGACCAATCGTGGATTGAAGAACAGCGCGAGCTTTTAAACGTTACGCTTAAAAACTTTAATGTGCGCGCCCAAGTCGTTCATGTCACACAAGGCCCGTCCGTCACAAGATTTGAAGTGCATCCTGAGCCGGGAGTGAAAGTAAACAAAATTACAAACTTAGCAGATGATATAAAACTGAGTTTATCTGCCAAGGATATTCGGATTGAGGCGCCGATCCCCGGCAAAAACACGATCGGCATTGAAGTTCCGAACCGCGTAAGCAAGGTCGTTGATTTACGGCAGATGATCAGAAGCGCCGCTTTCAGGACGAATCCGTCTCCGCTTACAGCCGCGCTCGGTGTCGATATTTCCGGCAACCCGGTCGTCATTGATTTGAAAAAAATGCCGCACGGCTTGATTGCGGGTGCGACAGGATCGGGAAAAAGCGTCTGCATCAATACCATTTTGGTCAGTCTGCTTTATAAAGCAGATCCGAGCGATGTCAAAATGCTTTTGATTGATCCGAAAATGGTCGAGCTTGCGCCTTATAACCAAATTCCGCATTTAGTCAGCCCCGTCATCACGGACGCCAAAGCCGCAACCGCGGCGTTAAAATGGGTTGTGGAAGAGATGGAACGGCGGTATGAACTGTTTGCTCATTCAGGTGTGAGAGATATCGGCCGCTTTAATGAATTAACGGCCGATCATAAGACAGGCGAAAAGCTCCCGTACCTCGTAGTCGTTATTGATGAGCTTGCCGATTTAATGATGGTCGCGCCGAACGATGTGGAAGAAAGCATTGCCAGAATCGCACAGAAAGCGAGAGCCTGCGGCATTCATCTCCTCGTCGCGACACAGCGTCCGTCTGTCGATGTCATTACCGGCATGATCAAGGCGAACATCCCGACGAGGATCGCATTCTCCGTCTCAAGCCAGGTAGATTCCAGAACGATTATCGACATGGCGGGGGCGGAAAAGCTGCTCGGAAAAGGCGACATGCTGTACTGGGAAAACGGTACCGGAAAACCGGTGCGTCTGCAGGGCAACTTTGTGTCCGACAGAGAAATTGACCGCGTCGTCTCTCATGTCAGAAAACAGCTGCCGCCTTCTTATTTGTTTGAACAGGAAGAACTGATCAGGCAGGGAACCGCCCTTAAGGAAGAAGACGAACTGTTTCCTGAGGCGTGCCAATTCGTCGTGGAGCAAAACAGCGCCAGCACCTCAAGCCTTCAAAGAAGGTTCAGAATCGGTTATAACCGCGCCGCGAGGCTGATTGACATGATGGAAGCCGAAGGCATGATCTCAGAAGCGAAGGGCAGCAAACCCCGTGAAGTGCTGATTACGGCCGCTGACATTTCTCAAGAATAAGAATATCGTTCATTTTTCTCACAAACATGGTATGATAGTGGATGGACCATCAAAACTGCATCACTGTCACGCGCTGAAATATCATGCGGCAGGTTTAATCAAAAAGAAAGTTACAGATACTGACGATAACGTAAAAATAAATGGAAGCGCCGCTGTGCGGGCTTTTCGCCCGCTGCGGTCGCAAAATGAAATGAGCGTCATATACTGGGGAACAGATAGACGTTTGTTGGAGGTACGATTATGACTGTTTATCATTTTGTTGGAATAAAAGGGACAGGTATGAGCCCGCTTGCTCAAATCCTGCATGATACAGGGTATCAGGTGCAGGGATCGGATATCGAGAAGCAGATTTTCACTCAGGCTGCCCTTGAAAAAAGAAATATCCCGATCTATCCGTTCAGCGCCGATAACATCAAACCGGGCTTAACGGTAATCGCCGGAAACGCATTCCCTGATTCTCATCCGGAAATCGCAAAGGCGCTCGCTGAAGGGATTCCTGTCATCAGATATCATAAATTTTTAGCTGAATATATGAAAAAATACACAAGTGTCGCGGTAACGGGCGCACACGGCAAGACGTCCACAACGGGCCTCTTGGCACACGTGATGCAGCAGGCGAAGCCGACTTCGTTTCTTATCGGGGACGGAACGGGCAGAGGAAATGAAAGCAGCGAATACTTTGTATTTGAAGCCTGCGAGTACCGCCGTCATTTCTTAAGCTATCAGCCTGATTATGCGATTATGACGAATATTGATTTTGACCACCCTGATTATTTCGCCAACATTGACGATGTGTTTGATGCTTTCCAAAACATGGCGCTTCAAGTCAACAAAGGCATCATTGCCTGCGGTGATGACGAGTACCTGCCGAAAATTCACGCCAATGTGCCTGTCGTGTATTACGGCACGGGAGAAGAAAATGATTTTCAAGCGAGAAACATCGTGAAAAATACGGAAGGCACGACATTTGACGTCTTTGTCCGCAATACGTTTTACGATACGTTCTACATCCCGGCATACGGCCATCACAATGTCCTCAATTCCTTAGCGGTCATTGCGCTCTGCCACTATGAAGAGATAGACGTGAACATGATTAAGCTCGGACTTGAATCATTCGGCGGCGTCAAACGCAGATTCAATGAAAAAGTGATCGGCAGCCAGGTACTGATCGACGACTACGCCCACCATCCGACTGAAATCAAAGTCACGATTGAGGCGGCGCGCCAAAAATATCCCGAACGTGAAATCATCGCGGTATTTCAGCCGCATACGTTTACCCGGACGCAATCATTCCTGGATGAATTCGCAGAAAGCTTAAGCGCGGCCGACCGCGTGTATCTGTGCGACATTTTCGGCTCTGCCCGCGAGAACGTCGGCAAGCTCACGATCACGGATCTTCAGGAAAAAATCGATAACGCAGAACTCATTGAAGAAAATGACACATCCGTGTTAAAAGCGCATGAAGGCGCAGTGCTGATCTTCATGGGCGCCGGAGACATTCAAAAATATATGAGAGCCTATGAAAACGTCATAGCGTAACAAAAAAGCAGTGGGGCTCTCACTGCTTTTTTGCGCGTCCTGCAAAAGGGATTTACCGATAAACGGAGAAATAGTATACATACAGACCTTTCATATATGTTTATCATTTTAAGAATTGGGTATATACCACTATATCCTGCATTATAAGGAGGTATTAGATGATCATCATTCTTTACTTAAGCGTCGCACTCATTGCCGTTGCATTTCTCATCCTCGTCATCTATCTGTCCAAAACATTAAAGTCCGTGCAGATGACTTTAACAAACGTAGCCTCGACTTTAGACGGCCTTGAAGGGCAGATGAAAGGCATTACCGCAGAGACAGCCGAGCTGTTACATAAGACAAACCGTCTCGCGGAAGACATTCAGGAAAAATCAGAGAAATTAAATACGGTTGTCCATGCTGTTCAGGAAGTGGGAACTTCCGTCCAGCAGTTTAATACATCCATAAAGCAGGCAGCAGGTTCCGTTACGGCCTCTGTAAGAGAGAATCAGGATAAGATCAGTCAGGTTGTCACCTGGAGCCAGGCCGCTATGGAAATATGGGACAAGTGGAAGCAAAAGAAAAAAACATCGCTTTAATCATAAGAAAAATCCACTAAGGAGGAATCATAATGAGCAAAGATGGAATCAATAGTAAGGATTTTTTAATCGGAACGCTGATCGGGGGAATTATCGGCGCGACAACGGCGTTGTTTCTGGCGCCTAAATCAGGTAAGGAGCTGCGCGACGATCTCGGCAGTCAGGCTTCTGCGTTAAAGGATAAGACGGACAGAATGACGGCCGATGCGAAAGAAAAAGGCTCTCAATATGTCAGCATCGCCAAGGACAAAACATCTAATATCACCCAGCTGGTAGCTGATCAGTCAGGCCAGATTATGAATAAAGTGAAGGATTTAAAAGACCGTTCTAAGAGCACACTAACCGAGAAAGCCGAAGAGACGAGAAGCGAAATGCAGGACACGGCCCAAAGCATCAAGGCCGAAGCGGAAGACGCCGGGGAAAAAGCCGGTCAGGCAAATCGCTGATCTTCAATAAGGAGAGATAACCGACATGACAAAACAGCTGATATCGTCTGAAGAAGAGTTCAAAAATGCCGCTGAGAAAGAAAACACGCTCGTGTTTTTGAAACACAGCACAACCTGCCCGATCAGCCAAGCCGCGTTTCAGGAGTTTGACGTCTTTGCATCGGAGCATTCAGAAGTACCTTCTTATTACCTGCATGTGCAGGACAGCCGGCCGCTTTCAAACTATATCGCCGAGACATACGGCGTGAAACATGAAAGCCCGCAAGTATTCGTCATTACAAACGGCGAAGTGAAATGGCACGCGTCTCATTCACAAATCACAAAAAACGCAATAGAGCAGCACCTTTCATAATTGCTGGCCGCCGGTTGATACCGGCGGTTTTTTTTTTGAAAAAAACTATTGATCATTTCAGCCGGATCATGTAGGATATCAATATA
The DNA here is from genome assembly GCF_001975995.1 of Bacillus sp. GZB. Lineage (NCBI taxonomy): Bacteria > Bacillati > Bacillota > Bacilli > Caryophanales > Bacillaceae > Bacillus > Bacillus sp. GZB. Next base: position 88,399 of record NZ_MTQG01000017.1, read on the forward strand.
TACTGCTTCAACGCATAAAAGCTTAAAAGCTTAAAAGCGTTTTGGTGATAAAGTCGAATGTGAAAAAATTTATTATTTCATATTCCTATTTTCGCATAACTGTAGTAAGATGCATGTTAACCATTAAAATAAAACATAGCATAGAAGGGATGAAAAAGATGAGCAACAAGGAATTAGAGAGCCTAAGACAGCAGGCAGACGCACTAAACTTAGAAATCCTTAAATTAATCAATGAACGTGGAGCCGTTGTAAAAGAAATCGGTAAAGCAAAGGAAGCACAGGGTGTCAACCGATTTGACCCTGTCAGAGAGCGTACAATGCTTAACCGCATTATTGAAAGCAATGACGGCCCATTTGAAAACTCAACGATCCAGCATATTTTCAAAGAAATTTTCAAAGCCGGACTTGAACTTCAAGAAGAGGATCACAGCAAAGCGTTGCTCGTCTCCCGGAAGAAAAAAGCAGAAGATACGATCGTTGACATAAAAGGTGAAAAAATCGGTGACGGCGATCAGAGATTCATCGTCGGACCTTGTGCCGTAGAAAGCTATGAGCAGGTTGCCGAAGTAGCGGCCGCAGCGAAAAAACAAGGCATTAAAATCCTCCGCGGGGGCGCGTTTAAACCCCGCACAAGTCCGTATGATTTCCAAGGTCTCGGCGTAGAAGGCCTGCAAATTCTTAAACGCGTCGCTGATGAATATGACCTCGCGGTGATCAGTGAAATCGTAACGCCCGCACACATTGAGCAAGCGATTGATTACATTGACGTCATTCAGATCGGCGCGCGGAACATGCAAAACTTTGAATTGCTGAAAGCGGCCGGCTCCGTTAAAAAGCCGGTATTGTTAAAACGCGGTCTTGCCGCAACAATTTCAGAGTTCATCAATGCAGCTGAATACATCATGTCACAAGGAAACGACCAAATCATTCTTTGTGAGCGCGGAATCAGAACGTACGAAACGGCAACGAGAAACACACTCGACATTTCTGCCGTGCCGATTTTGAAACAGGAAACTCACTTGCCGGTGTTTGTTGACGTCACACACTCAACAGGCCGCCGCGATCTCCTGCTTCCGACAGCAAAAGCGGCGCTTGCGATCGGCGCTGACGGCGTGATGGCCGAAGTTCACCCTGATCCTTCCGTTGCCCTTTCAGACTCTGCGCAGCAGATGGATATACCTGAATTCGAGAAATGGCTGAACGAATTAAAGCCAATGCTGAAAGTAAAAGCATAATACAACGTCCCGCTCTTTAAAGGCCGCCTCGCGCGGCTTTTTTTCGTATCTTCATTTTATTTAATTATAAAATGAAAGTGAACGTTTTCATCCCTGGGAAAAACGTGTATAATTTCATGAGAGATATTTAAATTTGATGAATAATGAAAAATAATGTACACTACTGACTTACGCTTACAATCATAAACGACAGAATGCGAAATCGTACGACATTTCTTTACATAAAGTGTTTATGCTATAGATAAGGATAAGTGTATCCAGTAAAAGGAGTGGTTTCAGTGAGCAACATTACGATATACGATGTGGCCAGAGAAGCAAATGTCAGTATGGCGACTGTTTCCCGCGTCGTGAACGGCAACCCGAATGTAAAACCGACGACCAGAAAAAAAGTATTGGAAGCCATTGACCGGCTCGGCTACCGCCCGAACGCGGTGGCAAGAGGGCTTGCAAGCAAAAAAACGACAACGGTCGGCGTCATCATCCCTGATATCTCAAGCATTTTCTACTCTGAACTTGCGCGTGGAATTGAAGATATCGCGACGATGTACAAATATAATATTATTTTAAGCAACTCGGACCAAAATCTTGAGAAAGAACTGCATCTGTTAAATACGATGCTTGGCAAACAAGTGGACGGTATCGTATTTATGGGCGGCAACATTACGGACGAGCATGTCGAAGAATTTAAGCGCTCTCCTGTGCCGATCGTCTTGGCGGCATCAGTGGAAGAACAGGGCGAGACGCCTTCTGTCGCCATTGATTATGAACAGGCGATTTATGATGCCGTTAAGCTTTTCATTGATAAAGGGCATCGCGATATTGCATTCGTCTCCGGACCGATGCAAGAGCCGATCAACCGTTCGAAAAAACTGCAAGGGTACAAACGGGCGCTTGAAGAAGCGGCGATTCCGTTTAACGAGCAATTCGTAGCGGAAGGCGATTACACCTATGATTCCGGTATGGAGGCGCTTCAAAGCTTGATGGGCCTTGACCGGAAACCGACGGCGATTCTTTCTGCGACGGATGAAATGGCCCTCGGCATTATCCATGCGGCCCAAGATCAAGGTCTTTCGATTCCTGATGATCTTGATATTATCGGTTTTGACAATACGAGACTGAGCCTGATGGTCCGCCCTCAGCTTTCAACAGTCGTGCAGCCTACGTACGATATCGGCGCTGTGGCGATGAGACTTTTGACAAAACTGATGAACAAAGAGCCAGTTGAAGAGCATATCGTCGAATTGCCTCACCGCATCGAATTAAGACAATCAACCAAGTCATAAAAAAACGGAAAAGCAAGCTTCACTCTGAGGGGTGGAATCTTGCTTTTTTACTTGAGTAAGGAGAAGATATGAAACGTTTTGATTATCTGACGCCCGTTGGCTTTATGTTAGGCTGTATTATTGTCGCAATCGGTATTCTGTCAGGGACGGGACTGGCGGGAATCAGTTCATTTTTAGATTTGACTTCTTTTTTAATCGTCACAGGCGGCCTTGCTGCGGCGATCTTTATCAGTTTTCCGCCGAGGGATTTAAAGAAAACCCCTTCTGTTCTGAAACAGGTATTCTCCCGTCAGGATGACAATGTGAAAGAGCTTGTCAGAGTATTTGTCAGCCTTTCGGAGCAGGCGCGCAGGCAGGGGCTTCTGTCTCTGGATGACCGGGCGCGTGAGATCAAGGATCCGTTTTTAAAAAAAGGGCTTTTGCTTGCGATTGACGGCTGGGACGAGGAAACGATCCGGCTGGTGATGGATTCTGAGATCGCCGCGATGGAAGAAAGACACAGAAAAGGAAGACGCGTTTTTGAAAAAGCCGGTGATTTCGCACCCGCCTGGGGAATGATCGGGACGCTCGTCGGGCTCGTTCTCATGCTCAAAAACTTAAATGACCCGCATACCCTCGGACCGAACATGGCCGTTGCGCTATTGACGACGCTGTACGGAGCGCTGCTTGCCAACTTGGTGTTTATCCCAATCGCGGCAAAGCTTGAAGAAAAAACGGAAAGTGAAATTTTCATCAAACAGGTCATGATCGAAGGGGTTGTCGGCATCCAATCGGGCAAAAACCCCCGCAACCTCGAAAGTCAGCTCGTTGTCTTCAGCTCAAGAGAAGACTGGCGTAAAGGACAGCCTGCGAACAAGAAAAAGGGCGCTGTCCATGAAGCTTAGAAAAGAGCGTTTTGAAAGAAGAAACAAACCGGAACATTCCGGCGGTTCACCGAGATGGATGGTGACGTTCGCTGACTTGATCACGCTCATTCTCGTGTTCTTTATATTGCTTTTTTCGATGTCGCAAATAGACGCGGAAAAATTTCAATCTGCCGTTTCATCGATTCATACAAACGGCAGCGGGGGTGAACCGGCGTCATCAGACAAAGCAAACGAAAATAAAGAACAGGATTTGCTGTTACAAAACGTGAAGACATACATAAAAGCGCATCATTTGAGTTCGAAATTGACGGCGAAGCGCGATGAGCGCGGAGTGGTTCTGGTGCTGCAGGAGGCCGTTCTGTTTCAGACGGGAAAAGCGGATGTGCTGAAAAACGCCGAGCCGGTTCTGCATCAGATCGCGGTGCTTTTAAAAACAATTCCGAATGACATACAGGTAGAAGGCCATACGGACAGCCGCCGGATTTCCACCTATCAATTTCCGTCAAATTGGGAGCTGTCGTCTGCAAGAGCGGCGAGTGTGATCCGGTATTTTACCGCGAATGAAGACTTTTCCGCCAAACGGTTTATCTCTGCCGGGTATGCGGATACGAAACCTGTGAAGGACAACAAAAGTCCCGGACATATGAAAGAAAACCGCCGTGTAGAAATTGTGATCAAAAAAACGACCTCCTCATAAGGTCGTTTTTTATTTAGTTTTATACCGCTGCTCAGACCGGATGGCAAAAAGTGCTTTTTCCACGGTTTGGGCATTTTTTTCTGAAATTTCTTCTTTGCGGGGAATCGGAGGATATAATTGTTCAGGATCACTCCAAAAAGCGGGCAACGTGCAGGGGGAGTGCTTCTGCCATTTATCAATCCATTTCTGCGGTATGCGCTCCCCGGGATCAATCCCTTTCATCTCAAGCCAAATGCGGCTCCACGCTCTCGGGACGACTCTCCAAATATCGTATCCGCCGCCGCCGACCGCGATCCATCTGCCGCTGCAATATTGATGGGCTAATGAATGAGCAAGCCGCGGGATCTCCTGATAAATGGAGATTGTATTGGACAGGTGTGTCAATGGGTCGTAATAATGGGCGTCCGCACCGTTTTGGGTAAGAATCACATCCGGCTTGAAAAAAGCCGCGATTTCTGAGGCGGCCGTATTGTAAGCGTGAAGAAAGGAATCGTCCTCTGTGAAAGCGTCCAGCGGAATGTTAAAAGAATAGCCGTAGCCTTGCCCGCTTCCTTTTTCCAGTACCTGTCCCGTCCCGGGAAATAAATAACGCCCGGTCTCGTGAAAAGAAACAGTGCAGACATCAGACCTGTCGTAAAACGTAAATTGAACGCCGTCGCCGTGATGAGCGTCTGTATCAATGTATAACACTTTTGCCCCGTAGTTCTTCTGGATGTATTGGATGGCCACGGCGCTGTCATTATAGATACAAAAGCCTGAGGCCCTGCCGCGGAAGCCGTGGTGAAGGCCGCCTCCTAAATTGCAGGCGTGCCTTGCTTGTCCCGTCATGACATAATCAGCCGCCGTTAAGGTGCCGCCCACCAGAAGTGACGCGGCTTCATGCATGCCGGCAAAAACGGGGGTGTCTTCCGTTCCGAGACCGTAGCTTTCTCCTTCTGCGGCAGGGAGCCGGCCCGCACCCGCTAGTTCCACCGCCTGTATATAATCCTCCGTATGAACGAGAGCCAGCTCTTCTTTAGCGGCCGCGCGCGGTGTGACGATATCTCCTTCGTCAAACGCATCCGCCGCCTGAAGCAGATCGTATGTTAAAAGCACACGACGCTGATTGAACGGATGTTCCTGATGAAATTGATACGTCTGATAAGAAGGCGAGTAAACAAAAACGCTGTCTCTCATGGCTGATCCCTCAAATGTTTCGGCCATAAGACATTGTATCCGGCTTCTTGAACGGCACGGATAAAAGGGAGCGGATTCATCGTCTTCACCCGGAAGACGAGAATGTTCGACCCGGCGGACTCATGGGGATAGACGAGCACACTCAGGATTTGCAGCTGAAGATCACGGCACATGCAGCTGAGATCAGCAAGGCTTTTTGTCATATCCGTCACCAGGATTTCCACCTGTGATCCCGGCTGGGCCGCGCCTGTCAGGCTGACGAAAGTCCGGAGCACGTCGGTTTTCGTTAAAATGCCCGTCAGCTTATGGTTTACCGTAATCGGCAGACAGCCGATGCCGTGCTCATAAAAGGAAGCGGATATTTCTTCCACAAAGTCAAGCGGATGGGCGCAGATGACATTGCGCTTCATAATGGTCTCCACTTTGTTTGTCAGAAACGCGCCGCGTTCCTTTTGTTCAAAGCTGCCGGGGCCGGCCTGTTTAATGTCTCTGTCTGTGACAATACCGATGACGTGCAGCTCGTCGTCGATGACAGGGAGATGGCGGATATGATATATCTTCATTTTACGGACGGCTGTTTCAATGGAGTCGTGTTTTGAGACGGTGATGACGTCCCGTTTCATGATTTGTTCTGCAATCATCTTTTTCTCCCCTTTGTATGTCAGTCAATACATAAATCGCTGATAAAAACGAAGCCTGTCGAACTGTTCAATTGACTCCTGACTGACGTGCCTGCCGATGCGGGCCATCAGACAATTGGCCGGATGAGAGCTGATTTCCGGTTCATCCGTTGCGAACCAGACAAGACCCCCGGCATTCATCATCTTTTCCATGATCTTTCTGTATTCCCACACATCTTTTTTCATTCCTTTTAAATCCCAATGCCAGTAATATTCCGTCGTCATGATGATGTACCGTTCCATCTGTTCATCCATCATGCTGACTGTCAGCAAAGTTTTTCCGACAGAACAGCCCCTGTAGCCGGGAGCGACCTCGATCGCCCCGAGTTCAAGGAGGTCTTCCATATTTCCGTCAGACCATCGTTCAAGCGGATCAGGATATAAATACGTCACATAGCCGATAATCGTCTGTCCGTCCCTGGCAATAATGATCCGACCTTCAGGAAGCCCGGCGATCTCGATTAACGCTTTGTGCTGTTCATGAGGAAGGCGAAAGGCTGTCAGGCCTTCATGAAACTCATACTGTGCTAGATCCCCTGGAGGAACGGGCCCTTCTACTAAAAGAGGGCCGGCTGCTGTCTGAATTGATGAAGAATGGTACGTTTTATGATGTTTCACTGATTCACCGCCTGTCGGTTCTTAATAAAAACACATCTCTTTTAAGCATAACAAAATATAAAGCGTTTTCAATAGTGTTGTAATTTATATTTTAAAAATTGAGAAAACTGTGAACATCTACTATAATTAGTCTATAGATAAGCAAAGGGGGATGTTGCATGAATTTGAAAGCGTTGCCGGCGGAAAAGGGGAATTATCATCTGCGAAATTATGAGGAAACGTACCGCAGCTTCGATTGGAAAGAGGTCGAAGCGGCATTTTCCTGGCATCAGACGGGGAAGCTGAATGCGGCGTACGAAGCGATTGACCGTCATGCCGAATCATTTCGAAAAAACAAAGTAGCGCTATATTACAAGGACGCAAACCGGGATGAAAAATACACATTTAAAGAAATGATGGAGGAATCGAACCGGGCGGGAAATGTACTGAGACGGTATGGAAACGTGGAAAAAGGGGACCGCGTTTTTATTTTCATGCCGCGTTCGCCGGAGCTTTACTTTATCATGCTCGGCGCAATTAAAATCGGTGCGATCGCCGGTCCTTTATTTGAAGCATTTATGGAAGGCGCCGTCAAAGACCGCCTCTTGAACAGCCAGGCAAAGGTTGTCGTGACGACACCTGAACTGGCCGAACGGATTCCGGCGGACAGCCTGCCCGACCTCGAGCATATTTTCATTGTCGGCGGCAGCAAAGAAACGGGAGATAAAATCATTCATTATGATAAAGCGGCTGAGGGAGAAAGCACGAGACTTGATATTGAATGGATGGACAGAAGAGACGGCTACCTGCTTCACTACACATCAGGATCTACCGGAACGCCTAAAGGTGTGCTCCACGTTCATGAAGCCATGATTCAGCAATACCAGACCGGCAAGTGGGTGCTTGATCTTAAAGAAGACGATATTTACTGGTGCACTGCGGACCCGGGCTGGGTGACCGGGACGGTGTACGGGATATTTGCGCCGTGGCTGAACGGAGCGGCGAATGTGATCGTCGGCGGCAGATTCAGTCCGGAAAACTGGTACGGCACGATTGAGAAGCTCGGTGTCAGCGTCTGGTACAGCGCTCCGACGGCTTTCAGAATGCTTATGGGCGCCGGAGATGAAATGGCATCCAGATTTGACCTTACTTCACTTCGTCACGTCCTGAGTGTCGGAGAACCTTTGAACCCCGAGGTCATCAAGTGGGGACATAAAGTATTCGGCAAGCGCATCCACGACACGTGGTGGATGACAGAAACGGGCGGACAGCTCATTTGCAATTATCCTTGCATGGAGATCAAGCCGGGTTCAATGGGGAAACCGATTCCGGGAGTGGAAGCGGCGATCGTTGACAATCAGGGAAATGAGCTTCCGCCGTACCGAATGGGAAATATCGCCATTAAAAAGGGCTGGCCGTCGATGATGGATTCCATTTGGAACAATAAAGAGAAATATGATTCTTATTTCATGCCGGGCGGCTGGTATGTTTCCGGAGATTCTGCTTATATGGATGAAGACGGTTATTTCTGGTTCCAAGGCAGAGTCGATGATGTCATCATGACATCCGGCGAGCGCGTCGGCCCGTTTGAAGTCGAAAGCAAACTTGTTGAACATCCGGCGATTGCCGAAGCCGGCGTCATCGGAAAGCCGGACCCTGTCCGGGGAGAAATTATTAAAGCGTTTATCGCGCTCAGAGAAGGGCATGAGCCATCCGATCAGCTGAAGGAGGACATTCGCCTCTTTGTAAAACAGGGGCTTGCCGCGCATGCCGCACCGCGGGAAATTGAATTCAAAGATAAACTTCCGAAAACACGGAGCGGAAAAATCATGAGACGTGTGCTGAAGGCGTGGGAGCTGAACCTGCCGGCAGGCGACCTGTCCACAATGGAAGATTAAAGACGGCGTTGACATCGTATCTTATTTATGTTAAAAATGAGTAAGCTTCATACGAAAAGGTTTTGATTGAGACAAGTAGGGTATCTGATTGTTCAAGAGAGCTGATGGCCGGTGAAAATCAGCACATAAGATATGCCGAATACACTCATGAACCGCTTTTGCGAACAAAGCCATTCCAAGGCTTTCAGTAGTGAAAGAACGGACACGGTCCGTTATCAAAAAGAGTGATAAAAGCTTTTTTATGCTTTTATTAGTAGGGTGGTACCGCGATTATATCGTCCCTTCGTTTTAAACGAAGGGGCGTTTTTTATTTTCATAAACAAAGGAGCAGACAAAATGACTAATTTATTAGAGGATTTATCATTCCGCGGCTTAATCCAGCAAATGACGGATGAAGAAGGACTGAATAAACAGCTGAACGAAGAAAAAATCCGTTTATACTCAGGGTTTGACCCGACGGCTGACAGCCTGCACATCGGACACCTTCTGCCGATATTGACACTGCGCCGTTTCCAGCTTGCAGGCCACCATCCGATTGCGCTTGTAGGCGGCGCGACGGGACTGATCGGCGATCCGAGCGGCAAAAAAGCGGAACGTACGTTAAATACTCAGGATATCGTTGTCGAATGGTCGCAAAAAATTAAAAATCAGCTTTCCCGATTTTTAGATTTCGAGGCCGGAGAAAACCCCGCTGTCATAGCGAACAACTTTGATTGGATCGGAAAGCTGAGCATTATTGAATTTCTCCGTGACGTCGGAAAGAACTTCGGAATTAACTACATGCTTGCGAAAGATACTGTAAGCTCAAGAATTGAAACCGGAATTTCTTACACGGAATTCAGCTACATGATCCTGCAATCCTACGATTTTCTGAATCTGTACAGAGAAAAGAACTGCAAACTCCAAATCGGAGGCAGTGACCAGTGGGGCAACATCACGGCCGGTCTTGAACTGATCAGAAAATCAGAAGAAGAAGGGGCGAAAGCTTTCGGTCTTACCATTCCGCTCGTCACAAAAGCTGACGGCACGAAATTCGGCAAAACGGAAGGCGGCGCCATTTGGCTTGATAAAGAAAAAACATCGCCGTACGAATTCTACCAGTTCTGGATCAATACAGATGACCGCGACGTCGTCAAATACTTAAAATACTTTACTTTCTTATCAAAAGAGGAAATTGAAGGTTATGCTGAAAAAACGGAGACGGCTCCTGAGAAAAGAGAAGCGCAGAAACGTCTCGCTGAAGAGGTGACTGTTCTTGTACACGGCCGCGAAGCGCTTGAGCAGGCCGTTCATATCTCCCAGGCGCTGTTCAGCGGCAATATTAAAGAGCTTTCCGCTCAAGACGTCAAGGTAGGATTTAAAGATGTACCTTCGTTTGAAAAAGACCGCTCTGAAGAACTGTCTTTAGTAGACGTGCTTGTGGAATCTAAATTGTCGCCTTCAAAACGGCAGGCCCGCGAAGACATTCAAAACGGAGCTGTTTACATTAACGGCGAGCGCCAGACGGACATCGGGCATCTTCTGACTGCGGAAGACCGCATTGAAGATCAATTTACCGTACTGCGCCGCGGAAAGAAAAAATACTTCCTGATCACGTACTGAAAATAAAAAGCAGTCCGGCCGCTCAATGCGGCAGGCTGCTTTTTTATGTTTTGTGAATACTGCACGGGGAAATGAGTACAGTACATAGTATAAGCAAAACAGGGAAGGGGTGCTGCGCCGTGAATTTCATGTTTACCATCGCAAAAGAAAGATTGCAGCGGGATCATTGGGAACAGCAGCAAAGCATAAACGCCGAAGCCAAAGCCGAGGAATCAGAGACGGAAGAAGAAAATCCGACATCATAAAGGGAAAGCCTCCATTCTGCGGAATGGAGGCTTTTGATTGTCACCATATCAGCCTGACGGCGGCCATCAGCACGACTCCTGTGATGACCGTGATGGATAAGCTTTTTGTCCGCATCGCGCAAAGCAATGTCGGGATGAGAACGATCATTGCTTTCCAATCAAAGGTCAAAGCGCTGTTTGTTTTCACAATCATGCTTTCCGTTACCAGAGCCGTCAAAATGCAAAGCGGAATAAAGGAGAGCCATTTTAAAGCCAACTCAGGCATCTGAATGTTCCGGACAAATATAAACGGAACAATGCGCGGCACAAGTGTAACAATCATGCAGCCGAGTATAATCCAGATCATTTGTGTGCTGATGCTCATTTGTCCGTCACCACCCCGATCGTTGCCACAATCACGGTTGAGACGATGACCGCGATGTGTGACGGGACGAAATACGATAACAAGACCATAAAAATGATCATATAGAGAATTAAGGAGAGGCTGTGCTTCAGCTTTTCCGACGCGGACGATTGCAATTGCAGCACAAGCAGCGCCGCAAACATAGCGGGCAAAGCAAAGTCCAGGCCGAGCGCGTAAGGATCAGATATCCATTGTCCGAGAAGCCCGCCCATCACGCAGGAAATAACCCAGCACATGTAAGCGGTTATATTGAGGCCGTTCATCCACTTATCGTATAACCTGCCGTTCTGAGCCGCTTTGTTCACCGCTACTCCGAAAGATTCGTCAGTAAGCAAAGCCCCGAAGCCGATATTTTTCGCCAAAGAGTATTTCGTGAAATACGGCGCGATGGTCAGGCTCAGCAGAAGGTGCCGCAGATTGACGATAAACGTCGTTAAAATAATGGCGGAAATCGGACTCCCGGAAACAAGGAGCGAGCAAATAATAAATTGGGCGGCGCCGGCATAGACACACAAAGATAACAAACAAATTTCAAGAATGCTTAGATGAGAGGCAACGCCAACGATGCCGAAAGCAAAACCGATGCTCATATAGCCCAGCAGCGTAGGCACACAATCCCGCACCCCCTGTAAAAACGTATCGTTCATTTCCCGGGAAACGGCGGTTTTTTGCACTTCTGTGTTAATCATTTTTTATACTCCTTTCATAGAGATTATAATGATAACGACTAATGAAAAAATCAAAGAAAATACGGTTCACATTTATATGAACCGATTTCCGGTGACGACATGAAATAACGAATGGTTTTGTTTCATCAGGCCTTCAACTTTCTCAGCCCCGACTTCTTTCACAAGCTCCGCGAACATCAGATCGTGCCTCATATATTCCATAGCCACGAGAACGAGAGCGGGATCTTCTGATTTAATGGCCCAGGCATTCGTCTGCGGAGAAAAATTGGCGATTAAGACTTCTTTATTATCGCGGGCAGCTATCGTTAATCTTCCGCCCATCCGTTTCTCCGCCACTTCAGGAGACATATTATGATTTGTCGTATTTCCGAGCTTCACTTCCGGAGGGCCGAACACAATCGAAAAGACGGGCAATTGTTCGGCGGCGCGTTTGTTAGCGGCTTCTTGAATAAAGGGAATCTGCTGTTCCCAGACAGACAGCCACAACTCTTCCTCGGCTTTTTCAATCATATCCTTCATCTCATTGATGACATGATCATTCGTGCTGATGCGGCGGATGACATTCATCTCCTGCTCGCTTTCCAGTGCCAATAACTTTTCCTCAAGGTAGCCGAATGAACTCTCGAAATCATGCCGGAGCCGGTCGATTAATTCCTTTCCGGCAAGCGGGGCATATGTAACCGGATCAGACGGCACAATATGGACAGCGCCTTTATCAACTAATTTCCCCAATACTTCATAGATCATTGAGCGGGGGACGCCTGACCTTTTGCTGATTTCATATCCGGTAACAGGCGAGTGTTTCAACAAGCCGATATATGCTTTACATTCATATTGAGAAAATCCAAACTTCTGTAATTCTTTCAGAACATCCTCCATAAACATCCTCCGTAGTGGTTATTCATGAAACTACTATAATGTAAGCGGTTATATCTTGTCAATGGGACTTGAGTGCTGAAAGAAAGATGCGCCTGTTTTGTCGCTTTCCAACTTAGTTTATGGTGAGTTACATGTATGGCTTTTGTGAAAAACGTTGCCGTAGACCCACACGAATGCCGTTTGATACGATAAATTCAAGAAGTTAAAAAGAGGAGGATCACGGTGGAAAACACCTCTAAAATCGCTTTTTTATCGGTTATAAGCAATTCCCTGGTCGTCATGCTCAAAATAGTGGTGGGTATAATAACCGGATCTGTCGCGATACTTTCTGAAGCCATTCATTCTTTTTTAGATTTGATCGCCGCCTTCATTGCCTTTATCTCCGTCAGGATTTCAAAAAAGCCGGCTGATACAGGGCATCCGTACGGTCATGGAAAAGTCGAGAATCTGTCGGGGACTATCGAGACGATTCTGATTTTTGCGGCAGGGATTTGGATGATATATGAATGCGTTCAAAAACTGGTGAACCCGGCGCCGGTTCATCTGCCTGTATTGGGAATTGTTGTGATGCTTGCGGGGGCTCTCATTAATTTGATCGTTTCGAAGTTCGTAAAAAGAGAAGCCGAAAAGGTTAATTCCGTGGCAATGAAATCAAATGCCCTGCATTTACTGACTGACGTGTACACATCATTAGGCGTAGCGGCAAGCCTTTTGGTCGTTACCGTAACGGAGTGGTACATACTTGATCCCATTATAGGTATGGTGCTGGCGGTGTATATCATATATGAAGCGTTTAAGTTAATGAAAGAAGCATTCCCGCCGCTGATTGATACCCGTTTGTCGGAAGAGGAAGAAAAAACAATTTTAAAGATTATTGAAACATTTCAACAGGAATTTATTGAAATTCACGATTTTCGTACAAGACGCTCCGGCCCGCAGGAGTATATTGATTTTCACCTGGTCGTAGCCTCTCACGTGACGATTAAAGACGTGCATGACCTGTGTGACCGCATTGAAAGAGATATTACGAATGAATTCAAACAAGCACAGGTAATGATTCACCCCGAGCCGGAGAGCGAGAGGAAGAAATAAATCGATCTTAAGTTTGCGTTTGTTCCCGGCAAAATGCCTGCAAAAGGCCCGTTCCCACGGGTCTTTTTGTTGTATAAATGACTATTTCTCGCTCATATGAGAGATAAGCTTATACACGTGAGGGGTTCATTTCATACGTTATGTTGTAAAGAAAAAGGGAGGTGAACAGAATTGAACGCTATTTCTGTTAAAGAAATTGAACATGGAGTTGCCGTTGCGGAAAGAGAAGGTTTAGGGGAGTATTTATACCAAGAACCGGTTTCTAAAAAATGTTCGCGCCGTTCCCGCAGCAGAAAACGGACACACCGTTCTCGCAGCAGAAGACGGACGCATCACCGGACACACCGTTCCCGCAGCAGAAGACGGACGCATCACCGGACACACCGTTCCCGCAGCAGAAGACGGACACATCACCGGACACACCGTTCCCGCAGCAAAAGACGGACGCATCGCCGGACACACCGTTCCCGCAGCAGACGGTCTCATCAAAAACGTAGCCGCAAACGCTGTTTTAAATGCTGACTGCAGACTCTATTACAAGTAACGGGGATCTGCTATAATGGCAAGAGAACTGCATAAAAGATCCAGTATCATCATCTGCGGACACTGAACTGACAACATGGCGCTGTTTGTTCGTGTCCGTTTTTTATGTCAAAAAAGATGCCGGAGGATAAAAAGGAAGGGATGATGCCGAATGAAGCTGAATGAGGACTTTTATAACTCTGAAGGAAAGACAGTCTCTTCGCAAAACATAAGCAGCAAGCTTTTGCATATCACGGACAGCGGGCATATCAGCGTTGACTTCATCAGCATAAGCAGGCTGCGGAAGGCTTCAAAAATCGCGATCTTAGGTGACAGCGTCGCCCGGGGGCTGCGTGCGGAATACGGCTTTGGTGACATTCTGAAAGACCGGACAGACGCTGAAATAACCAATCTGTCTGTCAGCGGCGTTAATATGAGCAACAACGGAAGCGATAACATTTATCAGCAAGCGCTTAAAACAAAAGGACATGATGTCATTATTGTCCAGGGAACAGATGATGACTGGTGCAACCACATTCCCATCGGCACAGATGAAAAGGATATCACCACATTTTACGGAGGCTTCTGTCAAGTGATTCAGCAGCTGCGAAGCGGAAATAAAGGCGCGAGCATCATTGTGGTGACCCCAACGAGACAAGCAAAAATATCAAAAGGAAAAATCGTCCGCCGTGATACTGATAAAAATAAACTGGGCCTGAAGCTGGCTGACTATGTGAAAGCCCAAAAAGAAGCCTGCACACTCCTCTCTGTACCGTATGCCGACCTGTTTGATACAGATCTCATCGACCCGTATAATCCCGCTTTCCGAAGCATGTGCATGTCAGAAGGTCTTCATCCGAACGAGAAAGGGCATCAAATCATATTTCAGGAAATCTGCCGGAATTATTATTACTATTATGGGTAACACAGCGCTAACAGATTATTTTCGGCCTTGCTTTTCTAAAAGCTCAATTATTCTTTGAGATGCGTGTTTTTGCGCTCTCAAAAGCGAGATGATATTACCGGTAAAACCGATTAAAATGATCATCCACATAGCGAACCTCCTGTCGGGTTTAAAACATTCTCTCTTTATTTTACTTATTATGGATCGGCCGGAGAATAGGTCTAAACGAACGGTGTTTCTTTAAGAGTCCATAAAAAAAGCACAGACTGAACGGGTCTGTGCTTTTTTCTCTTATTTCAGCAGGTTCAATGATTCACGATTAAAGGCTTCCAAATCGTCAGGTGTTCTGCTCGTTACGATGTTATGGCTCACGACGACTTCTTCATCTTTATAATGTGCGCCGGCATTGATTAAGTCTTTGCGGATGCTGCGGAATCCCGTGATATCTTTTCCTTTAAGAAGGTCGGTATCAATCAGCAGCTGCGGGCCGTGGCAGATTGCGAAAACGGGTTTCTGATTTTCCACGAATGCTTTAGTGAATTCACCCGGGCGGTCATCTCCGCGCAGAAGATCCGGTGAAAAGCCTCCGGGAATCAATAACGCATCGAATTCCTTGGCGTCTGCGTCTGAGATCGCTTGATCGATCTTTACTTTCTCACCGTGCTTGCCCGTCACTTCTTTCCCTGCTTCCAAATCTATTGTCACCACACTGTGGCCCGCTTCTTTAAATGCTTCCGCCGGGCTTGTATATTCAATATCCTCAAATTGATCTGTCATCAGAACTGCGATTTTTTTGCTCATACATCATGCCCCCTGTGAATTTGTATATGACAAGAATATCAGGCGGATTGCCGCCTCACAACGTATTTGCTTGAAGATACGGCATGAAAAAAAGACCCCTCTGAAAAAGAGGAGCCAAAAGGTACGGAGGTCTGCTGAAACTTACGTGTTTAACCTGAGATAAGGCAAGAAATCGAACCAATTACTTTTTGCGTCTTTTTTTATCCTTTTTACACCCGCATTTCCCCGGATCGCCCGGATCAATGACTTCGTGAATTGTCTCTTCCTGATAAACATGGCGGGGAACATAACGGATATGTTCTCTGTTAATGTGTTTGATGGGATGGACGTAAACCACTTCTTTGTCAGTATACTTGTCAGTCACAATATACTTAGGGTCACAGTAATACACTTTCGATTTTTTACCCATTCATCTCACCTCCCGTACTTTATTAAATGCTGACAAGGAGGATTTTGCATCGGACAAGTACCCCATGGCAAGTCCACAATTTTTTATATGCAATTTCGTTTTTCTGGTTTTTCCTGAATCCGCCTCAAATTGGAATGGCTAACCCTTTTTGAGCGGGGAAATCTATAAAAAAGAATTCAAAAACGATTCTTTTCTCAGGTCAATCGAGATGCATACATCTTTAGGGGGATTTCAGAATGCTCGATGAAAAAACGATTGAAATCATTAAAAGCACAGTGCCGGTCTTAGAAGAGCATGGTGAAGAAATCACAGGCCGGTTTTATGACCTGCTGTTTCAGCATCACCCTGAACTGCTGAATATCTTTAATCAGACGAATCAAAAGAAAAAAACACAGCGTACGGCCTTATCGAATGCTGTGATTGCGGCCGCAGCCAATATTGACAGGCTGGAAAACATCGTTCCCGTCGTCAAACAAATCAGCCATAAGCACCGGAGTATCGGTGTTAAGCCCGAGCATTACCCAATCG
Organism: Bacillus sp. GZB; assembly: GCF_001975995.1. NCBI lineage: Bacteria > Bacillati > Bacillota > Bacilli > Caryophanales > Bacillaceae > Bacillus > Bacillus sp. GZB. The sequence goes on from NZ_MTQG01000017.1 coordinate 104,905, forward strand.
TTGGAAAGTACTTGCTGATCGCGATAAAGGATGTGCTAAAAGACGGAGCTGCTCCTGAGGTCATTCAGGCATGGGAAAAAGCATACGGCGTTATTGCAGACGCTTTTATCGGAATTGAGAAGGACATGTATGAACAAGCGGAAACGCAAAAAGGCGGCTGGAAAGACTATAAGGCGTTTACAATTGATAAAAAGGTAAAAGAAAGCAAAGAGATAACGTCGTTTTATTTAAAACCGGAAGACGGACAAGTTCTCCCCGAATTCAAAGCGGGACAGTATATCAGTGTAAAAGTATACATTCCGGACACGGGCTATACGCATATCCGCCAATACAGCTTATCCGACGTGTCCGGTAAGGATTATTACCGGATTTCCGTGAAAAAAGAAGGGGTTGTTTCCTCATATCTGCATGACCAATTACACGAAAAGGATTCAATTGAGATCAGCGCTCCGGCCGGGGATTTCGTATTAGATCCTGATTCCAAAAAGAATCTCGTTCTCATCAGTGCCGGTGTCGGAATTACTCCGATGATCAGCATGTTAAAGACGGTTGCCAAAACCCAGCCGCAGCGAAACGTTCTCTTTATCCATGCGGCAAGGAGCGGAGAGTATCATGCGTTGCGGCATGAAGCTGAAGAAGCTGCGGAACACTCATCCGTTGACACCCTCTTTATTTACAGCGAGCCGTCCGAACAAGACCGTTCAGAAAACATTCGTTTTCGGGAAGGCCGGATTGACAAACAGCTGTTAGAAGAAGTGATGACAGATAAAGATGCTGATTTTTACTTGTGCGGATCACCGTCGTTCATTAAAGAAATGAAAAAGCTGATTTCTGAATTCAATACACCGCCGGAATCCATTCACTATGAATTATTCGAACCGCAGCTGAGTATGGTGTGACGCAGCAAAATCATAACAAGAAAAGACAGTCTGTTTAACAGACTGTCTTTATATGTTTAAACGTCCTTCTCATTCCAGTCTATAGTATTTTCAAGCAGGTAAATCATATTCAACGTCGTAGTATCATAAATAGACAAAGCTTTTTATGTCCCAACATACTTCGGTAGCCGGCTGGAATGGTTCACTTCCTGATACTTCAACTGGAACATTGGCTCCTGCTCTTGCGAATAAAATAGCAATGCTGTATCCAGAGATATTAAATACTAACAGTAAAAAAACAATGCCCTTACCGGCTAAAGCAAATTTCCCGGTTGTACCTGTCGATAAAAGAGAAAAATGGAATCACAGAACGGATTACAACCTTTTAAATCCTTGGTGGGATAAATATTAATAAGTAAGAGGTGGCTCAATGGCAGTTTTTGTTGAAAAAACGCTCCAAGGTCTAAAAGAATTAATTGATGAAAAAGGCCGCTTGAAAATTTTAGGGAATGAAGGAGCTCTTTTAGAAACAGAATGTACTTTCTTTAAAGGTGCAACAGATCTGGAGATTGAGAGTTTTGAGAAGAAAATAAAAGTCTCACTTCCTGAAGATTATAAAACCTTTTTAAAATTGCATAACGGAGCCAGAATATTTGATTTGTTGTTTTACGGTGAGAATGTGGGTGGGGGTTTGCATATTCTTAATGTAGAAGAGATTGAAAAGTATATGCAAAATGGTTTTTTAGAGCCTCAGTTTATTCCCGTCGCACATCTGTTAGACGGATGTTATTTGTTAATTGACAAAACCAAAATATCCACAGATCCAAACTATTTATGGTTCCGCGGATTTATTGAGTATGAACCAATGCAACTTAATTTTGAGATATTCTTAGATAGGTATATTTTATCTCAGGGATCAAGTTTTTGGGAATGGAATATCTATACTGCTGAGAATTATTATAGGACTCACCAGGGTGATGAGGATTAACCTTTCCTACAGTTGGGTTGGTTCATTTTTACTATTAGACTTCGATTTGAACCTTTAAAAATAGGTTTAATTTAGGAGACGAACCGATTAATTGGTGTATAGAGGATTTATAAAAAGCGCAGATACTCTGCGCTTTTTTATTTAAGTATTTTCCGAATCATTCGCAGCCCGTTTTTGGAAGAAGGATAACGGAAAGCGAAGTCGAAGCGGTTCGTTTGTTTGACGACGCTTTTTTTGTGCGTAAACGTGTTAAAGCTGTCAAATCCGTGATAGCTGCCGATGCCGCTTTCCCCGACGCCGCCGAATGGCAAATACGGTGTCGCGACGTGCATTAACGTATCATTGACACAGCCGCCGCCAAACGACAGATTCTCTAAAACAGTTCGCTCGATTCCTTTGTTTGTTGTGAAGAGATACAGGGCGAGCGGCTTTGGGCGTGATTGGACTTTCTCGATGACTTCATCGATATCGCCGTATGTAAACAGCGGAAGAATCGGTCCGAAAATCTCCTCCTGCATCACTGGAGAGTCATCCTTCAGTTGATCTAGAATCGTCGGCGCTATTTTGTGGTGATCAGGATTAAATTGTCCGCCTGTAAGCGGGACGCCATCATTCAGAAAGCTGAGCAGCCGCTGATAGTGGCGTTCACTGACGATTTTGCCGTACTGCGGATTTTGTTCAGGCTGAGGGCCGTAAAATTCACTGATCGCACGCTTCATTTCTTCTGTGAGCTTCGTTTTGATATCTTGGTGGACAAATAAATAATCCGGTGCGATGCAGGTTTGCCCTGCATTTGTAAATTTCCCGAAGACGATGCGTTTGGCGGCAAGCTGTATATCAGCATCCTTATGGACAATGCAGGGACTTTTGCCGCCGAGCTCCAAGGTAACGGGAATTAATTGTTTGGCGGCGGCCTCCATGACGATTTTTCCCACGGCAACGCTTCCGGTGAAGAAAATATAGTCAAAGGGCTGCTGTAATAACACAGTGCTGACGTCGGGCCCGCCCTCCGCCATAGCGACATAGTCACTCGGAAAAACGCTGCTGATGAGTTTGGAAAGAACAGCGGAAACCGCCGGCGTGTATTCTGACGGTTTAAGAACGACTGTGTTTCCGGCCGCAATGGCTCCAATCAAGGGTGAAAGCGCCAGCTGCAAGGGATAATTCCAAGGCGCAATCACCAAAACGGTTCCATATGGCTCAGGGATAATGATGCTTTTCGAGCCTAGGTGAGTCAGAGGCGTTTTGACTCGTTTCGGTTTGATCCATTTTCCCAGCCGCTTCATCACAAAACTGATTTCCTCCAGTACAATTCCGATTTCTGTCGTGTACGACTCTTGTTCGGATTTGTGGAGATCCTGATAGAGAGCGGCTGTTATATCGGCTTCTTGTGTTTTGATGGCTTGTTTCAGCTTTTGCAGCATGTTCAGTCTCGTTTCTAGCTGTCTCGTATGCCCCGCCGCAAAATAGGCTTTGTGCTTGCTGACGATAGAGGGGATGCTGTTCATTTCGTCTCTCCTTTTTGTAAGGTATGGTGATTTATTATGTGGAAAATTTCTTCTGCTTGTCAAATGGGATTTTCTAATGTACATATAGCTGAAAAGCCAGTAGGCACATAAAAAAAGCCCCGGACAGGGGCTTTTTTTAATAAAGAGAGGGAGCATCTGTCCATTATTCGACAGCCCAAAAGAAAAACCCCGGAAACATTGTTATCACAACATGTCCGGGGTTTAATCCAATGCTCTTTAAAGAGCGTTTTACTTAACGGGAGTAGAACTCAACGATAAGCGCTTCGTTAATTTCCGGAGCAAGCTCAGAGCGCTCTGGAAGACGAGTGAATGTACCTTCAAGCTTTTCAGCGTCGAAAGTAAGGTACTCAGGAACGAAGTTGTTTACTTCTACAGATTCTTTGATGATAGAAAGGTTTCTTGATTTTTCGCGAACACCGATTGTTTGACCAGGTTTTACTTGGTAAGACGGAATGTCAACGCGGCTTCCGTCAACAAGGATGTGACCGTGGTTAACTAATTGGCGTGCTTGACGGCGAGTGCGCGCAAGACCGAGCTTGTACACAACGTTATCAAGACGTGCATCTAAAAGAATCATGAAGTTTTCGCCGTGTTTACCAGTCATTTTTGCAGCTTTGTCAAACAATGTGCGGAATTGACGTTCGTTTACACCGTACATGTGACGAAGTTTTTGCTTTTCTTGCAATTGCAAACCGTATTCTGATAGTTTTTTACGCTGTCCCGGACCGTGGGGACCTGGTGCGTAAGGGCGTTTTTCTAATTCTTTACCTGTACCGCTAAGAGAGATTCCTAAACGGCGAGACAGTTTCCAAGATGGACCTGTATAGCGAGCCATAATGTGACTCCTCCTTTGGTTTTATTTTGTGGAAAATAAAGACCGTCTGTTCGATCCGACCGTGCACATTTTGTTTTCATGTATCCTCGCTCCAGCAGCAGAGAGTTACACGATACACCTTACAGCTAAGGAACAAAATGCAAACACAGAAGCTGAACAAAAAGGCTGCAATATTTCACACAAAGAACATTATATGATTTTTCCCCGCCGCCGTCAACCATTTCTCCATGAAGAGTGCCGGTTTATGATATAATGTACAAAAATGAGTAGTACATGTTTAGGTGATAAAAATGAAAAAACAAACAATTGATGAAGTGACGGCCTTTCATCAGAAAATGCTTTCTTTTTTCTTAACGAAATCTGAATCCGTCTCATTATCCGACTCTCTGTTATGGCTGGCCTCAGCTCTAGAATCCTGCTTTACATCTCTTTCATTGACCCTTTCACCGGTAGAATCAACACGTTTCACCATAAAAACAGAAGATGAACCGCATTATGCTCCGCTGAAAGAGAGTGACGGCCGTTTTATGATCAGGAATCAGACGTCCGGCAGATCCTTTTATCTGTGCTCGGAAGGCGGGCTGCCGATCCCGGAATCATTGCCTGAGATCGTTACTCAGTTTATTAATCAATCTGTGAGACAAAGCGGGCTGTTTGACAAAACGAAGCATCAGCGGAAAATTCACAGAATGACAGAAATGTTCCATTCGCTTTTGGACCAAAATGAGGTTTTGGAAAAACTGCAGGCAAGTTTGAGTACGGCTTTCCGGTCTTTCCGTTTTTCACTGTTTATCACGCAGGATCAGGATACGGACAGACAGCTTCCCGCAAAAGAATTACATATGGACGGAAAAGATGCCGATCCGTCTGCCCAGAAGGTTTATTTATCGGGGAGACTGCTCAGAAAAGGCAGGTCATCTGCTTACCTGCCGATCAAAGGCCAGCAGGGGACTTACGGGGTTCTGAAGACGGAGGGGCTGCAGGATGCCGTTCTTTCGTGCAGTACTCTCAGTGAAATGCTGCTGCTTGCGGGCGCAGCGGGAAAAGCATTTGAAAATGCGCAGCTCTATGAGCAATCGAAAAAAAGCATTGCGAATCTGGAGCTCATTAATGAAACATCGCGCCAGCTGAATCAGCGCCTCAGACTCACTGATACGATGCGGGAGCTCGCCGCCATTATGACCCAATCGTTTCATGCGGAAGAAGTGGCTTTTTTTCATATTGATCATTTTGAGACGCAAAATCTGCTTCCGGGACATACCGCTTTTTTTAAGACAGAACGTGCGAACCCCTATATCAGCATTGTGAAAGAAAAGCTCTTCGAGGGAGAAAAGGGCGTGTTTATCGGCAGCGGAAAGACTGTATTCGGCGAAAACGGTTTCGGCTCGCTGATGGCGGTGCCGATGATCGAAAATGACACCGTCTTCGGGTTCGCGATTTTATTGAAAAAGGATTTGTATGCTTTTACGTTTGAAATGTATAAGCTTTTTCAAGCGCTCATTCACCATGCGACATTGGCGGTCACGAACTCCATGCTGCGCGACAGGCTTGAGCATCTTGTTCAGACAGACCAGCTGACGGAGCTGTATTCAAGAACCTATTTGGATGAGAAAATTCAATACAGCATGAAAATTCATAAACGGGGTGTATTCATCCTCGTTGATATCGATAATTTCAAAAATATTAATGATACATACGGTCATCAAACGGGAGATTCGATCCTGATTCAGGTGGCCTCCGTTATGAAGAACCATATTCGTGAGCATGATGTCGCTGCGAGGTGGGGGGGCGAGGAGCTGGCTGTCTATCTGCCGAATATCAACGTGTCATCCGGAGAACGCATCGCTAAAAGGCTGGTTCGCGCCATCCGGGAAAACACCGAGCCGCGCGTGACGATTTCCTGCGGCGTTTCCTGCTGGTCAAAGACCGGCCCGATGCCGTTGAAATTGCTCGTTCAGCAAGCGGATGAGGCGCTTTATATCGCCAAACGGAACGGCAAAAACCGGCTGATCATCCATCAAAACAGCACGACGACGTAAAAAAGGAGCCGGCCTGCCGGCCGGGCTCCTTTTTTTATCCTAATCGTTTTTCAAGCGTTTCAACAAACTTTGCTAAATAGGTTTCGTCCGTTTCATCAAAACGGTTTTTCACGGGGCTGTCAATGTCCAGCACACCGATCACTTCACCGTTTACGTGGATCGGGAGGACAATTTCTGACTGGGAAGCCGCGTCACAGGCGATATGTCCCGGGAACGCATTCACATCGGCAATCCGCTGCACGTCGCCATTAGAGTAGGCAGTGCCGCATACGCCTCTGCCGAACGGAATGCGCACACAGGCAGGAAGTCCTTGAAACGGTCCGAGCACGAGCTCGCCCTCTTTAGCGAAGTAAAACCCCGCCCAGTTGACTTCATGTAATGAATGGTATAAAAGCGCTGACGCATTCGCGTAATTTGCGATCGCATCCGTTTCATCTTCTGTCATGGCTTCGAGCTGTTTAAGCAGAAGCTGATAACTTTTTTCTTTATCTCCGGATTGTTTTTCGACATGAAACATGGAAAACCCTCACTTTTTCTATAATATCAAACAAAGTTCCGGCCGTTCTGCCGGCATTTGTCGAGAAGTTCTTACAGGAACGGCGCCTTTCTGCTTGAATTGTTACACATAAAGGGGTGAGCCGTATGAAAGTAAGCACCAAAGACAAAATTATTAACGCCGCTGTCCAGCTGTTTAACCAAAAAGGTTATTCCGGCACGTCCGTCCGTGAAATCGCAAAGTCAGCTGATGTAAATGTTGCGCACATCTCCTACTATTTTAAAGGGAAAGGAGGATTAATGGAACATTTAGTTTCCGAGTTTTACGAAGGCTATACTGAAGCGCTGGAAAAAGCCGCCGTCAGTATGAACGGTGAAGACGCGCAGGAACGCATCCTGCGGGTGATTTTCGATATTTTATCCTATCAGCACGATAACCGTCAATTAACGCGGTTTGTGTACCGGGAAGTGACGATTGATTCCGTGCTTATCAGGGAAATTATGTCTACTTACTTAATGAAAGAAAAATATATTTTCCAGCTGGTGATTGAAGAAGGGCAGTCACGCCACAGACGGCTGACGCTGCCCGTGCCGCATTTTATTCTGCAATTGAAATCCCTCTTGATGATGCCGTATCTTCAGCCCCAATACATTACGGAGGTGCTCTATATGCAGCCTCATGAACCGTACTTTTATAAAAGGTATTTTGAAGAGGTGAAGATCTGGATCGAAAGCGTGTTCCGACGGCCTGATGCGGCGCTTATGAAGTAATGATGCTTTTGTACGTTTCGTAGGAACTGCCGACATCTTCCGCTTGATGGGCGTCCGACCCGAATATGAGCGGGATTTTTTTTTGCTTCGCCGTCTCAGCCATCCAATCCTCCATGTATACTTCCCCGGCAAATTTCTTTCTGAGCCCGGATGTATTCACATCCAGCTCCATTCCGTGTTCTTTCACGGCGTCAAGACAGCGGGCCGCAAGCTCTCTTATTTGAGGTGACATGCTGTAAGGGAAAAGGCGCGCGAATTTTTTGACGAGCGTGATATGGCCGACCCGTTTTGGCTTAAAGGGGCCGAGCGGTGTTACAATGGAAGAATACACAGTTTCATAGTATTGTTCATATACGGATTCAACGCTTCCGAAGCGGTCGGCAAGCTGCTGAAAGGCGTGCTCGTCAAAATCCAGACATATATAAGACGGACCGGTCTTCAAAAAATGAACGGATAAAATGCCGTCATCCAGTGAGGGGCCGTACGTGTTCAGAAACGCCGCGGTTTCCTCTTCATACCCTGTGATAAAATCGGTTTCCAGCCCAGTCAGAATGCTGATTTGTCCATCGTATTCCTTTTTCAGGTGTGACAGCCGCTCCAAATAAACCTCCATCTGTCTGAGATCCATCGCGCTGTCCTGAAGCGGTACGGGATCTTGAAATGACGGAGGAAGGGGGGCGTGCTCTGTAAATGTGATCGAGTCAAAGCCTCTTTCCAGAGCCTTTTCGACATATTGTTTCAGCGTATCCTTCGAGCCGTGAGGGCAAAAAGGCGTGTGGATATGAGCATCTCGTTTTTCCATTTGTGTCACTCCATTAAAAAATTGCAGAATCCTGCCGAAATTATGCAAAAAGTTTTTGATTTCTGGTCAAAAAATGTTGGTTACATGGTATCATAATAACAATGAAAACGACAGATTTTCTCAATACATATATTGAAATCTTTCTGAATACATAAAACACCCTGACAGATTAAGAGAACAACAAGGGGGCTCATTATGGAGTTAGTCATCGGATTATTGGTTATACTGCTCGCGCTCTTTGCGGCGGGCTACTTTTTCAGGAAAAAAATTTATACGGAAATTGACCGGCTGGAGTCATGGAAGATTGAAATTTTAAACCGTTCGATAGTGGAAGAAATGTCCAAGATCAAACATCTGAAAATGACCGGAGAGACGGAAGAGTTCTTTGAAAGATGGCGCGAAGAGTGGGATGAAATTGTCACAGCCCATCTGCCGAAAGTAGAAGAGCTCCTTTATGATGCCGAAGAGAACGCCGACAAATACCGGTTTAAAAAAGCGAATCAGGTGCTTGTCCACATCGACGACCTTCTCACTGCAGCCGAATCAAATATAGAAGGCATACTGCGTGAGATCAGCGACCTTGTGACGAGCGAGGAAAAAAGCCGCGGAGAGATTGAACAGGTGCGTGAGCGGTATTCAAAAGCGCGGAAGAATCTTCTGGCGTACAGCCATCTCTACGGAGAGCTTTATAACAGCCTGGAGACGGATCTCGACGAAATCTGGAGCGGCATAAAAGAGTTCGAAGAAGAGACGGAAGGCGGCAATTACATCAAAGCGAGAAAAGTGCTGCTTGAACAGGACCGCAGACTGGATCAGCTTCAGACATACATAGATGACGTTCCGAAACTGCTTGCGGACTGTAAACAGACCGTGCCGAACCAAATTGCCAAGCTGAAAGACGGCTACCGGGAAATGACGGAAAAAGGCTACAAATTGGAGCATATTCAAATCGAAAAAGAGCTGGATACACTCACAAATCAATTGAAACGGGCCGAAAACGCGCTATTGGAAGAATTGGATGTCGACGAAGCGTCCGCCATTCTTCAGCTGATTGATGAAACCATTCAATCGATGTATGACCAGCTGGAAGGCGAAGTGGAAGCCGGACAGTCCGTATTAAGCAAAATGCCTGAGCTGATCATCGCGTATGAAAAGCTTGAGGAAGAAAAAGACCGCACAAAAACCGAAACGGAGCTCGTCAAGGAAAGCTATCAGCTGACGGCGGGTGAAATCGGCAGACAGCATGCCTTCGAAAAACAGCTGGAAACGATCGGCCGGCTCCTTGAGCAGGCGAGAGAAAAGCTTGATGGTGAGCATGTCGCTTACTCTCTATTGATTGAAGAAGTCGAGGCCATCGAAAAGCAGATGGAAGAGGCTCAGAAAGAACATGCCGAATACCGTGAAAATCTGCAGGCGCTCAGAAAAGAAGAACTGCAGGCGCGGGAAACGCTGATGCATCTTCGGAAAACCATTTCTGACACGGCCCGAATGCTGCAAAAAAGCAACGTGCCGGGAATTCCTGAACAAGTCAAGGGCAAGCTCGAGACGGCAAATCATCATATAGAAGAAACCGTCAGCCAATTGGAAGTGCTGCCGCTGAATATGGAGGAAGCCGCCAAACATCTGACCGAAGCCGAAAAGGTGGTTGAGGAAGTCAGCGAAGAGGCGGAAGATCTTGTGATTCAGGTGAAGCTGATTGAGCGGATCATCCAGTACGGCAACCGCTTCCGAAGCCAGAATCATATTTTATCCGAACAGCTGAAAGAAGCGGAACGGCTGTTTTACGCTTACAGCTATAATGAAGCTTATGAGATGGCGGCAGATGCTGTTGAAAAAGCAGCTCCCGGCGCCGTGAAAAAAATTAAAGCTGATCAATCTGCTTCATAGACGCATAAGCAAAAACTGCACCCTGATGGAAATCAGAGGTGCAGTTTTTTAGTTTCTCACGGAATATAAAAAGCGCCTGCGGCTGATATACGTCAAGCCGCAAGCGCTGAATGTTACGATTTTGCTTTATTTAATTCGATGGGCGGGCTGGTAAAAAACGTGATGATGCAGCCGATGATCGCTCCGGCAATGCCCGGAAGCACCCAGCCGATTCCCATGCTGTAAAGCGGAAGATTTGCGTTTAAGAATGAATCTAATGATCCGAGCGGAATGCCTGCTGCCTTCAAACCGTCCAAGATACTGAACAGCCCCGTTCCGATCAGGCAGGCGATATAGACTTCCCGTCTTTCCTTAAAGATTTTATCAATAAAGGAAAGGACGATAATGACAATCGCCAGCGGGTAAATCGCTGATAAAATAGGAACTGAAAATGCAATAATCTCAGCAAGTCCGAAATTTGAAATCGCCAGACTGAACAGCGTGACAATCGTAACCACCATTTTGTATGATAAAGCGGGAATCAATTTTGAAAAATATTCGCCGCAAGATGTGACAAGCCCGATGCTTGTCGTTAAACACGCAACGGTGATGGCAGAGCCGAGAACGATGTTTCCCAGTGAACCGAACAGGTAATCTGATGAAGCTGATAAAATCTTTGCGCCTTCGCCGATCGGACCTACAGCGTCCGTGCTTGTCGCTCCCAAATAGGCCAAAGATAAATAAATGAATGTCAAACCTGCCGCAGCTATAAGACCCGCTTTAATACAAGCGGCCGCGAGCGCTTTACGCTGGGTGACGCCCCTGCTTTTAACAGCGTTGACGACAACGACGCCGAAGACGATTGAGGCGAGCGCGTCCATTGTTTTATAGCCTTCCAAAAATCCTTTGAACACCGGCGTTCCGGAATATGCCTGATGTACGGCGCCCAGTCCGCCCATCGGAGTGACAATGGCTTTTACGACGATGATTAAAATAATACCGAATTTAATAGGAGTCAAAATCTTTCCGACTCTGTCAACGATTTTGGAAGGATTAAGAGCTAAATAATACGTAATAGCAAAAAAGATCAACGTGAAAACAAATAAAGATAATCTTTCCGGAATGCCGCTTAAAAACGGAACTGCACCGATTTCATATGAAACGGTTCCGGTTCTCGGAATCGCGAAAAGCGGCCCGATTGATAAATAAAGCACAACGGTGAAAATAGTCCCGAATACCGGATGAGCTTTATCGGCAAGCCCTTTTGCGTCTTTGCCCGTTAATGCGATGGCGATAATACCCAAAAGCGGCAGACCTACGCCGGTCAGTAAGAAACCGCCCATCGCTTTCCAGACATTATGCCCCGCCGCTTGCCCGAGCTCCGGCGGATATATCATATTTCCTGCCCCGAAAAAAAGTGCGAAAAGCATGAAACCGATAATAACGGTATCTTTGACAGGTAGTGAGTGTTTCATAAAAATCCTCCTAAATACTATGTTGAAATATTCTGTCAATTAATTGTCAGATAATATAACAAGACGAACATTACTTATTATATGGCAATGTACAGAGAAGTCAATACTCGATTTATTGCGAATTTATATTTACTTTTGTTATGGTAGCATAAATATCATACGATGTACCGTTTTCATTAAAGGAGTAAAAAAAATGATATATTTAGACAACAGCTCAACGACCGAGCCGTATGAAGAGGTTTTGGAAGTGTATAAACAGACGAGCAGCCGTTATTTCGGCAACCCTTCGTCTCTGCACCAGTTAGGAACTGAGACGGAACAGCTCCTTGAAGCGGCCGCTCAGCAAATAAAAAAAACCTTGCGTTTAAAAAATTATGATATTGTATTTACATCAGGCGCGACTGAAGCGAATAACGCGGCGTTAAAGGGAGCAGCCTGGGCAAACATGAGTAAAGGAAGACATATCATTGCTTCGGCGATTGAGCATCCTTCTGTGACGGAGACGCTTGATCAGCTGACAGAGCTGTTCGGCTTTGAAGTCACATATCTTCCGGCCGATCAAAACGGCTTCGTTTCTTTGAAAGACGTCAAATCGGCTATCAGGCCGGATACGATAATCGTCAGCGTCATGCATGTCAATAACGAAGTCGGCTCCATTCAGCCTGTAAAGGAAATCGGCGGTTTTTTGAAGCAGCACCGGAATATTCTGTTTCATGTTGATCATGTGCAGGGCATTCATAAAGTTCCTCTGTCTATAGAAGAAGCGGGCATTGACCTTTGCACCGTTTCAGGGCATAAGTTTCACGGCTTAAAAGGGACCGGAGCGCTTATCGTCAAAAAAGGAACGCGGCTCATTCCGCTTATAACGGGCGGCTCGCAGCAAAAAGGCGTCCGCGCCGGAACAGAACACACGGCAGGCGCCGTTTCCCTTGCGAAAGCGATCAATCTTTCCGCGCGTGACATGAACGAGCGGCTTTCTTCCATGGAGGCTGCCAAGAATGCGCTCATGGAAAGGCTGAGCGGGACGGACGGGGTCGTCATCAATACTCCCGCCGAAAACAGCGCGCCGCATATCATTAATTTTTCCGTTCCGGGCGTGAAGGCGGAAGTGCTGCTGCACATGCTTGAGGAAAAAGCAATATATGTCTCCACAACCGCGGCATGTTCGGCAAGAGAGCACAAACCGAGCCGTGTTCTTCTGCAAATGAATAAAGGCGAACAGATTGCATCAAGCAGCATCAGAGTCAGCCTGAACTTCAGCCATACGGCTGACATCACGGAGCCGTTTATGGCCGCGCTGGCGCCGGCTGTTCAAAAACTAAAAAAAATGATGAGGTAGCATATGAATTACGATCATATTTTAATCCGTTTTGGTGAAATATCCACAAAAGGAAAAAACAGACGCAGTTTTATTGAAAGATTAAAACAGAATATCCGCCTGGTATTAAAGGATTATAAAAAAGTAAAATACTTTTCAAACCGGGACCGGATGTCAATTACACTTAATGGAGAAAACCCGGAGGAAATTTGTTCCTTATTAAAGAATATATTCGGCATTCAAAGCTTTAGTCTCGCAATTAAATGCGAAAGCAAGCTGGAAGACATTAAAAAAACGGCTTTAGCCGCGATAGAAGGCGAATATAAACCGGGGAATACGTTTAAGGTCGAGACCAAACGGGCTTACAAACAGTTTGAATTAGATACGAATGCGATGAACGCTGAAATCGGCGGCCATATTTTGAAAAACACGGATGGATTAACCGTCGATGTGAAACATCCCGATATTCCGCTTCGGATTGAAATCAGGGAGGAAGCGACATTCCTGACGATTCGCAACGAAAAAGGCGCCGGAGGCCTTCCTGTCGGTTCCGCGGGTAAAGCGATGCTGATGCTTTCCGGCGGTTTTGACAGTCCGGTCGCCGGTTTTTACGCGATGAAACGGGGATTATCAGTTGAAGCCGTACATTTCTTCAGTCCGCCGTATACGAGTGAACGTGCAAAGCAGAAAGTCATGGATCTCGCGGGATGCCTTGCAAAGTTCGGCGGCAGTATGACGCTTCATATCGTGCCGTTTACAAAGACGCAGGAACTCATCCAAAAACAAATCCCGGAGAACTATACGATGACGGCGACGCGGCGTCTTATGCTGCAAATCGCGGACAGAATCAGAGAAGAACGAAAAGCGCTCGCGATCATTACGGGAGAAAGTCTCGGGCAGGTAGCGAGCCAGACGCTTGAAAGCATGTATGCGATCAATGCCGTGACGGCAACGCCGATTTTACGCCCTTTAATCGGAATGGACAAAACAGAAATCATCGAGAAATCAAAAGAAATCGGCACTTATGAAACAAGCATTCAGCCGTTTGAGGACTGCTGCACCATCTTTACGCCGCCAAGTCCGAAAACACGCCCGAAAAAAGAAAAAATCGAGCACTTCGAAAGCTTCGTTGATTTTGAACCGCTGATTGCTGAGGCCGCTGCCGGCATCGAAACCATCACTGTTTACTCAGAGCAGGAAGCTCACGATAAGTTTGCCGGCCTGTTTTAAAACTGTATACAATTACCAAAGTTTTTTTGAATGAAGACATGTGTTTTATCACATTCTATACTCACAAGGAGGTGATACACATGTCACAACAATCAAACAGCGGAAACAGCAACCAGCTTTTAGTGCCAGGCGCTGCTCAAGCTATCGACCAAATGAAGTATGAAATCGCTTCTGAATTCGGTGTAAACCTTGGACCGGAAACAACTTCTCGCGCTAACGGTTCTGTCGGTGGAGAAATCACAAAACGTCTTGTCTCTTTTGCTCAGCAAAGCATGGGCGGAAGCAGCCAGCAGCAGTTTTAATCACAACTTCACATAATGGCTAAGAGAGCGGGGAATTCCCCGCTCTTTTTTCATGAGTATAGATAGAAGGCGGGAAGCAATTTATGCATATTTTTATTGTAATGGCCTATGTTTATGTATAATGGGGAAAGAAAGTGAGGAGTTGTTCGTGTTAAAACGAGAAGATTTAATCGCCCCAAAGAACTATAACCTTGTAAATGAAATCGAAAAGTTCAGCCGTTCCAAAGAGAAGAACGCGCTTATTTGGGAAGATCAAACAGGCGGCAAGAAAGTCTGGACGTATGAAAAATTGATGGAAGAAACGAATAAAATCGGAGCCCGCCTGAAAGGTCTCGGATTTGAAAAAGGCGATAAGCTGATTGTCATGGTTCCGAGAGTGCTTGAAGCGTATGCCGTTTATTTAGCGATCTTAAAAGCGGGGATGGTCGTCATTCCTTGCTCGGAAATGCTGCGCGCCAAAGACCTTGAATACCGGATCAAACACGCCGAAGTGAAAGGCGCTATCGTTTATCCTTCATTTATAAACGCGTTTGACGAGGTGAATACCGAACAGCTGGTGACATTGTCAATCGGTGAAAATGATGCCGGCTGGAAAAACCTCCTAACGATTGAAGCGGATGGAGACAGTTTTCAAACAGCTGATACAACAAGAGAAGACATGGCGTTTTTGTCCTATACTTCAGGCACGACCGGCCAGCCTAAAGGCGTTGTACATACACACGGCTGGGCCTTTGCCCATTTAAAAACATCAGCCGGTGCATGGCTGGATATTTCTGAAGACGATACAGTGTGGGCCACCGCGGCGCCCGGCTGGCAGAAATGGGTGTGGAGCCCGCTGCTCGCAATTCTGGGAAGCGGCGCGACAGGAGTCATTTATCACGGCAGATTCAGCGCCAAGACGTATTTAGAGCTGCTGGAGCGCCATCAAGTAAATGTCTTCTGCTGTACCCCGACGGAATACCGCCTGATGGCAAAAGTGGAGGAGTTGGACAAATATGATCTTTCTGCCCTTCACAGCGCAGTTTCTGCGGGTGAGCCATTAAACCGGGAAGTCATTGACGTATTCCGGAAGCATTTCGGCATTAAAGTGAGAGACGGATACGGCCAAACGGAGAGCACCCTGTTAGTCGGCGTCCTGAAGGATATGGATATTAAGCCGGGAAGCATGGGCAAACCGACCCCTGGAAATCAAGTGGAGATTATAAACGATAAAGGCGAAATATGCGAAACAGGCGAAACGGGCGATATCGCCGTGCATCTGAGCACACCGGCCTTATTCAAGGAATATTATAAAGATCCCGAAAGAACGAAAAAGCAGATTCGCGGAGATTACTTTCTTACAGGAGACCGCGCGAAAAAAGACGAGGACGGCTACTTTTGGTTTGAGAGCCGCAATGATGACATCATCGTCAGCTCCGGATATACAATCGGGCCTTTTGAAGTAGAGGACGCGCTCGTGAAGCATCCGGAAGTGAAAGAATGTGCCGTCGTGGCGAGCCCGGATGAAATCAGAGGTTCAATCGTAAAAGCCTATGTCGTTTTACAAGACGATGAAAAGCGCAGTGATGAACTTGTCAAAGAACTGCAAAACCACGTAAAAACGATTACGGCGCCTTACAAATATCCGAGAGAAATTGAATTTGTCGAAAGCTTGCCGAAAACGGCGTCCGCAAAAATCAGACGTGTGGAGCTGAGACAGCGTGAAGAACGGCTGAAGGCTGATAAAAAAGCATAATACAGGATAAAGGGTGAGCGGGGATGAAAGCGATTTGGCACGGCGGCACCATCTATACAATGCTGGACAAGAATCATGTCACTGAAGCCGTTTATACCGAAGAAGGCGTCGTCAGGCAGACGGGCAGCTTCCGGGAGCTCCAAGGAACATACGGTTCGCCTGATACGGAGGAAATCGATTTACATGGGGCTGTCATGTTCCCGGGGTTTACGGACAGTCATATGCATTTAATCGGACACGGGGAAAAACAGCTTCGCCTCGATTTGTCGCAGCTGACGTCAAAAGAAGCGATACTGCGGGCCGCAAAAGAAGCAGAGCGTGAATTGGAAGATGGCGAATGGCTGATCGGCGAAGGCTGGGATGAAAATCTGTTTGAACAGCCGGATTACGTCACGAAGCATGACCTAGACCCGCTCTTTCCCGACCGCCCTGTCCTGCTGAAGCGGGTATGCCGGCACGCCGCGGCGGTTAATTCGGCCGCATTGCGCGCGGCGGGAATTACAAACGAAACACCTGATCCAAACGGCGGGATTATCGTCCGGGACGGCACCGGTACGACAGGCCTCCTGCTGGATAAAGCCCAAGAGCTTGTGACACAGGCCCTGCCGCCCGTCTCACTTCACTATGTCAAACGCGCGCTTCAAACGGCGATTACGGACTGCTGGTCAAAAGGCCTGACAGGCGGGCATTCAGAAGATCTGGCATACTACGGAGACGCGTCCGTTCCCGTTGCCGCGTACGAGTCATTAACCGGCAGCGGCCTTTATCCTTTTCGCGCCCATCTGCTCGTACATCACGAAGCCGTCGACAGCTGGAGCGCTCTGGATAAATCGACCGGACCTTATCTGGAATACGGAGCGATGAAAATTTTTGCTGACGGCGCGCTCGGAGGCAGAACCGCTCTATTGAAAAAGCCTTATCATGATGATCCGTCAGTTTCCGGCGTTCAGGTGCATGATGACGAAATCCTTGCCGCTCTTGTTTATAAAGCGAGAGAGAAAGGGTTGGAGATCGCCGTGCACGCGATTGGCGACCTTGCATTTGAAAAGGTGCTGGATGTTATCGAAAGATACCCGGCAAAGCCCGGACAGCTAGATAGGCTCATTCATGCGCAAGTATTAGATGACGGATTGATTGAAAGAGCCGCCCGGCTGCCGATCGGACTTGATCTTCAGCCGCATTTTGTGGCCAGTGATTTTCCGTGGGTGATTGACAGGCTCGGAGAAGAGCGGATGAAAACGGCTTTCGCCTGGAAAACACTGCTGTCAAAAGGGCTGCTGTGCGCCGGAGGTTCAGATGCCCCGATTGAGCCGGCCGATCCGCTTCTGGGCATTCAATCGGCTGTGCTCCGTACGAGCAAGCAGCACCCGGAAGGTCCGGCCTATTATGAAAAAGAGTGTCTGACCGTGTACGAAGCCATTC
Organism: Bacillus sp. GZB; assembly: GCF_001975995.1. Classification (NCBI taxonomy): domain Bacteria; kingdom Bacillati; phylum Bacillota; class Bacilli; order Caryophanales; family Bacillaceae; genus Bacillus; species Bacillus sp. GZB. Next base: position 122,590 of record NZ_MTQG01000017.1, read on the forward strand.
AGCTTTACACGGAGGGAAGCGCGGCCATCATCCATAAAGAACATAGCCGCGGACGGATCGCCCCCGGCTATGATGCCGACTTTACCGTACTCAGCGGTGATCCGTTCAGGACGGACCCGAAAAAGCTTCATGAATTGGAAGCTGTCAAAACCGTCGTCGGCGGCCGTATCGTATATGAAAAAGAGGACAGGCAGTGATGCCCGTCCTCTTTTTTTATGATAAAAATGATCGTTTTACTTTTTCCCAGAAAGAGTTGTCTTTCAGTTTCACCGTTTTGATTTTTTTATCGGATAGTCTAATCTCAACCTTTTTGACATTCCGCGTGCTGAGCGCTTCATTATCAAGCCCGATAATCGGATGCTCATTGCCGTCTTGCACCACCTGCAGTGTCAGCTTCCGGTCTGAGCTTAAAATAAACGGAGATCCGAGTGTACGGTATGTGTTGTTGTTCAACGACGCCAGTTCGGATACCTGCATGCAGGAAATCAAAGGATCAACAACGGCGCCTGAAACAGATTTATTGTAGGCAGTGCTGCCCGTCGGGGTGGAAATGATCATCCCGTCTCCTCTGAACGTCTCAAAATGAAGGTCATCAATTAACACATCCATCACAAACGTTTTAATAATGCTTGAACGGATGGAAACCTCGTTTAAACAGTGAAAATGATTGCTGCCGTCTACCGTTACGTGAATGAGCGGGTATTTTCTGACCTCAAGCTGTTCCGCGGTCATGCTGGCCGCCATTTTTTCAGGTTCATCGCTGTGAAAATCACAGTACAAATGGGCTTTCCCTTTTTTAGCGATGCCGACATACAGGCAGTCATCACGGAATCCGGTTTTTCTGACGGCTTGCAGAAATGAGCCGTCGCTGCCGATGCTGGCGATAATTCCGGCATCCTCCGGTTGAGCCGCAACTGTAAAACCGTGCGATTCAGCAAGCTGCTTCAAAGAGCTGACTTGTTCTTTTGTTTCGTTGTTTTGTTTGTGAAAAAAATAAACATTGCGGCGAAGATCGGTCATATCCCCATTCCCCTTTGCTGTCATATTTACGTTTTTCTCCCAGCAGGTATTGTGTTAAAATACCTGTGGCAATAGTGTAACATGTTTCCTGTTTATCCGTTAAGGGAAAGCGCTTCATGAAAAAAATGAATCTTTTTTTACGGGGGAACGTACGAATATTGACAGAAAAGGAGGAGAACAAATGAATGCAAAAAGATGGATTGCGCTCGTCATCGCGCTCGGCATTTTCGGCGTATCAGTCATTGCAAGTGTGACCGTCGGGGTGCTGAAGAATATCGGGGATACAGGGTCTGACTTTGCATCACTGACAGATGACACAGAGGAAGTGACGCTGGATAAGGGCAGCCCCGGCAGTAAAATCGCCGTGCTTGAAGTGGACGGCACGATTGAGGATAACGGCGGGTCCGCTGGCCTGCTCAGCTCAGGCGGGTATGATCACAGATCATTTTTAAAACAGGTTGAGCGTGCGAAAGAAGACAAAAGCGTCAAAGGAATTGTGCTGAAAATCAATTCCCCTGGCGGAGGCGTGTACGAAAGCGCGGAAATACATAAAAAACTGGAAGAACTAAAGAAAGAAACCAAGAAACCGATTTATGTATCCATGGGCTCCATGGCGGCATCGGGAGGCTACTATATTTCAACGGCCGCCGATAAAATCTATGCTTCACCGGAAACGCTCACGGGTTCACTGGGCGTCATCATGGAAAGCGTCAATTATTCCAAGCTCGCCGATGAACTCGGCATCAAGTTTGAAACCATTAAAAGCGGCGCGCATAAAGACATCATGTCCCCGACCCGCGACATGACGAAGGAAGAAAGAAAGATCATGCAGACAATGGTCAACGATTCTTATGAAGGATTTGTCAATGTCATTTCAAAAGGCCGGCACATGTCAAAAGCGGATGTGAAAAAAATTGCCGACGGCCGTGTTTACGACGGCAGACAAGCGAAAAAAAACGGCCTCGTTGATGAGCTCGGTTTTTACGACGATACGATCAGCGCGATGAAAAAGGACCATAAAAATATGAAAAACGCTTCAGTCATCACATACGAGGAAGGATTCGGATTAGGCTCGCTCTTTTCCATGAGCGCAGCGAAAATGTTTAAAAGCGAAATTGATTTTCTGAATATGAAAGAACTCATTTCGCAATCCGGTTCGCCGCGGATGATGTATCTCTATGCAAAGTAGGGGGGAAGAAAGAATGGACGCGACTTACGAAGGCTTTCACGGCAAAGAAGAGGAAGCCGAACAACAGAGGGCGCCCGAGCAGGCATATGCGGGCTTTTGGATCAGGTTTTGGGCGTTTCTTCTTGATTGGCTGGTGGTCTGGGGACTTAACCATCTCATCGTTTCACCGATTTTCACGCTGATGAAGCTCCCGGCAACAAGCGGAATGTTTACAATCTCAGCTTATTCCGTCACAACCCTGATCGTCTACCTCGCCTATTTTGTGTTCATGACGAAATGGTTTCATCAGACACTCGGCAAGATGGTCTTCGGGTTAAAGGTCACTTCTTTGACGCCCGGAAAGCCGCTGACTTGGAGCACCGTCATTTTCAGAGAAGCGGTGGGGCGTTATATCGATAAAATCTGGATTCTCTATATCGTCATTGCGTTTACGCCCAAAAAGCAGGGCATTCATGATCTGATCGCCGACACAACGGTGATTCACGAAGCGCTGTACCGCAAATAAAAGCAGTAAACCCGGAATAAACGTCCGGGTTTATTTTTTTTGGTTTTGGCGATAATGCTGCTAAGGAAGTGAAGCTTATGGGATATGCCGCAGCAGCTGTTATTCTCATTCTCATTTTGGCCTGGCTGCTCATGAGGATGAAAATCCACCTGACTTTCGAATATCTTCACGATAAAGATAACGACAAACTGACGTTTAAAATCTCGGCCTTATACGGGCTGATCCGTATTAAAAAAACGCTGCCCGTCATTAAAGTAAACAGCGAAGACGCGTCAATTGATGTCAAACAGGACACAAAATCAGAAATGAAAGGTCAGAAAAAAGAGAAGAAAAAAATCACATATGAAGATGTCAAACAGAGCATTCACAGAATAGAAATGATTCTGCACCAAGTCTTTCAGATGCGCCAAATCGCCGCTTCATTTCTTGCGGGAGTCCGTGTTACGAAGTTCGAATGGGTGACGGTTATCGGAATAAAGGACGCCGCCGTTACTGGAATCGCCGCCGGCGGATTGTGGGCCGTAAAGGGAGGACTTACGGCGATGCTGTATGATCATCTGCGTTTCATACATAAACCGGTGTGCGAAGTCATTCCGTCTTTTCAAGTGCCTGCATCCAAGACGCATTTGCAGTGTATATTCTTTTTTCGTTTTGGACATCTTATAGGTGCAGCTTTCAAATTGCTCAAATACGGGCGGAACGGACTTTCTATCATACGAAAGAAACAGCCGGTTCCGGTTGCTTCAAAGAATGATTCATCAGTTTAAGGAGGAGCGCATATGGCAGACCATCCCATTCAAGGTTTAATGAAAACCGCTATGGAAAATTTAAAAGAAATGATTGACGTGAATACAATCATCGGCGATCCTGTTGAAACGCCTGACGGCAGCGTAATCTTAACGGTTTCAAAGGTCGGCTTCGGATTTGCGGCGGGCGGAAGCGAGTTTGGAGGAAAGCCGGCTGAAAAAAGAACCGATGATGATGAAAGAAAAGAGCAGAAGCTCCCGTTCGGCGGCGGAAGCGGCGGCGGAGTATCCATTACGCCGATTGCGTTTCTGATTGTCGGAACAAACGGCGTGCGCATGCTTCATTTAGACGAAAACACCCATCTGATTGATAAACTGTTAGACTCCGCGCCTCAAACGATTGAACGCATCCAGCATATGTTTAAAAAGAATGAAAAAGGCCGGAACCAAAAAAGAACGGATATCGATTTATAACAGAAAAGTTAACTGCCGCCCGCAGTTAGCTTTTTTTACGATGCGGCATAACCTTTGCAGTTTGCATAAAACTCGACTATGATAGAGCTATACATAGATAAAGGGAGGAATCAGAATGGCTGAAATTACATTTAAAGGCGGAGCCGTGACGCTGATCGGACAAGAAGTGAAACCGGGGGACCAAGCTCCTGACTTCACGGTTCTGACAAACGGATTAGAAGAGAAGACATTAGCAGATATGAAAGGGAAAGTAACGATCATATCCGTTATTCCTTCCATTGACACAGGCGTATGTGACGCGCAGACACGCCGCTTCAACGAAGAAGCCGCAAAACTCGGTGATGTGAACGTTTATACAATCAGCGCCGACCTTCCGTTTGCACAAGCGCGCTGGTGCGGAGCGAACGGAATTGATAAAGTTGAAACATTATCGGATCATAAAGAGATGTCATTTGGTGAAGCATTCGGTGTTTATATCAAAGAACTTCGTCTTTTGGCACGTTCCGTATTCGTCCTTGATCAGGACGGAAAAGTCGTTTACGCGGAATACGTAAGTGAAGCGACAAACCACCCGAATTATGAAAAGCCTATCGAAGCTGCAAAAGCGTTAATCAAGTAAAGAGAGAAAAAGAGCTCCGGGTGCTGCCGCGGAGCTCTTTTCATGGCAAGGAGGAAACAGCATGCAACACGACCATGTCGGTCAGATTTATGAACTTTTAGATGAAGCCGCCCAAGTGATAGCAGAAGGCCTTCAGATTTCTTATATTGAGGGGCTTGCGGAAGCGGGAGAAATGTATTTTCTTGAAACAACGGACCAGCTTCCGCTTCAGGAAAAACAAACCGAACAGCTTAAAAGCCTGCTTGCGAAAGCAGACTTCAGAAAATGGGAGCATGAATGGATCCGCAAGGCGTTCCAGCTCGCCATTTTAAAAGGACTGAAAGATAAGTCCCATCCGAACAGACAGATGACGCCTGATACGATCGGCCTTTTCATCAGTTACCTCGTGAATAAATTTACGGGCGGCCGAAAAGGCCTGACGTTGCTGGACCCCGCCTGCGGCACCGGAAATCTTCTGCTGACCGCGGCAAACCAGCTTTCTGACAAAGCGGGAAAAAGCTTCGGCATTGAAATCGACGATGTCCTTCTGAAGATCGCATATGCGCAGGCGAATCTGCAGGAAAAAGAAATGGAGCTGTTCTGCCAGGACAGTCTTCAGCCGTTATTTATCGAACCGGCCGATGCGGTTATCTGCGATTTGCCGGTCGGCTACTATCCGAATGACGAAGGCGCTCAAGCGTTTGAGCTGAAAGCAGATGAAGGCCACTCATTTGCTCACCACTTATTTATTGAGCAGAGCGTCAAACATACAAAACCGGGCGGATACTTATTTTTTATGATTCCGAACCATCTGTTTGACAGCGCGCAAAGCGATAAACTGAAGCGGTTTTTTGCGGAAAAAGTGTATATCAACGCCCTTCTCCAGCTGCCGGCTACGATGTTTAAAGACGAAGCGCAGGCAAAGAGCATTTTAATCTTGCAGAAAAAAGGCGAAGACACAAAGCCGCCGAAACAAGCGCTTTTGGCGAATCTTCCTTCTTTTGCGAACCAGCAGGCGATGCGGGAGATGATGGCAAAATTGGATCAGTGGATTCAAAAAGAAAAATAATGGCGAAAAAGCAGTGTGAGACGCAAAATCCCGCGCTGCTTTTCGCTTTTTAAAATGAATGGAAATCAGGGCGAAAACACAAATTAAGGAAAGAAAATAACATTCCGTAAGGCCGTGCCGTCCATTTGGCACAAATGAGATTTATCAGAAAATATCGACTTCATGTTGTAAGCGGTACCAATGTGGATGTTGACTTGAAATGCTGGGTTGACAATGTTTAAATGGAAAAGTCAGATATTTTTTGGACCGCAGTTATGGTCTGGGAAAAAAGAACGAACAAACGAAGAAGAATTTTGATAGGAGCGTCATTTATGTCTAAAATTATTGCAATTAACGCAGGAAGCTCATCTTTAAAATTTCAGTTATTCGAAATGCCTTCAGAAAAGGTGCTAACAAAAGGTTTAGTAGAACGGATCGGTATCGCCGACAGCGTTTTCACTATCTCTGTTAACGGCGAAAAAAATACAGAAGTGACAGATATTCCGGATCATGCGGTTGCGGTGAAGATGCTGCTTCACAAGCTGACTGAATTCGGTATTATAAAGGATTTAAATGAAATTGACGGAATCGGCCACCGTGTGGTTCACGGCGGAGAAAAATTCAGCGATTCTGTTTTGCTTACGGATGAAACAATCCGTGAGATTGAAGAGATTTCAGAACTTGCGCCGCTTCATAATCCGGCTAACATCGTCGGCATTAAAGCCTTTAAAGAAGTGCTTCCGGATGTGCCTGCGGTTGCAGTGTTTGATACGGCGTTCCACCAAACGATGCCTGAGCAATCTTACCTGTACAGCCTTCCGTACGAATACTACGAGAAATACGGCATCCGCAAATACGGTTTCCACGGCACTTCTCATAAATACGTGACACAGCGCGCAGCTGAGCTTCTCGGCCGTCCGATTGAAGATTTGCGTCTGATTTCCTGCCACCTCGGCAACGGCGCAAGTATCGCGGCCGTAGAAGGCGGAAAATCCATTGATACGTCAATGGGCTTCACACCGCTTGCGGGTGTTGCGATGGGAACACGTTCAGGAAACATCGACCCTGCATTGATCCCGTACATTATGGAAAAAACGGATCAGACGGCAGATGAAGTATTGAATACGTTAAATAAAAAGAGCGGACTGCTTGGCATATCCGGTTTCTCCAGCGACCTTCGCGATATCGTAGAAGCTTCAAAAGAAGGAAACGAAAGAGCGGAAACGGCTCTTGAAGTGTTTGCAAGCAGAATCCATAAATACATCGGTTCTTACGCTGCGAGAATGAGCGGCGTTGACGCGATTATTTTCACTGCGGGTATCGGTGAAAACAGCGTTGAAGTCAGAGAACGCGTGCTTCGCGGCTTAGAATTCATGGGTGTATATTGGGATCCTGCGCTGAACAACGTGCGCGGCGAGGAAGCGTTTATCAGCTACCCTCACTCTCCTGTCAAAGTCATCATCATTCCGACTGATGAAGAGGTCATGATCGCACGCGACGTTGTCCGCCTTGCACAGTAATGATCGAAAAAAGCACATCCTTTAGGGTGTGCTTTTTTATTGAATGCCCCAGAGTCAAACGTTACGATATGTTTAATACATAAACGATGAGGTGAAGCAATGAGTGTGCATGAACATAAACAAGAAGCCCCGTCAGCCGTGCGCTGCAAGGTGATTACAGTCAGCGACACGAGAACGAAAGAAACCGACAAAAGCGGGCGCGTCATGATGGATTTCATCAGAGAAGCGGGATTTGAAACGGTCGGTTATGACATTGTAAAAGATGAAAAAGATGAATTGCAGAAAGCCGTTTTATCCGGCTGTATGGATGAATATACAGATGCGGTGCTGTTAAACGGAGGGACGGGCATTGCCGAAAGGGATGTCACAATTGAAGCGGTCACGCCGCTGTTTTCAAAAGAACTCCCGGGATTCGGCGAGCTGTTCCGCATGCTGAGCTATACGGAGGACATCGGTTCCGCCGCCATTTTGTCCAGAGCGGCAGCGGGTGTGATCCGAAATACCGCAGTCTTCTGCACGCCCGGCTCCTCAGGCGCCGTAAAGCTTGCAATGAGTAAACTGATTATTCCTGAACTGCCTCATGTGCTCCGGGAAATCCGAAAAGATTTATAAATGTATAAAAAGGCTTTGCTCCGCTCAAAAAATTGGGTGGGGTTTTTTTTATAAAAGGCTTGAAAAAACAGAATTTACTTGTTACAGTGTATACATACAAAATGCATTTTTATTAATTAAAACTAATTTTTATACAAAGGGAGCTTTTAACATGGCAGAACAAAAAAAGGTTGTATTGGCATACTCAGGAGGTCTTGATACTTCTGTAGCGATAAAATGGCTGCAAGAACAGGGATACGATGTTGTTGCCTGCTGCTTAGATGTTGGGGAAGGAAAGGATTTGGCATTCGTTCAGCAAAAAGCGCTGGAAGTTGGCGCCGTAAATTCGTATGTGATTGATGCGAAAGAAGAATTCGCCCGGGAGTACGCGCTCATTTCTATGCAGGCCCATACAATGTATGAAGGCAAGTATCCGCTCGTATCTGCACTATCCCGTCCGTTAATCGCGAAAAAACTCGTTGAAGTGGCGGAAAAGGAAAACGCGGTGGCCGTAGCGCACGGCTGCACGGGAAAAGGCAACGATCAGGTTCGTTTCGAAGTATCCATTAAATCATTAAATCCTGATCTGGAGGTCATTGCTCCGGTCCGTGAGTGGCAATGGTCGCGTGAAGAAGAAATTGAATACGCTGCAAGCCGCGGCATACCGATTCCGATCAATCTTGACAGCCCGTATTCCATCGACCAGAACCTATGGGGACGCGCCAATGAATGCGGTATATTAGAAGATCCGTGGGCGGCGCCGCCTGAAGGGGCATATGACCTGACAGCATCTCTTGAAAACACGCCGGATGTTCCGGAAATCATCGAAATCGCATTTGAAGCCGGTGTTCCGGTTTCAATCGACGGCGTAACCTACCCGCTCGCTGATTTAATTCTCAAGCTGAACGAGACTGCCGGAAAACACGGCATCGGCCGGATTGACCATGTGGAAAACCGCCTGGTCGGCATTAAGTCCCGTGAAGTTTATGAGTGCCCGGGCGCCATGACTTTGATTACGGCTCACAAAGAGCTTGAGGATCTGACTTTAGTGAAAGAAGTGGCCCATTTCAAACCGGCAATTGAACAAAAACTGTCTGAAATCATCTATAACGGTTTATGGTTCTCGCCGTTAAAAGACGCGCTGCTTGCATTCCTGAAAGAAACCCAAAAGCACGTCACCGGCGTTGTGCGAGTCAAGCTGTTTAAAGGCCATGCCATTGTAGAAGGACGTAAGTCGGAATATTCACTCTACGATGAAAAACTTGCGACATATACAAAAGACGATGCGTTTGACCATCATGCGGCAATCGGCTTTATCGAGCTTTGGGGACTGCCGACAAAAGTAAACAGCATTGTGAAAAAGAAGGAGCAGATTGAAGCATGAAGAAGCTTTGGGGAGGCCGTTTTCAAAAAACACCGGAAAAGTGGGTCGATGAGTTCGGCGCATCCATCACATTCGACCAAAACTTAGTCAAAGAGGATATTACAGGGTCTCTCGCTCATGCGGCAATGCTGAAAAAATGCGGCATTCTGACGGAAGAAGAAGAAGGTGCCATCCGTCAAGGGCTTCAGACCCTCCTGCAAAAAGCAGAGGAAGGAACGCTTGAATTCTCTGTTGATTATGAAGATATCCATTTGAATATTGAAAAAATGCTGATTGAAGAAATCGGACCGCTAGGCGGCAAACTCCATACCGGAAGAAGCCGGAACGACCAGGTGGCGACTGACATGCATCTATATTTGAAAGATCATGTCTCTCATATCATCGTGCTGATTGAACAGTTCCAAAAAGCGCTGATCGAAAAAGCGGAGGCCAATGTCGAGACCATTCTGCCGGGGTACACCCATTTGCAGCGGGCCCAGCCGATTTCTTTCGCCCACCATCTTCTTGCTTATTTTTGGATGCTTGAACGGGATAAAGAGCGTTTTCGGGATGCTATGAAGCGGATTAACATATCGCCGCTCGGATGCGGGGCGCTTGCCGGAACTACGTTTCCGATAGACCGTAACTATTCGGCGGAGCTGCTCGGTTTTGACTCCATTTATGAGAACAGTCTTGACGGAGTCAGTGACAGAGATTTTATTCTCGAGTTTTTAAGCGGCAGCAGCATGCTGATGATGCACCTTTCACGTTTATCAGAAGAAATCATTCTATGGTGCTCGCAGGAATTCAGATTCATTGAACTGGATGATACGTACGCGACGGGAAGCAGCATGATGCCGCAGAAGAAAAACCCCGACATGGCGGAGCTGATCCGCGGTAAAACCGGACGCGTATACGGTGATATGATGGGGCTTTTCACGATTATGAAAGGGCTCCCGCTCGCTTACAACAAAGACCTGCAGGAAGATAAAGAGGGCATGTTTGACACGGTGAAAACCGTAGAAGGAAGCCTTCAGATTTTCACGGGCATGATTGAAACGATGAAAGTAAACAAAGACATCATGAAACAAGCGACAAAACAAGATTTTTCAAATGCGACGGAACTTGCCGATTATTTAGCTAAAAAAGGCATGCCGTTCAGAGAAGCGCATGAAGTGGTCGGCAAGCTTGTGTACAGCTGTATTGAAAAAGGAATCTATTTAAGTGACATGGCATTTGAAGAATTCCTTCAAGCCAGCAGTCTCTTTGAAGAAGATATCTATACCGTGCTCGATCCGCATCATGCGGTTGAAAAAAGAATGAGCGCCGGCGGAACGGGTTTTCAGCAGGTAGAACAGGCGCTCGTAAAAGCAAAAGCCTGCGCCGGCATTTAATTTGCTGAAATTTCCTTCATATTTTCCCGTCATATCAGACACCCTACATCTATAAAGATGGGAGGTAGAAGGAATGCGCAAAGAACAAGACCGTTACATCTATGATGAAAGAGAAAGTGAAGAAACGGCCAGGCTCATCTCAGAGGCATACGAAAGCGGTTATGTCGGCATGGAGGAAGCTTCTGCTCCTTCAGAAAATTAAGCTGTCTGTAAAGACGGCTTTTTTTTCGTGCGGTCGAAGTGCAAAAAAGTGATATTGCCGTTTGTTTATAGTAAAGTAGAGGGAGAAACGTCTTGATTTTATTGAAGCGGCAACGTTGCCTGGGGAGGGTATTCAATGTGCGACATGCTCTAATCACTGCCGGTACAAAGGGATTGGGCCGAAAAGTGACTGAAATGCTTCTGGAAAAAGGCTTTTCTGTCACAGTGAATTACAGACAAGACGAAGAAGCGGTCGCCTGTCTGAAGGCGGATTATCCCGGGTGCCATGACAGATTGCAATTCGTTAAGGGCGATGTAACCCGGAAAGAAGATCTCATGCGGATCGCCGATGCAGCCCTTCAGCGGTTTGGAAGGATTGACATACTGATTAACAATGCCGGGCCGTACATATTTGAGCGCAAAAAGCTTGCCGATTATTCCGATGACGAATGGTATGACATGCTTGAAGGGAATTTAAGCGCCGTTTTCCATCTGTTTAAAGCGGTTATCCCGGTCATGAGACAGCAGCGGTTCGGCCGGATTATTACATACGGTTTTCAAGGAGCGGACCATGCCCCCGGCTGGCTTCACCGTTCCGCTTTCGGAGCGGCTAAAGTCGGATTGGCTTCGTTAACGAAAACCATTGCGATTGAAGAAGCTGAATCAGGCATTACGGCCAATATGGTCTGTCCGGGTGATATTGTAGGAGATATGAAAGAAGCGTCTATAGAGGAAGCAAGACGGAAAATCGGCAAAGAAAAGACGCCGATCGGCAGGTCCGGAACCGGAGAGGATATTGCGAGAATCATCGCCTTTTTATGTGAAGAAGATTCCGATCTTGTAACCGGAACGGTCATTGAAGCAACAGGCGGGCTGAATGTGATTAACAGGCATCAATCCCTGTAAGTTTTTTCGTTTGTCAAAAAGGGAACTTGATAAATATTAATTTTTTATGAGGTGAAAACAATGAAAGTGACTTATCACGGACATTCTGTCATTCAAGTGGAAACGAAAACCCATAACATTATTTTTGATCCGTTTCTGACCGGAAACAGTCTGACAAATTTGAAACCGGAAGAAGTGAAAGCGGATGTCATCCTGCTTACTCACGGACACAATGACCATGTCGGAGATACAGAGCAGATCGCCAAACAAAACGATGCGCTCGTCATTGCGCCGAACGAGCTGGCCGTTTATCTCGGCTTTAAAGGTTTAAAGGTCCACCCGATGCATATCGGCGGGGCGCGCCAATTTGATTTCGGCAAAGTGAAACTGACACAGGCATTCCACGGATCGGCGGTCACTGATGAAGAAAACAAAACCATTACGTACACGGGGATGCCGGCCGGGATTTTATTGACGATTGACGGCAAAACGATTTTCCACGCCGGGGACACGGCGCTGTTCTCAGATATGAAACTGATCGGGGAACTGAATCACATTGACCTGGCGTTTCTGCCGATCGGTGATAACTTCACCATGGGGCCTGAGGATGCGAAACTCGCGGCTGAGTGGCTGAGAGCGAAACAGGTCGTTCCCGTTCATTACAATACATTTCCCGTCATTGAACAGGACCCTGACGCTTTCGCCGAAAGTCTGCCCGGAGGCGTCGGCAAAGTCATGGCGGTCGGCGAGACCATTGAGCTTGCCTGACATATGTGTCAAAGACCTTCTGAATCAAGCATTCAGAAGGTCTTTTTGTGATGCCGCCTTTTTTCGGGCGTCTCATTGCGAATGAATCCCCCGTACCCTTATAATAAAAGCAGAAGACTGTCCTTAGAGGTGAAACGCTTGGCAACAAAGCATGAACAAATCCTATCATACATAGATTCGCTTCCTGTCGGTGAAAAAATTTCGGTCAGAAGAATTGCGAAAGAAATGAAAGTCAGTGAAGGAACGGCTTACAGAGCCATTAAGGAAGCCGAAAACAAAGGATTCGTTTCCACTATTGAACGTGTGGGGACCATCCGGATTGAACAGAAGAAAAAAGAAAATATTGAAAAGCTGACATACGCCGAGGTCGTCAATGTGATCGACGGCCAGGTGCTCGGCGGAAAAGCCGGTCTGCATAAAACGTTGAATAAGTTTGTGATCGGGGCGATGGAGCTTGACGCGATGATGCGTTATACGGCGGCGGGGAACCTGTTAATCGTCGGGAACCGAATCAACGCCCACCGCCAGGCGCTTGAAGCGGGCGCGGCCGTTTTGGTAACAGGAGGGTTTAATACCGATGACAGCATTATCGAGCTGGCCGATATGCTTGAGCTTCCGATTCTCTCCACGAGCTACGATACCTTTACGGTCGCCGCGATGATCAACCGGGCGATCTATGATCAGCTCATAAAAAAAGAGATTGTGCTCGTGGAAGATATTTTGACGCCCGCAGATCGGACAGTGACGCTGTTCCCTAAGGATAAACTGGAGAAATGGTACGAAAAGAACTATGAAACCGGACACGGCCGCTTTCCGGTTATCGATCAGCAGATGAAAATCCACGGAATCCTCACGCCGAAAGATATCGCGGGGCATGACCGGTCAGTTCCCATTGAAAAAGTAATGACCAAAAACCCTGTCACGGTGATCGGAAAAACATCTGTCGCCTCAGCGGCTCAAATGATGGTTTGGGAAGGAATTGAAGTGCTTCCGGTGACAGACGGGCATCACAAACTGATCGGAATGATCAGCCGCCAGGATGTCTTAAAAGCGCTTCAGATGGTTCAAAAGCAGCCTCAGGTCGGAGAAAAGCTGGATGATATTGTTTCAAGGGGATTTAAAGAAGAGGAAGATAACAAAACGCCGGCCGTTTATCAATATGAAGTCACGCCGCAAATGACCAATCAGCTCGGCACGATTTCTTACGGGGTGTTTACCACGATTTTAACCCAGGCCGCCAGCCGATTTTTACGCTCCCGCAAACGCGGCGAGCTGGTCATTGAAAGCATTACGATTTTCTTCCTGAAGCCCGTACAGATGGAGTCGGTCATTGAAGTGAAACCGCGCATTTTAGAGGCGGGCCGGAAATTCGGGAAAATGGAAGTGGAAGTGTCAAGCCAAAGCGGCATCGTTTCAAAAGCGATGCTCATGGTGCAGCTGATGGAGAGAAGTTAAGGGACGCACCCGGGTCCCTTGGCATTCATTATGCGTGGTCCCTCTCCGCTTCCTTTGCATGGATGGGCTCATAATGCTTATAGGCTTTATACCCGGCCCATGCGCTGCCTGCTCCGATTAAAATGAAGACGCCGCCGATGACCAGGGTCAGAACGGAGTGGAACAGAATCATTTGGTTTACTCCGTACAAAAGCACCAGCGCGCCTAATGCCATACTTGATTTAGCCGAAAAACATTCCTTCTCCAGCGCCCGTTTCGTCTGGATTCCTTTTACTTTGTAATACACGTAAAAGCAGGCAGAAAGCCCGATGAGAAAAACAAAAACCAGCATAAATGAAATCCTCCATTATATGAGTTTGCAAAACCGTTTATACCGTTGCTGAAAGATTTTCCTTTTCCATGGATAAAGAGTATGATTAAATGAATAAAAACGAAAAGGAGAAAACGATGAAATCCGAACTGATCAGAACCATATCATTATATGACACCATTATCTTACATAGACATGTGAGGCCTGACCCGGACGCCTACGGTTCACAGTGCGGCCTTACGGAAATCCTGCGGGAAACGTATCCCGAAAAAAATATTTTTGCCGTCGGACAGCCTGAACCGTCCTTGTCTTTTTTATATTCCCTCGATGAGGTGGATGACGAAACCTATAAAGATGCTCTTGTCATCGTGTGCGACACCGCAAACCAAGGCAGGGTCGACGATCAGCGCTACCATTCCGGCGCAAAGCTCATGAAAATAGACCACCATCCAAATGAAGATCCGTATGGCGATCTGTTATGGGTCGATACGAATGCAAGCTCCGTAAGCGAAATGATCTATGAGCTGTACCTGGAAGGAAAGCAGCACGGCTGGAAACTGAATACGAAAGCAGCTGAGCTGATCTACGCGGGTATCGTCGGTGATACGGGGCGCTTCTTGTTCCCGAACACCACAAAAAAGACATTAAAATACGCGGGAGAGCTCATTGAGTTCCCATTTTCATCGTCAGAGCTGTTCAATCAATTGTATGAAACAAAGTTAAATGTGGTGAAGCTTAACGGCTTTATTTATCAAAATGTGTCACTGTCTGAAAACGGCGTCGCTTCCGTTTTCATTAAAAAAGACATTTTGGAGACATATGGAACCACCGCTTCTGAAGCGTCGCAGCTTGTCGGAACACTCGGAAATATTTCGGGTATCCGCGCTTGGGTGTTGTTCGTAGAAGAAGACGATCAAATCAGAGTCCGGTTCCGTTCAAAAGGTCCGGTCATCAACGGAATTGCCCGGAAATACAATGGCGGCGGACATCCGCTTGCGGCCGGCGCATCCATCTTCAGCTGGGATGAAACCGATCAGATTCTTGCTGATCTGGAAGAGGTATGTAACGAACACAAGTAGAGGGGAGACCCTCTTTCTTAGTGTTCATCTGTCACGGGGATGAACCAGCAGCCGAAATCAGTCAGGTCTTCGTAGACGCGGAGATTACAGATTTGGAGTTCTTTTTTTATGAGGGAAGCGAGTGTGTCTGTTTCTGCATATGCGGAATAGCCTTGTCTGATTCGGGCTGCATGATCTTTTGCCAAGCGGCGTTCACTAAAAACCTCCATTTTCCCTTCCTCCCTTCAGAATCATTGAAAATGTCTCATCTACAGTTTATAAAAAAGCGGAGAAAAAAGCGACAGGTCTATGGAAATTTTTTAAAAATGACATAATTACGTCGCAAAAGAAATATGAATTTCGACAGACAATCTCGTATAAATCGTCAGTTCCTTTACTTCAGCTTTAAATTCCTTCTCATTTATGGTGTATATTTTGTTTTCGATCGTCCGTTTTAAAAGTTCCTTTGTTTTATACACGCTTTCAATATCCTTTGTGATGACTTCAGAAATATTATCTTTCACTTGTTCCTCAAATTTCATCTTGTCAGGCTGGGCGATTCTGTATTTTTCCCCATTGATCAGCTTCACATCAACACTTTGGATGAGAAGTCTTTGCTTATTATCCTCATTTAATTTATGAAGATCCTTCTGATAGATGGAGATTTGGTTTTTTAAATCCCGCGCGTGCTCCCGCTGCTTTTCAATTAACGTCACCTGTTCTTCCTGAAACGTTCCGTATGTAAACAGAAAGAACAGCCAGCTGACGATGGCTCCGCACATCATTCCCGCAAAAAAACGCTGCCATCCCGGTTTTTTATAATACTCGGGAATTCTCATGGTGACATATTCTCCTGGGTCAGCCATGAAATAATCAGCCAGCCGGTCTGCGCGCCGCCCATTGCTGAAATAATTAAAAGAAGCTGTTTGAAGATGTCGCGCGTGTTGCCTTCAAACAGCCCCCGCTCGAAACTGTATACCGCGTCAAATGTTCCCCCGATGGCCGCGACAAGCGCCCAGATCTTCAGCCTGTTCGCCAATTTTGTGATCGCTGTCAGCGGAGGCTCACCTGATAAATAAGCTCCGAGTCCGCCGATCAGCGCGCCGCCGAGCAACACACCGAGGGCGATAAAATAACTGCTGATGAAATTCGCCATAAATCCGGCTTCCTGATCCATATATACACCACCTCACTTTTCTATCATATTGAGCGAAACGGACAAGTATGATGATGAGTCAAAAAAAGAACATTTGTTTCTTAAGAAAACCCGTCTTATAATGTAGAAAGGCAAAATGAACGTATGGGAAAGGAGTGGCGGCATTGTCTTTTGTTCACCTGCAAGTACATAGCGGCTACAGCCTGTTAAACAGCGCCGCTTCTGTAAAAGAGCTTGTTACACAAGCGAAGGAACTCGGATATTCATCATTGGCGCTGACGGACGAAAATGTGATGTACGGCGCCATTGAGTTTTATAAAGCATGCAAATCAAACGGAATTAAGCCGATTATCGGTCTGACGGCTTCTATATACACGGACGATACGGAGCTTGAAGCACACCCGCTCATTCTTTTAGCAGAGACAAACACCGGCTATCAGAACCTGGTGAAAATCTCAAGTGCGCTGCAATCCATGGCAAAGGGCGGCATGAAGCGAAAATGGATGAAGAGCTATCGTGAGGGGCTGATCGCCATTACGCCCGGTGAAAACGGCTACATTGAAAGCCTGCTTCAAACCGGGAAGTTTGAAGAAGCGGTCCGGGCTGCCGAAGGATTCCGGGAGCTGTTCGGAGACGGCCGTTTTTATTTGGGGTACCAGCCGTTTAAAGGACATGAGACGTTATCAGAAGAGATTCTCCGCCTGTCAGCCGAAACGGAAATCCCTGTCTGCGCTGCGGGGGATGTCCGTTATATCAAGAAAGAAGATCAAGATGCGTACCGCTGTCTGTGCGCTATTAAAGCCGGAGAGAAGTGGGAGGATCAGAGCGGGGATCTGCCGGACTTATACTTGAGGACGCTTGAAGAAATGGCAGAGCTTTACATGCGGCATCCGGAAGCGATTGAAGCAGCCGCGCGTATCGCCCGGCAATGCCGGGTCGATGTCAGCCTCGGACAGACACAGCTTCCGTCTTTTCCGGCACCGGACGGCAAATCAGCCGATGACTATTTGGCGGAGATCTGTCATGAGGGGCTGCGCCTCCGTTTCGGCACTCCTGATGAGCGCGCTGTCCGCCGGCTTGAATATGAGCTGGACGTCATCAGGCGCATGAAATTCAGTGATTATTTTCTCATCGTATGGGACTTTATGAAGTACGCGCATGAAAAGGGCATTGTGACAGGCCCGGGAAGGGGGTCCGCGGCAGGCTCGCTTGTCGCTTACTCTCTTTTCATTACCGACGTGGATCCGCTTAAACATTCTCTGCTGTTTGAGAGATTTCTTAATCCCGAGCGGATCAGCATGCCGGATATTGATATCGATTTCCCTGATACGAGAAGGGATGAGGTCATTCAGTATGTACAAAATAAGTACGGGACCATGCACGTCGCCCAGATTATCACCTTCGGGACATTGGCCGCAAAGGCGGCGTTAAGGGATACCGGGAGAGTGTTCGGAATCAGCCCGAAAGAAGCCGACCAGCTTGCCCGCCTGATTCCGTCAAAACCGGGAATGACGCTTGAGGAGGCGAGGCGGCAGTCCGCTCAGCTGAACAGGCGGCTGTCCGAATCCGCCGTTCTTCATAAAGTGTTTCAGATCGCAAGGAAAATTGAAGGTCTTCCGAGGCACACGTCAACACATGCGGCCGGGGTCGTTCTCAGTAAAGAGCCGCTTTCGGAAGTTGTCCCTCTTCAAGAAGGGCATGACGGCGTGTATTTAACGCAGTATGCGATGGATCACTTGGAAGATCTCGGTCTTTTAAAAATGGACTTTTTAGGTTTGCGCAACTTGACGCTTATTGAATCCATTAAAACGATGATTGAAAAAGAAACGAATACAAAAATTGATTTTTCCGAGATTTCTTATCAGGATGAAAAAACGTTCTCACTATTGTCAAACGGTGATACGACGGGTATTTTCCAGCTGGAATCATCAGGAATGAGAAACGTGCTGAAGCGCCTGAAGCCGTCAAGACTGGAAGACATTGTCGCGGTTAACGCGCTTTACAGGCCGGGACCGATGGAAAATATTCCGTTATTTATCGACCGGAAGCACGGGCGGGCGCGTGTGGAAGTGCCGCACGAGGACGTAAGAAATATTCTCAGTGACACTTACGGCGTCATCGTTTATCAAGAACAGATAATGATGATCGCCTCGCGCATGGCAGGGTTTTCATTAGGTGAAGCGGATCTGCTCAGACGGGCTGTCAGCAAAAAGCAAAAGGACATTCTGGACAGAGAGCGAAGCCATTTTGTTGAAGGGTGCATAAAAAAGGAGTATTCTGTAGTCACTGCAAACGAGGTCTACGATCTGATTGTAAAATTCGCTAACTACGGATTCAACAGAAGCCATGCTGTCGCATACAGCATGATCGGCTATCAGCTCGCCTATTTAAAAGCGCATTATCCGTTATATTTTATGTGCGGGCTGTTGACGAGCGTCATCGGCAATGAGGACAAAATATCGCAATATCTGCATGAAGCGAAGGGGAGCGGGATTCAAGTCCTTCCGCCGTCAATAAACAAAAGCGGTTTTCCGTTTGCGCCGGAAAACGGAGCCGTCAGATACAGTTTGCGGGCCGTTAAAAACGTAGGCGTCTCGGCAGTGAAAGATATTTATAAAGCAAGAACACATAAACCGTTCGAGGATCTTTTCGATTTCTGCTTTCGCGTACCCGCAAAAAGTGTGAATCGGAAAACCATCGAAGCCCTTATATTTTCTGGCGCCATGGACGAATTCAATCAAAATCGCGCCGCCTTGCTGGCCTCCGTTGATGTGGCTTTAGAGCACGCTGAACTTTTTCGTGCAGACGATGACCAAATGGGATTGTTTTTGGAAGAATCGTTCTCCATTAAGCCAAAATATGTAGAGGCTGAGGAATTTCCGCTCGTGGACAAGCTTCGGTTCGAAAAAGAAGCTCTCGGTGTTTATTTCTCAAGCCATCCTTTATCTGCTTTCAGGGATCTCCTGAAAAAAAGGGGGGCGCAAGCGATCACAGCAGCGCGGCAGATGCCGAAGGGGCAGCTGTCAATCGGCGCTTTGCTCGCGGGCATCAAAACGATTCGGACAAAGACAGGTCAGCATATGGCGTTTCTCACATTAAGTGATGAAACGGGAGAAATGGAAGCCGTCGTGTTTCCTGACCAATATAGAAGGCTGTCTCCGCTGTTAAAAGAAGGCGCGCTTTTATTCGCCGCCGGAAAAATGGAAGAGCGTCAGGAGAAGACACAATTCATCATGTCATCCGCCTCTCTTCTTGAGCAGACGGAGGCAGACAGAGCGCCGTCTGTTTACATCAAAATCGAAGGCAGCCGGCACAATCAGGAGTTTTTGGAAAAGATGAAGCGTATTTTACTGGAGCATAAAGGGGAAACCGGCGTTTATCTTTATTATGAAAAAGACAAGCAGACGATCAGGCTGCCGGATACTTTTCATATTCAGGCGGACCATCAGGCGTTATACCGTTTAAAAGAGCTGCTGGGCCGCGAAAACGTCGTGTTAAAATAGTGGTAACAATAATCATTTTGTTATACAATTGAAACAATTGTGCTATCTTATTTAAAGATTCTGAAATTTTTCACCTCCAGCGATTGTACCAGTCTATGCGGCAGAATATGTAACAAAGTACTTAAAAGGAGTGTTTAGAATGTCATTAAGAGAAGAAGCGTTACATTTACACAAAGTAAACCAAGGAAAGTTGGAATCAAAAGCAAAGGTAGAAGTCAGAAACGCGGACGACTTAAGCCTTGCCTATTCTCCCGGAGTAGCTGAGCCTTGTAAAGAGATTTATGACGATAAAAACAAAGTATATGATTATACAATGAAGGGGAACATGGTAGCAGTCGTAACAGACGGATCAGCCGTTCTCGGTCTCGGTAATATCGGGCCTGAAGCTTCACTTCCGGTCATGGAAGGGAAAGCGGTGCTGTTCAAAAGTTTCGCGGGCGTGGACGCATTCCCGATCGCGCTTGACACAAACGATGTGGACAAAATCATTGACACTGTGAAGCTGCTTGCACCGACATTCGGCGGTGTCAACCTTGAAGATATTGCGGCGCCGAACTGCTTCATTATCGAAGAGCGCCTGAAAAAAGAAACAAACATTCCGGTTTTCCACGATGATCAGCACGGCACTGCCATCGTAACCGTTGCCGGACTTGTAAATGCGCTGAAATTATCAGGAAAATCCATGTCATCCATTAAAGTTGTGGCAAACGGAGCGGGAGCGGCAGGCATCGCGATCATCAAGCTTCTTTACCATTTCGGCGTACGCG
The DNA here is from genome assembly GCF_001975995.1 of Bacillus sp. GZB. Taxonomy (NCBI): domain Bacteria; kingdom Bacillati; phylum Bacillota; class Bacilli; order Caryophanales; family Bacillaceae; genus Bacillus; species Bacillus sp. GZB. The sequence continues at coordinate 143,141 of NZ_MTQG01000017.1, forward strand.
ACATCGTGATGTGCGACTCTAAAGGGGCGATTTACGAAGGGCGTCCGGCCGGCATGAACGCAGTGAAAAACGAAGTGGCCAAGTTTACAAACCAAGACCGCAACGACGGTTCCCTGCAGGATGTCATTAAAGATGCAGACGTCTTTATCGGCGTATCAGTCGAAGGCGCGCTGACGAAAGAAATGGTGGAGAGCATGGCGAAAGATCCAATTATCTTCGCAATGGCCAACCCGAATCCGGAAATTATGCCTGAAGACGCGCGCGCAGCCGGCGCAAGCGTAATCGGAACAGGCCGTTCTGATTTCCCGAACCAGGTTAACAATGTTCTGGCATTCCCTGGAATTTTCCGAGGGGCGCTTGACGTTCGTGCGACTCACATCAACGAAGAAATGAAAATTGCTGCGGTTGAAGCGATTGCTTCCCTCGTTTCAGAGAAAGAATTAAGCGCTGATTATGTCATCCCGGCTCCATTTGACAAACGTGTGGCTCCTGCCGTTGCGAAAGCTGTTGCGAAAGCAGCGATGGAAACGGGCGTCGCCAGAATTACGGTCGATCCTGAGGAAGTGGCTGAAAAAACAAGACAGCTCACGGTTATCGGCGAATAATAACACAAAAATGAAATGGCAGCGCGTTGGAAAAAAACAACGCGCTGCTGTTCAATATACGGACTGCTGGCATTTTTTTAAGGGCAGGTCTTAAAAAAATTTCAGCAGAATTCTTATTTCTTTTGAAAACGCTGACAGATAAGGCTGAACAACGCTTTTTACGGTATGAAATCCGTCCGTTTCCGTCTGTTTTGCAGCAAAAAATGTCGAATGGAGGATGACACCGTTTGACAAAAAAAGTACAATAGTTTCGGTAAAGTTATTATTAAGTCTATCTAATCGGAAGACATGCAGTGAAGAGAACCCTTCACAAAAGGGAGGTAATCATTTGTTAAAGGATATATTCACAAAAAAGAAAAAATATGCTTCCGTGCCGTCTGAGCAGGCAAAACATGATGTTCCGGAAGGCATTATGACAAAGTGCTCCAAATGTAAAAAAATCATGCTCACAAAAGAGTTAGATAAAAACCTGCGCGTCTGCATGAACTGCGGGCACCATTTCCCGATGAATGCAAAGCAGCGCATTGAAAGCCTCCTGGATGAAGATTCATTCGAAGAATTCAACCAGGGAATGATATCTGAAAACCCGCTCGGTTTCCCGGAATACTTAGAAAAAATCGAAAAAGACCGTGAGAAAACATCGCTGAATGAAGCGGTGGTTACCGGAAAAGGAACCATCAGCGGATTCCCTGCCGTGATCGCGATCATGGATTCAACATTCCGAATGGGCAGCATGGGTTCGGTTGTCGGCGAAAAAATCACGCTTGCAATTGAAAAAGCAAAAGAGGAAAAAGTCCCGTTTATCATCTTTACCGCTTCCGGCGGCGCACGTATGCAGGAGGGGGTCTTAAGCCTTATGCAAATGGCCAAGACAAGCTCTGCATTAAAACTGTTCAGTGAGGAGCAGGGACTGATTATTTCTGTCATGACCCATCCGACGACAGGCGGCGTATCGGCCAGTTTCGCGTCTCTCGGTGATTATAATTTCGCTGAACCGGGCGCCTTGATCGGATTTGCCGGAAGACGTATTATTGAACAGACGATCGGGGAAAAACTGCCGGAAGATTTCCAGACGGCGGAATTTTTATTAAAGCACGGCCAGCTTGATGCGGTGATTCACCGAAACGACATGAAAGACAAACTCGCATTTCTGCTGGACATGCACCAAACAGGAGGTGAGCATGAGTGGCTGCAAGATTAGAATTTGAAAAACCAGTGATTGAACTGCAGACGAAAATCGCCGAACTGAAAAAATTCACCCAAGATTCGGAGATGGATTTAAGCGCTGAAATCGCAAGGCTTGAAGACCGGCTCAGCAAGCTTCAGGATGAGATTTATAAAAACCTGAAGCCGTGGGACAGAGTGCAGATCGCACGCCTTCCCGACCGGCCGACGACGCTTGATTACATTCAATACCTGTTTACCGACTTTTTTGAGTGCCACGGAGACAGAACATACGGAGATGATGCGGCGATTGTCGGCGGAGTCGCCAAATATCACGGCATGCCGGTCACCGTTATCGGACATCAGCGCGGAAAAGACACGAAAGAAAACCTTGTCCGCAATTTCGGGATGCCTCACCCTGAGGGCTACCGCAAAGCGCTTCGTCTCATGAAGCAGGCGGATAAGTTCAACCGCCCGATTATCTGCTTCATCGACACGAAGGGAGCGTACCCGGGTAAAGCGGCGGAGGAACGGGGACAAAGTGAAGCCATCGCCAAGAACCTGTTCGAGATGGCCGGCCTGAAAGTGCCTGTCGTTTGTATCGTCATCGGGGAAGGCGGCAGCGGAGGCGCGCTTGCGTTAGGTGTGGGCAACCGCATGCTGATGCTTGAGAACTCGACGTATTCCGTTATTTCTCCTGAAGGAGCCGCATCCATTTTGTGGAAAGACTCCAGCCTTGCGAAAAAAGCGGCCGAAACCATGAAGATTACTGCGCCCGATTTATTAGAATTAGGAATTATTGATGATATGATTAAAGAAGTGAAGGGCGGAGCTCACCATGATATCAAGCAGCAGGCGGGCTACATTGACGGTATACTTAAAGAAACGTTAAAATCTCTTCTTCAATTGAACGCCGAAGAATTGATCTCACAGCGATATGAAAAATATAAAGCAATCGGGAAAGTTTCGGTTGAGGATCAATATATCGGGGTAAACTGAATAGACGTGAAGCCTATGGCTCACGTTTATTTTTTGTGATTTTTGTGATATTCCTTAAATTTTATTTAAAAACAATTTATTTAATTGTATAATAGGTAAGGTTTCATGGGAGCTCAGGCGTCCCTTTTCATTGTTTTAGGGCAATGATCATGATATGTTTAACATATATATGTTGCTGAGGTGAATAGGAAATGAAGCGTATAGGAGTTTTAACGAGCGGCGGGGATTCCCCGGGTATGAACGCTGCGGTGCGCGCGGTTGTGCGGAAAGCTATCTACCACGACGTCGAAGTGTACGGAATTTATAACGGTTATTCAGGATTAATCAGCGGAAAAATAGAGAAACTGGAGCTTGGTTCGGTCGGTGACATCATCCACCGCGGCGGAACAAAGCTGTATACGGCCAGATGTCCTGAATTCAAAACAGTTGAAGGCCGTGAAAAAGGAATCGAAAATTTAAAGAAACTCGGCATTGAAGGTCTTGTCGTCATCGGCGGAGACGGTTCATACATGGGTGCGAAAAAATTAACGGAACACGGGTTTCCGTGTGTGGGTGTACCGGGTACGATAGATAATGACATCCCGGGAACTGATTTTACGATCGGATTTGATACGGCGTTAAACACCGTAATTGATGCGATTGATAAAATCCGTGACACCGCTACGTCTCATGAGCGTACATACGTTATTGAAGTGATGGGGCGCCATGCGGGCGACATTGCTTTATGGGCAGGTCTTGCAGGCGGAGCGGAATCAATTTTAATTCCTGAAGCGGACTACGATATGCAGGAAATTATCGGCCGTTTGAAGAGAGGGCACGACCGCGGCAAAAAACACAGTATCATCATCGTTGCAGAAGGGGTAGGCAGCGGGGTTGAATTCGGAAAACGCATCGAAGAAGAAACGAACCTTGAAACACGGGTATCCGTTTTAGGGCACATCCAGCGCGGCGGATCTCCAAGCGCTTCTGACCGGGTTCTTGCAAGCCGCCTCGGCGCTTACGCGGTTGAGCTTCTGCTTAAAGGAAAAGGCGGACGCTGCGTAGGTATACAAAACAACAAGCTTGTAGACCATGATATTATAGAAATTTTAGAATCAAAACATACTGTTGAACCAAACATGTATCAGCTTTCAAAAGAACTGTCTATTTAAGGCGGAAGAAGCTGAAGATTTCAGAAGGAAGTGAACGAGTTGAAAAAAACAAAAATCGTTTGTACAATCGGTCCGGCCAGTGAAAGTGTAGAAATGCTGACAAAATTGATGGAAGCGGGTATGAACGTTGCTCGTCTGAATTTTTCACACGGTGATTTCGAAGAGCACGGCGCAAGAATCAAAAACATCAGAGAAGCAAGCAAAAAGCTCGGCAAAAACGTGGGGATTCTCCTCGATACGAAAGGTCCGGAAATCCGCACGCACGATATGGAAAACGGCGCGCTTGAGCTTCAGGCGGGAAATGAAATTATCGTTTCTACGAAACAGGTGCTGGGAACGCTTGAAAAATTCTCAGTTTCTTATGAAGGCCTGGCAGACGACGTGTCAGCAGGGTCTATCATCCTGTTGGATGACGGTTTAATCGGATTGGAAGTGCTAGAATCAAATCCGGAAAAACACGAAATCAAAACAAAAATCTTAAACAGCGGCACGCTGAAAAATAAAAAAGGCGTAAACGTTCCCGGCGTCAGCGTCAACCTTCCCGGAATTACTGAAAAAGACGCCAAAGACATCGTATTCGGTATCGAGCAAGGCGTTGATTTCATCGCTGCGTCATTTGTACGCCGTTCTACGGATGTCCTTGAAATCCGCGAACTGCTTGAAGAGCATAACGCGTCTGACATTCAAATCATTCCTAAGATCGAGAACCAGGAAGGCGTGGACAACCTGGACGCGATCCTGGAAGTATCTGACGGCTTAATGGTAGCGCGCGGAGACCTCGGCGTAGAGATTCCGGCCGAAGAAGTGCCGCTCGTGCAAAAAGAAATGATCAAAAAATGCAACGCGCTCGGCAAACCGGTTATTACTGCGACACAAATGCTTGACAGCATGCAGCGCAACCCTCGTCCGACACGCGCTGAAGCAAGTGACGTTGCCAACGCCATTTTCGACGGCACAGATGCTATCATGCTTTCCGGTGAGACGGCTGCGGGACAATATCCTGTCGAGGCGGTTCAAACAATGTTTAACATCGCCACACGCACGGAAGAATCTCTGAACTACAAAGAAATTCTGTCTAAACGCAGAGATCAGGTCGGCATGACGATTACCGATGCGATCGGCCAATCAGTTGCGCACACGGCGATCAATCTGAGTGCGGCAGCTATCGTTACCCCTACAGAAAGCGGCCATACGGCGCGTATGATCGCGAAATACCGTCCGCAGGCTCCGATTGTAGCCGTTACGGTTAATGAGTCTGTATCACGCAAACTCGGCCTTGTATTCGGCGTATTTCCGGCAAGCGGCCAAAACGCGAATTCAACCGATGAAATGCTTGAAGACGCGGTTCAAAAATCACTTGACAGCGGCATCGTGAAACGCGGTGATCTGATTGTCATTACAGCAGGTTCTGTCGGTGAATCAGGCACGACGAATCTGATGAAAGTCCACACTGTCGGCAGCATTATCGCGAAAGGGCAAGGCATCGGGCGCAAATCTGCATTCGGTCCGGTCGTTGTTGCAAAAAATGCGAAAGAAGCTGAACAAAAAATGACAGACGGCGCAGTATTGGTTGCTTCAAGCACTGACCGCGACATGATCGCTTCACTTGAAAAAGCATCAGCGCTCATCACTGAAGAAGGCGGTCTGACAAGCCATGCAGCCGTTGTCGGTTTAAGCTTGGGCATTCCGGTTATCGTCGGTCTGGAGAACGCAACTTCAGTTTTAACAGAAGGACAGGTTATCACAGTTGACGCTGCCCGCGGCGCTGTGTATGAAGGCCGCGCAAGCGTTCTTTAAACAGCTTTAAAAAAGAGAGGGGGGGTTTTCCCTTCTCTTTTGTCTTTAGGCTGATTTTCCTATTCCCATGCGGGCGGTGACGCGCTTTTAGAAGGGCAGGAGGACAGAAAAATGAGAGTTTTATTCTTACTGTTTATCGTGTGTCCGGCAATTGAAATCGGCTTGTTTCTGCTGGCGGGAAAATGGCTCGGTATTTTTCCGACCTTCCTTCTCATCATTTTGACAGGCGTGTTAGGCGCCTTGGTGGCAAAAAGACAGGGAACCGATGTGTATCATCGGGTGATGCGCGACCTGCAGCACGGCAAAATGCCGGGGGAAGCGCTTCTTGATGGAATATGCGTCTTTTTCGGAGGCCTGCTTTTGATGCTTCCGGGTTTTCTGTCCGATATTGCAGGGGCCTGTCTTCTGATTCCGTTCACTCGGAACCGCATGAAGCCGCTTTTGTTCAAATGGCTGAGAGGAATGTCAAAAAACAAGCGGATCATTATCAAATAAAAACGGCAGCCTTCTTACAGGGCTGCTGTTTTTATTTGGATTGAACAGTAATATAGGCCCATATTTCTTTTAAAGCGCCCGTTGTGATAAAGGCCTGAATGAAAACGAGCAGCGCGGGCCCCGCAGCCAGTCCTAAAATTCCGAACAGTTTAAAGCCGGCAAACAGGGCGATTAAGGTCGCAAGCGGATCAAGCCCGATTGACCTGCTTAAAATTTTCGGCTCCGTCAGCTGGCGCTGAATGAGAACCACAATATATAAAACACCGAGACCGATCGCTTGAGGAAGCTGACCGGCAATGGCCAAATACATAATCCAGGGAACAAAGACCGACCCGGCGCCGAGATACGGGAGAAGGTCCACCAGGCCGATAAAAAAGGCGATGGTTGCCGCATGCTCAATCCCTAAAAGAAAAAGTCCGATAAAGACAATGATCATCGTGAAAAGTATGAGCACGGCCTGCGCCTTAATGAAACCTGCCATCGCTTTTTTCAGCTCTCCCGATACGGCCTTGGCGTTTGCCGAAACCCGTTCCGGAAGAATGGAATAAAGCAGCGCCTTCAGCTTATGCCAGTCCTTTGTCATAAAAAAAGTCGCCAGCATTGCGAAAATGAAGACGGCAGCTGTATTGGGAAGGAAGGCAATCCATTTCGGCACCAGCTCCAAAAGATGTGAAAGCATCAGCCCCGCATTTTTAGCGGCTGTATCACCGAGGGTCTGAATATGCGTCACGATGGATGCTTGCTGATTGGTTTCCAGCCCGTTAAATAGGACGGTCAGCTCGTGGTACAATGGCTGAATGCGGGAAGTGAACAGCTCTTCACAATACGTCATAAAGGCGCTGATATGAGGAGGGAGCGTTTTGGCCAGATAGGCGGTTCCCGAAATGATTTCCGCAACGAGAAATGTCGCCGCGCCAAGAAGAATAAGCAAAAAGAAGACCAGGACAATGACAGTATTGACTGACCGGGGCAGCCCCGTCAGTTTGTCCAGCCAGTCAACAACGGGAATGATCGCTGATGACAGAATAAGGGCGATCAGAAACGGATAAGTTAACGGAAATGAGGCGTAACCGGCCGCTAAAGCGCCGCCGGCCGCAGCGAGTACAAACAGCGCGCGGAAAAAAACAGTTGCATAGTGCGGGTTCACATCGATCCTCCTCTCGGTCGGCACGTCCTATTACATTAGTTTATTCGTCAAAAAAAAGGATATGAATACAGATATGATGAAAGAAGGTGCTTTCAGGATGTTTACACAGGCGAATTTATTTTTACTATTATTGCTGGCCATCGCATTGGTAGCCAAAAATCAGTCATTGCTTTTTGCCGTCGGCTTTCTCATTGTGATAAAAGCTGTCGGTCTTGATCAGAAACTATTTCCGGTTATTCAGTCAAAAGGCATCAACTGGGGAGTCACCGTCATTACAATCGCCGTTTTAGTGCCGATTGCCACAGGTGATATCGGTTTTAAACAGCTCGGAGAAGCAATGAAATCATATTATGCGTGGATCGCTCTCGGTGCCGGGATCGCGGTTGCCTTAATCGCCAAAAACGGACTCACCTTATTGGAAAACGACCCTCATATTACAACGGCGCTGGTCATCGGCACGATACTTGCCGTCGCGCTTTTCGGAGGCGTCGCCGTCGGCCCGTTAATCGGCGCCGGAATCGCCTACTTGGCCATGCAAATCGTTAAAATATTCACCTCGTAAAGTAAAAAAGCGGCGTAAAGCTGCTTTTTTTGCGTGTGAAAATAAGAGTTTGCAGCGCATTTTGTAGTTCAGACAAATGCCATTTACATTATTCCGATGAATGAAGTGGCTTACCATGTAACAAAGAACTTTGGAATCGACGGCGCACATGGAGCGAAAACAGCGATTGCAGTAATTTCAATTGATGAATGGATTAAAAGCTGATGGAATTTATGCGCTGATACCAAAGCAAAACTTGAAGTGTTGTCAAAATAAGCGGAGACCCTTTCCTTCAATTTGAAAGTTTGTTAAATTTATAATGAGAATGAAAAAACACAATTCGGTTGGTAGTCCGGATGCATGATTTAAAATGTCAGTAACCTTCCCCTCCTCGGGATGTCCATCATTCTTCAGTAAATTTAGGAGGAGGGAATCGTTATGAAATTAACGGTTTACTACGATGGTCAGTTTTGGGTAGGAGTCATTGAAGTTGTGGATGATGGGAAATTAAGAGCAATGAGTCATTTGTTTGGACAAGAGCCAAAGGATTCAGAAATAATGCATTTTGTTAATAATCAACTTTTACAGACTCTCTCCCACATTGAACAAGAAGGGGTTTGTGTTAAAGCAAAATCTAAGAAATTAAACCCAAAAAGATTGCAACGGCAAGCTTCTAAAGAGATGAAAAATATCGGGATATCAACTAAGGCACAAAAAGCGATAAAACAGGAGCTTGAAGCAAGAAAAGAAAAGAAAAAACAACTGAATAGAAAACAAAGAGAAAAAATAAGGGAACAAAAATATTTAATCAGAAAACAAAAAGCAAAAGAAAAGCATAGGGGAAAATAGTTGGAGAACCCGATGAAGCCCTTCGATTGAAAAGTTGAGCGGCATCAGTTTGTTTCTTCGGACTGATTTAGAGAAAAAGAAGTAGAAATCGAGCCCTTCTCGAGATGAGGAGGGTTTTTCTGCAATTTATTTAAATTCACTTACATCAGTAAATGAGTCAGTTTCAATTGATGAACGGTTTGATGAGGATATTTACGGCCCGAAATCAGCGCAAATGCAGTCAAACGATTCCAGGCCATGTGGGGGGAGCCAACTAAAACCAAGACATGGATTTCTGAAGCTGATCCGAACATTGATTCAGTCGAGTAAACAAAATAACCCTCTTCTCCGGTAAAGAAGGAGGGGGAATTTGCGGTGAAGTTGTCGCGCCTGTCCTTTTAAAGTCTCCTCCAAAACTCCCCCAATTGAAAACATGAGAATACATGGTTTTACAAAGCGCCTGAAAGCAAGCGATTAAATTTATCAACGCAAAACCTTGATATATAGGGCTTTTAAAACATTTTTAGTTAAAAGTCTACAAATTAATCAGATTATTGTTTATAATAAGAATAGGCTTAAACTTAAATAAGCTTATAAGAATTTGTTATGTTCCTCTATAAGCATATCGGTTATGTAACCGCAACCAGTGAAATGTAAGCATTTTCTTGAAGGGGAAAGGGAGTGTTTGCATGACTCATTTTAAGTAAGCCGTATGTTTTATATACTCTTTAAAGGGGAATTTTGATTGAAAAGGAGAGGTTGAATATGACAGCAACACGCGGTCTTGAAGGGGTTGTAGCAACAACATCATCTGTAAGCTCTATTATCGACGATACCCTTACATATGTAGGGTACGATATTGACGACTTGACAGAGAATGCAAGTTTTGAAGAAATCATTTATTTGCTGTGGCATCTGCGCCTGCCGAATAAAACGGAACTTGCTGAACTGAAAAAACAGCTTGCGAAAGAAGCTGCCGTTCCACAAGAAATCATTGAGCACTTCAAATCCTATCCCCTCAATAACGTACATCCAATGGCTGCGCTCCGGACGGCGATTTCATTACTCGGTCTGACTGACAGTGAAGCCGATGTTATGAATCCGGAAGCGAACTACAGAAAAGCCATCCGTCTGCAGGCGAAAGTGCCGGGCATTGTCGCCGCTTTCTCAAGAATCCGCAAAGGACTTGATCCTGTTGAACCGAAGGAAGAGTACGGAATCGCGGAGAACTTCCTTTACACCTTAAACGGTGAAGAGCCTTCTCCGATCGAAGTGGAAGCGTTTAACAAAGCGCTCATTCTTCATGCGGATCATGAGCTGAACGCATCAACATTTACGGCGAGAGTATGTGTCGCCACCTTATCTGATATTTACTCAGGCATCACTGCCGCCATCGGTGCTTTAAAAGGACCGCTTCACGGCGGAGCCAATGAAGCCGTCATGAAAATGCTGACAGAAATCGGCGAAGTGGAAAACGCCGAGCCTTATATCCGCAGCAAAATGGAGAAAAAGGAAAAAGTAATGGGCTTCGGACACCGTGTGTATAAGCATGGAGACCCGCGCGCCAAACACTTAAAAGAAATGAGCAAACGCCTGACGAATCTGACGGGTGAAAGCAAATGGTACGAGATGTCAATCCGTGTCGAAGAAATCGTGACGTCGGAGAAAAAACTTCCGCCTAACGTTGATTTCTATTCCGCATCTGTATACCACAGTCTCGGCATTGATCACGATCTGTTCACGCCGATCTTTGCGGTCAGCAGAATGTCAGGATGGATCGCCCATATTCTTGAACAGTACGATAACAACCGCCTCATCCGCCCGCGCGCTGATTACACGGGTCCGGATAAGCAGACTTTTGTTCCGATTGATGAAAGAGCCTGATCAAACGGGAGGCTGGTGATTTTCATGTCGTTAGCCTCTTGTTAATCAAGCCCGGATTGGTTTACAATTTTGATAGAATCTTGAGAAAAGTCATTTTATTTTCTATACAAGAAAAATAAAATGTTTTCTAAATATGAATTACATACTGGGAGGTAATATTGTGTCACAAGGTGAAAAAATTACAGTCTCTAATGGAGTATTAAACGTACCAAATAATCCGATTATCCCGTTTATTGAAGGCGACGGCACAGGCCCTGATATTTGGAACGCCGCTTCTAAAGTATTGGAAGCCGCTGTTGAAAAAGCATATAAAGGCGAGAAAAAAATCACGTGGAAAGAAGTTTATGCCGGTGAAAAGGCTTATAATAAAACAGGTGAGTGGCTTCCTGCCGAAACGCTGGAAGACATCAGAGAGTATTTCATCGCCATCAAAGGTCCTCTGACGACACCGGTCGGCGGCGGTATCCGTTCTCTGAACGTGGCGCTGAGACAGGAGCTTGATTTGTTTACGTGCCTGCGCCCTGTCAGATATTTCACGGGAGTGCCTTCCCCGGTCAAACGTCCTGAAGATACGGATATGGTCATTTTCCGCGAGAATACCGAAGATATTTACGCCGGAATTGAGTATGCGAAAGGTTCTGAAGAAGTTGAAAAGCTGATCAGCTTCCTGCAAAATGAAATGGGTGTTAACAAAATCCGTTTCCCTGAAACGTCAGGAATCGGCATCAAGCCTGTTTCTGAAGAAGGCACAAGCCGCTTAGTCAGAGCTGCCATTGAGTATGCGATCGAAAACGGCCGTAAGTCTGTCACGCTTGTCCACAAAGGAAACATCATGAAGTTCACTGAAGGGGCATTTAAAAACTGGGGCTACGAGCTTGCCGAAAGAGAATACGGAGATAAAGTATTCACTTGGGCTGAATATGACCGCATTGTCGAAAAAGACGGAAAAGAAGCGGCTGATAAAGCGCAGAGCGACGCGGAAGCGGCAGGAAAAATCATCGTCAAAGACAGCATCGCTGATATTTTCCTTCAGCAGATCTTAACCCGTCCGAGCGAATTCGACGTCGTGGCGACAATGAACTTAAACGGAGACTATATCTCTGATGCGCTTGCCGCTCAGGTAGGCGGAATCGGAATCGCGCCGGGAGCGAACATCAACTATGAAACAGGGCATGCGATTTTCGAAGCGACTCACGGAACGGCTCCTAAGTATGCCGGCCTTGACAAAGTCAACCCGTCATCCGTCATCCTTTCAGGAGTGCTTCTTCTTGAACACCTGAACTGGAATGAGGCTGCCGACTTGATCATTAAATCTATGGAAAAAACGATTGCTTCAAAAGTAGTAACGTACGATTTTGCTAGATTAATGGACGGTGCAACTGAAGTGAAATGTTCAGAGTTTGGTGAAGAGCTAATCAAAAACATGGACTGAACCTAAAGCAGACTTCTAATGAAGCCAAAAAAGGAGAAGAGAATCATGGGAAAAACACGCAGTAAAGTTTCTGTTATCGGAGCAGGATTTACGGGAGCGACAACAGCCTTTCTTACAGCTCAAAAAGAGCTTGCGGACGTTGTGCTCGTTGATATTCCGCAATTAGAAAACCCGACAAAAGGAAAAGCGCTAGACATGCTCGAAGCAAGTCCGGTCCAAGGATTTGACGCGAAAATCACAGGCACGTCCAACTACGAGGACACAGCCGGTTCTGATATCGTCGTCATCACAGCCGGAATTGCGAGAAAACCAGGCATGAGCCGTGATGATCTCGTATCTACAAACGAAAAAATCATGAGAAGCGTCACACGTGAGATCGTGAAATATTCTCCTGACTGCATTATCGTTGTATTGACAAACCCTGTTGATGCGATGACATATGCGGTGTACAAAGAATCAGGCTTCCCGAAAGAACGCGTCATCGGACAATCCGGAGTGCTTGACACTGCGCGATTCAGAACATTCGTCGCTGAAGAATTAAACCTGTCTGTAAAAGATGTGACCGGTTTTGTTCTTGGCGGACACGGTGACGACATGGTTCCTCTCGTCCGTTATTCCTATGCGGGCGGCATTCCGCTTGAAACGCTTATCCCGAAAGACCGTCTTGATGCGATTGTAGAACGCACAAGAAAAGGCGGCGGGGAAATCGTCAACCTTCTCGGAAACGGAAGCGCCTACTACGCGCCTGCTGCATCACTGACTGAAATGGTAGAAGCCATTTTGAAAGATCAGCGCCGCGTGCTTCCGACCATCGCTTACTTAGAAGGCGAATACGGTCATGAAGGCATTTACTTAGGCGTACCGACGATTATCGGAGGAAACGGCCTGGAGCAAATCATCGAGCTTGAACTGACAGACTATGAAAAAGCGCAGCTGAGTAAATCAGTTGAATCTGTCAAAAACGTGATGAAAGTATTGTCATAAGAAAAAAGGGAAGGCTTCCGAATCAGAAGCCTTCCTCTTTTTACAATTAATGAAAGCGTTTTCTTTTTCCCTGAGCGATCCTTTCTCTGAAAATGATCAAAAAGGCGAATTGTCTGAACGGGCAGTATTGGATAAAATGAAATCATAAAGTGATATGCAGCACATAAAATAGAGAAAATTGGATGTCGGGGAAAATAGACAGCGGAGGGCGCAGCATGAACAAAAAAATTTTAGTTGTAGATGATGAACAATCTATCGTTACTCTTTTACAGTATAATCTGGAACGGTCCGGCTATGATGTCATAACCGCATCAGACGGCGAAGAGGCTCTGGAGCTGGCAGAGAATGAAAATCCGGATTTAATCGTACTGGATGTCATGCTGCCGAAAGTGGACGGAATCGACGTCTGTAAACAGCTCAGACAGCAGAAAATGATGGTTCCGATCTTGATGCTGACAGCAAAAGATGAGGAATTTGATAAGGTGCTGGGACTGGAGCTCGGAGCGGATGATTACATGACAAAGCCGTTCAGTCCGCGGGAAGTCACTGCGCGGGTGAAAGCCATTTTAAGAAGGGCTGACATTTCTTCGCTGTCACAAGGCAGAGAAGAGGAAAAGGACGGGCAGATCCTCATCGGCGAGCTGAAAATTCTTCCTGAGCATTACGAAGCGTATTTTAAGTCAGAACAGCTGGAATTGACGCCTAAAGAATTTGAACTGCTTCTGTATTTGGGAAAACACAAGGGAAGAGTGCTGACGAGAGATCTTCTGCTGAGCGCGGTCTGGAACTATGATTTTGCCGGGGATACCCGGATTGTTGACGTTCATATCAGCCATCTGCGCGACAAAATCGAATCAAATACCAAAAAACCGATCTATATTAAAACAATCAGAGGTTTGGGGTATAAACTGGAGGAGCCAAAAATGAATGAATAAAGTCCGTGTGCGTCTGTTCGCTTTACTCGTTGTATGTATCATATTGGTTTTCAGTGTTCTCGGCCTTTTTTTACAGCAGCTTATTTCTTCATCCGCTGAAGAAAGAACGGCGGATCAGCTGAAAAAGGAATCGGTATACATAGCGGGCCTTCTTGACACCGGCCGAATCGGCAATAAAAGCAATGAAACGGTAATCCGTGACGCCGGCCGCACCCTCGGTATAAACGTCTCCTTGCTCAACGAGAAGGGTGACGCCGTATATCATTCCGGCAGTCGTGCTGATGATTCAGCCGTAAAGGAATTCATTTCTCACAATAAAAGCGAGGAAGCCGTACAGTCGAAAAGCAGAGTCATCCGCGGCACTGCCGTAAAAAATGACGCAGGGAAAATTGCGGGGTATGTACTCGTTTCCTCGGAGATCAACGGCGGTTCAAGCGTTACCGGAGAAATGTGGGGCATGCTGGCAGCAAGTCTTTGTACCGCTTTTATCATTATCGTTTTCTTTTATACAAACATGACGTCCCGTTACAAAAAATCAATCGACGCCGCGACAAAGGTGGCGACGGAGCTCTCCAAGGGGAATTATGACGCCCGCTCCTACAGCGGTTACGCAAGGCGGTCGGACCGTCTCGGGCGTGCGATGAACAGCCTGGCGGTCGATTTAATGGAAATGACAAGAACGCAGGATATGCAGCGCGATCGTCTGTTAACCGTCATTGAAAATATCGGATCCGGTTTGATTTTAATAGACGGGAGAGGTTTTATCAATCTCGTGAACCGGTCATACACGAAGCAGTTTCATACAAAGCCTGAACGTCTGCTTCGGCGCCTTTACCACGATGCGTTTGAACATGAGGAGATCATTCGGCTTGTCGAAGACATTTTTATGACGGAGACGAAAAAATGCCAGCTGCTCAGACTTCCCATCAACATTGAGCGGCGCTACTTTGAAGTTGACGGCGTTCCGATCATGGGCCCTGATGATGAATGGAAGGGCATCGTCCTCGTTTTTCACGATATGACAGAAATTAAAAAATTGGAGCAGATGAGAAAGGACTTCGTCGCCAATGTCTCCCATGAACTGAAAACACCGATCACCTCGATTAAAGGATTTACGGAAACACTGTTAGACGGAGCGATGAAAGACGAAAAGGCGCTTTCAGACTTTCTGTCTATCATTCTGAAAGAAAGTGAGCGGCTCCAATCTCTCGTGCAGGATTTATTGGATTTATCCAAGATGGAGCAGCAAAACTTTACGATGCGCGTAGAGTCCTTTGATGCTGCAAAAATTCTGCATGAAATTGAGGCGCTTTTGCAGCATAAGGCTGAGGAAAAAGGCATCAGCTTTCAGCTCGATCTCCCGGAAGAGCCGATTTTTGTGACGGGTGATGCGCACAGGCTGAAGCAGGTATTTTTGAATCTGGCGAACAATGCCCTGACCTACACGCCTGAAAAAGGGACGGTGGGGATTTCGGTACATGTGAAAGAAACCGTTGTCGATATCAAAGTGTCCGATACGGGAATCGGCATTCAGAAAGAAGAGATCCCGCGGATATTTGAGAGATTCTACCGCGTGGATAAAGACAGAAGCCGCAACTCGGGAGGAACCGGCCTCGGCCTCGCCATTGTGAAGCACTTAATAGAAGCCCATGAAGGTAAAATCGAGGTCACAAGCGAGCCTGGACAGGGAACTGTGTTCACTGTGACGCTGAAGCGGCCGCCGGCAGCGTGATCAGCTTTACAAAGGATTAACAATTTCTTCATGACCTGTTAAACCTATCTTGTTAGGATATAACAGAACCCCTTCATCCAAGGAGCCAATTTTGACGGCGGGAACGCGTTTTCTTGTTCCCGTCCTTTTTTGCGTTTTCACGGGGTCCGCTCATTTTCCTTTCAAATTGAACTTTGTTAAAATAAGAGAAGCTGTGAGATTAAAAAACAGAGGAATGACGAGCTTTTGCTCTTAGGAGGATATTGAATGACGGAACGAAAAAAATTAGTGCTTGTCGACGGAAACAGTCTGGCGTACCGGGCGTTTTTTGCATTGCCGCTTTTAAGCAATGAAAAAGGCATTCATACAAATGCCGTATACGGGTTTGCGATGATTTTAATGAAAATGCTGGAGGATGAAAAACCGACCCATATGCTGGTGGCTTTTGATGCGGGGAAAACCACTTTCCGCCACAGCACGTTTAAAGAATATAAAGGCGGAAGACAAAAAACGCCGCCGGAGCTTTCAGAACAGATGCCGTTCATCCGTGAGCTCCTCGATGCCTACAACATCAGCCGCTACGAGCTTCCTGAATATGAAGCGGACGATATTATCGGCACGCTTGCCGTATCTGCTGAAAAAGACGGCTTTGAAGTGAAGGTCGTTTCGGGGGACAAGGACTTAACCCAGCTTGCAACCGGGAAAACGACCGTTGCCATTACGAGAAAAGGCATTACCGACGTAGAAGATTACACGCCGGAGCACGTGCGGGAAAAGTACGGTCTGACTCCTTTGCAAATCATTGATATGAAGGGATTAATGGGGGATTCATCCGATAACATACCGGGCGTCCCCGGCGTCGGAGAAAAAACCGCGATTAAGCTCTTAAAGCAGTTCCATTCGGTTGAGAAACTGCTTGATTCCATTGATGAAGTCAGCGGAAAAAAATTAAAAGAAAAGCTTGAAGAATATAAGGAACAAGCCCTGATGAGCAAAGAGCTGGCGACGATTATGACAAATGCGCCGATTGAAGTCAAGCCCGAAGATTTAGATTACCAAGGGTTTGACCGTGAACAAGTTGTTGCCATTTTTAAAGACCTCGGTTTTAATACGCTTCTTGAGCGGCTCGGTGAAGAAAGCGGGGAAACGGCGGAAGAAAATTTTGAAGACATCAATGTCGAAACGGCAGAAGAAATCACCGAAGATATGCTCGTTTCGCCGTCCGCTTTGGTCGTCGAACAAATCGGTGATAACTATCACGAAGAACCGATCCTCGGCTTTTCCATCGTGAATGAAACAGGTCTTTATTATATTCCGAAAGAAATCGCCATTCAGTCTGAAGCTTTTAAATCTTGGGCTGAAGATGAATCGATGAAAAAGTGGGTGTTCGACAGCAAACGTTCCGTCGTCGCTTTGCGCTGGCAGGGAATTGAGCTGAAGGGAACGGAATTTGACGCGCTTCTTGCTGCCTACATTATAAACCCGGGCAATTCGTACGACGATGTCGCGAGCGTAGCGAAAGAATACGGGCTGAATATCGTTTCAAAAGATGAAGCGGTATACGGAAAAGGCGCAAAACGCGCCGTTCCCGCTGAAAAAGAGCTTGCCGATCATCTCGCGCGGAAAGCGTCTGCCGTTAACAGCCTCCGTGACAAACTGCTTGACGCTTTGGAAGAAAATAATCAGCTTGAGCTTTATGAAGATCTTGAACTCCCGCTTGCGCTAATTCTCGGAGAAATGGAATCAATGGGCGTCAAAGTGGATGTTGAAAGACTGAAGCGAATGGGAGAAGAGCTCAAGGCAAAACTGAAAGAATATGAAGAAAAAATCCATGACATCGCCGGTGAGCCGTTTAACATCAATTCACCAAAACAGCTCGGCGTCATTCTGTTTGAAAAACTCGGCCTGCCGCCAGTAAAGAAAACAAAAACGGGCTATTCCACTTCAGCTGATGTGCTTGAGAAGCTCGCAGACAAACATGATATCGTCGCATACATTCTGCAATACAGACAAATCGGCAAACTCCAATCGACTTATATTGAAGGGCTGCTGAAAGTCACGCGCAAGGGTTCTCATAAGGTGCATACACGATTCAATCAGGCATTGACTCAAACCGGACGCCTCAGCTCAACGGATCCGAACCTGCAAAATATTCCGATCCGGCTGGAGGAAGGGCGGAAAATCCGTCAGGCTTTCGTACCGTCCGAACCGGACTGGCTTATTTTCGCCGCCGATTATTCACAAATTGAATTAAGGGTGCTTGCGCATATTTCAAAAGATGAAAATCTGATCGAAGCGTTTACGAATGACATGGACATTCACACAAAAACCGCCATGGACGTGTTTCATGTCAGTGAAGATGAAGTGACACAAGCGATGCGCCGCCAGGCAAAGGCCGTCAATTTCGGCATTGTTTACGGCATCAGTGATTACGGGCTGTCACAAAACCTCGGCATCACCCGGAAAGAAGCGGGCGCTTTTATAGACCGCTATTTGGAGAGCTTCCCGGGCGTCAAGGCATATATGGAAGAATCGGTGCAGGAAGCGAAGCAAAAAGGATATGTCACGACACTTATGCAGCGCCGCCGCTATATTCCTGAGCTGACCAGCCGCAACTTCAACCTGCGGAGCTTTGCGGAACGGACGGCCATGAATACGCCGATTCAGGGAAGCGCCGCCGATATTATTAAAAAAGCCATGATTGACATGGCAGCTGAGCTGAAAGAGAAAAACCTGAAGGCACGACTGCTGCTTCAGGTGCACGATGAATTGATTTTTGAAGCGCCTAAGGAAGAAATTGAAATATTAGAGAAGCTGGTTCCTGAAGTGATGGAGCATGCTTTGGCATTAGACGTGCCGCTGAAGGCGGATTATGCTTCAGGGCCGTCTTGGTACGATGCAAAATAAACAGAGAAAAAGGAAGTGATGATTGTGCCGGAATTACCAGAAGTTGAAACGGTCCGGCGCACTCTGACCGGTCTTGTGAAGGGGAAAACGATTGAATCGGCGGATATCAGATGGCCGAATATCATCAAAAAACCCGCCGAGCCGGAGGAATTCGCGCGGCAGATTGCAGGAGAAACAATCCGATCCATCGGAAGAAGGGGAAAGTTTTTGCTTTTCCATCTGGATCATTATGTCATGGTGTCCCACCTGCGGATGGAGGGGAAATACGGTCTTCATCAGGCCGATGAGCCTGACGATAAACATGTGCACGTCGTGTTTCACATGACGGACGGAACACAGCTCCGCTACCGGGATGTCCGGAAATTCGGCACGATGCATTTGTTTGCGCCGGGAGAGGAATTGAATGCATTACCGCTTTCACAGCTCGGGCCCGAACCCGATGATGAAGCATTTACCGCTGCTTATTTAAAAGAGCGGCTTGCAAAAACGAACCGCGCGGTGAAAACAGCCCTGCTCGACCAAAAAGCGGTCGTCGGCCTCGGCAATATTTATGTCGATGAAGCTTTATTCCGGGCGCGTATTCATCCTGAGACAAAAGCGAACAGTCTGTCAGACGGGCAGATAAAAACGCTTCATACAGAAATTAAAGACACCCTTCAGGAAGCGATTGACGCGGGCGGGAGCACCGTCCGGTCTTATATCAATTCTCAAGGGGAGATCGGAATGTTTCAGCTCAAACATTACGTATACGGCAAAAAGGATGAACCGTGCAAAACGTGCGGCACGATGATTTCTAAAATCGTGGTCGGCGGAAGGGGGACGCATTTTTGCGCCCGCTGCCAAAAAAAATCATAAACTGAAGCTGTACAAGCAGGCGGCAGCAGAATGACTTTTTTCTAACACAGTTGATGACCTTTCTCCATATATATATTGTGATTCACCCAATAGGCATATGTCACAATTGCCGATCAAGAGAAAGGGAGAAACGGATATGGAGATTGTTTCTTTGCTGCTTTTGGCTTTTGCTGTCAGCTTGGACAGTTTTTCAGTCGGGTTTACGTATGGTTTGAGAAAAATGAAAATCCCGTTCAAAGCGATTGCCGTGATCGCTTGCTGTTCAGCCTCTGTGATGTTTATATCCATGCTGATCGGCCATTTTCTGACAAAGATTTTTCCCGTATCCGTCACGGAAAAACTGGGCGGGCTGATCTTAATCGGAATCGGGGCATGGGTCATCTGGCAATTTTTCAAACCGGCTAAAGAGCCGGATTACTTATTGCATGAAAAAACGCTACTTAATCTTGAAGTGAAATCGCTCGGCATCGTCATTCACATTTTGAAAAAACCGACCAGCGCCGATATTGATCAATCCGGAACCATTAACGGAGTCGAGGCGCTTCTGCTCGGTATCGCCTTATCCATTGACGCGTTTGGTGCCGGGCTGGGAGCGGCCATTCTCGGCTTTTCTCCGGTTATGATGAGCGTGACTGTCGGGCTGATGAGCTCGCTGTTTGTTTCACTCGGCATAAACGCGGGGCATTTGCTTTCAAGATGGAATTGGATAGATAAAATGACATTTTTGCCGGGAGTCCTGCTGATTATCATCGGGATTTGGAAAATGTAAGAAGGAGTGGGCTTTTTGAGCTTGGTCATCGGTTTAACGGGAGGCATCGCAAGCGGCAAAAGCACGGTAGCGCGTATGCTGATCGACAAAAAAATAACAGTCATTGATGCGGATGTCATCGCAAAACAGGCGGTGGAAAAAGGAATGCCGGCTTACGGACAAATTGTGGAAGCATTCGGAAAAGACATCCTGCTGGAAAATGGCGATATTGACAGAAAAAAACTCGGTTCTATCGTTTTTACTGACGAACAGAAGCGTCTGAAGCTGAATCAGATCGTTCATCCGGCGGTACGTGCGGAAATGCTGAAACAGCGGGATGAAGCCATTGCACGAAAAGAGCAGTTCGTCGTTTTGGATATACCGCTTTTGTATGAAAGCGGGCTTGATTATCTTGTCGGTAAGGTGCTCGTCGTCACCGTACCGGCAGACATTCAGCTCAAACGGCTGATGGAGCGGAATTCCCTTACAGAAGAAGAAGCGATGAGCCGGATAACGTCGCAAATGCCTTTAGCGGACAAAACAAAAAAAGCTGACGCCGTCATTGATAACAGCGGCAGTCTTGAATATACAAAGCACCAGCTTGAGGAAGTATTGAGCGGCTGGGCATAAACAAACACCGTTCGGAAAGCCGAACGGTGTTTTTCTGGTTAAAAATCAAAATTGTCAGGGTCAGGGCCGACACGGAGATTTTCGTTCAGATCATCAATCCGCTTCATATCGTCAGCTGACAGTTCGAAATCAAAGACATTTGCATTTTCTTCAATACGATGTTTTTTAGTTGATTTCGGAATGGTGATGACACCGTTCTGCAAATCCCAGCGCAAAATCACTTGAGCGGCTGATTTGCCGTACTTCTCAGCGATCTCCTGTAAGACGGGATGATCAAGCAGCTGCCCTTGCATCAATGGCGACCACGCTTCAAGCTGAATGCCTTGTTCAGTGCAGAAAGCAAGCAGTTCTTTCTGTGTCAGACGCGGGTGGTACTCCACCTGGTTGATCATTGGCTTGATTTCCGTTTCTTTCATGAGATGTTTCAGATGGTCAATTTGGAAATTGCTGACCCCGATGGCCTTAATGCGTCCATCCCTGTAGAGGGTTTCGAGCGCCCGCCACGCATCGATGTACTTTCCTTCGACAGGCCAATGAATTAAATATAAATCCAAATAATCTAAACCGAGTTTTTCTAAGCTTGTGTCAAACGCTTTTAACGTTTCTTCATATCCTAAATCGGCATTCCACACTTTTGACGTGACAAAAATGTCTTCACGTTTTAATCCCGCTTCTTGCAGTCCTTGGCGGATGCCTTCGCCGACACCTTCTTCATTTCCGTAAATCGCGGCGGTATCAACGCTGCGATAGCCGTGCACCAATGCCGTTTTCACCGCGTTGACGAGTTCCGCGCCTTCCTCTACTTTGAAAACTCCGATGCCGAACCAAGGCATCTCTACTCCGTTATGCAATGTTGCTTTTGCTTGTAAATGTGTTGTCATGTATATATTCCTCCTATTAGTTGTCTGTTGAAACAATCAAAATGCGCTGAAGAAAAACTCACCTCCTTTCAAGAGCAGTGCGATCCCGCTTTTCAAGCTTCCTGCTCCATCCGGTTAATACGACCGCGCTGAGCACCATCAGCGCCCCGATCCAAGCGGTATGAATGATTCCGATTGAGTCTGTAATGATTCCGCCGGCAAACGAGCCGATCGCGATTCCGGCATTAAATGCCGCGATATTTAAGGCTGATGCTGTATCAACGGCGCTTGGCGCAAAACGTTCACTCAGCATCACAACATATACCTGAAGCCCCGGCACATTCATAAACGCCAACAGCCCCATGAAAATAATGGTGATCAGCCCGGCTGTTTTAAACGGCGCGGTAAAAGTCAGAACAAACAGCACAGCAGCCTGGACAATGAACATATAAAACAAGGCTTTCAGCGGATTCCGGTTTGATAAACGGCCGCCAATCATGTTTCCGATAGCAATCGCAATTCCGTAAATGAGCAGGATGGCCGCGACGGTTTCTTTCTGGAAACCGGTTACCTCCTGAAGAAGCGGAGATAAATACGTAAACACGACAAACGTTCCGCCGTAGCCTAACGCGGTAATAATAAATAAAAGCAATAACCGGCCGTTTGTGACGAGTTTGACCTGCTCGGAAAATGCGGTTTTCGTCCCTTTGCGCAAATGTGACGGAACGAGAAGCGCGTTTGTGAGGAATGCGATGATTCCTACCGACACAATGACGGCAAATGCGATTCTCCATCCGAATTGCTGGCCGAGATAGGTGCCGAACGGAACGCCGGTCACCGTAGCCACCGTCAGCCCCGTAAACATAATGGAAATCGCGCTTGCTCTTTTATGCTCCGGCACGATATTGGCGGCGATTGTTGCCCCGATTGACATGAAAATGCCGTGGGAAAAAGCCGAAATAACCCGTGCCGCCAGTAAGACGCCGATTGAGGAAGCGCTCGCTGCGAGTGTATTTCCGGCGATAAAAATTAACATCACCCAGAGCAGCAGCGTTTTCCGTGACATGCCGGATGTGAGAGATGTTAAAACCGGCGCGCCGAATGTCACGCCCAGAGCATACATGGAAACGGTAAGCCCCGCCGTTGTCACAGGTATATGCAGATCTTGAGATATAAGCGGCAGCAGCCCGACGCTGATAAATTCGGTTGTGCCGATCGCAAAAGCGCTGACGGCTAATGCCAGCAGCGCTGGTAAATAGCTTTGGCGATGTGAAGACATCTGTTTTCCTCCTTGAACGATAATGTATGGTTGAAATGATGCCGGGTAAACGATATAAGTATAAGAGTACATTCCTTTTCAGCCGGCAAATGTCATTATGATCGATAGAAGTGTCATTGAAAAGAACGTACTTTTAAGTGCCATAGGCACTTTTTAGTTCCTATAGATGAGGAGGAATTACCGTTGCTGAAGAAAAAATACAATATATCCGTAGAGGCGGCGCTTGAAGTGATCGGCGGAAAATGGAAGTGTGTGATCCTCTGCCACCTCATGCGCGGGAAAAAACGGACAAGCGAATTGAAGCGGCTTATGCCGGACATCACCCAGAAGATGCTGACACAGCAATTGCGGGAGCTGGAAGCTGACGGCGTCATCAACCGGATCGTGTACAATCAGGTGCCGCCGAAAGTGGAATACGAGCTGAGTGAATACGGGCACAGTCTGGAAAGAATTTTAAACGCGCTGTGCGACTGGGGCGCGATGCATATTGCTAAACGGTACGGCGAGGTGTCTTCCGTTTTAGAGGACAGCATTTTAAATGACAAATTTAAAGAACCGGGACAAATATAAGAAAAAAGCAGGCAGCCTGAGACGCTGATCCTGCTTTTTTTATGGAAGAAAGATCATTTTATATGCAAAAAAACCGATTGAACAACATATTGATCGGTATAAGGGTGGATTTTTATCAAGTTGTACTGGCGGATTTCTTTTAATGTGTTATACTATATATAAATAAAGGTAAATTAGAGTGGCATATTAAAAAGGGGTGACCTGAGCATGAAGGTAAAAGTAGCAATCAACGGGTTTGGAAGAATCGGAAGAATGGTGTTCAGAAAAGCAATGGAAGATGATCAAATTCAAATAACAGCCATTAATGCAAGCTATCCCCCGGAAACGCTTGCTCATTTGATAAAGTATGACACAATTCACGGCAAATACGATCAAGAAGTTGAGACCGCCGACGACAGCCTGATCGTCAACGGAAAACATATTATGCTGTTCAATCGCCGGGACCCGAGAGAGCTTCCGTGGAAAGAATGCGGAATAGACATCGTCGTAGAGGCAACGGGGAAATTTAATTCAAAAGAAAAAGCGATGAGCCATATTGAAGCAGGGGCGAAAAAAGTCATTTTAACGGCTCCGGGCAAAAATGAAGACGTTACCATTGTCATGGGAGTAAATGAAGAGCAGTTCAACCCCGATGAACATGTCATTATTTCAAATGCATCCTGCACGACAAACTGTCTTGCGCCGGTCGTCAAAGTGCTTGATCAGGAATTCGGGATTGAAAGCGGCCTGATGACGACTGTTCACGCTTACACGAATGATCAAAAAAATATCGACAATCCGCATAAAGATCTGCGGAGGGCGAGAGCGTGCGGAGAATCCATCATTCCGACTTCTACAGGCGCCGCCAAAGCGCTGTCGCTCGTGCTGCCTCATTTGAAAGGAAAACTTCACGGTCTTGCTTTGCGTGTTCCCGTTCCGAATGTGTCATTAGTGGACCTTGTCTGCGATCTGAAAACAGATGTGTCGGCCGAGCAAGTGAACGCCGCTTTCCAAAGAGCCGCAAAAACGTCGATGTACGGAATTCTTGATTATTCGGATGAGCCGCTCGTTTCTTCGGATTATAATACGAATTCACACTCTGCGATCATCGACGGACTGACAACGATGGTGATGGAAGACCGAAAAGTAAAGGTGCTCGCCTGGTATGACAATGAATGGGGATATTCCTGCCGGGTCGTTGATCTTATCCGTCACGTCGCCGCGCGAATGAAACACCCGTCAGCTGTGTAGACTAAAGATCATGGACATTTGTTAGAAAAAAACCCTTAACGGCATATTCGCAAAAAACACACCTTGCAAAATAAACTTAAACACAGTATACTATCTTTCGTGAACTTCTTGCTCGTGACTGCTTCGGAATTACTTAAAGGGTTAGGACCTCTCCGGACTAACTTTCCCCCGTGGTAAATGGCCGGGTCAGTTCTCGGAAATTCACTTTTTTAATTCTTGTTAAGGGGGGTCCATGATTATGGAAACAATGGGGCGTCACGTCATCTCCGAGCTGTGGGGATGCGATTTTGATAAGCTCAATGACATGGATTTTATTGAAAAAACGTTTGTAAATGCTGCTTTGAAATCAGGAGCTGAAGTGCGCGAGGTCGCATTTCACAAATTTGCACCGCAAGGCGTAAGCGGAGTCGTTATCATCTCTGAGTCACATTTAACGATTCACAGTTTTCCTGAACACGGATATGCAAGCATTGATGTTTATACTTGTGGAGACCTGGATCCTAATGTGGCTGCGGATTACATTGCGGACGCATTACATGCAGATACAAGAGAAAACATTGAAATACCGAGAGGAATGGGGCCTGTACAGATTAAACAGGCACAAGCGAAAGTACTGTAATTTTCAAAACGCAAACACAAGGGAGCTAAGCTGAAAAAGCCATTACGCGCTTTGAAGCTGATGCTCCTTTTCTAATGTAAAAAAACAGCATTGCTTTTTCTTTAAGCATTTTTTTTGTAAAATAGAAAAGATAAGGCCGGTCTATCGGCTCTCCCAACAAATAGGCTCATCCTAGAAACGTTGGCGGGCATTTACCGGAAGCTTGCGAACCGCATTACAGCAACGAAACAGATGGGAGCTGATTCAATTTGAAATGTCCTTCATGCCAGCATAACGGTTCCCGCGTACTTGATTCACGGCCTGCGGACGAAGGGAAATCAATCCGCAGAAGGCGGGAATGCGAAGCCTGCCATTACCGCTTCACTACATTTGAGAAGTTTGAAGAGATGCCTCTGATCGTCGTGAAAAAAGAAGGCGTCCGGGAAGAATTCAGCCGTGAAAAAATGCTGCGCGGGTTAATTAAAGCTTGTGAAAAAAGGCCCGTTCCTTTAAAAACATTGGAAGACATGTGCTTTGACATTGAAAAAGAGCTGAGAAACCAAGGTGTATCTGAAGTCAAAAGCGAACTTGTCGGAGAAATGGTAATGGACCGTCTGGCGAAAATCGATGAGGTGTCTTATGTCCGCTTTGCCTCCGTCTACCGGCAGTTTAAGGATATAAACGTGTTTATCGATGAATTGAAAGATTTAATAAAGAAAGAACGCTGAGAGAGCTAAGAGATTGTGTCTGGCTCTTTTCTCATGAGCAAAATTGGCATTTGATAGATCACAGAAACGGTGTAAAATGAGAGTAGAAACATATCGGAAGGTTTGAGAATCATGGCTGACTATTGGAATGACGTATTGCCTGTAGATCCTTATACGGTCAAAAGCCGTTCGCTTCTTCAGGATGTCGACAGACAGGTTTTGACACATCTGTACCAGCCGCTGATCGGTTCTTTTGCATACTCCCTTTATATGACCTTATGGGGGGAGCTTGAGCAGAACCGCTTGTGGGGAGCGGAATCCACGCACAGGCAGCTGATGGGCATGATGCAGTCAAATTTAAAGAAGATTCATCATGAACAGGGAAAGCTTGAAGGAATCGGGCTGCTGAAAGTGTATATCCGGGAGTCCGAGCAAAAAGAGCGGATGTTTATTTATGAGCTGCTGCCCCCGCTCAGACCGAATGATTTTTTTGAAGACGGCATGCTGAATGTCTTTCTTTATAACAGAGTCGGTAAAACGAAATACCAGCAGCTGAGACAATTTTACACGCATCCTTCCGTCGGCGCGGGCGCAAGGGAAATTACCCGTCCGTTTAATCACGCCTTTGCCTCTTTTCAGCCGAGTGAATGGAAAATGACGCCTGATATGGAAGAAGCGATGAAGCTCCCCGAGGACTATGAGACGGCGTCTGTCGGACAAGCGCCTTCCTATACGGTGACGGAGGAAGTGTTTGATTTTGAGCTTTTCATGGCGGGACTGTCAGAAACGATGATACCGCGTAAATCAATCACACAGGACGTGCGGGAGAGCATTAAAAAGCTTTCATATTTATACGGAATAGATCCTATCTCCATGCAGCACGTCGTCATGACCGCAATTAATGAACAGGATACGATAACGGCCGAAGCGCTGAGGAAAGCGGCCAGCGACTGGTACCAAATTGAAAGAAGCGGGAAGCTTCCGGAACTGATTGATAAAACACAGCCTGTCACCTTGAGAGAAAACCGGGCGGAAAAGGACGATTCATTGAACGGCGAACTCATCGCACAGCTTGAGACCATATCACCGAGAAAGCTTCTTCAGGACATTGCGGACGGAACCGAGCCGTCAAAAGCCGACTTGCAGATTATCGCCGATATTATGTTCGAACAAAAGCTTGAGCCCGGCGTCACCAATGTGCTGATTTATTATGTCATGCTGAAAACGGATATGAAGCTGTCCAAAAACTATATCCAAAAAATCGCCGCCCACTGGGCCAGAAAGAAAGTCAAAACGGTACGGGAAGCAATGAAGCTCGCAATAGAAGAGCATAGGCAATATCTTGATTGGGCGGACGGCAAAACAAACGGCGCGGCGCGCGGCAAAAAAACCGTCCGGGAAGAAAAGCGCCCTGATTGGATGAAAGAAGAAGAAACCGGGAAGAAACAAGAACAGCCGGCTCTTTCCGCGCAGGATCTTGAGGAACAGAAGAAAAAAATGATGGAAGAAATGAAAAAACTGAAAAAATACTCTGCCTATTGAGACAGAGAAGCGGGGTGATATTGAATGGAACCGATCAGCCGATCCTTAGAAGGCGTGACGAAAAGACCTGACTTTCAAAAACGCCTGGAACAAATGCAGCAGCAAGTCATGGCCGACGAAGACGTCCAGGCTTTTTTGAAGGAACAGAAAGATGTAATCAATCAAAGCATGATTGACAGAGGGTTAAATAAACTGTACGAATTCGTTCAGCAAAGCAAACAGTGCGCCTTCTGTTCGAAAGACAGCCGGACGAACAGCCTGCTTGAAGGCTATCATCCGAAGCTTGTGATCAACGGGCGTTCCATTGATATTGAATATTACGAATGTCCGGAAAAGAGAAAGCTCGACCGCCAGAAAAGGCAAAAGTCCCTGATGAAGAGCATGTATATCCAGCAGGATCTTCTCGGCGCGACGTTTCAGCAGATCGACATTACCGATCCGAGCAGACTCGGCATCTTCCAGCATGTGACGGATTTTCTGAAGAGCTATAATGAAACGGGAAAAGGCAAAGGGCTGTACCTGTACGGAAAATTCGGAATCGGAAAGACATTTATTTTAGCCGCCATTGCTAACGAATTGGCGGAAAAAGAGTATTCATCAATGATCGTATATGTTCCCGAATTTGTCAGAGAGCTGAAAAACTCGCTCCAGGATCAGTCGTTGGAGGCGAAACTGAATATGGTAAAAACGACGCCCGTACTGATGCTTGATGACATCGGAGCGGAGTCAATGACAAGCTGGGTCAGAGATGAGGTCATCGGCACCGTGCTTCAGCACAGAATGAGCCAGCAGCTTCCCACTTTCTTCTCGTCTAATTTTTCACCAGACGAGCTGAAGCATCATTTTACGTATTCACAGCGGGGAGAAAAGGAAGAAGTAAAAGCGGCAAGACTGATGGAGCGGATTTTATATTTGGCTTCGCCCGTCCGTCTTGACGGGGAAAACCGCCGCCGTTCATGATGCCGGCGTCCAATGGGAAGGATTTGAGGGAATGAGGAATAAGAAGGCTGTCACTTGGGCTGCGGCTGCGGCGGGAGCGGGCCTTTTGCTGTGGGCAAACCGCAAATATCTGAATCTGTCGCCTAAGGAGATCCGGCTGTGGGTATTATCGTTCGGTATTTTTGCGCCGCTTGTGTTTATCGGAATTTCCATCGTCAGGCCTTTTGTGCTGTTTCCCGTATCAATCGTTTCCGTCGCCGGAGGATTGGCGTTCGGCCCGTTTTTCGGCACCGTGTATACGCTGGCGGGCTCAATGGGCGCTGCCGCCGCGTCATTTTTTGCGGCGGGGCTGTTTGCCTTTAATGAGAAAAGCCGTCATGGAAAAATGGAAGCCATTCAAAAGCAGATGAAAACCAATGGCTTCTTTTATATTTTTATCCTGCGCATTCTGCCTGTTAACTTTGATGTGATCAGCTATGCCGCAGGCCTATCGAAAGTCAGGCCGATGACGTATTTTTTGGCGACCGCAGCGGGCATTATTCCGGGGACGATCGTCCTGAATGTGCTCGGCGCGAGCTTTATGTCCGGCAATGTGCTGACCGTACTCGGCGTGATGTGTCTTTACATCGTATTTTTATCGCTTCCCGTTATATTTAAAAAGAAGGTGCGCCATTTGTTCGGCGGTGAAAGCTAACCTTTACGTCTATTTTAAAAACATCCCCCATATACTTGTAACAGATGCCGTAAGGGGGGACAAATATGCTTGAAGTGATCTTTGAAGATGACCACGATACCGCCGCTTTTTTACATCTCATTCAGCAATCGGACGACCGGAGACATTTTATTGTCCGTGAAGGCATAAAAAAAGTCGGAATCGCAAGGTCTGAAACGGCTTTTTGCGTTCAGCGCTTTATTGAGCCGATACTTGTCAGGTTTTTTTTGGAATGCAAAGAAGACGAGCATATGCTTTCGCTTATTGAGGACGCATACTGCTTCACCGATCAGGATGAACAGCAGCAAATCCTTCAGCTTGCACACAGCATTATGGAAGGAGAGCTTGAGGATCATCCGTTCGAGCCGAAGAAAGAGCCGCGCACACAGTTTATTTCAGATGCGCTCCGGACGATTTCACTTGATGCGGGTGTTTTTTCCGTGCGTTCGTTTCAGACGTTCCGGCTCGGCAGGTATTATGAGCGGCTCAGAGAATACGCGGAGGCTGCGATAGATGAATATCGGATGGAACAGGAATATCAAAACTTTATCCAGTCTCTGAGAGATTATGTGACATCCAATCCGCCGCGGATGAAGAAAGTCAGCATCGTACATGACCGGGCTTTTACGCTGTGGGAGCTGCGCTATTTGTCAGAACGGGAACAGAAAAAATACATAGACAGACGGTTTGTGCGGGAGCACCCGATGTATATAGATTCCCATCTCCTTGCGCCGCTGATCTCCATTGCGCCTGAGACGGTAGAACTGTATACGGACAAACCGGAGCATATGATGTCCAGAACGATTCAAAACGTGTTTCAGGAGAGGGTGCGCCTTTTTCCGCTGGGCGCGTTTGCAGCCGAGAAGACAGAAGGATAGCTGCACGGACGGCCTTGTGTAGGCGGCAGGGCTGTCTGTGCGAAATCAGACGGAAAACCGAGTTGCATTTTTCTCGCAGACATTTTATAATACATAAAAGATTAATGATTGCTACACGTATTGATAAGGACATGAAGCATTGATACCGGCTTTATAAGAGAGGAGAGCCCTAGGCTGAAAGCTTTCCAGCTATGGATCATTGTCTTTACCGCCTTTGAACTTCAGCTGTGAACGCCGGAAGAAGCGCCAGTAATAGCTGACGGGAACTCCCGTTACAGAGTTTAGAGCCGCAGGTGCCGAAACAATCGGCCGCGCGGAAAAAAGGGTGGAACCACGATTCCGTTTATTTAACCTCGTCCCTTTCATAGGGGGCGGGGTTTTTGATTTGCATAAAAAAAGGAGTGACGAAGATGTCAGATATGATCAACATCACATTTCCGGACGGAGCGGTAAAGGAATTTCCGAAAGGAACAACAACAGAAGATATCGCGGCATCCATCAGTCCGGGATTAAAGAAAAAGTCTTTAGCCGGAAAACTGAACGGACAGGAAATTGATTTAAGAACGCCGATTCAAGAGGATGGTGCCGTAGAAATCATTACAGAAGGCACAGAAGAAGGCTTGAACATCATGCGGCACAGCACGGCGCATTTATTGGCCCAGGCGATTAAACGCATTTATAAAGATGTGAAATTCGGTGTCGGCCCCGTCATTGAAAACGGGTTCTATTATGACGTTGAAATGGAGCAGGCGCTGACGCCGGATGACCTTCCGAAGATTGAAAAAGAAATGAAACGCATCGTCGGTGAAAATCTGCCGATTATCCGAAAAGAAGTGAGCCGTGATGAAGCAAAAGCCATGTTTGCGGAAATCGGCGATAATCTGAAGCTTGAACTGCTGGATGCCATCCCGGAAGACGAAACGGTCTCCATTTATGAGCAGGGCGAATTTTTTGACCTGTGCCGCGGCGTGCACGTGCCGTCTACAGGCAAAATTAAAGAATTTAAGCTGCTGAGCCTTGCGGGCGCATACTGGCGCGGCGACAGCAAAAACCAAATGCTTCAGCGCATTTACGGCACGGCCTTCTTTAAAAAGGATGACTTGAAAGAGCATTTGCGGATGCTTGAAGAAGCGAAAGAGCGTGACCACCGAAAACTGGGCAAAGAATTAAAATTGTTCGCCAACTCTCAAAAAGTCGGACAAGGCCTGCCGCTCTGGCTGCCGAAAGGCGCAACCATCCGCCGCGTGATCGAGCGCTACATTGTGGATAAAGAGCTGAGCCTCGGTTATGAGCACGTCTATACGCCTGTTCTCGGAAGCAAAGACCTGTACGAAACATCAGGGCACTGGGATCATTATCAGGATACGATGTTCCCGCCGATGGAAATGGACAATGAAACACTCGTGCTCCGTCCGATGAACTGTCCTCACCATATGATGATTTACAAACAGGACATTCACAGCTACCGCGAGCTTCCGATCCGCATCGCCGAGCTCGGAACGATGCATCGTTATGAAATGTCCGGGGCGCTTTCAGGTCTTCAGCGCGTACGCGGCATGACGTTAAATGACGCGCACATTTTCGTCCGCCCTGACCAGATTAAAGAAGAATTCATCCGCACTGTCCGTTTGATTCAAGACGTATACGAAGACTTCGGCCTGAGTGATTACACATTCCGCCTGTCTTACCGCGATCCTGAAGATACGGAAAAATATTTTGATGATGATGAGATGTGGAACAAAGCGCAATCCATGCTGAAAGCGGCAATGGATGAGATGGGGCACGACTACTATGAAGCGGAAGGCGAAGCGGCGTTTTACGGCCCTAAGCTTGACGTGCAGGTGAAAACGGCTATCGGCAAAGAAGAGACATTGTCAACTGTACAGCTTGACTTCCTTCTTCCGGAACGCTTTGATCTCACTTACGTCGGAGAAGACGGCAAACAGCACCGCCCTGTCGTTATTCACCGCGGCGTCGTGTCAACGATGGAGCGTTTCGTTGCTTTCTTAATCGAAGAGCACAAAGGCGCCCTTCCGACATGGCTTGCACCGGTGCAGTTCCAAGTCATTCCTGTATCACCGTCCGTGCATCTTGACTATGCGAAAAAAGTGCAGGAGCGCCTGCAGCGTGAAGGCCTGCGTGTCGAGCTTGACAGCCGGGACGAAAAAATCGGCTATAAAATCCGTGAAGCGCAAATGCAAAAAATCCCGTACATGCTTGTGGTCGGTGACCAAGAAGCGGAAAACGGCGCGGTAAACGTCCGGAAATACGGCGAGCAGAAATCAGAAACCGTCTCATTGGACGATTTTGTGAAAAAGGCTGTAGCCGAAGCGAAAAAATAACCGGAAATACAAAAAACCCCGTTCATTCAGAATGGGGTTTTTTTGCGTATAAAATTATCTTTCTTTTTGTTTCTCTATAATCGCAAACAGCTCGTGAAGATCGCTGATCACGTAATCAGGCGCAATGTCCGTATCATTTTTCTTTTGCGTCCGGTTTACCCAGACTGTCGTAATGCCTGCCCGTTTCGCTCCCAATATATCAGTATTGAGGTTATCTCCGACCATAATGGCGTCTTCTTTTTCCAGGTTCAGGAGGCCGAGGCAATGTTCGAATATGGAGGCGTCGGGTTTCCCTTTTCCGAAAGCGCCTGAGATGACGATTTCATTAAAATAAGGCGCGAGCTCAGGAACGCCGGCGAGTTTTTCTTTCTGCAGGCTGGGGTCGCCGTTTGTCAGCAGAAGCAATTCATAAACACCTTTCAGCTTATCAAGCACCGCAAACGTTTCATCATACACGTACGGACGCTGTCTGCGTTCCGCCGCGAAAAACTCCGCCAAATATTCGCCGTAAGCCGCATCGTCTATACCGACGCTTTTTAAGCCGTTCGTCCAGGCGTTTCGTCTGTATTCCGGCGCAATCCGATTCAGCTGTTTAAATCCTTCGCTGACCGGCTCGGAAAAATTCGCCCATAATCCTTCAAACGGATTAATGCCGATCATGACCGTATAAGGATAGGTTTCGTATGACATATACAATTCCCGTGCCGCTTTCCGAACCGCTTCTTCAAATGTATGCGGGTCAAGGCCATATTTTTTTTCCGCTTGTAAACATGTTTCTCTGAATGTTGTTCTGACGCTTTTTTCATCCCATAACAGTGTATCGTCCAAATCAAAAAATACGGCTTTCATGATCTTCTCCTCTTTGTTATATTCTGAAACTCTCTGCCGCAAGGCTCCCGTTTATTCTACAATAGATATATAGACTGTGAAAGATTTGTTTTCAGATGATTTGAAAAAAACAGGCAGGTTTGTGTCAGATTCTGTCTCAGGCTCTAAAACGTGATAAAATAAAATTTGAAAGAACAGGTGAAAAGTATGCTGCATTTGATCATCATGATGCTGGAAAGAGTCGGAATTATCGTCATATTGGGATTTGTTCTGGCTCATACCAGATTGTTCAGACAGGCGCTCCAGCAGCCTGAGAGCTATAAAGGCAAAGCGGTGCTGATTTCAATTTTCTCGCTGTTCAGTATCATCAGCAACTATACGGGAATAGAAATCCAGCGGAATACAATCATGAATAATGACTGGGTGTTTCAAATTAATCCGTCCGGTTCAATTGCCAATACAAGAATTATGGGCGTTGAAATCGGCGGACTCTTAGGCGGCCCGTATGTGGGGATCGGCGTCGGCATACTGGCCGGCCTGCATCGTCTATCACTCGGCGGCGCGACCGCAGTCAGCTGTGCCGTCTCATCCGTTTTAGCGGGCATTTTGTCCGGCTGGATCGGACGGTATTTCAGAAAACGCTATGCGATGCCGACACCGCGGGTGGCCGCGCTTGTCGGACTCGGGATGGAATCACTGCAAATGCTGCTCATCCTCTTGATGGCCAAGCCGTTTTCTGATGCTTGGACGCTTGTGAGCATCATCGGCATCCCGATGATATTGGTAAACGGGTCAGGGACTTTTATTTTTCTTTCGATCATTCAGTCGATTATCCGGAAGGAAGAACGGGCGAGAGCCCTTGAAACCCATAGGGTGCTGATGATTGCCGATCAGACGCTTCCGTTTTTCCGCCAGGGGCTGAATGAAAGCTCATGCAAAAGCGTCGCCGCCATCATTCACAGGCAAACAGGAACGGACGCGGTATCGCTTACGGATAACGAAAAGATTTTGGCGCACGTCGGCGCGGGTGCCGACCATCATATTCCGTCTGAAAGCCTGATCACCGGATTGTCAAAGCGCGTCATTAAAACGGGTCATATTATGAAAGCGACATCAAAGGAAGAAATTGAATGTACGCACGATCCTTGTCCGCTGCATGCGGCGATTGTATTGCCGCTGACGTCAAACGGCAAAACGATCGGGACGCTGAAAATGTACTTTAAAAGCCCGTCAGGTTTAAGCCGGGTTGAAGAAGAGCTTGCAGAAGGACTCGCCATGCTGTTTTCCACCCAGCTTGAACTCGGCGAGGCGGAACTGCAGAGCAAATTGCTGAAAGACGCAGAAATAAAGGCGCTTCAGGCACAGGTCAATCCGCATTTTCTGTTTAATGCGATCAATACGATTTCTGCTCTTTGCCGTACGGATGTGGAAAAAACCCGAAAGCTTCTGCTGCAGCTCAGCGTCTATTTCCGTTCCAATCTGCAGGGGGCAAGGCAGCTGCTCATCCCGCTTTCTAAAGAACTAAACCATCTGCAGGCATATTTATCATTGGAGCAGGCCCGTTTTCCCGGGAAATATAAAATCAGCCTTGAAATCGAACGCGGTTTGGAGGACATCGAAATTCCTCCTTTTGTGCTGCAGATCCTCGTCGAAAATGCGCTCCGCCATGCATTTTCAAGAAAGCAGGACAGCTGTGCCGTCAATGTCAGCGTGGTATCCGCCGGTCAATCGGTTTTAATGCGGGTTGGAGATAACGGGCGGGGAATTGATCCGGAATTGCTGTCCGTGCTCGGAAACCGTCCGCTCCCGTCTAAAGAAGGGACGGGAACCGCGCTTTACAATTTAAATCAGCGGCTGATCGGGCTGTTCGGCCCCAAAGCAGCCCTGCGATTGGAAAGTGAGGCCGGCAAAGGTACGGACGTATCATTTGAGCTGCCTTTGAAACTGATGACTAAAGGAGAAGAACATGCTGAAGGTGTTAATCGTTGATGATGAAATGCTGGCAAGAGATGAATTAGCTTATTTGCTGAAACGGACGAATGAAGTAAGTGACATAAACGAAGCTGAAAATATTGAATCCGCTTTTGACAGTATGATGGATCAAAAACCGGATCTGCTGTTTTTGGACGTTGATTTGTCAGGAGAAAACGGATTTGACATTGCCAAACGGCTGAAAAACATGAAAAATCCGCCGGCTGTCGTTTTTGCGACGGCGTATGACCAATTTGCTTTAAAAGCCTTTGAAGTCGACGCGCTCGATTATTTAACGAAGCCTTTTGATGAAGAAAGAGTGCGCCAGACGATCAGAAAGTTTAAAAGAGTGAAGCAGGACAGGGCAGGCGCCGTCTCAGAGCAGCCGTCCGCAGCCGGAGCGCATAAACTGGCTGTATCAGCCGGTGAATCTATTGTCATTTTAGATACGAAGGACATTATTTTCGCCGGCATGGAAGACGGGCACGTTTCCGTCAAAACGTTTGCCGCGTCTTATTCCGTTCATGAAACTTTGGCTGTCATTGAGAAAAAACTGCCTGAGACGGGTTTCTTGAGAGTGCACCGCGCGTTCATCGTGAATACGGAGCATATTACGGAAATTCATCCTTGGTTTAATTCGACGTACAATCTTATCTTAAAAGACGGCTCTAAAATTCCCGTCAGCCGTACATACGCCAAGGACTTAAAAAAGCTGCTTCATATTATATGAGGCGGCTTTTGCATTTCAGCAGCCGTTTTTTGCATTTCAGAATGAATATTCAGCCGTTTATTATGAAAGCGCTTTAAAAATCGATTTCTCTTTTATAATGGACCTAACAAAGAGAAAGAGGTGAAGAAAATGAGTGCGAAAAAAGTGTACGGATTTCTGACACAAGCATTTATTTTTGCCGTAATTATGCTCATATCTAATGGGATTGCAGCGATTGTCCCCATTCCTATACCCGCTTCCGTAGTAGGTTTGGTGTTATTATTTGTCCTCTTATGTCTGAAAGTGATTAAGCTTGAACAAGTAGAAACGCTGGGAACATCATTAACGTCACTGATCGGATTTTTATTTGTCCCGTCGGGCATCTCCGTGATGAATTCACTTGGCGTCATGCAGCAGTACGGCGTGCAGATCGCACTCGTCATCTTACTCGCCACCATCATTCTGTTAGGGGCGACGGGCCTTTTTTCTCAGCTGATCTTGTCTGTCAGCCAAAAACGTCAGAAGACTGCTCCTGAAAAACAAACGGTGCGCCGTTCCAATCAGGAAAAAGAACTTGTGCAGCATTAGGAGGGAAATCGGATGAGTCCATATTTCGGTATTGTCGTTTCACTTGCGGCCTTTGGCATCGGCACGTATTTATTTAAAAAAACGAGAGGCTTTTTCCTCTTCACCCCGCTGTTTGTCGCGATGGTGCTTGGAATCCTTTTTCTGAAGCTCGGCGGTTTTTCATATGAAGATTATAAAAACGGAGGAGACATTATTAAATTCTTCCTGGAGCCCGCGACGATCGCTTTTGCCATCCCTTTATACAAACAGCGTGACAAACTGAAAAAATATTGGTGGCAGATCATGTCTTCTATCATTGTCGGCTCTATCTGCTCAGTCACGATTGTCTATTTGATCGCAAAAGGCATTCATCTTGACGCGGCCGTTATGAAAAGCATGCTTCCGCAGGCGGCGACAACGGCAATTGCCCTTCCGCTGTCAAAAGGGATCGGCGGCATCACCGACATCACCGCTTTCGCCGTTATTTTCAACGCCGTTATCGTCTATGCTCTGGGCGCTCTATTCTTAAAACTGTTTAAAGTAAAGCATCCAATCTCTAAGGGACTGGCTCTCGGCACATCAGGACACGCACTCGGTGTTGCGGTCGGTATTGAGATGGGGGAAGTAGAAGCGGCAATGGCAAGTATCGCGGTTGTCGTCGTAGGAGTGGTGACGGTGCTGGTCATTCCGGTATTCGTTCAGCTCATCGGAGGATAAACCCGGGTCATAGACCCGGGTTTTTTATTGTCCGGCAGCATCTGCGGGCGGCAAAGTACGAAATTTCACATTTTTCCTTGCGCTCACCCCGGCATCGTGTTAAAATGAAAAAGTTGATCCGGAGAAGTCATTCTTGACTAATGATCCGGTATTGTGTAGAATAGTTATTGAATTGAATATAAATCACAAGCAGAGGCACCCGCTTCTCACCTGATTGACACATTCATGTAGTTGGCAGGTTGACCGTACATTTTTATTTATGCAGATGTTCGTAGTGTGGGTGTGTTGTCATGCCCGCACTTTTTGTTTGCCTGCAGAATGCAGTCAAAAAGCGTTGTGAATCAATTCGAAGAAACTATGGAGGTGGCTCATTATTAGCAAAGATCAATTGGTTAATGAGGGTATCCGTGCACGTGAAGTTCGTCTGATCGGACAAAATGGCGATCAGCTCGGCATCAAGTCCCGTCAGGAAGCACTTGAAATCGCCGGCCGCGCAAATCTTGACCTTGTGTTAGTTGCAGCAAATGCAAAACCGCCTGTCTGCCGCATCATGGACTACGGTAAGTTCAGATTCGAGCAGCAGAAAAAGGACAAAGAAGCACGCAAAAATCAAAAAATCATTAACTTAAAAGAAGTTAGATTAAGTCCGACGATCGATGAGCATGACTTTAACACGAAATTGCGCAATGCGATTAAATTCCTTGAAAAAGGCGATAAAGTGAAAGCTTCTATCCGCTTTAAAGGGCGCGCAATCACTCATAAAGAAATCGGCCAGCGCGTATTGGACCGTTTCTCTGAAGCATGTGCGGAAGTTGCGACAGTCGAAACAAAACCAAAAATGGACGGCCGCAGCATGTTCTTAATGCTCGCGCCGAAAAACGAAAAGCAATAAGGAGGAAATCCCATGCCAAAAATGAAAACTCACCGCGGATCTGCTAAACGTTTTAAAAAGACAGGTTCTGGGAAGTTAAAACGTTCTCATGCATATACAAGTCACTTATTCGCCAACAAATCCCAAAAGCAAAAGCGTAAGCTTCGCAAGGGTGCTATTGTAAGCGCAGGAGACTTCAAACGTATCAAACAACAGCTTGCTAACATCAAGTAATCGGACAAGGAACAATTAGGAGGGAAATATAATGCCAAGAGTAAAAGGCGGAACTGTGTCGCGTCAGCGTCGTAAAAAGGTTCTTAAATTAGCAAAAGGTTATTTCGGTTCAAAACATAGATTATACAAAGTAGCAAACCAGCAGGTCATGAAATCAGGAAACTATGCATTCCGTGACCGCCGTCAGAAAAAACGTGATTTCCGTAAGCTTTGGATCACTCGTATCAACGCTGCTGCACGTATGAACGGTCTTTCTTACAGCCGTTTAATGCACGGTCTTAAGCTTTCAGGCATCGAAGTAAACCGCAAAATGCTTGCTGATCTTGCTGTAAACGATCTTACTGCTTTCAATCAGCTTGCTGATGCTGCTAAAGCTCAGTTAGACAAGTAAGTTGAAAAAGCCGCTCTCTTTCCGGGAGCGGTTTTTTTACGTAAAGGGTGACAATCAATGGCTCTCTTCATTTACGCCGTATTGATAAACGGATACGGCTTTTGGATCATGGGCGCTGATAAAAGAAGAGCAAAGGCGCACCGGTGGAGAATATCAGAGAAACGAATATGGCTCACAGCCGCCATGTTCGGCTCACTCGGCGTATGGATCGGCATGCGCACCTTCAGGCATAAGACGAAACACAAATCCTTTTTATACGGGGTGCCGCTGCTTTTTCTCACTGAAGCCGCCCTTGTGCTGATGTATTTGATGTATAAAACATAAAAAGCAGGAGAGCTTATCGCTCGCCTGCTTTTTTCGCTTTTTTGATGGGCTGGTCCCAATCAATCTTGCAATTCGGATACCGCTCCAATACCTTTTTTTCGACTTCTTCAAAATCACCTGCAGAAAAGCGGTTCAGCTTTTCCGGATTTTCGGTCCATACAAATATTGTATGGATAAACAGCGGATGATCTTTGGAAGGGATATGCTTTTCTCCTTCAAAGAGCACCCCTTTATAAGTAAGCTGGAGATTTTTTCGCGTGTTTTTCTGTTCGTCAATAAAATAAAAATTCTCTTTTGATTGTGCCAGTCTGAGCCTTCTTTTCGGGTTTGCGTAGAATTTGATGCACATGTAAATAAAATAAATAAGAAGTGCAAGCAAGACAATCCTCAATACTGTAATGGCCATATGTGTGAAGGCACCTCCTCACCTTTGTCATGATCTGATGTAATACGAAAAACAAAACAAAAGGTTTCATTTTTTTAAAAGAAATAGATAAAAACATTTACCCGTTTTTCAGGCGAATTAATCGTATGCTTCAGCAATGGTTTTGTATAATAAGAAGGGTAGTGAAAAAAAGGAGGTTTATTGATGACAAAATTAGATGAAACGCTCACCATGCTGAAAGCGTTAACGGATGCAAAGGGGATACCGGGAAATGAGAGAGAAGTAAGACAAGTGATGAAATCATACATAGAACCATTTGCCGATGATGTCACAACAGACCGGCTGGGAAGCTTAATCGCCAAAAAAACCGGCAAAGAAAACGGTCCGAAAATCATGATCTCAGGGCATTTAGACGAAGTCGGTTTTATGGTGACGCAAATCACTGATAAAGGCTTTCTCCGCTTTCAAACCGTCGGCGGCTGGTGGTCTCAGGTCATGCTGGCCCAGCGCGTTACCGTCGTGACAAAAAAAGGGGACATCACGGGGATCATCGGTTCGAAACCGCCTCACATTCTGCCTCCTGACGCCAGAAAAAAAGCCGCCGATATTAAAGAGATGTTCATCGATATCGGGGCGTCCAGCCGTGAAGAAGCAATGGAATGGGGCGTTCTTCCGGGTGACCAGATTGTGCCGTATTTTGAATTTACAGTGATGAACAATGAAAAGCATT
Source organism: Bacillus sp. GZB (assembly GCF_001975995.1). Classification (NCBI taxonomy): domain Bacteria; kingdom Bacillati; phylum Bacillota; class Bacilli; order Caryophanales; family Bacillaceae; genus Bacillus; species Bacillus sp. GZB. The sequence goes on from NZ_MTQG01000017.1 coordinate 183,338, forward strand.
TATTGGCGAAAGCATGGGACAACCGTATCGGCTGTGCGATTGCCATCGATGTATTAAAAAATCTGAAAAACAGTGATCACCCCAATGAAGTATACGGGGTCGGAACCGTTCAAGAAGAAGTCGGGCTGCGCGGGGCGAAAACAGCGGCACATACGATCCAGCCTGATATCGCGTTCGGTGTGGATGTCGGAATTGCCGGAGATACACCGGGAATTTCTGAAAAAGAGGCGCAAAGCAAAATCGGCGAAGGGCCGCAAATTATTCTGTATGACGCATCAATGGTATCTCACAAAGGGCTGCGCGACCTTGTCGTGAACACGGCGGAAGAAGCGGGAATTCCGTATCAGTTCGATTCCATTGCCGGAGGGGGCACGGATTCAGGTTCCATTCATTTAACCGCAAACGGAGTGCCGGCGCTGTCCATTACGATCGCGACGCGCTACATTCACACTCATGCCGCTATTTTGCATCGGGATGATTATGAGAATACGGTAAAATTGATCACAGAAGTGATTAAAAAATTAGACCGGGAAACGGTTGACCGTATTACTTATCAATAAAGATACGGAAGAATCTGCTTTTTTAAGCAGATTCTTTTTTTTGTCTGTACAAATATGAACCCTGCGTCTACAATAAGAGAAGACATAGAAAAATCTGACAACATGTTTTTGAAAGCGCTTTAAAAAAGGGAGGGTTTACAAATGAAAAACAGATTCAGACGCATGATCCGCTTTTCGTGCGCAGCCGTTACAGCCGGGCTGCTGCTGATGTCTTCATCTCCGGCATCTGCCGCGTTTTGGGGGGCATCAAATGAATTGCTTCACGATCCGACAATGGCGAAGGAAGGAAACACGTGGTACGCTTTCGGAACCGGTTTGGAAGGGGAGAGGGGGCTTCGCGTCTTAAAGGCGGGCAGCGGCGGCGTATGGACCGTTCAGAAATCAATCTTTACTTCTCCGCTGTCATGGTGGGGCAATTATGTGCCGAATTACGGGCTGAATCAATGGGCCCCCGATGTTCAATATTTTAACGGAAAGTATTGGCTGTATTATGCCGTTTCTTCATTCGGCAAAAATACCTCCGCGATCGGCCTTGCATCATCTACAAGCCTCAGTTCGGGAAACTGGAAGGACGAAGGGCTCGTCATCCGTTCAACAAGCGCCAATAACTACAATGCAATTGATCCGGAGCTGACAATTGATAAAGACGGAAACCCTTGGCTTGCCTTCGGTTCTTTTTGGAGCGGCATTAAGCTGACAAAGCTTGATAAAAATACAATGAAACCGACGGGATCACTTTATTCCATCGCTGCCAGACCGAATAACGGCGGAGCTTTGGAAGCGCCGGCGATCACCTACCAGAACGGCTACTATTACTTAATGGTGTCGTTTGATAAATGCTGTTCAGGCGTGAATAGTACGTACAAAATCGCTTATGGAAGAAGCAAAAGCATCACCGGCCCATATCTCGATAAAAGCGGGAAAAGCATGTCAGAAGGAGGAGGGACGATTCTTGACTCCGGCAATGACCGTTGGAAAGGCCCGGGCGGTCAAGACATTGTGAACGGGAATATTTTAGTGCGTCATGCGTATGATGCCGAAAACAGCGGAATTCCGAAGATGCTCATCAATGATATCGATTGGAGTTCAGGCTGGCCTTCCTATTAATTGATCAGCCGGGCATGTGTGTCCGGCTTTTTTACTTGCAATAAAAGATTGACAGTTTGATTCCTCCTTAACTATAATAAAATTGTTCGTACAAATAAAAGGATTAAAGTTTTGTAGTTTATATTCATACGTATATTTTTTAAAAAAATGCAAGCGCTTTATTTTGATGGGAAGGGGAAATGAATGTGCTTCAGAACAAAGAATATGAATTTTGGTTTGTAACGGGAAGCCAGCACTTATACGGAGAGGAAACGCTGCAGCTTGTCGATAAACACGCAAAGGGAATATGTGACGGCCTCAGCGGGGTGTCATCAAGATACAAGATCAGGCATAAACCGGTTGTCACGTCATCTGAAACAATCAGAGAGGTTTTGCGGGAAGCGCAGTATCAAGAAAACTGTGCCGGGGTCGTGATGTGGATGCATACATTTTCCCCTGCGAAAATGTGGATTGAAGGTCTTTCCGCTTTTCAAAAGCCGATGCTTCATCTGCATACCCAGTATCATCGCGACATCCCGTGGGAAACGATTGATATGGACTTTATGAACAGCAACCAATCCGCTCACGGAGACCGGGAATACGGATATATCCAGTCAAGAATGGGGCAGACGAGAAAAGTCATCGCAGGCTATTGGGATGATGAGGAAGTCAAACATGACATTTCGCAATGGATGAACACGGCTGCCGCTTGGAATGAAAGCAGGAATATTAAAGTAGCCCGGTTCGGCGATAATATGCGGAATGTGGCGGTTACTGACGGAGACAAAGTCGGCGCCCACATTCAATTCGGCTGGCAGGTTGACGGGTACGGAATCGGCGATCTTACCGAGGTGATGAACAACGTCACCGACGCAGAAATTGAGGCGCTTTATGAGGAATACGACAACTTGTATGTCATCAGCGACGAAACAAAACGGGATGAAGCAAAAGTTGCTTCCATTAAAGAACAGGCGAAAATTGAACTCGGATTAACGGCCTTTCTCGAACGGGGCGGATATACAGCGTTTTCGACCTCGTTTGAAGTTTTGCACGGAATGAAGCAGCTTCCGGGTCTTGCCGTTCAGCGTCTCATGGAAAAAGGGTACGGATTTGCCGGCGAAGGCGATTGGAAAACGGCTGCCCTTGTGCGAATGATGAAAATAATGGCGGACGGAGAACAAACCTCCTTCATGGAAGATTATACGTACCATTTTGAACCGGGGCGTGCGATGATTCTCGGATCACATATGCTTGAAGTATGTCCGACGATCGCCCTTGATCAGCCGAAAATCGAAGTCCATCCTCTCTCAATCGGAGGGAAGGAAGATCCGGCCCGGTTGGTCTTTAACGGAATCGGCGGTTCAGCCATCATCGCCAGCATCATTGATATCGGCGGGCGATTCCGTCTCATTCTGAATGAAGCGGAAGGCAGGGAAATTGATCATGATATGCCGAATCTCCCTGTGGCGCGGGTGCTGTGGAAGCCGGAGCCATCGCTGAAAACAGCTGCGGAAGCATGGATTTTGGCGGGAGGCGCCCATCATACCTGTATGTCCTTCCGGCTTACGGCTGAACAGATGCTTGACTGGGCTGAGATGGCAGGCATTGAAAGCATCTTTATTTCCCGCAATACCGAAATACATGAGCTGAAAAAAGAGCTGAAATGGAATGACGCATTATACCGGCTGGGAGGGAATTAATATGGCGTATACGATTGGTGTTGATTTCGGCACATTGTCCGGCCGGGCGGTGCTTGTCAATGTCCGCACGGGCGAAGAAATCGCGTCTGCGGTAAAAGAATATACTCATGCCGTCATCGACCGCACGCTGCCGAAGACGGGTGAAAAACTTCCTCGGGACTGGGCGCTTCAGCATCCTGCCGATTATATCGAAGTTCTGGAAACGGCGATTCCGAACCTGCTTGAGCAGGCGGGCGCTGATCCAAAAGACGTGATCGGCATAGGAATTGATTTTACCGCCTGCACGATTTTGCCGATAGACGGCGCGGGGCAGCCGCTTTGTATGCTTCAGGAATTTGAACGGGAGCCCCACAGTTATGTGAAGCTGTGGAAGCATCATGCGGCTCAAAAACATGCAGACCGTTTGAACACGATTGCCGAAGACACAAATGAAACATTCCTTAAAAGATACGGCGGTAAAATTTCTTCCGAATGGATGATCCCGAAAATCATGCAAATCGCGGAAGAAGCGCCGCATATATACGAGGCGGCAGATCAGATTGTGGAAGCGGCAGACTGGATCGTCTATCAATTGTGCGGTTCATTGAAGCGAAGCAACTGCACGGCCGGCTACAAAGCAATCTGGAATGAGGAGACGGGGTATCCGCCGGATCATTTTTTCGAAAGGCTCAACCCGTTAATGAAAACGATTACAAAGGATAAATTAAGCGGCTCCATTTATTCAGTCGGGGAAAAAGCAGGAGGTTTGACCGAAAAAATGGCGGAGCTGACCGGGCTTCTGCCGGGGACGGCCGTTGCCGTCGCCAATGTCGACGCTCACGTGTCAGTGCCCGCGGTCGGTATTACAGAGCCGGGGAAAATGCTGATGATCATGGGAACGTCTACCTGCCATGTGCTGCTCGGCGACGAAGAACATATCGTCCCCGGTATGTGCGGGGTCGTCAATAACGGCATCTTGCCCGGATATGCGGGATATGAAGCGGGACAGTCCTGTGTCGGCGACCACTTTGAATGGTTCGTCAAAACGTGTGTTCCGAGAGACTATGAGAAGGAAGCTGAGGATAAACACATAGACATTCACGAGCTGCTCAGCAAAAAAGCAGCTGAACTTGTTCCGGGGGAAAGCGGTCTTCTCGCGCTTGACTGGTGGAACGGAAACCGGTCAACCTTGGTGGACGCAGATTTGACGGGCATGATGCTTGGCATGACGTTGCACACGAAGCCGGAAGAAATCTACAGGGCATTGATTGAAGCGACGGCGTTCGGAACGAGGATGATTATCGAAACGTTCCGGGAAAACGGCGTTCCGGTCGAAGAGCTTTACGCAGCCGGAGGAATCGCCGAAAAAAATCCGTTTGTCATGCAGATTTATGCAGACGTCACAAATATGGATATTAAATTATCCGGGTCTCCGCAGGCGCCTGCACTGGGCTCCGCGATTTTCGGAGCGCTCGCCGCGGGACGGGAAAACGGGGGATTCTCCAATATTGCTGAAGCATGTGCGCATATGGGGAAATTAAAAGACGGCTTTTATGCCCCGAACCGGGAAAGAGCTGAGATTTATGACAGCTTATATGCGGAATATAAAGAGCTCGTACACTACTTCGGCAAAGAAAACAATGTTATGAAACGCCTGAAAGCCATTAAAAACCGTGATTTTGTGAAAGGGGAGAGCCGCCATGCTTGAAGCGTTAAAAGAAGAAGTGCTCGCCGCCAACCTGAAGCTTGAGGAACATAACCTTGTCACGTTTACATGGGGGAATGTCAGCGGCATTGACAGAGAGAGCGGGAGAATCGTCATTAAACCGAGCGGTGTCGATTACAGTGAGCTGACCGCTGACAAACTGGTCGTCCTGAATGAGGACGGAGACATTCTCGAAGGCTCGCTGAAACCGTCTTCTGACACGCCGACCCATCTTTATCTGTATAAAGCGTTTCCGGCTATCGGCGGAATCGTTCATACGCACTCCCGCTGGGCGACGAGCTGGGCACAGTCCGGAAGAGACATACCCGCTCTCGGAACGACTCACGCGGATTACTTTGAAAGCGCTATACCCTGCACGAGGGAAATGTATGAAGAAGAAATTGTGAAAGATTACGAATATCATACAGGCAAAGTCATAGCCGAAACCTTTCAAAACGAACCGTATGAACAAAATCCGGGTGTCCTCGTCCACAGCCACGGCCCGTTCTGCTGGGGAACGGACGCGCTGAATGCCCTGCATAACGCCGTTGTGCTCGAAACGGTAGCGGAAATGGCCTACCATTCGCTTATGCTGAACAAACAGCTCAGTCCGATCGACAGAGTGCTGCATGATAAGCATTTTTACAGAAAACACGGGGCGAATGCTTATTATGGCCAAACTTGACGCGGCCGGGTTTCTGATTGATTTAGACGGAACCGTATTCAGGGGGCGGGAGCTGATTGACTGCGCAAAAGAAGCCGTTCATACCCTTCAGTCACTGGGCAAAGCCGTTGTCTTTTTAAGCAACCGCGGCAATCTATCAAGAGCAATGTGCCGAAAGAAACTGCTGGGTGCCGGTATCCGCACGGATGAACGGAACATCGTGCTGTCCTCCAGTGTGACGGCATCATTTTTAAAGAAGCATTATCCTATGTCAAAGGTGTGGGTGTTAGGGGAAAAAGGGCTGACTGATGAACTCGCTTTAGCGGGTGTCGCCCTGGCGAAAAAACCGCAGGCAGCCGACTGGCTTGTCATCTCCCTGCATGAAACCGTCACCTACGAAGATCTGAATCTCGCTTTTAAGGCGGCTTCCTCCGGCGCGCGCATCATCGCCACGAACCGGGACCGCTCCTTTCCGAATGAAGGCGGCCATGCCATGGACGTCGCGGGAATGATCGGGGCCATTGAAGCATCCGCCGGAGCAAAAACGGAGCTTGTCATCGGCAAACCGTCTTGGCTGATGGCTGAGGCGGCATGTGAAGCGCTTGGACTTCCCCCTGAGGAATGCGCCATTATCGGAGACAGCCTCGAATCTGATATCGCAATGGGCAGGCTGTACGGAATGAAAAGCGTATTGGTTCTGACGGGGTCGGTCAAACTTGGGGAGCCCCGTCTATATGAACCTGACATCGTCCTTGATTCTATTAAAGACCTGACAGGATTAGCGAAGGAGGGAATCCTTTTATGAAACGTTCTCCTGAGGACATTCAATCCGAGTTTGACAAGGAAGGGGCCAGCCGCTCACCGATTCAAATAGAAGATATCGTGATCGGGGCGAATGCAAAAGAAGAGCTTCTCAGATTTCTGCAAAAAAAATGCTGGAATCATCCGGTCATCGTCTGTGACCGGAACACGTACGAGGCGGCGGGACGTCTGCTTGCGGACGAATTGAGGGCAGGCGGGATCAAAGCGTCAAAAGTCATCATTCCGGAGCATGAAGCCGGGGCCGCCGCGGCTGATGAGAGGACATTGGTCTATACGCTGATCAATCTCGCGGAAGAGACGGATGTCATCATTGCGGCCGGTTCAGGAACGATTCACGACATTACGCGGTTTGCCGCCTGCCAGCGCGGATTGCCGTTTATCTCATTCCCCACCGCTCCGTCAGTCGATGGTTTTACATCGGCGGGAGCGCCGCTCATATTAAACGGAATCAAAACGACGATTCAAACGAAAGCGCCGATCGCCTTATTTGCCGATACGAATGTATTAAAAGAAGCGCCCCGTTCAATGACAGCTGCGGGCTTCGGAGACATGATCGGAAAAATAACATCGCTGGCAGATTGGGAGATTTCCCGCAGGCTTGCGGGTGAGCCGTACTCAGAAGCCGGGGCGAAGCATGTGAAAGACGCGCTTTGGCAGTGCATTGATCACCGCGCTGACATTGCCATGGGAACGGAGGCCGGCATTCAGATACTGATGGAAGCGCTGATCGTTTCGGGTCTTGTCATGCTTGCGCTTGACCACTCCCGCCCCGCCTCAGGAGGAGAACATCACATCTCGCATTGGATTGAGATGGAAATGCTGAAGGCAAAACAGCCTCCGATTCTCCACGGTGCGAAGGTCGGCTGTGCGTGCGCGGTGTTGAGTGATATTTACAAAGAACTGGCTTGTCACGAAAAGCTTGCTGAACTGCCGCCGCACTTTCGCGAGGCGATTCATTCTGCATATGAAGGGCTTCCCGACGGCAAGACAATTGCCGGGTGGCTCGCATCTGCGGGAGGTCCCGCCTGTTTCGATGAGATCGGTGTGGAAAAGGAGCTTGTCAGCGATGCGCTTAAGCATGCGCACACATTGCGGGACCGTTATACCGGTTTAACCATCATAAATGAAAATGCAGCGCTCTTTGCACATCATTTGCATCTATAGCCGCACGGCCTAAAGTGGAAGGGGTAATGACATGAAAAAAACGACCGCTGTATGTTTGGTGCTGATGATGCTCTTCGTGTTTACCGCCGGCTGTTCACAAGAACGGACTGCCGGCCGGCCGGGAGAAACGGAGCTGACGTTTTGGACGTTTAACGGTCTGCACGAACAGTTTTATCAGGAAATGGTCAAAGAATGGAATCAGAAATATCCGGAGCGCAAAATCAAGCTGAATACCGTTGTTTATCCTTATGGACAAATGCATGATAATTTATCGGTTTCGCTGATCGCGGGTGAGGGGCTTCCCGATATAGCCGACGTGGAATTAAGCCGGTTCTCGAACTTTCTGAAGGGGAAGGATATCCCGCTTGCCGATCTGACGCCGCTGATTGAAAAAGACCGCGATAAGTTTGTGGAAGCGCGTCTGGCCTTATACAGCAAAAACGGAAAATTGTACGGCCTTGATACACATGTGGGGACGACCGGCATGTTTTACAACATGGATATCATGAAAAAAGCGGGCGTTGATCCCGCCTCCATTAAGACTTGGGAAGATTACCGGCGGGCAGGGAAAAAAGTGCGTGAAGCCGCGGGGAAACCGATGGGAACGGTTGAAACAAACGACTCCGCCACATTCCTATCCATGATTTCGCAGCAAGGGTCAGGCTACTACAGCAAAAACGGAAAATTGATTCTGAACAGCAAGACGAATACAGACACACTGAATTATGTAAAGGACATGGTAAATGATAAAACCCTTCTGCCGGCTCCCGGCGGCGGCCATCACAGCGAAGAATACTACGGTTTTATGAATCAGGGCGGGGCAGCCTCAGTGCTGATGCCTATTTGGTACATGGGACGGTTTATCGATTATATGCCTGATTTAAAAGGGAAAATGGCGATTTACCCTATGCCGGCCTGGAAAGAAGGCGGTGACAGATCAGCGGGTTTAGGCGGAACAGCCACCGTCGTGCCGAAGCAGGCTGAACATCTGAATCTCGCGAAAGAATTTCTCGGTTTTGCGAAAGGTTCAAAGGAAGGGAACATAAAGCTTTGGACGGTGCTCGGCTTTGACCCGCTCCGCTGGGACGTGTGGGATTCAAAAGAATTGAAGGAGAAAAACAAGTACACGGATTTCTTCCGGAACGGTACGTCAATTTTTTCCTCGCTCCTTGAAATAAAAGATGAGATCAATCCGATTTATCTGCATGAAGACTTCTCTAAAGCGGCTGATCTTGTTGTCAGACAAGTGCTGTTCGATGCGTTGAAGACGCAGGAAAAAACACCTAAGGAAGCCTTGGACGAGGCGGCAGAGCAATTAGAGAAATAGGAGAAGCCGCCCTATTTAACAGTGAAAGCGGGGGAGCTTTTATGAGACCTGTAAAGACAGAGACAGCGCAAACCGTTTCTGCAGTCCGGGAGAAGCCGCGCCGGCGCAATGTGCTGTATTCAAAAAAAGCGGCGCCTTATCTTTTTACGGCGCCATTTATCATTTCGTTTCTCGTTTTCTTTTTGTATCCGATTATCAGCGTGTTTATCATGAGCTTTCAGCGGATACTGCCGGGAGAAGTTACATTTGTCGGGTTTTCCAATTATACCGCTCTTCTTAATCCAACCTTTTACACCGCACTGTTTAACACATTGGAATATACCTTCTGGACGCTGATCGTGCTGATTCCAGTGCCGCTTCTTTTGGCGGTGATTCTGAATTCGAAGCTCGTCAGGTTCAGAAATGTATTTAAATCGGCTCTGTTTGTACCGGCTTTAACATCGACGATCGTAGCGGGGATTATTTTCCGTCTGATGTTCGGAGAAATGAATACGTCGCTTGCAAACGAGCTGATGATGAAGCTTGGCGCATCACCCCAAAACTGGCTCAACAACAAAGGTACCGGCATGTTTTTAATGGTGCTGCTTGCGTCATGGAGGTGGATGGGCATTAACATTCTATACTTTCTGGCCGGATTGCAAAACGTGCCGAAAGAATTGTATGAAGCGGCTGAAATTGACGGGGCGAGTACGTGGAAAAAGTTCCGTCATATTACCCTTCCATTTTTAAAGCCGGTGTCCGTTTATGTGTTAACGATCAGTATTATCGGCGGTTTCAGAATGTTTGAGGAAAGCTATGTGCTTTGGCAGAATAATTCCCCGGGCAATATCGGCCTCACACTTGTCGGTTATTTATATCAGCAGGGGCTTGCATACAACGAAATGGGGTACGGGGCCGCAATCGGAATTGTCCTTTTGCTTGTCATCCTACTAGTCAGCCTTGTTTCTCTGAAACTGTCCGGTTCGTTTAAAGGGGAGGGATAAGCGTTGCGTAACAATCACATGTTTTCCGTGTACAGAGTTGCGTTTACCTTGTTTTTTATCATGCTGAGCCTGTTGTATATCTTTCCGATGATCTGTCTATTGCTCGGTTCTTTAAAGCCGTCATCTGAGCTGATGCGCATCGGGCTGAATCTGCGTCTTGATCCGGATGTGATGAGCCTTGATAACTACACCTATTTGTTCAACGGGGGGAGCATTTATTTCAAATGGTTTTTTAACAGCCTGCTGCTCGGCGTTCTTACCACGGTTCTCACGCTGTTTTTTTCCTCTTTGATCGGCTACGGACTCGGTGTCTATGAATTTAAAGGCAGAAATATTATTTTCGTTCTTGTGCTGATCATTATGATGGTGCCTCTTGAAGTGATGATGCTTCCGTTGTTCAAATTGACGGTGGGTCTTCATTTGATCGATTCCTATACGGGAGTGATTCTGCCGTTTATTGTGTCGCCTGTCGCCGTGTTCTTTTTCCGGCAATATGCGCTCGGACTTCCGAAGGATCTGCTTGATTCAGCGAGAATGGACGGCTGCACCGAATTCGGCATTTTTTTCAGAATTATGGCGCCGCTCATGAAACCGGCATTCGGGGCAATGATCATTCTTCAATCTTTAAACAGCTGGAATAACTTTTTATGGCCGCTGATCGTGCTTCGGTCGAAAGAAATGTTTACGCTTCCAATCGGACTTTCAGGGCTGCTGAGTCCGTACGGCAACAACTATGACATGCTGATTTCCGGGTCCGTTTTTGCGATACTGCCGGTGATCATCATATTCTTGTTTTTCCAAAAATACTTCATTTCCGGCCTCACAGTAGGCGGAGTGAAGGGATAGAGAGAGGGAGGAAATAATGAAAAAAGCGGGGATTACAGCAGATAAAGAATATATCATCGGTGAAGTGGACAAACGGATGTACGGATCATTTATAGAACATATGGGCCGGGCGGTGTATGAAGGCATTTATGAGCCCGGACACCCGAAAGCCGACAAGGACGGCTTCAGAACAGACGTGCAGGAGTTAATCAAGGAATTGCAAGTGCCGTTCATCCGCTATCCGGGAGGGAATTTTCTCTCGGGCTACAATTGGGAAGACGGCGTAGGGCCGGTGAAGGACCGCCCGCGGAGGCTTGATTTGGCATGGCAGACGACAGAAACGAACGAAGTGGGGACGAATGAATTTTTAACGTGGGCGAAAAAAGTGAACGCCGAAGTGAATATGGCTGTCAATCTCGGGACGAGAGGGATCGATGCCGCCCGGAACCTCGTCGAATACTGCAACCATCCTGAAGGGTCGTACTGGAGCGACTTACGAAAATCGCACGGATATGAAAAACCTTACGGCATCAAAACATGGTGCTTAGGAAATGAGATGGACGGTCCTTGGCAGATCGGTCATAAAACGGCGCATGAATACGGACGGCTCGCCGCTGAAACGGCAAAGGTGATGAAATGGACGGACCCGACGATCGAATTGGTGGCTTGCGGAAGCTCAAACAGCGGCATGCCATCCTTCATCGAGTGGGAGGCCGAGGTGCTTGAGCATACGTACGAGCATGTGGATTACATCTCACTGCATACGTATTACGGCAACCATGAAAATGATCTTGAAAACTATTTGGCGAAGTCGATGGATTTAGACCATTTTATTAAATCCGTCACAGCCGTATGTGATTATATGAAAGCGAAAAAACGCAGCAAAAAAACGATTCACCTTTCTTTAGATGAATGGAATGTGTGGTATCACTCAAATGAAGCGGATAAAAAAGTGGAGCCATGGATTACGGCCCGGCCGATTCTCGAAGACATCTACAATTTTGAAGACGCACTGTTGATCGGTTCACTGCTGATTACGATGCTGCAGCATGCGGACAGACTAAAGACCGCCTGTCTCGCCCAGCTTGTCAACGTAATTGCGCCTATTATGACTGAAAAGGGCGGAGAAGCATGGAGACAGCCGATCTTTTACCCTTACATGCACGCCTCTGTCTACGGGAGAGGGACTTCAATGAAGCTGCTGGTCACTTCCCCGAAATACGACTCAGCGGATTTTACGGATGTGCCGTATGTTGATGCCGCGGCCGTTTACCATGAAGAGGATGAAGCACTGACCATTTTTGCCGTCAACAAAAGCAAGGAACTGATGGAAACGGAGATAAAGCTGAGAGGGTTTGAAGATTACCGCATTATTGAGCATATCGTGCTGGAGCATCAGGATATGAAAGCGACCAATCAAAAAAACAGAAAAGAAGTCATTCCGCACTCCAACGGGACGTCTTCCGCAAACGCCGAAGGAATAACGGCTCATTTTACGCCGCTGTCCTGGAATGTCATCCGTTTATCAGGAAAATAGCGTTCCGAAAAGCCGGGCTTAGCCGCCGGCTTTTTTTTACGTAAAAATCATCTGCTGTTATCTGATAATTGTGATAATATTTAGAAAAAGAGAAAAGGGGCTGGGATTAAATGAATGCGATTACAATCGTCATAGCGTCTATATGTATTCTGGCGATCGCCTATCGGCTTTACGGTACCTTTATGATGGTCAAAGTATTAAAAATCAATGATCAGACACCGACTCCGGCCCATGTGCTTGAGGATGGGAAAGATTATGTGCCGACGAATAAGTGGGTGTCATTCGGCCACCACTTCGCGGCAATCGCCGCTGCCGGCCCGCTTGTCGGACCGATTCTGGCAGCTCAGTTCGGCTATCTGCCCGGGCTTTTATGGCTGTTAATCGGAGCGGTGATCGGAGGAGCCGTGCACGATATTGTCGTATTGTTTGCATCAATGCGGAAAAACGGGAAAACGCTTTCTGAAGTCGCCAAAGAAGAGCTCGGGCCGGTGGCGGGTTTTTGCACGGGTCTCTCGATGCTGTTTATCATTACGATCACGATGGCGGGGCTGTCCATGGTTGTGCTGCACGCGCTTGAGAAAAACCCGTGGGGAACGTTTGCGGTGGGGATTACGATTCCGATCGCGATGGGGGTCGGCCTCTATTATAAAAAAACGGGCAATCTCAAACTCGCATCAACTGTCGGGTTTCTTTTGTTAATGGCCGGTGTTGTCATCGGGCCGTGGCTGCAGACAACGGCTCTCGGGGAGATGCTGACACTGGATGCGAAAACGCTTGCAGTGGCGCTTCCTGTTTATGCGTTTTTCGCCGCGGCGCTTCCGGTTTGGCTTTTGCTGGCTCCGCGTGACTATTTAAGCAGTTTTATGAAAATCGGGGTTTTTGCCGCTTTGATCGCAGGCGTCTTTTTCGTCAATCCCGCCATTAAATTCCCGGCCGTAACGGAGTTTATTCACGGCGGAGGCCCGGTGATCGCGGGTCCTGTCTGGCCGTTTATTTCAATAACGATTGCCTGCGGCGCCATTTCGGGCTTTCATGCATTTGTCGGTTCCGGCACAACGCCGAAAATGCTGGATAAATGGAGTGATATAAAGCCGGTTGCTTTCGGAGCGATGCTTGTGGAATGTCTCGTCGGAATTATGGCGCTCATTGCAGCTGCCGCTCTTGAGCCCGCCGACTATTTTGCCATTAACAGCACGCCTGAAATATTCCGCACCCTCGGGATGAATGTCGTCCATTTGCCTGAATTGAGCAAAGAAATCGGGCTCAGTCTGGAAGGAAGAACGGGCGGAGCCGTTACGCTTGCCGTCGGAATGACGTATATCTTTACGGAGATTCCGTTTTTCAGTCATTTGGCTTCATACTTTTTTCAATTCGTCATTATGTTTGAAGCGGTGTTTATTTTAACGGCGATTGATGCGGGAACCCGTGTCGCCCGGTACTTGATTCAAGAGTTTTTCGGAGAGGTCTATAAGCCGTTGAAAAAAACAGACTGGCTGCCGGGCTCGATTTTCTCAAGCGCGCTCGCCTGCCTGCTGTGGGGCTATCTTCTGTATTCGGGCGACATCAGTTCCATTTGGGCGCTGTTCGGCGTATCCAATCAGCTTATGGCGTCTGTCGGCTTAATTATCGGTGCGACCGTCGTATTAAAAATAGCGGATAAGCGGCGCTATATGCTGACATGCTTGATTCCTCTCGCTTATTTGTATGTGACCGTCAACTATGCGGGTTATTGGATGGTGCGGTATGTGTATTTGAACCCCGAAGCGGCGGGATACAACGTGCTGAATGGCGTTTTATCCATTATCATGCTCATTCTCGGGCTTGTGATTATCATTGCGGCTGTGAAAAAATGGGCGAATGTATGGCGTGATCCGAGTGCCAGACTGGAAGCTTCAATACCCGGATAAATCCGCGGCCGTCCGAACATTGCAGCATCATAAAAAAAGCAGAGAGCCGATCGGTCTCTCTGCTTTCATCTTATGACAAATCCGCCGCTTCCAAAAGGTAATCCGCCAAATGAACCGCGCGGACACGGCCTGTTAATCCTTCGCGTAAAATGCCGAGCTGCATTTGCAGAAGGCATCCGGGATTGGCTGTCACGATGACGGCCGCCTCCGTTTTTCCGGCGGCTTTCATCTTGCTGTCTAATATTTTCATAGACATCTCTGACTCTGTTATATTATAAATTCCCGCCGACCCGCAGCAGCTGTCGGCCTTTTCCATTTCTCTGTACTCAGCCCCTTTAATGCTTTTCAAAAGCGTGCGCGGTTCCTCTGACGTATGCATCACATTGCGGAGATGGCAGGAGTCCTGATATGTGACGATATGAGGAGACTGTGCCCGCAGGTTTTTTTGATGGAACTTCAGATCAACCAGTACGGATGAAAAGTCTTTGAGCTTCCGGACGAATTGTTCGGCACGTTCCGCCCATCCGGGTTCATCTTTCAGTAAATGCGGATATTCCTGAAGAAAGGCGCCGCATCCGCCGGCGTTTGTAATGATATAATCAGCGTCAAGCGCTTCAAAAGCCGCGATATTCCGCTTGGCCAGTTCTTTTCCCATCTCTTTTTCTCCGCTGTGCCCGTGAAGCGCGCCGCAGCACGCCTGGCCGTCCGGAACCGCGATTTCACACCCGGCCGCCTGTAAAAGCGCCGTTGTCGCATGATTTGTCGCTAAAAACATCGTATCCATTAAGCAGCCCGAGAAAAAAGCGGCCCGTTTTTGGACGGGACCCGCGGCAGGAAGAAAACGCGGCCGTTCCTTCATGTCTTTCCGTTTCGGGACGGGCGGGAGCACTTGTTCCATTGTGCGCAGATGTTCAGGCAAAACGCGCAGCATACCGGTTTTTCTGACGGCGGTCTGCAATCCCGATCTTTGGTATATTCCGAGAAGATTCACGGCTGTCTGCATGCGGTTTTGGTGTGGGAAAAGCCCGGTGAAGGCGGCTTTCCGCAAGAGGCGCACGCCCGGCTTATGTTTTTTATTTTGATGAATGATATCCCTCGCTTCTTCAAGCAGCTGTCCGTAATTGACCCCTGCCGGACAAACGGGCTCGCATGCCCGGCATCCGAGACACAGCGAAAGTGAGCGCTCGACATCTTCATCAGGCTCGATCAGTCCGTCAGTGACGGCTTTCATCAGGGCGATCCGGCCGCGCGGCGAATGGGATTCTTGAAATCCCGATTCGATATAGGTCGGACAGGAAGGAAGGCAGAAGCCGCAGCGCATACAGTTCAGCAATTCACCTTCATCCATGCGGTTTTTGAATTCTGTTTGAATGTGTTTCTGCTCTTTAGCCGTTGTCATTTCATCACCACCACGCGTTTCCTTGATGAATTGGCGAATATTTTTCCCGGATTCAGCAGATTTTGGGGATCAAGCGCTTGTTTGATCGCTTTCATGGCGGTGATGCCTTCTGTTTTCAGTTTCATTTCTAAATACGGCGCTTTTACGATGCCGACCCCGTGTTCACCCGTTATCGTCCCGCCCAGCTCAATCGCTTTTTCAAAAATGGCGGCAAAAGCTTTTTCGACACGTTCCATCTCCTCTGTATTTCGGATATCGGTGGTGCACGTCGGATGGAGATTGCCGTCTCCGGCATGGCCGAATGTGCAGATGGACAAGCCGTATGTTTCTGCAATCTCGTTAATGGCTTTGACCATGCTGGCAATTTGTGATCTCGGCACGGTCGCATCTTCCAGAATCGTTGTCGGTTTCAGCCGGGCGAGGGCTGATAATGCGGACCGTCTGGCCTCTGTAAGCGCGTATGCCTCTTCCTCGGTTTCAGCCGTTTGGACGGATACGGCTGCTCCGTTTTTACAGATGGCTTCGATTTTTTCCATATCTCGTCTGACCGTGTCGATGTCACCGTCCTGTTCGATCAGCAATACCGCTTTTGCGTCGGTCGGAAGCCCGATCTTGGCGTAATCTTCAATGACCTGCAGTGTCGGCTGATCCAGAAATTCGAGTGTCGCCGGAATGATTTTTTCAGCGATAATGGCAGAAACAGATTCCGCAGCCGCTTCAATATGTTCATAGAGTGCAAGCAGCGTTTTTTTCGTTTCCGGCTTCGGAACCAGCTTTAAAGTCGCTTCCGTCACAACGCCGAGCGTACCTTCTGATCCGACGAAAAGCCGGGTCAGATCATAACCGGCGACATCCTTTGTCAGCTTTCCTCCTGTGCGGATGATATCGCCTGAAGCCAAGACGGCTTCAAGGCCGAGGACATAATCCCGGGTGACGCCGTACTTCAAACCGCGCAGCCCGCCGGAATTTTCATTAATATTCCCGCCGATCGTCGATATTTTCATGCTGCTCGGATCAGGCGGATAAAATAAACCTTTTTGTTCAACCGCACGTATCATATCTTGTGTGATCACGCCTGGCTGGACGGTTGCCGTCAAATTTTCTTCATCGATTTCCAGAATGCGGTTCATATGTTTGAATAAAAGCACAAGCCCGCCTTCAGACGGACATGTGCCGCCGCATAAGTTTGTGCCTGAACCCCTCGGCACGATCGGAATGTCATGCCTGCTGCAAATCGTTAATATACGGGACGCGTCATCCGCGCTGCGGGGGGCGATTACCGCATCCGGCATGGCTTGCAGCTGAGGAGCCGCATCATAAGAATACACAAGACGGCCCGCCGCTGAATCATCATAATTCTCCTTCCCGACCGTCCGGATGAACGCTTCTTTTGCCTCTCGTGAAATCATGTTCTCCCAACCTCCCTGATAAGAAAAGCGTTTTCATTTAATTGTAAAGAAAAACGATTCCGCACACTATGGAGAAACATATGAAAAATGATGATATGATTACGTGCTTTTTGTATGTTGATCTAAAAAGCGCAGCGCCAAATAAAAAGCTGTTATGTCTTCAGGGCGGTCGAGATTCATATTTGTCAGTGATTCCAGTTTGGAAAGACGGTAGCGCAATGTATTGATATGAATATGCATGTCGTCGGCGGTGCGCTTTAACGATAATTGCCGGTCGAAAAAGGCGCGCAGCGTATCCAGAAGTTCTTCCCGGTCCAGTACATGCTCGAGAACCCGCCGTGAAAACTCCGACCGCGTGCCGGGTGCGATATCGGCAAGACACATATCCAGTTTTAAATCTTCTTCAAAGACGGCCTGCTTGTCACCGATTCCGGCTGAAAGTGCTTTATCCGCCTGTTCGTATGATTCCGTGAGGCGCTCTCCCGGAACGATCCGTCCGATGCCGGCGGTGACAGGCTGCCCGAAAACGGCCCCGATCTTTTTAATGAGCTGTGTTTTGGAAGCCGAATTTGCTTCATGATTAATGAGAATGCGTTCATTTCCCCAGCGGACAAACAGGTCTTCAGGGCATTCGTACTGCCAGAGCCGCCCGAGCTCCTCCGCTTTATATTGCTCATAACGGCCTTGAATGAGTATGATCCTGCGGTATGCGTGAAGGTCTGCGCCGATGAGCTTTGCTTTTTCTAAAAAGCCCGGAGACCATTCTTTCAGCTGCAGCCAATCAACCATAAAGGATTCAAGCATTCTCGCACGCCACTGCGCTTCTTCCATATGGCGCGTTTCTTTAATAAACAGCTCCGTCATTTTTCTGAGCAATTCTCCGAAAGGCAGGATATCGTCAGGGTCTCCTGTCAGGCCGAATACTCCGATCACTTCATGGCCTGAAAAAACGGGGAGGTTCAGTCCTGCTTTTACGCCCTCGAGCCGTTTTTCATCTTCTTTCGTAATGATGACATTCCGTTTTTCGCGCGCGCAGATCAGTGCGCCTTCATGAAACCATCCGGCGCGCGCCTCGTTGGTGCCCGCGATGATCATGCCTTTTGTATCGGCAATAATCACTTCGCGGCTGTACATATGTTTGACTTCGGCAATCAATTTCTTTGCCAGTTCCGGCTGTAACTGCATGGCGATCCCCCTCGCCATTATTATACAAAAAAAACCGGGTGTCCCATCACCCGGTTCATGTTTATTGCGCAGGTTTTAATCCGCCTTCAAGTGTTTTGAGCATTTCATTTTTTTCTGAGTCCGACGCATGCTGCCAAAGAACTTCGAATAAGACGCCGAGGCCCGGAAGCATTTTTTCTTCACCGCTTTGGATGGCGTCAACGATAGTATGCTCCAGCTGATCCTGGTTATTGCCGGTTACATTGGCAATAACGGCGTTGCGTAAATTAAGATCCATTACAACCGCTCCTTTTTTCTGAATGTGATACGCATATTCTTACCGCGCACGCGGTTTATTATGTGCTGTTCTTAAGATATAATAACAACATGCATGAAAAAAGGAGAGCACAGACATAAAGTGAAACGAATCGACTCTGCAAAAAACCAAAAAGTGAAGGACTGGAAAAAACTTCACACAAAAAAAGAGAGACTTAAAACGAATACATTTCTGATAGAAGGAGAGCACCTGGCAGAAGAAGCGCTCAAATCAAAGGGAACGGTAAAAGAAATTCTCGTAAACGATGAGAGCGCCATCCCGGCCGATCTGGACATGAGCATTCCGTGCTACGTGCTGAGCGAAGACGCGTTTTCAGCCGTGACGGAAACAGAAACGCCGCAGCGGATCGCCGCGGTCTGCCATATGCCGGATAAGCAGCCTGATCAGCTGAAACGGCTGCTTCTGATTGATGCCGTGCAGGACCCGGGGAATTTAGGAACAATGATCAGAACGGCAGATGCGGCGGGCATCGACGCCGTTGTCCTTGGTGAGGGAACAGCAGACCCGTACAATGGAAAAACGCTGCGTTCAGCACAAGGATCTCATTTTCATATTCCCATTTTGAAACGTCCGCTTGATGAGTTCACCGCTGAGCTGAAATCACAAGGCGTCTCGATCTACGGCACGGCGCTTGAAAACGGTGCGGCTTATCAAAGCGTGAAGCCTGAAGAATCGTTCGCGTTAATCGTCGGGAACGAGGGGGCGGGAGTGGACGCCGGCCTTCTGCAAAAAACGGATCTCAACTTGTACGTTCCGCTGTACGGGCAGGCGGAATCGCTGAATGTGGCGGTAGCGGCCGCCATCCTCGTTTATCATCTCAGAGGATAGGTTGCGAAAAGCCTTGGATTTCACTATAATAGATAGCAATAATGTAAAAACCGTGACAGAGGACGTCAATTTTTGCACACACTGCCTTCCAGGGAGAAAATGCCGCTGACTGAGAGCATTTTTATCGCAGCACAAAAATTGATTTTCACCTCTCGAGTTGTCACCGGGACCGCGCCGAACGCGCGTAAAGGTGAACCGGAACGATCGTTTCCGTTATGTCAATGAAGCTGTCGGCAGATGAAGTCTGCCTTAAAAAGGGTGGTACCGCGGCCACAACTCGTCCCTTCTCTCAAGGGGCGGGTTTTTTTGTTTTCTGAAAAAGGCATAGAACGGTTTGGTTTACATAAAAGGAGGATGCATGATGGAAGAGAAGCTTAAACAGCTCGAACTGGAAGCTGCAGAAAAAGTAGAAGCGGCGGGTTCATTAAAAGAAGTTAACGACATTCGGGTGCAATATCTCGGAAAAAAAGGGCCGATTACAGAAGTTCTCCGCGGCATGGGCAAACTGTCCGCCGAAGAGCGCCCGAAAATGGGAGCGCTCGCCAATGAAGTGAGAGAGCGCATTGCAGCAGCCATTACGGCGAAAAATGAACAGCTTGAACAAGAAGAAATGAATAAAAAACTCAGCAGCCAGACGATTGACGTCACTTTGCCGGGCAGTCAGGTAAACATCGGTGGACGCCATCCGCTTACGGTCGTTATTGAAGAAATTGAAGATTTATTTATCGGCATGGGATATACCGTCGAAGAAGGCCCTGAAGTGGAAACGGATTATTACAACTTTGAGGCGCTGAACCTGCCGAAGGAACATCCGGCCCGCGACATGCAGGACAGCTTTTACATTACAGAAGAAATGCTGATGAGAACGCAGACGTCACCGGTGCAGACGCGCACGATGGAAAAGCATAAAGGAAAAGGCCCCGTCAAAATCATTTGTCCCGGTAAAGTGTATCGCCGCGACAACGATGACGCGACACATTCCCATCAATTCATGCAGATCGAGGGTCTCGTCGTCGACCGCAAAATCAGCATGAGCGACCTGAAAGGCACGCTTGAATTGGTCGCCAAAAAAATGTTCGGCCAAGATCGTGAAATCAGGCTCCGTCCGAGCTTTTTCCCATTCACAGAGCCTTCTGTCGAGGTGGATGTGACCTGCTTTAAGTGCGGCGGACAAGGCTGCTCCGTCTGCAAAAAAACAGGCTGGATCGAAATTCTCGGCGCCGGCATGGTTCACCCGAACGTGCTGAAGATGGCCGGATTCAATCCTGAGGAATACCAGGGTTTTGCTTTCGGAATGGGTGTTGAACGTATCGCGATGCTGAAATACGGCATTGAAGATATCCGCCATTTCTATACCAATGATGTCAGATTCATTTCGCAGTTTAAACAGGCGTAAGAGGAGGATACACATGTTTGTTTCTTATAAATGGTTAGAAGATTACGTTGACTTGCAGGGAATCGACCCGGCCGTGCTTGCAGAAAAAATTACGAGAGCCGGTATTGAAGTTGAGGGTATCGAGTATAAAGGGGAGGGCGTAAAAGGCGTTGTCATCGGACACGTGCTTGAGCGCGAACAGCACCCGAATGCCGACAAACTCAACAAATGCCTTGTTGATATTGGTGAGGAGGAACCCGTGCAGATTATCTGCGGCGCCCCGAATGTTGATAAAGGACAGAAGGTTGCAGTTGCAACGGTCGGAGCCGTGCTTCCCGGCAATTTCAAAATTAAAAAAGCCAAGCTGCGCGGCGAAGCGTCTCACGGCATGATCTGTTCCCTTCAGGAGCTCGGCATTGAAAGCAAGCTCGTGGCGAAAGAATATGCGGAAGGCATTTTCGTTTTTCCGAATGATGCTGAAACGGGAGCTGACGCAATGGCGGCCCTTCAGCTTGATGATGCGATTTTAGAATTGGGCTTAACGCCGAACCGCGCCGACGCGATGAACATGCTTGGCGTGGCTTATGAAGTTGCGGCTATCCTCGGCGCAGAGGTAAAGCTTCCGGAGGCTTCATATGAAAAAGCGGCAGAAAAAGCGGCGGATGCTGTTTCCGTTAAGGTTGAAGATACGCAGGCCAATCCGCATTATGCCGCAAAAATCATTAAAAACGTCAAAATCGGCCCGTCTCCGCTTTGGATGCAGACGAAGCTGATGAATGCAGGCATCCGCCCGCATAATAACGTCGTGGATATTACAAACTTCGTCCTCCTTGAGTACGGACAGCCGCTTCACGCTTTCGATTACGACCGGTTCGGTTCAAAAGAGGTCGTCGTCAGAAAAGCGGCGGAAAACGAAACCATCGTGACGCTGGATGAACAAGAGCGCAAGCTGTCAAGCAGCCATTTGGTCATCACAAACGGAAAAAAAGCGCAAGCCGTTGCGGGAGTCATGGGCGGAGCTGAGTCTGAAGTCCGCGAAGACACCACTGCGATTTTACTGGAAGCCGCTTATTTCGACGGACAGACCGTCCGCAAAGCGTCGAGAGACCTCGGACTGAGAAGCGAAGCGAGCGCCAGATATGAAAAAGGCATTGATCCGGCCCGTGTTTTGCTGGCGGCTGAACGGGCCTGCAGTCTCATTCAGGCATATGCCGGCGGAGAAGTGCTCTCAGGCACGGTTGAAGAAAACCATCTGAAAATCGAAGCAAACAATATTCACGTGTCTGTTGAAAAAGTGAACGCCGTGCTCGGCATGACAATCGCTAAAGAAGAAATCATCAGCATTTACAAGCGCCTCGGGTTTGCAGTCGGTGAAGCTGAAGACGTTCTCGTCGTAACGGTGCCGTCGCGCCGCGGAGATATTAGAATAGAAGAAGACCTGATTGAAGAAGCGGCGAGATTGTACGGGTATGACAATATTCCGTCCACGCTTCCGGAAACGGCCGGCACGACAGGCGGCTTGACACCGTATCAGGCAAAACGCCGGAAAGTGAGACGTTTCCTTGAAGGAGCGGGTCTTTCACAAGCGACCACTTATTCATTAACGAATGATAAAAAAGCGGCCGCTTTTGCGATCGAAAAATCATTCAACACGATGCTTGCCCTGCCGATGAGCGAAGAAAGAAGCATTCTCAGACACAGCCTCGTGCCGAATCTTCTTGAAGCCGTTTCATACAATCTGGCCAGACAGACTGATTCCGTTGCTTTATATGAAACGGGTTCTGTATTTCTGACGAAAGAAGAAAACACAAAACCGGTTGAAAAAGAACGGGTTGCCGGAGCTGTAACCGGATTGTGGCGCAAAAATTTATGGCAGGGTGAGAAAAAGCCGGTTGATTTCTTCGTCGCCAAAGGAATCGTTGAAGGCCTGCTGCATCAATTGAATGTGTCAGACCGGGTTGAATTTGTCCAGTCAGAACGCAAAAACATGCATCCCGGCCGGACGGCAAACATTCTATTGAACGGTTCGCTTGCCGGATTTATCGGCCAGGTGCATCCGGCAATGGAAAAAGAGCTGGATATCAAAGAAACGTATGTGTTCGAGCTTGATCTGCACGCGCTTCTGACCGAGGAAACAGAACCTGTCGTGTATACGCCGATTCCGAAGTACCCGTCCGTCACGCGCGACATTGCGCTTGTGGCAGATAAAACCGTTACAAGCGGACAGCTCGAAGCCGTGATCAAAGAAGCCGGCGGCGCGCTGCTGAAAGAAGTCACCGTATTTGATGTGTACGAAGGTGAGCATATGGAAGAAGGCAAAAAATCCGTCGCCTTCTCGCTCCAATATGTTAACCCTGAACAAACATTGACAGAAGAAGAAGTGACAAAAGTACATGAAAACGTGCTGAAAGCGCTGGAAGAAACGTATCAGGCCGTATTAAGGGGATAAAGAAAAAGCTTGCAGATCACTCTGCAAGCTTTTTTATTATGACCGCTTCCGTTCAACAAGGCGTTTCGCTTTTTGCGTATTGGCAAAATGAAGTTTGGTGAACGTTCTGAGCGCACCTTCTCCCTTATTGATGATCAGCTTGGCGGCAGCTTCATCGACGTGCGGCCCCGCGCCTTTTGGAATCGTCATCCCAGCCTCTCGGGAAAGCTTATCCATTTCAATTAAGAAAGAATATCGCGCAATGATAGAGGCTGCGGCGACGGAAAGATGTATGCTTTCCGCTTTCGTGCTGAAAAACGTTTTTTCTTTTACGATATCCCGTCCGGAAAGATGCTTAAAATAAATGCCGGGCTCTGCGAATTGGTCAATCAGAATCGCTTCCGGTTTAACGCCGTTCATTTTTCTCAGCAGATTGGAAATCGCCTGATTATGAAGGAGCGCCTTCATTTTTCCTTGGCTCATGCCTTTTTCCTGCATCTGATTGTATTTTTCGTTTTTTAACACAAGCAGGCTGTAAGGAATGGTTTTAATTAACAGTTTGGCGATTTCAATAATCTGCGGATCTTTTAAATCCTTCGAATCCTTCACACCGAGTTCTTTCATTAAAGAGAGCTTTGATTTGTCGGCGTAGGCGCAGGCAACTGTTATCGGCCCGAAGTAATCGCCTGTTCCGACTTCATCAGAGCCGATCACTGACATGGAGGCAATGCCCGCCGGCGGAGCGTAGAGCGGGTCGGCCGCTTTTTTGACGGTTTTCTTTGCCTTCGGCGCCTCAGCCGTTCCCCAGCGGGCCGCTTCTGTGCCGGCGTTTTTTCCTTGAAAGAGAACCTTGCCCGAGCGGTAGGCTGTAATGGTACAGCCCGGAGGCTTGGCCTGGAAGACGGCGCCCTGCGGAACCGCGGGAGTAAGGGAGCCGGCATAGGATTGTTTCATTTGTTCCATAGCGGAAGCGGATACTTTTATAACAGAATGGGACACGATATAATCTCCTTTTTTGGCACTTTTCACTGTATATACCAGTGTATCATAACAGCCTGAGGCTCGTCTTTCCATTCAAACGATAATCGTGGTATGATAGGAACTAGGATTCTCGCGGAATGGAGGAGAAACGTTGTCTGACGGCAAAAAAACCAAAACGACAGTAAACATTTACGGCCAGCACTTCACCATTATCGGGGAAGAAAGCAAAGCGCACATGCGCCATGTGGCCGGAGTGGTTGATGATAAAATGAGAGAAATCAACGAGAAAAATCCATATCTTGATATAAATAAGCTCGCTGTATTGACTGCGGTCAATGTCGTGCATGATTATATGAAACTGCAAGAAAAATATGAAATACTGGAGCGGCAGCTTAAAGAAAAGGAATGAACACCATATGATAGATATCATCATCTTAGTTTTGCTCTTAATGGGCACATTGCTTGGATTAAAAAGAGGATTTATCCTCCAATTTATATATTTAACGAGTTTCATCCTCTCGATTGCGTTTGCGGCGCTTTTTTACAAAAACCTGGCCCCGCATCTGAGCTTTATACCCGCGCCTGATTTTTCCGGCGGGCAGGCGGCTCTGTCTTTTATTAAAGGAAACGTAGAGACGGCTTATTACAACGCGATCGCGTTTGTCATTTTGTTTATCATCGCAAAGATTCTGCTTCGGATTATCGGAGCGGCGCTTAATATTATCGCCAGCATTCCGGTCATTAAACAGATCAACAAACTGCTGGGCGGGGTGCTCGGATTTCTGGAAGTCTATTTATTTGCGTTTATCCTGTTATACGTCGCATCCGTACTGCCGGTAAGCGTGCTTCAGGATATGCTCGCACAATCGACGCTTGCAAATATCATCACACATCATACGCCGTATCTGTCAGGGCTCCTGCAAGAACTGTGGGCCCAGTACGGGGCATAAAAAACTTCTCTTGACCGGAGAAGTTTTTTTCAAGCTCTGCGCCAGTTGTGCCGGAGGAGAAAAATTTGTATGATGAAAAGCAGGAAACGACTGGGGGTTAACAGTATGCATAAAAAAGATATCATCAGGCTGCTTGAAACGATTGCGGTCTATATGGAACTGAAAGGGGACAACCCGTTTAAAATATCAGCCTTCCGAAAAGCGGCAGCGGCGCTTGAGCAGGATGACCGCAGCCTGTCGGAAATCGACGACATGATGTCTATATCCGGCATCGGAAAAGGCACTTACGGCGTCATTCGTGAATATATGCAGGAAGGTGTGTCCGGCACGCTTCTCCAATTGCAGAAAGAAGTTCCGGAAGGCTTGGTTCCTCTTTTGAAGCTTCCGGGCCTCGGCGGCAAAAAAATCGCCAAGCTGTATCAGGAACTGGGCGTTCATGACGCGGAATCGCTGAAAGAAGCGTGCGAGCAGCAAAAAGTACAGGGGCTCGCCGGTTTCGGCAAAAAAACGGAGGAGAAAATCCTTCAGGCTCTCGGAGAAGCCGGAAAACAGCCGGAACGGTTTCCGATCGGCTATGCGCTCGGTATTGCTTCAGTAATTGAAGAACATTTAGCCCGGCTGACGGATATTCAGAAATATTCCCGGGCCGGCAGTCTCAGAAGAGCGCGGGAAACCGTAAAAGATCTGGATTACATTATCGCTACAGATCATCCGGAGGCTGTCAGAGAACAGCTTCTTTCCCTCCCGAACGTAAAAGACGTGATAGCGAGCGGGGATACAAAAGTATCAGTCATCCTGACCTTTGAATATGAGACGAGTGTGGATTTCCGGCTTGTGACAGAGGAACAGTTTGCCACCACACTGCATCATTTTACCGGTTCTAAAGATCACAACATTAAAATGCGCCAGCTGGCGAAAGAGCGCGGTGAACGGATCAGTGAATACGGAGTAGAAACCATAGAAACGGGAGACGTCAAAACATTCCCGAGCGAAGAAGCGTTTTACGCCCACTTCGGTCTGCCGTTTATTCCTCCTGAGCTCAGAGAAACCGGGCAGGAGGTCGACACGTACCGGGAAGAAACGGACCTTGTGGAGCATAAAGCGATAAAAGGCGATCTCCACATGCACTCAGCCTGGAGTGACGGCGCTTTTTCCATCAGAGAAATGGCAGAAGCTTGTATGGCAAAAGGCTATCAGTACATGGCGATTACCGACCATTCCCAATATTTAAAGGTAGCCAACGGGTTAACGGCCGAACGGCTCAAAAAACAGGCGGAAGAAATTGATGCGTTAAATGCTGAATTTGAAAATTTTCATATTTTTAAAGGCGTAGAAATGGACATTCTCCCCGACGGTTCGCTCGATTATGATGACAGTGTTCTGTCTGAAATGGATCTTGTCATCGCGTCTATTCATTCAAGCTTCAGCCAGCCGGAGCATGTCATTATGAAACGGCTTGAACAGGCGCTGACGAATAAGCACGTGGACATTATCGCCCACCCGACGGGACGCCTGATCGGCAGACGGGCCGGCTATGAAGTCGACATCGACATGCTGATTGAACTCGCCGCCAAAACAAATACGGCGCTTGAACTGAATGCAAACCCCGCGCGCCTTGATTTGCGGACTGAGCATCTGATCAAAGCAAATGAAAAAGGTGTGACTTTGGTCATTAATACCGATGCCCATAATATCGAGATGCTCGATGATATGAAAACGGGCGTGACCGCTGCGCGCAAAGGCTGGACGGAAACAAAACAAGTGTTAAACGCCCGGCCGCTACACGAGGTCAAAGCATTTCTGACGCGCAATGATTAAGTAAGGAGGATCACAAAACCGTGCAGCAAAAAGTGTTATCATCACTTGAATTTCATAAAGTAAAAGAACAGATTACCGCACATGCCGCCTCATCGCTCGGCCGGGAGAAGCTTCTGCAGCTGAAACCTTTGACGGATCTCTCAGACATCCAAAAACAGCTGGATGAAGTCGAAGAAGCATCCGCGGTCATGCGCTTGAGAGGCCATGCTCCGTTCGGCGGCCTGACCGACATAAGGTCCGCTTTACGGCGGGCGGAAATCGGCAGTGTGCTGACGCCGGCGGAATTCACCGAATTGTCCGGGCTGCTGTATGCCGTTAAACAAATGAAGCATTTTATCAGCCAAATGACAGAAGACGGCGTCGGCATTCCGCTGATACAGGCCCATGCAGAAGAGCTGATTACATTAGGCGATTTGGAAAGGGAGATTAACTCCTGCATTGATGACCATGGTGAAGTGCTTGATCATGCGTCTCCCGCTTTAAGGGGAATCCGCACGCAGCTCAGGACGCTTGAATCAAGAGTCAGAGACCGGCTTGAATCGATGCTGCGTTCATCTTCCGCTTCTAAAATGCTGTCTGACACCATCGTTACGATTCGGAATGACCGCTTTGTCATCCCGGTCAAACAGGAATACAGATCAAGCTACGGCGGAATTGTCCACGATACATCTTCATCCGGTGCGACACTGTTTATTGAACCGCAGGCGATCGTAGATATGAACAACTCGCTTCAGCAGGCGAAAGTAAAAGAAAAACAGGAAATCGAACGGATTCTCCGAATGCTGACGGAGCATACGGCTGAACACACACAAGAAATCGCTCAAAATGTGGAAGTGCTGCAGACACTGGATTTCATTTTCGCCAAAGCGAGATACGCAAAAGCAATGAAGGCAACAAAACCACTCATGAACGGAGACGGTTTTATCCGGCTGAAAAAAGCGCGCCATCCGCTGCTGCCCCAAGATCAAGTCGTGGCCAACGATATTGAACTGGGCGGAGATTACTCAACGATCGTTATCACGGGACCGAATACGGGCGGTAAAACCGTTACGTTAAAAACACTCGGGCTGCTGACGATAATGGCGCAGGCAGGATTGCACATACCGGCTGATGAAGGATCGGAAGCAGCCGTATTTGACAATGTGTTTGCCGATATCGGCGATGAACAGTCGATCGAACAAAGTCTGAGTACGTTCTCTTCCCACATGGTCAATATCGTCAATATTTTAAAAGACGTGTCTGAAAACAGTCTTGTGCTGTTTGATGAACTCGGTGCCGGAACAGATCCGCAGGAAGGAGCGGCGCTTGCCATGAGCATCCTTGACGAAGTTCACCGGACAAACGCCAGAGTGCTTGCGACAACGCATTATCCGGAACTGAAAGCATACGGATATAACAGACAAGGCGTCATGAATGCCAGCGTTGAATTTGACATCGAAACGCTTTCGCCTACCTATAAGCTTCTGATCGGAGTGCCGGGCCGAAGCAACGCATTTGAAATCTCAAGACGCCTTGGGCTTCCGGAGCATATCATCGGCCAGGCGAAGTCAGAAATGACCGCCGAACATAACGAAGTCGATCTGATGATCGCATCGCTTGAAAAAAGCAAAAAAAGAGCGGATGAAGAACTTTCTGAATCCGAATCAATCAGAAAAGAAGCAGAAAAACTGCACAAAGAGCTTCAGCAGCAAATCATTGAGCTGAACGCCCAAAAAGATAAAATGATGGAAGAAGCCGAGCAGAAAGCTGCGGAAAAACTGGAAGCCGCCGCAAAAGAAGCCGAACAGATCATCCGCGAACTCCGGTCCATCAAGCAAGAACACAGATCCTTTAAGGAACACGAGCTGATTGACGCCAAAAAACGTCTCGGAGACGCGATGCCGGCTTTTGAAAAATCAAAGCAGCCGGAAAGAAAAACAGAGAAAAAACGCGAGCTCAAGCCGGGCGACGAAGTAAAGGTGCTCACATTCGGACAAAAAGGGGCGCTGCTTGAGAAAACCGGCGAGAAAGAATGGAACGTCCAAATCGGCATTCTCAAAATGAAGGTGAAGGAAAAAGATCTTGAGTTCCTCAAATCGGCTCCTGAACCGAAAAAAGAAAAAGCAATCACCGCCGTAAAAGGGAAGGATTATCACGTATCCCTTGAACTTGACCTCAGGGGAGAGCGTTACGAAAACGCCCTCAGCCGCGTCGAAAAATATTTAGATGACGCGGTGCTTGCCGGCTATCCGAGAGTGTCCATCATTCACGGAAAAGGCACGGGCGCCCTCCGAAAAGGGGTGCAGGATCTTCTGAAAAACCACCGCAGCGTGAAAAGCTCGCGGTTCGGGGAAGCGGGAGAAGGAGGATCAGGCGTAACGATTGTCGAACTAAAATAAAAAGGGAGTAAACGTCATGAATGCTTTTTGGGAAAATGAGCTTGTTGAAATCGCGGCTTATTACAGTGTAGCCGTCTTGTGTCTCGTCATTTTTCTGACCGTGTTTGAATTGGTGACATCCTATAAAAACTGGGTGGAAATCCAAAAAGGCAATCTTGCAGTGGCAATGGCGACCGGAGGGAAAATTCTCGGTATCGCAAATGTCTTTCAGCACAGCATCGCCCAGCATAATTCGCTTTTGCAAATGATCGGCTGGGGCGTATACGGATTTATTATGCTTTTAATCAGCTATTTTATCTTTGAATTTCTGACGCCCCGGTTTAAAATTGATAAAGAAATTGAAAAAGATAACAGAGCTGTCGGCTTTATTTCATTTGTCATCTCAGTCGGCCTGTCATTTGTGGTGGCCGCCGGGATTTAAGGGGACGGGGAAAAATGGAGAAGCTTGCGAAAGTGCTGCTGTCGGCAGCGGGAATTTTTCTGTTCATCGGACTTATTTATCTGGTCATGACATCTTAATACTGAAAAAAGGCTGCCGAACTAAAATCGGCGGCCTTTTTTATTGAGAATACCAGTTTATGCAGGCCGTATCAGAGCAAATGACGGCTTCCCAACTCATGGCGCGGATGACAGACGGCATGTCTTGATCTTCCATGAGAAAGAGTGTCGTAAAAGAATCATATATGCTCATAAAAGCGGCGCGCCGTTTTTCGTCGGCAATGATCATGTCAGCCCGCAGCAATCCGCATACATCCGAAGCCGCCGTTTGATTGAGTGAAAATATGCCTTTCTCTTCGACAGGCTCATAATAAGTGCAGCGCTTTATGCCTTTTGAACGGAACACATCCAAAAGTCCCGGAATTAAAAATGGTGAAGTGACATCCTCGCTCGGCAAGTACAGATCGGGATGATGAAGCCGATTTAACAGCTCGGCGGATTCAGGATGTGCATATTCATCCCGAAGTGCCATGACAGCGCTCATAAGCGCAAGTGCCGTTTCTTTTTCAGAGCGCAATCCGCAAACGGTCATGACGGTTTGCCAGGAAACGGGTCTGCCCATCGCGATGATCTCCTCATCACTCGGATACATATGTTCATAAGGCCGTTTGCGCTTTTGCTCTTCCCACCCATCAGGCATCCGGACAAAGGGATGGAGCAAAAAGGCGGCTGACGTAAACGGCTTCGGCAGCTGGCGCAGGATAGGAACTCCTTCTTCAAAATGCAGCGTTTCCAGCAAACTCAACACCTCCTGAAACTCGAAATTTCACATGAAACGCTTTCCAATTCCAATCACCCTTCTGCTATAATAATAGCGTATAGGAAAACAGAAGGGAGAGGTATTATGCAGTCTGAAAAGCCATGGCTTTCTCAATATCCCGAAGAGATTCCGCATGAGCTTGAATTTACCGATCAAACCCTGCCATCCAATCTGACAAACTCCGCAGCTCAATTCCCGAACCACACCGCCATTTATTTTCTCGGAAAAAAACTCACATTCCAAGACGTTCTCACAGATTCGTTAAAGCTAGCCGCTTTTTTACGCAAAACAGGCCTGAAAAAAGGGGACAGAGCCGCCATTATGCTGCCCAATTGTCCGCAGTCGGTCATCGCTTTTTACGGCGTATTGTTTGCCGGCGGCATTGTCGTTCAGACCAATCCTCTCTACACGGAACACGAGCTTGAGTATCAGCTGAAAGACAGTGCGCCGCGCGTGATCATCACCCTCGATATGCTGTTTCCGAAAGTGATAAAAATGAAAACGTTATCACTCGTCGAACGCATTATTACAACGAGTATAAAAGACTTTTTGCCGTTTCCGAAAAATATGCTGTATACGCTCACACAAAAACAGCAGGTTCATATTGATTATGACGGATGCGAACAAATTCACAAATTAGCGGATATTTTAAAAAACGAAAAAGCGGAGGAAGCGGAGCCATTTGATATTGACCCTGCGCATGACATCGCCGTGCTTCAATACACGGGCGGAACAACCGGCTATCCGAAAGGTGTCATGCTCACACACCGGAACATTCAGGCCAATACAGAAATGTGCGCCGCCTGGATGTACAAAATGAAAAAGGGAGCCGAAAAGGTGCTCGGCATCGTGCCTTTTTTTCATGTGTACGGATTGACCGCCGTGCTCAATTTTTCCATTATGCAGGGATGTGAAATGATCCTTCTTCCCAAATTCAATCCTTTGGATACCTTGAAAACAATCGACAGGCTGAAGCCGACGGTTTTTCCCGGGGCGCCGACGATTTACATCGGGCTGTTGCATCATCCGGAGCTGAATAAATATGATCTGTCCTCCATTGAAAATTGTCCGAGCGGTTCAGCGGCGCTTCCGGTTGAGGTCAAACAGAAATTTGAAAAAGTGACCGGAGGAAAGCTTGTGGAAGGCTACGGATTATCCGAAGCATCACCGGTTACCCATTCAAACTTCATCTGGGGAAAAAACAAACCCGGCAGCATCGGCTGTCCCTGGCCCAATACCGACGCCGGAATCTATTCAGAAGAAAAAGGCGGGCTTGCGGAGCCGTATGAACACGGCGAGCTGATTGTAAAAGGCCCTCAAGTCATGAAAGGATACTGGAATAAGCAGGAGGAGACCGCGCGTGTCATCAGAGACGGCTGGCTGTTTACCGGAGATATGGGATATATGGATGAGGAAGGATTTTTCTACATCGCCGACAGGAAAAAAGACATCATCATTGCCGGCGGATACAACATTTACCCCCGAGAGGTGGAAGAGGCGCTGTATGAGCATGAAGCCGTTCAGGAAATCGTCGTAGCGGGCGTTCCTGATTCCTACAGGGGGGAAACGGTGAAAGCATTTATCGTTTTGAAAAAAGGCGCCGAGGCAGATGCCGATGAGCTTGATGCGTTTGCAAGAGAGCGGCTTGCGCCGTACAAAGTCCCGAAGCTTTACGAATTCAGAAAAGAGCTTCCGAAAACGGCCGTCGGAAAAATATTAAGAAGGCGTTTAGTCGAAGAGGAAGATGCTTCCCGTGAAAACAAGGTGCCTTAAAAGAAAAACTTGACAAAATCCGGATTCCTTTTTATCATGAAGTTATGAATGAATAGTCATTCATTTATCGAAGGAAGGAACGATGACATTGAACCAAAAACGGCCAAAGTATATGCAGATTATTGATGCAGCAGTAGAAGTCATAGCGGAAAACGGCTATCACCAATCACAGGTATCCAAAATCGCCAAGCAGGCCGGCGTTGCGGACGGCACCATCTATTTATATTTCAAAAACAAAGAGGATATACTCATTTCTCTTTTTAAAGAAAAGATGGGCCAGTTCATTGAACGCATGGAAGAAGAAGTGAAAGAAAAAACGACGGCAAAAGAAAAACTCGCTCTCGTTATTAAGCAGCATTTCACACTGCTCGGCAATGACCGCCACCTCGCGATTGTGACCCAGCTTGAGCTCAGACAGTCGAATATCAAGCTGCGCCTGAAAATCAATGATATTTTAAAAGGTTATTTAAACATGCTGGACACCATTTTGACCGAAGGAATCAAGTCGGGGGAATGGAAAGACAATCTCGACGTCCGCCTCGCCCGGCAGATGATATTCGGGACGATAGATGAAACAGTGACAACATGGGTGATGAACGATCAGAAATATGATCTTCCGGATTTGTCAGACAAGGTATTGGAGCTGTTGGTGTCAGGAATTCATCAAAACTAAAGGGGGTTGACGGATGAACAGCCTTTCGATGGCGGTAGAACAATCTGTTGCGGTGATCACCATTAATCATCAGCCGGCCAACGCGCTGTCCGGTGCGGTTTTAGATGAGTTGTCCGGTCTGTTCGACAGGTGTGAAACGGATGACAGCGTCAGAAGCATCATCATTCGCGGTGAGGGAAAATTTTTCTCGGCGGGCGCCGATATAAAGGAATTTACGTCGCTTGAAAATCTTGAGCAATCTTCTGCCATGGCGGATAAAGGCCAGCAGCTGATGGAAAGAATTGAAGGGTTTCCGAAGCCCGTTATCGCAGCGATTCACGGCGCTGCGCTCGGCGGCGGTCTTGAGCTAGCCATGGCCTGCCATATCAGAATCGCTACATTGGATGCAAAGCTTGGCCTGCCCGAGCTGAATCTCGGCATTATTCCGGGCTTTGCCGGGACGCAGCGGCTTCCCCGGTACGTCGGTACGGCGAAAGCGCTTGAAATGATCGGCACTTCAGAACCTGTGACCGGAGAAGAAGCGCTCAGCCTCGGCCTTGTGACGATAGGCGCCGAACATGAGGAAGAGCTGCTGAAAAAGGCGAAAACGCTCGCGGGCAAGTTTGCGGAAAAAAGCCCGCAGTCGATGGCTTATCTGCTTGAGCTCCTTTATTCAAACAAGATCTATTCTTATGACGGGGGCTTAAAGCTTGAAGCAAAGCGCTTTGGGGAAGCATTTGCATCAGATGACGCAAAAGAAGGCATTCAGGCATTTCTCGAAAAAAGAAAGCCTCAATTCGGTGGGCGAAGATAAAGGGGATAAGATTATGAATCTATTTGTACTGATGAAACGGACGTTTGACACAGAAGAGAAAATCGTCATTGAAGCAGGAAAGATTCAGGAGGACGGGGCCGAATTTATCATCAATCCGTATGATGAATACGCCATTGAAGAAGCCATACAGCTGAAGGAAGAGCACGGCGGAACCGTTACCGCCGTAACCGTCGGCGGAGAAGATGCGGAGAAAGAACTGAGAACCGCCCTTGCGATGGGCTGTGACCAGGCGGTGTTAATCAATATTGAAGATGATCTGAGCGATCCTGACCAATACTCCATTTCAACTATCTTATATCATTATTTTAAGGACCGGGAATATGATCTGATTCTCGGCGGAAATGTCGCGATTGACGGCGGTTCAGGCCAAGTGGCTCCAAGGCTTGCCGAACTGCTGAACATTCCTTGCGTCACAACGATCACAAAACTGACAATCAGCGGCGATGAAGCTGTGGCAGAGAAAGACAATGAAGGGGATACCGAAATCATTAAAACCTCACTTCCTTTAGTCATCACGGCACAGCAAGGCTTAAACGAGCCGCGCTATCCGTCGCTTCCGGGCATTATGAAGGCGAAGAAAAAACCGCTGGAAGAACTTGAGCTTGATGATCTCGACATTGATGAAGATGAAGCCGCACCGAAGCTCAAAACGATCGAACGTTTTCTGCCGCCGCAAAAAGAAGCGGGCAGACTGATCGAAGGAGAAGCCGCTGATCAGGCGAAAGAGCTTGTGTCACTGCTGAGAAAAGAAGCCAAAGTCGTATAAACCGATATTAAAGAAACTGGGGGATGTCAGAATGGGAAAAAAAGTGATCGTACTCGGAGAAATTCGTGACGGCGCCTTACGGAACGTCACCTTTGAAGCCATAGCCGCAGGCAAAACCATTTCCGGCGGAGGAGATGTCATCGGCGTGCTGATGGGAAAAGGCGCGGCTGATGCAGCACCGGAACTCATTCAGTACGGCGCCGACAAAGTATTTACGGCCGATGCGCCGGGGCTTACTCAGTATACGGCGGACGGATATGCCGCGGTTCTCGGGGATCTGATCGAAAATGAAAAGCCTGATGCGGTCATTTTCGGCCATACTTCTATGGGAAAAGATTTGTCACCTAAGCTTGCGGCCCGGTTTGAAACGGGGCTGATCTCAGACAGCACGGATGTAAGCGTTACCGGAGACAACATCGTTTTTACAAGACCGATTTATTCGGGCAAAGCCTTTGAACAGGTGATTTCAACCGATCCGTTCATTTTGGCGACAATCCGTCCGAACAACATTCAGGCATTAGAAAAAGACGCGAGCCGCACGGGTGATATTGAAGAGCTTGCGGCACCTCCGGCAGATTTGCGGACGGTCATTGAAGAAGTAGTCAAAAAAACGGCGGACGGCGTGGATTTATCAGAAGCGAAAATTATCGTAGCAGGCGGCCGCGGTGTAAAAAGCAAAGATGGATTTGAACCGTTAAAAGAACTTGCCGAGGTGCTCGGAGCAGCGGTGGGCGCTTCACGCGGCGCGTGTGACGCGGACTATTGCGATTATTCCCTTCAAATCGGCCAGACGGGAAAAGTCGTCACGCCGGATTTGTATATCGCCTGCGGAATTTCCGGAGCGATTCAGCACTTGGCGGGCATGTCAAACAGTAAGGTCATCGTTGCCATTAACAAAGACCCGGAAGCGGAAATATTTAAAATAGCGGACTACGGAATTGTCGGCGATTTGTTCGAAGTGGTTCCGCTTCTGACCCAGGAATTTAAAAATGCCAATATTCATTCATAATCAAAACCCTCTGGCTTATTTGTCAGAGGGTTTTGGTTTGTGTTAATTGGTTCGGACAAATTACAGATTAATAAAACAATAGATTGACATGTACGAACCAATGTAATAAGCTTTTGTAAAGCGCTTACAAACTTATCCATTCAGCACACATCCCAGATACATAGATCGTCTCTAGTGCTTTCATTCTTATTAAGGGGAAGGAATGATCAAGTTTGTCTCACAATACGGCAGTCATTCAAACTGATATCACACGGGGAACCATTAATAAAAACATATACGGACATTTCGCGGAACATCTGGGAAGAGGCATATATGAGGGCATCTGGGTCGGAAAAGATTCCGATATTCCGAATACCGGCGGGATCAGGACGGATGTCGCCGA
Source organism: Bacillus sp. GZB (assembly GCF_001975995.1). Taxonomy (NCBI): domain Bacteria; kingdom Bacillati; phylum Bacillota; class Bacilli; order Caryophanales; family Bacillaceae; genus Bacillus; species Bacillus sp. GZB. Next base: position 219,339 of record NZ_MTQG01000017.1, read on the forward strand.
CGCCCTCAAACAGCTTCAGATTCCCGTCCTCAGATGGCCGGGCGGCTGTTTTGCAGATGAATACCATTGGGCAAACGGCGTAGGGAAACGCAAAACCATGCTGAATACCCATTGGGGCGGGACGATTGATTCCAATGAATTCGGCACGCACGAGTTTATGATGCTTTGTGAACTGCTCGGCTGCGAACCGTACATCGCCGGAAACGTCGGCAGCGGAACGGTTAAAGAAATGGCTGATTGGATTGAATACATGACGTTTGAAGCGGGCACGCCGATGTCCGACTGGAGAAAAGAAAACGGGCGGGAAAAACCGTGGAAGCTGAAATATTTCGGAATAGGAAATGAGAACTGGGGCTGCGGCGGAAACATGCATCCTGAGTATTATTCCGACCTTTACAGAAACTTTCAAACCTATGTCCGCAATTACAGCGGTAATGAAATCTATAAAATTGCCGGCGGCGCGAATGTCGACGATTACCGCTGGACTGAAACTCTAATGAAAAAAGCCGCTGATCTCATGGACGGGCTGAGCCTTCATTATTACACAATACCGGGCGACTTCTGGAAGGGGAAAGGATCAGCGACGGAGTTTACGGAAGATGAATGGTTCATCACGATGAAAAAAGCAGCGCATATGGATGAATTGATCACAAGGCACAGTGCCATCATGGATCAGTACGATCCCGAAAAAAGAGTCGGGCTGATCATTGATGAATGGGGCACGTGGCTTGATCCTGAGCCGGGCACGAATCCGGGCTTTCTGTATCAGCAGAATACGATCCGTGACGCCCTTGTCGCAGCCACGCATTTTCACATTTTTCATCAGCACGCAGACCGCGTACAGATGGCCAATATCGCGCAAACCGTCAACGTGCTTCAGGCAATGATCCTGACAAAAGGGAAAGAAATGCTGTTGACGCCGACGTATCATGTGTTTGATATGTTTAAGGTGCATCAGGACGCTTCTTTTTTGGCGACAGAAACAAAAGCAGCCGGGTACGAATGGAATGACGGCCGGCTCCCGCAAGTCAGCATTTCAGCGTCCAAACAGCAAAACGGAGACATACATATCAGCATTTGCAATATCGATCATCTGCACAAAGCTGATGTGAAGATTGAACTGCGGGGCATGAAAAAGACAGGGAAGCCTTCGGGAACGATTCTGCACGCGGAAAAAATGAATGCCCATAATACATTCAGCAGTCCGGAAAACGTCAAACCGAAGCCTTTTTCCGGGTTTGCTCAAAAGGGCGGAAAACTTGAGGCGGAGCTTCCTCCGATGGCGGTTGTATTAATCACGCTGCCTGCGGGCCCATCTTAAGTTATGAACGCCCGCCGCCCGGTTATAATACACTGTATAAAAAAGATTATTTCCGGCGGGTTCGGGAGAAAATAATATAAGCATTAAATTAGCATGAACGAATGGGAGATGCTATACTAAAAATCATCATTTGACAATTGGAGGAATAACAAAATGGCTATCGTAAAAGCAACTGATCAATCGTTCTCAGCTGAAACAAGTGAAGGTGTCGTATTGGCTGATTTCTGGGCTCCTTGGTGCGGACCTTGTAAAATGATCGCGCCCGTTCTTGAAGAGCTTGATCAAGAAATGGGAGACAAACTGAAAATCGTTAAAATCGACGTGGATGAAAACCAAGAAACTGCCGGTAAATACGGCGTCATGAGCATCCCGACACTTCTCGTATTGAAAGACGGAGAAGTCGTTGAAACATCTGTCGGTTTCAAACCGAAAGAAGCTCTTGAAGAGCTTGTAAACAAACATCTGTAAGCCGAAAGCTTCCGTTACGGCAGGGCGATTCCTTTGAAAGGGAATCGCCTTTTTTGATCTTCCAAAAGCTGAGAATGGAGAAAAACAAATGTTCGTGATACACTGAATGGACACGAGAAATGAATGTAAGGAAGGGTAACGTATGAATAAACAACTGAAAGAAAAACTGACCCTCCTTCCCGATCAGCCGGGCTGTTATTTAATGAAAGACCGTCAAAAAACAGTCATCTACGTGGGGAAAGCGAAAGTCTTGAAAAACAGGGTGCGCTCTTATTTCACCGGTTCTCATGACGCAAAAACCCAACGGCTTGTGACGGAGATTGAGGACTTTGAATATATCGTGACTTCCTCCAATCTTGAAGCGCTTATTTTGGAAATGAATCTGATTAAAAAATACGATCCGAAATACAATGTCATGCTGAAAGATGATAAAACCTATCCCTTTATTAAAATCACCCATGAACGCCATCCGCGGCTGATTGTCACCCGGAATGTCAAAAAAGACAAAGGACGCTATTTCGGCCCGTATCCGAATGTGCAGGCGGCGCGGGAAACGAAAAAACTGCTGGACCGCCTTTACCCGCTCAGGAAATGTTCAAAGCTTCCGGACCGCGTCTGTCTCTATTATCATCTCGGACAATGCCTCGCCCCATGTGTAAAGGATATATCTGAGGAGACAAACCGCGAGATTGTTGAAGACATCACCCGTTTTTTAAAGGGAGGGCATAACGAAATCAAAAAAGAGCTCGAAGCGAAAATGGCAGAAGCGGCGGAAAAGCTTGAATTTGAACGGGCTAAAGAATTCCGCGACCAGCTTGCTCACATCGAATCGACGATGGAGAAGCAAAAAATGACCATGAATGACCTTCTGGACCGCGATGTGTTTGCATATGCCTACGATAAAGGCTGGATGTGCGTCCAAGTCTTTTTCATTCGCCAAGGAAAACTGATCGAACGCGACGTCAGCATGTTTCCGATGTATCAGGAAGCGGATGAAGAATTTCTGACCTTCATCGGCCAGTTCTATTCTAAAAACAATCACTTTCTGCCTAAGGAAATTCTGGTGCCTGAGAGCGTTGACAGGGACATGATCAGCGAGCTGTTTGAAACCGCCGTGCATCAGCCGAAAAAAGGCCCGAAAAAAGAGCTGCTTTTGCTTGCGCACAAAAATGCGAAAATCGCCCTGCGGGAAAAATTCTCGTTAATCGAGCGGGATGAGGAACGGTCAATCGGTGCAGCCGAACGGCTCGGCGAAGCGCTGAATATTTACACGCCGCATCGGATTGAAGCGTTTGACAACTCCAATATTCAAGGCGCAAACCCCGTATCGGCCATGATTGTCTTTATTGACGGAAAACCGAATAAAAAGGAATACCGCAAATATAAAATTAAAACCGTAACAGGGCCGGATGATTACGGTTCAATGAGGGAAGTCGTCAGAAGAAGGTACACGAGGGTGCTCCGCGAAAACCTTCCGCTGCCGGATTTAATCATCATTGACGGCGGAAAAGGGCAGATTAACGCGGCGCGCGACGTGCTCGAGAATGAGCTCGGCCTTGATGTACCGGTAGCGGGATTGGCGAAAGATGATAAACACCGAACATCCAACCTTTTGATCGGCGACCCGCTTGAACCGGTGTTTCTGGAGCGGAACAGCCAAGAGTTTTACCTGCTTCAGCGTATTCAGGACGAAGTTCACCGTTTTGCGATCAGCTTTCACAGACAGATCCGGGGAAAAAGCGTCTTTCAATCCGTTCTGGATGATATCCCCGGAATCGGCGAAAAACGCAAAAAAATGCTCTTAAAACATTTCGGATCTGTCAAAAAGATGAAGGAAGCAAGCCTTGACGATATCAAAAAAGCGGGTGTGCCGGCCGCGGCGGCCCAGCTGCTGTTTGAAAAATTAAAAAAATAGTATTGTGCTTTTCTGAAAAATCTGCTAGAATGTGAACTAATTTCATAAGATCGTGTTATATGGTGAAGATAGAGGTGCGAACTTCAATAGTAAGCCTTTGGAGAATGATGGATTCTGCGAAAAAGGCTGAAAGGGGAGCGTCGCCGAAGTGTATCACATCCCATCGGTGTGATTTGCTGGCCTTGCATTAAATAAATGTAAGGCTGTCAAGAATTCATTTTCTTGGAGGGCTATCTCGTTGTTCATAATCAATCGTAATGATATGAAAAAGCAATGAGAGCTATTCCTCTCATTGCTTTTTTTATTGTGGACAAAACGCTCTTTTCTCCTCACCCGCACGAACCAAAATGTAAAGGGTGGTCTAGTATGGGTCTTATCGTACAAAAATTCGGAGGCACTTCCGTCGGCTCTGCCGAAAAAATTCAAAATGCCGCAAATCGCGCCATTGCTGAAAAGCAAAAAGGCCATGATGTCGTAGTCGTCGTTTCGGCAATGGGAAAATCAACCGACGCGCTCGTTAACCTCGCGGCTGAAATCACATCTGAACCAAGCAGACGCGAGATGGATATGCTTTTGTCTACGGGAGAGCAGGTCACGATTTCGCTTTTGGCCATGGCGCTTCAGGAAAAAGGATATGACGCCGTCTCTTATACGGGCTGGCAGGCGGGTGTCCGCACGGAAGCCGTTCACGGTAATGCGAGAATTACGGATATTGATATCACGGCGATTCGTTCGCAGCTTGCAGAAGGCAAAATTACAGTCGTTGCCGGTTTTCAGGGCGTAACGGAAGACGGAGGCATCACGACGCTCGGACGGGGCGGTTCCGATACGACGGCGGTCGCTCTTGCAGCAGCGCTGGAAGCGGATAAATGCGACATTTATACAGATGTTCAGGGCGTATTTACGACAGATCCGCGGTATGTCCGGTCAGCGAGAAAACTGGCGGGAATTTCTTATGATGAAATGCTGGAGCTTGCAAATCTAGGAGCGGGTGTTCTTCACCCGCGGGCGGTTGAGTTCGCGAAAAACTACCAAGTGCCTTTGGAAGTGCGGTCAAGCACAGAACATGAAGCTGGAACATTAATTGAGGAGGAATCATCAATGGAGCAGAATTTAATCGTCAGAGGAATTGCATTTGAAGACCAGATCACGAGGGTGTCCGTTACAGGCCTTGCAAGCGGATTGACAACACTTTCAACAATCTTCACCGCGCTGGCAAAACGAAACATCAACGTTGACATTATTATTCAGACACAGTCGGACGATGGGGAAGCGGATATTTCTTTCTCGGTGAAAACGGAAGATGCCGCGCAAACGGTCGCCGTGCTTGAAGAATATAAAAACGCGCTTGACTATGAAAAAATTGAAACCGAAAGAAAACTGGCGAAAGTCTCTATTGTCGGGTCGGGCATGGTTTCAAATCCCGGCGTCGCCGCGGACATGTTTGCCGTACTGGCGGAAAAAAATGTACAAGTCAAAATGGTGAGCACATCTGAAATAAAAGTATCAGCGGTTGTCAGCGAAAATGATATGGTGAAAGCGGTCGAAGCGCTTCATGATGCGTTTGAGCTTTCTAAACAGCCGTCTGCCGTGTAAACGGGCAGGCAAAAAGGCGGGACTTGGAGTCACCGCCTTTTTTCAATTATACAGGGTCCTTCATATCCCATTTTACGGTCAGGACGACTTTATCCGCTCTCTTTTTTACCTGTTCATAAGATTCTGCAATCTGATCGTTCATCAATTGAATCTGTTCGGCTATAAAACCGGCTTCAAGCTGAAAACAAGGCTCTTTCTGATGTTTGAGCCTGCTGGATACGAGCGGTCCTTCCAGTTCGAATTCCAGTTCTTGTTTTTTTGATCCTGCGTTTGTCAAAGTTCCCCAGCCGGCTTTTTCAAAAAAGGCGGGGATTTCTTCCCACGATTGAAGAGGAAATTTGCGGGCGAGGCGTTTTCCCGCCCAATACATCATGGATGAATGCTCCGGGCCGAGGATATCCGGAAGCACGATTTCCCGGATTAATTCGTAGCCGTATGCGCTGACGTCGAGTTCAGTTAAAGGTTCTAAAGCTGCTTCATAATTATTCTTCATATTATGTATTCCCCTCTCTCCTTCGTTTATTATAGCTTAAACATGGGGGAGGATTACAGGATGATCCTATAAAACACGCGAAAAAATGTGAGAAAGATATCGCAGGAAAATAAAATTTTCCCTCCAGATAATCAATTCCGAAAATTATAATTTATGTACACGTTTTCTTGACGCCCTTTTGAGGGAGGAGTAAAATGAAATTGTCAATAAATTTTAATAAAGTGCTTACAATTGAAACGAAGTGGGGGCAGAGATTTTAGTACATTTCGCACTTAAATCAAACAGGGGGTAAAGTAATGTCTGGGAACAGAGAGTTTTATTTTCGAAGATTGCATTCCTTGCTCGGTGTTATTCCGGTCGGCATCTTTTTGATCCAGCATTTAGTCGTCAACCAATTTGCCGCAAGGGGAGCGGATGCGTTTAACAAGGCGGCCGGCTTTATGGACAGTCTGCCGTTCAGGTATGCGTTAGAAATTTTTATTATTTTCTTACCTTTAATTTATCATGCGGTTTACGGTGTGTACATAGCATTTACTGCGAAAAACAACGCTGGCCACTACAGTTATTTCAGAAACTGGATGTTTGTGCTTCAGCGTGTCACTGGTATTCTCACCCTTATTTTCGTCAGCTGGCATGTATGGCAGACGCGGGTTGCCGCGCAGATGGGCGCTGAAGTCAACTTCGATATGATGGCGAATATTCTGAGCTCGCCGTTTATGCTCGGTTTTTACATTGTAGGCGTTTTATCGGTCATTTTCCACTTTTCAAACGGCTTATGGTCTTTTGCGGTCACATGGGGGATCACGGTCACGCCGCGTTCACAAAGAATTTCGACTTACGTGACGCTGATTATATTTTTAGCGCTTTCATACGTAGGTTTAAAAGCGATTTTTGCGTTTGTGTAAGAGAACTAGATTACTAGAGGGAGAGGGGCTATCATGAGTCAATCAAGCATTATCGTAGTCGGCGGGGGTCTTGCCGGCCTCATGGCGACAATTAAAGCAGCGGAATCAGGCACGGCCGTTAAATTGTTTTCCATCGTTCCGGTCAAACGCTCTCACTCGGTCTGCGCGCAGGGCGGGATAAACGGAGCTGTCAACACAAAAGGGGAAGGAGACTCTCCGTTTGAGCATTTTGATGACACGGTATACGGAGGCGACTTTTTGGCAAACCAGCCTCCTGTAAAAGCGATGTGTGAAGCGGCGCCGTCCATTATCCACTTATTGGACCGCATGGGGGTTATGTTTAACAGAACGCCGGAAGGGCTCTTGGACTTCCGCCGTTTCGGGGGGACACAGCATCACAGAACCGCATACGCGGGAGCGACGACGGGTCAGCAGCTTCTTTACGCACTGGACGAGCAGGTGCGCAGATATGAAGTGGCAGGTCTCGTCACAAAATACGAAGGCTGGGAATTCCTCGGCGCCGTTCTTGACGATGAGCGCACGTGCCGCGGTATCGTAGCCCAAAATCTGACCAATATGCAAATCGAGTCATTCCGTTCTGACGCCGTTATTATGGCGACGGGAGGACCCGGAATCGTATTCGGAAAATCAACAAACAGCATGATCAACACGGGATCTGCCGCATCAATCGTTTATCAGCAGGGCGCTTATTATGCAAACGGCGAATTTATCCAAATTCACCCGACAGCAATCCCGGGGGACGATAAACTGCGTCTGATGAGTGAATCGGCGCGCGGCGAGGGCGGAAGAGTCTGGACGTACAAAGACGGAAAACCTTGGTACTTCCTTGAGGAAAAATATCCGGCTTACGGAAACCTCGTGCCGCGGGATATTGCGACACGTGAAATCTTTGACGTGTGCGTGAATCAGAAACTCGGCATCAACGGTGAAAACATGGTGTATCTCGATCTGTCGCACAAAGATCCGAAAGAGCTTGACGTTAAGCTTGGCGGCATTATCGAAATCTATGAAAAATTCATGGGCGATGACCCGCGCAAGCTTCCGATGAAAATTTTCCCTGCCGTTCACTATTCAATGGGCGGACTGTGGGTTGATTATGATCAGATGACAAGCATCCGCGGACTGTTCGCAGCGGGTGAATGTGATTATTCAATGCACGGAGGAAACCGTTTAGGGGCGAACTCTCTGCTTTCCGCAATCTACGGAGGAATGGTGGCCGGACCGAATGCGGTGAAATATGTTTCCGGACTTGAAACATCAGCGGAAGACCTGTCTTCTTCATTATTTGATTCCTATGTGAAAAAAGAAGAAGAAAAATGGGCCGATATCATGAAAATGGACGGCGACGAAAATGCTTACGTGCTTCACCGTGAGCTCGGAGAATGGATGACGGCCAACGTCACGGTGGTCCGCCACAACGACAAGCTTTTGAAAACGGATGACAAAATCCAAGAGCTGATGGAACGCTTTAAGAAAATCAATATCAACGATACGACAAAATGGAGCAACCAAGGGGCGATGTTCACCCGCCAGTTCTCCAATATGCTTCAGCTTGCCAGAGTCATCACGCTCGGCGCATATAACCGAAATGAAAGCCGGGGAGCGCACTATAAACCGGATTTCCCTGAAAGAAATGACGATGAGTGGCTCAAAACGACGATGGCTAAACATGCCGGTCCGTTTGAAGCTCCGGAATTTGAATATCAGGATGTCGATGTATCACTGATTGCGCCCCGTAAACGCGACTACTCGAAGAAGAAGGTGGCGAAATAATCATGAGTGAGAAAAAGATACGGTTTATCATTACACGTCAGGATACGCCCGAAAGCGCGCCATACGATGAAGAATTCGAAATTAATTACCGCCCGAATCTGAACGTGATTTCCGCCCTGATGGAAATCCGCAGAAATCCCGTGAATGCAAAAGGAGAGAAAACCACTCCGGTCGCATGGGACATGAACTGTCTTGAAGAAGTATGCGGCGCCTGCTCCATGGTCATCAACGGAAGACCGCGCCAGTCATGTACGGCGCTGATTGATAAGCTGGAACAGCCGATCCGTCTGAAGCCGATGAAAACATTCCCGGTTGTCCGTGACCTTCAGGTTGACCGCAGCAGAATGTTTGATTCACTGAAAAAAGTGAAAGCATGGGTGCCGATTGACGGAACTTACGATTTGGGACCGGGGCCGAGAATGCCGGAAAAACGCCGCCAGTGGGCATATGAATTGTCTAAATGCATGACATGCGGCGTCTGCCTCGAAGCCTGCCCGAACGTCAACAGCAAGTCGAAATTCATGGGGCCTGCCCCGATGTCGCAAGTGCGTCTGTTTAACGCCCATCCGACGGGCGCGATGAACAAAGCAGAACGTTTAGAAGCGTTAATGACAGACGGCGGCCTCGGAGATTGCGGGAATTCACAAAACTGTGTTCAATCGTGCCCGAAAGGCATTCCGCTTACGACTTCAATCGCTGCTTTGAACAGAGATACCAATTTACAAGCATTCCGTAATTTCTTCGGAAGCGACAGAGTATAAGAAAGAGAAAAAGAGCCTCTTCCGCACGGGAGAGGTTTTTTTATAAGGAGCTGAAGGTGATGAAACAACCGCAATATATTGATATCCCGTTTGAAGAATGGAGACAGTCGTTTTCTTTCTTTACTGAAGTATCGGTTCGTTTTTCAGAAACGGATATGTTCGGCCATATGAATAATGTAACCCCTTTCATCTATTTTGAAGAAGCACGGATCGCTTATTTTAAACAGCGAGGCATGACGGCGCAAAACTCGGAAACGATGACGGTCGTCGCAAGCCAGCAGTGTGACTATATGCGTCAGGTGATGCCGTATGAAAATCTGCGGATTTATGTGAAAGCAAGCGCTGCCGGAAATGCGTCCGTCACCCTTCATTACCTTGGAGAAAATGAGTCGGGCCTCCCGTGCTTTACAGGTTCCGTCGTTATGGTTCAAGTGTCGAAGAAAAGCGGCAAAGCGGTCAGCTGGACGGAGCGGGAGAAAGGCATTCTGCTCGCCTGAACGGATAACTATTTCTCTAAGAGACGTCACCTCCGAAGCGCCCTTTACATATGATATCTTGACTATATAAACCCATTCGTTTCAGATTCGCTCTCACCTTAGCAAGGAGGGTTACAATACTTGAAGGAGAAAGATTTTCAATCAAAGCCGCTGCTGACCAAAAGAGAAAGAGAAGTATTCGAATTGCTCGTTCAAGACAAGACAACAAAGGAAATTGCAAGCGAGCTATTTATCAGTGAAAAAACTGTACGGAATCACATTTCAAATGCCATGCAGAAGTTAGGTGTGAAAGGGCGTTCGCAAGCTGTTGTCGAGCTTCTTAGAATGGGTGAGCTAGAGCTCTGATTCTTGCCGGTTTTCCTTCTTTTTGAGAAGGAGCCGGTTATTTGCGTTGGTGCCCGGGCTGATGGGCATGCGGTGAAAATCCCGGTTTTTCCTTTTTCTCCGTCAGTCTTGCATTTTCTTAAAAAAAGAAGGAAAATAGACACGGAGCGCATAGCCCAGAAAGATCCTTGAGTGAGGGATGGACAAATGACATCAAAATCTGTAGAGCATGTTGCGGATATCGAAAAATCACTCCGCCATATCGCTGCGATCATTAAACAAAAAGGAAGAGAAATCCTTAACCAATATGCAATTACACCGCCGCAATTCGTGGGGCTTCAATGGCTTTATGAATTGGGGGATATGACAATAGGCGAATTATCAGGCAAAATGTATTTGGCTTGCAGCACGACGACGGATCTGATAGACCGCATGGAAAAAAATAAGCTTGTCGAGCGGGTCAAAGACCCGGCTGACAGACGGGTCGTCAGAATTCATCTTCTCGCTGAAGGAGAGCGCATTATCCAAGAAGTGATTTTGAAAAGACAGGCTTATTTGCGGGATATGTTTGCGACATTTTCCGAAGAAGAAACAGCCGCTTTCGAAAAATCATTATTGAAACTGCAGCATGAAATGAAAAGAAAATGAGGCGATTTTGTTGGAACAGCCGATAGGAGTCATTGATTCCGGGGTTGGCGGGTTAACCGTTGCTAAGGAAATCATGAGACAGCTACCGAAGGAAAATATCATCTATGTGGGAGATACAAAACGCTGCCCGTACGGCCCGCGTCCTGAAGAAGAAGTTCTTCAATACACGTGGGAAATGACCGATTACCTGCTGGAAAACCACCATATCAAAATGCTCGTGATCGCCTGTAATACGGCCACGGCCATTGCCTTGGAGGATATTCAGCGCAAAACGGATATTCCGGTTGTCGGCGTCATTCAGCCGGGTGCGAGAACGGCGATAAAGGTCACGAAAAACCAACATATCGGCGTCATCGGCACGGTCAATACCATTAAAAGCAGAGCATATGAGCAGGCGCTGCTCGGGTTAAACGCAGAACTTCAAGTTGAGAACACGGCTTGTCCGCTGCTCGTGCCGTTTGTGGAAAGCGGACGGTTTCTTCAGGAATCAGCGGAGGAAGCGGTTGAAGCATCGCTTGAACCTTTAAAAGGTACATCAATTGACACCTTGATTTTAGGATGTACGCATTATCCGATTTTAAAAGACCCGATTCAGAATTATATGGGAGAGCATGTGAAAATCATTTCCTCCGGAGACGAGACGGCGAGAGAAGTGAGCACCATCTTGTCTTATAAAGGTTTGTTAAACCAATCGAAACATGCACCGGAGCATCAATTTCTTACAACGGGAGAGCGGAACGGCTTCGCAAAAATTGCCGAAGACTGGTTCGGCCACGAAATCGGCCATGTCGAGTGCATCTCCCTTCAAGAGCCGGTCAGAAAATAAATCAAAAAACCCGCTGTTTACAGCGGGTTTTTTTGCGCTTCCCGGTCTATTTCCCGGACAGGGCTCGTATACATCATAGTACAAACAGCCTTAGGAGGGAAAAGTATGCTGAAAAAAGGACCTGCAGTCATTGCTGCAACATGTCTTACTTCGGCTTTTGTGTTATCTGGATGCGGTTTGTTTCAATCCGATAAAACAGCCGGGGAAATTGACCCGCCTCAAGACATTTCATATGTAAAGGATGAAGCGGGAATTCAGGCAAAACCAAAGCAGTCAGAGAAAAACGGCACTTCTAAAGCCGACCAGCCGGCCAATACAGTCATGCGAGAGCTGTATCTGATTGATAAAAACGGCTATGTCGCAGCACAGACACTGCCTCTTCCGAACAGTGAGGGAACCGCAAAGCAGGCCCTTGAGTACTTGGTTCAGGGAGGGCCTGTATCAGAAATCCTGCCGAACGGCTTCAGAGCGGTGCTCCCTGCGGATACGACGGTAAATGTCGATATTAAAAAAGACGGCACTGCCGTCGCTGATTTTTCGAAGGAATTTAAAAACTATAAAAAAGAAGACGAACAAAAAATCCTGCAATCGATTACATGGACGCTTACCCAATTCAGCTCAATAGATAAAGTCAAAATCAGAATCAACGGGCACGAATTGAAAGAAATGCCGGTGGGCGGCACGCCGATTACGGGCGACTTAAGCAGAAAAGACGGGATTAATATTGAAACGGCCGGAGTGAATGATCTGACAGACACCCATCCGCTGACTGTATATTATCTGGCGGAAACAGAGACGAGCGAATACTACGTGCCTGTCACAAAGCGGATTGACAATTCGGAAACAAATGACATCACCGCTGCCGTTGAACAGCTCGCCGACGGACCGGGCAAAGCAAGCGGGCTTTTGACGGACTTTAATAACGATGTTAAGCTTCTCAGCAAGCCGAAAGTAAAAGACGGCCAGGTTACACTGGACTTTAACAGCTCCATTTACGGAAGCGCCGACGAAAAAACAAAAATGGTGTCATCGGGCGTACTGGACAGCATCGTCCTCACGTTAACCGAACAGCCGTCGATCAAAAGTGTTTCTATAAAAGTAAACGGAAAATCAGAACTGGTGAATGAAAAAGGAGAATCCCTTTCAAAACCTGTTTCGAGGCCGTCACAAGTGAATACGGGTAGTTTTTAATTTGCGATTTTTGATATACTAGTAAAAAAGAGGTTAGCGTTCCGGCTGCCTCTTTCTTTATTCACAATCCGGAACAAAAGGTTTATGTACATATAATCGGAGGTAAAATATGAGACACGACGGAAGACAGCACGATGAGCTGCGCCCTATCACATTTGATTTGGATTTTATCACTCACCCGGAAGGCTCTGTTTTAATTACAGCGGGAAATACGAAGGTCATCTGTAATGCATCTGTGGAAGACCGGGTGCCGCCATTTTTACGCGGCGGAGGAAAAGGCTGGATCACAGCGGAATACAGCATGCTTCCCCGCGCGACGAATCAAAGAACGATAAGAGAATCTTCAAAAGGAAAGGTCTCCGGCAGAACGATGGAAATTCAGCGGCTGATCGGGCGCGCGCTCCGGGCCGTCGTTGATTTGGAGAAGCTCGGCGAACGGACGATCTGGATCGACTGTGACGTCATTCAAGCTGACGGCGGAACAAGAACGGCTTCCATTACCGGCGCCTTCTTGGCAATGGCCATTGCGATCGGCAAACTCGTAAAAAGCGGCGTTATCAAAACCTCTCCTGTGACAGATTATCTCGCGGCCATTTCTGTCGGGATGGATAAAGAAGAAGGCCTTCTTTTGGATCTGAATTATGAAGAGGATTCGGCGGCTGAAGTCGACATGAATATTATCATGACGGGAAGCGGACGTTTTGTAGAGCTTCAAGGGACGGGCGAAGAAGCCACATTCTCCCGTGAAGATTTAAACGGACTGTTAAGTCTTGCCGAAAAAGGAATCCAGACGCTTATTCAAAAGCAAAAAGAAGTGCTGGGAGAAATATTGCCTGAACTGAAATAAGAAAGAGAGGCCTGATCACCGTGAAAGAAGCCATTATTGCGACACATAATCAGGGAAAAGTGAAAGAATTCAAGGAAATACTCGAACCGAAAGGCTACAGCGTCTCTTCTTTGGCGGAAATCGGATTTACGGAAGAAATTGAAGAAACCGGACATACCTTTGAAGAAAACGCCATCTTAAAAGCGGAAGCCGTGGCAAAAGCCGTAAACAAAATGGTCATTGCAGACGACTCCGGTTTATCGGTGGACAACCTTGGAGGCAGACCGGGCGTTTATTCAGCCCGTTATGCCGGAGAAGCAAAAGATGATACGGCGAATATGGATAAGGTACTGTCAGAATTAAAAGGCATCGAAAAAGAGCAGCGCACGGCCCGTTTCCGCTGCGCCCTTGCCGTCAGCATGCCGGGGCAGGAAACAAAAACGGTCGAAGGTCATGTTGAAGGGTATATTGCGGAAGGACCCGAAGGAGATAACGGATTCGGCTATGACCCCATTTTTATTGTAAAAGATAAAGATAAAACCATGGCCCAGCTGACAAGCGCTGAGAAAAACAAAATCAGCCACAGGGCTGAGGCGCTCAAGAAACTGTCAAAGCTGCTTGATTCATAAGGGGGAGCGTATGCAATGAAAGTGCTGATAATAAGTGACAGTCACGGCCTTGAAGACGAGCTGGAGACGATTGCAAAGCGGCACGAAGACGAAGCGGATCTGATGATTCATTGCGGTGATTCAGAGCTTGACGCCGCACATCCGGCACTCACGCCGTATCACACGGTGAAAGGCAATTGCGACTTTGGCGGCGGGTTTCAGGATGAACTCCTTCTGGACGCCGGCTCAAAGAAAATTCTGGCCGTTCATGGGCATCTTCACGGCATTAAACAGTCACTTTTAACTGTTTTTTACCGGGCGGAAGAGCTTGGGGCGGATATCGTCTGCTTCGGCCATTCACATATTGCCGGGAGTGAAGTGCTCCGGGGCAAGCTTTTGATTAATCCGGGCAGCATCCGTCTTCCGAGAGTCCGCAATGTGAAAAGCTATGCCATTCTTACTCTTACAGAAAGAGAAGGCGCCGTGACATTTTACGACGAAACGGGTCGGGAATTGAAGGACTTGGGGAATACAATCAGTTTTTAACAAGTGATGGGGGAGATTTCATTCTTCCCCATCAAAAGTTTTTAAAAAAATATTGACTTATGATTTGAACCTGTATATAATAAATCTTGTCGCTGATACATAAAGCAAAAGCTGTCCCAGTAGCTCAGCTGGATAGAGCAACGGCCTTCTAAGCCGTCGGTCGGGAGTTCGAATCTCTCCTGGGACGTACAAAAAAAGAGCTGGTGACATCAGAGTGAAAACTGATGCCGCTGGCCTTTTTTATCGGATGACTATATTGTCAATTCGCTGATATCATGATAAAATGATCAGCAGATATTTGTTTTTCATGTCCCAGTAGCTCAGCCGGATAGAGCAACGGCCTTCTAAGCCGTCGGTCGGGAGTTCGAATCTCTCCTGGGACGTATAAAAAACCTCAAGCCCTGACAATGGGTTTGAGGTTTTTTTGTATTTTATTTTTTATTTTACGAAACAAAAGTTCCGTATTTGATGAAAAATGTAAAGTAATTTTAATATAAATGAAACTTAATGTAATATTTACCGTAATAAATATATGTATAAAGATACTTAAGGCGCCCTTGAGTAATAAATTATCTAATTTCTATCATACATTTTGTCAATAATCGATAGAAAGACAGCGGGAGGAATTAGCTTTTGAAGTACGCATTTGCATATAAAAATCACAATATAGAAACGATCTTTTGCGGAAAAGACAAGCTGTTTGAGGAACTGAAGCAATTTTTAGTCACTCAATGCGGTTTAATCATTGTTGAGGTTTCAAGGGCTGATTACTATACGGAGCAGGAAATGAATCAATGGAATGACCGTTATACTTTGTGAATATGAAAAGAAACCGGCCGTGTGAGACCGGTTTTTGTATCATCTGAATCCGCTCGGAGCGCTGAAGCCCCCGGCATGGCCGCTAAAACCGCCCCCGAGCGCGCCGGGATGGGCCCCTGCGCCGAGGCTTCCGCCGACGTCACTGAAGGTTTGGCCGTAGTACCCGGATGTATAAGGGTATGGGACGAATTGCTGTCCGGCAAATGACAGCGTGCTTTGCGGGGTTTGCTGTCCGTATCCGGATGACGGGAATCCCTGCTGAAAAGAAGGGCCGCCTTGATATGGTGCTGTATGCATCGGGGCCGGGGGATAATAAGACTGCGGCGGTAAGACCGGTAAAGGCGGAAATCCAGGAGGCAGGCCCTGCATACCTGATAACATCTTATTCATGACATCACTCATTTCTTACGAGATAAGAACAGTGTATGCGTATATCTGTATAAAGAGCCTGTTCAATCGAACGGAATATCTGACAAGCATGCCGGAAGGACAGAGAAAAATCGTGTAATAAAATGTGACATATTCGTATATGAACGGAAAAATTTCATGTAATCTTGAGAGATTAATAAAAAAATGATAAAAACTTTTAATATTTACAGATCCCTTTGTACCAGTAATGAAAGCGTATACAAAGTAGATTGATTAATCTAAATTATCTAATAATTATAAAAATGCTGTTGACACTGTCTGCAAACGGGCGTAATATGAGTTCAAACAAAAATAAATAAATGATTCACGCTAAAAAGAAAAATCATAAAACACTGAAAAAACAAACAAATGAAGGTTCTTTTTTAATAAAAGAGCTGCCATAATAAAAAGCGCAGACGAGGATAAGTAGCTTTGCTGAAGTTTTTCACAGAGAGCCGGTAACGCTGAGAGCCGGTAAAACAAATCAAAGTGAACTCCCCTCAGAGTGCCGGTCTGAAATATGAAGAGTAGGACTCGGCCGAGTGAACGCAATGTTTACTCGTTATCAAAACGGATATTCATTATCCATGAGACGGTCTGCATATGACCGTAAACAAGGGTGGTACCGCGGAGAGCAAAGCCTTTTCGCCCCTTTTGGCTATCGCATGAAATGCTTGGCTGAATGTGGGTGGGAAGGCTTTTTTATTTGCGTCAGCCGGCGCTGCGTTTTATGAATTGGATTTTAGAAGGGAACATTGAAAAGGAGGAACTGAAAATGGGCACAAATGTACAGGCGGATTCTTTGTCTGCCGAATGTACAAAAACAATGAACGGGGCTCTGATGCTGATTGAATCATTAAAGAAAGAAAATGTCGAGATGATCTTCGGCTATCCGGGGGGAGCTGTCCTTCCGATTTACGATAAGCTGTATCAGTCGGGATTGGTTCACATCCTGCCCCGCCATGAGCAAGGCGCGATTCATGCGGCTGAAGGGTATGCGAGAGTCTCCGGAAAGCCGGGGGTTGTGATTGCTACATCCGGACCCGGAGCGACAAATTTAGTTACCGGTCTTGCGGATGCGATGATTGATTCATTGCCGCTCGTAGTGTTTACCGGTCAGGTGGCCACTTCGGTCATCGGCAGCGACGCTTTTCAGGAAGCCGACATTTTAGGAATTACGATGCCGATTACGAAACACAGCTACCAAGTCCGCCGTCCGGAAGATCTCCCCCGTGTGATTAAAGAGGCGTTCCATATCGCCACGACGGGAAGACCGGGCCCGGTATTAATTGATATACCGAAGGATGTCGCAGCATTTGAAGGAGAGTTCAGATATGATCACGAGATCAGCCTTCCGGGTTATCAGCCTGTAAAAGAGCCTAACTATCTGCAGATCCGAAAGCTCGTGGAAGCTGTCAGCAGTGCGAAAAAGCCGGTTATTTTAGCCGGAGCGGGTGTTTTGCACGGTAAAGCTTCAGAAGATTTAAAAAATTATGCCGAGCAGCAGCAAATACCGGTAGCGCACACGCTCCTCGGTCTGGGCGGTTTCCCGGCAGACCATCCTCTTTTTCTGGGAATGGCGGGGATGCACGGCACATACACAGCGAATATGGCGCTTTACCACTGTGACTTGTTGATCAGCATCGGAGCGCGGTTCGATGATCGTGTGACCGGAAATCTGAAGCATTTTGCAAAATCGGCCAAAGTGGCGCATATCGATATTGATCCTGCTGAAATCGGAAAAATTATCGAAACGCAGATTCCGGTGGTCGGCGACAGTAAAATCGTCCTTCAGGAATTATTGAAGCAAAACGGAAAACAGGGACAGACAGAGGAATGGAAACAGCAGCTTTCAGAATGGAAAGAAGAATATCCGCTTTGGTATACAGACAACAGAGAAGAGGGCTTGAAACCCCAAAAGCTGATTGAGTATATTCACCAATTCACAAACGGTGAGGCAATTGTGGCGACGGATGTCGGCCAGCACCAGATGTGGGCGGCTCAGTTTTATCCTTTCCGAAAGGCTGATAAGTGGGTGACCTCGGGGGGACTCGGCACAATGGGCTTCGGCCTTCCGGCGGCTATCGGAGCGCAGCTGGCCGATCGTAACGCCACGGTCGTTGCCATCCTCGGAGACGGCGGTTTTCAGATGACCCTTCAGGAATTAGATGTCATCCGGCAGCTGAATCTTCCTGTCAAAGTGGTTATCTTGAACAACGAATGTCTGGGCATGGTCAGACAGTGGCAGGAAATCTTCTATGAAGAGCGCTATTCTGAATCCAAATTCTCGGCGCAGCCTGACTTTGTCAAATTGTCAGAAGCCTACGGCATTAAAGGCGTCCGGATTTCATCGGAGGAAGAGGCGGAAGAAGAGCTTAAAAAGGTGCTTTCATCAAAAGAACCGGCCGTTATTGACGTCCGGGTCGCCAAAAGCGAGAAAGTATTCCCGATGATTGCGCCGGGTAAAGGACTTCATGAAATGGTGGGGGTGAAACCTTGAAACGCATTATCACATTAACGGTGGTCAACCGCTCGGGAGTATTAAACCGGATCACCGGCCTGTTTACAAAAAGACA
Organism: Bacillus sp. GZB; assembly: GCF_001975995.1. NCBI lineage: Bacteria > Bacillati > Bacillota > Bacilli > Caryophanales > Bacillaceae > Bacillus > Bacillus sp. GZB. The sequence continues at coordinate 237,861 of NZ_MTQG01000017.1, forward strand.
CTATAATATCGAAAGCATCACTGTAGGCCACACGGAAACAAGCGGTGTTTCAAGGATTACATTTGTCGTCCATGTGGAAGGCGAAAATGACGTAGAGCAGCTGACAAAGCAGCTTAACAAACAAATTGACGTCCTGAAAGTGACGGATATTACAAACCAATCGATTGTACAGCGTGAGCTGGCATTAATCAAAGTTGTTTCCGCACCGTCGGCCAGAACGGAAATCAATGGAATCATTGAGCCGTTCAGAGCTTCCGTCGTTGATGTCTCAAGAGACAGCATCGTCGTTCAGGTTACCGGCGAATCTAATAAAATCGAAGCGCTCATAGAGCTTCTCAAACCTTACGGCATTAAAGAAATCGCGAGAACGGGCACAACGGCTTTTGCGAGGGGAACCCAGCAGAAGGCGTCATCCAATAAAACAATTTCAATTGTATAACACAAAAAAGGGAGAGATTAAAATGGTAAAAGTATATTATAACGGTGATATCAAAGAGAACGTATTGGCAGGTAAAAAAGTAGCGATTATCGGTTACGGTTCACAAGGTCACGCACATGCGCTGAACTTAAAAGAAAGCGGAATTGATGTCATTGTCGGCGTCAGACAAGGCAAATCATTTACACAGGCCCAAGAAGACGGTCATAAAGTCTTTTCGGTAAGAGAAGCGGCTGCTCAGGCTGATATCATTATGGTTCTTCTTCCGGATGAACAGCAGCAAAAAGTATATGAAGCTGAAATCAAAGATGAATTGACGGCGGGCAAATCATTGGTATTCGCACACGGATTTAACGTCCATTTCCATCAGATCGTGCCTCCTGCTGATGTGGATGTATTCCTTGTCGCCCCTAAAGGACCTGGACACCTTGTCAGAAGAACATATGAACAAGGCGCGGGCGTACCGGCATTGTTTGCCATCTACCAGGATGTATCAGGAGAAGCGAAAGATACGGCTCTTGCTTATGCAAAAGGAATCGGCGGAGCGCGTGCGGGCGTTCTTGAAACAACATTTAAGGAAGAAACGGAAACGGATTTGTTCGGTGAGCAGGCTGTTCTGTGCGGAGGTTTAACGGCGCTTGTCAAAGCGGGTTTTGAAACGCTGACAGAAGCCGGCTACCAGCCTGAACTCGCATACTTCGAGTGTCTGCACGAACTGAAGCTGATCGTAGACTTGATGTATGAAGAAGGATTGGCGGGCATGAGATACTCTATCTCTGATACGGCTCAATGGGGAGATTTTGTCTCAGGGCCGCGCGTAGTCGATGCAAAGGTAAAAGAATCGATGAAACAAGTATTAACGGATATTCAAAACGGTACATTCGCGAAAGAATGGATCGTGGAAAACCAAGTGAACCGTCCTCGCTTCAATGCGATCAATGCAAGCGAAAACGAGCATCAGATTGAAAAGGTCGGCAGACAGCTTCGTGAAATGATGCCGTTTGTCAAACAAGGCAAAAAGAAGGAAGCGGTGGTCTCCGTTGCGCAAAATTAATGTTTTCGACACGACCCTTCGTGACGGTGAACAATCCCCCGGGGTCAACCTCAATTCCCGGGAGAAACTGGCGATAGCCAAGCAGCTTGAAAGACTCGGGGTGGACATTATTGAAGCGGGATTTCCCGCTTCATCCCGAGGTGATTTTTTAGCCGTGCAGGAAATCGCAAGAACGATTAAAAATTGTTCGGTAACAGGGCTTGCCCGATCTGTCAAAGGTGACATCGACGCAGCCTGGGAAGCGCTGAAAGACGGGGCCAGCCCGCGGATTCACATCTTTATCGCCACCTCTGACATTCATCTGAAGCATAAGCTGAAAATGACACGGGAAGAGGTTAAGGAAAAAGCGGTTGAAATGGTGAAGTATGCAAAAGAACGCTTTCCGATCGTTCAATGGTCAGCAGAAGACGCATGCCGCACCGAACTTCCGTTTCTGGCTGAAATCGTGGAAAAAGTGATTGATGCCGGCGCGAGCGTCATCAACCTGCCGGACACTGTAGGTTACCTGACGCCGGCTGAATACGGAAACATCTTTAAATATATGAAGGAACACGTTCCGAATATCAGCCGGGTAAAGCTCTCAGCCCATTGCCACGATGATCTCGGAATGGCGGTTGCCAACTCACTTTCGGCAATTGAGAACGGCGCTGATCAAATTGAATGCGCCATTAACGGCATAGGAGAAAGAGCCGGGAACGCCGCGCTAGAGGAAATCGCCGTTGCGCTTCATGTCAGAAATGACGCGCATCAAGCCGATTCATCTCTCAATCTTCATGAATTGAAGCGGACGAGTGATCTTGTCAGCAAACTGACGGGCATGGCCGTTCCCCGCAACAAAGCAATCGTCGGAGATAACGCTTTCGCACATGAGTCGGGTATTCACCAAGACGGTTTCCTGAAAGAAAAATCAACATATGAAATCATTTCACCGGAACTGGTCGGCGTGACTGCTGATGCACTCGTACTCGGAAAGCATTCCGGGCGCCACGCGTTCAAAGACCGCCTGAATACGCTTGGATTCCAGTTTGATAGTGATGAAATCAATAAATATTTTACGATGTTTAAAGAACTGACCGAAAAGAAAAAAGAAATCACTGATGATGACTTGATTTCTCTTATTTTAGAAGAAAAAGTGACGGACAAAAAAATCGGCTATGAATTTTTGTCTCTGCAAGTGCATTACGGGACGTCTCAGGTGCCGACTGCAACAGTCTCTTTAAAAAATCAGGAAAACGAACAGCTGATGCAAGAGGCGGCAACGGGGGCGGGCAGCGTAGAAGCCGTTTATAATACGCTTGGGCGCTGCATCGATAAAAATATTGAACTGACAGACTACCGCATCCAATCCAACCGGAAAGGCGAAGACGCGCTGGCTCAGGTTTACGTCAGAGTGACCGTGAACGGAAAAGAATCATCAGGGCGGGGAATCGCGCAGGATGTTCTGGAAGCTTCTGCAAAAGCATATTTGAACGCCGTGAACCGACAATTGGTGCTGGATTGCAATATAGACGGATTAAAGAGACAGACTGCGGTCGGCTCGTAATAGAAAGGAGAACGTTTGATTTGAAAAAACGCATTGCTTTGCTTCCCGGTGACGGAATCGGACCGGAAGTGGCGGAATCAGCGGCAGATGTATTGAAAAGCGTTGCCGAACAATTCGGACATGAATTTGAATTTGAAAACGGACTGATCGGGGGAGCGGCCATTGACGCCCATCAAAACCCCCTTCCTGAGGAGACGGTGGCTCTTTGTGAAAGATCCGACGCCATCCTGCTCGGGGCAGTCGGCGGACCGAAATGGGACCAAAATCCTCCGGAGCTCAGACCGGAAAAAGGCCTGCTCGGCATCAGAAAAAAACTTGGCCTGTTTGCCAATCTGCGTCCTGTGACCGTATTTGAAAGCTTGTCTGAGGCGTCTCCGCTGAAAAAAGAATATATCAGCGGCGTCGACTTTGTAATCGTCAGGGAACTGACGGGCGGCCTCTACTTCGGAGAACCGAGCAGACAGTATGTCAATGAAGCGGGAGAAAAGGAAGCGGTCGATACCCTTTTTTATAAGAAAGAAGAAATCGAACGCGTTGTCAGAGAAGCCTTTAGGATGGCTGCCGGCAGAAAAGGAAAAGTGACGTCCGTTGATAAGGCGAATGTGCTTTCTTCAAGCAGGCTGTGGCGGGAAACCGCAGAGGAAATCGCAAAAGAATTTCCTGACGTGACGCTTGAACATATGCTTGTCGATAATGCCGCGATGCAGCTCATCTACGCTCCGAGCCAATTTGACGTCATCGTAACTGAGAATATGTTCGGCGATATTTTAAGCGATGAAGCCTCCATGCTGACAGGCTCGCTCGGCATGCTGCCGTCAGCCAGTTTATCAAGTTCAGGTCTTCACTTGTTTGAACCCGTGCATGGATCTGCGCCTGACATCGCCGGTAAAGGGATGGCCAATCCGTTTGCGGCGATTTTATCAGCGGCGATGCTTTTGAGAACATCTTTCGGACTTGAAAACGAAGCGCAGGCGGTGGAAAAGGCGGTCGCAAAGGTGCTTGCAGACGGCAGCCGTACACGTGATATCGCCCGGGACGGCCAATATGCCGGAACGCATGACATTACTGAAAAAGTAAAAGCCGCATTAGCCGGCTCGAATACAAAATCTATAGTGTGACGCTTTAAAGAAAGCGGTCTTAGTTCATAGGTAGAGGGAGGAAACAAAGATGATGCCTCGAACAATCATCGAAAAGATTTGGGATCGGCATGTTGTAAAAAGCGGTGAAGGAAAACCCGACCTTCTCTATATTGATCTGCACCTAATTCATGAGGTGACGTCTCCTCAGGCGTTTGAAGGGTTAAGGCAGAAGGGAAGAAAGGTCAGACGGCCGCAGAACACATTCGCGACGATGGACCACAATATTCCGACCGTCAACCGTTTTGACATTAAAGATGAAGTCGCAAAGCGCCAAGTAACCGCGCTTGAACGGAATTGCGAGGAGTTCGGCGTCCGTCTTGCGGATCTTCATAGCGCAGACCAGGGAATCGTTCACGTAGTCGGGCCTGAGCTTGGTCTGACACTTCCGGGGAAAACGATCGTTTGCGGAGACAGCCATACATCGACTCACGGCGCGTTCGGAGCGCTTGCCTTCGGTATCGGCACAAGTGAGGTGGAACATGTTCTCTCCACACAGACATTATGGCAGCAGCGGCCGAAAACGCTTGAAATCCGCGTTGACGGAACGCTCCAAAAAGGAGTGACCGCGAAGGATGTCATCTTGTCGGTCATCGGAAAATACGGGGTGAAATTCGGTACTGGATATGTCATTGAATACACCGGGGAAGTATTCAGAAACATGTCTATGGACGAACGCATGACCGTCTGCAATATGTCAATAGAAGCGGGAGCCCGGGCGGGACTGATCGCTCCTGATGACACGACGATCGAATATTGTAAAAACCGTAAATACGCGCCTAAAGGCGAAGAGTTTGACAAAGCCGCCGCAGAATGGAAAGCGTTAAAAACCGATCCGGGCGCCGTATACGATCATTCCATCGTGTTAGACGGCAGCGAGATTTCTCCAATGGTAACATGGGGCGTCAATCCCGGCATGGTTCTCCCGGTCGATGCCCAAATACCGGCGCCGGAAACGATTGATTCTGAAGACGGTAAAAAAGAAGCCATCCGCGCGTACGAATACATGGGAATCTCACCGAATCAAAAAATTGAAGATATTAAAGTCGAGCATGTGTTTATCGGCTCCTGTACAAATTCGCGGATGACCGATCTTCGCCAGGCTGCGGATATGATCAAAGGCCGAAAAGTCGCCGACAGCGTCAGAGCCATTGTGGTGCCGGGTTCTCAAAGCGTGAAACAGCAGGCCGAAGAAGAAGGGCTGCACCGCGTGTTTCTCGAGGCCGGCTTTGAATGGAGAGAATCAGGCTGCAGCATGTGCCTCAGTATGAACAATGATGTCGTGCCTGAAGGGGAACGATGCGCTTCCACTTCCAACCGCAACTTCGAAGGCAGACAGGGAAAAGGCGCGAGAACACACCTTGTCAGTCCGGCGATGGCGGCAATGGCGGCCATTCACGGGCATTTCGTCGATGTAAGAAAGTTTTATCAAGAAAAAACAGTTGTGTAAGGAGTGCGCGAAAAGATGGAACCTTTAAAAACGCATACGGGAAAAGCGGCTGTCTTAAACCGGATCAACGTCGATACGGACCAGATTATTCCGAAACAGTTTTTGAAAAGAATTGAAAGAACAGGATACGGCAGATTCGCGTTTTTTGATTGGAGATACCTTGAGAACGGTGAGCCTGATCCTGAATTTGAATTAAACCGCAAAGTCTATGAAGGCGCGTCCATATTAATTGCCGGGGAGAATTTCGGCTGCGGATCATCCCGTGAGCACGCTCCTTGGGCGCTGGATGATTACGGCTTCAAAATCATCATTGCTCCGTCATTTGCCGATATTTTTCATCAAAACTGTTTTAAAAACGGTATGCTTCCCATCCGTATGCCGTATGATCAGTGGAAAAAACTCGCCGGTCAATATGAAAATCAGTCTCTTAACATGACGGTTGATTTGGAAAACCAGCTCATTCACGACAGTGAAGGAAAAGAGATTTCATTTGAAGTCGATCCTCACTGGAAGGAAATGCTGATCAACGGTTATGATGAAATTTCATTAACGCTTCTGCTGGAGGACGACATTCAGCAGTTTGAATCGAAAAGAAGTTCTTGGCTTCAAGCCTGAAAAAAGCCGACCGGCATCTGTCCGGCGGCTTTTTTTACCGTGCGCACCATCCTTTCTTGTGTTTCCTGACGCGTGTTGATACACTTGAAAAAAATAGCGCCTGAAAGGAAATAAAGTATGACGCATGACAAGAAAAAAGCTGATATCATTCCTTTCCCCCGTCTGAAAGAACGCTTGGTTGATAAAGGGATGGCCGCCATGAAGGATAAACAATATCAGGAGGCCCTCGAACTGTTCTCAGAGGCGGTAAGCCACGGCGATACCGAGTCCGACGTACATTTAGGCATGGCGATTTGTTTTCTGGAACTCGGGGAATTGGAAGAAGCAAAACAAGTTTGCGAGAAAATGCTGAATGAAGGGTACGGCCATTATTTCACCGTACTGCAGGTGTACATGACCATTTTAATTCAGCTGAAACAATATGAAGAAGTCAAAAGCACGATTGAAGCTGTGCTGGAAGAAAACCAGCTGCCCGCAGAAAGTGCGGAGCAATTCTACCGGCTGCTCGAATTCAGCCGCAAAATGACCGATCCCGACCAGCAGGATGAAGCGTGGGAGGAGGAATACGAGGACATTCTTGATGCGGAAAAAGTGCTGAACAGCCCCGCTGAACAAATGAATCTGATTCATTCTCTCAAAGACCGCAATATTGCAAAATACACGGGTCTCTTAAAAACGATTCTTCAAGATCCGGGCGCACATCCGCTTATCAAGACGATGATTTTGACGCTGATGGCGGAGCATGACTACAGCAAGCCGGTTCATATTACAAAATTCGGCGATTCAATGACCGCGGTTCCGAGTGAAACGGTTCAGCCTGATGCGGCTCCGGTTTTGCATCGCGTTCTCCGGGTGCTTGATGAAACGCTCGGCAATGAAAACCCTACATTATACGCTGCCGTCGAGGAGCTGTGGAGAAGGCATCTGTACGTCCTGCACCCTTTTATGCCGAAGTTTATGAACGCAGATTTATGGGCGGCGGCGCTTCATAAGGTCGGTTACGAGATGCACGGTATTGACATTGAGCCGGAGGAACTTCATATGATGTACGAGTTTGACAGCCGCGAACTTGAAGAAGCCTGCACGATGATTAAGGATATTGAAGAAATTTCTTATTTGTAAATCACACCATATAGTTGAAAGCGGTAGGCGTTATGTTATAATATAGTGGTTGTATTTATGTATAGCGGTTTAACTGAAATGAGAATTACGGTTGGACAGGCTGCCAGTTCATTACATAATGATTCTGATTCAAAGCGGTTTTTTCTTTGACAAAGCCGCGGATTGCTTTAGAATGGAAGACCGACACAACCTGAATAGATTTTTGGAGGGAAACACATGTCTGTAAAATGGGAAAAACAAGAAGGCAACGAAGGCGTATTAACGGTTGAAGTTGATGCGGATACGTTCAAAACAGCTCTTGATGATGCATTTAAAAAAGTAGTAAAACAGGTTTCTATTCCTGGATTCCGCAAAGGGAAAGTTCCCCGCGGTTTATTCGAACAGCGTTTCGGCGTTGAAGCTCTTTACCAGGATGCTTTAGATATTTTACTTCCTGTAGAATACCCTAAAGCGGTTGAAGAAGCCGGCATTGAGCCTGTAGACCGCCCTGAAATCGATGTTGAAAAAATCGAAAAAGGCGAAAGTTTGATTTTCACTGCAAAAGTGACTGTAAAACCGGAAGTAAAACTTGGCGACTACAAAGGCTTAGGAATCGAAAAAGATGACACTGCCGTTACTGACGAAGATGTACAAAACGAACTTAAAGCGCTTCAAGAGCGTCAGGCTGAGCTTGTCGTGAAAGAAGAAGGCGCTGTTGAAAACGGCGATACAGTCGTTCTTGACTTCGAAGGTTTCGTTGACGGGGAAGCGTTTGAAGGCGGAAAAGCTGAGAACTACTCACTTGAAGTAGGATCAGGTTCATTCATCCCGGGCTTCGAAGAGCAGTTAACAGGCCTTGAAGCAGGCGCTGAAAAGGATGTTGAAGTAACATTCCCTGAAGAGTACCACGCTGAAGAGCTTGCTGGAAAACCAGCTGTTTTCAAAGTGAAAATTCATGAAATCAAAGCGAAAGAGCTTCCTGAGCTTAACGACGAATTCGCAAAAGACATTGACGAAGAAGTTGAAACGCTTGCTGAATTAACTGAGAAAACAAAAAAACGCCTTGAAGAAGCGAAAGAAAACGAAGCTGACGCTAAATTGCGTGAAGAGCTTGTTCTGAAAGCATCTGAAAACGCTGAAGCTGATGTTCCTCAAGCGATGATCGACACTGAGCTTGACCGCATGCTGAAAGAATTCGAACAGCGTCTGCAAATGCAAGGCATGAACCTTGAGCTTTACACTCAATTCTCAGGCCAAGACGAAAACGCGTTAAAAGAGCAAATGAAAGAAGATGCCGCAAAACGCGTAAAATCAAACCTGACTCTTGAAGCGATCGCTCAAGCTGAAAACCTTGAAGTAACAGACGAAGAAGTTGAAGCTGAGCTGACTAAAATGGCTGAAGCTTACAACATGCCGGTTGAAAACATCAAGCAGGCAATCGGTTCAACTGACGCGATGAAAGAAGATTTAAAAGTTCGAAAAGCAATTGATTTTCTTGTAGAAAACCGTTAATATGGTTCATAATAATAGACATAATAAAACAGGGCGCGATTAATTCGTGCCTTGTTTTGTACAATTATGATATAACTCTTTTTCTTGGGGCAAGATAGTCATTGCCGGGCTGTTTTTCGTCATACATATAGAATGTGCAAGTGCGAAACACATTGTTACCGTCTTACTGGAAAGTATGGTAAAATGCAATACATACTCGATCGTAGCAAGAACCGTTTTCTTTTGCCCTTCAGGTAAAAGAAAAAGTGAGACAAGATTAAGGGGTGAAAGAATGTTTAAATTCAACGAGGAAAAAGGACAATTGAAATGCTCGTTCTGCGGAAAAACGCAAGATCAGGTTCGTAAGCTGGTTGCAGGACCGGGTGTATATATATGCGACGAATGTATTGAGCTCTGTACAGAAATCGTAGAGGAAGAGCTTGGTACGGAAGAAGAAGTCGAATTTAAAGACGTTCCGAAGCCGCAGGAAATCCGTGAGATTCTGAATGAATATGTCATCGGACAGGATCAGGCGAAGAAATCACTTGCGGTTGCGGTATACAACCATTACAAACGCATCAATTCCAACAGTAAAGTGGATGATGTTGAGCTTTCTAAAAGTAACATTTCTTTAATCGGACCGACTGGAAGCGGGAAAACACTTCTTGCCCAGACGCTTGCGCGTATTCTGAACGTGCCGTTTGCGATCGCGGACGCTACATCTCTGACTGAAGCCGGATATGTCGGTGAGGACGTAGAAAACATCCTCCTCAAGCTGATTCAGGCAGCAGACTATGATGTGGAAAAAGCAGAAAAAGGCATTATTTATATCGATGAAATCGATAAAGTAGCGCGAAAATCTGAAAACCCGTCCATTACACGCGACGTATCAGGCGAAGGCGTTCAGCAGGCGCTGCTGAAAATTCTTGAAGGAACGGTTGCAAGCGTGCCGCCTCAAGGAGGACGCAAACATCCTCATCAGGAATTCATCCAGATCGATACGACGAATATTCTGTTCATTTGCGGCGGTGCATTTGACGGCATTGAACAAATTATCAAACGCCGTCTCGGACAAAAAGTCATCGGTTTCGGCTCAGATAATAAAGCGGCAGACCTGGAAAAAGAAGAACTGCTTTCTAAAGTTCTTCCGGAAGACTTGCTCCGTTTCGGTCTGATTCCTGAATTCATCGGCCGTCTTCCTGTCATTGCAAGCCTTGAGCAGCTTGACGAAACGGCACTGGTTGAAATTCTGACTAAACCGAAAAACGCACTCGTCAAACAATACAAGAAAATGTTAGAACTTGATGATGTCGAGCTTGAATTTGAAGACGAGGCATTATCTGAAATTGCGAAAAAAGCGATCGAGCGTAAAACAGGCGCACGCGGCCTGCGTTCTATCATTGAAGGCATCATGCTTGACGTCATGTTTGATCTGCCGTCCCGCGATGATATTGAAAAATGTGTCATTACCGGAGCGACAGTCGCAGACGGTGAAGCACCGCGTCTTGTATTAAAAGACGGCACAGTTGTCGGCCAAGATAAAACATCAGCATAACATGACAAAACCTCCTGACTCGAATTGATCAGGAGGTTTTTTTTCTTGTCCTGACCCTTCTGAAAATGTTTATTCCGGGCTTTGCTGGGAGATACTAGCGGACAGAGGAATGAATTGGATACATAAATCGTTTTTTCAGGAGGGACCAGCATGAGTTGGACAGGGATCGCATTATTTGTACAGCTGTTTTTCGGGATAGTCATCGGATTATATTTTTGGAATCTGCTCAAAAACCAGCGTACACAAAAAGTGACGATAGATAAAGAATCAAAAAAAGAAATGGAACAGCTGCGCAAAATGCGCGCCATCAGTTTATCAGAACCCTTATCAGAAAAGGTGCGGCCGAAAAGTTTTCAGGACATTGTCGGTCAGGAAGACGGAATTAAAGCGTTAAAAGCAGCGCTTTGCGGACCGAACCCGCAGCACGTCATTATTTACGGTCCTCCGGGAGTCGGAAAAACGGCTGCGGCGCGGCTGGTATTGGAAGAAGCGAAAAAACATAAACAGTCACCGTTTCAAAAGCAGGCTGTTTTTGTTGAACTTGATGCGACGACCGCGCGGTTTGATGAACGGGGGATTGCCGATCCGCTTATCGGTTCAGTGCATGATCCGATTTATCAGGGAGCGGGTGCGATGGGCCAAGCAGGCATTCCGCAGCCGAAACAGGGGGCTGTGACCCATGCTCACGGCGGGGTATTGTTTATTGATGAAATCGGCGAGCTTCATCCGATTCAGATGAATAAAATGCTGAAGGTGCTTGAAGATCGAAAAGTATTTTTAGACAGTGCGTATTACAGTGAAGAAAATACGCAAATACCGAATCACATTCATGATATTTTTCAAAATGGGCTTCCGGCAGATTTCCGTTTGATCGGAGCGACAACGAGAATGCCGAATGAAATTCCGCCGGCCATCCGTTCGCGCTGTCTTGAAGTATTTTTCCGCGAGCTGGAAAAGGATGAACTTAAAATCGTTGCGAAAAAAGCAGCCGACAAAATTCAGAAAGAGATTTCTGACGAAGCTCTCAGTGTGCTGACCACATATACGAGAAACGGACGTGAAGCCGTCAATATGATCCAGATCGCCGCCGGCATGGCGGTGACTGAGGACAGACAAGAAATTACGACAGAAGATATAGAATGGGTTGTTCATTCCAGTCAGCTTACACCTAAAAATGAGCAGAAAATCGCCGATGAACCGCAAGTCGGCATCGTGAACGGACTTGCTGTCTACGGGCCGAACAGCGGCGCATTGCTGGAAATCGAAGTGAATGTCACACCTGCGCAGGACAAAGGAAGCCTGAATATCACGGGAATTGCAGAGGAAGAAAGCATCGGCAGCCAATCGAAGTCGATCCGCCGCAAAAGCATGGCGAAGGGATCTGTAGAAAATGTTCTGACGGTTCTGCGCACAATGGGCATCAAACCTTCAGACTATGACATTCACGTCAATTTTCCGGGCGGAGGCCCGATTGACGGACCTTCAGCAGGTATCGCGATGGCCGCGGGGATTTTTTCCGCGATTCACCGCATCCCGATCGACCATACGGTGGCGATGACGGGAGAAATCAGCCTGACGGGGCTTGTCAAACCGATCGGCGGCGTCATTCCGAAAATTAAAGCCGCAAAACAGGCCGGAGCAAAAACGGTCATTATCCCATATGAAAATCAGCAGTCCATTCTGAAACGAATAGACGGAATCACCATTAAAGCGGTAAAAACGTTCCAGGAAGTGCTGGACGTCATATTGGTTGACCCACCTTCAGAACAAAAACCGTTTGATATCCAAATGAATAAAGAATCCGTATAAACCCCATTTTTATAATGGGGTTTTTTTATGGAGGACATCTTTTCCTTTTTCAGAACAGAAAGAAAGGGTATACTACGAAGAGACTGTTTTATATACAGGGCAGGCGGATAAGCCGATTTTGCCCGATCCCGGAATTGTACAACGATGAAAAAGTTGTATTATAATGGTTCATACTAAAGTCACGGAGGTGTCAGTCACATGGCAGAAGATACAAAACGCAGCATCCCGCTCCTCCCTTTAAGAGGCTTATTGGTATACCCGACAATGGTTTTACATTTAGATGTAGGCCGTGACAAGTCGGTTCAGGCTCTTGAACAGGCAATGATGCATGATCATATGATTTTTTTAGCCACTCAGCAGGATATTTCGATAGACGAACCGGGTGAAGAGGATATTTTCGCCGTCGGCACTTATACAAAAATTAAACAGATGCTGAAGCTGCCCAACGGTACGATCAGAGTGCTTGTAGAAGGAATTCAGCGGGCGCAGATCCTTGAATACACCGAGCTCGAAGATTATACTTCGGTCGATATACAGCTGATGCATGAGGATGATTCAAAAGACGTGGAAGACGAAGCGCTTATGCGGACGCTGCTGGACCATTTTGACCAGTACATAAAAATTTCTAAAAAAATCTCCGCAGAAACGTATGCGGCTGTGACTGATATTGAAGAGCCCGGCAGAATGGCGGATATCGTCGCTTCTCATCTCCCGCTGAAATTAAAGGACAAGCAGGACATTTTAGAAACGGCGGATATTAAAGAACGTCTGAATAAAGTCATCCGTTCCATTCATAATGAAAAAGAAGTGTTGGAGATTGAGAAAAAAATCGGTCAGCGCGTCAAACGTTCGATGGAACGCACTCAAAAGGAATACTACTTGCGTGAACAGATGAAAGCCATTCAGAAGGAGCTTGGCGACAAAGAAGGAAAAACCGGCGAAGTTCAGTCGCTCACGGAAAAGATAGAAGAAGCAGGCATGCCTGAGCGTGTCAAAGAAACGGCGCTTAAGGAATTAAGCCGTTACGAAAAAGTGCCGTCAAGCTCAGCGGAAAGCTCTGTTATCCGCAACTATATTGACTGGCTCATCGCCCTTCCGTGGTCGGATGAAACAGAAGATAAACTTGATATTAAAAAAGCCGGGGAAATCTTAGATAAAGAGCACCACGGCTTAGAGAAAGTGAAAGAGCGGATTTTGGAGTATTTGGCCGTGAAACAGCTGACGAAAACGCTGAAAGGGCCGATTCTTTGTCTGGCCGGACCTCCGGGAGTCGGTAAAACATCTCTTGCAAAATCAATCAGTACGAGCATGGGGCGCCGTTTTGTGAGAATTTCACTGGGCGGAGTGCGCGATGAGTCTGAAATCCGCGGGCACCGACGTACATACGTCGGAGCGATGCCGGGCCGTATTATACAGGGGATGAAAAAAGCCGGCAAACAAAATCCGGTCTTTCTCCTGGATGAGATCGACAAAATGTCGTCTGATTTCAGAGGCGATCCGTCTTCGGCGATGCTTGAGGTGCTGGATCCGGAACAAAACAGCACATTCAGCGACCACTATATTGAAGAGACGTTCGATTTATCGAAAGTGCTGTTTATCGCGACTGCGAATAACCTTGCTTCCATACCGGGACCTCTCAGAGACAGAATGGAGATTATCAGCCTGTCAGGCTACACTGAAAACGAAAAGCTGGAGATCGTGAAAGACCACCTGCTTCCGAAACAAATCAAAGAGCACGGGCTCACAAAGAGCAACCTGCAGATTCGGGATCAGGCGATTACGGACATCATCCGCTACTATACGAGGGAAGCCGGCGTGAGAACGCTTGAACGCCAGATTGCCGCCATTTGCCGAAAGGCTGCGAAAGCCATTGTGTCTGAGGAGAGAAAACGCATTACCGTTACAGAGAAAAATCTGGCCGACTACCTCGGAAAACGGATATTCAGATACGGACAGGCGGAAACCGAAGATCAAATCGGGGTTGTCACGGGGCTTGCGTATACGACGGTCGGCGGAGATACGCTGTCAATCGAAGTGTCATTGTCACCAGGAAAAGGAAAGCTGATTCTGACCGGGAAGCTTGGAGATGTCATGCGGGAATCAGCGCAGGCCGCTTTCAGTTATGTCCGCTCGAAAGCGGAACAGTTCGGAATCGACCCGAAATTCCATGAGAAGTATGACATTCATATCCATGTCCCTGAAGGAGCGGTGCCGAAAGACGGCCCTTCTGCCGGAATTACGATGGCCACGGCGCTCGTTTCAGCATTAACGGACCGTGCGGTAAAACGCGAAGTCGGTATGACGGGAGAAATCACGCTGCGGGGCCGCGTGCTTCCGATCGGCGGACTGAAAGAAAAGGCGCTCGGCGCGCACAGAGCGGGCCTGACTACTATTATTGCGCCTAAAGATAACGAAAAAGATATAGAGGATATTCCAGAAAGCGTCAGAGAAGGACTGAAGTTTATATTCGTTTCTCACCTGGATGACGTTTTGGAACATGCCTTAGTAGGAGAGAAGAAATGAAAGTCACAAAGTCAGAAATCGTGATCAGCGCGGTCAAACCCGAACAGTACCCTAATGGGGGGCTTCCGGAAATCGCGCTGGCGGGAAGATCAAATGTAGGAAAGTCATCTTTTATCAATTCATTAATCAATCGGAAAAACTTGGCCAGAACGTCATCAAAACCGGGGAAAACACAGACCTTAAACTTTTACATCATAAATGATGAATTGCATTTTGTCGACGTTCCAGGGTACGGATTTGCGAAAGTTTCCAAAAGCGAGCGGGAAGCATGGGGGAGAATGATTGAAACCTATATGACGACCCGCGAAGAACTGAAAGCCTGCGTGCAGATTGTCGACCTCAGGCACGCGCCGTCTGCTGAAGACGTGAACATGTACGAATTCCTGAAGTATTACGGCATTCCCGTCATCGTTATCGCGACAAAAGCGGATAAGATTCCAAAAGGAAAATGGGACAAGCACTTAAAGGTTGTCAAACAGACGCTTGATATGGATCCTGAAGATGAGCTGATTTTATTTTCCTCTGAAACGAAAAAAGGCAAAGATGAAGCATGGGGAGCCATTAAAAAAATGATCAGCCGGTAATGAAAAACCCAAAACGCAGTGCGTTTTGGGTTTTATCGTATAGTTTTGTTCCGCTTGATAAACAATAATAAAAGGCTGATTCCGATGAAAACATACGGCCAGTATGTTTTGAAGTGTTCCGTCGGAATATGGACGGACTCCAGCCATGCCGTAATTTGTTTAAAGAAGTATAAAAAGAGGGAAAAACCAATCATGGCAACCGCTTCGTATACATATTCTTTTCTGGCTGCCGCAAATAAGGAGAATCCGAAGACGAAGAGAATCATTTCAAAATCTCCCGGCCACCATGAGAGCTCAGGTTTGGCGAAAAAGTGTAAACCTATGCCGAAAAGAAGCATGCCGATCAGGACGTGAGGCCCGGCCGCTTCCTTTTTGCCCTGATACAAGAGCACGGCGCCCAAAAGCATAAGGAGCACCGGCCATTCCCCCTGATTCGCAAACAGGTGAACCTGTCCGCTCTGAAGCCATGCGAATAATGAAGCGGCAAGCAGAAGTCCCGGTAATAAAATTGATGTTTTTTTCATCCTGTCACCTACCCGCAGTAAAGGATTTTTAGTATGATGATTACAGTGGAAACGAGCTTTTTATACTATAGCACAACATTTTTGAAATCTGTTCACATTTTTTCCGAAGAAACTATGTTATAATCATTCTAAATAATAAATTCTATGTTAGAATGATTATAAATAAATTGCGATGTACGGGGGTGCATGAAAGCGATGCATATTCTTGTTGTGGGAGTAGATTATAAATCCGCCCCTATTGAAATACGCGAAAAAATAAGTTTTCAGCCGGATGAGCTTGCAGAAGCGATGCTCCGTTTAAAAGAAGAAAAAAGCGTTCTTGAAAACATTATCGTGTCAACCTGCAACCGCACCGAAATATATGCGGTGGTCGACCAGCTTCATACCGGCCGTTATTATATAAAGACATTTTTATCCGAATGGTTCTCGCTGCCGAAAGAAGAGCTGTCTCCGTTTCTGAAATTTTATGAGAGCGACGCGGCGATCGAGCATTTATTCCGTGTGGCGTGCGGTTTGGATTCCATGGTCATCGGAGAAACGCAAATACTCGGCCAGGTCCGCTCGAGCTTTAAAACGGCGCAGGCAGAAAAGACGATCGGCACCATTTTCAATGAGCTGTTTAAACAGGCGGTGACCGTCGGCAAACGCACGCATGCCGAAACCGATATCGGCGCCAATGCCGTTTCCGTCAGTTACGCCGCCGTTGAACTCGCGAAAAAAATCTTCGGCTCATTGTCAAATAAGCACATTTTGATTCTCGGTGCGGGAAAAATGGGCGAGCTCGCCGCAGAAAACCTGCACGGTCAGGGTATCGGCAAAGTAACGGTCATCAACAGAACGTTTTTGAAGGCAAAAGCGCTTGCTGACCGTTTCTCCGGAGAAGCGCGCAGCTTAAACCAGCTTGAACATGCACTTGCTGAAGCTGATATTTTAATCAGTTCGACAGGCGCAAGTGATTTCGTCGTGTCTAAAGAAATGATGGAGAGAGCGGGCAGACAGCGGAAAGGCCGTCCGTTATTTATGGTGGATATCGCTGTGCCGAGAGATCTCGATCCGGCGCTGAACGATCTTGAAGGTGTTTTTTTGTATGATATTGATGACCTTGAAGGAATCGTTGAAGCCAACTTACAAGAACGCCGTGAAACCGCTGAAAAAGTCGAGCTGTTTATTGAAGCGGCAATTGTTGAGTTTAAGCAGTGGCTTAATACGCTCGGCGTTGTGCCGGTCATTTCGGCGCTGCGTGAAAAGGCGCTGTCCATCCAGTCCGATACGATGCAGAGCATTGAGCGTAAGCTGCCTCATCTGACGGTAAGAGAGAAAAAACTTCTCAGCAAACATACGAAAAGCATCATTAACCAAATGCTGCGAGACCCGATTCTGAAAGCGAAAGAGCTTGCGGCTGAAGCGGATTCAGATGAAAAGCTGAAGCTGTTTATGCAGATTTTCGATATTGAGGAAGAGGCCGGCCGCCAGCTGGACAAAAGCCTGGATAACCGCCAGACGGTTCATTCGTTTCAAAAGGCAGAAGCAAAAACGGGCTTACGTCCGCTTGTAAGTGAGTGAGGGCTGTATGATTGATACAGCAATGGCAAGACTTAATGAAGCGACAATTGTTATTTATGCAGTAAGCGTCCTTTTTTACTTTATAGATTTTCTTCAACACAACCGGAAGGCTGGGAAAATGGCCTTCTGGTTGCTTTCTATTGTCTGGACTCTGCAAACCGTCTATCTTTCTTATTTCATGTGGCAGACGGGCAGATTTCCGGTCTTGAATATTACGGAGGCCCTTTACTTTTATGCGTGGGTGCTTGTCACGCTCTCACTTGTGGTCACGCAGATTCTGCGCGTTGATTTTATCGTGTTTTTCACGAATGTCATCGGTTTCTCGATGATTGCGATCCATACGTTTTCACCGACGGATCAGCATTCGGCCGCTTTTTCCGGCCAGCTGGTCTCAGAGCTTTTGGTCATTCATATTACAATGGCGATTCTGTCTTACGGCGCTTTTTCCCTTTCTTTTGTTTTTTCGCTTCTTTATCAGTTTCAATATTCTTTATTAAAGAAGAAAAAGTGGGGAAAATGGCTGTTGAGAATTGAAGATTTGTCAAAACTTGATTATATGGCTTACGTTTTAAATGTCATCGGGGTTCCGATGCTGCTGTTGAGCCTGATATTAGGCGTGATCTGGGCGTATGTGTCGCTTGAAACGCTGTACTGGTTTGATTCAAAAGTGCTCGGTTCGTTTATTGTGCTGCTTTTATACAGCTACTATTTATATATCAGAATGATTAAGGAACTGCAGGGAAAAGTGGCGGCGTTATGGAATTCAGCATGTTTTCTCGTGCTGATGATTAATTACTTCCTGCTCGGAAGCCTGTCGCAATTCCATTGGTTCAGTTAACGCACGCGCCCAAACAGATTCGGGAGGAAAGAAAATGAGAACGATTAAGGTAGGTTCCAGACGGAGCAAACTGGCTATGACCCAGACAAAATGGGTGATTAACAAATTGAAGGAATTGAACCCTTCCTATAACTTTGAAATCCGGGAGATTGTCACAAAAGGCGACCGCATCCTCGATGTTACGCTGTCAAAAGTGGGCGGCAAAGGTTTGTTTGTCAAAGAGATTGAACAGGCGCTGCTGCATCAGGAGATTGATATGGCGGTTCACAGCATGAAAGACATGCCCGCCGTTTTGCCTGAGGGTCTTGTCATAGGCTGCATACCGAAACGTGAGGATCCGCGTGATGCGCTGATTTCAAAAGAGCATCAAAAGCTGGACGACATAAAAGAAGGGGGCATCATCGGCACCAGCAGTTTAAGAAGAAGCGCCCAGATTCTTGCTGAACGCCCTGACCTTACAATTAAGTGGATCAGAGGCAATATCGATACGAGACTTCAAAAGCTTGAAACGGAAGATTACGATGCTATTATTTTAGCGGCTGCGGGGCTTTCGAGAATGGGCTGGAAAGATGATGTCGTATCTGAATTTCTCGAACCGGACCGCTGTCTGCCTGCGGTCGGCCAAGGCGCTCTTGCCATTGAATGCAGAGAGTCGGATGAGGAGCTTTTGAAGCTGTTTGCGCAATTTACCGATGAGTATACGCAGCGCACGGTGGCAGCCGAACGGGCTTTCTTACACGCGATGGAAGGCGGCTGCCAAGTGCCGATAGCCGGGTATGCGTCCGTCAATGACCGGGATGAGGTTGAATTGGTCGGTCTTGTCGCGTCTCCGGACGGAAAGACGATTTATAAAGAAACAGCGGCGGGACATAATCCGGAAGAAATTGGGAAACGCTGTGCGGCGATGATGTCTGAAAAAGGAGCCAAAGCATTAATCGACAGTGTAAAACAGGAGCTCGATCAGGATGGCAAATGACCTTCCTTTACAAGGAAAGACCGTGCTTGTCACCCGGAACAAAAGACAGGCCGCACCGTTCCGAAAAAAAGTAGAGGCGCTCGGCGGAACGGCTGTTTCCGCTTCGCTGATCGCTTTTCAGGAAGCGCTCCCGGATGAATGTGCGGACAGTCTCCGGGAAGACCTTTCTGAGCCGGGATGGCTTGTGTTTACAAGCGTAAACGGTGTCCGGTTCTTTTTTTCCTATCTTGATCGTCACGGTCTTGCGCTTTCGGGACGGAAAAAAATCGCAGCCGTCGGTGAAAAGACTGCGCGCGCCCTGAAAGAGCGGGGAGCCCGGACGGATGCGATGCCTGACGAGTATGTGGCGGAATGTCTGGCTGATACTTTAAAACGGCACGCATCAGCTGCCGAACCCGTTTCAGTGATAAAGGGCAATTTATCACGCGATGTCATAAAAGCGGAGCTTGAGCCGCTTGGCTATCAAATAAGGGAATGGGTGTTATACAATACCATTCAGGATGAAAAAGGCATGGACGAGCTGAGACGGGCTGCATCCCGCTCTCATTTTGATTTTATTACGTTTACCAGCTCATCGGCGGTCCATACGTTTATGCACGCGGTCGGAGACGGAGAAAAAGCGTGGGAAAACAGCGGTGCGAGCTATATCAGCATCGGCCCTTTGACAGAGAAAGCGCTCTTGGAATACGGGATCTCATCCCATGTGCCTGACACTTATACGATTGAAGGCATGCTGGACGTCATGTGCAGCATGTCGGGAAAGGATTGATAATGATGAATCAAACATTTAACAGACACCGCCGTTTGCGCGCGAACGCTGCGATGAGAGATTTAGTAAAAGAAACACGTCTTCACCCTTCAGATTTTATTTACCCGTTATTTGTCGTTGAAGGGCTCGAAGGAAAAAAAGAAGTTCCTTCCATGCCGGGGGTTTATCATGTATCACTCGATTTGTTAAAGGATGAAATGGCTGAGCTGATATCGCTCGGCATTAAGTCGGTCATCGTTTTCGGCGTGCCGGAAGAAAAAGACGCCTGCGGAACCCAGGCTTTTCATGATCACGGCATTGTGCAGAAAGGGATTGCTGAAATTAAAAAGCATTATCCTGAAATGATCGTAATCGCTGATACATGCCTCTGTGAATACACGGATCACGGCCATTGCGGCGTCGTGAGAGACGGAGAAATCTTAAATGACGAGTCGCTTGAGCTGCTGGCGCAGACAGCCGTCAGCCAGGCCAAAGCAGGCGCTGACATCATCGCTCCTTCAAATATGATGGACGGTTTTGTCACAGTGATCAGGGAAGCGCTCGACAAAGAAGGATTCACGAATATTCCGATCATGTCTTAT
The DNA here is from genome assembly GCF_001975995.1 of Bacillus sp. GZB. Taxonomy (NCBI): domain Bacteria; kingdom Bacillati; phylum Bacillota; class Bacilli; order Caryophanales; family Bacillaceae; genus Bacillus; species Bacillus sp. GZB. The sequence goes on from NZ_MTQG01000017.1 coordinate 258,409, forward strand.
GCCGTGAAATATTCAAGTGAATTTTACGGTCCGTTCCGCGACGCGGCTGACAGCACGCCGCAGTTCGGAGACCGAAAAACATATCAGATGGATCCGGCCAACCGCTTGGAAGCGCTCCGTGAGGCTGAATCAGACGCGGCAGAAGGCGCTGACTTTTTAATCGTCAAACCGTCTATGTCATACTTAGATATTATGCGTGATGTGAAAAACCGCCATCACCTGCCGCTGGTCGCATATAATGTGAGCGGGGAGTATTCCATGGTGAAAGCGGCAGCCCAAAACGGCTGGATTAAAGAAAAAGAAATGGTGCTGGAAATTTTAACGAGCATGAAACGTGCAGGAGCCGATCTGATTATGACGTATCATGCAAAAGACGCAGCAAAATGGCTTGCTGAGTAACGATTTCATTTGACGGGAGCTGAGGCAGATGAGAAGCTATGAAAAATCAAAAGCCGCTTTTAAAGAAGCGCAGAAACTGATGCCGGGCGGAGTGAACAGCCCGGTGCGCGCGTTTAAATCAGTTGATATGGACCCGATCTTTATGCAGCGCGGAAAAGGATCGAAAATTTTTGATATTGACGGCAATGAATATATCGACTACGTCCTGAGCTGGGGGCCGCTCATTTTGGGCCACACGAACGACCGGGTCGTTGAAAGCCTGAAAAAAGTAGCCGAGAACGGGACAAGTTTCGGGGCATCTACTGAAGTGGAAAACGAACTGGCCAAATTGGTCATTGACCGTGTGCCGTCTGTTGAAATCGTGCGGATGGTCAGCTCCGGCACAGAGGCGACAATGAGCGCCCTGCGTCTGGCAAGAGGATATACCGGCCGCAACAAAATTTTGAAATTCGAAGGCTGTTACCACGGCCATGGTGATTCGCTGCTGATCAAAGCGGGATCCGGAGTGGCGACACTCGGCCTGCCGGACAGCCCGGGCGTGCCGGAAGGAATAGCAATGAATACGATTACCGTTCCATACAACGACTTGGAAAGCGTTGCACTCGCATTCCGGGAGTACGGTGAAGATATTGCCGGGGTCATTGTTGAACCGGTAGCAGGCAATATGGGCGTTGTTCCGCCGCAGGAAGGCTTTTTACAAGGACTTCGCGACATTACGGAACAGTATGGCGCGCTGCTCATTTTTGACGAGGTCATGACCGGTTTTCGCGTGGATTATAACTGTGCGCAAGGGTATTTCGGCGTGACGCCTGACTTAACGTGTCTCGGCAAAGTCATCGGCGGCGGTCTTCCTGTCGGTGCGTATGGCGGAAAAGCGGATATTATGGAACGAATCGCGCCGAGCGGTCCGATCTACCAGGCGGGAACATTGTCAGGAAATCCGCTTGCCATGACAGCGGGACTTGAGACGTTACAGCAGCTCACACCTGAATCTTACCAAGAATTTGTGAAAAAAGGCGATATGCTTGAAGAAGGCATTTCAAAAGCAGCTGAAGCACATGGCATTCCGCACACGTTTAACCGGGCGGGTTCAATGATCGGCTTCTTTTTCACAAATGAGCCTGTCATTAACTATGAAGCAGCCAAATCTTCTGATTTAAAGCTGTTCGCCAAATATTATAAAGGGATGGCTGATGCAGGCGTATTTCTGCCGCCGTCTCAATTTGAAGGATTGTTTCTCTCCACTGCGCATACAATGGAGGATATTGAAAAAACCATTCAAGCCGCTGAGAAAGTGTTCCAGGCGATCAGCCGCTGATACAGAAAAGCCGATGCAAGCAAGACTTGTATCGGCTTTTTTCAATGCCTCCATTATCATATTTCCCCGGATTGCGGCATACACCTTTAGTGACATCTAATTGTATGGATTAGATGAAAGGAGGATATGAACTTGCCGCATAATCACCGATTGCAATTTTCTGTTGAAGAATCAATCTGTTTCCAAAAAGGACAGGAAGTTTCTGAATTACTTTCGATTTCATTAGACCCTGACATCAGGGTGCAGGAAGTAAATGATTATGTCTCAATTAAAGGATCATTAGAACTTACTGGCGAGTACAACATAGATCACAGCAGTCATTTTGAAGAGCTTGATAGGGAGCTGAGGCATGTAGAGGAAGTGAGGGCGAGGGAGGATGGCACGGCCGAGCTCATTCATTGTTTCCCGGTGGACATTACGATTCCGAAAAATAAAGTGAGCCACCTCAATGATGTTTTCGTATTTATCGATGCCTTTGATTATCAGCTGACGGATTCAAGGATCTTAACCATTCAAGCTGATTTGGCAATTGAAGGGCTGCTTGAGGAATCCGAGCCAAAAGAGCCGGAGATCCCTTTGTACGTGGCGCCTGAATTTGCCAGAGAAGAAATGATCAATCTTGCCGGACATCATTCTGAGGACGAAAACGAACCAGAATTAATGATACGCCATGAGCCTGAAATACCTTTGACTGTATCAGAAGAAGCAGCACAAGAAACCGAGAAGAACGAGGAAGAAATCCCGCCTTTAATCAGGCTGGAGGAAGAAGAGCAGGAAGCAGCCCCGATTCTGAGGGAGCGGGAAGAAGAGCAGGAAACTGCCCCGATTTTGAGGGAGCGGGAAGAAGAAGAGCAGGAAACTGCCCCGATTCTGAGGGAGCGGGAAGAAGAGCAGGAAGCAGCCCCGATTCTGAGGGAGCGGGAAGAAGAAGAGCAGGAAGCAGCCCCGATTCTGAGAGAGCAGGAAGAAGAAGAACAGGAGACTGCCCCGATTCTGAGGGAGCGGGAAGAAGAAGAGCAGGAAGCAGCCCCGATTCTGAGGGAACGGGAAGAAGAGCAGGAAACAGCCCCGATTCTGAGAGAGCGGGAAGAAGAGCAGGAAGCAGCCCCGATTTTGAGGGAGCGGGAAGAAGAGCAGGAAGCAGCCCCGATTTTGAGGGAACGGGAAGAAGAAGAGCAGGAGACTGCCCCGATTCTGAGGGAGCAGGAAGAGGTGCCGAAACCTGTTTCATTTACTGAGCCTCCTCCTCCCGTTTCCTTCCAACACGAAGAAGAGCCGGAAGAAGCTGAGGAGCCTGCAATCATGTCGGCTGTGAGGAATGGACCTGTATTTGAGGATGATTCAGCAGAAGTGCAGGAAGAGCCAAAAGATGATAACGAGCCGGTTTTCCCTGCGTTCACTCTGACTCCGCATGCAGAAAAACCAAAAATTGCGGAACAGCCCTTCCTTCAAAAAGAAGAGCAGCCAGAGGCCGAGCCGCTTCTCCGTCAGAGCGATCATGAGGCGTCAGAAGACGAAGATGAGCCTGCGGTTTTTCAAGAAGAGCAGGCGCCCGTTTATCGCGAGTTCGTTCCGGAACAGCAGGAAGAGGAGTTTTACAGCGCTCCTAAGCTGCTTGAAGAAGAGGTTCAGGATGAAGAAGGGTTTGAAATTGAGGTAAGGAAGATGGCGCCGCCGGAGGAGGAAACCGGGAAGCCTCTCGATTTGTCTTTGCAGTTTTCCAAACTGCCGCCTGAGGAGCCGGCGCAAGCTGAACAGCCTGAGCCGCTTAAGCCTGAAAGAAAGAATGAAGAAGCGGCACCGGGAACCGAGCAGAAGGAAAATGACAACTCTCATTACTTGACAAAATTATTTACAAGGGAAGAAGAAAAGTTTTCAAGAATGAAAATTTGTATCGTACAGCAGCAAGATACTATCGACCGGGTGTGTGAACGATATGACATAACATCCCAGCAGCTCATCAGAACGAATGCTTTATCGTTTGATGACGAGCTTGAAGAAGGTCAGCTTCTGTATATACCTGAATATAATAACAGCCATGCGTAAGCACAAAGAGGCCGTAAAAATGTGGTGAATGGAATGGAAGCAGTCCAATCAGTGCTTCAGGAATACGGGCTGGCGGCTGAGTATATTGAGCCTGTCAGCCCGCATGTTTGGAAGGTCTACTCAAACTACGGCATTTTTGCTTTGAAACAGCTCAAGCCGGCCCGCAGCAGTGAATTTACGGATCTTATGATTGAGATTGAGGAGAAAGGCTACCGATCATTTGTGCCGATCTGCCGCACGTATGCCGGCGATTTTTTTGCGGGAAGACAGACGGAGAATTCTTATTATTTAATGCCTTGGCTTCAGTACGATCAGGAAGAGGAACGGGATCAAAAACATGTTTACCTTTTTAAAGAGGTCGCGAAGCTCCATTCTGCGACTGTGCGGGACATCCAAATCCGGACTGAAGATATCAGCGGCTTTTATGAAGCAACGAAAAGAGATTGGGAAAATGATAAGCTTGTCTATGAACAATTCGCCGAACGGGCGGAAAAAGAGTGGTATCTTTCACCTTTTGAACTGCAGGCTGTTACGTATCTTACAGAAACGGTTTCTGCCGTCAATTTTGCTCTGGAACGTCTGGAAGAATGGTTTGACGCGGCAAAGGATCATGACAAGACGAGAGCGGTGATCAATCACGGCAGCCTATCGAGCCGCCACTTTCTGTATAATGATGCGGGATCGGGCTTTTTCACAAATTTCGAGAAAGCTGCGCTGGGCCCTCCGCAAAACGACCTGCTCGGCTTTTACTCCAGAATGTTCAGAAGCTATCCGAAAGCATGCCCGGAATGTCTGGACTGGTTTTATACGTATCACAAATCATTCCCGCTCCGTGAAGCGGAAATCAGCCTGTTTCTCAGCTATATGGCTTATCCGTCCGCCATGTACAAAGTGCTGAAACGGTATCAGACCGGCCAAAGGGGCTCTGAAAAAGAAGAGTGCACGCAATTATTAAGAGCGTTTTGGCAGATGAAAAATGTTGAGCCTTTTCTCATGAAGGTTCATCAGATTGAACGGGAGAAAAAAATAAAAGCGGAAAACGAGTCCTCTTCATAACGGGACTCGTTTTTATATCCATTCCAAATGCAGGGCGCACGCTAAAAACAGCAGGATGGCAAGCAGCAGGACATCAAAAGTGGTCGGAAAGAAAATCGTCCTGATCCCCTGAAAGATCGTAATCGGGATTATGACTTGCGCGGATACAAGGCGGACCTGTCTGGCCCACTGGGGGAGCGAATAAGAATTGAATTTTTTTCTCACGGGCAATTCCTCCTCACATTCGCCTTTCTATGTATCGTATGTAAGGGAAAGGGCGGGGTGCATGCCCATTTATGTATGACGGCAGCGGTTTTTGGAAAAGATGATTGACGAATCAAAAACACTTTTACTATAATAAAGAACATAATAAATAAGATCATGAGCTGATATAAATACACCTGCTTTGAACGGGAAGAGTACAAGAAAGACGCATGAAGAGAGAGAAGCTACTGTGCTGAAAGGCTTCTTATGCCGTCTCATTGGAAGGTCGCCCGGGAGCATAATTTCTTGAACATACAGTAGAGAAATTCGGGCCGCACCCGTTATCCGTTTAAGTGCATGAACAAATCTGTTCATGAAAAAAGGTGGTACCGCGAAAGAGCTTTTCGTCCTTTATCAGGATGAAGGCTCTTTTTTAGTTGCTCAGCCATTTCTAAACATGCTGGAGGGTTATCATGGATACAAATGAACAAACAATGCCGACAAAATATGATCCGTCTGCGATTGAAAAAGGCCGCTATGATTTTTGGCTGAAAGGAAAATATTTTGAAGCGGGCGGCGATCAAACGAAACAGCCGTATTCTGTCGTCATTCCGCCGCCGAATGTGACGGGCAGGCTGCACCTCGGACATGCGTGGGATACGACGCTGCAAGATATCGTTACGCGTATGAAACGCATGCAGGGCTATGACGTGCTCTGGCTTCCGGGCATGGATCACGCCGGCATCGCCACTCAGGCAAAAGTCGAAGCGAAACTCCGCGAACAGGGCACAAGCCGTTATGACCTCGGCCGTGAAAAGTTTCTGGAAGAAACGTGGAAGTGGAAGGAAGAGTATGCTGATTTCATCCGCAGCCAATGGGCCAAGATGGGACTCGGACTCGATTATTCACGTGAACGTTTCACTCTTGATGAAGGGCTGAACAAAGCCGTGCGGGAAGTATTCGTCAAGTTGTACGAGAAAGGCTTGATTTACAGAGGCGAATATATCATCAACTGGGACCCTGCCACAAAAACGGCTTTATCCGATATTGAAGTGATTTACAAAGACGTACAGGGCGCGTTTTATCATTTGCGCTACCCGTTAGCAGACGGTTCAGGCTCAATTGAAATCGCGACCACCCGTCCGGAAACGATGCTTGGCGACACGGCTGTCGCGGTTCATCCTGAAGATGAGCGCTACAAGCACTTAATCGGCAAAACGGTGATTCTGCCGATTACAAACCGCGAAATTCCGATCGTCGGCGATGATTATGTTGATATGGAATTCGGATCAGGCGCCGTTAAAATCACGCCTGCCCATGATCCGAATGACTTTGAACTCGGAAACCGCCACAATTTAGAGCGGATTCTCGTCATGAATGAAGACGGAACAATGAATGAAAAAGCGCTGCAATATAACGGCATGGACCGGTTTGAATGCCGCAAGAAACTCGTCAAAGATCTTCAGGAATCCGGCGTTCTCTTTAAAATCGAAGACCATATGCATTCTGTCGGCCACAGTGAGAGAAGCGGCGCCGTTGTTGAGCCGTACCTGTCCACACAATGGTTTGTCAAAATGCAGCCGCTGGCCGATGCTGCGGTTGACCTTCAGTCAAAAGAAGAGAAAGTTCACTTCGTTCCTGACCGGTTCGAGAAAACGTACCTGCACTGGATGGAAAATATCCGTGATTGGTGTATTTCCCGTCAGCTGTGGTGGGGCCACCGCATCCCGGCTTGGTATCACAAAGAAACAAAAGAAGTGTACGTCGGCCTTGAGGCGCCTGAAGACAGCGAAAATTGGGAACAGGATTCAGATGTGCTTGATACATGGTTCAGCTCCGCGCTTTGGCCGTTTTCTACAATGGGCTGGCCTGATGAAAACGCTGAAGACTTTAAGCGGTATTACTCAACCGATGTTCTTGTAACGGGATATGACATCATTTTCTTCTGGGTATCCCGGATGATTTTCCAAGGCCTTGAGTTTACCGGCGAGCGTCCGTTCAAAGACGTGCTGATTCACGGCTTAATCCGTGACGAGCAGGGCAGAAAAATGAGTAAATCCCTTGGGAACGGCGTGGACCCGATGGATGTCATCGACAAGTACGGAGCGGATTCCCTGCGCTATTTCCTGGCAACCGGAAGTTCACCGGGACAGGATCTCCGTTTCAGCTATGAAAAAGTGGAATCCACATGGAATTTCGCAAATAAAATTTGGAACGCCTCCCGTTTTGCATTAATGAACATGGACGGCATGACGTATGACGAGCTTGATCTGTCCGGTGAAAAATCAGTTGCTGATAAGTGGATCCTCACAAGACTGAATGAAACGATAGAAGACGTAACACAGCTTGCGGATCGTTATGAATTCGGTGAAGTCGGACGCCACCTGTACAACTTTATCTGGGACGATGTGTGCGACTGGTATATCGAAATGGCGAAGCTTCCGCTGTACGGGGAAGATGAAGCGGCGAAGAAAACAACCCGTTCTGTTCTGGCATACGTGCTTGACCAGACGATGCGTCTTCTTCACCCGTTTATGCCATTCTTAACGGAAGAAATCTGGCAGCATCTTCCTCATGAAGGCGAGTCAATCACGATCAGCTCTTGGCCGGTTCGGGTGCCGGAGCATACGGATAAAGAGGCAGCGGCGGATATGAAACTGCTCGTTGAATTAATCCGTTCTGTCCGCAATATCCGGAGCGAAGTCAACACGCCGATGAGCAAGCAGGTTGAGCTTTACATTAAAACAGCTACCGAAGACATTGCCGGCCGCCTGGAAAAGAACCGTTCTTACGTTGAACGCTTTACGAATCCGAGCACGCTGAAAATCGGGACGGATATCACTGCGGCAGACAAAGCGATGACAGCGGTCGTCACCGGAGCGGAAGTCATTCTGCCGCTTGAAGGGCTGATTAACATTGATGAGGAGATCGCCCGTCTGCAAAAAGAATTCGACAAGCTGACAAAAGAGGTCGAACGCGTTCAGAAAAAACTCGGCAACGAAGGGTTCATTAAAAAAGCTCCTGAACATGTCATTGAAGAAGAACGCGGAAAAGAGAAAGACTACACGGCAAAACGCGAAGCTGTCCGGCAGCGGATTGCAGAGCTGAAAGGCTGATAAAACAGCGGGGCGGTTTCCTAAGAAACCGCCTTGTCGTATAAAAGAGGGGATTTCATTGTTTAATACGTACAAAGAAGCGATCAGCTGGATTCACGGCAGACTCAAGTTCGGCGTTAAGCCGGGCCTTCTCCGTATGGAAAAGCTGATGGAAAAACTGGAACACCCGGAAAAGAACATTCGCGCTATTCATGTGGCGGGCACAAACGGCAAAGGATCGACCGTCGCTTTTATCCGTTCCGTGCTTCAAGAAGCCGGTTATACGGTCGGCACGTTCACATCGCCTTACATCATTACGTTTAATGAGCGTATCAGCGTCAACGGCACGCCGATTTCTGATGAGGAATGGAGAACGCTCGTTAATGACATAAAACCGATAGTGGATGAACTCGATAAGACCGATTCCGGAACGGTGACAGAATTTGAAATCATTACAGCGTGTGCATTTTTATATTTTGCGAAGCGGGCTGATATCGATTTTGTCATTTTTGAAGCGGGGCTCGGCGGCACATTTGATTCAACCAATATTGTGAAACCGCTCCTGTCGGTCATTACAAGTATCGGACATGACCATATGGCGATTTTAGGCAATACCATCGAGGAGATCGCCGGGCAGAAAGCCGGTATCATTAAAAATTCCATTCCGGTCATTACGGGCGTCAATCAGCCGGAAGCACTCGGCGTTATTGAAGCGGAAGCCGAAAAAAAGCAGGCTCCGTATCAGTCACTATATAAAACGTGCAGACTGTTTAATGAAGCGGCGCTTCCGTCCGGTGAAAGCTTTTCGCTGGAAACGGAAACGAAATGCTATGAAAACATTCAAACGTCGCTGATCGGCATTCACCAAAGGCAGAATGCGGCATTGGCGATATTGGCCGCTGAATGGATGAATCGTCTGGGAGCCGCAGCCATTTCTGAAGAAGCAATGCGAAACGGCCTGAAAAAAGCATCATGGCCGGGCCGGTTTGAACGTCTTCAAAGCCGCCCTTTAGTGTTTGCGGACGGCGCACATAACGAAGAGGGCGTTGAAACGCTGACAGAAACGATCAGGCAGCGCTTTGCCGATAAAAACGTCCATGTCGTATTCAGCGCATTAAAAGACAAACCGTATCAGGAAATGATTAAAAAGCTTGAAAACGAAGCAGACTCCATTCACTTTGTATCATTTGACTTTCCGCGTGCTTCAAGCGCTGAAGCCCTTTATAACGCAAGCGGTCTTATGGATAAGAGCTTCGATGAAAACCCGGACAGTGTGAAAGAGTGGATTGAACAAAAAGATGGTGCGGATGATGTCATCATCATTACCGGTTCCTTATATTTTATTTCAGAAATGAGAAAGCGGCTTATCTGACAGCCCCTCGGGATGCCCGGCAGACCCTTTTCAGGTTTTGCCGGGTGTTTTTATGCTGAAAATATATTTTCAGCCATTTCAGTCAGGTTGTTTTTCTTTGCTATAATCTGAGCCAGATTGATAGTAAAGGTGTGGTCTGAGTGCTTTTGATTCTGTTTTTTCTCGGTTTGATTTTCGGTTCTTTTTTTTATACAGCAGCGTGCCGTATCCCGCTTCGAATCTCGGTTATTTCGCCGCGTTCAGCCTGTTCGTTTTGCCGCTTGCCGCTCTCCTGGGGGGAGCTTGTGCCCGTCGTTTCCTATATTCTGCAAAGAGGCAGATGCAGAAACTGCCGTGCAAAGCTGTCGGTTATGTATCCGGCGGCGGAATGCTGGACGGCGTGTTTATTCACGGCTGCAGGCATTCATTTCGGTTTCTCAAAAGAACTGTTAGTCGCGCTGTTATTTCTGTCTCTGCTCATGATTGTTACTATGACGGATCTGCAATATATGCTGATTCCTGACAAAGTTCTGCTGTTTTTTCTTCCGCTTTTCATCGCCGGGCGTATGTTTTCTCCGCTGGATTCATGGTATGCAGGGTTTGCCGGAGCCGTTTGCGGATTTTTTCTGCTTGTTTTTATCATGTTTGTCAGTAAAGGAGGCATCGGCGCAGGTGATGTGAAACTGTTTGGGGTGATCGGCCTGACGCTCGGCGTGAAGCTCGTGCTCATTGCATTCTTTCTTTCCGTCATGATCGGAGCCGTATACGGTATGTGCGCCGCAGCCCGGGGCAGGCTTGGTAAAAAGCAGCCATTTCCGTTTGCGCCGGCCATCTCAGCCGGGAGCGCTTTGAGTTATTTATACGGTGAAGAGCTGTTTTCGTTTTACATCAAGCTCGCTTCAGGCGGGGCTTGAAAAATTTGGCGAACGTTTTTTGGACAAGACGACAAAAGTCTTGTTCTTTTTTTTTACGCCTATGCTAAAGTGTGAACCATGATCAGTTCAAGGTACGGCCAAGACGAATGCAAGGGGGAAGAGACGTTGAAAAAAAGGAAGAGCAAAAAGCACAGCAAAGCCAAAAACAATGCCCTTAAAGTAACCATTAACGGACAAGAAGAAACGATGTATGGACAAGAAGATGTGAAAGAAGGCGGGGAGAAGACCGTCACATTTTCAAATTGGGAAGAAACAAAAAAGGCGGAGCAGGAGACCGCCGCCTCCCATGAAGATCCGAAAGAAGAAGATTTCAATTGGGATCATGAGAAGAATTCTGAGGTATTTGAAGATGACCCGAAAGTCGTTCCGCCATACCAGAAGAAAAAAACAGGCCCTCATTTTCCGAAAAAAAAGCAGCCGTCTTCTCCAGTTAAAAAAGCGGTCACGACAATTGCCGTTGCGGCTGTTTTAGGCACCGGGCTCGGCCTTGTCGCCTTAAATATGTCGGGAAGTAAAGAAGCCGCCGCTCCAGCATCAGCTGACAAAGGTTCACAAGGGCAGACGGTGAAAGCGGGAGATGTTTCTAAAGACAAATCTGAAACAACCGGCACAGGAGATGCGGAATCTTCAGAGGGAAACTATAAAACATATGCGGTGCAGGCCGGAAAATTTTCATCAGAAAAAGGAGCGAAGACGCTTGTTGACCAGCTGACTGAAAAAGGATACTCGGCCGTTTCTTTGGCAAAAGAAGACGGGTACACTTATGTGATCGCCGGGCTTGCCGCGGAAAAAAGCTTATCACAGCAATTGGGCCAGACGCTGATAGACCATGATTTTGAGGCTTGGGGCGGAAAAGAGCTCAGCTTTGCGGTCGATTCAGGGCTGAAAGACTCTTTTAAACAAGCATCTGAGCTCTCCGCCAAAGCGATTACCGGCAAAGATCTTTCAAAAACGGAAGTAGCTGAAGCGGCAAAAGCGGCAGACGGCGCAGACGCCGCTGACAAAAAGCAGAAAGAGGCCGTGCTTCAAGCGCTGAAAGAACTGGAAACGTCGGGTTCAGAATCCGGCTGGAAAGCCCAAAAAGAGCTTTTAAGTGTTGTAAAATAGTATCTTATTTCCCGTCATCCGGCGGGATTTTTTATTTTGTCATCAAAAAGTTATTTTTCTGAAATTGTGGTTGCCCGTTTGATTTGGTAGGATAGACAAGTATCTTTTTTTCTTAAGCAAACCCTGAAAGGATGACAATCATGACAAAACGCTTAATACTCGCATCACAATCTCCGCGAAGAAAAGAACTCCTTAATCTTCTTCAGATTCCTTACAGCATTATTGCAAGCCGCACAGAAGAAAAATTAAATCGAAACCTTTCGCCGGAAGAAAACGTCCAATGTTTGGCCGAGCAAAAAGCCGGTGCTGTATTGGCCGAAAATCCCGATGCAGTCGTTATCGGGGCTGACACGATGGTGTGCATAGACGGCGAATGCCTCGGCAAACCGCATGACAGAGAAGAAGCGGCACACATGCTGCGGAGGCTTTCCGGCCGAAGCCATCAAGTCATTACGGCGGTCAGCATTCAGACGCATGACCGGAAAGAAACGTTCTGTGACACGACGGAAGTGACGTTTTGGCCGCTCAGTGAAGACGACATACAGCTCTACATTGAAACAAAAGAACCGATGGATAAAGCAGGTGCATACGGCATCCAAGGAAAAGGCGCGCTTTTAGTGAAAAAAATAGACGGTGATTTTTATTCTGTCGTCGGGCTTCCTGTCGCTAAAACAATGAGAGCCTTGAAAGAATTTAATATAAAAGCTTGATGTTCAAACCGGGAAGGGGAACAAGGAGGGGTTGATCATCCGTGATCTGCCGTTAAAATTAAGAGATTTCCCCGAAAAAGAAAAACCGAGAGAGCGGCTTCTGCACTTCGGAGCCGAACATCTCTCTAACAATGAATTGCTCGCCATCCTGCTGCGGACGGGAACGAAACATGAGTCCGTCATGAACCTCGCTCACCGGCTGCTGCGGACGTTTGACGGGCTGCGACTGTTAAAAGGCGCCTCTGCCCAGGAGCTTTCTAGCATTCCCGGAATCGGCACGGTGAAAGCCGTTCAGATTCTTGCCGCAATTGAGCTGGGGAGCCGCATTCATAAGACATCCGCCGGGGAGCATTGCGTCATCCGCTCTCCGGAAGACGGGGCGAAGTATGTGATGGAGGATATGCGCTTTTTATCCCAGGAGCATTTTGTCTGTTTATATTTAAATACCAAAAATCAAGTCATTCATAAACGCACCGTTTTTATCGGAAGTCTGAATTCATCTATTGTCCACCCGCGGGAGGTGTTTAAAGAAGCTTTCAAACGATCCGCCGCGTCCTTCATTTGTGTTCACAATCATCCTTCAGGAGATCCTACACCGAGCAGGGAAGATATAGAGGTAACCAGGCGGCTTTTTGAGTGCGGAAATTTAATCGGCATCGAGCTGCTGGATCATTTGGTCATTGGTGACAAAAAATTTGTGAGTTTAAAGGAAAAAGGATATTTGTAACACTTTTTTTTTCGTTGATTTAAGATATAATAGATTTTATGAGTTTTTCCCTTTAGGGTATTTTTGCTTTAAGAAAGGAAGATACATACATATGTTCGGAATTGGTACAAGAGACCTTGGTATAGATTTGGGAACCGCGAATACGCTTGTGTTTGTTAAAGGAAAAGGAATCGTAGTGAGAGAGCCGTCTGTCGTTGCTCTGCAAACGGATACGAAGTCCATCGTTGCGGTCGGTAACGATGCGAAAAACATGATCGGAAGAACTCCGGGCAACGTGGTTGCGCTCCGTCCGATGAAAGACGGCGTTATCGCTGACTATGAAACAACTGCGACAATGATGAAATACTACATTAATCAGGCTGTGAAAAATAAAGGATTGTTTGCGAGAAAGCCTTACGTTATGGTGTGTGTGCCGTCAGGTATTACGGCCGTTGAAGAACGGGCGGTCATCGACGCGACAAGACAAGCGGGCGCACGTGACGCTTATCCGATTGAAGAACCGTTTGCGGCAGCAATCGGCGCGAATCTTCCGGTATGGGAGCCGACGGGCAGCATGGTCGTTGATATCGGCGGCGGAACAACTGAAGTGGCGATCATTTCTTTAGGCGGCATTGTTACGTCTCAGTCAATCCGCGTAGCCGGTGACGAAATGGACGACTCAATCATCAGCTATATCAGAAAAACATATAATCTGATGATCGGTGACCGTACGGCGGAAGCTATTAAAATGGAAATCGGTTCAGCAGAAACCGGTGAAGAAAATGCGTCAATGGAAATCCGCGGCCGCGATCTTCTGACAGGTCTGCCGAAAACGATCGAAATCACGGGAACGGAAATTGCAAATGCACTGCGTGATACAGTTCTCTCAATCGTTGACGCGGTGAAGAGCACGCTTGAAAAAACACCGCCTGAGCTGGCCGCTGACATTATGGACAGAGGTATTGTATTAACAGGGGGAGGCGCCCTGCTCCGCAATCTCGACAAAGTCATCAGCGACGAAACGAAAATGCCTGTTCTTATCGCTGAAGATCCGCTGGATTGTGTTGCGATCGGCACTGGAAAAGCACTGGAGCACATCCATCTTTTCAAAGGAAAAACAAGATAATCAGGAGTTAAATAGAAGAGGTGTATCACGATGCCGAACAAACGGTTAATGCTATTACTTCTGTGTATTATCATATTGGTGGCTATGATTGGATTCTCGCTGAAGAACGGCCGTAATACCACCTGGCCTGAAAAGCTGATCGGTGATACGACGGGAGTATTTCAAAACATTTTTCACACGCCTGCTGAATATTTTGCAGGGTTCTTCGGGGACATAAAAGACCTGAAAAACACGTACAAAGAAAATGAACGCTTAAGACAAAAGCTGGACGGACAGACACAATATGAAGCGAAGCTCCAAGAACTCAAAGATGAAAACAAGAAGCTGCGTGATGAACTCGGGCATGTCAAATCAATTTCCGACTATGATCCGATTTTAGCGACCGTTATCGCCAGAAACCCTGATCAATGGTACAAGCAGATCATGATCAATAAGGGAACGAAACAGAAAGTGGCCAAAGACATGGCTGTCACGAACGAAAAGGGTGCGCTGGTCGGGAAGATCAAAAGCAGCGGACTCAACAGTTTCACATCCGCCGTTCAGCTGCTGAGCGATGTTGACCGCAATAACAGAGTGGCCACCAAAATCTCCGGCAAAAAGGGCAGCAAAGGCTACGGTTTAATTGAAGGGTATGATAAAAAGAAACAGACCCTGAAAATGACCATCCTTGAGCCGGATGAAAAACGCGAAGTGAAAAAAGGCGACCTCGTGGAGACATCCGGAACGGGCGGCGTATTTCCTCAAGGGCTGACGGTCGGGGAAGTGACCGATGTAGAATCAGATGCTTACGGCCTGACGAAAATCGCTTACGTGAAACCGGCTGCCGACCTGTACGATCTTGACCATGTCATCGTCGTGAACCGAAGCGTAGCAACAGGGGAGGAAGGATCGTGAAACGTTTCCTTCTCCCTTTGATTATGATTATGGTCTTTTGTGCGGAAAGCATCTATACCGATCTGGTGCGTTTTCCTTTCGTTTCCGTTGAGCAGCAGGTCGTTCCGCATTTTCTTTTGCTTGCGCTGATTTTTATGTCCGCTTATATCAACCAAAAGCATGCGGTGATCTACGGACTGATTTTCGGATTTCTTTATGACATCAATTATACGGGTGTTTTAGGCGTTTATATGTTTGGTTTTGCCGGTTTATGCTATCTGGCGGCCAAAGCGTTTAAAGTGCTTCAGACAAACGCCCTGATGGTCATTTTGGTCGCGGTGCTGAGCGTATGCGTGCTTGAATTTTACGTTTACGGCATTCAGACGTTAATCCGCAGCGGCACAATGACGTTTAACGATTTTGTTATTCAGCGGTTCTTGCCGACCGCTTTGCTGAATATTGCGGGAGCCGTTATATTAGTCCTGCCCTTCAGGCTGTTTTATATAAGTCTGAAGAAAGAATTAAGAGATGAGTAAAAAGGATTTTATCTTTTTTTGACGAAAAGAGTATGTTGTTGAGGTGAACATTGATGAAGACCAAAAAGCAGCAATATGTAACAATAAAAGGAACAAAAAACGGCTTAACATTGCATCTGGATGATGCGTGTTCTTTTGATGAGCTTCTCGATGGTCTTCAAAACATGCTGTCGATTGAACAATATACTGATGGCAAAGGCCAAAAAATCAGTGTTCATATTAAACTCGGGCATCGGTATCTGTATCAGGAACAGGCAGAGCAGCTGACTGATCTGATCGCGTCAAAGAAAGATTTAGTCGTGCATTCAATTGACAGTGAAGTCATCGCCAAAGAAGAAGCGCAGCGGATGAAAGAGGAGCAGGAAATTGTTTCTGTTTCCAAAATCGTCCGTTCGGGCCAGGTGCTTCACGTGACGGGAGATTTGCTTTTAATCGGAGATGTGAATCCCGGCGGTACGATCAGAGCCGGAGGAAATATATTTGTTCTCGGTTCATTAAAAGGGATTGCCCACGCGGGTTATAACGGAAATAACCGGGCTGTGATCGCCGCATCCGAAATGATGCCGACACAATTGAGGATCAATCACGTGTTAAATCGCTCCCCAGACCACATTCAAAAAGGGAACGACATGGAATGTGCTTATTTAGATACTGACGGAAATATGGTCATTGAACGCCTTCAGCAATTGGCTCATTTAAGACCTGATCTAACAAGGCTTGAGGGAGGAATGTGAAATTGGGTGAGGCTATCGTAATAACTTCGGGAAAAGGCGGAGTAGGTAAAACAACAACATCTGCAAACCTCGGTACCGCCTTAGCCATTTTAGGGAAGCGCGTCTGTTTGGTAGACACAGATATCGGACTGCGCAACCTTGATGTCGTAATGGGTCTTGAAAACAGAATTATTTACGACTTAGTAGATGTAATTGAAGGCAGATGCAAGACGCATCAGGCGCTGGTCAAAGACAAACGTTTTGATGATCTGCTTCATTTAATGCCGGCTGCCCAGACAAGCGACAAGACGGCTGTTGTCCCTGAGCAGATCAAATCGCTTGTGCAGGAGCTTAAGCAGGAATTTGATTATGTCATTATTGATTGTCCGGCCGGAATTGAACAAGGCTATAAAAATGCCGTCTCCGGAGCTGATAAGGCGATTGTTGTGACGACGCCGGAAATATCAGCGGTGCGGGACGCTGACCGCATTATCGGACTTTTGGAGCAGGAAGATATCGAACCGCCGCGCCTCATCGTGAACCGCATCAGAAATCATCTGATGAAAAACGGTGACACGATGGATGTGGATGAGGTTGTTCATCATCTGTCTATTGATCTCCTCGGAATCGTTGCTGACGATGATGAAGTGATCAGGGCTTCAAATATCGGCGAACCGATTGCCATGAATTCCAAAAACCGCGCCAGCATTGCGTACCGCAATATCGCCCGGCGCATTTTAGGAGAATCCGTTCCTTTGCAGGTGCTTGAAGAGCAGCAAAAAGGGATGATGGCGAAAATCAAGTCATTTTTCGGCGTGCGTTCATAATATATACCAGAATACAAAGATCTGATGAAGCCCAGCTTATCAGGTCTTTTTTGTTTTTCAAGAGCGCATATTTGCAATGGACAAGACATAGGATGTACAAACCCAACGATTGCAAAGGATGATGGCGATGAGTCACAGAGCTGATGAAATTAGAAAAAGACTGGCCAAAAGAAGAAAACAGCGGCCTGAATCAAAACGGACTTTCGTTCAAAACGCCCAAACGCAGAATTTTCCCGCGTGGCAGACGGTCAAGGAGCAGGAAAAGCACAAGCTTCTACCGGACTACGAATATCAAACGGAACACCCGCCCGAATTTAACGGACGGCATCCATTGATCAGCGCTCATTCTATTATTTTAAAATGCCTGCTGGCCGCCTGTCTCGTACTGATCTCCGCTATTGCCTATAAAACTGACAAACAGCCGCTGAGTCAGATCAAACCGGCGATCGCACAAACCTTTCAAAAAGAATTTCAGTTTGCTGCCGTAAGCAATTGGTTCGTATCTTCCTTCGGAAACCCGCTCGCTTTTCTTACGCCGGGAACGAAAAAGAAGGACGGTCAGGTGGCGGTCAGTCAGGATATGGCTGTTCCTGCCGCGGGGAAAATCCAGCAGGACTTTCAAAATAACGGAGAGGGCGTCGTCGTCGAAACTGCCAGTGAAGCCATTGACAGCGTAAAAGAAGGCTACATTATGGAAGTGAGCAAAGATAAAAAAACAGGGCTGACGGTGAAGGTGCAGCACGCCGACAATACCAGCAGCATTTACGGCCGGCTAAAAGATGTTAACGTTTCATTGTACGACTTTGTCGATAAAGGGAAAAAGATCGGTTCGATCAAGCTCAACGATAAAAGTAAAGGCCAGTACTATTTCGCGATCCAGGATGGCGATAAATTCATAGATCCGATCCAGGTGATCACTTTTGATGAATAAATGGCTCAGCCTCCTTTTCAAAGTTCATGTCCATCCTTTTCTTTGGATTATCATGGGGCTTGGTCTTATGACGGGGCACATCAAAGCGCTGCTGTGTCTTTTGCTGGTCGTATCCGTTCATGAGCTGGGGCATGCTGCTCTGGCTGTGTTTTTTTCGTGGCGCATTAAACGAATCTTTCTGCTCCCTTTCGGCGGGACGGTTGAGGTGGAAGAGCATGGAAACCGGCCGCTTAAAGAGGAATTCGCGGTCATCCTGGCGGGCCCGCTTCAGCATGTGTGGCTTCAGGCGGCAGCCTGGCTCTTTTTCATGTCAGGTTTTGCAAGTGAGCAGACATTTGAGATGTTTACCTTTTATAATCTCTCCATTCTTTTCATCAATCTTTTGCCGATCTGGCCGCTTGACGGCGGAAAGTTTGTGTTTTTATACTTCTCCAAACAAATGGCTTTTCAAAAAGCGCATCTCCTCAGCCTGCAGACATCGGCCGTTTCCGCGCTTTTACTCTGCTGCTGGATTGTGCTGGCCGTCCCCCTTCAGGTCAGCGCATGGGTGCTGTTCGTCTTTCTCACCGCTTCTTTATGGGATGAATACCGGAAGCGGCACTATATTCAGCTGAGGTTTCTTTTGGAGAGATACTACGGCAAAAACCGCGATGTCGCCATGCTGCATCCTTTGACGGTCGCGGCCGATGCCAAAGTAAAGCATGTCATGGCCGAATTCAAACGGGGATGCAAGCACCCCATTATCATTGAAAAAGCCGGAGAAAAGCTCAGCCAGCTCGATGAAAATGAAGTGCTTCATGCGTATTTTGCCGATAAACGGACAGATTCTTCTATGGAAGACCTGCTGCTGCCTTACTAGAAATAGATTGACATATCCTTTTGGTTCTGATATATTTTTTAATGTTA
Source organism: Bacillus sp. GZB (assembly GCF_001975995.1). NCBI lineage: Bacteria > Bacillati > Bacillota > Bacilli > Caryophanales > Bacillaceae > Bacillus > Bacillus sp. GZB. The sequence continues at coordinate 277,227 of NZ_MTQG01000017.1, forward strand.
TGGATGTAGCACCAATGCTACAACCGCTCGGGACAGGTGATAAGAGCTTTAAAGCCCCCTGTTGCTGGCGAGTCTTAGTCTAATAGGAGGTGCAGAGAATGTACGCAATCATTAAAACAGGCGGAAAACAAATCAAAGTTGAAGAAGGTCAAACTGTTTACATCGAAAAACTTGCTGCTGAAGCAGGTGAAACAGTGACGTTTGAAGACGTATTGTTTGTTGGCGGAGACAGCGTGAAAGTCGGCAACCCAACAGTTGCAGGCGCGACAGTTACAGCTAAAGTTGAAAAACAAGGCCGTGCGAAAAAAATCACTGTTTTCCGTTACAAGCCAAAGAAAAATGTTCATAAAAAACAAGGTCATCGTCAGCCTTATACTAAATTGACAATCGAAAAAATCAACGCGTAAGCATGATTGAGGCAACAATTCGAAGATCCCGGAATGACGGGGGCATTTTGTCCTTTGAAATGACGGGACATGCCGATTTTGCTGAACATGGACGAGATCTCGTATGCGCCGGGGTCACAGCTGTCGTTTTCGGAGCGGTCAATGCGGTTATCGCGCTGGCTCCTCTCGAACCGATTCTTGATATAGGCGAGGACGGGGGTTATTTCTACTTTGAATTCCCTGAAGCCGCTGATCAGGAAGCTTTGCAAAAAGCGCAGCTGCTGATTGAAGGCATGATTGTTTCTCTTGAAACGATCGAGCGGGATTACAGTGAACACTTACGGTTGACTGCAAACCAAATATAGGAGGTGAGTTACATGCTTAGATTAGATCTTCAGTTTTTCGCTTCTAAAAAAGGTGTAGGTTCTACAAAGAACGGACGTGACTCTGAATCTAAACGTTTAGGCGCTAAACGTGCAGACGGTCAATTCGTAACAGGCGGATCTATCCTTTACCGTCAACGCGGAACGAAAATCTACCCAGGTGAAAACGTGGGCCGCGGAGGAGATGACACTCTTTTTGCTAAAATCGACGGAACTGTTAAATTCGAACGTTTCGGCCGTGACCGCAAAAAAGTGAGCGTATATCCTGTAGCTCAATAATGACACAAAAAACTCCGGTCGTTGACTGGAGTTTTTTTTGCAGTAAGCGGAGTAACATCAAGAATGAAAAGCAGAGGATGCGTGAGTGAACCCCGCCTTGAATGAGGACATCAGCTTCCCATACCCACTGGATATGTTCCCCAAGCAGTGATACCAAAAATGTTTCTGCCTGGCATCCGCATTGTATGCGATCCGAAAAAGGAACATGATGAACCAGGAAAAACAAGTGTTTTTTTAACAAAGCCTTCTCTGTTATAATTCATAGTACACACTTATCAAGACTCCTAAAAAGAAATTAAACGATTGGGAGTGCGAAAATGAAGGATGTATCGAAGAAACAAGAAGAACCTGTAAGCGATGCGGCTCTGATCAATGAGCTGATCCAATTAATGGGCCATTTCCGTCATGATTGGATGAATAAGCTGCAGCTGATAAAAGGAAACTTAAGTTTGCAGAAGTATGACAGGGTCGTTGAAATTATTGACGAAATGGTCATAGATGCAAAGCACGAATCAAAGCTCTCAAACCTGAAAGCCCCGCACTTGGCGTTTGACTTTCTTACATTTAATTGGAAGTCCCGTTATATGAGACTCGAATACGAAGTGCTCGGAGAAATTAAAGATTTATCGGCATATGATCAAAAGCTGTCGAACCTGATGAGAAAACTGTTTCATCTGTTCGGTCTGGCAGTAAGCAATGAAAGTGAAAATCATCTGACCGTATCGCTGCAGACGGATCACCCTGACAGACAGCTTATTGTATATCTCGATTTTCATGGAACGATTGCAAATGCAGATGTGTTTGATGAATTTCGCAAATCCCGGTATGAGGACTTTGATGTCATGCAATTTGAGCTGACCGGCCATGAATGTGTGGCCGAAATTGGAATGAACTAGCGGTTTTTTACGGTTTAGAACGGAGGATATTATGTTTGTAGATCAGGTGAAAGTATATGTAAAAGGCGGCGACGGCGGTAACGGAATGGTTGCGTTCCGCCGTGAAAAATATGTCCCGAAAGGCGGGCCTGCCGGCGGTGACGGAGGTAATGGAGGCGACGTCGTTTTTGAGGTTGATGAAGGACTGCGCACGCTCATGGACTTCCGGTACCAGCGGCATTTCAAAGCGATACGCGGCGAGCACGGCATGTCTAAAAACCAGCACGGCAGAAATGCGGACGATATGGTTGTTAAAGTTCCGCCCGGCACAGTCGTAACGGATGACGATACAAAACAGGTCATTGCCGATCTGACTGAGCACGGGCAGCGCGCCGTCATCGCAAAAGGCGGACGCGGCGGACGCGGAAATACCCGCTTTGCGACACCGGCCAATCCGGCACCGCAGCTGTCAGAGCACGGAGAGCCCGGAAAAGAGCGCTATATCGTGCTTGAACTGAAAGTGCTTGCAGACGTAGGTCTCGTCGGCTTCCCGAGCGTCGGAAAATCTACGCTTCTGTCTGTCGTTTCATCGGCAAAGCCGAAAATCGCCGATTATCATTTTACAACGCTTGTTCCGAATCTGGGCATGGTGGAAACGGATGACGGAAGAAGCTTCGTCATGGCGGATCTGCCTGGTTTGATTGAAGGAGCGCATGAAGGAGTCGGCTTAGGCCACCAATTTCTCCGCCATATCGAACGGACGCGCGTCATCGTTCATGTCATTGACATGTCAGCGATGGAAGGCCGTGATCCGTATGAGGATTATGTGACCATTAATCAGGAGCTCAGTGAATATAATCTGAGGCTGACGGAGCGTCCGCAAATTATCGTTGCGAATAAAATGGACATGCCCGAAGCGGCTGAAAATCTTAAAGCGTTTAAAGAAAAGCTTCAGGATGACCATCCTGTCTTCCCGATCAGCGCGGTGACGAGAGAAGGGCTCCGCGATCTTCTGTTTGAAGTCGCCAACCAGCTGGAAACAACGCCTGAATTCCCGCTGTATGATGAAGAAGAACTGGCGGAAAACCGCGTAATGTACACGATGGAAGACGAAGAAATTCCATTTAACATTACCCGTGATCCGGACGGTGCGTTTGTGCTTTCAGGTGACAGTCTGGAACGCCTCTTTAAAATGACTGACTTCTCCCGTGACGAATCCGTCAAGCGTTTTGCAAGACAGATGCGCGGTATGGGCGTTGATGAAGCGCTCAGAGAACGCGGTGCTAAAGACGGCGATATCATCCGGCTTCTGGAATTTGAATTTGAATTTATTGATTAAAAAAAAACGGAGAGCTTGCATTGCAGGCTCTCTGATGTAAAAGGGAGGGGTGCAGGTGAAAGAAGAGACATTTTATTTAGTGCGTGAAGACGTTCTGCCTGATGCGATGCGGAAAACCCTTGAAGTCAAAAAGCTGCTGGACAGAAAAAAGGCTGAATCGGTTGCAGATGCCGTGCAGAAAGTTGATTTAAGCAGAAGCGCTTTTTACAAATACCGAGATGCGGTTTTCCCTTTTTACACGATGGTTAAAGAACAAATAATCACACTTTTCTTTCATTTGGAGGATCGGTCAGGCGCGTTATCCCAGCTTTTGCAGGCGGTGGCTGACTCAGGAAGCAACGTGCTTTCCATTCACCAGACGATTCCGCTTCAGGGCAGGGCGAATGTCACGCTCTCAATCAGTACGTCCGCAATGGAAGAAAACATTCATACGTTAATGAATAAACTGAGAAAATTTGATTTTATAGAAAAAGTTGAGATCTTAGGGTCAGGCGCGTAAGGAGAGAAGAGACATGAAAGTCGGTTATTTAGGGCCAGAAGCCACATTTACACATCTAGCAGTCAGTTCCTGCTTTCAAAACAGCGTGACACAAGCACCTTATCAAACAATACCGGCATGCATGGATGCGGCGGTTGCGGGAGAAGTTGATCTTGCATTTGTTCCTTTGGAAAACGCGCTGGAGGGCTCGGTTAACTTAACGATTGACTACTTGATTCATGAGCAGCCTCTTGCGATCGTGGGGGAAATGACGCTGCCGATTCACCAGCATCTGCTCGTTCACCCTTCGAGAGAAAATGAGTGGAAAAAGCTTGAGAAAATTTATTCTCATTCCCATGCGATTGCGCAATGCCACAAATTTCTTCACCGGCATTTTTCGTCCATTCCTTATGAGTATGCGAAGTCAACAGGTGCGGCTGCCAAGTATGTCAGTGAGCATTCGGACCTTCCGATCGGCGTGATTGCAAATGAAATGGCCGCCGCTACATACGGATTGAGCATCGTGAAGCGGGATATTCAGGATTATCAGGACAACCACACGAGATTTGTCATTCTTTCGCCTGAAAAAGACGTCTCATTCGAAGTGAATGCGAAACTGTCTTCACGGCCGAAAACGACGATGATGGTAACGCTTCCCCAAGATGACCAATCAGGTGCGCTGCACAGGGTGCTGTCCGCTTTTTCATGGAGAAACCTGAATTTATCAAAGATCGAATCGCGCCCGACAAAAACGGGTCTCGGCAACTATTTCTTTATTATTGATATTGAACAGGCGATGGATCAGGTTCTCATTCCCGGTGCCGTTCAAGAGATGGAAGCCCTCGGCTGCCGGGTCAAGCTTCTGGGAACATATCAATCCTATTCGATATAAAAAAAGCCCTTCAGGGGGCTTTTTTTTAATCTTTTATTAAAATACCCGCGTCGTCCAGCGCTTGGCAGGCTTGGTCAATCCGCTCTTTTGTCGGGGCGCTTAACGTATGGAGGTGCACGCCTTCGGTCAGCTGTGAAAGGTAAGCGGCATTTGTCGAGTTAATGTGATCCATGAATTGTTTGACTTCTTTCCGTGTGCTGACTCTTATGGCGGCGGTTAAATCGCCGTATACAGGGTGTTCAATAATGACGTCCTTTATGGTGACGCCTTCATCGACAATGAGTTCAAGCTCTTCTTCCGTCCGCTCCGGGCCGTGCAGACAGGCGACAATCCGTTCGGCGTTATTTCCGCCGCCGGCATTCATGCTGATGTATAAGTAGCCTTGGCTCGTCGCGATGATCGGCTCGTTTTTTGCTTTCAAGAGTGATATGTCCTGCACGATCACCTGTCTTGAGACATTTGCTTTTTTTGCCAATTCGCCTCCTGTTAATGGCGAGCCGGCTTCTTTCAGCCAATGAAGCAGCATGTCGCGTCTTTTCTCCCCAGTAAGCTTCGTTCCTTCTGTCAAATTGCTGATTCTCCTTTCTTTTGCTCCCATAGCGCCGTAAATGTATGTATCAGCATATCGAGCTGTTCACATGTTGTTTCGTTTCCGAATGAGATCCGGAAAAACTGCCGCGCTTCCCGTTCGGTTTTTCTCAGCGCCTTCATAGCTGAAGAAGGGCCGTGGCTGCCGGCGGAACATGCGCTCCCGGTTGAGATGCAAATATCGTTACGATTACATTCTAACATAATATATTGTCCTTCAAAGGAGTGAAAAAAACACCCGACAATGTGGGGCAGGCATTCACCGCCGGTTTCTTCCTCTGAAAATGAAATGGGGAGGCCTTGACGCCGAATTTGGTCATACAAATAATTCCTCAGCCTGTCAGCATGCTCACGGTGTTCCTCCATATGTTTCACTGCATACTCCGCAGCAGCGGTAAAAGCGCCGATGGCCGGTACATTCACCGTACCGGGCCTGAACCCGTTTTCATGCACGGTATGCGGATAAACCGGGTTCCAGCTGACACCGGGCCGAATGTAAACAGCCCCGGTGCCTTTCGGGCCGTATACTTTATGACCGGAGACGGAAAGGGCGTCGATTCCCGCCTGATCCGCATCAATCGGCAGTTTGCCGAAACTTTGAACACAATCGCAATGCAGCAAAATGTTTCTCTGGTGAAGAAAAGCGGCCAGACGATTCACAGGCTGGATGAGGCCGGTTTCTGAATTGGCGTGCTGTATGGAAACGAGCCCCGTGTCAGGACGGATATGAGCCGCCAGTATGTCTTCGGTTATAAGGCCGTTTTCGTCGGGATATATGATGGTGACATCAATTCCCCGGTCAGCTAAAAACGCAGCGGCATTATGGATCGAATGGTGTTCCATTGCGGTCGTAATAAAATGTTTTTTGTGGTCGGGCAGACCGTGCAGCAATGATTGGACGGCCAAGATGTTCGCTTCCGTTCCGCCGCTTGTAAAGTAAATGCCGTCTGCCGCTCCGCCGATCAATTTTCCTGCAGAATGTCTGCAATATTCCAGCACGTCCGCCGCTCTTCCTCCGGCGTCATGAAGGCTGCTTGCATTGCCGTATACCTCTGTGCTGAGATGCTGAAAGACTTTCGCGGCTTCTTTGCTTAAAGGCGCTCCCGCCGCGTAATCAAGATAAATCATACAGCCCGTCTCCTATCCGTTTATGTTAAAAAAAAGCTTGAGTTTATTTTATCGTTGTGTAAATATAGGTGTCAAGACAGGTGTAAATAACAGGAGGGTGATGTATGTCTGAAAAAACAATTATCGTCATTGGTTCGGGGACGGCGGCCCTTGCCTGTGCTTCCTCATTTCCTCCGTCATACCAAGTGACCGTCATCACAAAGAGAAGCGTAACGAACAGCAATTCGCATTATGCTCAAGGCGGGATTGCTGTTTCATACGCAAAAGATGACTCTATAGAATCCCATGTGAACGATACACTGTATGCGGGATGCGGACACAATGACGTGACAGCCGTGCGGCATTTGCTGAAAAGCGGACAGAGCATGATAAACAGGCTGATAGAAGGCCATTTCCCTTTTGATACAAAGTCGGACGGAACGTTTTGTCTCGGCAGGGAAGGCGCTCATTCGAAAAGGAGGATTCTGCACGCCGGGGGAGATGCGACCGGACGGATGTTGGTTGAGTTTCTGGTTCAGCAGCTGAGGGACGGCATACGGATCATTGAACACGAGACGGTTGTTGATCTTCTGATTGAACACGGACGATGCGCAGGCGTTGCCGTAATGGATGCTTCAGGCGCTGTTTCTTACAGAAGAGCGGATTGTGTAGTGCTTGCATCAGGCGGCTGCGGCAGTTTGTACCAATATCACACAAATGATTCCGCCATAACGGGAGACGGCATCGCTCTTGCCTTCCGCGCTGGAGCTGAGATCACGGATATGGAGTTCACCCAGTTCCACCCGACCCTCCTTGTGAAAAACGGGACTGTGTACGGCCTGATTTCTGAAGCAGTGAGAGGAGAAGGCGGATATTTAGCGGATCGCTTCGGGCGCAGGATCATGGCTGGCAGACACGCGCTAGAAGATTTGGCGCCCCGGGATGTGGTTTCACGGGCGATTTATGAAGAAATGATGAAAGAAAATCCTGTTTTTATAAATTGCAGCAGAATAGCCGATTTTAAGAAACGTTTTCCGACCATAACAGGTATTTGTCAAACAGCCGGTGTTGATCTTGAAAGCGGGATTCCTGTAGCACCCGGAATGCATTTTTTAATGGGCGGAGTAAAAGCCGATACCTGGGGGAAAACGTCCGTGCCTGATTTGTACGCCATAGGCGAGACCGCCTGCACAGGCTTGCACGGGGCGAACCGCCTTGCGAGCAACTCACTGCTGGAAGCGCTGGCAAGCGGGCAACGATGTGCTGAACATATCACTCAAACGCCGTTAAACGGAAGATATAAAAAAACCCCGAAGAAATCTGACGTCATCTTAGAAGTGCCGGACACATCGCTTCATGTGCTCCAAGCCAAAATGACAACCGGAGCGGGCATCGTCAGGGATAAAGAAAACATGCAGGCGCTGGCATCCTGGCTTAACAACGTATCTGTGCGTCATATAAATGTGAAGGATATCACAATAGAACAAGCCGAGCTATCCTGCCTATGGAAGACTGCGCAACTTGTTGTGACCTCAGCCCTTATTCGGGAAGAAAGCAGGGGCGCTCATTTTCGCGCTGATTTTCCCGGGACGGAGAAAGAGTGGCACGGAAAACAAATCATTCATTCAACATCTGGAACAGTTATCAGAAAAAACGAAAGGATTGGGGAACTATGGACATTCTGCAGCTGAAACAAATGCTGACTTATTTTTTTCAGGAAGATATCGGAACGGGTGATGCGACGTCACAAGCGATTTTTTCTGATCAGCAATGTAAAGCGCGAATCATCGCAAAAACAGACGGCGTGTTTGCCGGAGAAGCCGTTATCCGTGAAGGATGGAAGCTTTTACACGATGACATCCGCATCCGCTCCCTGAAAAAAGACGGAGAACGGATGAAAAAAGGAGACGTGCTGGCTGAAATGGAAGGCCAGGCGGCGGCTCTTCTTACGGGGGAGCGGGTCATTCTGAATCTCATACAAAGAATGTCAGGCATTGCGACACTGACGGATGAGGCCAAAAGGCGTCTTGATGATCAGTCCATTAAGATTTGTGATACGAGAAAAACGACACCTGGGCTCAGAATGCTGGAAAAATACGCCGTTCGGGTCGGAGGCGGCTTTAATCATCGCTTCGGCTTATATGACGGCATCATGATAAAAGATAATCATATTGCCGCCTGCGGATCGATAAAGGCGGCCGTGGAGCGGGCAAGAAAAACGGCGGGGCAGATGCTTGCGGTGGAAGTCGAAATCGAATCCGAACAGCAGCTGCTCGAGGCAATAGAAGCGGGCGCAGACGTTATTATGTTTGACAACTGTCCGCCTGAGTCCGTCCGGCGTTTTGCAGCCATGACACCGGGACATATCAAAACGGAAGCATCCGGAGGCATAACGCTCGACACATTGCCCGCTTTTAAAGGAACGGGCGTCCAATATATTTCACTCGGATTTCTGACTCATTCAGTAAAAAGCGCAGACATCAGCATGGATGTTGAGGCTGCGGAACAGGGGGATTTTTAAGATGTCTATTTTTGACGTGCTAACTGCATCAGCCGAAATGATGCCGAGCCATTATAAAGACATGAGCACCGGAGAAATGGAAAAGCGGGTCGCCGCCATTAAACGGGCTTTCGGAAAGCGTCTGTTCATTCCGGGGCATCACTATCAAAAAGACGAAGTAATACAATTCGCCGATACGGCAGGTGACTCCCTGCAGCTTGCTCAAGTGGCAGAAAAAAATAAAGAGGCGGAATATATTGTATTTTGCGGCGTGCATTTTATGGCGGAAACCGCTGATATGCTGACTGATGATAACCAAACCGTCATTTTGCCCGACATGCGCGCCGGATGCTCGATGGCTGATATGGCAGATATTCAGCAGACGGACAAAGCATGGCAAGAGCTTCAAGAACTGTACGGTAACACCATCATTCCGTTAACATATGTTAACTCGACGGCGGAAATTAAAGCATTCGTCGGACGGCACGGGGGAGCGACCGTCACCTCTTCGAATGCCCGGAGTGTGCTGAAATGGGCTTTTAAACAAAAAGAGAGAATTTTATTTTTGCCGGATCAGCATTTAGGCAGAAATACGGCCTATGACCTCGGCATTCCGCTGACAGAAATGGCTGTATGGGACCCGGTGCAGAACCGATTGCTTACTGACCATCCGGAAAACATTAAGGTTATCCTTTGGAAAGGGCATTGCTCCGTACACGAAAAGTTTACAGCGGAAAATATTTCTCAGCTGCGGCAGCGGGATTCCGGCATCCGCATTATTGTTCATCCGGAATGTTCGCGGGAAGTGGTCTCGCTCAGTGACGACAGCGGGTCTACCAAATACATTATTGATACGATCGAACAGGCTGAACCGGGAAGCAAATGGGCGATCGGCACGGAAATGAATCTTGTTCAGCGCCTCATTCAATCGCATCCGGATAAACAGATTGAATCATTGAATCCCGATATGTGTCCGTGTCTGACAATGAACAGAATCGACCTGCCGCATTTATTGTGGTCGCTTGAGCAGCTTGAAAAAGGCGAGCCGAAGGGTGTCATTAAAGTTCCTGAAGCGGTTCGGACAGAAGCGCTTCGTGCTTTGAACAGAATGCTGAGTCATACGTAATTATAAAAAATTCCCCTCCTTCCCAAAATTTTTTATCATCATGCCCAGTCCACCGGCATATAGTGTGAAGAAACGTATTGTAATGACAAATGTACCGTTCACGTTTTGTGCATAGGAGGGGAAAACGTTGAAAATTCATATCGTTCAAAAAGGCGATTCGCTCTGGAAAATAGCTGAAAAATACGGAGTTGATCTTGAAGAGCTAAAAAAACTGAATCATCAGCTTAGCAATCCAGACTTAATTATGCCTGGAATGAAGATAAAGGTGCCTTCAGAAGCCGTTCCGGTCAGAAAAGAACCTAAGGCCGGCTTCGGAACGTCTGCGCATAAGCATGAGCATCCATATGCCAAAGAAAAACCGAAATCAGTTGTGGACATTGAAGACACCATACCGGAAGAACCAAAGCCGTCAATTCCGTATGTGCCGCCAATCCCTGAAAAGCATGAAAATGTGCTGCCGGAAGCTGATATGAACCAATATTACCCGTCCAATCAGCTGTTTCAGCCGTGGTCGCCTCCTAAGCCGGAGGAACCGGTGACACATTTTGTCGAGCCGAAAGAAAAAGAGCATGACAATAACATTCCACAACAGGAGGAAATGATCAACATGGAAAACGCGAATTACCCGAATATGCCAAAGGCGCCTGAAGCCGGAAAGATGGAAGAAGAAAACGCCGCTTATCATCTGCCGAATATGCCAAACATTCCGAATGTCCCGTTTCCGAATATGCCGGCCGTTGAACCGCCTTTTATGCATTACCCGATGCCGTGCATGCCTTGTCCTTGTCCGGTTCCGGTGACACCGATGCTGCCGGGTTCTGGATTATGCCACCCTTGCTTCCCGGTAGGCGGAGGTTTCGGCGGTTTTGGAGGAGGTTTTGGAGGCTTTCCGGTAATGCCGATGCCGTTACCGTACGGATTCCATCATCCGGGATTTGGGCCGCACGCGGGTTACGGTGAATATGAAAACCAGGCCCATGAAAATGCAGAGCATTATGATGGTTCTGCATCTGGTTTCGGCGGTGCTCCTTACGGTCAAATGCCGTATTACGGCGGATATTCGTCACATTACGCAAACGCACCTCATCATGATGGAAAATATAAGGATGATGATTGCGGCTGCCATGATTCACATCATCACCATCATCACCACCACGGTTCACATCACCATCACGCAAATATGCCTGTGCAGCCGTATCCGAATATGGGTGCAAACGCAGGACATTTTATGCCTTACGGCGGAGGAAATCCCAATGTCGCGCCGAATCAGCCGAGTCCAAATCAAGTATTCGGACGGCCGGAGGAAGAAGAAGATTAATGTTTCGGGACGATGTATGTCGTTCCTTTTTTTATGTCCAACTGAGGAATGGACATAACTGACAAGCTTAAACCCGCCGCCCGCCGCACATCCTAAACATGAGCGGAAAACGCTCAAACAGCGATGAATCCACGGGGGGTTTTTCCATTGGGTAAAAAACTGATGACGATCGCGGGCGTTTTAGCCGTGACGGCAAGCTTAACGGCATGCGGAGCAAATAATGCCATGAATGACGGACGCTACAATCAGTCAACACGTCCGGTCGGATATTATTCGAATGACAATGGTAACGGCAGAGGCCAGTACGGAATGGACCATCAAGGACCCGTTTCTGAAATGATGGAAAACCGAAACGGCCGTCATAATACGACAAACGTGTCCGACCAGTACGCGCCTAATGACGGGGTTCCGTTAACGACGGACGGCACATATAACGGCCGAAATGTCAATACGCCGCCGGCAGCAATGTCTTATAATGGGTATGACAACGCCGAAAACATCAGGTTGGCAGCAAAAGTTGCAAACCGCGTGAAAAAAGTAAAAGGCGTACAGGATAGTCAGGTCATCGTGACTGACACGAGAGTCGTCATTGCCGTCAGAACAAATCATCCTTTTACGAAAAATGATGATAAACATGTCAAACATGCGGCCAAAAAATTCGCGGACGGCCGTACAATTCAAGTGTTTACCGACAACGCTACTTTTACAAAGCTGCAAGACATGAACAGAAACAGCCGTTAAACGGACTGCCGGATGATTTCATCCGGCAGTATTTTTATGGATAAATCTTCATCATTTCTTTACATATTCTTAAAACACTCTTTATATTGCGGTGTTAACATAAAAGTAATAAAACGTAACGGAGGGGCCGGGATGAAAAAAACGGAGCATGACAAAAGCCGCGGAGTAAAAACTGTGTATCTGACCGTAAGGGGATACCGGCTCAAACTGACGCCCGGACAAATGAAACTGATTTCAGCCGGCCGGGCATAATCATCGAGGCAGCCCTCATATAGAGGCTGCTTTTTTTCGGCCTGAAACAGACAAATGAAAGAAAACGATTAAGCACCGGCATCTTTGGTCAAACTAGCATCAAGAGTTTGATTGAATAAAGAGGTGTTATTGGTGAAACGAATTTGCGGTGCGCGTCTATTGTTTATGCTTATCTTATCAGCTGCGGCCCTGATTTGCGGAGGAAAAGGCGCATACGGGGCGGAGGTCGAGCATTACGGGCCGCTTCGGGTGCATGTCCAGCTGGAAAAGGTCTATCTTGACGGTGATGTCGGCATTGAACATACGGATGAAACCGTTTTAGCGATGGAGGATTTTTGGGCCGCATACGCCGGCTGGACGCTCGTTGAGCAGAAAAAAGGCTTCGTCCTTTTCCGTAAGCATGTTGATGACATTTCTCCGCTCAGTAAGGTTAACGGTTATATCGGCGTCACGGACGGAGGCGTCATCTCCACTTTTCACGGCCGTCCCGGATCGCTGGCCGAGCCGATTCAGTCTTTCTTTCAGATTGATATAGAAAGGCTGGAAAGCCGATTGCAAAAGCACTTGGAACACGGCATACCGTACAGGACAAAAGCGGAGTTTGAGAGCGTGATCGATCATATTAAGACTTACAGCGGCTGACTTTGACGCAAGACATGTGACACATGTCTTTTTTTTTCTGAATGGAAGGTGTCAAAGCGAACATACGTTAACTTTTCTATAAGACTTTGGCTGTTTTTGTGTTACAATGATAAGCAGTCAAAGAGGTGAATAGGTGTGATTGAATTCGTGAAGGGGACGATTGATTACGTATCTCCCCAATACATCGTGATTGAAAACGGCGGAATCGGCTATCAGGTCTTCACTCCGAATCCGTTTATTTATAAGGTAAGCAATCAAGAGACCATTTTTACGTATCATCATATAAAAGAAGACGCCTTTTCTTTGTACGGTTTTTCAACCCGGGAAGAAAAAGCGCTTTTCACAAAGCTGCTGAACGTCACCGGCATCGGGCCTAAAGGGGCGCTCGCCATCCTCGGTTCCGGTGATCCCGGAGCTGTCATCGAAGCGATCGAACAGGAAGATGAAGCCTTTTTGGTGAAATTTCCGGGTGTGGGCAAAAAAACGGCGCGGCAGATTATTCTTGATTTAAAAGGCAAACTGGCCGACGTCGTGCCTGAAATGATTGACAACCTGTTCAATCATGAAGCGCGCATTGAAAAACAAGAGGCTGAAACGGCGCTTGACGAGGCGCTTGAAGCGCTCCGGGTTCTCGGCTACGCCGAAAAAGAAATTAAAAAAGTGCTTCCTCACTTAAAAGAGGAAACGGCGCTTTCAACAGATCAATATGTGAAAAAAGCATTGCAAAAATTATTAAAGTAAGGTGATGTTCATGGATGAACGGCTCGTTTCAAGTGAAGCAGACAGCCATGAATCAATAATCGAGCAAAGCCTCAGGCCGCAGAATCTCGCCCAGTATATCGGCCAAAAGAAGGTGAAAGAAAATCTGCGCGTGTTTATCGATGCGGCGAAAATGAGGCAGGAAACGCTGGACCACGTTCTTTTATATGGGCCTCCGGGTCTCGGGAAAACAACGCTTGCGTCTATCGTGGCCAATGAGATGGGTGTGGAGATGCGGACGACGTCAGGTCCCGCCATCGAAAGACCGGGAGATTTGGCAGCCATTTTGACGGCGCTCGAACCAGGGGATGTGCTGTTTATAGACGAAATTCACAGGCTGAACCGCTCAATTGAGGAAGTGCTGTACCCGGCGATGGAGGATTTCTGCCTTGATATCGTCATTGGAAAAGGCCCGTCCGCCCGCTCCGTCCGTCTCGACCTTCCCCCTTTTACGCTTGTAGGAGCGACGACAAGGGTCGGATTATTGACCGCACCGCTCAGAGACCGGTTCGGGGTGCTGTCGCGCCTTGAATACTATACGCAGGAAGAGCTGACAGATATCGTGTCAAGAACGGCTGACGTTTTTGAAGTGGATATCGAAGAAGCTCCGGCTCTGGAAATCGCCAGACGGTCAAGGGGAACGCCGCGGGTTGCAAACCGGCTTCTCAGAAGGGTGAGAGATTTTGCCCAGGTGCTCGGCGACAGCCGCATCACGGAAGAAATCGCTCACGATGCGCTCGAACGTCTTCAAGTCGATGCGCTCGGCCTCGATCATATCGACCATAAGCTGCTGATGGGCATGATCGAAAAATTCAGCGGCGGTCCCGTCGGCCTTGATACGATTTCCGCGACAATCGGCGAAGAACCGCATACAATAGAGGATGTGTACGAACCGTATCTGCTGCAGATCGGATTTCTCCAGAGGACGCCGAGGGGACGGGTCGTGACTCGGGCAGTGTATGAACATTTTCGATTGGAGGCGCCCGCCCGTGACTGATTTTCCGAAGGTTCTCATGGTTCTCGGTGCCGTTTTGCTTATTGCCGGCGCAGTCTGGCACTTTGTCGGAAGGCTGCCCGGAGATATTTTCGTTAAGAAGGGAAATGTTACATTTTTCTTTCCCCGTTGTCACTTGTATTGTGATCAGTGTGATACTATCCATTCTGCTTAATTTTTTCGGCAGAATGAAATAACAATAGACAGAATTAAGGTGAAATGATGAAAGTCGATTTATTTGATTTTGAACTGCCTGAACGCCTCATTGCCCAAGTGCCGCTGAAAGAGCGTGACGCATCGCGGCTGATGGTGCTCGACAAACAGACGGGCGGGCTGACGGACAGTTCATTTAAAGAGATTGTAAGCTTTTTTAATGAAGGGGATTGCCTCGTCTTGAACAATACCCGTGTGCTGCCTGCAAGATTATTCGGCACAAAAGAAGATACGGGGGCGAAAGTGGAGCTTCTGTTATTAAAACAGGAAGAAAACGATACATGGGAAACGCTCGTAAAGCCGGCGAAACGCGTAAAAAAAGGAACGGTCCTGACATTTGGCGACGGCCGGCTGACAGCGGTCTGCACGGAGGAGCTTGATCACGGAGGCAGAAAAATAGAATTCCGGTATGACGGGATTTTTTACGAAGTGCTTGAATCACTCGGTGAAATGCCGCTGCCTCCTTATATTAAAGAGCAGCTTGATGATAAAGAACGGTATCAGACCGTCTTTTCAAAAGAAATCGGATCTGCCGCAGCTCCGACGGCCGGACTTCATTTTACGGAAGAGATTCTGGACGAGCTGAAGCAAAAGGGTGTGCGGATTGAATTTATCACACTTCATGTGGGACTCGGCACATTCCGCCCGGTCAGTGCGGATGATGTGGAAGAGCATAACATGCACGCGGAATTTTATGAAATGACGGAAGAAACCGCCGCCTCTTTAAACGAGGTCAGAAAGGCGGGAGGGCGCATCGTGTCGGTCGGGACGACATCAACGCGCACCCTGGAAACCATTGCCGGCGAGCATGACGGCGTATTTACAGCTTCAAGCGGCTGGACGTCCATCTTCATTTATCCGGGATATGAATTTAAAGCGATTGACGGCATGATCACCAATTTTCATTTGCCGAAATCTTCGCTTATCATGCTCGTTTCTGCGCTTGCCGGCAGAGAGCATGTTCTTTCCGCCTACCGTCATGCGGTAGAAGAGGAATATCGTTTCTTCAGCTTTGGCGACGCCATGCTGATTATCTAATTTGAATGACAGGAGGCCTCATACAAAGTGGCTGAACAACCGATACGTTATGAATTTATAAAGGAATGCAAACAAACGGGAGCGCGACTGGGCAGAGTCCATACGCCCCACGGCTCCTTTGAGACGCCTGTATTTATGCCGGTCGGCACGCTTGCTACGGTAAAGACGATGTCTCCGGACGAGCTGAAATCTATGGATGCGGGCATTATTTTAAGCAATACGTACCATTTATGGCTCCGCCCGGGACACGACATTGTAAAAGAAGCGGGCGGGCTTCATAAGTTTATGAACTGGGACCGCGCGATTTTAACGGATTCCGGCGGTTTTCAGGTCTTTTCATTGAGCAAGTTTCGTAATATAGAAGAAGAAGGCGTTCATTTCCGCAATCACTTAAACGGAGACAAGCTGTTTTTATCTCCGGAAAAAGCGATGGAAATTCAAAACGCCCTCGGCTCTGATATCATGATGGCGTTTGATGAGTGTCCGCCGTATCCGGCAGAGTATGATTACATGAAACGCTCTGTGGAACGGACCAGTCGCTGGGCGGAACGCTGCCTGGAGGCGCACGGGCGCTCAGATGAGCAGGGGCTGTTCGGAATCGTACAGGGCGGAGAATACGAAGATCTGCGGACACAAAGTGCAAAAGACTTGGTTTCGCTTGATTTTCCGGGTTATGCCATAGGCGGATTATCTGTCGGCGAGCCGAAGCACGTCATGAACCGAGTGCTTGAGTTTACAACTCCGCTTTTACCGAAGGACAAGCCGAGATATTTAATGGGTGTGGGTTCACCGGATGCCTTAATTGACGGCGCCATCCGCGGCGTGGATATGTTTGACTGCGTACTGCCGACCCGGATTGCCCGAAACGGCACGGTGTTTACGAATGAAGGGCGTCTGAATATGAAAAACGCCAAATATGAGCGTGATTTCCGTCCGATTGACGAAGAGTGCAGCTGCCATACATGCCAAAATTACTCCCGCGCTTACATCAGACATTTGATCCGCTGTAATGAAACGTTTGGAATTCGATTAACAACTTACCATAACCTTCATTTTCTGTTACACTTAATGGAGCAGGTCAGACAAGCCATCCGGGAGGATCGTCTTGGTGATTTCCGAGAAGAGTTCTTTGAGCGTTACGGCTATAATAAGCCAAATGCGAAAAGCTTCTAAATAAAACCATTCATGAAAGGAGGGAAACAGATGGGTACTTTAGGCACAATCGTTCCTATTATTTTAATGTTTGCAGTGCTTTATTTCCTGCTCATCCGTCCGCAGCAAAAGCAGCAGAAGGCCGTACGCCAGATGCAGGAAGAGCTGAAAAAAGGGGATACAGTGGTGACAATCGGAGGATTGCACGGCACTGTTGATTCAATTGATGAAAGCAAGGTCGTCATTAAAACAGGTGATAACACCCGTTTAACATTTGACCGCCGCGCAATCAGAGAAGCTTCCGCTGAATAACAGCGAAGCTCATACATACAAAAAAAGAGCGGATTCTCCGCTCTTTTTTTATTACGCTGATCTGCTTCCTTTCAAATTCACTCCGAAAATGCCGCCCAGCATGCTGACTCCCAAAAAGCCGAGATGAAACAAAAGCTGACCGGATGTAAACGTTTTTCCGAACCCTAAATATTGAAACAGCAAGATGATTAATGAAAAACAGACGGCGGTTAAAGCCCCGATCATCCAGCCTTTTTCCTTCGCTTTGCCGCCCGATATAAAACCGCCCGCAAATAAAGAAAGAAAGGAAAGCGCGGTGATCAGCCAGCTGAAAGATGATTCTTCCATTGAGGTAACCGTCAGTAAAAGCGAAATCGCCAAACTCGTAAGAAGCATCACCGCAAAGATAGCCACTAAGCCATACAAGACGCCTCTTCCCACTTGTTTCGTTTCTTCCATTTTTATCTCCTCTCCGCACTGCGGCCTGATATATGACAAGCCGGAGCCCGTCTTTTTCTAAATGTATTCTCTGAATGTTCGAATTAGACGTAAATGCATGATGTTCAGCCCGTTTCTTACATAATTCAGAGCCGATGGCAAATGCTATGACCGTTGGAGGTGCGATATGGAAGATATTTTCATTATTACGTTTCGTACGATTGTGCTTTATTTTATCATTCTTGTGATTTTCAGACTGATGGGAAAACGGGAAATCGGAGAACTGAGCATTTTAGACCTTGTCGTCTCCATTATGATTGCCGAGATTGCCGTATTGGCAATTGAAAATGTAAAAGATAAGCTTTTGCATACAATTGTGCCGATTGTCGTTTTAATGATTATTCAAGTAAGCCTTGCTTTTATTTCGCTCAAAAGCCAAAAAATACGGCAGCTGCTTGACGGAAAACCCACCATTATTATAAAACAGGGAAAAATTGATGAACGGGCGATGAGATCGCAGCGCTACAATTTTGACGATCTTCTTATGCAGCTGAGGGAAAATAACATCGATAGAATCTCTGACGTGTCATACGCCATTTTGGAGTCTTCAGGCAAACTGTCGATCGTCAAAAAGAAAAACAATAAGGATAAGCAGATGGAAACATCGCTTATCGTTGACGGGGTCATTCAGAACGAGCACCTGGACAGAATCGGGAAAGATAAACACTGGCTCGAAAAAAATTTAGCAAAAAGAGGATATCGCGATCTTTCGGTTATATCATTCTGCACGTTTACGGACGGCGCTTTTTTTATTGATCTTAAAGATGAAAAAGGGGAGCCATAAATGGGTTTTACCGCGTCACGAACTTGCCGATGACCGGAATCCGGATCAGCTCTTCCCTTTTAATCAGCCTGAATAACAGAAGAAGCGCTATGTACAAAATCGCGGTCATTGCAATCCAGCCTGTGAGATTAACAGCCTCTGACCCTGAAAAATGAACGGTGTGCTTGATGATGCGGCTGACATAACCGCAAATGAATATGACGGCAAAACAGAGCGCGTATTCTTTTATTTTAATGCTGATCGGAAGCACCTTGCTTACGGTGGCCGCATGCAGCAGGGTGACAAGGACCATCCCCGTTACAATTGCAAGTGCGGCGCCCATGATGCCCAAGGAAGGCCTGGTCGCCAAAACAAAAATCAGGCCGGTTTTGACAGCGGCGCCGATAAAACTGTTCATCATGGCGGCCCCGGCTAAATTGAGAGCCTGCAGCACCGCCTGAAGAGGCCCCTGAAAATAGTAAAGCAGAAAAAACGGCGCCATCACTTTAACAAATACCGCCGCATTAGTTGATCCGTACATGACGGACATCAGTTCATCAGCGAAAGAGAATAAAATAACCACCGAAATGCCTCCGCTTAAAAGACACAGCCTCATCGCCTGTTCCAGACGGTATTCGACAACTTGCAGCTTTTTTTGCTCCATTCCTTCACTGATCGCAGGAACAAGCGCCGTTGACAGAGAATAGGTTATAAAGCTGGGCAGCGTCAAAACCGTCATGGCAAATCCGGTCAGCTCCCCGTACTGGCTGGTAGCGGCAGCGGTGGCCACTCCTGCAATCGCAAGGCTCTGCGCGACGACAATAGGTTCAAAAAACCAAGATAAATTTCCGATGAAGCGGCTTCCGGTTGTCGGGAGCGACACGCTCATCAGCTGGCGGAAGGTTTCTTTTCCATTTGCAATTGACTTGAAAAATTGTTTTCTGATTCTGATTGTTTTATTTGCTTTAAAACAAATGAATAAATAAATAAGAGAGGCAAGCTCCCCGATGACAGACGAAATCATGGCTCCGGCTGCGGCATATTCAATCCCGTACGGCAGAAACACCGTCGTGCAGACCGCGACAAGTGAAATCCGCACGATCTGCTCAAGCACTTGGGAAAACGCCAGCGGGTTCATATTCTGCCTGCCCTGAAAGTAACCGCGCAGCACGCTGGATATCGCAATAATCGGCACGACGGGCGTAATCGCCAGAAGCGGGTAAACCGTGCGCTGATCCGTCAGCATCGTTTCGGACATAATCGGCGCAAAGCATAAAAACAGCGGCGTGAAGATGAGACTTAATATCCCGGTGACGGTAAGCGACATCACTAAAATGTGTTTCATTTTCTGCCGGTCCCCCCGCGCGCTTGCTTCAGCGACAAGTTTGCTGATGGCAACGGGGAGGCCGAATTGAGTCAAAGTGGTGGCCAAGAAAAATGTCGGGGCAGCCATCATGTATAAACCGACCCCTTCTTCACCGATAAACCGGGCGATAACCACCCGGTTGACAAAGCCGAGCATTCTCGTAATCATCCCGGCTGCGATGAGAATAAGAGTGCCCCTTAAAAAAGTCTGTTTTGCCATTTTATAAACCCCTGCCTTCTCAAACTACCTGGAATCATATACAATAAAGATATGCGCCGATGTCGTCCGAGCATGACAAGTCTTCGAGAAAAATGAAAAAGGAGCGAGCGCCCAGTGGAGAAACATCCCGCCGAAATGTACAAAGATCATTTGCGGCCTTTCTTGTACAGTAAACTTGAAGAGTTCAAAATCCTCGGATACGATGATGTTGAGCACGAGAGTTTATGGTCATACTTAATACATAAAAAGTGGAAACAGAAAAAGGAACTGCCGCTGTATGAATTGGCCGGCAATATTTTATCAGTTAAAATTGGCGATTTTATGAACTATGCAACCGTCGAAGCTTTTAAGTCGTCTAATTGGCTGGAAAGCGATGAGGGTCAGGAAGCTTTGGATGAACTGCTGAGATAATGATTTGACGGCATAGGTTTAAGGAGGAAATACATAATGAAAAAAGGACGCTTGATTGCGTTTTTCCTGATCGTATTATTGATCGGCACAGGGCTGGGGTATTTTACAAAACCGGCTGCCAATAATATTACGTTAGGATTGGATTTACGCGGCGGGTTTGAAGTTCTGTACGATGTGCAGCCCGTCAAAAAAGGCGATAAAATCACAAAAGACGTGCTCGTCAGCACGGTGCAGGCGCTGAACCGCCGGGCTAACGTTCTCGGCGTAAGCGAGCCGAACATTCAGATTGAAGGAAATAACCGCATCCGCGTACAGCTGGCGGGCGTCACGAATCAGAACAGGGCGCGCGAAATTCTGTCAACGGAAGCGCAGCTCTCGTTCAGGGATACGAATGATAAAGAGCTGTTAAACGGCTCTGATCTCGTGGAAAACGGCGCGAAGCAAACCTTTGATCCGACGACGAACGAACCGATTGTCAGCGTTAAGCTGAAGGATGCGGATAAGTTCGGAGAAGTGACGAAAAAAGTCAAGAAAATGGCGCCTAATAATCAGCTTGTGATCTGGCTTGATTACCAAAAAGGCGATTCATTTAAAAAAGAAGTCGGCAAAAAACATCCGAAATATGTATCCGCTCCGAATGTGAGCCAGGAATTAAACACGAAGGATGTCACGATTGAAGGTCAATTCACCGTTCAAAAAGCGAAGGACTTGGCCAATATTTTAAACGCGGGCGCGCTGCCTGTGAAACTGACCGAAAAATACTCTACTTCAGTAGGGGCGCAATTCGGACAGCAGGCTTTGCATGATACGGTAGAGGCCGGCATCATCGGTATTGCAATTGTTTTCTTATTTATGCTGCTTTATTACAGACTGCCTGGACTCATAGCGGTAATTACGCTTTCTGTATACGTGTATATTACGCTTCAAGTGTTCGACTGGATGCAGGCGGTGCTGACGCTTCCGGGTATTGCGGCGCTCATTTTGGGTGTCGGGATGGCGGTTGACGCCAACATCATCACCTATGAACGGATAAAAGAAGAACTGAAACTCGGCAAATCCGTCCGCTCAGCTTTCCGTTCAGGGAACAGACGGTCATTCGCGACGATTTTCGATGCGAACATCACAACGATCATCGCAGCGGTCGTGCTCTTTATTTTCGGGACAAGCTCTGTAAAAGGGTTTGCGACGATGCTGATTCTGTCAATTCTGACAAGCTTTATTACAGCTGTCTTCCTTTCAAGATTCCTGCTCTCCCTTCTTGTGGAAAGCAGATGGCTTGACCGGAAAAAAGGCTGGTTCGGCGTCAAGAAAAAACATATTATGGACATTCAAAAAACGGATGAAAATACTGAACCGCATACGGCATTCCAAAAATGGGATTTCACGAGCAAGCGAAAATATTTCTTTATTTTCTCAAGCGCTGTAACCATTGCGGGAATTATCATCTTACTGGTCTTTAAGCTCAACCTGGGAATCGATTTTGCAAGCGGTGCGCGGATTGACGTGCAGAGCAATCATGCATTGACGGCGCAGCAGGTTGAAAAAGACTTTGACTCTCTCGGCATGGAACCGGAAAACATCGTGCTTTCTGGTAAAGAGAACCATGTTGCCGCGGCCCGGTTTGTCGGAGAGCCATCTAAAGAAAAAATCGCTGAAATCAAAACGTACTTTAAGGACAAATACGGATCTGAGCCGAACGTCAGCACGGTATCGCCGACAGTCGGAAAAGAACTGGCCCGTAATGCCTTATATGCCGTCGCCATTGCATCAATCGGCATCATTATTTACGTGTCAATCCGTTTCGAGTATAGAATGGCTGTCGCCGCAATTGTATCCCTGCTGTATGACGCTTTCTTTATCGTCGCGTTTTTCAGCATTACCAGGCTGGAGGTCGATGTCACCTTTATCGCCGCAATTCTCACCATAATCGGTTACTCGATAAATGATACGATCGTTACATTTGACCGGATACGTGAGCAGATGAAAAAACGCAAGCCGAAGTCATTTGCCGATCTGGAACATATCGTGAATCTGAGTTTGCAGCAAACCTTTACACGTTCGATCAATACGGTCTTGACCGTTGTGATTGTTGTCGTCGTGCTGCTCATTTTGGGCTCATCGTCAATTACAAACTTCTCCGTCGCTTTATTGGTCGGTTTATTGACGGGCGTTTATTCCTCTCTTTACATCGCCGCGCAGCTGTGGCTTGTATGGAAAGGTAAAGAATTTAAAGGGAAAAAATCAATCGAAGAGTAAAATGGGAACAGGCTGTCTTGCAGAAGGCAGCCTGTTTTTTCAGGCCGCATTGAACTTAAAACCTGCATTTGCTATAATGACATACGCTTACATAATCAATCATCATTGTAAAAACATGTAGGAGGGTTCTTATGAACGTTCGTGAGTCGGAGCTTCCGGGCATCGGCCAGAAAGTAGAAGTCATTACGAAAAATCACGATAAAATCAGTATTATTCTTCATGATGACGGCAGAAAAGAGCTCTATTACTTCGATGAGAATGATCATGACGAATGCTTGGCATCCGTTGAATTTAACGACGAAGAGGCGAGGCAGATTTCCGCTATTTTAGGCGGGATGACGTATAAGCCGAAAGCGCTGGAATCTGTGGAAGTCGCGCTTGATGACCTCGTCATTGAGTGGTTTAAAGCCGAATCTCATGCACCGGCTGTCAGCCGTACAATCGGAGATTTGGAGATCAAGAAACATTACAACGTCCAGATTATTGCGATCGTAAAGAAAAACCGGCAAAAACAGCTGAGCCCCGGCATTGATACCGTAATTGAAGCAGGGGACACCCTCGTTATATCGGGAGAAAGAAGCGGACTGAAAAAGCTGATCCGCGAGCAGTTAACGGCCCGGATTTCCTGAGACCGGGGTTTACTCCCGGGAAAATGGGGGAAAAGATAAGAATGAACAATTGGGGGCAGACGCATGAATAAACAATGGACTATTATATTCGCTTTACTATTTACTTTGATTGTCGCCATCTTTGCTGTCATTAACGTGCGGGCGGTTGAGGTTGATTATCTGTTCGGAACCGCTGAATGGCCGCTGATTTTAGTCATTTTAGGCTCTGTGTTAATGGGAGCGCTGATCGTGTTTTCAGCCGGTATCTTTCAAGTGATGAAACTGAAGCGCGAAATTAAAATGCTGCGGAAAGAAAACAGATCCGCAGGTGAATTGACGGCTGATTCGGACGGCCGAAAAACAGCCGCGCCGCCGGAAGAAATGCTTGAAGAGAAAAAAGGATCAGAATAACATTTGAAACCCCTCAGTCCGCTCTAGTATAATAGGGTGGTTGAGGGGTGAATTTATGTTAGCGTCAAAAATGCGCTGGGAAATCCAGCAGCCGGATCAGGAAAAAGTCAAATCACTCACAGAACAATTGGACATAACACCTCTTGTGGCATCACTGCTTGTAAAAAGAGGTTTTGATACTGCCGAAAGCGCAAGGCTGTTTTTACATACAAAGGATGCAGACTTTTATGACCCGTATGAATTAAAGGGAATGCGGGAAGCAGTTGATCGGATAAAACTGGCGGTTTCTCAAGGGGAACCGATTATGATTTACGGAGATTACGATGCGGACGGCGTTACAAGCACGTCGGTGATGCTGACGGCACTCAGACAGCTGTCGGCGGACGTTGACTTTTATATTCCCGACCGTTTTACAGAAGGCTACGGCCCGAATGAACAAGCTTTCCGCTCCATAAAAGAGCGGGGATTTTCGCTGATCATTACAGTGGATACGGGAATCGCCGCCGTCCATGAAGCTGAAGTCGCAAAAGAGCTGGGCTTAGACGTCATTATTACCGACCACCATGAGCCGGGACCCGAGCTTCCTGACGTATTTGCGATCATCCACCCGAAGCAGCCGGGATGCGGCTATCCGTTTAAAGAATTGGCCGGCGTCGGTGTGGCGTTTAAGCTTGCCCACGCGCTTACGGATTCTTTGCCGGAAGCTATGCTGGACTTGGCGGCAATCGGTACGGTTGCAGATCTGGTGCCTCTTCATGATGAAAACAGATTAATTGCGTCACTCGGGATCGAAAGGCTTCGGACGACAAATCGGCCGGGCCTCAAAGCTCTGATTAAGCTTTCCGGCGGAGATATCGGACAAGCTGATGAGGAAACGATCGGATTTCAGGTCGCGCCGAGGCTCAATGCCGTCGGAAGAATAGAACAGGCCGATCCCGCCGTGCACCTGCTGATGACTGAAGATCAGTTTGAAGCGGAGGAACTGGCTTCGGATATTGACCGGCTGAATAAAGAGCGGCAGAAAATGGTGAAAACCATGACCGAAGAGGCTGTTGAAATGGTTCAGCAGCAAGGCGGAAACCCGTCTGCCATTGTAGTGGCAAAAGCCGGCTGGAATCCGGGAGTCGTCGGTATTGTCGCATCGAAGCTGGCTGAACGTTTTTACCGGCCCGCTGTTGTGCTTGGGATAGATGAGGAGCAGGGAATCGCTAAAGGGTCGGCGCGAAGCATCAGAGGCTTCAACCTTTTTACGAGCCTTTCACAGTGCAGAGACATTCTTCCTCATTTCGGCGGGCATCCGATGGCGGCAGGAATGACGTTGAAGGCTGAAGATGTGGCGGAATTAAGGGACAGGCTGAATCAAATGGCTGAAGAAACCCTTACGGAAGAGGATTTTATTCCCGTTCAGGAGGTTGATCTTGTCTGCGGCGTAGAAGACATAACCGTTGAAAGCATTACAGAATTGAATATGCTGTCGCCGTTCGGCATGCTTAACCCTAAACCGCATGTGATGGTGAAAAATGCCGTGCTTGATGATGTGCGCCTGATCGGAGCGAATAAAAACCACGTGAAAATGACGGTGAAAAGTGATTCCGCCGTCCTTGACTGCGTCGGCTTTAACAAAGGAGAGCTTGAAGCCGGAGTTGTCCCCGGATCAACGATTTCCATTGTCGGCGAGATGTCCATTAATGAATGGAACAACAGAAAGAAGCCCCAGCTGATGATTAAAGATGCTGCGGTGCCGGAATGGCAGCTTTTTGATATCAGGGGCAAGCGGACGTGGGAAGACACGGTCACCGCGCTGCCGAAGGAAAAACGGGTGCTCATCAGCTTTAACGAAAAAACCGCTCAGAAGCTCCGTGAAAAAGAGCTGTCGGGCGAGCTTGCCGGGATCACTTCAGAATCCGAGGCGGAAGCTCTCCAGCTTGACGGAAAATATGCCGTTTTTCTGGATGTGCCGCCGTCAGCGGATCGTCTGCAGCATTTGCTTGACGGAAAGAAGCCGGAACGGATTTATTTTGTTTTTATCAATCATGAAGAACATTTCCTGTCCTCATTTCCATCGCGGAATGATTTCAAGTGGTTTTATGCATTTCTCTTGAAAAGGGGCGCTTTTGACTTCGGCAAGCATGGTTCAGAGCTTGCGAGACACAGAGGATGGTCAATTGACACAATCAATTTCATGACAAAGGTGTTTTTTGATCTCGGTTTTGTTAAAATAGAAGATGGTGTGCTGTCTGTCGTGAGCGGCGCGAAAAAACGCGACCTGGCAGATTCGCAAACCTATCAGGTAAAACAGCAGCTGATGGAATTAGACCAGAAGCTCAATTATTCCGCAGCCCATGAGCTGAAGGAATGGCTGAATAAGCTAATGAACCAAGGTTCAGAAGCTTATGAAAGTACGAGGAGGACATAGAACAGATGGATCTTAAAAAATACGTAACAATTGTGCCCGATTACCCGAAAGAAGGCGTACAATTTAAAGATATTACGACATTGATGGACAAAGGCGACGTATACCGTTACGCCACTGACCAAATTGTTGAATATGCAAAAGAAAAAGAAATTGATTTAGTTGTCGGGCCTGAAGCGCGCGGCTTTATTATCGGCTGTCCGGTTGCATACGCTCTCGGAGTCGGCTTTGCGCCGGTTCGGAAAGAAGGAAAACTTCCGCGTGAGGTCATTAAAGTCGATTACGGTTTGGAGTACGGAAAAGACGTACTGACAATTCATAAAGATGCGATTCTGCCGGGACAGCGCGTGCTGATTACTGATGACTTGCTTGCAACAGGCGGCACGATCGAAGCAACGATTAAGCTAGTCGAAGAACTGGGCGGCGTCGTAGCCGGTATTGCGTTCTTAATCGAGCTTTCTTACCTTGACGGCAGAGACAAGCTTGACGATTACGATATTTTAACATTAATGAAATATTAACCGCATATGGAAAAAAGCACTCGTGTCAGGGTGCTTTTTTCCTATTATTTCATCATCCTGACAGATTCTTTAGGTGTTTTGAACTTCTGCCCTTTACATCTCTCGTTTTTTTCTTGATAATAAACTAATACAGTTTACATTTAAAAAAGGTGATTCCATGGCGAACGAACAAGTATTGACTGCCGAGCAAGTAATAGATAAAGCGCGCACTTATCTGCCGGAGGAGCAGATTGCGTTTGTTGAGAAAGCTTACCTGTATGCGCAAAACGCGCATCGCGAACAGTACCGCAAATCAGGTGAGCCGTACATCATTCATCCGATTCAGGTGGCGGGGATCCTCGTCGATCTGGAAATGGACCCTTCCACAATTGCGGGCGGATTTCTGCATGACGTGGTGGAGGACACGGATGTCACCCTCGATGACCTGAAGGAAGCATTTTCTGAAGAAGTGGCGATGCTTGTCGACGGCGTGACGAAGCTCGGTAAAATTAAGTATAAATCTCAAGAGGAGCAGCAGGCGGAAAACCATCGAAAAATGTTTGTCGCTATGGCTCAGGATATCAGAGTCATATTGATCAAGCTGGCGGATCGCCTTCACAATATGCGGACGTTAAAGCATCTTCCGCAGGAAAAGCAGCGGAGAATTTCAAATGAGACGCTGGAAATTTTCGCTCCGCTGGCCCATCGGCTCGGGATTTCTAAAATCAAATGGGAGCTGGAAGACACCGCTCTCCGTTATTTGAATCCTCAGCAATATTACAGAATCGTCAACCTCATGAAGAAAAAGCGCGCGGAACGCGAACTTTATGTCGAAGAGGTTGTCAATGAAGTGAAAAAACGCGTCGAAGAAGTGAATATCAAAGCGGACTTTTCAGGACGTCCGAAGCACATCTACAGCATTTACCGCAAGATGGCGCTGCAAAATAAACAGTTCAATGAAATATATGATCTGCTCGCCGTCCGTATTCTTGTCGGAAGCATTAAAGACTGCTACGCCGTACTCGGCATTATTCATACGTGCTGGAAGCCGATGCCGGGCAGATTCAAAGATTATATTGCGATGCCTAAGCCGAATATGTATCAGTCGCTGCATACGACCGTAATCGGGCCTAAAGGCGATCCGCTGGAAGTGCAGATCAGAACGTTTGAGATGCATGAGATCGCTGAATACGGGGTGGCTGCACACTGGGCATATAAAGAAGGCAAGGCTGCAAACGAAGAAGCGATATTTGAGAAAAAACTGTCCTGGTTCCGTGAAATTCTGGAATTCCAAAACGAGTCTACCGATGCGGAAGAATTTATGGAATCGCTGAAAATCGATCTGTTTTCTGACATGGTATACGTATTTACGCCAAAAGGCGATGTCATTGAACTGCCGTCAGGCTCTGTGCCGATTGATTTTTCCTACAGGATCCACTCGGAGATCGGCAACAAAACAATCGGGGCGAAAGTGAACGGAAAAATGGTGACGCTTGACCATAAGCTCCGGACGGGCGACATCGTCGAGATTCTGACGTCCAAGCATTCATACGGTCCGAGTCAAGACTGGGTCAAACTGGCGCAGACGTCCCAGGCGAAACACAAAATTCGCCAATTCTTTAAGAAACAGCGCCGTGAAGAAAACGTCGAAAAAGGCCGTGAGCTTGTCGAGAAAGAAATTAAAAATCTTGATTTTGAAGTGAAAGATGTTTTAACACTCGAAAATCTTCAAAAAGTTGCCGACAAGTTCAATTTCTCTAATGAAGAGGATATGTATGCGGCGGTCGGGTATAACGGCATTACCGCTCTTCAGGTGGCCAACAGGCTCACTGAAAAAGAACGGAAGCTGCGTGACCAGGAAGAGCAGGAAAAAATCGTTCAGGAAGTCACTTCCGAGCCGAAACATTATCCGCAAGGGAGAAAACGGGAAGCGGGTGTGCGCGTAAAAGGCATTGACAACCTTCTCGTCCGCTTGTCGAAATGCTGCAACCCGGTTCCTGGCGACCATATCGTCGGTTTTATTACAAAAGGGCGCGGTGTATCCGTTCACCGGGATGACTGTCCGAACGTCAAAACGAATGAAGCGCAGGAACGTCTGATCCCTGTTGAATGGGAGCATGAATCACAGGTTCAAAGACGCAAAGAATATAACGTTGAGATTGAGATTTTGGGGTATGACCGTCTCGGGCTTTTAAATGAGGTGCTCCAAGCCGTAAATGAGACGAAAACCAACATCTCCTCTGTCTCCGGCAAATCCGACCGCAATAAAGTCGCTACAATTCATATGGCGATTTTTATTCAAAACATCAACCATCTGCACAAAGTGGTCGAGCGGATTAAGCAGATCAGAGACATCTATTCAGTCCGGCGGGTAATGAACTAAAAGGAGCTTGCTATGAAATTAGTTGTTCAGCGTGTAACAGAAGCAAGTGTGACGGTTGACGGCGCTGTCGCCGGCCGAATCGGACCCGGCATTATGGCGCTTGTCGGCATCACTCATGAAGATACAGAAGAAGATGCCGCTTACTTGGCGGATAAAATCGTGAATCTCCGGATTTTTGAGGACGAAAGCGGCAAGATGAATTTATCGCTTTTAGATACGGGCGGAGAGATTTTATCCGTTTCCCAGTTTACGCTTTACGGCGAAACGAAGAAAGGGAGACGCCCGAATTTTATGAATGCGGCTAAACCGGATCAGGCAGTGCTCCTTTATGAAAAGTGGAACGAACTTCTTCGGGAAAAAGGAGTCAAAGTTGAAACGGGAATATTCGGGGCCATGATGGATGTTCAGCTGACGAATTCCGGGCCCGTTACATTGATTATGGATTCTAAACAATAAAAAAGCTGCCGTTCGGCAGCTTTTTTTATGATTGAAAATAATGTTCCAATCCGCTTTCAATTCCGTCTGTCACCTTTTCCTGGTAAGAGCCGCTATGTATGATTGTTTCTTCTTGCGGTTGACTGAGATAGCCGAGCTCATACAGCATGGCAGGCCGTTTATTTTCCCTCAGGACGTAATAATCGCCAAACAGAACGCCGCGATCCGGGATAGGGGAACGCTTCACTACTTCAGAATGGACGTCTGAGGCAAGCTGGCGATCCTTAGACGGACTGTAATAATAAGCCGTGCTTCCCCGCGTTGACGTATCGGCATAGCTGTCATAGTGAATGCTGATAAAGGCATCCGCATTCCGGTAATGAGAGGTTGAAACCCTGGCCTGCAGGCTGATAAAAGTATCATCCTGTCTGGTGATATACACGTTTGCACCGGATGCCCGCAATTTTTGGGCCAGCAGCTTAGCGGTTTTAATGGTTACGTTTTTTTCAAACTTTCCGGAGTAGCCGATCGTTCCGCTGTCTTTTCCTCCGTGTCCGGGATCAACGACAATCGTTTTGTTTTTAAGTGAGCCGCTGCCGCCTGACGTGTTTGGAGAAGGTGCTTCGCCTGTTTCCTCACCGCTTTTTGACGTTTGTACGACCCAGTTTGCCACATATGCGGTTTGTCCGTTTTCAAGCCGGACTTCATACCATTTGCCGCTTGAGCCGACAATCGGGTAGGCTGCGCCTTTATCTGCTCTTTTTACGATAGAAGCGGAAGTCGAGGCCGAGCTCCTTAAGTTGGTGCCGCCGTAAACAATATACGCTTTTTTCGAGGAGCCTGAGCCCGCAGAACCGTCTCCTGAGCCCGATGCGCTGTCCGATGAGTCAGAATCCTTTATGATGTAGTGGCTTGCTGCCCAGCCTTTTTGCCCGTTTGCTTCAATTTTCAGCCAGCCGTGGTCTTCACTTAAGATGGAAACCTTTGTTCCGCGTGATAATTTAGTCATAATCGCTGAATCATGTGATGCTGCACTTCTGACATTCAATGAAGAAACGCCGACCGTCCCGTTTTTTGACCCGCTTCGGGCCGGAGTTGCTTTCGTATCCGATCCGCCGCTGTCCGCGGTGACGTATTCGGAAGAAACCCATCCGGTTGTGCCTTGATAAGAAATGTTCACCCATCCGCTGTTCTTGTCCAGCACGGATGCATGTGCGCCTTGCGGAAGTTTGCCGATGACTTCATATGATGTCCCCGGGCCTTTTCTGATGCGGAGGTCAGGATCGGTCGAAGTGACCGTTCCGCTTGTTGCGGATGAATTGTCTGCTCCTCCGGCTGTTTTTGATATCAGCCAGGAAACGACCCATCCGGTTTTACCGGGGCTCAGCTGAAGCTGCACCCAGTCTCCCTCTTCTTTAGCGATCGGGTATCTTTCCCCTTTTTTTACTTCAGCCTTAATTCCATAGCTCAGGCCGGGACCGCCTCTGACATTGATCTTGTCTGTCGCGATGACCGCTTCTCCCTCTGCGGCGATTGCGGTGTGGAATGACGGAAGAAGCGCTGTGATGATGACGCCGCATAAAATAAGAGCAAGAGTTCTCTTCTTCATGGCTGTCCTCCTTTCTGAACTAACTAAAATACATTCTTGTATAATATCGTATTTTCCTTGCTGAATGTTAAATAAAAATAAAATGGTTTGTTTATACTAGTCATAAATACAGCGAAAAGGTGTGCAAATCATGAAATATCAACCAAAAATGGGACGCGCGCTGCACGATGCGGAAGGAAATCTGCACTTCAGTGATCAGAGCGACAGAGAAAAGGCGGGTTTTCTTGAAGAGACGGCGACGGAGTTCGGTCTCTTATCGAAAGAAGCGGTCGCAAGGAAAAACAGACGGAATAAAACTTGACAGGGGAGTGCAATCCCATTATTATAATAGAAATTGATGTACATAAGTCATGATAACGATTTTGAACCGATAATGGAGAAGAGTAGGTCAGAATGCATGGAGAAGAGAGGAACCGTCCCGGGCTGAAAGCGGATCCGCACTGCATCTTTCTCGAAACAACACTCCGGAGGTTCCCTGCTGAACGCTTTTGCAAGTCATTAGGCAGCGGACGTGAACCTGCGTTAAAGGTCAGAGCGGGGATGCTTCGGCATTCCAACTAGGGTGGCACCACGGGTATAACTCTCGTCCCTACTATACATGTATAGTAGGAGCGGGAGTTTTTTTATTTGAAGAAAGACATTAAGGAGGCCTGTAACATGGCATATCACATTCCAAGAGGCACACAAGACATACTGCCGGGTGAATCAGACAGATGGCAGTTCGTCGAACAAATTATGAGGGAGACGTGCCGCACTTATCAATATAAAGAAATCCGCACGCCGATTTTCGAGCATACGGAACTGTTCGCAAGAGGCGTCGGTGAGTCTACAGATATCGTGCAGAAAGAAATGTACACGTTTGAAGACCGTAAAGGGAGAAGCCTGACGCTTCGGCCGGAAGGAACAGCTGCCGCAGTCCGCGCGTTCAATGAAAATAAATTATTTGCGAACCCGGTGCAGCCGACGAAGCTTTATTATGTCGGACCGATGTTCCGTTACGAACGTCCGCAGACGGGGCGTTTCCGCCAATTCTATCAATTCGGAATTGAAGCGATCGGCTCCAAAGATCCGGCCGTGGATGCAGAAGTCATTGCGCTTGCGATGAGTATTTACCGTAAAGCCGGTTTGAAACATGTCAAGCTTGTGCTGAACAGCCTTGGTGACCAGGAGAGCCGCAAATCCTACCGGGAAGCGCTCGTCAAACATTTTGAACCGCGCATCGGAGAATTTTGCTCGGACTGCCAGTCGCGTCTGCACACAAACCCGCTCAGAATTCTTGACTGCAAGAAAGACAGAGAGCATGAACTGATGAAAACGGCTCCGTCCATTCTTGATTACTTAAATGAAGAATCAGCCGCTTATTTTGAGAAAGTAAAACAATACTTAAACGATCTCGGCATCCCGTTCGAAATAGATCCGAACCTTGTCAGAGGGCTTGATTATTATAACCATACCGCTTTTGAAATTATGAGCAATGCCGAAGGATTCGGAGCGATTACAACCCTTGCCGGCGGGGGCCGCTATGACGGGCTTGTTGAACAGATCGGCGGACCTGAAGCGCCGGGTATCGGATTTGCGATGAGCATCGAACGTCTGCTGGCAGCCATTGACGCTGAGAAAACAGAGCTTCCCGTCAATCAGGGGATTGACTGCTACATCGTGACGCTCGGAGAAAAAGCGAAGGATTATTCCGTTTCCCTCGTGTACAAACTGAGAGAAGCGGGCATCTCAAGTGAAATCGATTATGAAAATAAAAAGATGAAGGGCCAATTCAAAACGGCTGACCGTCTCGGCGCACGTTTTATTGCGATTTTAGGGGAAGATGAGCTTGCCCAGAATAAAATCAATGTAAAAGATGCGGAAACAGGAGAGCAGCGTGAAGTGGTGTTAGACGAGCTGATACAAGTGTTAAAGGCAGATCAAAAGCAGTGAAGGAGAGGAACGCTATGTTTGGAAGAACATATTATTGTGGCGAGATAACTGAAAAAGCGATTGGCGAAACCGTCAAACTGAAAGGGTGGGTGCAGAAGCGGCGCGATCTCGGCGGCTTGATTTTCATTGATTTGCGTGACCGCTCGGGTATTGTGCAAGTCGTGTTCAACCCTGACGTATCGAAGGAAGCCCTTGCCGCAGCGGAAGCAATCAGAAACGAATATGTGCTTGATATCGAAGGCACGGTTTCTGCCCGTGAAGAAGGCACGGTGAATCCCAACCTGAAAACCGGTAAAATTGAAATCAAAGCTGAAGCGGTGACGGTGCTCAGCACGGCGAAAACGCCGCCGTTTCCGATCAGTGACCAGGCGGCTGACGTTTCTGAGGACGTCCGGTTAAAACACCGCTATTTGGATTTGCGCCGCCCGGCGATGTTTCAAACATTGCAAATGCGCCATCAAGTCACAAAATCCATCCGCCATTTCTTGGATGAAAACGGATTTCTTGATATTGAAACACCGATTTTAACAAAAAGCTCTCCCGAAGGCGCCCGTGATTACTTAGTGCCGAGCCGGGTGCATGAAGGAGAATTTTACGCCCTTCCGCAATCGCCGCAGATTTTTAAACAGCTTCTGATGGTGTCTGGCTTTGAACGGTATTATCAAGTGGCCCGCTGCTTCCGCGATGAAGACTTGCGTGCCGACCGCCAGCCGGAATTTACACAGATTGATATTGAAATGTCCTTTATGAGTCAAGAGGACATCATGGCTCTGGCGGAAGAGATGATGGCGAAAGTCATGCTTGAAACAAAAGGTGTTGAAGTACCGCTTCCGCTTCCGCGAATGACATATGAAGAAGCGATGAACAGCTACGGTTCCGACAAGCCTGACACCCGCTTCGGCATGCTGCTGACGGACGTGTCAGACATAGTGAAAGATACTGAATTTAAGGTGTTCTCATCAGCCGTGGCAAACGGCGGCGTTGTAAAAGCGATCAATGTCAAAGGCGCTGCCGGCGACTATTCCAGAAAAGATATCGATGCGCTCGGCGTTTTTGCCGGAAATTACGGCGCGAAAGGTCTCGCTTGGGTGAAAGTTGAAGCTGACGGCGTAAAAGGCCCGATTGCGAAATTCTTTGATGAAGAGAAGCAGGCAAAACTGGCTGAAGCGCTTGATGCTTCTGAAGGCGATCTGCTCCTGTTCGGCGCTGATAAGTTTGAGGTTGTGGCTCAATCCCTCGGCGCGCTTCGCTTAAAGCTCGGCAAAGAACGCGGCCTGATTGACGAAAGCCTCTTCAACTTCCTGTGGGTTGTGGACTGGCCGTTACTGGAGCATGACGAGGAAGAAGGCCGTTTCTATGCGGCTCACCACCCGTTTACAATGCCTGTCCGTGAAGATCTTGACCTGATTGAAACGGCGCCTGAAGATATGAAAGCGCAGGCTTACGACCTCGTCTTAAACGGCTATGAACTCGGAGGAGGCTCAATCCGTATTTTTGAAAAAGACGTTCAGGAAAAAATGTTCGGGCTTCTCGGCTTTACAAAAGAAGAAGCGGAAGAGGAATTCGGATACCTTCTTGAAGCCTTTGAATACGGCGCCCCTCCGCACGGCGGAATCGCGCTCGGCTTAGACCGTTTGGTTATGCTTCTTGCAGGCCGCACAAACTTAAGAGATACGATCGCTTTCCCGAAAACGGCAAGCGCAAGCTGCCTTCTTACGGAAGCGCCCGGCGAAGTGAGCGATGCCCAGCTTGAAGAACTTCACCTTTCTGTCAAAAGAAAAGTGAAACAGTAAAGATCAGCAGTTTGATTCTTGAAAATCAAAATCTGCTGTGATATGATTTTGACAAGTTAAATAAAGTCCTGATGTGTTAGTTGTACACCTAGTTTTGACCGAACATTTTTTTGATTTGGGAGCCCGCATTTTTAAATGGCGTACATGCCTCTTTTCATTCGTTAAGAGGACTTACAAGATTTAAAAAAGGGCACCCACCTGCTGAGAGCGGGTTCAAAACGAAGGAAAGCTGCAACGGCACAATTGGGACTTTATTTTTTGTGCGCTAAAACCAGCGGCTTTTTGACAAGCCGAGTTTATAAAACCAGAATGTGGAGTGAGGTTCTTGTTACATCAGTTTTCCAGAAATGAGCTAGCGATTGGAAAAGAAGGGCTGGACACGTTAAAAAACAGCACGGTGGCCGTTCTCGGCGTCGGCGGAGTCGGTTCATTCGCAGCCGAAGCATTGGCGAGGTCCGGAGTGGGGCGGATCGTGCTTGTCGATAAAGATGATGTTGACATTACAAACGTAAACCGCCAGCTGCATGCGCTCTTGTCGACGGTGGGACAGCCGAAAACAGACTTGATGAAAGCGCGGATCGCGGATATTAATCCGGATTGCGATGTCGTCGCCTTAAAAATGTTTTATACAGAAGAGACATATGAGCAGTTCTTTGAGTATCCGCTTGATTACGTCATTGACGCGTCGGATACGATTCATTATAAAATTCATCTGATGAAAGAATGTCTGAAACGGAATGTTCCGCTGATTTCAAGCATGGGAGCGGCGAATAAAACAGACCCGACACGCTTTCAGATTGCTGATATTTCAAAAACCCATACCGATCCGATTGCCAAAGTCGTCCGCACAAGGCTTCGCAAAGAGGGCATTAAAAAAGGCGTACAGGTCATTTTTTCTGATGAAAGCCCGATCGTCATCCGTGAAGACGTCAGAAAAGAAGTCGGGAATGATGAAGCGAAAATCCGCAAAGCGCAAATGCCGCCGTCTTCCAACGCCTGGGTTCCGTCAGTGGCCGGTCTGATTATGGGCGGACATGTTGTCATGGAGCTCTTAAAGGACATCGACATTAAACGGGTTAAAGATAAATAAAAAGAAAAACAGCCTTCTTCAGGAAAGGCTGTTTTTTTATTTGAATCCGCCGTTTACACGAAAGATTTTGGCCGGTATCAAAAAAGACAAGAACACATAGGGTGTCCTTGTCCGGTTATTTTTTCTGCTTCATCAGTTTTTCATACACTTGCTTTATGGCGGCTTCAAATTTCCCCGTTTGTTTCGGTTTATAGTATTGCTTGTTTTTTAACGGATCGGGCAAATATTGCTGTTCGACCCATCCGTTCTCGAAATCGTGAGGATATTGATAGCCGATCCCGCGTCCGAGCTCTTGGGCCCCTTTATAGTGGGCGTCTTTTAAATGTTTCGGCACATCGCCGATTTTACCCGTCCTGATGTCTTTGAGCGCCTCATCAACGGCTGAGATGGCGGAGTTTGATTTTGGCGAGAGGCATAATTCGATTACCGCATTGGCCAGCGGAATTCTCGCTTCCGGAAAGCCGATCCGTTCTGCGGTCTGAATCGCGCTCAGCACCCGGGGGCCTGCCTGCGGGCTTGCGAGGCCGATATCTTCATAGGCGATCACGAGAAGCCTTCTTGATATGCTTTCAAGATCGCCGGCTTCGATCAGACGGGCCAGATAATGAAGGGCGGCGTTTGCGTCCGAGCCTCGGATCGATTTTTGGAAGGCGGATAAGACGTCATAATGCGCATCGCCGTTTTTATCATGAGTATAGCTTTTTTTCTGCAGACATTCTTCCGCTGTTTCCCGTGTAATCCGGACCGTGCCGTCGCTTGATTCCTTTGTGGAGAGCACGGCAAGCTCCAGTGCGTTCAAAGCGGAGCGGACGTCTCCCCCGCACCCTTGTGCGAAATGATCCATCGCGTCGTCGTCCACCGAAACGCTGTAAGAACCGAGTCCCCGGTGTTCATCTTTGAGCGCTCTTTTCAATGCCTGCTTGATCAGATCGGGTGTTAACGGTTCGAGCTCAAATATCTGGGTCCGGCTTCTGATGGCCGGGTTAATGGCATGATAAGGGTTGGCGGTCGTTGCGCCGATTAAAATAATCATGCCGTTTTCTAAATAGGGCAGCAGAAAATCCTGCTTTCCCTTATCAAGCCTGTGCACTTCGTCAAGGATTAAAATGACCTGGCCTGACATTTTCGCTTCCTGTACGACAATCTCCATGTCTTTTTTATTATGAATGACGGCATTCAATTTCCTGAATGCGATGCTTGTCGATCCTGCGATCGCTGTGGCGATGGATGTTTTTCCGATGCCCGGCGGTCCGTACAGGATCATGGATGATAAGTGCTTTGCACGCACCATTCTGCCGATGATTTTATCTTCTTTGACCAAATGTTCCTGGCCGATAATGTCTTCAATATTGGCAGGCCGCATCCGATACGCCAGTGGTTTCATGAACATCTCTCCTCACATATACAGGGTAACGGAAAACGGACGATTAGAAAAGCGAATTGCGGCGGGCCCCGTGTTTCAATGAAAATTAGGATAAGTTATGTTATAATAACAGTTGGTTTATAAGATACTAAACAGATTATTCATATCCATTTACTTGTATAAATTAACAATTAGAATTGACTGGGGTGTTCATATTGAAAATATCGACAAAGGGAAGATACGGGCTCACCATTATGATTGAATTGGCGAAAAAGCACGGAGACGGTCCGACGTCGCTCAAAAGCATCGCCCAAACAAACAGCCTTTCTGAGCATTACTTGGAACAGCTTGTATCACCGCTCAGAAACGCCGGACTCGTAAAAAGCATCAGAGGCGCTTACGGGGGTTACGTGCTCGGGGGCCAGCCTGAAGAGATAACGGCCGGAGATATTATCAGAGTGCTGGAAGGGCCGATCAGCCCGGTAGAAGTGCTTGAGGATGAAGAGCCTGCCAAGCGGGAGTTATGGATCCGCATCCGCGACGCTGTAAAAGACGTGCTGGACAGCACGACGTTAGAAGACCTTGCGAGCTACACGGACGGCGAGCAGGAAGCTTATATGTTCTATATTTAAACCAGAGGTGTACAGACAATGGAACGGATTTATTTAGATCATGCCGCGACTTCCCCGATGGATGAGCGTGTGCTCGAAGAGATGAAGCCCCATTTCTTCGGCAGTTTCGGCAACCCGTCAAGCATTCATTCATTCGGGAGAGAATCCCGGAAATGGGTCGATGAAGCGAGAGCGGACATCGCGCGCGAAATCAGTGCGAAAGAACAGGAAATTATTTTCACAAGCGGCGGCACGGAGGCTGATAATTTAGCGATTTTCGGAACGGTTGCCGCCCGGAAGAATGAAGGAAAGCATATCATTACGACCGCTGTTGAGCACCATGCTGTGTTGCACGCCTGCGAAAAGCTGGAAGAAGACGGCTTTGAGGTGACATACCTCATCCCCGGCCCTTCAGGACGGATCAGTGCAAATCAGGTGAAAGAAGCGCTCCGTGATGATACAATCCTTGTTACCGTCATGTATGGCAATAACGAAGTCGGAACCATTCAGCCGATTGACGAAATCGGAGAGCTGTTAAGCGGGCATCAGGCCTATTTTCACACAGATGCCGTCCAGGCATTCGGTTATATGCCGATTGACGTGAAAAAAAGCAGAATTGACATGCTGTCTGTTTCCGGTCACAAGCTTAACGGGCCTAAAGGGACAGGCTTTTTATATGTAAATCAAGAGGTGAAGCTGTCACCGATTCTTCTCGGGGGAGAGCAGGAACGAAAGCGCCGCGCGGGAACGGAAAATGTACCGGGCATCGCCGGCTTAAAAGAAGCGGTCGTCCTTTCAAACCGTGAGAGGGAAGAGAAAACAGCGAAGTATAAGGAGTTTAAGAACATCATCATGAGTACGCTGGAAAAATCCGGCGTCACAGCGGAGGTGAACGGAGATGCCGAGAAATGCCTGCCTCATATTTTAAACCTTTACTTTCCCGGTGTGCCGGTGGAAGCGCTGCTGGTCAATCTTGACATGGAAGGCATTGCCGTCTCCAGCGGATCTGCTTGTACAGCGGGATCCGTTCTTCCGTCCCATGTGCTTACGGCCATGTTCGGAAGTGAGAGCGGCAGGCTGACTTCGTCAATCCGCCTCAGCTTCGGCCTCGGCAATACGGCGGAACAAATCGAAACAGCCGCCGAAAAGCTTGCCGCCGTCGTTAAACGGCTTGCTTAAAACGGCGGACTTACGTTTTTAATGGAGTGAATGCAAATGGAAAAACGGCCGGAGGATACAAGAGTCGTAGTCGGCATGTCCGGCGGCGTGGACTCTTCCGTGGCGGCCCTTCTGCTGAAGGAGCAGGGCTACGATGTAATCGGAATCTTTATGAAAAACTGGGATGATACGGACGAAAACGGTTTTTGCACGGCGACGGAAGATTATGAAGACGTCATCCGGGTCTGCAACCAGATCGGAATTCCGTATTATGCCGTCAATTTTGAAAAGCAATATTGGGAAAAGGTATTTCAATATTTCCTTGATGAATATAAAGCCGGAAGAACCCCCAATCCGGATGTCATGTGCAATAAAGAAATTAAGTTTAAGGCTTTCTTGGATCATGCTCTGTCACTCGGCGCGGATTATCTTGCGACGGGCCATTACGCCCGCGTGGACAGAAGCGCAGGTACAGTGCGCATGCTCCGCGGCCTGGATGAAAACAAGGACCAGACTTATTTTCTGAATCAGCTCAATCAGGAACAGCTCAGCAAAGTCATGTTCCCGATCGGTGATCTGCAAAAAAGCCGCGTGCGGGAAATCGCCAAAGAAGCGGAACTTGCGACAGCTGCGAAAAAAGACAGCACGGGAATCTGCTTTATCGGCGAACGCAACTTCAAAACGTTTCTCAGCCAATATCTCCCCGCTCAGCCGGGCGATATGATGACAATGGACGGAGAAGTAAAAGGGCGTCATGACGGTCTGATGTATTATACAATCGGACAGCGCCACGGTCTTGGAATTGGCGGAAGCGGCGAGCCGTGGTTCGCCGTCGGTAAAGATCTTGAAAAAAACATTCTGTATGTTGATCAAGGATTCCATAATCCGCTTCTGTATTCCGATAAGATCACGGCGACAAATGTCGGCTGGACGCGTCCCGGTCTGATGGACGGCGGCGAAATGACATGCACGGCGAAATTCCGCTACCGTCAGGAAGATCACAAAGTAACGGTGAAAATGACGGGTGATGATGAAGCGGAAGTCATTTTTGACGGGCAGGTACGCGCGGTTACGCCGGGACAAGCCGTCGTTTTTTATGACGGAGAAGAGTGCCTCGGCGGCGGAACGATAGACGACGTTTATAAAGACGGAACAAAACTGTGGTACGTATAACACATGTAAAAAACCTCAACTCGCATGTTGGGGTTTTTTAGCGAAAGGAAGTTAAAAATGGATTATAATAAAATCGGGATTGACGCCATGCAGGAGGGCGATTTTGAAAAAGCGGCAGAGGCTTTTACGAAAGCGATTGAGGAAAACGGGCAAGATCCGGTGCCGTATATCAACTTCGCAAATCTGCTTTCTTCTGTGAACGAACTCGAACGGGCGCTTGCATTCTATAACAGAGCGCTCGAATTGGACAATTCGGCGGCAGCCGCTTATTACGGTGCGGGAAACGTATATGTGATGAAAGAATCGTTTTCCGAAGCGAAGGATATGTTTGAAAAAGCGCTTCGCTCCGGAATGGAAAACGGAGATTTGTTTTATATGCTGGGGACCGTTCTCGTTAAATTAGAGCGGCCGAAGCTTGCACTGCCGTATTTGCAGCGTGCCGTTGAATTAAACGAAAATGACACGGAAGCACGCTTCCAGTTCGGAATGTGTCTCGCAAATGAAGAAATGCTGGATGAAGCTCTGGCGCAGTTTGAGACGGTGATCGAGCAGGACCCAAGCCACGCGGACGCATTCTATAATGCCGGAGTCGCTTACGCGTACAAAGAAAATCGTGAAAAGGCGCTTGAGATGCTGGAAGGCGCAATCGGCATACAGCCTGATCATATGCTTGCGCTTCATGCGAAACAGCTTATCACCCAGTCATAACAAAAGGAGGGAAGGCTCGTGGATCAGCTGAACATCGAAGAACAGCCGTATGTAAAAGGCGTCATTCATACGGTCATTTATCATAATGACACCAACCTGTATACAGTGCTGAAAGTCAAAGTTGCAGAAACGTCTGAGGCGATCGAAGACAAGGTCGTATCCGTAACGGGCTACTTCCCTCTGCTGCAAGAAGATGAGACCTACACATTTTACGGAAAAACCGCCACGCATCCTAAGTTCGGCCTGCAATTTCAGGCTGAACACTTTAAAAAAGAAATTCCGACCACAAAAGAAGGAATCATTCACTATTTATCAAGTGATCTGTTTGAAGGAATCGGAAAAAAAACGGCGGAAGAAATCGTCAAAAAGCTCGGAGACGGCGCGCTCAATAAAATTCTGACGGATGCGTCGGTGCTTTACGATGTGCCGAAAATGTCGAAAAAGAAAGCGGATAAGCTTGCCGGAGAGCTGCAGCGGCATCAGGGGCTTGAGCAGATTATGATCTCTCTGAACCAATACGGTTTCGGGCCCCAGCTATCAATGAAAATATATCAGGCCTACGAAACGGAAACCCTGGAGAAAATTCAGGAAAATCCTTATCAGCTTGTAAAAGACGTTGAAGGCATCGGCTTTGTGAAAGCTGACGAGCTGGGCGGAAAAATGGGTCTGTCAGGAAACCACCCGGAGCGGATCAAAGCGGCAATCTTATATACGATTGAATCGACCTGTCTTTCAGAAGGCCATACGTACATAGAGACAAAGCAGCTGATTATCAATACGCAAACGCTCCTGAATCAGTCAGCTGAAGGCGGCCGCGTCACGGAAATGGATGCGGCTGACGGCATCATCGCCCTCGGGGAGAGTAAGGATATCGTCATTGAAGGAGAGCGCTGCTATTTTCCGTCCTTGTTTTACGCCGAACAAAATGTCGCAAAACGCGTGCTCGACATTGCGGCTCAGACGGAGTATGCCGATCAATTTCCTGAATCGGAATTTCTGCTTGCACTCGGTGAACTGGAAGAACGGATGAATGTTCAATACGCACCAAGCCAAAAGGATGCCATTCAAAAAGCGCTGTCTTCACCGATGCTTTTACTGACCGGAGGACCTGGGACGGGGAAAACGACCGTTATTAAAGGAATCGTGGAATTATACAGTGAACTGCACGGAGTATCGCTTGACCCCGGTGATTATAAAAAAGACGAGGCGTTTCCGGTGCTGCTTGCCGCGCCGACGGGAAGAGCCGCAAAACGGATGAGCGAATCTACGGGTCTGCCGGCTGTTACGATTCACAGGCTGCTCGGCTGGAATGGCGCTGAAGGCTTTACCTACAATGAAGATCAGCCGATTGAAGGGAAACTGATCATTATAGACGAAGCGAGTATGCTCGATATCTGGCTCGCCAGCCATTTGTTTAAGGCGCTTCCTAAGCACATTCAGCTCATTGTCGTCGGTGATGAAGACCAGCTTCCTTCAGTAGGACCGGGGCAGGTGCTCAGAGACCTTTTAGCTTCTGAGGTGCTGCCGACCGTGCGCCTGACAGATATTTACCGTCAGGCTGAAGGATCATCCATTGTGGAACTTGCGCATGATATGAAAAAAGGACTGCTTCCAAAGGGGCTGACCGCGCCGACAAAGGACCGCTCATTTATCCGCTGTAATTCTTCACAGATTAAAGAAGTCGTGGATCAGGTCGTCTCGAACGCGTTAAAAAAGGGGTATACCTCCAGGGATATTCAAGTGCTTGCCCCGATGTACAGGGGAAAAGCGGGAATTAACGAGCTGAATATGCTTCTTCAAGACATCATGAATCCGCCGAAAGAAAAAAGGCGGGAGCTGAAATTCGGTGATGTCGTCTACAGGACGGGCGATAAAATATTACAGCTTGTCAACCAGCCGGAAAACAATGTGTTTAACGGCGATATCGGCGAAATCGTGTCCATTTTTTATGCCAAAGAAAATACGGAAAAAGAAGACATGGTCGTCGTCTCGTTTGACGGCAACGAAATCACCTTTACGAAAAAGGATTTCAGCCAGTTTACCCACGCTTACTGCTGTTCCATTCATAAGTCGCAGGGAAGCGAATTCCCGATTGTCGTCCTGCCTGTCGTCAAAGGCTACTATCGAATGCTCAGGAGAAATCTGCTTTATACCGCCATAACAAGAGCGAAAAAATTTCTGATTCTTTGCGGAGAAGAAGAAGCGCTTGAATGGGGCGTCAAAAACAATGATGCCACCGTCAGACAGACGTCGCTTAAAAACAGGCTCACAGAGCAGACTGAAGAGATGGATGCAGAACTGGCCGCCCTGCAAAAAGAGCTGCCGTTCAGTGTATATGATGCGAACATCGGAATGGAAGGCATCACGCCGTTTGACTTTATGGAAGAAAAAGCGTAAATAAAACCCGGAGCATAAACATGCGCCGGGTTTTCGCCTGTGGAAGTCATTTCAAAGTATGCTGCCCGGCTTCTTGGCAAAACCTATACGTGTTCAACAAAAGGTGGTTGATCACACTTTGAGAACATGCCATGCAGCTGAAGGAC
This sequence comes from Bacillus sp. GZB, assembly GCF_001975995.1. NCBI lineage: Bacteria > Bacillati > Bacillota > Bacilli > Caryophanales > Bacillaceae > Bacillus > Bacillus sp. GZB. The sequence continues at coordinate 320,823 of NZ_MTQG01000017.1, forward strand.
GAACAGTATATGACGAAAACACCGGGCGCAGTCTCGGGATGATATCGGATGTATGTTTCTCTCTGGACGGCCGGTTTCTCGGTTTCGTGCTGGAGCAGAAACGCCTGTTTCACAACCGCCATCTTTTTTTAGAGGCAAGTGATATAAAAGAGATGGAACAAGAAGCCGTAGCTGCCGGTCATGCTCATTTGCAGCCTTTGCCGAAGAGCTGTTTCACCTTTGAACAGATTAAGATGCAGCCGGTGAAATCGCCCGATGGTGAAATGTTCGGTTTGCTGGAAGATGTATACTTTTGTTTGGACAGGGGCATAATCGTAGCATATGAACTCTCGGACGGCTTCTTTTCAGATCTGGCTGGCAGACGCCAAGTGCGCCGCGCCGCCGATACGCTTATTGAAGCGGGGAAAGAAGGCATCGTCCTGAACGGATAAGAGGTGTAGTCTGTGCTTGTATGTCCGAACTGCAAAAGTAAAGATATCGGCAAAATCGGCGTAAACCAATACTATTGCTGGGGCTGCTTCATTGAGCTGACGGTGGCCAAAGGCAAAATTGCGACACATCAAGTAGAGGAAGACGGCACATTAAGCAGTCTTGATGATTTGTTTTCTGAAGACGAACGCAGTATCAATTTTTAAAGTTGAAAGGAGATACGCGCGATGGGCAGAACAATGACCTCTCTGTTGGCTTTAGGAGCTGGAGCCGTTATGTATCGTATGGCTTCTCAGTCCGATATGCTGAATAAAAAAGGTATGAAACGGATGAGAAGACGAGTCATGAAAATGTTTTAAGCAGAAAAAAGGATACTTCTCCGGAAGTATCCTTTTTACGTTTGTCTCGCTTCCAGCCGTCTGGCCGCGAGAGACAGGCTGTAATTGACCGCGAAATACATCAGGGCCGCCAGCAGAAAGATCGGGAAAAAATATCCCCCGTCAGCGCTTTGTCCGTTTAAAATCTGCGCGTTATGAATCAGTTCGGGCAGAGCGATGACGACCGCAAGTGACGTATCTTTTAATAAGGAGATAAACTGGCTCACAATCGGAGGAACCATACGCCTGAGCGCCTGCGGCATGACGACGAGAAAAAGAGTCTGCGTGTACGTCAGTCCTGAAGAACGCGCCGCTTCAATCTGTCCTTTGTCAACGGATTGCAAACCGCTTCTGATGATTTCTGACAGCATGGCCGATTCAAAAATCGTAAGCGCCGTGATGGCGGCCGCGGTAATTTCCAGTTTGATCCCGATTTCCGGAAGGGCAAAAAACGTAAAGAAAATGATTAATAACAGCGGCAGGTTGCGGATGGTTTCCACAATGGCCGCTATAATGCCCGAGACGATAGGGATTTTCGCATAGCGCAAAGTGCCGGCGGCAAGCCCGAAAATAAAACTCAGGACAATGGAGATCAGCGCAACATAAAGTGTGACCAAAAAGCCGTCCCATAAAAACAGCAGATGGTCAGGTGTATAGGCGCCGCTAAAATCCATGTTTTTCACTCTCCTTTTCTAATAACTCTTTCCGAGACGTCTTTCCAAATAGTGAACCCCGATGCTGAGCGGGATCGTTAATATCAAATAAAAAAGCGATACGAAAATATAGACATCAAACACGACAAGAGTGCTTGAGGAAACGAGATCCGCCTGATACATCAAATCGAGTCCCGCCACCACTCCGAGTATTGATGAGTTTTTGACAAGGTTGAGAAATTGGTTTCCGAGCGGCGGAATCACGATTTTTACGGCCTGAGGAAGAATGACGTATCTCATCGCCTGACTGTAGGTGAAGCCTGACGATCTGGCCGCTTCCATCTGCCCTTTGGAGACAGTCTGAATTCCGGCTCTGATGGCTTCTGCGATAAAGGCGGACGTATAAATCGTAAGCGCAATCGTTCCCGCCTGAAAGCCGTCCAGTCTCAGCCCGGCGTTCGGAAGTCCGAAATAAAAAACGAATGTGATGAGGAGAAGCGGGATGTTCCGGATAAATTCCACATACGCAGTGCCGATCCATTGAAGGGGTTTGAAAGCCGTGATTCTCATGACTGCGATCAGAACGCCCAGCGCAAAACTGCCTGCCAGCGCGACGAAGCTCGCAAGCAATGTGTGCAGGAAACCGTCCATATACATATCGAAGTTTTCCGTTAAAATTGAAAAGTTCATCTATGTCACTCCTTATAAAACGGGGATGAGCATAGCTGCTCATCCCGCGGTCCTTTCTATTTTGCCGGTTCTTCTTTAATCCATTTTTTATAGATTTTTTCGTACCTGCCGTCGGCTTTCATTTTTTTCAAAGAGGCGTTGATTTCCTTGATGAGTCCGGATTGGCCTTTTTTGACGGCGATTCCGTAAGGTTCATCGGTGAAGGTTTCGCCTGTCAGCTGATATTGTTTATTTTCATCTGCCATGCCGTATAAAATCGCATTATCGGTTGTGAGCGCATCTCCCTGTCCCGCTTTTAGCGCAGTGAACGCTTCGGCGTAATTTTCAAATTCCAGCACTGAGGCGTCAGGCGCTTTTTCTCTGATGTTTTGTGAGGAAGTAGAGCCTTTTACCGCCAATACTTTTGAGCCTTTTCCCAGGTCTTCGGTGCTTTTGATGCTGCTTCCTTTTTTGACGAGCAGGGATTGCCCGGCTTCAAAATAAACATCTGAGAAATCAACTTCTTTTTTCCGCTCATCCGTTATCGTCATCGTGGCGGTGATGGCATCGATATCGCCGTTTTGCAGCATCGGAATTCTCGTTTTTGACGTCACTTCTTTAAATTCCGCTTTCTTCTCATCCCCCAGAATATCTTTTGCGAGCTGTTTTGAGATATCAATATCGAAGCCTTCAATATCACCGGAGCTTGGGTTTTTCAGCCCGAATAACCTCGTGTCGGTTTTGACGCCGAAGATGATTTTGTCTCTGTCTTTAATAGAGGCTAACGTGTCTTTTCCCGTTCCTTTTGAATCCCCGGACGTTTCTTTCCCTCCGCAGGCTGCCAGCATAAAGACGGCCAGCAGTGATATCAATCCGAATGACAACCATTTTGTTACGCGTGACATAAGCGCTCCTCCGTTTCTTTTCAGTGATTTAAAATACGGCTTAAGAATAAACGCGCCCTCTCTTCACGGGGGCTTTCGTAAAATTCAGCCGGTGCAGCTTCTTCTAAGATGGCTCCGCCGTCGATAAACACGATGCGGTCCGCCACTTCTTTTGCGAATCCCATTTCATGTGTGACGACTGCCATGGTCATGCCTTCCTTTGCGAGTGTTTTCATGACATCCAGCACTTCCCCGATCATTTCCGGATCAAGCGCGGATGTGGGTTCATCAAACAGCATAATTTCGGGCTTCATCGCAAGCCCCCTGGCGATGGCGACACGCTGCTGCTGGCCGCCAGAAAGCTGTGAAGGATAAGCGTCCGCTTTTTCCGGTATACCGACTTTTTTCAAATAGTATAAGGCCGTTTCTTTTGCTTCTTCTTTTGATTGCTTAAGCACTTTGATCGGTGCGAGCATGATGTTTTGCAGAACGGTTTTGTGCGGGTACAGATGAAAATGCTGAAACACCATGCCGATATTGCGGCGGACCTTATTTATATCCGTTTTCTTGTCATGGATGGAGACGCCGTTTACCGTTAAGGCGCCTCCATCAACTGTTTCCAGCTGATTAATGCAGCGGAGAAGCGTGCTTTTTCCCGATCCTGAAGGTCCGATGATAACGACGACTTCCCCTTTTTTAATGTGCAGATTAATGTTTTTCAGCACGTGGAAATGTCCGTAGTGCTTATTTACATCCCGAAATGAAATCATGGCCATCCTCCTTAAAAAACATGAGTCATATTGACTGGACAGTTTTTGAAATCCTTTAACACATTACGATGGTTATACAGATTTTTATGAATATTATTTAGATTATTTCGTAATTTCTGATAATTATTTCCGTCAAGAGGTCTGCGTCATAAGGCGGAGTTTATGAAACGGGAATAATTCCGGCTTTCTGTCAAAAGATAAAGCAAGAGGTGAAACGTCATGCTTCAAAAACCGCTGCAGCTCTTAATGTGGACGGCTGTATGTCTGCTCGTTTTGTTAACAGTGTATGTCTTTTGCATGCTCGATATGTTATGGTCTCCCATTTGGCTTGTTATAAAATCTCTCTTTATTCCTATATTCATCGCAGTATTTATTGCTTATCTTTTACTTCCGATTACTGAATGGCTTCATAGAAAAGGGATGCCTAGAACTTTAAGCCTGCTTCTGATTTATTGCCTGTTTTTCGGCGGAATCGGCTGGGGGGTTTATAAAGGGGTTCCTGTTTTAATTGAACAGCTGCAGGATCTGTCTGAGAGCATTCCCGGTCTTGCCAAAAACTACAACAGTATGCTGAAGCATCTGCATAATCACACGGATCATTGGCCTGACGGCATGCACCATCGGATGGACAAAATGATTCAGCAGACAGAAACGTTTCTTGCCGGCACGATTGAAAGCACGATCAGAAGCATCCGTTTCGTGCTTGATTATATCCTGATCGCGGCGACGATTCCTTTTCTCGTGTTCTATATGGTGAAGGATATAGACGTCATGAAAAAGACAGTCTGGTATTTGACGCCGAAGTCCTGGAGGAAAAGGGGGAGTGAATTTCTGCGGGATGTGGACGACTCTCTCGGTGATTACATCCGCGGTCAGCTTCTCGTTTGTTTTTTGCTCGGGCTAATAGCCGGCGTTTCATTTTGGCTGTTCGGGCTTCCTTACCCGCTGATTTTGGGTCTTGCCATCGGGATTACGAATGTCATCCCGTATTTCGGTCCGTTTATCGGCGCTGTACCGGCGCTGCTCCTTTCGCTGGCGATTTCTGCTAAAGCTGTGATCATCGTAATCGTCACCATTTTTATTCTGCAATTTATAGAAGGAAACATTTTGAGCCCGCTTATTGTCGGGCGCAGTCTCAGAATGCACCCCGTCGTGATCATGCTGGCGCTCCTTGCCGGGGGAGAGCTCGCGGGCATTCCCGGCATGATTCTCGCTGTACCGGCGGCAGCCGTTTTAAAAGTGACGGCCATACACTTTTTGCGGATCAGGACGGAACATTGACATTCGGGTTCTGCTTGTCTATAATTTCGAGTAGAATACATACGAATCTCGAGTGACGGATATGAGTACGCCGAAGCCCTGTTTAAGAGAGAAGCTCCGATACGCTGAAAGGAGCTTCAGCAGAAGATCGGCGGAAGCTAATCCTGAGTGCAGTTAAAGGCTGCCGCAGTCCTGCGTTACGGGATGAAAGGTGACAGGCCTTTTTCGGCCTGTAATCAGGGTGGTACCGCGAGACAGCTCTCGTCCCTGTGTGAACGCATGGTTTGCATAGGGAGAGAGCTTTTTTGCTGTCGCAAAAGAGAATTTCGGGTAGTGATAAGGAGGAATATAGATGAAACACTTAACTTCTGCTGAAGTGCGTCAAATGTTTTTAGATTTCTTTAAAGAAAAAGGCCATGCCGTTGAACCGAGCGCCTCATTGGTTCCGCATGAAGATCCGTCTTTATTATGGATCAACAGCGGCGTTGCGACGCTGAAAAAATACTTTGACGGCCGCGTTGTGCCGGAGAATCCGAGAATTGTAAACGCGCAAAAATCAATCCGAACAAATGATATTGAAAATGTGGGGAAAACGGCGCGCCACCACACGTTCTTTGAGATGCTCGGAAACTTTTCCATCGGTGATTATTTTAAAGAAGAAGCCATCACGTGGGCATGGGAGTTTTTAACGAGCGAAAAGTGGATCGGCTTTGATTCGGAGCTGCTGTCTGTAACGGTTCACCCTGAGGATGAAGAAGCTTATACGCTATGGGCGGAAAAAATCGGCGTTCCGGAAGAAAGAATCATTCGTCTGGAAGGGAACTTCTGGGATATCGGTGAAGGCCCGAGCGGACCGAATACGGAAATTTTCTATGACCGCGGCGAGAAATACGGCAATGACCCGTCAGATTCTGAATTGTATCCGGGCGGCGAAAATGATCGTTATCTTGAAGTATGGAACCTGGTATTCTCAGAGTTCAACCACAACCCGGACGGCACGTACACACCGCTTCCGAAGAAAAACATTGATACGGGCATGGGGCTTGAACGGATGGTCTCCGTGATTCAGGACGTCCCGACAAACTTTGACACTGATTTGTTTATGCCGATTATTGAAGCAACAGAGCGCATTTCCGGAGATGCTTACGGAAAGGATGCAGTGAAGGATACGGCCTTTAAAGTGATCGCCGATCATATCAGAACGGTCGCATTTGCGGTAAGCGACGGAGCTCTGCCGTCAAATGAAGGGCGCGGGTATGTACTGAGACGCCTCTTGCGCCGGGCAGTGCGATACGCGAAAACCATCGGTATCAGCCGTCCGTTTATGTACGAGCTGGTACCGACTGTTGCAGGAATTATGGACGCTTTCTATCCGGAGGTGAAAGAAAAGCAAGAGTTTATCGCCAAAGTCATCAAAACGGAGGAAGAGCGATTCCACGAAACATTAAACGAAGGTCTGGCCATTTTATCCGACGTGATAAAGAAAGAGAAGGAAAAAGGCAGCGGCATCATCTCCGGAAAAGACGTATTCAAACTGTACGATACGTACGGATTCCCGGTTGAATTAACGGAGGAATACGCGGAAGATGAGCAAATGAAAGTTGACCATAAAGGCTTTGAAGCCGAAATGGAAAAACAGCGTGAACGGGCGAGAAATGCGCGCCAAGATGTAGGAAGCATGCAGGTTCAGGGCGGGGCATTGCGCGACATTACCGCAGAAAGCACATTTGTCGGCTACAGTGCCGTAAAAGCTGAAGCGAAGGTGATCGAGCTCCTTCATGACGGGCAATTAATCAGTGAGGCGCATGAAGGGGATACCGTCCAAATCCTTCTTGACAAAACGCCTTTCTATGCTGAAAGCGGCGGACAGATCGGTGACAGAGGAGTGCTGAGAAGCGAGCAGGCTGTCGTAACCATTAAAGACGTGAAAAAAGCTCCGAACGGTCAGCATGTACACGAAGGCACGGTGGCTAGCGGCACGATTCAAAAAGGCGCAAGCGTGACGGCTGAAGTTGAAGATCAAATGAGAAGCGGCGTGGTGAAAAACCATACGGCAACCCACCTTCTGCACCAGGCGCTGAAAGACGTTCTCGGCACACATGTCAACCAAGCGGGTTCACTCGTTACCGAAAATCGTCTGCGTTTTGACTTCTCTCATTTCGGTCAAGTGACGAAAGAAGAACTTGAACGCATTGAAGGAATCGTCAACGAAAAAATCTGGGAGAGCATTCCGGTAGCGATTGATTTGAAACCGATCAATGAAGCGAAAGAAATGGGCGCAATGGCCCTGTTCGGCGAGAAATACGGCGATATCGTCCGCGTCGTACAAGTCGGAGATTACAGCCTTGAGCTTTGCGGCGGATGCCATGTCACGAATACGGCAGAAATCGGTCTGTTTAAAATCGTATCCGAATCAGGGATCGGCGCAGGGACGCGAAGAATCGAAGCCGTAACAGGAAAAGGCGCTTATCAGGAAATGAACAGCCAGCTCAGCCTTCTGCAGCACGCCGCGGACGAGCTGAAATCAAACGTAAAAGACGTACCGAAGCGAATTCAGTCTCTTCAAGCAGAGCTGAAGGAAGCGCAAAGAGAAAATGAATCATTGCTCAGCAAACTTGGCAATGTGGAAGCCGGAGCCATTTTGTCTAAAGTAAAAGACATCGGCGGCGTAAAAGTGCTGGCTGAAAAAGTAAATGCGAAAGACATGAACCACCTTCGCACTATGGTGGATGATCTGAAAGCGAAGCTCGGTTCTGCGGTCATCATTCTCGGCGCCGTGCAAAACGAGAAAGTCAACCTTTCAGCAGGCGTGACGAAAGACCTGATCGAAAAAGGCCTTCACGCCGGCAAAATGGTCAAACAAGCGGCTGAAGTCTGCGGAGGCGGAGGCGGAGGCCGTCCGGACATGGCGCAGGCCGGCGGAAAGCAGCCTGAAAAATTGGAAGAGGCGCTCGCATCTGCGGAAGATTGGATAAAATCCGTTTTATAATCCTTTCAACTAGTGTAGAATGATGATAAGATGAGGACCTCAGGCTGAACTTTGCCTGCGAATTTGGGAAAGAGGTGCAAAACGGTGAGCTCGTTTGATAAAACGATGAAATTTAATTTCTCCGATGATTCTGCTGAAACAAACGTCGAAGAAGTGCTGAATACGGTATATGATGCGCTTCAGGAAAAGGGGTACAATCCTATCAACCAGATTGTCGGATACTTGCTGTCTGGAGATCCTGCATACATTCCTAGGCATCGCGACGCCCGGAACTTAATTCGCAAACTGGAACGTGACGAATTAATCGAGGAATTGGTAAAATCCTATCTAGAACAGCATAAAGAGGCGTAAATACATTCATGAGAATATTGGGACTTGATCTTGGAACGAAAACACTCGGCGTAGCTTTAAGCGATGAAATGGGCTGGACCGCTCAGGGCATTGAGACGATAAAAATAAACGAGGCTGAAGGAGATTACGGTCTGGACCGTTTATCCGAGCTGATGAAAGACTATAATGTAGAGAAGATCGTGCTCGGTTTTCCGAAAAACATGAACGGGACGATCGGTCCGAGAGGCGAAGCCAGCCAAACATTTGCGAAACTGCTTGAAACAGCGTACAATGTCCCTGTTGTGCTGTGGGACGAGCGTCTGACGACGATGGCGGCTGAAAAAATGCTGATCGCGGCTGACGTCAGCAGGCAAAAACGAAAAAAAGTCATTGATAAAATGGCGGCTGTCATGATCCTTCAAGGATATCTGGACAGTTTAAACTAAGAGGTGAAAAGAAATGGAACACGGCGAAAAACACATTACAATTGTCGATGATCAAGGCAACGAACAGCTTTGCGAAGTGCTGTTCACATTTGAAAACGACACATTTAACAAATCTTACGTACTTTATTATCCGATTGATGCTCAAGACGATGATGAAATCGAAATTCACGCTTCAAGTTTCGAACCGAACGAAAACGGTGAAGACGGCGAACTGATGCCGATTGAAACCGATGAAGAGTGGGAAATGATCGAAGAAACGCTGAACACGTTTTTAGCGGAAGAAGACGAAGAATAAAATGAACGGAAAAAGCCGGAGCGCATATGCGCTTCGGCTTTTTTTTGTAATAAATTGCCGAATGCACATGAATCATGTAGTATAAGAGCTGTTGGGAGGAAAATACTTGTATGAATATCAATCAGACTAAAAATTCATTTCCGCGTAAAAACAAAAAAACGACGATAATACTGTCCTCCGTGATCGCTCTGCTTATCATCATTTGCGGTGCTTTTTTCTATGGAAAATCTCTGCTGTCCCCGGTTGACAAAGGCAGCAAAACGGCAGTCAATATTAATATTCCGAGCGGTTCTTCCGTTTCGGCAATCGCTGAAATTCTTGAGGATCAGCATGTCATCAAAAGCAAAAAAGCATTTCAGCTGTATGTGAAGTATAAAGGCGCTTCCGGATTTCAGGCGGGATTTTACCATCTGAATAAAGGAATGGATGCGGATGCGATTATCAAAAAACTGACCGCGGGATCAACGGGATATGCCTTTCAGATCTCCGTTCCTGAAGGAAAACAGCTTACACAGATTGCGGATGCGATCGCAAAAGAAACATCATATTCAAAAGAAGAGATCATGGCGAAACTGGATGACAAAACATTCATCGGCAAACTGAAAAAACAGTTTCCTGATACGATAACGGACGCGCTTTCAAACAAGAAGCTCAAGCATCCGCTCGAAGGCTATCTGTTTCCGGCCACATATCCGTTTAATGATCCGGATGCATCGCTTGACACGATTTTGACGGCAATGGTTCAGGAAACAAACACCCGTATCGAAACATATAAATCTGAACTTGAAAAAAAGAAACTTTCCGTCCATAACGCTCTGACGATGGCATCGCTTATTGAAGAAGAAGCCACCGCCAAAGCCGACCGTCACAAAATCGCCAGCGTTTTTTACAATAGGCTCGAAGAAAAAATGCCGCTGCAGACTGACCCGACGGTATTATATGCGGCCGGTAAGCATAAAAGCCGGGTCTACTACAAAGACCTGAAAATTGATTCTCCGTTTAATACGTATAAACATAAGGGGCTGCCGCCGGGACCGATTGCAAATGCCGGTGATTCATCATGGGAAGCGGCTCTCCGCCCTGACAAAACGGATTATCTTTATTTCCTTGCAAAATCAAACGGCGAGGTCGTTTTCACCAAAACATTAAAAGACCATAATAAAGCGAAGGAAAAGTATATTTCCAAAAAAGACAGCGAATAAAAGGAGGGCAAAAGCTCTCCTTTTATTCCATTCTGAAAGGTTTTATGATAAAATATATCGGGTTGTTTACTTATGGATAAAGAAGTGTCTTAAGAGAGTGTCCCCGCGGATTCGTCAGGGGCACTCCTTTTTAGAACGGAGGCTGTTTGCCGTGAATGATCGGTATGAACAAATAAACGAGTATATAAACGCGATGCTGAAGCCTCGGCCTGATAAAGTGAAAAAGCTTGAAGCCTATGCAAAAGAGCACCATGTTCCGATTATGGAAGAAGCGGGCATTGAAGTGCTGCTTCAAATGCTGTCGATTCAACAGGCGAAAAACATTTTGGAAATCGGAGCGGCAATCGGATATTCCGCCATACGGATGGCGCTTGAGCTTCCGGATGCGAATATTTACACGATTGAACGGGACGACAAACGCTATGAAGAAGCTGTGAACAATATAAAAGACTTTGAAATGGAAAACCGGATTCACGTAATGCACGGGGATGCGCTGGAACTTTCTGAGTCTGTCCGTGTCACGGCTCCTTATGATGCCATTTTTATCGACGCGGCCAAAGGCCAGTACACGAACTTTTTTGAGCTCTATGAACCGATGCTTGCGCCGGATGGAGTCATTTTTACGGACAATGTTCTGTTTAAAGGGCTGGTGGCACAAAATCACTCGGACATTGAGCCGAAAAGAAGACGGAAGCTTGTTGAAAAAATTGATCAATATAACCAATGGCTGATGGACCGGCCTGACTATCAAACGGTCATACTGCCGGTCGGAGACGGCATCGCCATCAGTAAAAAGAAGAGGTGAAGGATCATGAAAAAACCTGAACTTTTGGTGACTCCGACTTCTGTACAGGATATTCTTCCGCTCATTCAAGCGGGCGCAACGGCCCTGTTAGTCGGAGAACAGAGATACGGCCTGAGACTGGCCGGTGAATTTTCAAGAGAAGATATAAAAGAAGCCGTAAAAACAGCTCATCAGGAAGGCGCGAAAGTGTACGCCGCCGTCAATGCTATTTTTCACAACGAAAAAGTGGACGAGCTGAACGGCTATCTTGCCTTTTTGCAGGAGGCCGGCGTTGATGCGGCTGTTTTCGGTGATCCGGCCGTTTTAATGGCGGCGCGTGAAGCGGCTCCCGAGCTTAAACTGCACTGGAGCACGGAAACAACGGGAACCAACTACTATTCCTGCAATTACTGGGGACGCAAAGGCGCACGGCGGGCAGTACTGGCTAAGGAATTAAATATGGACAGCATCATTGACATAAAAGAAAACGCTGAAGTGGAAATTGAAATTCAAATCCACGGCATGACGTGCATGTTCCAATCGAAGCGTTCTTTAGTGGGCCATTACTTCGAATACCAGGGTAAAATCATGGACATCGAACAGAAGAAAAAAGAAGCGGGGATGTTTCTGCATGACAAGGAACGGGGCAATAAATACCCGATTTTTGAAGATGAAAACGGCACGCACATCATGAGCCCGAACGATGTGTGCATGATTGATGAATTAGAGGACCTGATGGACGCCGGCATCGATTCTTTCAAAATCGACGGAGTTTTGAAGTCTTCTGAATACTTAACTGAAGTGACCCGCATGTACAGAGAAGCAATCGATTTGTGCTTCGAAAGCCGAGAGACATACGAAGAGAAAAAAGAGAGCTGGATAGAGCGGATTGAAAGCATTCAGCCTGTGAACAGAAGCATCGACACAGGATTCTTCTTTAAAGAAACGGTCTATTAAAAAGGAGGGTGCAACGGATGACAGCCGTAAATCAAACCATTTCCAAAGTCGTAAACGGAAAACGCGTCATTACGAAAAAACCTGAACTCCTTGCTCCGGCAGGAAACCTTGAAAAATTAAAAATTGCCGTTCATTACGGAGCGGACGCGGTTTTTATCGGAGGACAGGAATACGGACTCCGCTCAAATGCGGATAACTTCTCAATAGAAGAAATCGCAGAGGGCGTAGAATTTGCCAAAAAATACGGGGCAAAAATATATGTGACAACAAACATTTTCGCCCATAATGAAAATATGGACGGTCTGGAAGAATACTTAAAAGCGTTGGGAGACGCAAAAGTTGCCGGAATTATCGTCGCTGATCCGCTGATTATTGAAACATGCCGGAGAGTGGCCCCGGACGTAGAAATTCACCTCAGCACACAGCAGTCCCTTTCCAACTGGAAAGCGGTGCAGTTCTGGAAAGAAGAAGGACTTGACCGCGTGGTGCTTGCCCGTGAAACGAGCGGACTGGAAATTAAAGAAATGAAGGAAAAGGTGGATATTGAAATTGAAACCTTTATCCACGGCGCCATGTGTATCGCTTATTCAGGCCGATGCGTGCTGAGCAATCACATGACAGCCCGGGATTCCAACCGCGGCGGCTGCTGTCAGTCCTGCCGCTGGGATTATGACCTGTATCAGACAGACGGTGCAAACGCGGTCGCGCTCTATGGCGAAGAAGACGCTCCGTTTGCGATGAGCCCGAAAGATTTAAAATTGATTGAATCCATTCCGCAAATGATCGAGATGGGCATCGACAGCCTGAAAATTGAAGGCCGGATGAAATCAATTCATTACGTTGCGACGGTTGTCAGCGTGTATCGCAAAGTCATCGACGCATACTGCGCTGATCCTGAAAACTTTGTCATTCAAAAAGAATGGCTGGATGAGCTGGACAAATGTGCAAACCGGGATACCGCGCCTGCTTTCTTTGAAGGCACGCCCGGGTATGAAGAGCAGATGTTCGGTGAACACGGAAAGAAAACAACATTTGATTTTGCCGGTCTCGTGCTCGCGTATAACGAGGAAACTCAAATGGTGACGCTCCAGCAGCGCAATTTCTTTAAACAAGGTGACGAAGTGGAATTTTTCGGTCCTGAAATCGACAATTTCACATTCACAATCGGCACTATTTGGGACGAAGACGGAAACGAGCTTGATGCTGCCCGCCATCCCCTGCAAATCGTTACATTTAAAGTAGACAAAAAGATTTATCCGAGCAACATGATGAGAAAGGGGAAGTAATCACCAATGGGTAAGAGTCCTGTAGTTATAGGCATCGCAGGAGGTTCCGGATCAGGAAAAACAAGCGTCACCCGTTCCATCTATGAGCAGTTTAAAGGACACTCGATTTTAATGATCCAGCAAGACCTTTATTATAAAGACCAAAGCCATCTTCCGTTTGAAGAAAGGCTGAACACAAACTATGATCACCCGCTCGCATTTGATAATGACTATTTAATCGAGCATATTCAAGAGCTTTTGAATTACCGGCCGATAGAAAAGCCGATTTATGATTATAAACTGCATACGCGTTCTGAGGAAACCATTCCGGTTGAGCCGAAGGATGTCATTATTCTGGAAGGCATTCTCGTTCTCGAAGATAAAAGGCTTCGCGACCTCATGGATATGAAACTTTATGTCGACACGGACGCGGATCTCCGTATCATCAGACGGATTATGAGAGATATTAACGAAAGAGGCCGTTCAATCGATTCTGTCATTGAGCAGTATGTGTCCGTCGTCAGACCGATGCACAATCAGTTTGTTGAACCGACGAAACGCTACGCGGACATCATTATTCCGGAAGGCGGGCAAAACCACGTCGCGATTGATCTGATGGTCACGAAGATTCAAACGATCCTTGAACAAAATGCAATTTTGTAATACCATAGCATAGACATAAATAACTCAGACCATATTATGTATAGGCTGGAAGGGAATGAGACAGTTCCCTTCTTTCCCTGTTTATAAACCGAAACATTTGCAGAAAACACATATTCAGTTTAAGATAAACAGTACCTATATGGGAGAGAAGAACGAGGACTGCCCTGTGTTCTCATTCTTGATTTTTTCGTTTATGCTCTCATACATAATCACACGTTATTGTTGAGGGACAACCACCAAGGAGTGAAGGAACATGGCACAAGAAAAAGTTTTTCCGATGACTCACGAAGGAAAACAAAAACTTGAACAAGAATTAGAGCAATTGAAAACGGTTAAACGTAAAGAAGTAGTAGAACGCATTAAAATCGCAAGAAGCTTCGGAGATCTGTCAGAGAACTCTGAGTATGATTCTGCAAAAGAAGAACAGGCATTTGTGGAAGGGCGCATCACGACGCTTGAAAACATGATCCGCAATGCGAAAATCATCGAGGACGACGGCGGTTCAAATGTAGTCGGTTTGGGAAAAACCGTATCATTTATCGAATTGCCGGACGGTGAAGAAGAATCTTACACGATTGTCGGAAGCGCTGAAGCTGATCCGTTTGAAGGGAAAATTTCAAACGACTCGCCAATCGCCAAAAGCCTGCTCGGCAGAAAAGTGGACGAAGAAGTGACAGTTCAGACGCCGGGCGGAGAAATGCTCGTGAAAATTGTGAAAATTTCATAAGATCCGTTTAACAATGAAACACCTCGTCCAAAATGTGGATGAGGTGTTTTTTTATGATCGTATCAAAAAGGCTGAAAGCGGCCGTGATTTGTTTTCTGCTCGTGTTTTTCTTTCTGCTTGCGAGGCTGGCTGAAATTCAGCTGTTTTTCACAGAATCTTTTTCAAAATCCAATATTAATCTGATTCAGGAGAGCGTCAAGCAGCGGACGGAAGAAGTCCTTATTTCAGACGGACGCGGCTCTTTTCTTGATCGGGACGGCAAAGAACTGACCGGAAAAAAGCAGCCTGCCGTCATACTGTTTCCCTTTCTCGTGACGCAGGATTGGCCGGTTGACCGGGTATCAGACATTCTCGGAATGAAACAGGGGGAGCTCAGGCAGCTGCTCACGGAAGCAAAAAAACCGGTGATCCTGAACAGCAGAAAAATAAAACATTTGACGAAACAATCCGTGTCAAATATCAATTCTTTGAAATATCCCGGCATTTACGGCGTATATATGAAAGACAGCAAAGAAACAAACATAGCCGCTCATCTGTTGGGCGCGACAAACCAGGACCCTGAGCTTTTGAAAAAGAAATACCCCGGCAGGAAGGAACTGCCGATCACGGCAAAAATCGGGACAAGCGGGATGGAGCGGACGTTTGATGAGTTTTTACTTGCGGATCAGGACACAAAACTCTTGTATCATGTCGACGGAAGGGGAAACCCTTTATTCGGAATGGACGTCAAATATACGGCTGAAGCAAACGCGTTTTATCCGCTGCAAGTCAAAACCTCCATCGACCGCAATATTCAAAAAGCAATGGAAGATGTATTGAAAGACCGCGGGTTAAAAAAGGGGGGAGCCGTCCTTTTAGACATTGAAAAAAGCAGTGTGCTCGGAATGGTATCAAAGCCTGACGCCGACATGTCAAAGCAGCAGACATTGCAAAATTACATGCTGACGCCGATTTATCCGGGATCAGTATTTAAAACGGTGATCGCCGCAGCCGCAATAGAACAAAACGAAGTGAAGCTGGGCACATCCTTTAACTGCAATCTCAACCTGTACGGAGAGCCGGGGGATGACAAAGGCACGCTCAGTTTTGGAGAAAGCTTTGCCCAAAGCTGCAATTATACGTTTACAAGTCTTGCGGAAAAATTGATCAAAAAAGATGATTCCGTTATTGAAAACATGGCGGAAAAACTCGGTCTCACCCAGCGGGCGGGCTGGGAAGGCAAGCTGTACCGGGAAGACCGATTCAGGCAGCTGTATAATGAAAAAAGCGGGGTCATTTGGGGAGATGACAAAGACAAAACCGTAAAAAAAGCCGTCGCACAGACGGCGATCGGGCAAAAAAACGTGAAAGTCACGCCTCTTGAAGTCGCCAATATGATGGCGGCGATCGCGCGCGGCGGTGAAAAAAAACAAGTCAAAATCGCGGACAAAATTGAATACAAAAACAAAACGACGATGGCGTCATTCAAAGATCAGCCGTTAAAAGGGGAAAACATCGACAAATATACGGCGCAGCAGCTTCAAAAAATTCTCAGAGAAGTCGTCACCTCACCGAAAGGAACCGGCCGAAGGTTTCAGGATCTGCCGTATGAGATAGCAGGCAAATCGGGAACGGCCCAGACGGGAATGTTCACAAAAGAAAAACAGACGCTTTACCACAAATGGTTTGCGGGATACTTTCCCGCGGACAAGCCGAAATACGCTCTCGTGGTGCTGCACATGGACACGCCGGGGGATAAGGCTCTGACAAATACAGTGTTTTATGATATTGTTAAAAAGGTACATGAAAATGAAATAAATCAGACATAGAACAACCGCTCAGCCCATGTTAAAATATATGCTGAGCAAGAGGGATAAAGGAGTGCAGAATGATTGAGCAATAAACAATCTCGTTTTGAAAACCGTGATAAGCGCAGAAAAGCAAATATGGTGCTTAACATTTTAATTGCTATCGTATCTATTCTTATTGTCGTCGTTGCCGTCAGCCTCTTCATCAACAGTCCGTCGGGCGACGTGAGCGAAAAAGCGGACACGAGCCAGAAGCAGGAAACACCTGCATCAGGCAAGACGAAGCAGACATCGGATGAAGACATAAAAGACAGCAAAAAAGATACGGCATCAGACGATGACAAAAAAGATAAACAAGATAAGGACACATCTGATTCATCTTCAGACTCTGACAGCAAAAAAGACGATAATTCATCGAAAAGTGATGACAGCAGCAAAAAAGACTCTGATTCAAGCGATCCTTTTAAAGGCGCAAAAATAACAGAGGGCGGCTCATCAAGCGATGTCGAGAAAACAATTGTTAACCCAAAATGGAAAGCGGTCGGCACAAAGCAGACGGGAGAACATGCGGCGACGTATGACTCAAGCTCTGAAGACTGGTCCGAAATGCTTGACGCCATCTCTTACGCAACGGGCGTGTCAAAAGATCATATGACAGTGCTGTGGCTCGGAAACAATGGAAGTCCGCAAGATGCGAAGGGTAAAGTTTTAGATAAAACGAACGGCAAAAAGTATCAGGTCACCATCACTTGGAAAGACAAAAAAGGCTGGAAGCCGACAAAAGTAGAAACCTTAAAATAACCGCAAAAAAGCAGCTGATTATTCAGCTGCTTTTTTCTGTCATACGTCAGCTGAAAAGTGCACCGACGCGCTGTAAAGGATTCTGCCGTCAACGGCCGTCACCTGATGGGATACGGAACGGACGCGAAGCATAATCGCCTGGTTGTTTTCAATCTGAACGTTTATTTTCTTTTCAAGCTCCTGCAAAGATGCCGCTTCGAAAAATTCTACTTTATCTTTGATTAAATCCAATTGAAAATTCATCAGTACAGATCCTCCTGATTTTTCTTCTGAGTCAATGAAAGTATAAGCCTTTCTGCCGTAATTGCGCAATAATCCCAGAGTATTTTAGTACCCTTCCATTCTTTTTTGTGATAGGATAGGAACTGTTCCACGATTAATCCATACTATACTCATAGGAATTATAAAATATGGAGAGTGAAAAATATGGGCCGTGAATTTATTCCTTTATTTGAAGATTGGGCAGCGACTTATGACGCCACAGTGCACGGGGCTGACAAACAATATGCCGCTGTTTTTAAAGGATATGACAATATTCTTGACAGCATTGTCGCACTTTCGGGTTCAAACGTTTTAGAGTTCGGACCGGGAACGGGGAATTTAACGGCGAAATTAGCCGCCGCGAACAAAAAGGTGTTTGGTGTAGAACCGTCTCCGTCAATGAGAAAACTGGCGGCTGACAAGCTTTCTGACAAAGCCGTGTTCAGTGACGGAGATTTTCTGGAGTTTCCCGCTCCGCCTTTTCAAATAGATACCATCGTCAGCTCGTACGCCTTTCATCATTTAACCGATGAAGAAAAGCGAACGGCTGTAAAGCAGTATGGCGCAATCCTTCAGAAGCATGATAAAATAGTGTTTGCCGATACTGTCTTTAAAGATCATGAAGCTTATGATGAAGCCATTCAAAAAGCAAGCCGAAACGGCTATCATCAATTAGCGGACGATTTAAAGACGGAACATTATCCGACACTCGCGACAATGAAAAACATCTTTTCAGAAGAGGGATTTGCCGCGCGGTTTACGCAGCAAAATGACTTTGTCTGGATAATGGAGGCGATTAAACGGTAAATCGAAGGGATTGTGTATAAATGAAACTGGCAGTCATCGGAGCAATGGAAGAGGAAGTTACGATTTTAAGAAGCAAACTGAAAGACGCAAAACAAGAGATGATCGCTCACTGTGAGTTTACAACTGGCAGCTATGAAGGCATCGAAGTCATCTTGCTGAAATCAGGTATCGGGAAAGTCAACGCGGCGATCAGCACGACGCTTCTGCTTGACCGTTTCAAACCTGATTATGTGATTAACACAGGCTCAGCGGGCGGTTTTCATCATACATTGAATGTAGGCGACGTCGTCATCTCAACAGATGTCCGCCATCATGACGTGGATGTGACGGCGTTTGACTATGAATACGGACAGGTGCCGGGTCTTCCGGCAGCATACAAAGCTGATGAAAAGCTGATCAGTATTACTGAGGAAGCGGTTTCTGAACTGAACGGCATTCAAGTCGCCAAAGGCACAATCGCTACGGGAGATTCTTTTATGAATGATCCGAAGCGGGTTGAAGACGTACGCGCCAAATTTGCGGATTTGTACGCGGTTGAGATGGAAGCTGCGGCTGTCGCACAGGTGTGCCACCAGTTCAAAACGCCTTTTGTTGTCATCAGAGCTTTATCTGATATTGCCGGAAAAGAATCTGACGTTTCATTTGATAAATTTTTAGAACAGGCTGCCGTTCATTCAACTGAGCTTGTCCTGAATGTCATCAAACGAATTCACTAAGCGGGGGATTCTCGTTCTCCTCCGCTTTTCCAGGAGGAGGACATATATTGAACGTGATAACAGATATTACAGAACTGATCGGAAATACACCGCTGCTCCGTCTCAAGCATTTTGATATACCGGAGGGAACAGCGGTTTATGCTAAGCTTGAGATGATGAATCCGGGCGGAAGCATTAAAGACAGGCTGGGCGGGATGCTCATTGAAGATGCGCTTCGCACTGGAAAGGTGAAACCGGGCGGCGTTATCATTGAGGCGACTGCCGGAAACACCGGGATCGGACTCGCTCTGTGCGCCAGAAAGCATCAGCTTCGCGCCGTTTTTTGCGTCCCGGAGCATTTCAGCAGAGAAAAGCAGCAAATTATGAAAGCTCTCGGAGCGGACATCGTGCATACGCCGAGAGAAGAAGGCATGCAGGGAGCCATTCGAAAAGCGCTTGAACTGGAGAGAGAGATTAATAATTCTTATGCCGTTCTGCAATTTAAAAACCGAGTAAATCCATTGACTTACTATAAAACGATCGGACCCGAAATATGGAACGCGCTCGGCGGGGATATCCACGCTTTTGTCGCAGGAGCGGGTTCCGGCGGCACTTTTGCCGGTACGGCAGCTTATTTAAAAGAGAAAAATCCTGCCGTCAAAACGGTGATCGTTGAACCGGAAGGCTCGATCCTGAATGGCGGAGAGCCGCATGCCCATAAAACGGAAGGCATCGGCATGGAGTTTATCCCGGATTATATGGACGAGAACCATTTTGACGCCATTTACACGGTGGAAGACGATACGGCGTTTTCGCTTGTCAGAGAAGCGGCCGAGAAAGAAGGCCTCTTAATCGGAAGCTCTTCAGGGGCGGCTCTTTATGCAGCGCTTGAAGAAGCGAAAAAAGCGCCCGCCGGATCAAATATCGTCACTATTTTCCCTGATGGCAGCGATCGATATATAAGCAAAAACATTTTTCAAGGAGGTCAGTAAGATGAAGAAAAAAACGCTGATGGTGCACGGAGGAATTACGGGAGATGAAAAAACAGGAGCGGTTTCCGTACCAATTTATCAAGTAAGCACGTACCGGCAGCCGAAAGCGGGCGAGCACACGGGTTATGAATATTCAAGAACGGCCAATCCGACGCGGACGGCGCTTGAAAGCTTAATTGCGGAGCTTGAAGGCGGTGCGGCGGGATATGCGTTCGGCTCAGGCATGGCTGCGATTACTGCCGTCATGATGCTGTTTGACAGCGGCGATCATGTTATTTTGACGGATGATGTATACGGCGGCACTTACAGGGTGATGACAGGTGTGCTGAACCGCTTCGGCATTGAAGCGGACTTTGTCGATACGAGCAGCAAAGAAAAAGTCAAAAAGGCCATTCGCCCGAATACGAAAGCCATTTATATCGAAACACCGACAAACCCGCTATTGAAAGTGACTGACCTCAAACTGATGTCTGACATCGCAAAAGAAGCGGGCGTATTGCTTATCGTCGATAATACGTTTTACACGCCGTATTTCCAGCAGCCGCTCAGCTTCGGCGCGGACATCGTGCTGCACAGCGCGACAAAATATCTCGGCGGCCACAGCGATGTCGTCGGCGGCTTAGTCGTCACGGCTGATAAAGAGCTCGGTGAAAAGCTTCATTACGTGCAAAACTCAACAGGCGGCGTTTTAGGACCGCAGGATTCATGGCTCTTAATGAGAGGCATTAAAACACTGGGACTCAGAATGGATGCCATCAATCACAGCGCCGGGAAAATCGCCGAGCTGCTTGAAGCGCATGATGCCGTTCAAACGCTCTATTATCCGGGATCAGCGAAACATCCGGGACATGAGCTGACAAAAGCGCAAAGCTCCGGTTTCGGCGGAATGATTTCCTTTGATGTCGGCAGCAGCGAACGCGTCGACGCGTTTTTAGAAAAATTGAACCTGTTTACGATCGCGGAAAGTTTAGGAGCGGTTGAAAGCTTAATCTCCGTGCCGTCCAGAATGACGCACGCTTCGATCCCGCGCGACCGCCGGCTTGCGCTTGGCATTACCGACGGGCTCGTACGGATCTCAGTCGGTATTGAGGATACTGAAGATTTAACGGCGGATGTGAAACAGGCGCTTGATTCACTATTATAAAGAATGGATAGATTTACATTCTCTGTCGGCTGTCAGCTTGTATTATAATGTTGGTAGACTATAAAACTGGCAGGTGACCTTATATGGAGAAGAAAAGACTGAAATCACTACTAGAAGATTTTAAGCATTACGCATTTATTCTGCTTGCAGTCAGCACCTTCATTTATATCGGCGCGGTTCTTCCCGGACAAGGGCTGACTGCGGGCCAGAAAATGCTGATGTTTGTAACGGATTGTGTATTTATAGCGGGCGCTTATTTCTGCGTTGACCGTTCACTTATTTATAAAAAGAGGCTGGAAGAGGCCGAAGAATAAAAAAAAGCCATTGTCTTTTGACAATGGCTTTTTCATTTCTTATTCAGACGGGGTTTCGCGTAATTCTTTTCCCATTCCTTTTAAAAACTGCAGCCCGAAGCCGAGCGCGCGGTTAATATCAGGATCACCGACGGCTTTCATCAGTTCAAACATACTGACTTTCCTGTCCTCTTTTAAAAATCTTTGCGCCTGATCCGTCCCGGCCATGGCGCTTTCTAAAAGTCTGCCCATAAATTCGGGATCAGCTTTTGACAGCGCGCCTCCCGCGGCCATCATCGTATTCAGGAGATTGGTGACAGGTTCCCGGGAAATCTGTCCGAGTGCGATTTTGGCAATCTCCTCTTTTGCCTGGAGCATATAGCCGGCGGCATCAAAAATGCCCAAGCTATTCAGCTCTGCCATGATGGACATCGTTTTCGCGACGGCTTCTTCATTTTCTGCGAGAAGCGTCTTCAGCTCTTCCAGTTTTTCAGCTTTCAGCTGTTCCTCTGTTTTCGTTTCTTTTTGAATTTCAGTAATTGGGCTTGCCATAATGTTTCCTCCTTTCCTTAATCAGTTAAGTGCACATAGCCCGGACGGTTCCATTTTCGCTGAGCTTCCACACCGTTTTGCGGATGACGTTTTTTGTTCCGCGGATTCGTTTTCGGAAGCGGCGGAGTATCACAGGAACCGAGCACTTCCATGCGGACTTTTGTCTGCTTGTAGGCAGGTGTATGTGTCCGTGAATCATACGCAGGCCCGGTCAGGAAATTAATCGCAGAATCTTTATCTGTAGAGTTCATCGGCAGATAAAGCTCATTTGCGCGGACGCGGTCTGTCACAAGCGCGTTCAATTTAACCGCTCCAAAAGGAGAGACGAGCCGGATCATTGTTCCGTCGCAAATTCCGCGTTCAGCCGCGAGCTCCGGCGATACTTCAACAAATACATCCGGAACTTTAGACTGAATGCCTTTTGACTTGTTTGTCATGTTTCCTTCGTGGAAATGTTCAAGCATCCGTCCGTTGTTAATATGCAGGTCATATTCTTCAGGGAATACAGCAGGCTCCACCCAATCGCTCAGCGCAAAACGGGCTTTTTTGTCCGGGAAGTTAAAGCCGTCTTCATAAAGAAGCGGAGTGCTTTCTCCCGTAAAGCTTCCCCACAGGAAGCTGTTCCAGCCGCTAAGGACGTCGTAGCTTGCTTTTCCGAACAGCGGAGAAAGGCTCGCCATTTCTGAGAAAATGTCGCTAGGATGCGTGTAATTCCAACCAGCGCCTAAACGATTGGCGACTTCCTGAATAATCCACCAGTCGGGTTTTGCATCGCCGAGTGTCGGAAGCGCCTGATACAACCTTTGCACACGCCGCTCTGTGTTTGTAAATGTTCCGTCTTTTTCAAGAGATGGAACCGCAGGCAGGATGACATCCGCGTATTGCGCCGTTCTTGAAAGGAAAATATCCTGCACAACAAAGAAATCAAGGCTGGATAAAATGTCATGAACATGGTTGGCGTTTGAATCGACGAGCGCCATATCTTCACCGACGAGATACATGGCTTTCATGTTTCCTTCTTCAATCGCATGGAGCATTTCGATATTATCAAGACCCGGCTTGCCGTCAATTTCAACACCGTAAGCTTTTTCGAATTTAGCGCGTGCCGCATCATCGGTAATATGCTGATACCCCGGAAGCCAGCCTGGAAGAGTTCCCATATCGCAAGCGCCTTGAACGTTGTTATGTCCCCGCAGCGGATAGGCTCCGGCGCCCGGACGGCGGTAGTTTCCTGTGGCAAGCAGCAGGTTGGAAATCGCCGCTGATGTATCAGAGCCGCCTGTATTTTGAGTAACGCCCATGCCCCAAAGAACACAAGTGCCGTCTGCATCACGAATCATTTCGGCAATGCGGATGATCGTATCCTGAGAAAGTCCGGTGATGCGCTCCGCATATTCCAATGTGTATTTTTCCAGCGTTTCTTTATAATCATCAAAGTAGTTGACATTTTCATCAATAAACGCTTGATCGTGCCAGCCTTGGTCAATCATATATTTCGTTACTGCCATGAGCCAGACCTGGTCAGTCCCTTGTTTCGGGCTGATAAAGAGGTCGGACCGTTCAGCCATTTCATTTCTGCGCAGATCGGCAACAATCAGTTTTTGGCCGTGCAGTTTATGGGCGCGTTTCACGCGTGTGGCCAGAACCGGATGTCCTTCCGCCGGATTGGCGCCGACGATGAGCACGAGGCCCGCTTTTGCGATATCTTTAATTGTGCCGGCGTCACCGCCCATTCCGACGGTGCGGAATAAGCCGTCCGTTGCCGGTGACTGGCAGTAGCGTGAGCAGTTATCCACGTTGTTGGTTTCAAATACTTGGCGCGCCAATTTTTGAATGACATAGTTGTCTTCATTCGTAATTTTAGAAGAAGAAATAAAGCCGACAGAACCATTTCCGTGTTCGGCCTTGATCGAACCGAGTCTTGAAGCGACAAGATCAAGAGCTTCTTCCCATGACGATTCAACAAATGCGCCGTTTTTCCGGATAAGCGGTTTTGTAATCCGTTCTTCCGAATTCACGAAGTCCCAGCCGAATTTCCCTTTCACACAAGTGGAAATCGCGTTAACCGGAGCATCGGAAACAGGCTGAATTTTAAGGATGTCACGGCCTTTTGTCCATACTTCAAAAGAGCATCCGACGCCGCAGAACGTGCAGACTGTTTTTGTTTTTTTCGTCCGTTTATCGCGCATAGCCGCTTCCACTTCTGACACGGCGAAGATGCTTGTATAGTCGGGTTCAACATTTTTTACTAAATCAATCATCGGTTCCATGACATCTTCTTTTATTCCTGTCATAAATCCGGCTTGGCCGAGCATTGATTTTTCCATCAGTGCGTTACAAGGGCAGACAGTGACACACTGGCCGCAGCTGACGCAGGATGATTCATTAATGGCGACGCCTTCATCCCAAATGACCCGCGGGCGGTCGCGCTCCCAATCAATTGAAAGGGTCTCATTCACCTGAAGGTTTTGACACACTTCCACACACTGGCCGCAGGCGATGCATTGGTTCGGATCATAGCGGTAAAACGGGTGAGACATATCAACCGCGCACTTTGAATCATCTTTCGGCGTATACGGATATTTCTGATGCTCAATTCCCATCATTTCCGCTGTATTATGCAGTGTGCAGTTGCCGTTGTTGTTATCGCATACCGTACAGTAAAGCAGGTGATTCTCAAGCAGGCGGTCCATGGCCTCTGTCTGAGCCTCTTTTACCCTTCCCGACGTAAGCGAGATGGACATCCCATTTTCTGCAGCCGTGGAACAAGAGCGCTGCAATTTCCCGTTTACTTCAACAATACAGGTGTCACATGTTTGAATCGGATCCACTTCCGGTACATGGCATATTTGCGGAATCTCAATTCCGTTTTGGTTTAAAATATCTAAAATCTTAGACCCCTCTGGTGCTTCATACTCCGTGCCGTCAATTGTGACACGGATAGACTGAACGTCTGTCACTTCCAATTCCCCTCCATCTTGTAAACTCGAAAAAAAGCCATGCACATAGATACCGGCCTCCTGTCCGGAGAACGGTATAAATACGCATGGCGGAATAGTTCACTAGCAAGTCTTACTAACAGACCAATCCTATTTGTATAAAACGATAGACTCATAACACGTTTCCTATTACAAATCCATCTTCACTGCTTTTATTATAAGGTGATATTTATTATAATACAATACGAAAGGAAAACTTTAACCAGGTGAAATGTCACAAAGGGGAACCGGGAATGTCTTTCATAGGCTAAAATCGGAGGGGACAATATGTCTAAAAAAATTCATGAATTTAACGATATTATCCGGAAATTGCGCAAAGAATTATTTGGAAAGGGGCCTGAACGAATTCACACCGTTTTTGTGGATAACATGGCGGTATCTACACTTTACGGAAATCTAAGCGCAAGCGAGCAGTTTATCGCACGCACGCCTGAAGGAAGAGAAATGGTTCATGCGGCGCGAACCAGCTTAATTCAGGAGCTGTATTCAAAACAAACGCCTGACGGAATGGAAGAGCTCATCGGAGCAAAGCTTGTGCATCTGTTTTCAGATATTAAAATAGAGGAAAATATAGCCGTATCGGTGTTTGTCTTTGACCGCTCAATTGAAGAGCATAAAGAAGAAATCAAAAGCTGACAATATTCAATTGACACGAAATTGTCACATTTGATATGATATGAACTGCCGGCAGTGGCCTAAGGACGATTTTTTATGGAATGTGTGCATGATCTGTACATATTCTATACCGCATATTTTCATTCTGCTTGATATTGTTGTATGGGTATGCATACAAGTTAGGCAGCATTCAAATCCCGTTTTTTCAGACGGGTTAGTTGAATGCTGCCTTTTTTGTTAGGCGTCTTTGGAAACTGCGGGCTGAAATGATAAATGGAGGGGTTATTATGGCTTTTCGTAAACCGGACGAAATAGCGGAGCTTGCGGTCGAATCAGGGGTAAAAAAGGTGCATTCACCGCTTTCAGCACTGATTGTATTAGGATTTTTGGGAGGAGCGTTTATCGCACTCGGTTATTTGCTTGATATCCGTGTCATCGGCGACCTTCCGAAAGAATGGGGAAGCCTGTCGAGTTTAATCGGGGCGTCCGTGTTTCCTATCGGATTGGTGCTCGTTGTTCTTGCCGGCGCGGAGCTGATTACGGGAAATATGATGTCGGTATCCATGGCGCTGTTTTCCAGAAGAATATCCGCCGGTGCATTAGTGAAAAATTGGGTGATCGTGACGTTGATGAATCTTGTCGGCGCACTGTTTGTCGCTTACTTTTTCGGACATGTTGTCGGATTAACCGAAACAGGACCGTATTTGGAAAAAACGATTGCGGTCGCACAAGGCAAATTGGATATGCCGTTTGGAAAAGTCATTGTTTCGGCGATCGGCTGTAACTGGCTTGTCTGTTTGGCCGTCTGGCTTTCTTTCGGCGCAGAAGACGGAGCCGGAAAAATCGCGGGTATATGGTTTCCGATTATGGCGTTTGTCGCAATTGGTTTTCAGCACGTTGTAGCCAATATGTTTATCATCCCGGCTGCGATTTTTGCAGGTTCTTTTTCGTGGGGTGATCTGATTGGCAATCTCATTCCGGCCTTTATCGGGAATGTCATCGGCGGGGCAGTGTTTGTCGGTCTTATTTATTTTATTGCATATTCAAAAAAAGATCAGAAAAAGCAAGGGATGAAAAGAGTTTCCTGAGGTAAGAAAGATGCCGGAAAACACGGACAATTGAAGCGGAATGCCAGCACATTTTCCGTCCAAATCTTGAAAAAAATGTTTACAAAATGGAAGCTGATGGATATACTTACAAAGTAAGAAAAAAGCAAAGGGAGGTTGAATCACATGACGACGTTAAACGGCAATCAAAATCTACAATTGAACCGATTCAGCCTGTGGAAGAGTTCGTGTCCTTCCTTAACCTCTGCCCGTCAAGCACGTTAATTTCGGAGTATCAGGACATTCGCAGCTCCCCGCAGGGAAAGAAGCACCGTCTTCTTTTGTCTGCGGATTTAGTCTGCCCGCAGCGCATATGAACTTTGCTGCGGGTTATTTTCGCTTGTGCGGATATTGAAAGGGGGTGAGCGATAATGACCATTAATCTTTTCTTTTTAACACTGACCATTTCAAAGCGTTTTAAAAGTGCGGAAGAGTATGAACGAGAACAGCAGGTCGAAGAGTTTTATAATGAAGCGAAAGAACGCCAGCTGAAACATTTTTATATGAACTAACGGACACGAAGGGCCAAAACGGAGGAGAAGGAGGAGATCATCATGTTCAGAATTGAACTGCTGAATCATTACACAATGGAGAAGGACCAGGTTTAGCGAGGATGTTGCTGTCACGTCGCAGACGGCCTGCATACCATGGTAAAGAAAGAAAAATTGGTAAGCGGGTGATAACATGCAAGGCGGTCAGAACAGAATTCCATCCATCGGGCACGGGTATGCGTCAATGCCCCATTCATTTAAACACGGCTACGGCAACCCGTACCGCCGGCAGAGAATGGCGGCGCTTTCCCGGCAGACAAGATATATAGCACCGTATTATTGGTACTAGAGCAGGCGGAAAACCTACGTTTTCCGTCTTTTTTTTATGAAAACAAATATAAATTTCAAATAAATCGAAACGTTCATGAAGAGAAGTGCGTCTAGTTAGTACCTCATACTAATACGAGGTAATATTATTTCTGAATAATAAATCACAGGAATGGAAAAGCGGGTGTTATACAATGTTGCAACATACATCTTCAGCATTAAAACGAATGCGCGCGAAATACTTTGCTGCATCAGAACCGGCAGAGTCAGTCATTCAGCAAATCTTGATGGACATACAGGAATACGACCGCATTTTGGAAATCGGGACCGGAAACGGCTCAATGTTTAAACAAATCATCGGACAGCTTGAAAAGGGCAGTCTTAAAAGCATAGAAACATCGAAACGTAAAATACGGAAAACACAGCGCGCAAACCGTTCGGTTATAAAAGCCGGGCTCGGAAACATTCAGCAGGGGAGGCCGGAAAGCATACCGTTCCGCGACCGCAGTTTTCATAAAGTCTTCTCATTACATACTGCTGAAACAGTCAGCGATTACCGGACAGCATGTAAAGAAGTGTACCGCGTTCTTCAAATTGACGGGTGTTTCTATATGGTTTTGAAACCTTCGCGGATGAGTGAGAAGGATGTGATTGAGGTGCTCTATGATCAGCATTTCAGAGACATTTCAGTTGTCAGCAGAGATTCATTCCATTTTATTACTGCCATTAAATAGAATATTTCTTGGGAAATAAAAAGAGCTGCTTAAGTCATTGCAGCTCTTTTTGTGAAATTGGGCATATTTCCTTATTTTTGGTTATTTCACATATATTTTATATTAAAAAAAGTTTTTTTCTTATACAATGGTAATCAGATGACCGTACATTTTAAATATTTTGAACAAACGGAATGAATATTCATTCCGCATTTAGAAAGGGGGATGAAATGACAGCTTCAAACAAGGTTGAACTCATTATGAAAGCGTCGCTTACTTTGTTTACAGATAGAGGATTTGACGCCACGACGATTCCGATGATCGCCGCTCAGGCCGATGTCGGAACCGGCACAATTTACCGTTACTTTGACAGTAAAGAGACACTTGTGAACGTACTGTATCAGGAAAGTGCGCAGCGTTTTATGAAAAAAGTCAAAACGGACTTTCAGGGGATATCTGTAAGAGAAGGGTTTCATCACCTGTTTTATTGTCTGATTGATTTTACGAAGGAAAGTGAGTATGCATTGTTTTTTCTTGAAACGAATAAGGACGCCTACTTTCTGAATGAAACGAGCCGTAAGCTTCTTGATGAAATAACACAGATGCTTGACGTCTTTTTTCAGCGCGGCAAGTCTGAAGGTGTGCTCCGCAATCTGCCGTCCAATGTGCTGATGGCGCTGCTGCTCGGGGCATATCTCAAACTCTATCAGCTTGTCCGGACGGGAAGCGTCGAAATAACAAAACCGTTTCTGAAAGAATTGGAACAATGTTCTTGGGATGCCATCAGAACTCATTAATTATACGCCGAAGGAAGGAAGATCGATATGAAACAGCTAAGCGCTATACCGCAGCCGAAAACATACGGGCCTCTGAAAAATCTCCCTCACTTGGAAAAAGAAAAACTGTCACAATCGCTTTGGAAAATTGCCGAAGAATACGGCCCGATCTTTCGTTTTGAATTTCCGAGCTCTGTCGGGGTCTTCGTATCAGGCCGCGAGCTTGCGGCAGAAGTCTGTGATGAAAAGCGATTTGACAAAAATCTCAGCAAAGCCTTGCTGAAAGTCCGTGAGTTTGGCGGTGACGGACTATTTACGAGCTGGACTCACGAAAAGAACTGGCAGAAAGCGCATCGGATTTTATTGCCGAGCTTCAGCCAGAAGGCGATGAAAGGCTATCATTCAATGATGCTGGATATTGCCATGCAGCTCGTGCAGAAGTGGAGCAGATTAAATCCGAATGAAGAAATTGACGTTGCCGAAGATATGACGCGCCTGACGCTGGATACAATCGGCCTGTGCGGATTTCATTACCGCTTTAACAGCTTTTACCGCGACACACAGCATCCTTTTATCACAAGTATGCTTCGTGCGCTGCAGGAGGCAATGCGCCAATCGCAGAGACACAGCCTGCAGGACAAGCTGATGATCAAAACGAGACATCAGTTCCAGCAGGATATTGAAGAGATGAATTCGCTTGTAGACCGGATCATCGCTGAGCGGAGGGAAAATCCGGATGAGAATCTGTCTGACCTTTTAGCATTGATGCTTGAAGCGAAAGACCCTGTAACGGGGGAAAGGCTGGATGATGAAAATATCCGTTATCAAATCATTACCTTTTTGATCGCTGGGCATGAAACCACAAGCGGGCTGCTTTCTTTTGCGATATACTGCCTGCTGAAAAATAAAGATAAATTGAAAAAAGCTGTTCAGGAAGCCGAGCGGGTGCTGACGGGAGAGACCCCTGAATATAAGCAGATTCAGCAGCTGACATATATCCGCATGGTGCTAAACGAGACTTTGCGGCTGTATCCGACTGCCCCGGCATTTTCTCTGTACGCGAAGGAAGATACGGTTCTCGGCGGGAAATATCCGATTGCGAAGGGACAGCCGGTGACGATTCTGACTCCGCAGCTGCACCGGGATAAAAGCGCGTGGGGAGAAGATGCCGAGTCATTCCGCCCGGAAAGGTTCAGTGATCCCGCGGCAATTCCGGCTGATGCATATAAGCCGTTCGGAAACGGACAGCGAGCATGCATCGGGATGCAGTTTGCCCTTCAGGAAGCGACAATGGTGCTCGGCCTTGTCCTGAAACACTTTGAACTGATTGATCATACCGATTATGAGCTTACGATTAAAGAAGCTCTAACCATTAAGCCCGGTGATTTTAAAATCCGTGTGAAAAACAAGGACGTGTCCAATCATCAGCCCGTACAAAACCATAAAGCTGAAGGAAGCGGTCACAAAGAAGAAACGAAAGAAATCCCGTCCCACGGAACGCCGCTTCTCATTCTTTACGGATCAAATTTAGGAACTGCAGAAGGAATCGCGGAAGAGCTGGCTGGTATCGGAAGAAGCAAAGGATTTTCAACTGAAACCGGCCCGCTCGATGATTATGCCGGGAAACTGCCTGTAAAAGGCGCGGTCGTTATTGTTACGGCTTCTTATAACGGGGCGCCGCCTGATAATGCGGCGGGTTTTGTGAAATGGATGGAAACCCTTGAAGATCAGGAATTAAAGGGTGTTTCTTACGCCGTTTTCGGCTGCGGAGACCGCAACTGGGCCGCCACTTACCAGAGGGTCCCCCGCCTGATAGACAAAGTGCTTGAAGAAAAAGGGGCAAAACGGCTGACCTCTATCGGAGAGGGCGACAATGCCGATGATTTTGAGTACAGTCAGGAAGCCTGGGAAGACTCATTCTGGAAGGACATCATGAAGGCTTTTCATATAGAGGCCGCTCCAAAACAGACAAACAAATCACAGTTATCAATCGAATACGTAAGTGAAGCAGCCGAGACGCCGATTGCCAAAACGTACAAAGCATTTGAGGCGGAGGTCATCACAAACAAAGAGCTTCATACCGAAAGCAGCAAGCGCTCAGTCCGGCATATTGAGCTGCGTCTCCCCGAAACAGAAACGTATCAGGAAGGAGATCATCTCGGGGTGCTTCCGCAAAACAGCGGGGAACTGATCAGCCGTGTCATTCGCCGATTCGGTCTTGATCCGAACCAGCACTTTAAGATCAAGGGCCGGCAGCTGCCTCATCTGCCGATGGACCGGCCGGTTAATGCGCCGGAGCTTTTGGCGTCTTATGTAGAGCTGCAGGAGCCGGCAACGAGAGTCCAGCTTCGCGAACTTGCCGCACATACCGTGTGCCCGCCGCACCAAAAAGAATTGGAGCATCTTTATTCTGATGATACGGCATATAAAGAAAACGTGCTGAAAAAACGAATGACCATGCTGGACCTGCTGGAAAATTATCCTGCATGTGAACTGCCGTTTGAGCGCTTTTTAGAACTTCTGCCGTCCTTAAAGGCGCGCTATTATTCAATCTCAAGCTCACCGAAGGCAGCCAGCGGGGAGCTCAGTATCACGGTCGGCGTTGTGACGGCTCCGGCATGGAGCGGCCGTGGGGAATACCGGGGCGTGGCTTCGAACTATTTAGCCGGATTACAGAATGGCGATTCTGCCGTGTGTTTCATCCGCTCGCCGCAGTCGGGTTTCGCATTGCCTGAAAATCCGAAAACGCCTCTCATTATGGTCGGAGCAGGCACAGGAATTGCGCCGTTCAGGGGATTTATCCAGGCCCGCGCTGCCGAAAAAATGTCCGGTAACATCCTGGGCGCAGCTCATTTATACTTCGGCTGCCGGCATCCTGAAGAAGACGATCTGTACAAAGATGAATTCGACCATGCGGAGAAAAACGGCCTTGTCACCGTGCATCGGGCGTATTCCAGATTAGATCAGGACTGTAAAGTATATGTACAGGATGTTCTGCTTCGCGAGGCTGAACAAATTATTGCTCTTCTTGACCAAGGCGGCCATCTCTATATATGCGGTGACGGAAGCAAAATGGCTCCGGCCGTGGAAAATGTACTGCTTCAGGCGTATGAAAAGGTGCATAACACTGATTCAAAAGTTTCCTTGGAGTGGCTTGAACAGCTGCAGGCGGAAGGAAGATATGCGAAAGATGTTTGGGCAGGTATGTAACAGAAGAGTGAGACAACTGAAGAATGTTTTTTAATTGAAAAAAGCCGGCACGATATTTGAAATCTACTGAATCAAAAGGAATAGTTATAGGGAGTATCGTGCCGGCCTTATCTTTAGTATCGGACAAAAGACACAAATCTTTAATGTTTTTATTGATTTACATGCAGGCGGCTATGTCCCTTTTTTCTGGATTCCGCCAGAAATAAAATTGGATAAGACAGCAATAGCAAAACTGAAATAAATGAAATGATACCGATCCAATGAAAATGCGTCCAAAAGAAACCGCCGCAAGACCCGGCCACACTTGAACCGATATAGTATGCAAGCAGATATAATGAAGAGGCTTGCGCGCGATGATCACCGGCTGCGCGGCCGACCCAGGCGCTTGCGATCGAATGCGCGCCGAAAAAGCCGAAGGTAAAGACGGCAATCCCCGCGATTTTAAGCGCAAGCTGGGGCAAAAGTGTCACCGCTGCGCCGGCAAGCATAACAAAAATCGCAATCTTAATCATTTTCGAGCTTCCGAAAAGATCTGCTTTTTTCCCCATATAGACCGAGCTGAACGTTCCCGCGAAATAGACAATAAAAATAAAACCGATCACAGTCTGCGACAAATGATAAGGAGCAGCCATTAAATGAAAGCCGATATAATTATATAATGTCACAAAACTCCCCATTAATATAAATCCCAGAGATATTAACAAAAGCAGCCGTTTGCGGTGCAGAACCGCTCCGTATTCCTTACATGCCGCTTTTACGCCCGCATGCCGCTCAGATGAATGGCGCGGAGCCGGAAGAAAACGCCAAAACAAATAGCTTAATACAATAGAAAGAATGCCGATGATGGCAAGCGCGGGCCGCCAGCCGAATACATCGGTCAGAAGCCCCGTTAACAGCCTGCCGCTCATTCCCCCGATGCTTGTGCCGCTGATATACAAGCCCATCATTTTCCCGAGGCCCTTCGGATCAAACTCCTCGCCTACATATGTCATAGCGACAGCCGGAACGCCTGCCAGGAAAATACCGAGCAGCCCCCTCATCGCCAAAAGCGCCGGAAAAGCCGGACTGAACGCTGTTAATAGACCTAAAACAGAAGTGGCTGTTAACGACAGCACCATTAATTTTTTTCTGCCGAATCCGTCAGACAACGAAGCGGCGGCCAATAATGAAAATGCCAAAACGGCTGTTGAGATGGATAAAGTTAAGCTGGCAGCCGCAGCGGAAATATGAAACTCTTCCGAAAACAAAGGCATAAGCGGCTGTGTCGTGTAAAGCGTGGCGAATGTCACAAAGCCGCTGATAAACAGAGCCAAGCTGGCCTTTCTGTAAGCCTTTGTATGAGGCTGAATAAACGTCATGAATGTCCCTCTTTTCTCACTGTTGGTTATATATGTATCGTACGCTTTTCATTTCAATGTGTCTAATTTATAATAACTATAGAATTAATGCGTGTAGGTTATGAGAAAGGGGAGAAGGAGAAAATGGAGCTTCATCAAATTGACAACTTCATTGCGGCGGCAGCTCATCAGCATTTCACAAATGCGGCAAAAGAAAGAATGATTTCTCAGCCGGCATTAAGCCGATCGATTATCAGGCTCGAAGAAGAATTAGGCGCGCCGTTATTTTACAGAGAGACAAAAGCCGTCCGGCTGACAAGGCACGGAGAGCAGTTCTTAATAAAAGCAAAACAAGCGAGAAGAGCTTTAAATGAAGGCGTTGAACAAGTGAAAAAGAACATGAGCCTGGAGCACGGCGAAATATCTGTATCATTTCTTCATACGCTCGGGCTGCGCTTAATGCCTCAGCTGATTGCCGAATTTAAAAAGCTATACCCAAACGTGACCTTCCGGCTTTATCAAGGCGCAAATGAAACGCTTCGCAAAATGGTGGAAACGGGAGATGCGGATATCTGTCTCAGCTCCCCGCCGCTTCCCAGCGAGCTTTTACAATGGACAGTGCTGGAGAAAGAGCCTCTTTATGCGGTGCTTCCTGAGAACCACCCGCTTGCAGGAAATAAAAGCATTCAAATGAAAGAGATGCAGGACGAGGATTTTGTGGGTTTTAAACCGGGATACGGGCTGAGGTATATGTTTGATCTGATGTGCCGGGATTTGAATATACACCCGCATCTCGCATTTGAAGGAGAGGAAGTGTCAACCATATTAGGGCTGACCGCCGCGGGTCTGGGGGCTGCAGTGCTGCCGAAAACCGCGGAGCATTCATACTTTCCAGTCGTTTTTCTTCCGGTTGCAGATTACCAATGCGAACGCACCATAGCGTTAGCCCAGCTGAAAAACCATGCTCTCTCTCCCGCTGCTGAGCGTTTTAAACAGTTTGCACTTGAGTATTACAAAGCACGCAACTGAGCGGTAGTTGAAAATAATCAGAAAGAAATACAGAAAACGGAGGAAAACCATGGCGAAAAAAATAGTGAAAACAAATGCTGTCCGTATCATTGAGCAGCAAAACATTCCCTATGAGCTATTAGGTTACAAAACAGAAGGGGGACAGCCCGCAGACGGTCTTTCCGTTTCACAAAAAATCGGATACGCTGCCGAATATGTTTATAAAACCTTAGTGGCATCTGCAGGAACTGATCGTTATTACGTCTTTGTCGTTCCCGTTGCAAAAGAACTGAATCTGAAAAAGGCTGCAAAGGCGGCAGGTGAGAAGAAAATAGAAATGATTGCCATGAAGGACCTTTTGGGAGTAACCGGCTATATGCGCGGCGGCTGCTCTCCGATCGGCATGAAAAAAAGGTTTCCGACTTTTATTGATAGATCCGCCGAAACACTGGAGTTTATGATTGTCAGTGCGGGGAAAATCGGAATGCAGCTGAAAGCAGCGCCTCAAGATTTAGCCGAAGCAAGCGGGGCGGTATTTACAGACATTGTATAAATGTCCGATGAATCTAATGGAATACACGTGTCAAGGGAGAATGATAATGAAAAAAAGATATGAAAACTTGAATGGCGTGAAGAATGAAAATGGATTCAGGGACATGTGGAAATGGATGAAAGAACGAAGAGAAAAAAGCAAAGACTTAAGCGAGAACATTCCGAAAGCGGTCACTAGGGATGTCCGTGATGTTGCCGTCAATCGGACGGAAAACGCCATAACATGGATCGGCCATTCTTCATTTCTGATCCAAATACAGGGGCTTAACATAATGACCGACCCTGTATGGGCGCGGCGGATGGGTTTTCAAAAACGGCTGACAGAGCCGGGATATGAATTGAGCGAACTGCCTGACATTGATGCCGTGCTCATTTCACACGGGCATTATGATCATCTTGATTTTCCGAGTATAAAAAAACTGAGAGGAAACCCGGATTTTTACGTGCCTGCGGGATTGAAAAAGCTGTTCAACAAAAAAGGCCGCAAAAACGTTCATGAAATGAATTGGTGGGATCGTTTTGAAATGCGGGGAGTGAATATATCATTTGTTCCGGCCCAGCACTGGACACGGAGAACGCTTTGGGATACCGATACCTCTCATTGGGGAGGCTGGGTCATAGAAAGCGAAAACGGCGAATCCATCTATTTTGCAGGAGATACAGGCTATTTTGAAGGCTTTAAAGAAATCGGAGAGAGGTTTCGTATTAAGGCGGCTCTGATGCCGATCGGGGCATACGAACCGGAATGGTTTATGCAAGTGTCACATATCAATCCGGAAGACGCCGTGAAAGCGTTTTTGGAGCTGAAGGCTGACAGTTTCATTCCCATGCATTACGGGGCATTCCGGCTTGCTGATGATACAGGCCCGGAAGCATTAAGCAGACTGCACGGCGAGTGGGACCGGCTTGCATTACCTCCTGAAAACCTGAAAGCATTAGCGCTTGGCGAAACATTTTGGCTGTAACAGCAGGTTTTCGCTGCCGACACCAATCGTTTAAAAACGGTTGGTGTTTTGTTGTCAATCAAAGGTGAACAGCCTCTGTATAAAACATGATTTTTCCGGAACCTGCGGTAAAAAACAAAACTTTTTACTCTTTTGTTTCACTATAAAATGAAAACGGTTTCGTATGCGTAGTATATTTAACCTATCACAATTGCTCCAGCAGAAACGGACAGGAAGGATAGAAAAACAGATGAAATACATGAATTCAAGGCAGAAAAAGATTTTGTATCTGTTGTTATCTGAACCTGATGACTACTTAGTTGTGCAAGATTTCGCAGACAGGGTCCGCTGTTCTGAAAAAACGATCAGGAATGATTTGAAAACGATTGAAGATTTCCTGAATGAACATGCTCAAGCTCAGTTGATCCGCAAACCGGGATTAGGCGTCTATTTACATATATCTGAACAGGAAAGGTCACGGTTAAGCCGGCAAATTTATAATGAGCACTTTACATGCAGGCACAAGACCGATGAAGAAAGAATACTTCACATCGCTTATGATTTATTAATGAATTCAAAGCCCGTTTCCGCAAAAGAAATTGCCGCACAGCATTTTGTAAACAGAGCTTCGATTAAAAAGGATGTAAATGCGGTTGAAGTGTGGCTGAAGCGATTTGATCTCACGCTGGTATCTAAACAGCGGCTCGGCTTAAAGATTGAAGGGGACGAAAAAAACAAAAGAAAAGCATTGGCGCGAATTTCAGATTTGATTGATAATGCGGAGTTTACAAGCCAATTTATAAAAAGTAAGTTTTTAAGTCATGAAGCGGACTTTGTGAGAAAAGAAATCAAGTTATTACAAAAAAACCATTCTATCTATTTTACGGATGAAACATTTGAAAGTTTGCTGCTGCATACATTGCTGACTATCCGCCGTATCAAAATGAAACAGCCGGTCGCCATTTCTGCAAGACAGCTGGACGCGGTAAAAAAGAAGAAAGAATATGAATGGACACTGGCTTGTTTAAAACGGCTTGAGCCGGTATTTGCCATACGGTTTCCTGAGGAAGAAGCCGTCTATTTAACTTTACATATAATAGGCGGGAAAGTCCGCTATCCATCGCAGCAAGAAAAGAAGCTTGATCTTGAAGATTCTGAGCTTTCCAAAGTCGTCAGGCATTTGATCAATCGTGTTTCAGAACTGCAAATGCTGGATTTTCATAAAGACCAGGAACTGATCAACGGATTGAACATTCATCTCGATCCGGTGTTGAAGCGGCTGAGCTATGATCTCTCTGTTTCAAACCCCATGCTTCACGACATCAAAAAAATGTACCCTTATTTGTTTCATCTTATCATTGACGTTTTAGAAGACATCAATCAAACATTTGATCTTTGTATTCCTGAAGAAGAGGCGGCATATTTGACGCTGCATTTTCAGGCAGCGATCGAACGGCTGCGCCGAAGCAGTCATAATCCTAAGAGGACGATCATCGTCTGCCATATGGGCATTGGCATGTCGCAATTGCTGCGGACTAAAATTGAACGCAAATTTCATCACATTACGGTAAAAGACTGTATCGCAAAAGCGGAGCTGACAGAGTATATCAAAAAGCATAAAGATATAGATTTCGTCATTTCTACGATA
The DNA here is from genome assembly GCF_001975995.1 of Bacillus sp. GZB. NCBI lineage: Bacteria > Bacillati > Bacillota > Bacilli > Caryophanales > Bacillaceae > Bacillus > Bacillus sp. GZB. The sequence continues at coordinate 358,581 of NZ_MTQG01000017.1, forward strand.
GGGCTTGGAAATGTAACGATCCCTCATATTGTCGTATCACCGCTTTTGGAGTCTGCTGATGAAAAGAAGCTCAGCGCATTTATGCAACAGCTTGATACATCACACCGCCGGGAGCAAAAAACGTTTAAAATGCTGAACGATACGACTCCGTTTCTCGTTTTTTTACAGCAAGAGACAGAGCACCGTTATCAGGTCATTGAAAAGCTGGCGCAGGCTTTGTATGAAAAAGGCTATGTAGAAAAAGAGTATGGCATTCATGCAGTAATGAGAGAAAAAATGTCGGCGACAAATATCGGGGCGGGTATTGCTATCCCTCACGCGAACTCTAAATATATCAAACAATCAGCCATTGCAATCGCCACCTTAAAAGAGCCGATTGAGTGGGGGACGGAAAAGGTATCGCTCGTTTTTATGCTTGCCGTCAAACACGAAGATCAAAACAAGGTAAAGCAATTATTCAGTGAGCTTTCCTATCTTAGCGAGCAGCCGGCATTTATTCAAAAACTGACGGAAGAAAAAAATGTAATGACGTTTTTATCGTATTTAAACTATTAAAAGCAGGGAATGGCTCCCTGCTTTTTTTCTGTTTATAGGGAAAAATGCCGTTATTTCCGGAACTTATGGTAAAAAAACGCGCTTATCACAGGCTGATTTCAGTATAAAGTTGAGACAAGATCTTGAAATTCAGACTGCAAAGGAGGATTTATATGAAACTGTTAGCGATTACATCATGTCCGAACGGCATTGCCCATACGTATATGGCTGCTGAAAATTTACAAAAAGCAGCCGGCAGATTAGGCGTTGAGATCAAAGTGGAAACCCAGGGCGGAATCGGGGTGGAAAATAGGCTGACCGAAGAGGAAATCCGGGAAGCAGACGCAATCATTATCGCGGCGGACCGTTCGGTGAACAAAGACCGATTCGCGGGAAAAAAGCTGTTGGCCGTCGGGGTTCAGGAAGGCATCCGCAAACCGGAAGAATTAATTCAAAAAGCGCTTAGCGGTGAAGTGCCGGTCTATCAATCTGCTTCAAAAGCTGAATCCGCAAGTCAGCAGGGCAAAAAACAAAACCCGATTTACCGTCATTTAATGAACGGCGTTTCTTTTATGGTTCCTTTCATTGTCGTCGGCGGATTATTGATAGCGGTTGCATTGACGCTTGGAGGAGAAAAAACACCAAAGGGCTTAGTCATTCCGGACGAGTCTTTTTGGAAAACGATTGAACAGATCGGCAGTGCTTCTTTTTCATTCATGATCCCGATTTTAGCCGGGTACATCGCGTTCAGCATCGCTGATAAGCCGGGTCTTGTCCCCGGAATGATCGGCGGATATATTGCGGCATCCGGCAGCTTTTACGACAGTGCAAGCGGCGCAGGATTCCTCGGAGGAATCATTGCGGGATTTTTGGCGGGATATGCGGCGCTTGGAATCAAAAAATGTAAAGTTCCTAAAGCAATACAGCCGATTATGCCGATCATTATTATTCCGGTGTTTGCCTCACTGATCGTCGGTTTGGCGTTTGTATTTCTGATCGGCGCCCCCGTAGCTCATATTTTCGCATCATTAACAGTTTGGCTTGCGGGAATGAAAGGTTCGAGCTCAATTCTTCTGGCATTGATTTTAGGAGCGATGATCTCCTTTGATATGGGAGGACCCGTAAACAAGGTGGCCTTTCTTTTCGGATCGGCAATGATCGGAGAAGGAAATTATGAAATTATGGGCCCGATTGCCGTTTCCATTTGTATACCGCCGATAGGGCTTGGGATTGCGACGTTTTTAGGAAAAAGAAAATTCGCCGCCGCAGAAAGAGAAATGGGAAAAGCTTCATTTACGATGGGCCTATTCGGTATCACGGAAGGAGCTATTCCATTTGCGGCCCAAGACCCCCTTCGAGTGATCCCGAGTATTATGGCGGGTTCTATGACCGGCTCGGTGATAGCGATGATCGGCCATGTGGGGGACAGAGTGGCACACGGCGGCCCCATCGTTGCTGTACTTGGAGCAGTAGATCATGTACTGATGTTTTTTATCGCTGTAACAGCAGGCTCTCTTGTCACCGCTCTGTTGGTTAATGTACTGAAGAAAGATATGGCGAAATCCCCCGCGCCCGGCGAGGTGCTGCCGTCTGCCGCACCAAATGAAGCTGCAGCGGCAAAAGAAACAAAGGAACCATCTCAGGCTGACAGCCGAAAAGCCGGGATGACCGAAATCAAAAAACTGACTGACATTATCAGTACGGACTTGATTGAACCGCATTTATCCGGCGAAACGAGGGATGACATTATCGATGAAATGATCGAGAAAATGTCCCGTAAAGGTATGCTGCTGTCTGACAGCGGATTTAAGCAGGCCATTTTGAGCCGGGAACAGCAGGGAACCACGGCGATAGGTATGAATATCGCCATTCCGCACGGAAAGTCTGAAGCCGTCAAAACGCCGGGTGTCGCATTCGGAATAAGACGTTCGGGTGTTGACTGGAACAGCCTTGATGGTTCTGATGCAAAACTGATTTTTATGATTGCCGTACCGAAGGAAAGCGGCGGAAATCAGCATCTGAAAATATTGCAGATGTTATCCCGAAAACTGATGGATGACAGCTATCGGGAAAGGCTGCTCGCCGTTCAGACAAAAGAAGAGGCGTATGAGCTTCTGGAAGAAATCGAATAAAGCGGGGGATGATCATGTCTACTGAACCGATATTTTTCAATCCGGTTTTCAAAGAAAGAATTTGGGGAGGCGCCGCCCTGCGTGATTTTTACTATAATATTCCGTCCGAGCGGACAGGGGAGTGCTGGGCCTTCGCCGCTCATCAAAATGGACAGAGCACAGTTCGAAACGGCATGTATAAAGGATGTACGCTCGGTGAATTGTGGGAGCATCACAGAGATTTATTCGGAAACCTAGAAGGAGACCGTTTTCCTCTTCTTACAAAAATTTTGGACGCGGACCAAGACCTTTCCGTTCAGGTACATCCGAATGATGACTTTGCCAAAATGCATGAAAACGGGGAACTTGGAAAAACCGAATGCTGGTATATCATTGATTGTGCAAAAGAGGCGGAGATCATTTTCGGCCACAACGCAACAACAAAAGAAGAACTGATATCCATGATTGAGCGCGGAGAATGGGACGGGCTCCTGAACAGAGTTAAGGTAAAGCCGGGAGATTTCTTCTTTGTCCCAAGCGGCACCGTTCACGCGATTGGAAAGGGCACACTTATTTTAGAGACGCAGCAAAATTCAGATACGACTTACAGATTGTATGATTACGGAAGAAAAGATGCGGAAGGCAGGATGCGCGAGCTCCATCTGGAAAAGAGTATAGACGTGATAGACATTCCATCTGTCCGTGAACGGCCGACCGTTCAATATAAACAAACAGATGATCTGCTGGCAGCTGTTTTAATAGAATGTCCTTATTTTTCAGTCGAAAAGTGGGTTGTAAAAGGTGAAGCAAATCTATTCCAGCATCATCCTTTCCTTCTTGTCAGCGTGATCGAAGGAGATGGAATAATGATTGCAGGCGGGCATGAATATCCATTTAGAAAAGGAGATCATATTCTCCTGCCTTCCGATTTGGGAGAATATAAACTGGCAGGCCATGCAAATTGTATTGTGTCTCATCTGTGATTCTCAAAACCCTTCTCTTGCATCAGAGAAGGGTTTCTCATCACTTTTGCAAAAATACCAAAATTTTCAGCGTATCAGTGGTTCGTTCCTGAATTTATTCTCTCAATTTGTATATCTCCCGAGCCATTGATTCAAGTATGTACATAGCGGGGATTTGGGTGGTGACATTCGCATTTTCAACCCATTCTTCCGTCACGTAATATGAAATATTCACATCGGACATTTTGGCAATGGTTGAATGTTTATGATTTGTAATACTGATGACCCGGCTGCCTTCTTGTTTCAGCTGATTCAGATGAGTCACCGTAGAATCTCCTTCACCTGAAACCGATAATGCGATCGTGATGCTGTTATGACGGAAATGGGAATGGGCCGGAAAGTAAGGATCTTTAATATACATTGAAAGTTTCCCTAAGCACGAAAAATATCTGGCTCCGTATTCGGCGAGAATTCCTGAACTTCCCACTCCGATAAAAATGACGCTTTCTGCATCGGCCGCAAGGGCTGCTGCTTCCTTCAGCTTTTCTTCCATCCCTCCGCTTACTGTTCTTTCAAAAAACTCGGCAACGGAATGATGGGGACTCTTTAAAATCGTTTTTTTATTTGCCTCCGTATACATTTTCAGCTTCACCTTAAACTCCGAAAACCCTTCACAGTTTATTTTTTTGCAGAAACGTAAAATAGAAGCCGTAGATACATGGGTTTCATTTGCCAATTCACGGATTCGCATATAGACGACTTTCTCGCTGTTTTGGGAGATGTAGTTGTATAAAGAAGTTTCAAGCTCGTTAAATGAAGCAATCATTTCGTGTGTGAACATGCAGGGGGATTCTCCTTTTTATGAGAATGGTGAATGTACATCTAATCGTAACATATCATTTTTAAAAGAAACATAGTGTTATATTTATGTGACAAATCACTTTTTGTGTCATTCAAAACAAGACGTCAGCCAATGATTTACGGCGCAAAACAACTGCGGATATAATTCGTTCATACGCTTTATGCATGATCTCTTTAAGGGTCTCTGACAAAAGCGGTCGAAAAAAGGAGGACAATATGAGTATCAAACTGATAGCGGTTGATATGGACGGAACGTTTTTGAATGATGAAATGGCATATAACAAAGAGCGTTTTATGAATCAGTATCGTGAATTAAAAGCGCGGGGAATTAAATTTGCCGTAGCAAGCGGAAACCAGTATGCGCAGCTTACATCCTTTTTTTCGGAGATCGAAAATGAAATCGCTTTCGTTGCCGAGAATGGCGCTTTCGTCGTGAATGCCGGAGAAGAATTATTCGCGGGTAACATGTCTGAAGACACTGTAAAAGCAGTGATCCGTGCTTTAGAGCAGTATGAGGTGAAAAACGTCATTGTCTGCGGAAAAAAAAGCGCGTATATTCATGAAAATGCAAGTGAAGATGAATATCTGCATGCCAGTAAGTATTATTATGTGTTAAAAAGGGTGCCGCATTTTGAAAACATCGATGATGACATTTTAAAATTTTCCATCAGCTTTCCCGCCGAACATTGTTCCGCACTTCTGAGGCATTTAAAAGACGCCATCGGGTCTTTCGTCACGCCTGTATCAAGCGGGCACGGTGACATAGATCTGATCATACCGGGGCTTCATAAAGCAAGCGGGATTAAGCTTCTCCAGAAACAATGGGGGATAAATGATGAAGAATGCGCGGCCTTCGGAGACAGCGGCAATGATTTGGAGATGGTGTCTGCCGTGAAATACGGGGTCGCCATGGATAATGCCCAGGAAAGCATTAAACAGGCTGCCGCGCATATCACGCAATCAAACAATGAAGAAGGGGTCTTAAATGCGATTGATTCCATTCTCAAATGTGAAAACCCTTTATCTGAAAAAGACATTTTAACTGCGGAGGTGCTGAACGATGATTAAATTAGTGATTACGGATTTAGACGGCACATTTTTAAATAATCAAGGCGATTTTGACAGAACGTTATTTGAAAAGACAAAACGAGTAATGGAGGAACAGCATGTCGCTTTCGCCATCTGCACCGGGAAGCAGTGTGAAAGGGTGGAAGCTTTATTCGGAGAAGACGCGAAAGATTTTTGGATTTTAGGAGACAGTGCCACACGTATAAAAAAGAACGGCAAATTCGTATATGAATCTTTGATCAGCAATGAAGCGGGACTGTCAATTATAGGCGCTTTAGAAAAAATCAGCTGCGGGCATAGCATTATCGCATGCACAAAAAATGGCGCGATCGTAAAAGAAAATCTGTCTGAAAGTGAGATGAAATATGTAAATGCCTCTTATGCACATGTAACGAAAATAACTGATTTTACTGAGATAAAAGACGATTTTATCAAGATTACGGTTCATGATCCCGACGCCAACTGTCCGGAAACGAGAGAAAAGCTGCATGAATTTTTTCACCAATTATATATCGTAGCATCAGAGGATACCTGGATGGACATATCAAATATCGGAATACATAAAGGAACAACAGTACAAGAACTGCAGCGATTATTAGGGGTTTCGGCTGATGAAACAATGGCGTTCGGAGACGGCCGCAATGACAAAGAATTGATGGAAGCGGCATCCTACAGCTTTGCGGTTAAGAATGCCATTGACGAAATAAAAGATGCGGCGCACTTTGTCATCAAATCAAATGAGGATAGCAGCGTCATGCATACGATTATGAGAATATTAGCGCTGCAAAAACAATGATGGGCTAAAATCAATGCGGCAGGACTTACTAGGGAAAGAAAAAGCGGGCTATTCTCAGACTTTAATTCACTCCTGATTTACCTGAAATATGTTAAAAATGAATAAATATCTATATTTGACTCGATGACATTGGTATAATATGTATAAAATGAATGAAACGGCATAATATCAAGATGAAAAAAATCACTTCATATCAGACAAAAAGTAGGAACTTCCTCGTTTTTAAATAAATTGGGAGGTGTTTGTATTAGCCCGCTGTTGAGTCCCGCGTATATCATTCTCATTTTTCTTCCGGCAGCTTCTTTTCTGTTAGGGATATTAGGGTATTTCATCTTTAAAAAAGTATGGATGATGGTTGTTATTGTCTTCATTTTGTCCTTGATATTCATGTTTATTGTAATAGGTGCCGAACCGACATTTTTCATTTGGGTGGCTATGATGACAGGGAGCTGTTTTGTCTCCGGTTCAATCACTAAGACGATATGGACTTTTGCAAAGCGAAAATATTAGACAGAAGAATCCTTGTTTGAACAGCTATCCTTTTTTTGTCGATTGAAGAAAAAGAAGTATAGAGTTATCCGTTATGTTCTTATTTTTTGTCTGTTGTTGTCAGATCGGGCTTTCTGTTAAAAATGTCTGTCTATCGTTTTGTTCTTTTTAACTAAGCGGAGCACTATAATTGAACTGTAGATACATAGAAAAACAATAAAGGATAAGGAGGATTTTTATGTTTCAAACCTTGGACCATTTTTTGAAATCTTGGGAGTTCGAAGCCGATGCGACACAGAAACTGCTGAATCATCTGACTGATGAATCACTTAAACAAGAAATCACTTCACAACATTGGACTTTAGGCCGTATTGCATGGCATACTGTCGCGGCCATTCACATCATTACCTCAAACACAGATTTAACGTTTCACGCTCCGGCTGAAGATTATCCTGTTCCTGCATCGGCGCGGTTTATTGCTGAGAGTTATCATCAAGCCAGTAATGCATTTGTACAGGCGTTAAAAACGCAATGGACTGACGATACGCTTCAAGAATGTGTCAACTTTATTGGTCAGCAATTGCCGAATGGTTCACTTTTGATGTTTTTAATTCAACATCAAAACCATCATCGAGGACAAATGACTGTCCTTATGAGACAAGCAGGTTTACCTGTTCCGGGTATTTATGGTCCGGCAAAAGAGGAATGGACAACATTCGGTTTGGAAGCTCCGAAATAGGATGTTGATGTAAGGGCTCGAATGAATAGATGATACCAATCGATGTTGGTATCTTTTTTGTTTTAGTCTTAGAGTGATTAAACCAGTATCCATGACATGCAGACGAATCAACAGTTCAAAAGATGTAAATTAAGGTCAATAAATGCAGAAAGGTGATTATGATGATAACTAAAATGACGCGATTCAATATGAAAGACTTCAATAAACCAAACGAACCTTTCGTTGTTTCAGGGAGAATCGTCCCTTCATTTGAGGACAATGTTTGGACATATACAGAGGAGAAATTTGCTGAACCTTATGTCAAAAAATATGATGATGAAGACATTGATGTCAGTTATATTGAAGAAGAGGATAAAGCTGTATTTTTTTATTACGCAGAGAACGACTGTGTCGGCCGGAGTAAGCTTCGTTCTAATTGGAATGGATACGCACTGATTGAAGACATTGCCGTTGCAAAAGATTATAGAAAAAATGGTGTCGGGACGGCATTATTACATAAAGCGATTGAGTGGGCAAAGGAGAATCATTTATGCGGTCTTATGCTTGAAACACAAGATATTAATGTTTCAGCTTGTCATTTTTATGCCAAAAATAACTTTGTCATAGGAGCGGTCGATACAATGCTTTATTCCAATTTTTCAACAGCAAATGAAATTGCGGTTTTTTGGTACTGTAAATTTTAAAGATAACAGTATTTGATGTTTCGTCTTTTAGCGGGTGTGTGTCGCGAAGTATTCAAAACATCGGCTTGAGGATTTATAATAAGGTATATCAATCAATGCAGGGGGAGTTATGTATGAAGTGCAAAAAAATGAACAGGGTCCAATTAAAAGAGGGAAGCGTATCAATGGCCCTATAAACTGCGTCTGCCCTCATTAATGGAGGGAAAGTTGTGAATACGCCTTATTCACAGTCAGCTTTACGGCACAACCAAGTGTTCATTTGGCTTTGTGTTCTGTCATTTTTCAGCGCATTCAATGAAATGGTTTTGAACGTCTCGCTGCCTGATATCGCCAACGATTTCCGTAAACTGCCAGCGAGTGCAAACTGGGTGAACACAGCCTTTATGGTAACCTTTTCCATCGGAACTGCTCTGTATGGGAAGTTATCAGATCAGCTGGGCATCAAAAAGCTGCTCCTATTTGGAATTATGGTAAATGGCTTCGGGTCGATCATTGGATTTGTCGGACACTCTTTCTTTACTGTACTCATTCTGGCCCGATTTATTCAAGGGGCTGGTGCAGCCGCATTCCCGGCTCTTGTGATGGTTGCAGTAGTACGCTATATTCCGAAAGAAAACAGGGGTAAAGCATTTGGTCTGATCGGGTCGCTGGTGGCAATGGGGGAAGGCGCCGGACCAGCTATTGGCGGAATGATCGCTCATTATATTCACTGGTCATATTTGCTGCTTATTCCGACAGCAACAGTTATCACCGTTCCATTCCTGATGAAACTGCTGGAAAAGGAAGAAAGAATCAGCGGGCGCTTTGATATGGCGGGAATTATATTAATGTCTGCAGGCATCGTATTTTTTCTGCTGTTTACAACGTCATATAGACTATCTTTTCTGATTATCAGTATTCTGGCTTTCCTGATATTTGTGAAACATATTAGGAAAACTCAAGATCCCTTTGTTGAACCTGCACTGGGGAAAAATGTCTTGTTTATGATGGGCGCCCTTTGCGGAGGCCTGATATTCGGCACTGCAGCAGGATTTGTGTCTATGGTTCCTTATATGATGAAAGATGTTCACCATTTAAGTACTGCGGCAATTGGAAGCGGGATTATGTTTCCCGGAACGATGAGCGTCATCATCTTCGGTTACATTGGAGGATGGCTTGTTGATCGGAAAGGTTCTTTATATGTCCTGACCATTGGGATTGCATTGATGTCTTCCAGCTTTTTAATCGCTGCCTTTTTTATAGATGCGACACCATGGCTCATGACCGTTATAATCGTTTTTGTTTTTGGGGGGCTCTCCTTCACAAAAACGGTTATATCTACAATGGTATCTGGCAGTTTGAAACAAAAGGAAGCCGGCGCCGGAATGAGTCTGCTTAATTTTACCAGCTTTCTATCAGAGGGGACGGGTATTTCGATTGCAGGCGGTTTATTATCGGTCCGCTTGCTGGATCAAAGGCTGCTGCCTGTTAACGCTGATCATTCCGCTTATTTGTACAGTAATATGCTCATTCTTTTTGCAGGAATCGTTGTTATGAGCTGGCTGGTAACCCTGAATGTCTATAAACGTTCGCGGAGAAATGACTAAAAAGGGAAAAGGATCAAACTTGATAAAAGTTTTGATCCTTTTTTTGAGGAGCTTCCTTATTCCGAAACCTTTTGTCGATCAATGAAAGGAGAGTTAAGGTGAATTACATTTATAAGAAAAAGGAAAAGAAAAATGGAAATTGTATCATTTCAATCAGAGATAAATGGGAGAATGCACTTATTGAGTTTGAACAAAAAAATAATCAAATTGAGATCGTGATCAATTATCGTAATGAGAAAACAACCAAGTTTTCACTGCCAGTCGAGAATTTTGAGAAAGTGTATGAGGATATTAAAATAGGCCGGAGAGAAAGTTAATCATTCTGTTTGAAAATGACCATGAAGTTCGTAAGCAGTATGGTTTTAACACGCATTTGGATTCCCCTGGAAAAGTAAAGGTTTTTGGGGATTTATATTAAAATAATAGTAAGAACCTTGTGCAGCGGACAGGGAGTTTCGTTGCTTTATAAGGAGAGGGAACTATGAAAAAAAATATTCACATACTGGGAGCCTCCGGAGTCGGAACTTCAACATTGGGTGTTGCATTATCAAAGCATTTGCCTCATACGCATCTTGATACTGATGATTACTATTGGACAGATAAATTCACTAAGAAAAGAGAAATTCCTGAAAGAAGAAAGCTGCTTGAAAAAGACTTGACAATAAATGAGAAATGGATTCTTTCTGGCGCAGTTTGCGGCTGGGGCGATGATCTAAAAAGTTATTTTGACCTTGTCATCTTCTTATGGATTCCGCAAGATATACGGCTTGAGAGATTAAGGCAGAGGGAATTTCAGCGTTATGGAAACGAAGTGTTAGCCGGCGGCAGTAAATATGAACAATCAAAAACATTTTTAGAGTGGGCTTCTTTATATGATAATGCCGGAATGGAAGTTAGAAGCAAAGCTTTACACGAACATTGGATGGCAGATTTATCTTGTCCATTGCTAAAAATTGAAGGAGATTACTCAGTCAATGAAAGAGTTGATCGTGTCTTGGATTATCTGAATTCAAACTAACGGATGGAGATAACTGCAAAATCCAAAATTCAAAGACAGTTCCGGCCATTTTAACGGAGCTGTTTTTTATACCGCCTCCAGTTTGTCTGTTGTGAAGTGATTTATTTTCGGCAGCATCCCACAATAGAGAAGTGATTTGTTCTTCGTTAAGTTCTCCGTTGGAGTATTTCTCTAAAATTCGTATAAATCGTTCATCACTTAATTAATTATTTCTTTGTTTATTTTTATTCTCCATTTCATTTTCAGACCGAATTAAAGCCCTCTCATAACGAGAAGGGCTTTCCGCCTTTAATACTTTCTCCTCAAAAAGAAGGGGAAGGCTTTATCCGTTTATCCCTCGTATCGTTTATTAATCAACTCTGTAAACATAGGGAATTATTGGTTAACTTAGAATTTTTTCGATCCAAACAAATATCTTTAAAAAAGTTACCGGCAACTTTCTGCGGCATATCGCAGTGTTCAATTGTTTAGTCCTTTTTTTTTATAATCTTTACAAATCTGAAAAAGTCATCATCATCCGGCAGGGGCTTGTCATCTTCGCGTCCATTGCGATGCATATGCGGATCAGAGTGATGTTCATTGTAGAACTCTACGATATGGAATCCGCACTTATTCACATAGAAGTTGATATTTCGCTTTTCAAAATAAGGTGTCACGGTTTCCCAAAGCACAGTATCCGGATACTGTGCTTCTATGGCTTTCCAAGCAGAAAGACCAATCCCCTGGCTGTGATGTTCTGGAGATACATAGAATAAATCTAGCGAATTATGATGTGTTTCGCTGTTGATACGTACTACTGCACCACCTACCTTCTCACCATCCCGAAGAATATGATATACGACTGCTCCGGGAGCGTCGAAAGTCTCCTGAACATCATTGTCCGATGGAATCGGTCCATCTTCGCAATCACCGAACGTTTCAATCACGGCGATCGCAAAGGCTTCTTGTAATTTTTTTTGGAATTCTGGCAGATCAGATTCCTTTGCTGGTTCCAGAATGACTTTTGGTTCCTTTTTTGTTTTCATGATTGCTCACTCCCTCAGTTGCTGAAATAACGAGTTCAGTCGTTCAGTAAAACATTCCAGCTGCTCTGCCGCTTTTTCTTCCGCGGTAAATTTGGCGTTAAAATACTTCAAAAGCTTTCTCCTGTCTTTTTGTATGATGTCTTTTTCTTTGTTTTCTTGGAAAATAAGCTGCATGTAACCCTTATTTACTATCGTTCACTGCCGTATTAAGTGTGGTACGCGGGATTTGCAATCATTCTCAAACTTTACCTGCGAAAAGTTGCAAAAATAGTCGAATGTGGCGCCTTTGCCTATGAACATGCGTAAAAGATTCAAATTCGATCATGAGCAATGCACATTGAGTAAACTCCGGTGAATTTATTAGCCCAAAGAAGCCTAATAGATATAAAAATAACTAGTATATATATCAAATCTGTCCGTTTAATGCCCACTTCTCAACAACTAATTTGAAGTCATGCAATCTGTGCAAAGGGGTTATTTCGGAATTGATTTTTCCGAATGCAGCGGAGTCGCTTTGGGACTTCCGTTTACATTGCCGTACGTCAGCTTGCGCCATATCAATTCCATCGGACCGTACTTAAATCGTTTCAACCACAATGTACTAAAGCTCATAAGCACGAAGTACACGGCCAGACTGAACATGAACGTGCCGGCGGATTGAATATGATCCGCAAGCCCGAATCCGTACCTGAGGAACAAAACTGTTCCAATGATAGAGTGAAGCAGATAACAGGTCAATGACATCCGTCCGACTTTGGTGAAGATCATCATAGGGCCTCGCAGCTGAGGAACGTACAGAAACAGCATTGCAAAAGTGCTCATATAAAACATACTTCCGGTTAAGCCGCCATTTTGACCCAAGACAGAGGAAATGTCCTTCCACAGCATATTCTCAGAAAGATTAAACATGTCTAGTAATATACTGCTTTGTGTTATTAGAAAAGCGATTGTGCTGATGATCCAGATACGCTTCCATATGAACTTTTTTGCTTCCATGTCTTTGAAAAATTCCATCTTAACAAAGTACACGCCCAGCAGAAACATGAGAAACATGGAATAGATCATAGAGAAAGAGCCAGCCGCCATCGTGACCATATCTGTCCACCGAGTGCTGATGGATTCCATGTAGGTAAGGCTTGTGTGGCTAAACAAAGTAAACTCTGAAAAATTCGGGTTTTTTGACCCTGCAGTATTGATGACATTGTACAACATTGTGAAAACAGGAGTCAGGAATTGAAACACGATAAGTGCGATAATCCATCTAAGCACCGTTTTGGCCGTGCGTTGATAGAAGGCGAGTAACAGGAAGCCGCTTACGGCGTAAAAGGTCAATATGTCACCGACCCAAACAAATGTGATGTGCAAAATGCCAAATCCCAACAGGATAGATAACCTACGGGCAAACAGCTTGTTGGGACTATCTACCTTCTGCGCGGCTCGATCCATAAAGATCATAAACCCAACTCCGAACAAGAAGGAGAATAATGTAACGAATTTCCCTTCGGCAAACCAGGAAACCAGATTGTGCAGGAGGTCACCGGAGGCCATTTCGAATCCCTTTACTGAATCTACGATCAGAAAATAGTTGACAATAATAATGCCAAGCAAGGCAAACCCACGTACGATGTCCAGAAAATGAACCCGTTCCCGCAGACTCACTGGTTGCCCGCGTTCTTCTTTTTGTACAATCATATCAATACTCCTTTCCCATTTACCATTGCAATATGCAGTGCGGATCTGAAAAACTCGAGCCTTACAATGGATAAATATAAAGACAGAATCTTAACAATTTATGAAGGTTCATCATTTTTTTTAAAATGTGACAAAATTGTGGCGGACATCAGCTTTCATAAACTGTTAAGATTTACGTAGTATCTTATAACGTACGTGTTACTTATGAATGATATATAGTAAGGTCACACGAGAAATAACATCAAGAATCATGAGGTGAAAGAGGCATGACCCATCGAATATTAGTCGTAGAGGATGATCATGATATTGGTGATCTTTTGGAGGAATCCCTTATGCGAGCAGGCTACGAGGTGCTAAGAGCCAAGGATGGAAAGCGAGCATTGCAACTTGTGAATGACTCACTTGATTTGGTTATTTTGGATATTATGATGCCAGGCATTTCGGGAATCGAAACCTGTCAGCACATCAGGGAAACCTCTAACGTCCCAATTCTGTTTCTGACGGCCAGATCGAGTACACTCGATAAAACTGAGGGATTACTCGCCGGCGGCGATGATTATATGACTAAACCCTTCTCGGAAGAGGAACTTCACGCTAGAGTGATTGCCCAATTACGCAGATATACAATCTATCAGGAAAAGAAGGAACAGGAAGAAACATTTCTTATCGGGGGCAAACTGAGAGTGAGCGAAGAATTTAATGAGGTCTGGAAAGAGGAGCAGCAAATCAAGCTGTCAGATCTGGAATATCGTATCCTGAAACTGCTGATGAGCAAACGCAACAAAATATTTTCTGCTCAAAATATATATGAGAGTGTGTGGGGACAGCCTTACTTTTACTGTTCTAACAATACAGTGATGGTGCATATTCGGAAACTGCGCTCCAAAATTGAGGATGATCCGGCACGTCCGGTTTATATAAAAACTGAATGGGGAAGAGGATATCGATTTGGCACATCGTAAATTCACGCTAACCAAAAAACTGGCTTTGCTGATCATGGTTGCTGCGATTGTGAGCGGTGTGATCTTTCTGACGCTGCAAAAGATTACAGATGATCTGATCGAGGGATATCTGAGTTCGGATGAGTATTATCACAAGGAGTCAGCGAGATACATTCAAAAATTCAGTCAGTACGTTTCAGAAAATGGGTTGTCTACATCGGATAGAAAAGCGTTTGGCGAGTGGGTCAAAAAAGAAAATTACATTAACCTCACCATATTCAAGGATCAGGAGCTGCAATATGATTCCGTTTATTCCGAATCCGATTATGGAAAAGAAAAGCTGACTCAGTATGCTCAAAATCATTCACATCCTGTCAAGTTCAGCGATGGTGAAGGACGAGTCATTATCGACGGTTTCTACTCTTCCCGATATTATGATCTGGCCTTTACATTGGAATTGCTCGGTGCAACCCTCATCTTTTTAATCATTGTTCTCTTGGGCATTCGCCAAAGTCTTCGCTACCTTAAAACGCTTCACCAAGAGATTCATATTCTTGAAGGGGGCCAGCTGGACTACGAGATGACGATAAAAGGGCATGATGAATTAGCGATGATTGCAAAGAGCATTGAGGATCTGCGGAAAGCTTTCTTGGACAAACTTAAAGCGATCGAGGAATTGCAAGCAGAGAGCCGCAGCCTGGTTACCGAAATGTCGCACGATATGCGTACACCGCTGACGTCGCTGATCATGAATCTGGAGTTTGCCAAAAAAGAAGGAGGCGAAGCGGGTGCCAGCAAAGATCGTTATGTAGCCAATGCTTATGGTAAAGCACTGCAATTAAAAAACTTGTCTGACAATCTGTTTGCGTATTTCCTGCTGAATAAGGAACATGAGGCCGACTTGGAGACCGTTGCAGTGAAAGAAGTGATCTACGATCTAATATCAGATCAGATTGCTATCCTTCATCAGGAGCATTTCCGGGTCCATATTTCAGGCGAGCTGCCGGAAACCTATATTAACGTGAATTTGGAGGAGCTTGGTCGTGTATTTGATAATGTGATGTCAAACTTATTTAAATACGCAGATCCGGAAGAAGAAATCAGCATCACGTTTGTATCGGAGCAAGAAATATTTGAGATTCATATCAGCAATACGATTAAACTTGCGGATGTAACGCCGGAAAGCAACGGACTCGGTGAAAGAAGCATTGCGCGAATGATGTCCCGCATGCAGGGGCAGTTTCACAGTATACAAAAGAATTCCAAGTACTGCATCGTGCTGCGATTTTGGAACAGAAAGATGTAGGCTGCGACTCAAAACGACGAAAATATTGAAATAGGAGACAACAAGATGAGATTTTCCAACAATTTTAAAAAGGCGCCTTACCTGTTACAAGCGCTTCTCAATGTCTGTCTGTTCTTCCTGGCGATAGCCTTAAGCGGACTTCTGATCAGCGAGACATGGTACATTGTTCAATTCGTATACAAGTCACTGTTCAACAAAGTGGACAGCTATTATGAGATGCTTGGGGAACTGCTTATATTCTTCATGTATTTTGAGTTCATTGCTTTGATTATCAAATACTTCAAATCAGACTTTCATTTCCCGCTTCGCTACTTTATTTATATTGGCATTACGGCTGTCATTCGTTTGATAATCATCGATCATGATCAGGCGATCTCAACGTTCTGGTGGGCGATGGCCATTCTTGCAATGATTTGTGCATTCTTTATTGTCAATAGACGAAATTCTGTTGTTGAACATTAATAAATTAGTTCACTTTATACCGATACGCCACTGCAATGTCCTATGACTTACTTGAATACTGAATAGGTGTAAAAAAGCGGTTATTCATACGGATTGAAAAAGAAGAACACGCAGCAGATTCACTTGCTCTTGTTTGGGGCAAGTGTTGACAACCCTATTACTGGTTTAATTAAAGAAGGAGTATAAAACCTGTATCAATGTGTTACTAGATATCTGCGACACAGGTTTTATATGTAGGTAACTAATATTCTTATATATGCAACATTGCATTTTTTATTTTGCAATAGTTCACTCTATTTCTGCTTTCAATTTCTCGAACCACTCTAAATTAACCAAGTGATGTGAACGGGAATTTTCGTTCATACGGCGAAAGTAATTGATTGTGCCGGGAATTTCTTGAGTGGTGGACAGGTATTCATCAAGGAGCTCGAATCGAGTTTTAGTCTGATCGATTTGTGATTGGATCAGATCCAGTAATTTACTTTTGTCAAATTCATCGGCAAAGAGTAACGCCCCATAAAATTGCAGGTTCACATATTCCGATTTGGTGCCGTATTTGATCATTAATTTCTCGAATTCTGCCCTTCCCGATTCTGTGACGTTAAAGTTACGGATTTCACGCCCGCTGGTTGAGGGTTTCTGCTGAATCTGTTCAATCAAACACTTTTCTTCAAGTTGCTGCAGATTGTAATAAAATGAACCTTTCGTGAAGTTAACAATGTATTTGTAATGACGTTTTTCCATTAAAGCCAGAAGTTCATAGCCGTGAGCTCCGGGGTTTTGGATGAGCAAGCCAAGGATAAGTAAGGGAATCATGGTTTCATCACCTTCGCCATCCGCGCCTCAAATTCCGCGTACGTGATTTTACCCGAAGCCAAATCCATACTATGAAGGTAAATCTGTTCTGTTTTAGAATAGTCACCCTTCACTTTCAGTGATTGCTCCTCTCCCGAAATGGGTTTCAGGATATGGTGCTTTTTCGAAAAAGCCTCGAAATAGCGGTAACCGAATTTGCGTTGTGAAGCTGCGTCTAAATGAATGCCATCAGGATTCGCAGTCAGACCTGCCGCAGTAACAAAATAACAATTCTGTTGTTCATTAGCAAAACGCAGCAATTGTTCATTAACCTGTCGAAATTCAGTCGCGTGCTGTCCAAAACCAGTCTTCCCAAGAAAGTCACCAAGCCCTCCAATAATCAACGGTACCTCATCAAGTTTCAACTCGTTTCTTAGCGTCTCGATGATAAGAGTTAATTTCTCGTAATAAGTTTCATGCAGCGAACGATAACTGTCACTCTCACCTTGGTGCCAAAGGATTCCGCAAATTTGACTGGATTGGAGGGCGAAGCGGGCTTCGGACAAAGCATGCTGAAAAAGGATGCCTTCCGGATGCCAGTCATTCAATGAACTGCCACCTTCCGCACAAGGGATCAAGCCAATTTCTTCATCGGGATGAGCTTTCGACCAAGCATCTGCAAAAGATGCCGCCAAGCCAACGCCGGAAACCGGACGGTCGTAATTAATCGGCTCTGTCATCATCTGCCACTGTCCATTGCGCAGCATTTTTATTTTTTCATTATAGATAGGGTCTACTTCATTCAAAAATCCACGGCCCGCCATATTCGACTGCCCCAACATTAAAAAAGACTTTATCATTTAATTTTTCACTTCTTTACATCAATATTTTAGTCTAATTAGACTATAGTCAATTCAGCTTGTCTTGTAAAGTTTCAACTAGGTTTTATTTTTTTTGTTGAGCTTAGAGGATATCGAAAAAATTTCCACCCTTGATGAAGGAGAAAATCTTTTCGGATCGCACCAAGATCCGGAAATTGTAAAATCGATAGGCGCCATGAAATTCGACCTGTAAGCTTTGTCTAATAAAACAGTTAGGTTTAATGAACTTAAAAGGTTAATCCCATGGATTACACAGAGAATATTGATACGAAAACTTAGAGAATTAGAACCTTATCGGGTATGAAAATTATTCGAAAATTCCAAGTTTGTTCATAAGGAAGGGTTAATGCTAAAAAGACTGCGTGCAACTTACATTTTAACGGAAGAACAATTTGATGAGATGGTTAAACCAGAAAATCTGAAACCTAATATTTGAATCTTTTAAGATAAAAACTAGTTACTAATCAGTAACTAGTTTTTCTTTCAGCCAGATCGAGGTCTGCATAAAGAAAGCAGGGAATGAAGTATGCCTGTGAAGGATTTTCTGAGGAGCTTTTTAGAGCGCCCGGCGTTGAATCGTTTGAGAGAGGACGCAAGTTAAGGACTTATAAGTCAAGTCATTTGATACCAAAATGCAGTAACGAATGAGAAAAATGATATTTTCATAACTGTCATATCTCTTTTTCTATATTCTTACTTTATTGAATGTGAGTCACCGGTGGATATTATGCCGGCTGAAGTGATTTCCGTTTCATCTATTGAAATAAGGCTTAATGAAAATGACAAATTAATAATACCTGCTGATTTGATTATTATTCCTAAACGGTTGCGCTCTGGAGAAGATGAAGAACTGAAAATGGGTGAGAATTTGATGGTTTTCTCCTTAAAAGGCGGACAATCATTTTTTATTCTCGATAAAATTTAATGATAATAATCCTGAAAAAATAAATAATTGTAAAGACCTAATCTATGCTATAGAATAACTATAATATTTTGAAAATTTCATCCGAGGTGGGTTATGAAAACTATTGGTCTTATTGGCGGAATGAGTTGGGAATCTTCAGCTGAGTATTATCGAATTATCAATGAAGAAATAAAAAAGAAGTTAGGAGGGCTTCACTCGGCAAAATGCCTTTTATACAGTGTTGATTTTAAGGAAATTGAACATTATCAATCCATAGGAGCTTGGGATAAAGCAGGTGAAGCTTTAGGTCAAGTTGCAAGATCATTAGAAAAAGCAGGTGCAGATTTTATTGTAATATGTACAAATACTATGC
This sequence comes from Bacillus sp. GZB, assembly GCF_001975995.1. Classification (NCBI taxonomy): domain Bacteria; kingdom Bacillati; phylum Bacillota; class Bacilli; order Caryophanales; family Bacillaceae; genus Bacillus; species Bacillus sp. GZB. Next base: position 377,807 of record NZ_MTQG01000017.1, read on the forward strand.
ATAAAGTTCTTGGATATATCCAAGAAATGATCACTATACCTATTTTGCATATTGCCGATGCAACTGCAGAACAAATTATTAGACAAGACATTCGCTCAGTAGGATTGCTAGGTACTAAATATACGATGGAACAAGATTTTTATAAATCACGTATTGCGTCTCATGCGATTAATGTCATTGTTCCTGATGATGATGAAAGAGAATTAATAAATAATATTATTTATTAAGAACTATGTCTGGGTGAAATTAAACAGTCTTCCAAAAACATTTATAAGAAGATCATAAATAATTTGGTGGATAAAGGAGCAGAAGGAATCATTCTTGGATGCACTGAAATTGGCCTATTAGTAAAGGCAGAGGATTCAAAAGTGCCATTATTTGATACGACTTTAATCCATGCTCAAAAAGCAGTAAATAAATCCCTTTCGATTTCTTCTTAGAATGATTACTTCCTATATGTTAAAACCGCTCTTTAGGAGCGGTTTTTATTATGGTTCATTCAATCAATAAATGGAGGAACGTTATAGGAATGATCTTATCATGCCCCTTTCCTCAGAAATTGAATTTGATGATATTGAAGATGACAGCGAAGTTATAGAGACCTCGCAAACCTACAAAATTGATTTTGAAAATGGCCGTATCACAAATGAAATGATCACAGGCCTTGAAGCGATCAAGCAGTTTGTATATTTATCCCTTCATACTGAGCGCTACGCATATTCTGTTTATAGTCATGATTGAAAAAGATAAAATAGAAAAAGCCGGGATGTCAGATCCGGCTTTTCGCTCACTTTCCCTTCTTCTTCCGCTTCTCCTTCTCCGCCCGGTAAAACTCATGAAACATCTTCATCAATGCGCGTTTTTCAATCCGCGACACGTAACTCCTTGAAATGCCGAGCTCCTTTGCGATCTCGCGCTGCGTTTTTTCTTTTTTTAAATCAAGCCCGAAGCGGCCGACGATGACTTCTTTTTCGCGGTCGTCTAAAATGTCGATATATTTTTTGACCTTTTCAAGTTCCATGTTGAGCTGAATAGTGTCAATCACATCTTCGCTTTCCGACTTGAGGACATCGATCAGGCTTATTTCATTCCCTTCTTTATCCTGGCCGATCGGATCATGAAGGGAGACGTCTTTTTTTGTTTTTTTCAATGCGCGCAGGTGCATTAAAATCTCATTTTCAATACATCGTGCGGCATATGTGGCAAGCTTCGTGCCTTTTCCGGCTGAGTAGCTTTCAATTCCTTTAATCAGCCCGATTGTACCGATGGAGATCAGATCTTCTGCGTCCTCTCCCGTGTTTTCGAATTTTTTCACAATATGGGCGACTAAACGAAGATTATGTTCGATCAGCATGTTGCGGGCGTGTTCATCTCCTTCAGCCATAAGGTCTAAGTATTTTTTCTCCTCATTATTTGAGAGCGGTTGTGGAAAGGCATTATTTTTCACGTATGATACTAAAAACACAAGTTCTTTCACAATAAACCCGAGCGCTGCAAAAACACCTGTCACCGTCCTCACCTCCACAAAGTTATGTAGGCAATCGCCTATATGTAACTGTATGTGTCGTTAGGGCTGTTTGTGTCTGTACAGGGAAATTAATCAAAATCGGGTTTTATTTATTGGAGCCTCTTGATTTTTGCTGATTGAGCCTGTATATTGTTGAAAAAAGTAAGGGTGAAAACAATATAACCGAAAAGCGCTGAAGAGACGAGTAGACAGATATCATTCATGACAGAGAGCTCCGGGAGCTGTGAAGGAGTATGAATGGATGTGTTGAAACAAACCTCTTAGCTTCGCATCGGAATCATGCAACACGAGGATGATGCGGCGGATACTCCTGTTACCGAGTAAGCTTTGTACCCGGCAAGGCCGGCACCAAACCGAATTGAGGTGGCATAGCGGGCTGTTTCCCGTCCTCAAGACTTTATTGTCTTGAGGGCGTTTTTTATTTCTAAGGGAGGGATAAGATGAAAAACCTGAAGTCTTGGCGGTACCCGATGCTTCTGTTAACCGGAATCGGGATAGCAAATATTGGTGAATGGATTTATTTTTTGTCTCTTAATCTTATTGTCTTAAAAGAAACGGGGTCTGCTTTTGCGGTTTCCATCCTTTATTTAATCAGGCCTGCGGCTGTTTTGATGACAAATGGGTGGGCGGGCAGCATCATCGACCGGTGCAACAAACGGAATATGATGATGTCGCTTGATTTCATCCGGGCTGCATTCATTGCCGTTCTGCCGCTGATGTTTACTGCACGGTCTTTATTTTCCGTTTATTGTATCGTATTTTTGATTCAAATGGCCAATGCGATGTTTCGTCCGTGTTCCATGGCGTATGTGACGATGCTTATCCCGGCTGAAAGGAGAAAACGATTCAATTCACTAAGGGCTTTGTCGGAATCAGGGGCTTTTCTCCTCGGGCCGGCTGCGGCCGGGCTGCTTTTTATCGCCGGCACGCCGATTTTTGCGATTTGGGTGAATGCGGCGGCTTTAGTGCTGTCCGGTTTTATTACGATGATGTTGCCGAACCTTGAAAATGAGCCTCACGTACATTCTCCCGCACAGAAGCTTTCTTTGGCAGTTTACAAACAAGATTGGAAGCTCGTCTATCGCTTCAGCCGAACAGCGCGAAACGTCATGATCATTTATTTTTTATTCAGTCTGGTCATGACCGTTATGCCATCAGCGCTTGATTCGCTTGAAGCCGCTTTTGCAAAAGAGGTTCTTCAGCTGACTGATGCCGATTACGGTTTTCTCGTCAGTGTCTCAGGGGCAGGCATTATTGCGGGAGCGCTTGTCAATGTGTTCTTTAATAAAAAAATGCCGGCTTCTTTATTGATGGGAATGGGCTCTTTATTCACAGCGGCCGGATATATGATTTATGCGTTTTCTGACGTTTTTTGGACGGCTGTTTTCGGATTTTTCCTTCTCGCTTTTTTTCTGGCGTTTGCCAATACAGGCTTTCTGACGTTTTATCAAAAGAATGTTCCGGTGGACATCATGGGGAGAGTGGGGAGCTTTTATTCATTAGTCGAAGCCGTCTTCATTATAGTAGTAACGGCGGTTTTCGGAGCGGCTTCTGTCAGTTCTTCCGTCCGCGGCATTGTCATCGCAGGCGCTGCTGTTATGCTGGCGTTGGCAGCCGTTTTATGCTCGTTCTTATTTGCGGCCGCAAAAAGGAGGACTCCTGATGTATTTCAAGCGGATCAATTTAAACAAACATAAAGAGACGGCCGTTTCATTTCGTGAGGATTCGTTTTTCGTCAGCTTTGGCACGGCGGATCATTTTAATAAGGATGAATATCTCAGGTGGCTGTCATCCCAAATCAAATGCTTTCCCGACGGTTTTATGCCGCTTTTTCATAACGGGCAGCCGATCGGACAGCTTGAAGCTTCCATCAAATTTTACCGCAGCCAAAAAATCGGTTATGTGCACCTTTACTATATTGCTGAGCAGCAGAGGGGAAGGGGGTGCGGAACGAAACTGCATCAATACGTGAGGCAGTTTTTCAGAGCGGCTTTGTCATTTTACAGAAAGAAAAATATGGTAGTGGTCGGTTCAGAATGAGAGGAGCCGTACCGCCGGAATAGGGGGCGGTACGCGCTTCATTTTTTCGTTGTTTTTAAAAGTCCGGGAAACTTCTTATAAATGACCGCCATTAAGACGAGCATATACATTCCGTAAATCCCGAAAGACAGCAGTTTGTTGCTTGTAAATGAAGCGCCTGCGACGGTCACGATCACAATGTTCGGAATTTTGCCGAGCACCGACGCAGAAAAAAAGATCGGCCATCGGATATTACTCAGCCCGCAGACGGTATTCATGGCAAGCGACGGTATAATCGGAATCAGCCGCCCGAAAAGCACCGCCGTAAACGCGTGCTGATGAAATGAATCTTCATATTGGGCCGCTGCCGGGTAAGCCAGCAGCTTTTTTCTGGCCCAGTCTCTGAATCCGTACCGGACGAGAAAAAACAATGCCATTGTTCCGAGCATCGCGCCTGACAATGTAATCCACACCCCGTTTACAATCCCGAAAACCGCTCCGTTTAAGGCCGCGATAATGGCGAATGGAACAATCGGAAAAAATACGTCAGCTGCGACCAGAAGGATACTCATAAGCACGGCGTACATGCCGCCCGCGCGAATCATGCTGAGCCAGACGTCTTTTTGCATAAAGCCGATCATCACGACAGCAATAATGACGGCAAGACTGAATCCCTTTTTTATCATCTGCACGTTCACCTCTTTTCATTTAGTATACAGCACAAATCTATCTCCTTCTATTAAAATAAGCTGTCCGATAAGCGTATTTGATTTATCAGCATTTGTCGTTTGATGAGAAACGGCTGCACCCGGATTTGGACAAAAACAAGCGGGAAGCGGGTGATGTAAATCATTTGATGCAGAGAATCATTTTTTATAAAAGGGGACACGTTAACAGTAGTGTTTACTGGAGGTGTAAACGTTGAGATGCTTTCATCTGATCATCATGATATGCGTCCTCACGAGTCTCACTGCCGTGTCCGCCGATGCGAAATCTTTAAAAAGAAGTGACATGGAGAAGACGGGAAACGTGTACTGGGATATAAGGTCTGAAAAAAAGAAACTATCTTTAACCTTCGATGACGGCCCCCATCCTGTCTATACGGAGGCTGTGTTAGACGTGCTGAAACAGCACAATGTTAAAGCAACCTTTTTTTGTGTCGGGAGCCGTATAGACAAATACCCCATAACGGCAAAACGCATCGTTGAAGAAGGGCATGAAATCGGCAACCATACGATGAACCATGTTTATTTTCACCGTCTGAAACGCAAAGACATTTTACAAGAGCTTCACAGCTCCGCGCATCATATCACATCGCTTCAGCCGGAAGGAGACAAGTTATTCCGCCCGCCGGGAGGATCGCTGAATCATACGGCTTTCAAAAGCATCTTAAAAGAGGGCTATCATATCATCATGTGGTCATGGAACCAAGACCCGAGAGACTGGAAAAGGCCCGGGAAAGGAAAAATCGTCAGGCACGTTGTTTCACATGCCAGAGATGGAGATATCGTTCTTCTGCATGATGGCGGAGGAAACCGGCGCCAGACGGTTGAGGCTTTGAAAGAAATCATTCCCAAGCTGAAAAAGCAGGGCTACACGTTTGTTAAGGTTTCGGATTTGATCGGACAGGATTCCGGTCCTTTTCATATCCAGTAAAGAGAGCGCCGCGTTGAAAGCCGCCAAAGAGATGTGTACCATAGGAGGTAAGGTTTGGGGGGAGAGAAAATGAAGTTTGCTGTTCTTTTTATTACGATAATCTGTCTGTTATCAGGATGCGCCGCGGGCAAAGAAAAAAGTGTTGTCGCGTTCGGCGACAGCAATACGCGCGGTTCCAACTGGGATTATCGTGATTATCCGAAGGCGCAGCAGTGGGTAAACATTTTAAAAACAGCGGAACGCGGCCGTCTTACGGTTATAAATGCGGGAATAGGCGGCCAGACGACTGAGGATGCGCGCCTGCGCTTTCAAAGCGACGTGCTGGAGCGTAAGCCCCAATATTTATTTATCATGTTCGGAACAAATGATGCGGGCATTTTGACGGGCGATCAGCCGCGGGTATCAAAGAAACGGTTTAAAGAAAACCTGACTTATTTCATAAACGAAAGCAGAAATCACGGCATAAAGCCGATTTTAATGACGTGCATCCCGGTTATAGAAGGAAACGGAACGCATCATCTCTATTACTATTCGAGATATAAAGCCTCAGCCTTTAAAGAAAAAGGCGGCGCGAGAAAATGGCATAATTCCTATAACGGCGTTACGAGGCAGGTTGCAGCTGAGTTGAAAGTGCCGCTGGTGGATAACTGGAAACACTTTATACGCGCGGACGGCGGCAAAGATACAGACCGGGCGCTGATCCAATCCGGACTGATAGATCCCTCCGGAAATCATATGACGCCAAAAGGCGCCAGAATCTTAATTGAAGGCATAAAAAATGGGCGGGTTTTGGAACGCTGACGCCGTCAGCTGCCTAAACCGTTTTGCTTCTGCTTCATAGGCTGTAGAAAAAACATCTTTTTGGAGGCGATTGCTATGAACCGCGGTTTCCCTCCGCAACATCCTGTATGCCCGCCTCCTCGGGTGAATGCGGGGTACTGGTACGCATTTTTTGTTGTGCTGCTCGTCGTCATTCTCGTCCTGGGCGGTCTGTATTGGTTCAATATATAGCAGCCGTCCTCTTAAACACCTCTATTTTAGGGGTGTTTTTTGTTGAAAGTGGTAGTAATGCGCATAACCGAAGTGATATAATATCAGTCATCTGAGTAAAAAAAGGAAATTCGCCCGGAAACTTTTTTCTGTTTAAGAAGAAACGGAAATAATGTGTCCGAGCGATCTTCTTTTGATTTCGTTTTCAATTAACTCGATAAATTCACGGCTCAAATTCATTTCATTGGCTTTGAAATAAGATTCTATTAGTAATTCATCAGAAAGCTTTCTCATGCCGGGGACCCAATTAATGGGAGTGGCACCTCCTTACAATTGTAATCAATCATCAGACGCAAGCATATGATGGAAGGTTGCGTTTCAATCATGGTGAGGTTATCTTTAATCTACCATGAAATACAAATAAGAACAATCGTTCTGTTATCCACACTCGTACGTGGATAACTTGTTAGTATCTTGTTTATAATCTGGATAAATCCGGATGTAATAAGAGTGGATAATGTGTGTAATTTTATCCACAACTGGTGAAGAAACCCAATTTTTGTCGAAATTTTTTTGCTGAGTCCGACTTTGTTTTTAAATCTGACAGGTTTCGACATATAGATGATAGAAAGAAAAGGAAGGGTGCGGGTTTTGTTAAAAAAGTTTTTTTTACCTGACGAATTTGTGAAAAATATATTTCATATCACACCGGAAAAGCTCAAGGAACGCAATGTGAAAGGGATTATTACAGACCTTGACAACACGCTTGTGGAGTGGGACAGACCGAGTGCGACACCTCGATTAATCGAGTGGTTTGAAGAAATGAAGGAGCACGGCATTAAAGTCACGATCGTCTCCAATAATAATGAACGAAGAGTGAAATTATTCTCGGAGCCGCTTGGCATACCGTTTATTTATAAGGCAAGAAAACCGATGGGGCGCGCCTTTAAAAGAGCCGTCAGCAGCATGGATCTAAAAAAAGAAGACTGTGTGGTCATCGGCGATCAGCTGCTTACTGATGTTCTCGGCGGAAACAGAAACGGGTATCATACGATCCTCGTCGTGCCTGTCGCTTCCTCTGACGGAGTCATGACGCGCTTTAACCGCCGGATTGAACGGAGAATATTGAGTTCTTTGAAACGTAAAGGCCATATTCAGTGGGAGGATTAGAAATGGAAAAGGTTGTTTGCATCGGCTGCGGAGTAACGATCCAAACCGAGGATAAACAAGGTCTCGGATACGCGCCAAAGGCATCTCTCACAAAGGAGAATGTCATCTGCCAGCGCTGCTTCAGACTGAAAAATTACAATGAAATTCAAGATGTTTCATTAACGGATGATGACTTTTTAAATATCTTGCACACAATCGGCGATACTGACTCTCTTATTGTCAAAGTCGTTGATATTTTTGATTTTAACGGAAGCTGGATAAACGGGCTGAACCGCTTTGTCGGCGGTAATCCGATCATTCTTGTCGGTAATAAGGCCGATATCCTGCCGAAATCCGTAAAACGGGAACGGCTCGTTCAATGGATGAAACGCGAAGCGAAAGAATACGGCTTAAAACCCCTTGATGTCTTTTTAATCAGCGCTTCCCGCGGACAAGGGATGAAAGAAGTCATTGACGCCATTGAACATTACCGCGAAGGCCGCGATGTGTATGTGGTGGGCTGTACCAATGTCGGCAAATCCACATTTATCAACCGGATTATTAAAGAGGTCTCAGGGGAAGAGAATATTATTACCACCTCTCAATTTCCGGGCACGACGCTTGACGCGATTGAAATCCCGCTTGATGACGGATCTGCGCTTTATGATACGCCGGGAATCATTAACCATCACCAGATGGCGCATTACGTGGACAAGCGTGACTTAAAGGTGCTGACACCGAAAAAAGAACTGAAGCCGCGCACTTTTCAGCTGAATGAAAAACAAACGCTTTATTTCGGCGGGCTTGCCCGGTTTGACTATGTATCAGGCGATAAAACAGCGTTTGTCTGCTATATGCCGAATGAATTGATGATTCACAGAACAAAGCTTGAAAATGCTGATGCCTTATACGAAAAGCATGCGGGAGAACTGCTTACCCCGCCCGGAAAAGATCATTTGGATGAATTTCCGGAGCTTACACCCCATACGTTTTCGATTAAAGAAGGAAAGACGGATATCGTTTTTTCCGGTCTCGGCTGGGTCACGGTGCAGCAAGCAGATAAAAAAATAACGGCATACGCTCCGAAAGGCGTACACGTATTTGTCCGCCGTTCATTAATATAGAGAGAAGGGGAGAGGGAGCATGAAACAATTGTACGGAGTAATCGGAAATCCGATCGGGCATTCAATGTCACCCGATATTCATAACGCTGCTTTGCAAGATAAGAACATCAACGGGCAGTATTTTGCGTTTCAGGTGGAACCTCATCATCTCAAGGACGCCGTTAACGGAATCAAGGCGCTTGGCATCTGCGGAGTGAACGTCACAGTCCCGCATAAAGTCGCGATCATGGAGCATCTGGATGAAATACATGAAAGCGCGAAAGTACTCGGGGCCGTAAATACCGTCAAAAGAGAGGGAGACAGGCTCATCGGGTATAATACTGACGGAGATGGGTTTTATAAATCCTTAGTCAAAGTATTGGACAAACCGATATCAGAGCTCTCCATCCTTATGATTGGGGCGGGAGGAGCGGCAAGAGCGATTTTTACGACGATCGTCCGCAGAGAGCCGAAACAATTTGACGTTTGCAACCGCACGCCGGAAAAAGCAGAAAGTCTGATTGCGGCTGCTCCCTCTTTTCAGCAGAAACGCGCCCTTACTTTAAAAGAAGCTGAAAATCAGCTTGAACAATATGACGTCATTATTCATACAACATCTGTCGGCATGTATCCGAAAACGGATGCCGTGCCGCTCTCATTGGAACGGGCCAAAACGGGCGCCATCGTTTGTGATATCGTATACAACCCGATTCAAACGGCGTTCTTAAAAGAAGCTGAAAAAAGAGGTTTAACAACCCTTGACGGTGTCGGCATGTTTGTGGAACAGGCCGCACTGTCTTTCAAGCTGTGGACGGAACAAGAGCCTGACAGCGGCTTAATGAGAGCAATTGTTGAAGGAAAACTAGGAGGAACACAATGTTAACAGGAAAACAAAAACGGTTTTTGCGTTCAAAAGCGCATCATTTAACGCCTATTTTTCAAGTGGGAAAAGGCGGAGTCAACGAAAACATGGTGAAACAGATTGCCGAGGCTTTAGAAGCAAGAGAGCTGATTAAAGTCAGCGTGCTTCAAAACTGCGAAGACGATAAAAATGATGTCGCAGAAGCCCTTGTGAAAGGCACCCGCTCACAATTGGTGCAGACGATCGGAAATACGATCGTATTGTATAAGGAGTCAAAGGAAAATAAACAAATCGAGCTTCCGTAAGGTGGTTGACATGAAGAAAATCGGAATATTCGGGGGCACATTTGACCCTCCGCACAACGGACATCTTCTGATGGCTAATGAAGTCCTTCATCAGGCGGAGCTCGATGAGATTTGGTTTATGCCCAATAAAATCCCTCCGCACAAGCAGAATGAAGACTTTACAGACAGCCGGCACCGGGTGGAGATGCTGAAGCTTGCCATCAGCTCGAATTCCGGCTTTAAGCTTGAGCTTGCGGAAATGGACCGGAAAGGCCCTTCTTATACCTATGATACTGTCCGTTTACTGAAGGAGCGGCACCCGAACGACAAGCTTTTCTTTATTATCGGGGCGGATATGATTGAATATCTGCCGAAATGGTACAAACTGGACGAACTGCTCACGCTCATTCAATTTATCGGAGTGCGGCGCCCGGGGTATCATATTGAGACCCCGTACCCGCTGCTTTTTGCCGACGTTCCGGAATTTGACGTTTCGTCAACGATGCTGAGAGAACGTCTCAAAGCAAAAAAGCCGACGCAATACTTAATGCCGGATAAAGTGAGGCAGTATATAGAGGAGAATGATTTATATGAATCGTGAGGAAGCACTTGCCTGCGTCAAAGAACAGCTGACCGAGCATCGCTACATCCACACAATCGGCGTGACAGATACGGCGGTTATTCTCGCAGGCCGGTTCGGAGCAGACCCGAAAAAAGCGGAAATGGCGGCCATTTTTCATGATTATGCGAAATTCCGGCCGAAAGAAGAAATGAAGCAGATCATCGTGCGGGAAAAAATGCCGGCTGAGCTCTTGGATTACAATGCCGAGCTGTGGCATGCCCCTGTGGGAGCGTATCTGGCTGAGAAAGAAGCGGGGATCACTGATCCTGAGATCTTGGATGCAATCCGCTATCACACGTCAGGGCGTCCCGGAATGACCCTTTTAGACAAAGTCATTTACGTTGCGGATTACATTGAACCCGGCCGCCATTTTCCCGGAGTGGAAGAGGTGCGCCGTCTGGCGGAAACGGATCTGAACGAAGCGCTCATACAAGCAATGAAAAATACAATGATATTTCTGATGAAAAAAAACCAGCCGGTCTTTCCGGAGACGTTTGCAACCTATAATTGGCTGGTGTCTTTAAAATTGACAGGAGGAATTTGAAGAATGAATCAAGCTTCCGTATTAAAAATCGCGGCAAAAGCATGCGACGATAAACGTGCAGAAGATATTTTAGCGCTGGACATGGAAGGAATCTCACTTATAGCGGATTACTTTTTAATCTGCCACGGGAATTCTGATAAGCAGGTTCAGGCAATTGCGCGTGAAATTAAAGATCAGGCAGAAGAAAACGGCATTGATGTCAAAAAGATGGAAGGGTTTGATGAGGCCCGCTGGATTTTAGTTGATCTCGGCGACGTCATTGTCCACGTTTTCCATAAAGATGAAAGAAGCTACTACAATCTTGAAAAGCTATGGGGCGACGCGCCGCTCGCAGAGCTTGAGCTCGGCTTGAACTCATGATTTACCAAGGCTTCGCCGGCGTATATGACGAGTTAATGTCACATGCGCCGTATGATGAATGGGCGGGCTGGATCGAAGCGTCTCTTCCGGAAAAGGGAAGGGTGCTTGATCTTGCCTGCGGAACCGGAGAAATATCCATCAGGCTTGCTGAAAAAGGCTGCGAAGTCACGGGGATTGATTTGAGTGAAGATATGCTGAGCTGTGCCCAGCAGAAAAAAACGGGAAAGCCGATTCTTTTTCTCCAGCAGGATATGAGAGAGCTTTCCGGTTTTGAAGAACAGTTTGATGCCGTTGTCATCTGCTGTGATTCCCTTAATTACTTAAAAACGAAAAATGATGTCTTAAGCACCTTCAAAAGTGTTTTTCAAGTTTTGAAGGAGGACGGCCTGCTTCTGTTTGACGTCCATTCCCCATTTAAAATGACGGAGCTTTTTCCGGACAGCACCCATGCGGATCAGGATGAGCAGATCAGCTATATTTGGCAAAGCTTTGCCGGCGATGAAGAGCTTTCTGTCATCCATGATATGTCCTTTTTCGTATGGAACGGACAATCTTATGACCGCTATGACGAGACGCATGAGCAAAAAACATTTCACATTGAAGAATATGAACAAATGCTTGCAGAGACCGGATTTGAACTGAAGAAGGTGACGGCTGATTTTACAGACCGGCCTCCTTCAACAGAGTCTGAACGTCTTTTCTTCACGGCAGGCAAACCAAAAACCATCGTTTAAACGGAACGATGGTTTTTAAAATGCATTTTTTGCGATTGGCGCGGTAAAGCACTTTATGGCATACTCAGTTACACGTGAAATTGCTTCTTCACTAACGATATATCTTCATCGTATTTGTCATGTGTACGCTGAAAGACACGGTTGAACATATCCTGAACACCGCTTTCGAGAGCCTTCAGTCCTTCTCCGGTGACGCCGCCTTTTACGCATACTTTTTCCTGCAAGGCGGGAAGCGTGTAATGCCCTGTTTCCAGAAGCTTTCCGAGACCGACAAGCATTTCCGTCGACATAATCACGGCTTCTTCTTTGGTGATGTCCGTTTCTTCCACTGCCGCGTCAATAAAGCGCTGAACGAGATAACTCATAAAAGCGGGCCCGCAGCTGACAATGTCTGACGCCGCTCTTGTAATGCCGCTGCTGATTTCCACAGGTTTTGAAATATGAGTGAACAGCGTTTGAATATCCGCTTTTGCAGACTCGCTGCAGCTTTTGCCGAACGTAACAAGCGAGACGCCGGCCAAGGCGCGGTTCGTAATGCTCGGAATGACGCGGGCCGTCTGACACGGAACCGTATGTTCAATCTGATCCGTCTGAACGGGACTGGTAATGGAGATTAAAATGTGATCTTTCCGTAAATGCGGTGTGAGTTTCTTCAGCAAAGGATATATATCCAGCGGTTTTACACAAATGAATATTATTTCATTTTCCTGTACGAGCTTTTCCTGATCCTCGGTGACATGGATGCCGCTGAAACGTTCTTTTAGTTTTAATGCTTTTTCGATTGTTCTGTTTGTGATGGTGATATGTGAGGGATCGGCAGCGTTTGATTCGATAAACGATTCAATCAGGATCGTTCCCATGTTTCCGGTGCCGATAAAGCCTATTTTCAATGAATTCCCCTCCTTTTTCCCTTAATCCTCTAAACCTTATGCGGGGAGGCAATGCAATATGACGAAAGCGATGATGACGGAGCCGCTGCGGCGGAACCTGAAAATTCTGGGCGCTTGTCTTGTAGCAGGGGCGGTTTTTATCTGCATTTGGCTGTTTCGTTCTGAAAAGGAAGAGCCGGTCAAACAGCAGTCCGTGCTCGGCCAAACAGCCTCAGCATCCGTCGCGGACAAAAAAGACACCGCAGACGACAAGATTATGATTGATGTGAAAGGCGCGGTCCGAAATCCCGGCGTGTATGAAATGAAAGCGGGAGACAGAGTGACTCAAGCCATTGAAAAAGCCGGCGGCCTGAAGAAAAAGGCGGATGAATTGAAAGTTAATTTAGCAGAGCAGCTGCAGGACGGGACGATTGTTTATATTCCGAGTGAAGGCGAAGAGGAGAATCGCCCGAAAACAGCAGCGGGTGAAAAGGAGAATGCAGCTGTCAATATCAATACGGCATCTCTGGACGAACTTCAGGCGATTTCCGGGGTGGGGCAGAAAAAAGCGGAAGCGATTATCGCCTACCGAGAAGAAAAAGGACGGTTTCAGACTGCTGAAGATTTGATGAATGTATCAGGCTTTGGAGAAAAGTCATTTGAGCGGATAAAAACTTCCATTACGGTAAAGTGAATTGACGGTTCTGCTTAAATCTATGTAAACTTAGAAAAGCAACAAGACTTTTTGGAGGGAACACTTGTGGAACGAATCTCATGGAATCAATATTTTATGGCGCAAAGCCATTTGCTGGCGCTGAGAAGCACATGTCCGAGACTGTCAGTCGGGGCAACCGTAGTCAGAGATAAGCGGATGATTGCCGGGGGATACAACGGCTCAATCGCCGGCGGCGTCCATTGCGCTGATGAAGGATGCCTTTTAATAGATAATCATTGCCAGCGGACCATACATGCAGAGATGAATGCGATTCTGCAATGTTCTAAGTTCGGTGTTCCGACGGAGGGCGCCGAAATTTATGTGACGCATTATCCTTGTATTCAATGCTGCAAATCAATTATCCAGGCAGGCATCAAAACGGTTTATTATGCCGAAGATTACAAAACACAGCCTTATGCAAAAGAGCTGTTCAGCCAAGCCGGAGTCAAGGTGGAGCAGGTCGAACTTGATGAGATGATCATCGATCTGAAAAACCGTGAAAAATTGTCTTTTGTAGCAGGTCTGATTCAGCAATTATCTGATGCGGGGGTTAAGGCAGATGATCTGAAAAAAATTCATGAACAGGCCAATGAGCTGTTTACCAGTTACGTATAAATGAAATATAAATACCTTCTTCTGCCTCTGGCGGCGGTTTCTGCAACTGCGGGAATTGCCGCCGCTCATGTCTCCTGGGTTCTGCTCCTTTTTCTTCTGTATCTTCTCTTTATTATTGTAAAAACAAAGCAGTATGCTCCGGTTATCGTCTGCCTCGTTTCTTTTTGTGTTTATTTCTTTCTTTATACGGTTTGTGACGCTGCGAATGTAACGCGGTATCAGGCCGGCAGTTATACTGAACAGGCCGTCATCACTAATATTCCGAAAGTTGACGGAGCGAAAATATCAGCTGTTATCCGTACACATGACAAGGAAAAATGGGCGGCTTCGTACAAAATCCGGTCACTTGAGGAAAAGAGACTTATTGAACAGCTCGAACCGGGGATGCGCTGCACGTTTACAGGCTCTCTGGAACAGCCTGCACATGCGACGGTTCCCGGAGGTTTTGATTATAAGGAATATCTTTACTCTCAGCAGATTCACTGGTTATTTTCCGTGACGTCCATTCAGCAGTGTGAAAAATCCAAACAGCCGCTGTTTAAACTGCTGAACATCAGAAAAAATTTGATTTCGATCATTCGGAATCACGTGCCTGAATCTTCCGCCGGAATTGTTGAAGCGCTGACCTTAGGTGAAAGATTTTCTATAGAGGACGATATACTGAGTGCATATCAAAATTTAGGAGTCGTTCATTTAATGGCGATTTCCGGAATGCATGTCGGTCTTATTACGGCGGGATTATTTTATGCTCTGATCAGAATCGGGCTGACAAGAGAAAAAGCGGGAATTTTGCTGCTGCTGTTTTTGCCGGTGTATACGCTGCTGAGCGGTGCCGCCCCATCCGTATTGCGCGCATCCCTCATGCTGGGATTTTATATCGCCGGAACTCTTGTTAAACGCGGCATTCATTCCTCTGCTGCATTGTCCCTGTCTTATCTGCTGCTCCTGCTGTTTAATCCTTACTTCCTTTGGCAGGCGGGCTTCCAGCTTTCCTTTGCGGTAAGCGCCTCTTTAATTCTGTCATCCTCCATTTTAAAGAAAGCGGGGAAAAGCAGACTTGCCGGGCTTGCGATGGCTTCATTCATTGCGGAGCTCAGCTCACTTCCGTTTCTTCTCTATCATTTTCAGCAGATTTCACTTGTCAGTTTTCCGATGAATATGGTGATGGTGCCATTTTATACGTTATTTGTCATTCCGGTTTCTGTCATCGGTTTCCTTCTTCTTTTACTTTCAAGGCAGATGGGAGAATGTTTGTTTGATATGTTCGACCTTGTGATGAAGCCTGTGCATGATTTCATTACATATGCGGCATCCGTTGATTTATTTACTATGATTGTGTCAAAGCCTGACTTTGTTTCCCTTCTTCTGCTTGCGGTTTCCGTTTTTACGCTTTTTGCGGCTTTGGAAAAGGGAGGTTTTTTAAAACTCAGGAAATCGGCTCTTTTTTTCTGCGCGGTTTTGGCTTATTTAATATGCCGTCCGTATTTCAGTCCATGGGGAGAAGCGGATATGCTTGATATCGGGCAGGGAGACTCACTGTTTATAAGCGCGCCGCACCGCAAAGGGACTGTAATGGTTGATACAGGGGGAGTGATTGCTTATCCCGGAGAATCATGGAAAGAAAAACGCCACCCGTATTCTATCGGCGAGAAGGTTTTGATTCCGTTTTTAAACGGAAAAGGGGTGAAAAAGCTGGATGCGCTGATTTTAACCCATGCGGATCAAGATCACATCGGAGAAGCCGGAGTGTTAATCAAAAATCATAGAGTCAAACGGTTAATTGTCCCCGTGGGATTCGTAAAAGAACCGAAAGATCAGAACATATTAAATATGGCGAAAGAAAACAACATTCCCGTTGCCGAAGCAAAGCGGGGCGACACCATTACAGCCGGTGATCTTCAGTTTCAGGTGCTGTCTCCGGAGTCGTCTGACGGAAGGAGTAAAAATGATTCGTCACTGGTGCTTTGGACGGTTTTAGGCGGAGTGAGCTGGCTTTTGACGGGAGATTTAGAATCGGACGGCGAAACGGAAGTGCTGAAAACGTATCCGAAACTGAAGGCTGATATATTGAAGGCGGGTCATCACGGCAGCAAAAGCTCTACGGGTGAAGCCTTTTTGAAACAGCTTCAGCCGGAAGCAGCGCTGATTTCAGCAGGAAAAGAGAATCGATACCATCATCCGCATGAAGAAGTGCTGGATCGTTTGAAGGCGTACTCTGTCAATGTGCTTCGCACCGATGTCAGCGGAACGATTCAATACAGATTTAAAAAAGGCGCCGGAACGTTTTCCGTCTTCCCTCCATATGATATAGAAGAAACCAGGGCGCAAGAAGTAAAAAAGACTGCCGATTGACAGCAGCCCGGAATGCGGCTAAGAGCCGATAAGATGGATGGCTGTTGCCATCACGAACAAAAAGGCGAAAAATCCGAAGGACACGACAAAACCGACAGCTGAGTCAACAGCATCATTTCGTTTGCTTTGAACGTTTTTTTCAAAATCATTCAATTTCATCCCTCCTGACTTCCCTAAGTATACTGGAATTGTTTTGAAAAATCTAGAAGTGATGGTAACGTTTTCTGTTCTTGTGATTATCGCCTTTTTACAAGCAGACCCGGGAGCTTGTGAATCAGGCGTTTATTATAAATGAGGAAGCTGTCCTTAAAGCTTCCTCTTTACTATTTGCCGAACTCAATTTAGGATAGAAGGGGATCAAGAAAGAGAGGAAGTCATACGATCATGGTATTTGATGTTTGGAAAGCCCTGAAAAAAGGGGATGTCCGCTCCGTTTATTGCTTATATGGAAAAGAAACGTATCTGCTCCAAGAGACTGTCAGCCGGATCAGACAAGCTGTCGTTGATGAGGAGACAAAGGATTTTAACCTGTCTGTTTTTGATCTTGAAGAAGATCCGCTTGACCAGGCCGTAACCGATGCGGAAACGTTTCCGTTTATGGGAGAGAAGCGGCTGGTCATCGTAAAAAATCCGTCTTTTTTAACAGGGGAAAAAAAGAAAGAAAAAATAGAGCATAATACAGCCGCTCTGGAGACTTATCTGAAGGAGCCTGCACCTTACACTGTCTTTGTGATTGTGGCTCCGTATGAGAAACTGGACGAACGGAAAAAGCTGACGAAAGCGCTGAAGCAAAAAGCCCTTATGATTGAAGCTAAGGAGCTGAATGCAAAGGAGACGACTGATTTTACGATTAATCTGGCGAAATCCGAAAATAAAACGATCGATACAGAAGCTGCCGAGCATTTGGTTCTGCTTGCAAACGGCCATCTGTCTTCCATATATCAGGAAATACAAAAACTCTCCGCCTACACCGGTGACAGACATGAGATCACGCTTGAAGATGTCCGGGAGCTCGTCGCAAGAAGTTTGGAGCAGAATATTTTTGAGCTGATCAACAAAATCGTGAACCGAAAACGGACGGAAAGTCTTCAAATATTTTATGATCTTTTAAAACAAAACGAAGAACCGATCAAAATTATGGCGCTGATCGCCAACCAATTCCGTCTGATTATGCAGACAAAGTATTTTGCAGGACAAGGATACGGCCAAAAGCAAATCGCTTCCAACTTAAAGGTCCACCCCTTCCGGGTAAAGCTGGCGATGGATCAGGCGAGGCTTTTTTCTGAAGAAGAGCTGCGGCGTATTATAGAAAGACTCGCAGTGATGGATTATGAAATGAAAACGGGGAAAAAGGACAAGCAGCTTTTGCTGGAGCTCTTTCTCCTTGAGCTTCTCCGGACTGAATGAAAAAAACGATCCCCGTTAAAGGGATCGTTTTTGTATTATGCAGAAAGTCCGTTCACTTGTTTCGCAAGTCTAGATTTGTATCGAGCTGCGGCATTTTTGTGTACAAGACCTGTTTTCACTGCTTTATCAATGCGTTTCGCTGCTTCAGAAAGAGCAGTTTTCGCTTTATCCGCTTCGTTGTTAGCAACAGAAGCTTCAACTTGTTTGATTGCAGTACGCATAGCAGATTTGATTGTCGCGTTATGAGCGCGGCGTTCGTTGTTTGTTTTTGTACGTTTAATCGCTGATTTAATGTTTGGCATGTGTTTCACCTCCTAAGATACAACCTGTAGCACAGTGTCTTAAGGTTAAATCTTCTTCACAATAGAACAAATTGTATTCTATCAAACAGAACTTTAGATTGCAATATAAATGTAAAGTATTTTTCGTTGATGGGTAAATTCGCATGATTCGTTTTGTAAATGGCCACACTATGTACCACGATGATTGAAGGAGGTCTTCCCTGTGAAAAACAACGAACTGGATGTCAATCAATTTCTGATACGGACGGATTTAGCGGTAGAAACGAAACAGGCAGTAAAAGACGGACAAGCCGGTCAGAAAAAAGAAATAAACGGGTTTATTGAAAAAGAACACGACAAGGGCGGCATTAAAGTCAGAACCGTCGATATTACCAAAGAAGGCGCCGAGCTATCGGGGAAAAAGCAGGGACGCTATGTCACGATCGAGGCTCAAGGGGTCCGGGAACACGACTCTGACATGCAGGAAAAAGTAACGGAAGTGTTTGCCGAGGAATTTTCCGCCTATCTATCGGCATTAAAGATTCCAAAGGATGCAAGCTGTTTGATCGTCGGTCTCGGCAACTGGAATGTGACGCCGGATGCGCTCGGCCCTCTCGTGACCGAAAACCTTCTTGTGACTAGGCATTTGTTCAGGCTTCAGCCAGAAAACGTACAGGAAGGGTACAGGCCGGTCAGCGCGCTTGCTCCCGGTGTGATGGGATTAACGGGAATTGAAACGAGCGATATTATTCAAGGGGTGATCAAAGAATCAAAGCCGGATTTTGTGATCGCGGTAGACGCTCTTGCGGCAAGAGCCGTTGAAAGGGTGAACACGACCATCCAATTTTCTGATACGGGCATTCACCCGGGATCAGGCGTCGGCAATAAGAGAAAAGAATTAAGCAAGGAAACGCTCGGCATTCCCGTCATCGCAATCGGGGTACCGACTGTTGTTGATGCGGTTACGATCGCAAGCGATACGGTGGATTATATATTAAAACATTTCGGCAGAGAGATGAAAGATGACAGCCCGTCAAGATCTCTGGTGCCCGCCGGAATGAACTTCGGCAAAAAGAAGGTGCTGACAGACGAAGACCTTCCCGGAGAAAAAGAACGCCAATCCTTTCTCGGTATTGTCGGCACGCTGGACGAAAACGAAAAACGCCAGCTGATTCACGAAGTGCTTTCTCCGCTCGGCCATAATCTGATGGTCACGCCGAAGGAGATTGACACCTTTATTGATGATATGGCGAACGTACTTGCAAACGGGTTAAACACCGCCCTTCATGAAAAAGTGTCACAAGATAACAAAGGTTCTTATAATCATTAAAATGGTTCTACCTCCTCTAGCTTGTTCATAGAGTAATTACTAGACAAGCGCTGGAGGGATTCAAATCATGAGAAAAAAACGCAGAAACCGTCAAATTGTCGTTGCAGTAAACGGTGGAAATGCGCTCAAGGGCATGTTTTTGTTTATGACAAGCCTTATCGTTATTTTCGTATTATCGGGTGTGCTCACATCGCTTCGCCCTGAACTGAGGCTTTCTTCGGATTCTCTTCACGGAATTGCCGGAGAACTTCCGGGTGACGCGTTTGCACACCTCCTCGGCATGGAAAATCATTATTTCGCCTCAGAGCTTCCTGAAAAAGACTCTTTTCAGCTGTCCCGGCTTTCCTTAAAACTGGCGACAAGTATTAATATGGAAGACCCGCGGAGTTTCTTGGGACGTGAGCTGCCGGGATTTGCCCAATATGATACGGAGATCCTTCTGGCGGGGCAGGGGACGGATTATACGAATATGCCGGCTGAATCTCCGCCGCCGTCAAAAGTGATGGAAAAAGAAAAAGAAGTGAACCTGGCAGAAATCGAAAACAAAACGAAAAAAGAAGAAACGGCGCCGCCGAAACATTCAACAGGCAGCAAAAAAGTCGTCTTTATTTACCACACTCATAATACCGAATCCTACCTTCCTCTGTTAAAGGGGGAAACAAATCCGGATAACGCCCGCCATTCGAAGGCCAATGTCACGCTTGTCGGAGATATGTTCGGAAAAGCGCTTGAAGCGCAAGGTGTAGGAGCGACCGTAGATAAAACCGACATTCAGGCCCGCCTGAACAAAGACGGCTTAAATTATGCGCGAAGCTATGACGAATCAAGGCCGGTCGTAAAAAGCGCGCTCGCCAAAAATAAAAACCTGCAATATACCATAGACATTCACCGGGATTCCCGCCGCAAGAAAAATACGACAGCCGACATTAAAGGAAAAAGCTATGCCAGAGTCGCCATCGTCGTCGGCAAAAAAAGCGCTAATTTTGAAGAAAACTATAAACTCGCAAGTGAACTTCATAAGCTGATGGAGAAAAAATACCCCGGCTTAAGCGTCGGTGTTTTATCAAAAGGCTCTCCGGGAGATAATGGAGTATACAACCAAGATTTAAACGACCGGTCGCTTCTGCTGGAATTCGGGGGCGTGGATAACAATCTTGAAGAACTGAGGCGCGCATCAGATGCCGTGGCCGATGTGTTCAGCGAACTGTACTGGGATGCAGAAAAGGTCAGTTCGCAATCAGGAGAGAAGAAAAAACAATAGAAATCAGGTGATTCGAATGATCCGTTTTACCGGCAAATGCCTGCTGATTGCCATTGTCATGTTTTTCGGCGTATTGTTCGGCATGCAGCAGGCAAACAGCGGAATGCTTGATATGAAAGGATACAAAGATCCCTCCTTAAAAGGAGCATTCACGCTCGGCGGCGGAGAAGGACAGGGAAAAGAAGCTTCCATTTTGGGACAAACCGTTACGGCGAAAGATCTGGAAGAAAAACAAAAACAGCTGGAACAGGCGGAAACCTTCAACCTGTTTTCAAAAGCCGGGGAAACCCTTTCAAATACCGTGACGGACTCGGCGCAGGCGATGTATGAGTGGGTTTCGAAACTGAACCGTTAGCATTGATGAAGAGAAAAGCGGATGATTCCTTAAAGGAAGCTTTTCTCTTTCTTGTTTTAATTGAATGTTTACAATCCTATTGATATAATCTAAGCTAGTGTATTTTGCGTTTAATAGTAGGAGTGATAGATTGTGACAGATAAAGAAAAGCGTTTAGAGAGGCAGTCAAGAATCCGGAATTTCTCCATCATCGCCCACATAGACCACGGCAAATCGACCTTGGCGGATCGGATTTTAGAAAAAACATCGGCGATCACCCAGCGGGAAATGAAAGAACAATTGCTTGATTCAATGGACCTTGAACGCGAACGGGGAATTACCATCAAATTAAATTCCGTTCAGCTGAAATATAAAGCAAAAGACGGAGAAGAATATATATTCCATCTCATCGACACGCCCGGACACGTCGACTTTACATATGAAGTATCGCGAAGCCTGGCTGCCTGTGAAGGCGCGATTCTCGTTGTTGATGCGGCTCAGGGAATAGAAGCGCAGACATTGGCGAACGTCTATCTGGCGCTTGATAATGATCTTGAGATTCTTCCTGTCATTAATAAAATCGATCTTCCGAGCGCAGAGCCAGAACGTGTGCGTCAAGAGGTTGAGGACGTTATCGGCCTTGACGCTTCAGACGCCGTCCTCGCTTCAGCGAAAGCGGGCATCGGCATCGAAGACATTTTAGAACAGATCGTAGAAAAAGTGCCGGCTCCCGCGGGAGACCCGGAAGCTCCGCTGAAAGCGCTCATCTTTGACTCGCTTTATGACGCGTACCGCGGAGTCGTCGCGTATATCAGAGTCGTAGAAGGAACGGTCAAACCGGGCCAGAAAATTAAAATGATGGCAACCGGAAAAGAGTTTGAAGTGACAGAAGTCGGTGTGTTCACGCCGAAAGCAACTCCGACAGATGAACTGACTGTCGGCGATGTAGGCTTTTTAACTGCTGCGATTAAAAATGTCGGTGACACACGCGTCGGTGACACGATAACAAGCGCGGCCAATCAGGCTGCCGAAGCATTGCCTGGATATCGCAAGCTGAACCCGATGGTGTATTGCGGTTTGTATCCGATCGATACGGCCAAATACAACGATTTAAGGGAAGCTCTTGAGAAACTTGAACTGAATGACTCATCGCTTCAATATGAAGCAGAGACATCCCAAGCGCTCGGATTCGGTTTCCGCTGCGGATTTTTAGGTATGCTTCACATGGAAATCATCCAGGAGCGGATTGAGCGTGAGTTTAAAATCGACCTGATCACAACGGCACCGAGTGTTATCTATGATGTGTATATGACAGACGGCGAAAAGGTTGTTGTCGACAACCCGTCCAACATGCCTGACCCGCAAAAAATAGAGCGGGTGGAAGAACCTTATGTCAAAGCGACAATGATGGTGCCGAACGATTATGTCGGTGCGGTGATGGAGCTTTGCCAAGGAAAACGCGGCAATTTTATCGACATGCAATATTTAGACGCAAATCGTGTCAGCATTGTCTATGACATGCCATTAGCGGAAATCGTATATGAATTTTTTGATCAGCTGAAATCAAGCACAAAAGGCTACGCGTCCTTTGATTACGAACTGATCGGCTACAAACCGTCTAAACTTGTCAAGATGGACATTATGCTGAACGGAGAAAAAATCGACGCCCTTTCATTTATCGTGCATCGCGATTACGCGTACGAACGCGGAAAAGTAATTGTGGAAAAACTGAAAGAGCTTATTCCGCGCCAGCACTTTGAAGTACCGATTCAAGCGGCGATCGGACAGAAAATCGTGGCCCGCTCAACCATTAAGGCCATGCGGAAAAACGTCCTTGCAAAGTGTTACGGAGGAGACATCTCGCGGAAACGGAAGCTTCTTGAAAAACAAAAAGAAGGAAAACGCCGGATGAAGCAGGTCGGCTCAGTAGAAGTGCCGCAGGAAGCGTTTATGGCCGTTCTTAAAATGGATGACAGCCCGAAAAAATAACGGAAGCCGCCGCAGTCCCGCGCTGCGGCTTCTTTCTGTAAAGAAGAAGGTGTTTCAAAATGAAATCAGCTTATATTCATATTCCGTTTTGTGAGCATATCTGCCATTATTGCGATTTCAATAAATATTTTATTCAGAGCCAGCCTGTCGATGAGTACTTAAACTCACTCGAAAAGGAAATGATAAATACAATAGAACGGACGGGACGCCCTGATCTCCGTACGATCTTTATCGGGGGAGGCACGCCGACATCGCTCTCACCCGTCCAGCTGGAAAAATTGATGGATTCCATTCACCGCGTGCTGAAGCCTTCTGACGGACTCATAGAATTTGCCGCGGAAGCGAATCCGGATGATTTGTCCCCGGAAAAATTAAAAATCATGAAAAATGCCGGTGTCAACCGGCTGAGCTTCGGTGTTCAAACCTTTGAAGATGAGCTTTTACAAAAAATCGGCAGAGTGCATAAACAAAAGGACGTATTCACTTCCTTTGAACGTGCGAGGGCTCTCGGCTTCGACAACATCAGTCTCGATTTGATGTTCGGCCTGCCGGGTCAGACGCTGGCCGATCTTGACAATTCCGTCAAAACGGCTTTGTCTCTTGATGCGGAGCACTATTCCGTTTACTCGCTGATCGTAGAGCCGAAAACGGTGTTTTATAATTTAATGCAAAAAGGCCGCCTGCATCTCCCGGCGCAAGAACAAGAGGCCGAGATGTATGAAACGGTCATGAGACAGATGAGTGAGGCGGGCATCCGTCAATACGAGATCAGTAACTTTGCAAAGCCCGGATACGAGTCCCAGCATAATCTGACGTATTGGAGCAATGAAGAGTATTTCGGTTTTGGCGCAGGCGCTCACGGATATATCAGCGGCACGCGCACCGTCAACGCCGGGCCTGTGAAACATTACATGCAGCTCATCGAAGAAAAGGGGCTGCCTTACCGTGACACGCACAAGGTGACACGTGAGGAGCAGATTGAAGAAGAAATGTTCCTCGGTCTCAGAAAAATGTCCGGCGTACAAAAGCAAGCTTTTCTCGATAAATTCGGACGCTCGGTCGACGAACTGTTTCCCGATGTTCTCAAAGATTTAACCGAAAAAGGCCTGATCTGTGACGCGGAAGAATCGGTTGCATTAACGCATGAGGGCAAATTATTAGGAAATGAGGTTTTTGGCGCTTTTTTGGGTGAGTTATAATTGACATTTTTCTTTTGGTTTGTTACTTTTGATATAGAATTAGCACTCGCTGACCTTGAGTGCTAACAGGGGTGATGATGATGTTAACAAATCGTCAGCTGTTGATCCTGCAAGTGATTATTAATGATTTTATACAATCAGCGCAGCCTGTAGGATCAAGAACTCTTTCAAAAAAAGACGAGATTACATTCAGCTCTGCAACGATCAGAAACGAGATGGCTGACTTGGAGGAATTGGGCTTTATTGAAAAAACCCATTCATCCTCAGGACGGATTCCGTCGGAAAAAGGGTACAGGTATTATGTCGATCATTTGCTGTCACCCGTCAAGCTGACAAAAACCGATCTGGATTTAATTCACTCGATATTTAAAGAAAAAATCTTCGAGCTGGAAAAAACAGTCCAAAAATCAGCGCAAATCCTGTCCGATCTGACAAACTACACATCGATTGTCCTCGGGCCGACGCTGAGCGAGAACTATCTTAAACAGATTCAAATCGTTCCGATCCAGCCGGATAAGGCGGTCGCCATCCTCGTCACAAACACGGGGCATGTCGAAAACCGCACCATCAATTTCCCGGCTAAAGTGGATTTGGCCGATATTGAAAAACTGGTCAATATATTAAACGATCGATTAGCGGGCGTGCCGATGGACGAACTGAATGAGCGCATTTTCAAAGAGGTTGTCACCTATTTAAGGCAGCATATCGCCAACTATGACAGCATACTTGAATCGCTCCGCTCCACATTCCATCCGGCGGCCCACGTTGAGAAATTGTTTTTCGGCGGAAAGATCAACATGCTGAATCAGCCGGAATTCCATGATATTGAAAGGGTCCGCTCGCTCTTATCTTTAATTGAAAAAGAGCAGGATGTTCTGAAGCTGTTTCAGTCATCAAAAGCCGGGATTTCAATCAAAATCGGGAAAGAAAACGACTACGAAGAAATGGAAAACTGCAGTTTAATCACGGCCACCTATACAGTTGATACGAAACAGATCGGATCAATCGCGATTATCGGGCCGACGCGCATGAATTATTCAAGAGTCGTCAGCCTGCTGCAGCACGTGACTTCGGACTTGTCAAAAGCATTCACAAGTTTGTATGATGAATAAGGGAATTTTGGCAATCATTTTCAGTCATCTTTTTACAGCATTTGAGGGAGGTGAACACAATGTCAGAAGAAAAACAAACCGCAGAACAGGTTGAAGCAGCAGAACAAGAAGAAGTGACAGAACAGGCAGAACAAGCCGCTTCACAAGAGCAGCATGAAGAAACGGCAGGTCAGGAAGAAGCCCTTCAGCACCAAATTGATGAATTGCAGGGTTTGCTTGATGAAAAAGAAAACAAGCTTTTGCGTGTTCAAGCAGACTTTGAAAACTATAAACGACGCAGCCGCCTTGAAATGGAAGCTGCTCAGAAATACCGTTCTCAAAACGTCGTAACGGAAATCCTTCCGGCTCTCGACAATTTTGAACGGGCGCTACAGGTAGAAGCTGAAAGCGAGCAGACAAAAAGCTTGCTGCAAGGTATGGAAATGGTCCGCCGCCAGCTGATGGACGCACTTGAAAAAGAAGGCGTTGAAGCCATCGAAGCTGTCGGTCAAGAATTTGATCCGAACCTTCACCAAGCTGTCATGCAGGTGGAAGATGAAAACTTCGGCAGCAATATTGTTATCGAAGAACTGCAAAAAGGCTACAAACTGAAGGATCGCGTCATCCGTCCTTCAATGGTAAAAGTGAATCAATAACTACATAGCAGGAGGTAATTCAAAGTGAGTAAAGTAATCGGAATTGACTTGGGTACGACAAACTCATGTGTGGCAGTGCTTGAAGGCGGAGAGCCTACAGTCATCGCCAACGCTGAAGGAAACCGTACGACTCCGTCAGTCGTTGCATTTAAAAACGGCGAGCGCCAAGTAGGGGAAGTGGCGAAACGCCAATCAATCACAAATCCTAACACAATCATGTCTGTTAAACGCCATATGGGTACTGACTATAAAGTGGAAATTGAAGGAAAAGACTACACGCCTCAAGAAGTGTCAGCTATTATCCTTCAGCATCTGAAAGCATATGCTGAAAGCTACCTCGGCGAAACAGTTTCAAAAGCCGTTATCACGGTTCCTGCATACTTCAACGATGCTGAGCGCCAAGCGACAAAAGATGCCGGTAAAATCGCCGGTCTTGAAGTAGAGCGTATTATCAACGAGCCGACTGCAGCAGCGCTTGCATACGGACTTGATAAAACGGACGAAGACCAAACAATTCTTGTTTACGACCTTGGCGGCGGTACGTTTGACGTATCTGTTCTTGAACTTGGCGACGGCGTGTTTGAAGTCCGTTCAACTGCCGGTGACAACCGTCTTGGCGGGGACGACTTTGACCAAGTCATCATCGATCATCTCGTAGCAGAATTCAAAAAAGAAAACGGCATTGATCTTTCAAAAGACAAAATGGCGCTTCAGCGTTTGAAAGATGCGGCTGAGAAAGCGAAAAAAGATCTTTCCGGCGTATCATCCACACAAATTTCTTTACCGTTTATCACGGCGGGAGAAGCAGGTCCTCTTCACCTTGAGCTGACACTGACCCGCGCTAAATTCGAAGAGCTTTCCGCTCACCTTGTTGAGCGCACAATGGCTCCTGTCCGTCAGGCTCTTCAAGATGCGGATCTTTCTGCAAGCGAAATCGATAAAGTTATCCTTGTCGGCGGATCAACACGTATTCCTGCCGTACAGGAAGCAATCAAGAAAGAAACGGGTAAAGAAGCGCATAAAGGCGTAAACCCTGATGAAGTTGTAGCGCTGGGTGCAGCGATTCAAGGCGGCGTCATCACGGGAGACGTAAAAGACGTTGTTCTTCTTGACGTTACACCGCTTTCTCTCGGTATTGAAACAATGGGCGGCGTGTTCACAAAACTGATCGACCGCAACACGACAATTCCGACGAGCAAGTCTCAAGTATTCTCAACTGCAGCTGACAACCAAACGGCTGTTGACATTCACGTGCTTCAAGGTGAGCGCCCGATGTCTGCCGACAACAAAACGCTCGGCCGCTTCCAGCTTACTGATATCCCGCCTGCACCGCGCGGCGTACCGCAAATCGAAGTTTCTTTCGATATTGACAAAAACGGTATCGTAAACGTAAGAGCGAAAGACTTAGGCACAGGAAAAGAACAAAACATTACAATCAAATCTTCTTCAGGTCTTTCTGATGATGAGATCGAACGCATGGTAAAAGAAGCGGAAGAAAACGCTGACGCTGATGCGAAGAGAAAAGAAGAAATCGAAGTCCGCAACGAAGCTGACCAGCTTGTGTTCCAAACGGAAAAAACATTAAAAGATCTGGAAGGCAAAGTGGACGAAGAGCAAGTGAAAAAAGCAAACGACGCGAAAGACGCGCTGAAAGCCGCTATCGAGAAAAACGAAATTGAAGACATCAAAGCGAAAAAAGATGAACTTCAAACAATCGTTCAAGAGCTTTCTATGAAGCTTTACGAAGAAGCGGCGAAAGCGCAGCAGGCTGAAGGCGGAGCAAACGCTGAAGGCAAAAAAGCGGACGACAATGTTGTCGATGCGGAATACGAAGAAGTAAAAGACGACGAAACGAAAAAATAAGTTCTTTCCCGCATAGGCTATAGGCGGAAGAACACACAGCATATTCTGATTCAACAGACAGAAAGTCAAAGTCAGGCATCTCTTGGCTTTGACTTTTTTTTCTTGCCCGGGATAAAAGGAATTGAAAAAACATAATTCAAAATGATACAATCTAATTTATGTGAGAAATTCGGGAGAGTGAAGCGAGATGAGTAAGCGTGATTACTATGAAGTGCTTGGGGTAAGTAAGAGCGCTTCAAAGGATGAAATCAAAAAAGCCTATCGGAAGCTTTCAAAAAAATATCATCCTGATATCAATAAAGAATCCGGAGCAGATGAAAAATTCAAAGAGGTAAAAGAAGCGTACGAAGCGCTCTCAGACGACCAAAAACGCGCTCAATATGACCAATTCGGCCATACAGACCCTAACCAGGGATTCGGCGGCGGTTTCGGAGGCGGCGGAGACTTCGGCGGCTTCGGTTTCGATGACATCTTCTCAAGCATCTTCGGAGGCGGCACGAGACGCCGTGACCCGAATGCGCCGCGGCAAGGCGCGGATCTGCAGTATACAATGACCCTGTCATTTGAAGACGCGGCTTTCGGAAAAGAAACGATCATTGAAATTCCGCGCGAAGAGAATTGCGAAACATGTAAAGGGTCTGGCGCGAAGCCGGGAACAAAGCCGGATACGTGCTCGCACTGCGGAGGTTCAGGCCAGCTGAACGTCGAACAGAACACGCCGTTTGGCAAAGTGGTTAACCGAAGAGTCTGCCACCACTGTGAAGGAACAGGAAAAATCATCAAAAACAAGTGTTCTGACTGCGGCGGCACGGGCAAAGTGAAAAAACGGAAAAAAATCAATGTCACGATTCCTGCCGGTGTGGATGACGGACAGCAGCTGCGCGTACCGGGCCAAGGTGAACCGGGCGTAAACGGAGGGCCTGCGGGAGATCTGTTTGTCGTATTCCATGTGCGCGCCCACGAGTTCTTTGAGCGCGACGGAGACGATATTTATTGCGAAATGCCGTTAACGTTTGCCCAAGCGGCACTCGGAGACGAAGTGGAAGTGCCGACGCTTCACGGAAAAGTGAAATTGAAAATACCTGCCGGCACACAAACCGGCACGAAATTCAGATTAAGAGGCAAAGGCGTTCAGAACGTCCGGGGCTACGGACAAGGCGACCAGCACATTGTCGTCCGCGTCGTCACACCGACGAATCTGACAGACAAACAAAAAGACATCATCCGCGAGTTCGCTGAAGTCAGCGGAAACCTGCCGGATGAACAAGAAATGAGTTTCTTTGACAAAGTAAAACGCGCATTTAAAGGCGAGTAATGATTGGATAGGAGTTGGTAGTTTTGAAATGGTCCGAAATCAGCATTCACACAACACATGAAGCGGTCGAACCCATCTCAAATATTTTGCATGAAGCTGGTGCGAGCGGGGTTGTCATCGAAGATCCGCTTGATTTAATGAAAGAGCGTGAGAATGTTTACGGGGAAATCTACCAGCTCGACCCCAATGATTACCCCGATGAGGGTGTCATTGTCAAAGCGTATCTGCCGATCAACAGTTTCCTCGGCGAAACGGTGGACGGCATTAAAGAGACGATTAATAATCTGCTTTTGTACGACATTGATTTGGGCAGAAACAAAATAACCATTTCTGAAGTCAATGAAGAAGAATGGGCGACAGCTTGGAAAAAGTATTATCATCCTGTGAAAATTTCTGAAAAGTTCACGATCGTTCCCACATGGGAAACGTATACACCTGTTCATACAGATGAACTGATTATCGAAATGGATCCGGGTATGGCATTCGGTACGGGAACGCATCCGACAACAGTTCTGTGCATTCAGGCGCTTGAGCGTATCGTTCAAAAAGGCGACCGTATCATTGATGTCGGCACCGGTTCAGGAATTTTAAGCATCGCGGCCGCCATGCTTGAGGCCGAATCGGTTCATGCGTATGACCTTGATCCGGTCGCTGTTGAAAGCGCGCGTCTGAATGTGAAATTGAACAAAGTGAGTGATACGGCCGAAGTGAAGCAGAACAATTTGTTAGACGGCATCACGGGCGAACATGATGTCATTGTCGCAAATATTTTGGCAGAAGTGATTCTCCGCTTTACATCACAGGCGTACGACCTGCTCAAAGACGGAGGCCATTTTATTACTTCAGGCATTATCGGCCAGAAAAAACAGGAAGTAAAAGAAGCGTTGGAAAAAGCCGGCTTTACCATCATAGAAATTCTGTCTATGGAAGATTGGGTCAGCATCATCGCAAAAAAATAACAGTTAGTAGGTGTCACAGCGTATGCAACGATATTTTATCGAGCTCACGAAGCAGGAGATGGACGAAACTCCTGATTTTCAAATCACGGGGGAAGACGTCCACCATATAGCGAACGTCATGAGAATGAGTGCGGGAGACCGGATTATCTGCTGTTCGAAAGACGGCCATGAAGCGTTATGCCTGCTTAAAGAGGTTTCTAAAGATCATATATCATGCAGCATTGCTGAGTGGACGGGTGAAAACCGTGAACTGCCTTTGAAGATCAGGATCGCAAGCGGCCTTCCGAAAGGCGATAAGCTTGAATGGATTATCCAAAAAGGGACCGAGCTGGGGGCAAGTATGTTCATCCCTTTTCAAGGCGCCAGATCCGTTGTTAAGCTAGACGACAAAAAGGCAAAGAAAAAACGGGAGAGATGGGCGAAAATCGCGAAGGAAGCGGCGGAGCAATCGTACCGCAATGAAATTCCCGAAGTGAAAACCGTTCATACGTTCCGGCAGCTGCTTGAAATGGCGGAGAATGTCGATAAATGTGTCGTTGCATACGAGGAGTCATCAAAGCAGGGAGAAACGGGCGCTTTCGCCGCGGAGCTCAAAAGCCTTCCGCAAGGTTCGTCTCTTTTAATCGTATTCGGCCCTGAAGGCGGTCTGACTGAGTCTGAAGTTCATCAGCTTTCAGAAAAAGGCGCCGTCTTATGCGGCCTCGGACCGAGAATTTTACGGACTGAAACTGCGCCTCTTTACGCGTTAAGCGCAGTTTCCTATCATACAGAGTTATTAAGAGGTGATCAGTAATGGCAACTGTTGCTTTTCATACCCTTGGCTGCAAGGTCAACCATTATGAAACAGAAGCAATCTGGCAGCTGTTTAAAGATGCGGGTTATGAACGAAAAGAATTCGAACAGACAGCAGATGTATATGTCATTAATACATGTACGGTAACAAACACGGGAGATAAAAAAAGCCGTCAAGTCATCAGACGGGCGATCCGCCAAAACCCTGACGGCGTCATCTGCGTAACAGGGTGCTATGCGCAAACCTCTCCGGCAGAAATTATGGCCATCCCGGGTGTTGACATCGTCGTCGGCACACAGGATCGTGAAAAAATGCTCGGTTACATTGAGCAGTACAGGGAAGAGCGTCAGCCGATCAACGGCGTCGGCAATATTATGAAAGCACGCGTGTTTGAAGAGCTGGATGTTCCCGCTTTTACTGACCGCACAAGAGCATCGTTAAAAATCCAAGAGGGCTGCAACAACTTCTGTACGTTCTGCATTATCCCTTGGGCGCGCGGCCTGCTTCGTTCCCGCGATCCGGAAGAAGTCATTAAACAGGCGCAGCAGCTGGTGGATGCCGGCTATAAAGAAATCGTCCTGACGGGGATTCATACGGGCGGCTACGGCGAAGATATGAAAGATTATAATTTCGCCAAGCTTCTCCGCGAGCTGGATACGCGTGTAGAAGGACTGAAGCGGATCAGAATTTCATCTATTGAAGCAAGCCAAATCACTGATGAAGTAATTGAAGTGCTGGATGCGTCTGATAAAATCGTCCGTCACCTTCATATCCCGATTCAGTCAGGATCAAACACCGTTCTGAAACGGATGAGACGCAAATATACGATGGAATTTTTCGCGGACCGTTTAAATAAGCTGAAAGAAGCGCTGCCGGGTCTTGCCGTCACATCTGATGTCATCGTCGGTTTCCCGGGTGAAACGGAAGAAGAATTTATGGAAACATACCGGTTCATTAAAGAACATAAGTTTTCAGAGCTTCACGTATTCCCTTACAGCAAACGCACCGGAACACCTGCGGCCAGAATGGAAGACCAGGTTGACGAGAACGTGAAAAACGAACGGGTGCATAAGCTGATCGCGCTGTCAGACCAGCTTGCCAAAGAATACGCCTCTGATTATGAAGGAGAGGTTCTGGAAATCATTCCTGAAGAGACGTTTAAAGAGTCTGATGAAGACGGCATGTTCGTCGGCTATACGGACAATTACATGAAAGTCGTCTTCAAAGGCACGGAAGATCTAATCGGCAAACTTGTCAAAGTCAAAATTCAAAAAGCGGGCTATCCGTACAATGAAGGACAATTCGTCCGCGTCGTTGAGGATGAAATGACCCGAAACATGCGCATGTCTTCATAACATATGTAAAAAAACCGGTGCCTTCCCGCATCGGTTTTTTTACGGTTTCGGAGGAATCAGCCTGTCAATCAGCCGGTAAAACAAATGTGTGAACGGCAGAAACAATAGGGCGGTGACTACGTTAAATAACAGGCTGAAATGCGCAATCATCTGCGCGGGATCATCAGACAGGCGCTCCGTAAAACCTGCTGATGCGGACAGGAAGGGAAATACGAGCAGCACGCCGAGAATATTAAACACAACGTGAGCACCGGCGGTCTGTCTGGCGGCATAACCGCCTGAAACAGCAGCCATGACGGCCGTGACGCATGTCCCGATATTAGATCCCAGAACGACGCTGACCGCTTGTTCAATGCCGATCACCCCTTCGTTCATAAAACTCATCAAAATGCCGATGCAGACGGAGCTTGAATGAATGATTGCCGTCAATATCATACCGATAAAAAGAGCGGACCAGCTCGAATCATTCACATGTCGCAAAACCTCCGCCCCCGCCTTCATTTCTGTCAGCGGAACGGCGAGCCGGCTGAAGCATGTGATGCAAAAAAAGATGATGCCGAGACCGAGGAAGCTTATGCCGATCTGCCTGAACGGATATTTACGGAGGAGGATAAACACAAGGCCTCCGATAAAAAGCACCCAAATGAGCACATCCATCTTTATGGCTAAAAACTCCGTCGTAAACGTTGAGCCGACATTCGTGCCGAGAATCATCGGAATGGTCCGTTTAAAAGATAAAGCGCCTGCGCTGACAAAGCCGATGACAATGACCATGAAGGCTGAGCTGCTCTGAAGAAAACCAGTGAATACGATGCTTATGAGAAAAGCTTTCAAAGGGTGGTCGGTAAATAAGAGCAGGCTCTTCTCAATTTTTGAATACGTTAATGCGATCAGCCCCTGCCTGAGCAGGCTCATTCCGAGTAAAAAAACCAGGATAAGTGCGGTAAAGAGAATCAGTATCATCAAACGAAACACCCCTTTCCATCATTATATAGACAAGCAGCCTTATTCATGACGGAAAAGTGAGCTCGCTTAGTTGACCTGACTGATGGCTTATATTATAATGTCAAAGTACATGTTTATATATGTATCTTTTTAAAGGTAGTCGATTGGTGTATTCGGAGGGAGGGAAAGAGAATGTCAAAAACGGTCGTTAGAAAAAACGAATCGCTTGAAGATGCTCTTCGTCGCTTCAAACGCAGTGTATCAAAGACAGGTACTTTGCAAGAAGCAAGAAAGCGCGAATTTTATGAAAAACCTAGCGTAAAGCGCAAGAAAAAGTCAGAAGCTGCTAGAAAACGCAAATTCTAAAAGAGGGTGGATTTATGAGTCTTCTTGAGCGACTTAACCAAGATATGAAGCTGTATATGAAAAGCCGTGAGAAAGACAAACTGACTGTCGTTCGAATGGTGAAAGCTTCACTTCAAAACGAAGCAATTAAGCTTAAGAAAGACAGTTTGACCGAGGATGAGGAACTTACTGTCCTATCTCGTGAACTTAAGCAACGTAAAGACTCCCTCCATGAATTTTCAAACGCTAATCGTTTAGATTTAGTAGATAAAGTTCAAAAAGAGCTGGACATTTTAGAAGTTTATTTACCGAAGCAGCTCTCTGAAGAAGAGCTGCAGACAATCGTAAATGAAACCATCGCTGAAGTCGGTGCGAGCTCCAAAGCGGACATGGGCAAAGTGATGAGTGCTATTATGCCTAAAGTAAAAGGTAAAGCTGACGGAAGCGTAATTAACAGACTTGTCAGCAGTCAATTATCTTAATTGACAAGAAAAAAGACATCTTTCCTTGAGAGATGTCTTTTTTTATACATAAAAAAATGAAACTAAAGTACATTTGTTACGTATATAAAGAAGAACGAAACGGGAAGGAGGGTATATTTGCCTTGTTCCGAAAAAAAACCGGAATTGCTGTTGCTCTATTGGGCTTATTTGTATTATCTTTATTAGGGGTTCAATTGAACGCGAAAGCTGATCATCCATCGGTTTATGTCATCCCGGTTGAGAAAAATGTCGAACAGGGACTCGCCTCGTTTTTATCGCGTTCTTTCAAAGAAGCGAAGGAGTCCGGCGCGTCACACATTATTCTTGACATCAATACACCGGGAGGCGCCGTTCAATCAGCCTTGGATATTGCGGATATCATCGGCCGCGCGGATGTGCCTGTTACCGCTTACGTTAATAAACGGGCGCTTTCTGCCGGAGCGTATATAGCGCTTCAGGCAGATGAAATCTATATGGCGCCGGGCGGAAAAATGGGTGCCGCAGCCATCATCGACGGAAAAGGAAACGCGGCAGACAAAAAGGCCCAATCACTGTGGCATGCAGAAATGGAGGACGCAGCGGTTAAAAACAATCGAAATCCGAAATACGCCCTGGCCATGGCAGATCCCGCCATCAATGCAAAGGAAGCGGGCGCCCCAAAGGGAAAACTGCTGACACTGACAGCTGAAAAAGCCAAGGAAGTCGGATATTCGGAGGGCACGGTTTCAGACCTTGATGCTCTATATACAAAGCTCGGTTTTGACAAAGCGGATGTTCACCATGCAGAAGAAGGTTTCGTCGGCAAACTGGGCCGATGGCTGACAAATCCGTTTGTTGTCCCCGTCTTATTAACGCTTGCTTTGCTTGGTTTGACCATTGAATTGTTCTCGCCGGGCCTCGGGATACCGGGTGCCGTCGGACTGACGGCCATGCTGCTGTTTTTCACCGGGCATATCGCTGCCGGATTCGCCGGCTATGACAGCGTATTCTTATTTTGCGCGGGCTTCGTTTTTATCCTTTTAGAGATATTTCTGCCCGGAGGCATAATCGGTCTTATCGGTATTGCAGGCGTCATCGCGAGCCTCTTTCTCGCTGCGGGCAGCTTTACCGTAATGGCGGTTTCTCTCTTGATCGCCATTGCTGTGTCTATTACAGCCTTTATCATATTAACAAGGGTGTTGGGGAAACGAATGAAATTCTTTAAAAAATTAATATTAACTGATTCAACAAGCACGGAGAGCGGTTATGTTTCAAATCAGAACCGGACGGAGCTGTTGGGAAAAGTCGGCGTTACCGCTACAGCCCTCAGACCGTCAGGCACCGTCATTATTGATGATGAACGTCTGGATGTCGTC
Source organism: Bacillus sp. GZB (assembly GCF_001975995.1). Classification (NCBI taxonomy): domain Bacteria; kingdom Bacillati; phylum Bacillota; class Bacilli; order Caryophanales; family Bacillaceae; genus Bacillus; species Bacillus sp. GZB. The sequence goes on from NZ_MTQG01000017.1 coordinate 413,169, forward strand.
TCGGAAGGATCATTCACTGAAAAAGACAGACAGGTGAAAGTAGTGAAAGCGGAAGGCTCACGCATTGTCGTGAGAGAAATATAGATGATAACCTTGAGGAGGAATTAGATGGAACTGTCAAGTTTGGCGATTTTAGCATTAGTTGCTGCTGCCATTATTGTGTTAGCCATATTCTTCACCTTTGTACCGGTGATGCTATGGATTTCGGCGCTTGCGGCAGGAGTCAGAATCAGCATTTTCACTTTGGTCGGGATGAGGCTGCGGCGCGTCATACCAAGCCGCGTTGTCAATCCGTTAATTAAAGCGCACAAAGCCGGCCTATCCGCAACAACAAATCAGCTCGAAAGCCATTATCTGGCCGGAGGTAATGTCGACAGGGTGGTCAATGCCCTGATTGCGGCACAGCGCGCCAATATTGAGCTGACATTTGAACGCTGCGCAGCCATTGACCTGGCCGGGCGTGATGTATTGGAAGCCGTACAGATGAGCGTCAATCCGAAGGTCATTGAAACACCGTTTATCGCGGGTGTCGCCATGGACGGAATTGAAGTAAAAGCAAAAGCCAGAATCACGGTAAGAGCCAATATTGAGCGCCTTGTCGGAGGAGCGGGAGAAGAGACGGTTGTCGCCCGTGTCGGAGAAGGGATTGTCTCGACAATCGGTTCTTCACACAATCATAAAAAAGTACTTGAAAACCCTGATATGATTTCGCAGACCGTACTTGGCAAAGGGCTGGATTCAGGCACTGCATTTGAAATTCTTTCGATTGACATCGCCGACGTTGATATCGGCAAAAACATCGGAGCGATTCTTCAGACGGATCAGGCAGAAGCAGACAAAAACATTGCGCAGGCCAAAGCCGAAGAGCGCCGCGCCATGGCGGTCGCCCAAGAGCAGGAAATGCGCGCTCGCGTAGAAGAAATGCGTGCGAAAGTCGTGGAAGCAGAAGCCGAAGTGCCGCTTGCGATGGCAGAAGCGTTGCGTGAAGGAAACATCGGCGTCATGGACTATATGAACATAAAAAATATCGACGCGGATACGGACATGAGGGATTCTATCGGCAAGCTGACGAATGACCAGCAAGATGAAGACCAACAATAACCTCTCTATTAAGGAGGGAGCCGCTATATGCACGAGATTCTGACAAATCCGCTCGTCATTGCCGCCGTCATCGGCATTATATCGGCAATATTCGGCAAGAAAAACAAAGATGAAAAACGTCCGCCGGGTACACGTCCCGGAAATCAGGCAAAAAAGCAGGATCAAAAACAGCCGCAGAAAGAGCATAAGCCAAAAGCGGAAGAATTGCCTGCCGTTTCAGAGGAGAACCCTTTTGAGCAAAAAAGAAGGGAAGCTGAACAGCGCCTTTCGGAGACGGAGCAGATGTTTAACGGGCTTGAACATAAGCTGACATCCCCACGCGCACGAAACGCGTCTCTGAAGAAATCAGCCCTCAAAATAAATAAAGAAACTGCGGTCCAAGGCATTATATTCAGTGAGATTTTGGGGCCGCCCCGTGCAAAAAAACCGCACCGGACCATGCGGAACATCGGTAAAAAATAAAGTGTTAGAACCCCTTTTCAAATCATACATATGAGATGAAAGGGGGTTCTTTTTTTATGGGGCAAAGAAAGAATCGTGTAAAGGCATGGCTGACAAGAGCATTGGAAATTCCCCCGGACGTTATGATGGATCTGCCTCGTATTACGATGGTCGGCAGACTTCATATCTACATAGAGAATCACAGAGGCCTCCTGCTGTTCAGCGAAGAAGAAGTCAGGCTGATGCTCAAGCAGGGGCAGTGTATCATATCAGGAAAAAACTTGGTCATTAAGGCAATCCTTCCTGAGGAAATCCTTTTGGAAGGCACGATAGATCACGTACGATATGTCGATTCATAAAGCCGGGGGGAAATAATGTGAAAAACAAATGGCTGTCATTTTTTTCGGGTAAAGTCCAAATGGAAGTCAAAGGAAAAGGGATTGAACGGCTGCTGAATGAATGCACGAGAAACGGAATCGCCATCTTTGCGGTGAAAAAAAAGCAAGACTGTGTTCTGCTGATGATTCAGCTTCAAGATGTACATGCTTTCAGAAGAGTCATCAGAAAACATGAATGCAAAGCAAGCTTCACAAAAAGAAAGGGTCTTCCCTTTCTGCTTCTCAAATCAAAATTAAATCTGGGTTTCACTGCGGGATTTGTGATATTTTTTGTTATATTGTTTCTTTTGTCCAACATGATTTGGGAAATTGATATTAAAGGGGCCAAGCCAGAAACCGAGCATCAGATGGTAAAGCACCTTGAAGAAATCGGTGTAAAAAAAGGCCGTTTGCAATTTTTAATGATGACGCCGGAGAAAATTCAAAAATCATTAACAAACGGTATCGATAATATTACGTGGGTCGGTGTGGAATTGAACGGGACAGCCCTTCATATGAAAGTGGTCGAAAAAAACGAACCGACAAAAGAAAAGTACGTGAGCCCCCGCCATATCGTTGCCAAAAAGAAGGCGGTCATCAAAAGGATGTTCGTGCAAAAGGGGCAGCCGATGGCTTTTGTGAACGATCATGTTGACAAAGGACAGCTCCTCGTCTCAGGACTGATCGGAAATGAAGACCGGAAAGTCGCCTCAAAAGCGGAAATTTACGGAGAAACATGGTACAAGTCAGAAGTAACCGTGCCTCTTGAAACATCATTTACGCTATATACGGGTAAAGTAAGGACGAAGCACAAGCTGTCTTTCGGATCATGGGGCGTGCCTTTTTGGGGCTTCGGGTTTAATGAGGAGCCGCTGAAACATCCGAAAACAGAGGAAGAAAAGCATCCGTTTCAATTTCTGGGGATGAAGCTTCCGGTTTCTTACGTTCAAGAACAGACAAGAGAAAGTGAAACATCCGTGCGGACTTATACGAAAGTCGAAGCGGTTCAGGCCGGTATCAAAATGGGAAGACAAGATGTAGAAAAGCGATTAAACGGCAGCGGAGAGGTGGAAAGTGAAAAAGTTTTGCACCAATCCGTTGAGAATGGTAAAGTAAAGTTGATTATTCTCTACCAAGTTATAGAAGATATCGTTCAAACCACACCTATTGTTCAGGGAGACTAAAGAATGGCAGAACATTTACTTGCGATTAATCACAAACTGAAAAGCCCGGACGAAGCACTTTCTTTGTTCGGCAGCCAAGATGCCTTTTTACATTTAATGGAGAAGGATCTGGGCATTAGCCTCATCACACGCGGTGAAACCATTTACGTTTCCGGGAATGATGAAACATTTGAGATCGCTGACAGATTATTGGGCTCGCTCCTTACTTTAATTCGCAAGGGGATCGAGATTTCGGAACGTGATGTGCTGTATGCCGTGAAAATGGCAAAAAAAGATGAACTGGACTATTTTGAAAGCATGTATGAAGAGGAAATAACGAAAACGGCAAAAGGCAAACCGATCCGTGTCAAAACCATCGGCCAAAGAGAGTATGTGGCGGCGATGAAGAAAAACGACATGGTGTTCGGCATCGGGCCGGCGGGAACCGGCAAAACTTATTTGGCGGTTGTAAAAGCGGTGCACGCTTTAAAAAACGGCCACATTAAAAAAATCATTTTAACAAGACCCGCTGTGGAAGCCGGCGAGAGCCTCGGCTTTCTGCCCGGAGATTTAAAGGAAAAAGTAGATCCTTATCTGCGCCCGCTGTATGACGCGCTCCATGATGTGCTCGGAAGCGACCATACGGAGCGTCTTATGGAAAGAGGGGTTATCGAAATCGCCCCGCTTGCCTATATGAGAGGGCGGACGCTTGACGACGCGTATGTGATTCTTGATGAAGCCCAGAATACCACTCCCGCTCAAATGAAAATGTTTTTGACGAGATTGGGTTTTGGCTCTAAAATGATCATTACGGGCGACGTAAGCCAAATTGACCTGCCGAAAGGCGTCACATCGGGACTTGCAGTAGCGAAGGACATGCTGAAGGACGTAAACGGCATCTCCGTGATTGAACTTGACCAGACAGATGTGGTCAGGCATCCGCTTGTTGCAAAAATTATTGAAGCTTATGATAAGCAAAAGTAATGCAAAAATGACCCGATCTCCCGTTATCGGGTCATTTTTATATGATGTGTTCCTGATGTTTCAGGGAGGAGGTTCTTGTTTTGAAAAAGAAGGGAAAGGGCAAAAGCGCCCGGGAACGGTTCCGCAGTTTCAGACATGCCCGCTCAGCCCATGTGCTGCTGTACCTGCTGCTTTCAGCGATCATGTTTGGTTTGCTCTTTATTCATGTAAAACCTGAATCACTTAATTTGGATTTGTTTGCAGTCAGTGATAAGACGATTTACGCGCCCGCCACAGTGGAAGATCAGCAGGCGACGGAATCGAAAAAGCAGGCGGCCGAAGATGCGGTGGAAGATCAATACACTCTGAAAAAAGGCTATACCGACAACCGGCTTGACCTGATCACTTCCATTTTTGACAGCATCGGCGAAGTGAAAAAAGATGCGGAAAAAGACAAAAAGTCACCTTCGGAAAAATCACTGGTAAAATCGGTGAAAAACAAGCTGACACAGGATGTCAATGAATCCGTCTCGGAAGATGCCATTAAATCGCTTCTCCATGCAAACAATGAAGATTTCTCATTTGTGAGGGATTCCGTCATTACCGCGGTGAATACGGTGATGAGCAGTGAAATTCCTTCTGAAAAGCTTGCTGAAGCGAAGGATAAGGTCGCAAAAGAGCTCAAAAGCGCTTCTGTGCCGTCAAAATATTTAGCGGCTGCGACTGAAATCGGAAAATACGCGGTCATCCCGAATTACGTATTTGATCCGAAAGCGACGGATGAAAAACGCCAGGAAGCGTCAGACAGCGTCCAGCCGGTACAGATCAAACAGGGACAGGTTCTCGTGGAAGAGAATGATCTGATCGACCGGGAAGTATACAGGAAGCTTGAACTGACGGGGCTTTTGAATAATTCCAACCTGTTAAAACCGATCAGCGGTCTGCTTCTGATGATCGGGCTGTTTATTGCCACGCTTGTCTACTATTTTGAGAAACAGCAGCAGGAGCTTAAGCTGAAAAATAAATCTCTTTTGCTGTTTTCTATCATTACAACGCTTATTCTCGTCATTATGGAAGTCGTCAGTCTCTTTCAGAAGATTGAATACACCAATATCGGCTATCTTGTGCCGATCGCCGCCGGCGCGATTTTAATCAGGCTGCTGCTCAATGAAAGGCTCGCCATTTTAGGAAGCATCATTCTGGCGATCTGCGGCAGTATGATGTTTAATCAGGGTGTGACGGGAACATTTAATTACGTCATCGGCATTTACTATTTAATCAGCAGCATTTCAGGCATTCTGTTTTTAGGGAAACACAATGCGAGATCAAAAATATTGCAGGCGGGACTGTTCGTCTCATTTATTAATATGATTATCGTGCTGTCGCTTTTATTAATACAAAATACGGCGCTGTCACCGGTTGAAATCGGAACGCTGATGCTGATGGGGGTCGTCTCGGGACTTGCTTCATCCGTTTTAATTATCGGTCTGATGCCGTTTTTTGAGACGGGATTCGGCATTCTTTCAACGATGAGGCTGATTGAACTGTCTAATCCGAATCATCCCCTGCTTCGAAAGATTTTAACGGAAACACCCGGTACATATCATCACAGCGTCATGGTGGCAAATCTGTCGGAAGCGGCTTGTGAAGCCGTAGGGGCAAACGGTCTTTTGGCACGGGTCGGAGCGTATTATCACGATCTCGGCAAAACGAAACGTCCGCAATATTTTATTGAAAATCAGATGAATATGGATAATCCGCATGACAAGCTGTCTCCGCAGCTCAGCAAAAATATCATTATCGCACATACGACAGACGGTGCGAATATGCTCAGAAGCTATAAGTTTCCGAAAGAGCTTGTGGATATCGCGGAGCAGCATCACGGAACGTCCCTTTTAAAATTCTTTTATTATAAAGCGAAAGAAAAGGGCGACCAGATTACAGAGAAAGAGTTCCGCTACCCGGGGCCGAAGCCGCAATCGAAAGAAGCGGCTATTATCTCAGTGGCCGACAGCGTTGAAGCCGCCGTCCGTTCCATGCATAATCCCAATCCCGAGCGGATCGAAAAACTGGTGCGGGGAATTATATCCGATAAGCTTCAGGACGGACAATTCTCAGAATGTGATCTCACGTTCCGAGAACTGGATACGATCGCAAAAACACTATGTGCGACTTTAAAAGGAATTTTCCACTCCCGGATTGAATATCCGGAGGCTACGAAGAAGGTGAAATAAATGGGTTTACTCATAGATATTGTTGATGAAACGAACAGCGTCTCAGCTGATGCGCTCCAAGAAGTGGAGAAGCTGCTCCAATTCGCGGCGGAAAAAGAAGGCGTTCAGGATCAGGCTGAAGTATCGGTCACGATTGTGACAAATGAAGAAATCACAGAAATCAACAGAGACTACCGGGGAAAAGACACTCCGACTGACGTCATTTCGTTTGCGCTTGAAGAAGAAGGCGAAGACGAGGTTGAAATCGTAGGCGCCGACATGCCGCCTGTTTTAGGAGATATTATCATCAGCGCAGACAGAACGAAAGAGCAGGCGGAAGAGTACGGCCATTCGTTTATGAGAGAGCTCGGTTTTCTGGCCGTGCACGGCTTTTTGCATTTGCTTGGCTATGATCACATGACAAAAGAAGAAGAGGAAGAAATGTTTTCAAAGCAAAAGGATTTGCTGGATGAGTATGGACTCACGAGATCATAAAAACGAGTGGAGCAGGTTCCTGAAGAGCTTTGTCCATGCATGGAGGGGAATCTGGAAAACGGCGCGGGCAGAGCGGAATTTTCAATTTCATATTACCGCGGCCTGCGCCGTTATCGTTTGCGGTTTTCTCACCGGGCTGAGCACAGCCGAATGGGCCGTTGTTTTGATGCTGATCGGAGGAATGCTTGCTTTGGAGCTGTTAAATACGGCGATAGAGCATGTTGTGGATTTAGTTACCGATCAGTATCACCCGCTCGCAAAAGCGGCAAAGGACGCGGCCGCCGGAGCCGTTTGCGTCTTTGCCGTGATATCGTGTATCATTGGTTTACTCATCTTCTTGCCGAAGATATGTTAGCAGAAGATTCTTACAATTATTTTACATTGCCAAAAATGGGCGTGAAAAACCAATCATAATTATGTAAAATAAAAGTGACAGCGGTATCATACAGGATAAAGGTAAGAGAGGAATTAAGTACACATGAACAGACAAGAATTGATTGCAGAAGCATTAAAAGCGCGGGACACAGCGTATGTGCCGTATTCAAATTTCAGAGTGGGAGCCGCTCTTCTTACCAAAGACGGAAAAGTGTACAGAGGCTGCAACATTGAAAATGCGGCATACAGCATGTGCAACTGTGCTGAACGCACGGCGATATTCAAAGCTGTTTCCGAGGGGGATACGGAATTTGCGATGCTCGCCGTGGCTGCGGATACTCCGGGACCGGTTTCGCCGTGCGGAGCCTGCAGGCAAGTAATTTCCGAGCTGTGCTCAAAGGATATGCTTGTTATTCTGACCAACTTACAAGGACAAATAAAAGAAATGACTGCGGAAGAATTATTGCCGGGCGCATTTTCATCGGAGGATTTACATGACGAACGAAAGCTTTAAATCAGGATTTGTATCTATCATCGGAAGGCCGAATGTAGGAAAGTCTACCTTTTTAAACAGGGTCATCGGTCAAAAGATCGCTATCATGAGCGACAAACCCCAGACGACAAGAAATAAAGTCCAAGGGGTGCTGACAACCGGCACGTCGCAGACCATTTTTATTGATACACCGGGCATTCACAAACCAAAGCACAAGCTTGGCGACTTTATGATGAAAGTGGCCCAGAATACGCTGAAAGAAGTTGACTTGGTGTTATTTATGATTAACGCCGAAGAAGGGTACGGGAAAGGCGACGAGTTTATCATTGAAAAGCTCGGACAGACGTCCACGCCGGTCTTTCTGATCGTAAACAAAATTGATAAGATCCACCCTGACCAGCTGCTTCTTTTAATTGATGAGTACCGTACGCGCTATCCGTTTAAGGAAATCGTGCCGATCTCAGCTTTGGAAGGGAACAACGTCGAAACCCTTCTCGCGCAGATTGAAGCGTATTTACCGGAAGGGCCTCAGTTCTATCCGAGCGATCAGGTGACTGACCATCCCGAGCGGTTCATTATTTCTGAACTGATCAGGGAAAAGGTGCTCCATCTGACAAGGGAAGAAGTGCCGCACAGCATCGCTGTCGCCATCGAGTCCATTAAAGGGCAGGAAAACGGCTCCGTCCATGTCGACGCCACCATTGTGGTCGAGCGGGATTCTCAAAAAGGCATTGTCATCGGCAAAAAAGGAGCGCTTCTGAAAGAAGTCGGCAAAAGAGCGCGGGCTGATATTGAAGCTCTTTTGGGCTCACGCGTTTACCTGGAATTATGGGTGAAGGTGCAGAAGGACTGGCGGAATAAAATGTCTCAGCTGCGTGATTTCGGCTTCAAAGAGGATGAATATTAATTCATCTAAGGCGCATGCCTGAGGTGTGAGATTACCTCACAGAAGCAGGGATTCGTTAGCAAAATTTGTTTAACATGAAAAGGAGGACATCAGGTCAAGATAAGGGTAAGAATTTGGATTGCAAAGCTAGTTTAATGATGAAAGGTGGGTTTTTTGTGTTGAATTTTACCTGGAACGTATTTTCTCAAACAGGAAGTGTTGATACGTACCTTCTTTTTAAAGAACTGGAAAAAGAGAACCTGGAAAGACCCGAAGAACCGGAAGATGAGCTAGCCCGAATTGATTTTCCAATTTTGTAAACCTCTTGGCCCCTCCCGTTGTTGGAAGGTGCGGAAATGCTGACTAAATGTGAAGGAATCGTGCTCCGTACGAATGACTACGGGGAGACGAATAAAATCGTGACATTGCTGACGAGGGAACACGGCAAAATCGGCGTCATGGCAAGGGGCGCCAGGAAGTCAGCCAGCCGGCTGTCAGCAGTCAGCCAGCCGTTTTTGTACGGGTCATTTTTAATGCAAAGAACATCCGGACTCGGCACGCTCCAGCAGGGTGAAATGATTCTCAGCATGAGAACGATCAGAGAAGATTTATTTTTGACGGCGTATGCCGCTTTTATCGCTGAACTCACTGACAAAGGAACGGAAGTGAAGAAACCGAACCCCTATTTATTCGAATTGATTCTCGAATCCTTTAAGAGGCTGAATGACGGGACTGACCCGGACGTGATCACCTTCATCGTGCAGATGAAAATGCTCGGCGTCATGGGGCTGTATCCGGAGCTGAATCATTGTGTCCACTGCAAAAGCGGGGAAGGGACGTTTCATTTTTCGATAAGAGATAACGGGTTTATCTGCCACCGCTGCTTTGAAAAGGATCCGTACAGAGTTCCGATTTCGCCGCAAACGGCAAGGCTGCTAAGGCTTTTTTATTACTTTGATATCGGAAGGCTCGGCAGCGTCTCGTTAAAACAGGAAACCAAAAACGAAATTAAACGGGTCATTGATCTGTATTACGAGGAATACTCAGGACTTTATTTAAAGTCAAAACGGTTTTTAGATCAGATGGAAAGCATGAAGAACCTTTTGGATGAAAACAAAAGTTGACATTCTGCCCATCTTTTTATATGATCATTTATTATAAAATATGTTGCAGTGACAGAAAGAAGTACTTGCGTCCAACTCATACAAGCGACCTTAGGGCAGTGTAAGCTAAGGATGAGCGCGCAACGAAAGGCATTCTCGAGCAACCCTTTAAAAAGAGGCTGAGTGATTCACATCCTCAGCAACTAGGGTGGAACCGCGGGAGAACTCTCGTCCCTATGTTTGCGGCCGGCAAGCATAGAGACGGGAGTTTTTTGGTTGCCGCCGCACTTGTAAAAGAATGGAGAAAGTGGAGGTGCTTGAAATGAACATTCAAGATATGATTTTAACCTTGCAGAAGCACTGGTCGAATGAAGGCTGTGTGCTCATGCAGTCGTATGATGTGGAGAAAGGCGCAGGCACAATGAGCCCGTATACATTTTTACGAAGCATCGGGCCGGAACCGTGGAGAGTGGCTTACGTTGAGCCGTCCAGACGGCCTGCGGACGGACGGTACGGTGAAAACCCGAACAGGCTCTATCAGCATCACCAATTCCAAGTCATTATCAAGCCGTCGCCTGATAACATTCAAGAGCTTTACCTTGATTCATTGCGTGCGCTCGGCATTGACCCGCTTGAACATGATATCCGTTTCGTAGAAGACAACTGGGAAAACCCGTCTTTAGGCTGTGCAGGTCTCGGCTGGGAAGTATGGCTTGACGGGATGGAAATTACTCAGTTTACATACTTCCAGCAGGTGGGCGGAATTGAATGTAAACCGGTATCCGTTGAAATCACATATGGTATTGAACGTCTCGCGTCATATATTCAGGATAAAGAAAACGTCTTTGATCTTGAATGGACGTCAGGATTTACTGTGAAAGATTTATTTATGATGGCTGAATATGAGCATTCCGTTTATACTTTTGAAACATCTGACGTGGATATGCTTTTCCATTTGTTCAGCACCTATGAAAAAGAAGCGATCAGACAAATGGATAACGGGCTCGTGCATCCGGCCTATGATTATGTGCTGAAATGCTCTCACACATTTAATCTGCTCGATGCAAAAGGCGCGATCTCGGTGACAGAGCGGACGGGTTATATCGGCCGTGTCCGCAACTTAGCGAGAAAAGTGGCAAAAACGTATTATGAAGAACGGGAAAAATTAGGGTTCCCAATGCTTAAAGAGGAGGGCTCTTCCCATGAGTAAACAAGACTTGCTTTTAGAGATCGGACTCGAGGAAATGCCGGCGCGGTTTTTACATGACAGCATGGTGCAGCTCGGTGAAAAGCTGACCGGCTGGCTGGCTGAAAAAAATATCGCCCACGGCGAAGTGAAACTTTTTAATACGCCGAGACGTCTGGCAGTATATATAAAAGACGTAGCAGAAAAACAGGCTGATATTCAGGAAGAAGCAAAAGGCCCGGCGAAAAAAATCGCTCAGGATGCTGACGGAAACTGGACAAAAGCCGCTATCGGATTTTCAAAAGGCCAAGGCGCCGAAGTGGATGACCTGTATATAAAAGATGTAAACGGCACGGAATATGTCTTCGTTCAAAAATTCCAGGCGGGACAAGAGACGAAGACACTTTTACCGCAGCTGGAAAATTTGATTGCCGGAATGCATTTTCCGAAAAACATGCGCTGGGGCACGCAGGATCTGCGCTATATCCGTCCGATCAAATGGATTGCCGCTCTCTTTGGGAAAGACGTCATCCCGTTTGAAATCACAAATGTCGAGACGGGCCGGCACACGCAGGGACACCGCTTTCTCGGCCAAGAAGTATCTGTTGATGCACCGGCATCATACGAAAAGCTGCTGAAAGAACAAAGCGTCATTGCTGACCCGAAAGAACGCAAACAAATGATCCAAAGCCAGCTGGACGCGCTTGCGGCCGAGAAGAAATGGAATATTCCGATCGATGAGGACCTGCTGAACGAAGTCAACCATCTGGTGGAATACCCGACAGCGCTTTACGGATCTTTTGAATCCGAATTTCTTTCTATCCCTGAAGAAGTGCTTGTAACAACAATGAAAGAGCATCAGCGCTACTTCCCGGTAAAAGATGAAAACGGAAATCTGCTGCCTCATTTTATTACGGTAAGAAACGGGAACAGCCATGCAATTGAAAATGTTGCCCGCGGAAACGAGAAAGTGCTGAGAGCAAGGCTTTCAGATGCTGCGTTCTTCTACAAAGAAGACCAAAAGCTGAACATTGATGAAAACGTGAAGAAACTGGAAAATATCGTTTTCCATGAAGAGCTCGGCTCCCTTGGAGATAAAGTAAGAAGAGTGGCCGCCATTGCGGGCAAACTTGCCGTCCGCCTGAAAGCGGATGAACAGACGCAAAAACTTGTGAAGCGCGCCGCAGAGATTTCTAAATTTGACCTGGTTACACATATGATCTATGAGTTCCCAGAGCTTCAAGGCGTGATGGGAGAAAAATATGCGCGCATGCTCGGTGAAGATGATGCCGTCGCTGCCGCTGTCAATGAGCACTATATGCCGAGAGCAGCCGGGGGAGAAGTGCCTTCAACCTTTACCGGCGCGGTTGTGGCTTTAGCTGATAAACTGGACACGATTGCTTCCTTCTTCAGCATTGACGTGATTCCGACAGGTTCTCAGGACCCGTACGGATTGCGCCGTCAGGCAAGCGGCATCGTTTCCATTCTGATCGACCGCAATTGGGGCATTTCGTTTAAAGAGCTGCTGTCATTGACAGAAACGGAAAAAGAAAATGAGCTCCTTGATTTCTTTACACAGCGTCTGAAATACGTCTTAAACGCTGAAGACATCCGTCATGACGTTATTGAAGCCGTTCTGGACAGCACAGAGCTTGAGCCGTATGCAGCCGTTCATAAGGCAAGAGTGCTTGAGAAGCACCTCGGCACACCCGGCTTCAAAGAAACGGCTGAATCACTCGGCCGGGTCATCTCCATCAGCAAAAAAGGCGAGAGTCGCGATGTCAAGCCGGATCTGTTTGAAAATGAACAGGAGAAAAAGCTGTATGACGCTTATCAAAAAACAAAAGACAGTGTCGCTGAAAGCTTTGTCTCCAAAAACTATGAACAGGCGCTTGCTGTGCTCAGCGGATTAAAGGAGCCGATCGAAGACTACTTTAATCACACGATGGTAAATGCGGACGATGAAACATTAAAAACCAACCGTTTAGCGCAAATGACCGCTCTTGCAGATGTGATCAAGTCTTTTGCTAATATGAATCATCTTATTGTAAAATAAAGAAAAAGACGGTTGCTGTGTGATCGGCAATCGTCTTTTCCCCTTTTACATAAACATCACAGAATGAAAACATAGATAAAGAAACCCTTCCATAAAGGTGGTGAGTACGATCGAATTAAATAAACGGCAAGAACAAATTTTACAGATTGTAAAGGAAAACGGCCCGATTACCGGAGAGCATATCGCAGAACAGCTCAATTTAACGAGGGCTACGCTGCGGCCGGACTTGGCCATACTCACCATGTCAGGCTTCTTAGAGGCCCGTCCGCGGGTCGGTTATTTTTATACGGGGAAAACGGGAAATCAGCTGCTTGCGGATAAACTGAAAAAGCTGCAAGTGAAAGATTTTCAATCGATCCCTGTTGTCATCAATGAGAATGTCTCGGTATACGATGCCATCTGCACCATGTTTTTAGAAGATGTCGGCACGTTATTTGTCGTAGATCGTGATGCTGTCTTAGTCGGTGTGCTGTCACGCAAAGATTTGCTGCGGGCGAGCATCGGCCAGCAGGAACTTGCCTCAATACCGGTTCATATTATCATGACAAGAATGCCGAATATCGCCGTCTGCCGGCGTGACGATTATGTGATGGATATCGCCAAGTATTTAATTGAAAAACAGATCGATGCCCTGCCCGTTATTAAAGATACGGATAAAGGCTTTGAGGTCATCGGCCGGTTTACCAAAACGAATATGACTAAGATACTTGTCAGTTTATCAGAAAATGAAATCATATAAGCTTGAAAACTAACGGGGGGATAACATGGACAATCGCATCATTTATGTAGTATCAGACTCAGTCGGAGAAACCGCCGAACTCGTTGTAAAAGCCTCGCTCAGCCAGTTTAACGGCTCAGCCGATGATACGCATATCAGAAGAATACCTTATGTGGAAGATATCGGCACCATTAATGAAGTCGTGTCTCTCGCCAAAGCGGACGGCGGCATTATTTGTTTTACGCTCGTTGTTCCTGAAATGCGCAAATACCTGGTTGAACAAGCGGAAAAAGCGAATGTGCTGTATTACGATATTATCGGTCCGCTCATCGATAAAATGGAATCGGCTTACGGTCTGACCGCCAAATATGAACCGGGCCGCGTCCGTCAGCTTGATGAAGATTATTTCAAAAAGGTCGAGGCGATTGAGTTTGCCGTCAAATATGACGATGGCAGGGATCCAAGAGGCATTTTAAAAGCTGATATCATCCTGCTCGGAGTATCCAGAACGTCTAAAACCCCATTATCACAATATCTTGCCCATAAGCGTCTGAAAGTGGCCAATGTGCCGATCGTTCCTGAGGTCGATCCGCCGGAAGAACTGTTCAGCGTTGATCCGAAAAAATGCATCGGCTTAAAAATCAGCCCTGATAAACTGAACCATATACGAAAAGAACGGTTAAAATCTCTCGGCTTAAATGACAAAGCCATTTACGCCAATATCAACAGAATTAAAGAAGAGCTGGAGTATTTTGAGAGAATCGTGGACCGGATCGGCTGCCAAGTCGTTGACGTTTCGAATAAAGCGGTCGAGGAAACAGCGAACATCATTCATCATCTCAAAACAAAGGGCCGATAACTCAGGACGCTTTATCCTGGGTTTTTGGGTATGCAAATAGGGAATAAACAAAAAGGATGGCATCTTCGCGAAGTTTGTATTATAATAAAAAATTGTGATAAAATGTTTATTTTTAGGTTTAAGCTTCGTGTGATACGAATAAACTATTATGGGTAAGATGTCAAGAATAACTCCCGGAAATTTTTCGACAAAGCTCAAAATAGATCCGCAGTCATGGAGCATATGCGATTTCGCTTGTTTTTATGCAGGAGATTGATGGAGGGATGGAGAATTAGTCTTCTAAATGAAAAAGAAAAGACGATTTTTGTCGATGCAGACGCATGCCCCGTAAAAGAGGAAATAATGCTCATTGCATCGCAATACAGCGTTCGGGTTATTTTCGTCGCATCATTTGAACACTACCAGCTTTCCAGAAGCAAAGACGAGAACTGGGTATACGTTGATCCTCATAAAGAAGCGGCAGATTTATATATCGCAAACCATGTGAGATCGGGAGACGTCGTAGTCACGCAGGATATCGGTTTAGCCTCTCTTTTGCTGAACAGAAATATTGCCGTCTTATCGGAAAGGGGCCGTTCTTATACTGAAGACACGATTGACTTCGCTCTGATGAGCCGTCATATGTCAGGCAAAATGAGAAGAAGCGGCATTCATTCCAAAGGACCTAAAAAATTAAATAAAGAAGATCGGAATCGATTTGTTACCCTGCTTAAAAAAATCCTGTCGAATGATGAAGGGATTTCAAATCAAAGCATCGAATAATGTACGACGGAGTGTTATAAGATGGGAAACCGCATACCAGATGAAGTAGTTAATCAGGTGCAGCAGTCAGCAGACATTGTTGAAGTCATAGGTGATTATGTCCAATTGAAAAAGCAAGGCCGCAACTACTTTGGGCTCTGTCCGTTTCACGGGGAAAACACGCCCTCGTTTTCCGTCTCCAGCGATAAGCAGATCTTTCATTGCTTCGGATGCGGTGCGGGCGGGAACGTTTTCTCTTTCTTACGGCAGATGGAAGGCTATTCATTTACGGAAGCTGTTTCTCACCTTGCGGATAAATATCAGATTGATTTCCCTGATGATATAACGATTCACTCTGCATCCAGGCCTGAATCTTCCGGAGAGCAGAAGATGGCGGAAGCCCACGAGCTTCTGAAGAAATTTTACCATCATTTGCTAATAAATACAAAGGAAGGCCAGGAAGCGTTAGATTACCTTTTATCAAGGGGTTTTACGAAAGAGCTCATAGATGAGTTTGAAATCGGCTACGCGCTGGATTCCTGGGATTTCATGACGAAATTCTTGAAAAAGCGCGGTTTTGAGGAAGAACTGATGGAAAAAGCGGGTCTGCTGATCAGAAGGGAAGACGGCAGCGGGTATTTTGACCGTTTCAGAAACAGAATTATGTTTCCCATTCATGATCACCACGGAGCCGTGGCGGCTTTTTCAGGAAGGGCGCTCGGAAGCCAGCAGCCGAAATATATGAACAGCCCGGAAACGCCGCTGTTTCATAAATCTAAGCTGCTGTATAACTTTCATAAAGCGCGCCTGCCGATCAGGAAAGAGGAGAGAGCCGTTCTGTTTGAAGGATTCGCTGACGTCATATCCGCCGTCAGCTCAGGCGTAAAAGAAAGTATCGCCACAATGGGGACGTCGCTCACCGAAGAACATGTGAAAATCCTCAGAAGAAATGTTCAGGAGGTCATTCTCTGCTACGATTCGGATAAAGCCGGGTACGAAGCTACGCTGAAAGCGGCCGGCCTGCTCCAGAAAGCCGATTGTAAGGTAAGAGTAAGCATGCTGCCTGACGGGCTTGATCCTGATGATTATATCAGAACCCGGGGCGGAGAAAAATTCCGGACCGATATCATTGATGCAAGCGTTACGGTCATGGCTTTTAAAATGCAGTATTTCCGCAAAGGGAAAAACTTATCTGACGAAGGAGACCGGCTCGCTTACATGAAAGAAGTGCTGAAAGAAATCAGCGCTCTTTCCGGGTCGCTTGAGCAGGAAATGTATGTGAAGCAGCTCGCCTCGGAATTTTCTCTTTCGGTAGAATCTTTGACGGAACAGCTTTCCATCTACGCCAGACAAAACGCCCCCGGCGACAAAAACGCCGAACCGCAGACAAGACGGGCCAGGGTGACGACAAAAGCGAAACGGCGCCGTCTCCGTCCCGCCTATGAGAACGCGGAAAGACTTCTGCTCGCTCATATGCTGAGAGACCGAAACGTCATAAAGAAAGTGATTGAGCGTGTCGGCTTTGAATTTAACATTGACGGACATCGTGCGCTGGCAGCATACCTGTACGCTGTTTATGAAGAGGGCGCTGACATGACGCCGCAGCATCTTATGGCGAGAATGCAGGATGAGGAAATCAGCCAGCTGCTTTCAGATATAGGGATGCTCCAAGTAAACGAGGAGCTCTCAGAGGCCGAGTTATCCGATTACGTAAAAAAAGTGTTGGATCACCGAAAATGGTCAATGATAAAGGAAAAAGAAGCAGAAAGAGCGGATGCGGAGAGGCAGAAAGACTTCGTGAAAGCTGCGTCTCTGGCTCAAGAAATTGTTGCATTGAACCGATCATTAAAGTAACACCAAAAAGAGGCTTGCGTTCTGATTGGCAATGATTCCTTGCGGAGGAGCAAATAGATCGCTTAACCTCATCATGAATTGTCATTTATTATCCGCAGCCCTGCATGCTGAAAAAGAGAGAAGGCTTCCGGGTCGGATAAGAAACATACCGCTTTTAGAATTCGTTGCAAGCTTTGGAAGGAGGGATCCATAATGGCTGATAAACAAACCCACGAAACAGAAACAGAACTTACATTAGACCAGGTAAAAGAGCAGCTTACTGAAACTGGAAAAAAACGTGGCGTTTTAACATATGAAGAAATTGCTGAACGCATGTCCAGCTTTGAAATTGAATCAGACCAAATGGATGAGTATTATGAATTTTTAGGAGAACAAGGTGTTGAATTAATTAGTGAAAATGAAGAAACGGAAGATCCTAATATTCAACAGCTTGCCAAAGCCGAAGAAGAATTTGACCTTAATGACCTCAGCGTACCGCCTGGTGTAAAGATCAATGATCCAGTCCGCATGTACCTTAAGGAAATCGGACGGGTAAATCTTCTTTCTGCTAAAGAAGAAATCACCTACGCTCAAAAAATTGAAGAGGGTGACGAGGAATCTAAACGCAGACTGGCTGAAGCAAACCTTCGTTTAGTTGTCAGCATTGCTAAACGGTATGTCGGCCGCGGCATGCTTTTCTTAGACTTGATCCAAGAAGGAAACATGGGTCTCATGAAAGCAGTCGAGAAGTTTGACTACCGTAAAGGATATAAATTCAGTACGTATGCGACTTGGTGGATCAGACAGGCGATTACACGCGCCATCGCTGACCAGGCGAGAACAATCCGTATCCCGGTTCACATGGTGGAAACCATCAACAAATTAATCCGGGTGCAGCGTCAGCTTCTTCAGGATCTTGGCAGAGAGCCGACACCGGAAGAGATTGCTGAAGACATGGATCTTACGCCTGAAAAAGTCCGTGAAATATTAAAAATTGCTCAAGAGCCTGTTTCTTTAGAAACGCCGATCGGTGAAGAAGACGACTCACATCTCGGTGACTTCATCGAAGACCAGGAAGCGACATCTCCGTCGGATCATGCGGCATATGAGCTTTTAAAAGAACAGCTGGAAGATGTGCTGGATACGTTGACAGATCGTGAAGAAAACGTGCTGCGTCTCCGTTTCGGTCTGGATGACGGGCGCACAAGAACTTTGGAAGAAGTCGGCAAAGTGTTTGGAGTAACGAGAGAGCGTATTCGCCAAATTGAAGCAAAAGCGCTTCGCAAATTGAGACATCCGAGCAGAAGCAAACGTCTGAAGGATTTTCTCGAATAGAATGGAACGGGTCTTTTTGATCCGTTCTTTTTTATGTATAAGATATATGGATAATATACCTTTATTTTACTGGATAAGCATATGTTTTGCAAATGAGTTCGGAAAAAATGCGGCATGTCCTGAAAGGGGGAAAATGAGATAAGTTTATTTATATTCTTTATTGTAAGCGTATACAATTCATTATACAATAGAATAAAGATAATTTTGTGATAAACAAAACAGTTATTTTGCTTTTTGTATAAATTGTGAAATCAATGAAATTGCTGAGCAAGACCATTTACTTTTTGTAAAAATAAGTTAGAATTAGAAGTGTTTACATAGGGGGAGAATGAAAAAGGGGGATGGAGATATGAAGTGGAATCCGCTGATTCCTTTTTTGCTCATTGCAGTGCTGGGAATAGGGCTGACTTTCTTTTTAGCTGTAAAAGGCAATGGAGATGCGCATCAGATCGCAAGCGGCGATGAAAGCAAAAATGCCGAGAAGGAAACTGCAAACGCTTCACCTGAAGAGATTTATAAAGCGAACTGCATCACCTGTCACGGGGAAAACTATGAAGGTGTGTCAGGGCCGAACTTAAAAGGCGTCGGCAAAAGAAAAGATGTCGCTGAGATTAAAACAAAAATTGAAAAAGGCGGCAACGGGATGCCCGCGGGCCTTGTGCCGGCCGAAAAGCTGGATGACATGGCAAAATGGGTTTCTGACATTAAATAAAGCTTTACCGGTCCCTATATAAAAGACATATGAAAAACTCTATCCGCCGCTTGGATTCCGGGCGGTTTTTTTATATGATAGTAAAGGAAAAAGAACCTGAGAAAAGTTGTGATATTGTGAATGAAATGAAGTTATCTAAAAGATTGCAGTCTGTGGCGGAATATATCCCTCCGGGTGCCCTGGTTGCTGATATCGGGTCAGACCACGCGTATCTTCCTTGCTATGCCGTTTTGAATCATTTGGCAAGCCGGGCAATCGCCGGTGAAATTACAGACGGGCCGTATCTATCCGCCAAACAGCAGGTGGAAAAACTGGACTTAAGCACTCTTATCTCCGTAAGGAAAGGTGACGGGCTGAGCGTCCTTGAAAAAGGAGAAGCCGGCGCCATTACAATCGCTGGCATGGGCGGAGCGCTGATCGCTCATATTTTGGAGTCCGGAAAAACGAAATTGACGGGGCGTGAACGGCTGATTCTGCAGCCGAATATTCATGCCGTTCATATAAGAGAGTGGCTGTATCAGGAAGGCTATGAACTGCTTGATGAAGTGATTCTCGAAGAAGACGGAAAGTGTTATGAAATCCTCGTTGCGGAAACTGGCGACCGTGATGCGCCGTATCGGGACGTGCCGATGGCTGCCGGAATGCTTGCGGGTCCGTTTTTATTAAAAGAGAGGAATGAAGTGTTTCTTCGGAAATGGAGCCAGGAACTTAAGCATACTGAACAAATTTATGAACAGATCAGCCGCAGCGCAAAGCATGAAAACCATGAAAAATTAGCTGAGTTGAAAGAGCGGATTTCTCTACTCAAGGAGGTAATCGGACATGCCTAAACATGTGAACGGACAGGAAATCATCCAGCTGTTTGAACAATTTTCACCGAAGGTTTTTGCGGTGGAAGGAGATAAAATCGGTCTGCAGATCGGTACATTGAATAAGCCGGTGAAAAATGTCATGATGACACTGGATGTTCTGGAACAAACGGTAGATGAAGCCATTGAGAAAAAAGTTGACTTAATTATCGCCCACCATCCGCCGATTTTTCGGCCGCTTAAACAGATCACCACTGATCAGCCTGGCGGAAGACTGATTGAGAAATGTATAAAGCATGATATTGCCGTATATGCCGCTCATACGAATCTTGATGTGGCGGACGGCGGTGTGAACGATCTGCTTGCCGAAGCTCTCGGCCTGACAGACACAGAGGTGCTCGTCCCGACATATTCGGACCCGCTGAAAAAGCTTGCCGTATATGTTCCGAAAGACTATGAAGAAGCTGTAAGAACTGCACTTGGCAACGCCGGAGCGGGACATATCGGCAATTACAGCCATTGCGCGTTCTCCTCTGAGGGAATCGGCAGCTTTAAGCCGCTGGACGGGGCAGAACCGTTTATCGGACAGACGGGAGAACTGGAGCTCGTCCATGAAGTGAGACTTGAGACCGTTTTTCCGGCAAGTATGGAGAGAACCGTCGTAAAAGCGCTGAAAAAAAGCCATCCGTATGAAGAGGTGGCATATGATATTTATCCGGTGGAGCAGTCTCCGCTTGAAAAAGGGCTCGGCCGCATCGGAAAACTTCAGCAAGATATGACGCTTGAAGAGTTTGCGCTGTTTGTGAAAGAAAAGTTTGACGTTAACGGAGTCCGGATGGTCGGAGAGCGAAACAGCAAGGTGAAAAAAGTCGCGGTTCTTGGCGGTGACGGAAATAAATATATTTATCAGGCAAAGCGGAAGGGTGCAGATGTTTACGTGACGGGCGATCTTTATTTCCATGTAGCGCATGATGCGATGATGATGGGATTAAACGTCGTGGACCCGGGGCATTATGCTGAAAAGATCATGAGAAAAGGCACGGCTGAGAAGCTTACGGCAATGGCCGGAGAGAAAAACTATGATGTGCGCATTTTCGCTTCCGAAACAGATACAAACCCATTTACCTTCTTATAAAAAAACTGAGGCCTCGGGCCTCAGTTTTTTATTTTTACTTTCGGAAGGATTTTTTTAAGCGGCACACTGTGTTCAAGCTGCCATGTCGATTCATCGTTGTGGTCAAACTGCTCTAAAAAGCGGATGACTTCCTTTGTAATCGGTGTCGGTGTTGATGCGCCTGCGGTAACGGCGATGGTATTGACGTCTTTCAGCCATTCGAGCTTCAGTTCACTGATGTCTCCGATTCGGTAGGCTTTTGTTCCGGCGATTTCTTCTGACACTTGCGCCAGTCTGTTGGAGTTATTGCTTTTCGGATCGCCGACAACAATGGTTAAGTCCGCTTTCTTTGCCTGCTCTGAGACAGCTTCTTGACGAACCTGTGTAGCCAGGCAGATTTCCTGATGATATTCCACGTGCGGGTACTTTTCTTGAACTGATTCCATAATATCATGGACGTCCCACTGGGACATGGTCGTTTGGTTTGTAACGATTAATTTCTCAGCCTGAATATCGAGGTTTCTCACGTCTTCCTCTGTTTCAACGAGATGAACGATTTCAGGAGCGACGCCGACGGCTCCTTCAGGCTCGGGGTGGCCTTTTTTACCGATGTATATGACGTGATAGCCTTCAGCTTTTACTTTTCGGATTAAGTCATGTGTTTTCGTGACGTCCGGGCATGTGGCGTCAATCGTAACAAGCCCTTTTTCCTCAGCGGCTTTTCTTACTTCCGGAGATACCCCGTGAGCCGTGAAAATAACGGTTCCTTTTTCCACCTGCTTTAAAATCTCCAGACGGTTTGTGCCGTCAAGCGTGTAAATGCCGTCTTCCTCAAACGCATCTGTGACATGCTTATTATGAACAATCATTCCGAGTATATATATAGGTCTTGGCAGTGTTTTATCGAGTGACGCGTTTTTGGCTATGACCATGGCATCAACAACGCCGTAACAGTAGCCGCGCGGCGATATTTTGATAACGTCCAATGTAGATGTCCTCCTATCAAAAGTGAGTGTAGAGGCAATATAAAAAGCCGTAGTTAAACGGCTCAAATCTTGCATTCTTCTGATCTCATTATAGCTAATCTTTCGTGAGATATCAAAGAATGTTAAATATATAATTTCGGCTTTGATCTGCCCGATGTTCTTTTTGGACGCGGCTGTTCCGCTGAGTCTGCCTGTGCGGCGTCTTTTTCTTTTGAAGCGGATGCTTTTTCAGACGTCTTCTTTGATGTTTTGGATGAGGCGTCTGATTTGTTTTCATCTTCTGTTTCATCTGTTTTTTCAGCTTCATCCTTTTTGTCCTGTTCGTCTGTTTCTTTCGTCTCGTCAGATTCATTCTCGTCATCACTGCTGCTTAATTGGCTGTAAAGCTTCATCATGGCGGGCAGACTCCGTACTAAAGGACCGTACTGCTGGATCATCGGCGTAACCTGCTGCGCCACGCCGAGCACCTTCTGAACGTTGCCGAGCATGCTCGACAGGGATGCCGGACTTGCCAGGTTCTGTATTCCCTGCAGTCCTGCACCTGCTCCTCCGCTGGCCGCCGCCGGTGCCGACGCGGCAGCGCTTCCTCCTCCTGAACCGGGTAAAAAACGGGAAAGCATCCCTTTTAAGCCCCCTCCGCCGCCCGTGCCTGCGTTTCTCAGGCCCGCTCCGGCCATCTGCTGCTGAGGGAAAAGCTGCCGTCCCTGCTGCATCAGCTGCCGTCCCGGCAATGACGGTCTTCCTCCCATCATCATACGTGGATTCATAAACGGCCGTCCCTGCTGCGCCATATTTCTCATCGGCTGCTGTGGAAACATACTTGTACCTCCTTTCTGTCTCTCTGCTATTACAATATGCATCGGGGGGGGCATTTGCTTTTCTGTCTCGAAAACAGGATTCCCCCAAGACATGGTGTTTTTAAGTAAAATCGGTTATAATGTGATGATGGACACAGAATGTGCCGCTTTAAGGAGCTGGGAAAAATGAAAGAAACTAAATTTGATGGATACAATTTAAAACCGTTTATTATAGATGCAGTTCACCGCCTTGGTTTTTATGAACCGACAGATATTCAAAAGCGTCTGATACCTGCCGTACTGAAAAACGAAAGCGTGATCGGGCAGTCCCAGACGGGGACGGGGAAAACCCACGCCTATTTATTGCCAATTTTGAATCGGATTGATCCGGGTTCTGATACGGTACAGGCCGTTATCACGGCGCCGACGAGAGAGCTTGCCAATCAGATTCATCAGGAAGCGCTCAAAATCACACAGGGTGCGGAAGATGAGCCGATCCGGACAAAATGCTTCATCGGCGGGACGGACAAGCAAAAATCAATTGATAAGCTGAAAACACAGCCTCATCTCGTCGTCGGAACGCCGGGCCGGATCGCGGATCTGATTAAGGCGCAGGCATTGAACGTCTATAAAGCGCAGTCTCTCGTCATTGACGAAGCTGATCTGATGCTTGATATGGGCTTTTTAGAAGACGTTGATTATATCGGATCGCGTATGCCGGAAGAACTGCAGATGCTTGTGTTCTCAGCTACGATTCCGGAAAAGCTGAAGCCGTTTTTGAAAAAGTATATGGAAAATCCGAAGTATGCGCATGTTGAGCCGAAAAGAATCACAGCCGAAAAGATTGAACATGTGTTGGTTCCTTCTAAACAGCGTGATAAAGACAAACTGCTTTTTGATATGATGTCTCATCTGAATCCTTATCTGGGCATTGTGTTTGCAAATACGAAAAACACGGCTGACCATATTGCGAAATACCTGACTGAAAAAGGAATGAGGGTCGGTCTTCTGCATGGGGGATTAACGCCGCGTGAGCGCAAAAAGGTAATGAAGCAGATTAATGATCTGGAGTTCACTTATGTCATTGCGACAGACCTTGCGGCTAGAGGAATTGACATTAAAGGCGTAAGCCACGTCATCAACTACGAGCTTCCGGACGATCTGGATTTTTATGTTCACCGCGTCGGGAGAACTGCACGCGCCGGTTCATCAGGCCAAGCACTGACCATTTATGAGCTTTCTGACGAAGATGCGCTCGTAAGACTCGAAAAGATGGGCATTGTGTTTGACTATGCGGAGCTTGTAAACGGCGAATGGAAGAAAGGCGATGACCGCCACCGCCGTAAAAATCGCAAAAAGACGGCAAATGAGGCTGACCAAATTGCGAAACGCCTCGTGAAAAAGCCGAAAAAAGTAAAGCCGGGCTATAAAAAGAAAATGAGCTACGAAATGGAAAAAATTAAAAAGAAGCAGAGAAGAAACAAATCTAACAGAGGAAAGTAGGGGGAATCGGGTTGCTGAAAATAGGCTCACACGTCTCAATGAGCGGAAAACATATGCTCCTTGCCGCAAGCAAGGAAGCTGTTTCGTACGGGGCGAATACATTTATGATCTATACGGGCGCTCCCCAAAACACGCGCCGCAAAAAAATTGAAGACTTGAATATCGAAGCGGGCCGCGCCCATATGAAGGAAAACGGTATCGACGAGATTGTCGTGCATGCGCCGTACATCATTAACATCGGAAATACGACAAATCCGGCAACATTTGAGCTGGGCGTTGATTTTCTGCGTTCTGAAATTGAAAGAACAGCAGCGATCGGCGCGAGACAGATCGTGCTTCATCCAGGAGCGCATGTCGGAGCCGGAGCTGAAACGGGCATCAAAAAAATCATTGAAGGTCTAAACGAAGTGATTGTTCCCGAGCAAAACGTGCAGATTGCGCTGGAGACAATGGCGGGCAAAGGATCAGAATGCGGGAGAAGCTTTGAAGAGCTGGCCGAGATCATTGCGGGAGTCACGCATAATGAACATCTATCCGTCTGCTTTGACACTTGCCACACCCATGACGCCGGGTATGATGTCGCTAATGATTTTGACGGTGTTCTTAACGAGTTTGATAAAATCGTCGGCATCGATCGGATAAAAGTCCTTCATGTTAACGACAGTAAAAATATTAAAGGCGCCCGGAAAGACCGCCATGAAAATATCGGGTTCGGAGAGATCGGTTTTGACGCTCTGCAGTACATCGTTCATCACGAGCAGCTTGCCGATATTCCGAAAATCCTCGAAACACCGTATGTAGGCGAAGACAAGAAAAATAAGAAGCCGCCGTACCGTTTTGAAATCGAAATGCTGAAAGAAAAACAGTTTGATAAGGAGCTTCTTGAAAAAATATCAGCTCAATAAGAAAGAAAGGAGGGGCGGGTGTCCCTCCTTTCTTACCCTGAGAATTGATTGAAAAGTTCGTCAACTTTCCGCGCCGTTTCTTTTGAGGTTATCGTTTCCACTTTTTTCAGGAGGCGCAGCCGCTCCTGTTCATCAAAAATATTGATGTTTTTTCCGTGCATCAGAGCCGCTACCTCAGCCGCTTGACTCCTCGTAATGCTGATTCCGTATTGCTTGGAATATTTCAGCAGATCGTCCGCAGTGACTTGATTGAGCCGCTGCAAAATAATTCTTTGTATTAAAATCATCGATACTTTCACCTCTTTAGACATAATGTATTGAGCAGATCATTAAAATGTTACAGCTTTTAATGGTAAAATAAAGTTGCTTACTGTTTAAAATAGTTATTATAGGAAAGGAGATTTTATGACCCCAAATAAACAGCATAAAAGAGAATCATTTTTACACTTTATCTTCAGGGTCATTATGATTCTGATCGGGGCGGGTTCAGCCGCCGTAAGTATTGAATTGTTTCTGGTCCCTAATAATTTTATCGACGGAGGCATTATCGGTGTTTCATTAATTTTAGACCACCTCTTTATGTCCAATCCCCTCCTCAATTTTGCCTTATTCGTTGTGTTACTCAACATTCCATTTATGATTTTCGGATATAAATATATCGGAAAAACATTTCTCATCTCTACTGTTATCGGAATCGTCGGTTTAGCGCTGATTGAATCCTCATTGCACCATGTGGAGGCCATTACGACCCAGCCTATTTTGGCGACGGTATTCGGGGGGCTTTTGCTCGGTTTCGGGGTAGGCCTTGTCATCCGAAACGGAGGCTCGATGGACGGTACTGAAATCCTCGGTATCCTT
This sequence comes from Bacillus sp. GZB, assembly GCF_001975995.1. Lineage (NCBI taxonomy): Bacteria > Bacillati > Bacillota > Bacilli > Caryophanales > Bacillaceae > Bacillus > Bacillus sp. GZB. The sequence continues at coordinate 439,191 of NZ_MTQG01000017.1, forward strand.
CTCACGAAAAAGCTGCCCTTTTCAGTCGGGGAATTCGTTATGCTCATCAATGTGTTTATTTTCATTTGGGCCGGTTTTGTGTTCGGTCCGGAGCAGGCAATGTATTCTTTCATGACTTATTATATTGCCATGAAAACGATTGACGCCGTCATCCAGGGGCTTGATGAAACAAAAGCGGTCATTATTGTTGCAGAGCAATATGCTGAGATCTCAGATGCTATATTGCACCGGCTTGGACGGGGAACCACCAAACTTCAGGGTAAAGGCGGATATACGGATGAAACCAAAGAAGTCATTTACGCGGTCGTGACAAGGCTTGAAGTGACTAAATTGAAATCCATTGTGTTTGAAATTGATAAAAACGCCTTTATTACGATCATGAATACCCATGAAACGAGGGGCGGTAAGTTCAAAACCGCGATTCACTAGGCTTTCATTTACTTTTCATCATTTTATAGGTATAATTTGATACATCATAAGAAAATGGCCTGCTGTTCAGACAGCTGCCATTTTCTTTTTGGAGCGATACCGTGTTGTAAAGGGGAGGTCCTCATGAACGTACAAGAAGCGTTGAACCTGCTGAAAGAAAAAGGGTATAAATATACGAGTAAGCGAGAAGACATGCTGCAGCTTTTTGCTGATTCTGATAAATATCTGACCGCCAAAAACGTGCTTGCCGCATTAAATGACGACTATCCGGGTCTGAGCTTTGATACCATATACAGAAATCTTTCGTTATATGAAGAACTCGGCATTTTGGAAACGACGGAGCTTTCCGGAGAAAAACTGTTCCGTTTTACATGCTCTTATACCCATCATCATCACCATTTTATCTGTTTAACCTGCGGGAAAACGAAGGAAATTGAGTCCTGTCCGATGGATAAGCTGCACGATGATTTGGAAGGGTATGAAATCAGCGGCCATAAGTTTGAAATTTACGGCACCTGTCCGGCGTGCCGATAAAAAACCTCCTGCTTATACAGGAGGTTTTTTTCAGCTTTTAACATGCTGAAAGCTATGTTTGTTTTTATTAATCCAGGCGACGGCTTCAAGCCAATTCTGCACCCTGATAATATTGGAATCGATGGGGAGCTGATTATATGGGGAGTTAAAAAGGATAACCGGAATGCCTGCTTCTTTTGCAATCATTGTCGCATTGCCGTGGTGATCTTCGAAAAATAAATCAATGCCGTGTTTTTTGACTGCTTCCACTTTGTGATGGCCTCCGACAAGCTCAATGTGATCGTAATGAATGTCCCGGTTTGCAAACCAGTCCAGCGTAACATCTTCTAAGTGGCCGCGTCTTGCCGTAATGTAGATCAGACGGTGCTCTTCTTTCAGTCCGTCCAGTGCCTGCTTGGCAAATTCCGCGAGTTTCGCTTCTTTATATATGGCTGCTTCATGAACGTTCATCCATTCCCAAAATTCCTCGTCTGTAATGTTCAAAAGCTTCGTCAGATCATAATCAGTCATATCATCCAAGGTAATGGAAAGATGAAATGAGCGGTTTAAATAAGGGACAAATGTATCCTGTGCCGTAACTGTGCCGTCAATATCTATACCTAACCGTAACATGTCCACACTCCTATAAATTCATCCCTTCAAGTGTAACATAAACAATTAACAATACCAGAAAAGTTTAGCAAACATGAATCCGTAAAAAACGCGGAAACTAAAAAAGCTCCTTTCATAAAAGAAAAAGGGGGAATTGAAGGTGGCATACGATTACGAAAATCGAAAAGGCAACGACTACTATGTGGATCATGGATCGGAAGGAACCGATATCACGCGTGATGTTTATTCAGAAGAAACAGCGGCTGAAATTTCAGAGCCATATCGTGCTTCTGACCGGGCAGCAGACCGTGATGATAACCGGGACGGAGTAAGTGAAGGCCGGGGGATAGGGTATGCAGCATTGGCTATTTCTATCATTTCCCTGTTTGTGCTCCCTGTTTTATTAGGGGCATGCGGCATTATCGTCGGCTATATCGCCAGAAGAAGAGGAGCAGGCGCTTTAGGCGGATGGGCGATGGGAATCGGTATTGTTTCCCTTGTGCTCGGCATCTTCATTACACCGTTTTTTTAACACAACGCAAAAAAAAGCTTGGCGGAATATCCGTCAAGCTTTTTGTGTTTCTTGTTCTGCTTTTGCTTTTTCCGCTTCAAGCTTTGCGTAGTGTTCTTCTGCCAGCTTGTCGATTTCTTTTTTCAGCTCCTCGACCATGGTTTCTTCAGGGACTTTGCGGACGATTTGGCCTTTGCGGAAAAGAAGACCTTCGCCGCGCGCGCCGGCAATCCCGATATCGGCTTCTCTTGCTTCGCCCGGTCCGTTAACGGCACATCCGAGAACCGCTACTTTAATCGGCGCTTTGACTTTAGAAATGTATTCTTCCACTTCATTTGCGATGCTGATGAGATCAATTTCGATCCGTCCGCATGTCGGGCATGAAATAAGCGTAGCCGCGTTTGAAGCGAGACCGAATGATTTCAACAGTTCTCTGGCTACTTTTACTTCTTCAACCGGGTCGGCGCTCAGAGAGATCCGGAGCGTGTTTCCGATTCCTTTGCTTAAAATCGCTCCGAGTCCGGCCGCGCTTTTTACCGTTCCGGCAAACAGCGTGCCCGATTCTGTAATTCCGAGGTGGAGCGGATAATCAAATGCTTTTGACGCTTTTTCGTATGCTTCTATGGCGAGATTGACGTCAGACGCTTTCATGCTGACGATGATGTCATGAAAGTCAAGGTCTTCCAGGATTTTGATATGATGAAGCGCACTCTCAACCATTCCGTCAGCAGTCGGATAGCCGTATTTTTCTAAAATGCGCTTTTCCAAAGAACCCGCGTTTACACCGATCCGGATCGGAATACCTTTTTCTTTCGCCGCTTTTACGACGGCTTCCACTTTTTCGCGGCGGCCGATGTTACCCGGGTTGATTCTGATTTTGTCGGCGCCGCCCTCAATTGCTTTTAATGCAAGCTTGTAGTCAAAATGAATATCGACAACGAGAGGGATGGAAATTTGTTTTTTGATGTCGGCAATCGCGTTAGCGGCGCGTTCGTCCGGACATGCCACCCGGACAATTTGGCAGCCGGCTTCGGCTAAACGGTTGATTTCCGCAACTGTTGCTTCTACGTCGTGTGTTTTGGTCGTCGTCATACTCTGAATGACGACTTCGTTATTTCCGCCTATTGTTAAAGGTCCCACTTTGACGGGACGCGTTTTTGTACGATGTGTGATTTCACTCACTTGTCAATCGCTCCTTAATTGTAGTTACCGCTTTTGCAGGCTGAGCCTTTTACATGTCAGGCAACTTCTATTTACATGTTATATTGTAACAGTGTATTTGCCGAACTGACAAGAAATTAACGTTTAATTGCGGTAGACGGGGAATTTATAAGCGGTGCCTGCCCGAATGGCGTTTGCTTTTACATTCGGATTCAGCGCTTCAAAATCTTGTGCAATATCATCAGGCGCTTTATGTGCGCCGACTATCGACATCACCGTATCGCCTTTTTTGACCGTAACCGTTCTGTATGAAGCTTCCTGTTTTGCTGGCTGTGCCGCCGCTGCGTATGCTGGAAGGTCTTGAGAAGGGATCGTGCCGATTTTAAGATCGTAAAAGATAATGAATATCACAAATAAACTGCCGAATACAAAAGTAAGCCGCTTCATTCCAACCGCCTCCCGCATACATTTTTACTTCATTGTATGCTTGTCCCATTTTGTTCATGACAAAAAAGAAGACCGCCGGGGGCAGTCTTTGTTACACAGCTGTTTTTCTTGGCGGTATCTCTTTTAAGACGAGGAAAAGGATGATAAAGTTTACAAACCAATTCACTAAAAATTCACTCGGCACTGTAATAACAAGCGCGCGCATGATCGTAAAGAATATGGTCGAAAGTGTAATGGAATAAGCCGAAAGCTTCCAGAGCTGCTGGTAATTCAATGTCTTTCTTTGCGCATTTTTCAATATCAGGCCGATGACAGCGAGAAATGATACTTCAATGAATTTTCCGGCCGCTGTCATGATGAACAGCAAAACGGACAGGACGGTGACGATCATTGTTTTATTTTGGTTTAATGCTGATATGATTTCTTTTTTTGTGATATCAGCAGGCATCAGCGAATAATTCATTTCTGTCGCCTGTCCGTCTACAGCAAGCACCATTTTATTTTTCAAAATGCCGATCGCGTTTTGTTTCGCCGCTATTTGTTTCGCGCCGTAAGCATCTGTCGGATCAAACACGATGACAAAGCCGTTCGCTTCCGTTTCCTTAGAGGCGGACGCTTTCGTCTGCAATTCTCCGTTTGAAATGCTGAAATCAGGGAAATCTTTCTTTAACACGGTTTTGAAACCGTTCATTGAGTTTACGGTGCCGGAGCAAAGGTAATAAGCGCTTGGCAGCGTAAAAAGGACAGACAGCAAAAATACATAAAGGATCGCTTTTCCTATCCCCTGAAACCGTGTTTTTGCAATATCCACCGGAGAGTATGTACTTTTCAATAAAGCCGTAAATATGTTCAACATCTTCACTTCCTAGCCTAAACTGGTATATGTTGCTTATTGTATCGTTCACAGGGGATGAACACAAGTGAGAGTATTTAAAGCGGTGATAAGGAATCATACATAATAAGATAAAGCGGGAAGCGGTGATCGCCCGCAAAACAAAGGAGGGTGTTTTTGTCATGAGTGTTTTGTATTGGCTGATTATCATTGCAGTCTTCGTCATTGCTTTTATCGGACTTGTATATCCGGTGATTCCAAGCGTTATTTTTATTGTGGCCGGTTTTCTTCTCTACGGATTTTTGTTTTCTTTCAGTCCTTATTCTTACCTGTTTTGGCTCATTGAGGCGGTATTTGCGGCCGTTTTATTCGCAGCTGATTATGTGTCAAATTTACTTGGCGTTAAAAGGTACGGAGGAAGCAGGGCGGCAATCTGGGGAAGCACGATCGGATTATTGGTCGGGCCCTTCGTTATTCCCGTGGCAGGCATTATATTAGGCCCGTTTATCGGTGCTCTCTGCGCTGAGGTGTTTGTTCATCAAAAGGATATCAAGTCCGCGGCAAAAGTGGGGCTCGGCTCGTTAATCGGCTTTTTAACAAGTGTCGCGGCAAAAGGCGTCATTCAGCTCTTTATGATCGGATATTTCTTATGGACGGTGCTTTAGAAAGGTTTAATTTCGGCCGTGAACGGATAAAGTGTAATATGTCTGCTGGAATCGCCGGATTGTGAGCTTTTTCATTGATTACCACGCTTTCTTTTGTTACATTGAGATTAGAAAAGTTCGCGTTAAGCGGCATTTCAGTACATATATTTAAAGGAGGAAAAAATTATGGCTTACAAACTTCCAGAATTGCCTTACGCTTATGATGCTTTAGAACCGCATATCGATAAGGAAACAATGACGATTCACCATACGAAGCACCATAACACATACGTGACAAACCTCAACAAAGCGATCGAAGGATCAGCGCTTGCAGAGAAATCTGTAGATGAGCTTGTTGCTGATTTGAACGCAGTGCCGGAGGACATCCGCACGGCAGTCCGCAACAATGGCGGCGGACATGCAAACCACTCTTTATTCTGGACTCTTTTATCTCCGAACGGCGGAGGCGAACCGACTGGTGAGCTTGCTGAAGAGATCAAAAGCACGTTCGGAAGCTTCGATCAATTCAAAGAAAAATTCGCGGCAGCAGCTGCAGGCCGTTTCGGTTCAGGCTGGGCTTGGCTCGTTGTAAACAACGGCAAACTTGAAATTACAAGCACGCCAAACCAAGATTCACCGCTTTCAGAGGGTAAAACACCTGTTCTCGGTCTTGATGTTTGGGAGCACGCTTACTACCTGAACTACCAAAACCGCCGTCCTGATTACATTTCAGCTTTCTGGAATGTTGTGAACTGGGATGAAGTTGCCCGTCTTTACAGCGAAGCAAAATAATTGAGTTGAATGATCACAAGGTCTCCCGCGGGAGGCCTTGTTTTTTTATTGACTTTGATTCCTTTTACATATCTCAGTTTGAGTGAGACAAACTAATGTGTAGTAAAGGGGAGTCAATGATGAGCAAAATAAAAAAAATTATCGGCGACATCGAAATAAATAAAGGGCTGCTGCTGCTATTGACGATTGGCGGCCTTTACTCATTGGGCATCGCGCTGTCAAATACATTTGTCAACGTGTATTTGTGGAAGCAGTCGGGAAAATTTATTGATTTGGCCATATACAATTTGTCGGTCGTAACGATGCAGCCGATTACCTTTCTGCTGGCTGGCCGGCTGGCTAAAAAAATTGACAGGGTGTTTATTCTCAGGTTCGGCGTTATCTTTTTGGCCGCTTTTTATTTAAGTGTGCTGCTTGCCGGAGAAACTGCGGCTTCCCGTCTCGTTTTGATAGGGGCCGTGCTCGGAGTGGGATACGGCTTTTACTGGCTGGCTTTTAATGTGCTGACTTTCGAAATCACGGAACCGGAAACGAGAGATTTTTTTAACGGGTTTTTAGGCATTTTGTCTTCATCGGCGGGCATGATCGGTCCGATTGTGGCCGGATATGTCATTTCAAGACTTGAAAACAATACGGGTTATACAATCATTTTCAGCCTGTCGCTCGGCTTATTTGCCCTTGCCGTGGTCATGAGCTTTTTTCTGAAGCGGAGGGAGTCGAAAGGCCGGTTTATGCTGAAAAAAGTTTTTGATGAGCGCCACACGAATCTGAATTGGCGCCGGATTACCAACGCGCACTTTTTTCAAGGCTTGAGAGAAGGGATTTTTGTTTTTTTAATCAGCGTATTTGTATTCATTGCGACAAACAGTGAGCTGGCGCTCGGAACCTTCGGCCTCGTCAATTCCGCGGTTTCTTTTTTTGCTTATTATTTTGCATCAAGGCTCATCAAAAAAAGAGCGCGAAAAAAGGCGATTCTTATCGGCGGATTGATCTTGTACGGCGCCCTGTTTCTCATCATTTTTAAAATGAGCTTCACGACGCTCCTTTTGTACGGAGTGTTTATTGCGATCGGCTATCCAGTTCTGCTCGTGCCGTATGTCTCGCTTACATATGATGTGATAGGCCGGGCGCGGCTTGCCAGAAAAGCCAGAATTGAATACATTGTGCTCAGGGAGTTATTTTTAAATGCGGGCCGGATCGTTTCCATCCTTTGTTTCCTTGTAATCGTTACATTGTTCAAGGAAAAAGTGGGAATACCGGCGGCGCTCGTGCTGCTCGGAGCCGGCCATCCGCTGATTTATTACTTTATAAAAGACATCAAACTGGATACGGAAACTTCTGATGAAACAGTAGAAGAAGACCGACAAAAACAGGCGGCGGAACCGAATTTTATAAAAGGAGAAAGATAAAAGGGTTATCTGTAGAAAAATATCGAAAAAACCTTTAGAATGAAAAATGGCACCTGAACAGAAGGTGTCATTTCTTTCTGTAAATAAGAAAAGGTGATGTCATGAGGAGAAATAAAAAGAAAATAGCTGTAAACAAAGAAAAGAAAAAATCACTGCCGATCCGGCTTAATTTTTTGTTTTTGGCCGCGTTTCTTATTTTCACTTGGATTATCGTCGAGCTTGGCATCAAGCAGATCGTTCAGGGTGATGATTATAAAAACGCCGCCAATAAGCAGGAGGAGTCTGATGTCAGCACGGCGGTTCCGAGAGGGAAAATATACGACCGGAACCTAAATCCCATCGTAACGAATAAAGCATTAAATGCGATTACATATACACGTTCAGCCTCAACCACCCAGGCACAGCGTTTAAAAATCGCAAAAAAACTGTCGGGTATGATTAAGGTAAGCACCAAAAAGGTGACTGAGCGGGATAAAAAAGACTATTGGATGTTAACGAGGCCTGATGAAGCGAAAAAACTGATTACGGCCGAAGAAAAGCAAAAAGCTGAAGACAAAAAACTGTCTGACGATGATTTATATCAGCTTCAGCTGAAACGCATCACAGACAAACAGCTGAATGAACTCACTTCAAAAGACATGCAGATCCTTGCGATCAAAAGGCAGATGGATTCAGGCTACTCCCTGACGCCTCAATACATCAAAAATGAAGGCGTGTCGGCAAAAGAAATGGCCGTCGTCAGCGAACATTTAGATGAACTGCCGGGAGTTGACGTGACGTCTGACTGGGAACGGTCTTATCCTTATAAAAGCCTGATCCGGACATTGCTCGGCAGTGTATCCAGTTCGAACGAAGGTCTTCCGTCCAACCTGCTGGATCATTATCTGTCACTCGGCTACAGCCGGAATGACAGGGTCGGAAAAAGCTATTTAGAATATCAATATGAAAGCCTGCTGCAGGGCCAAAAAGAGAAAGTGCAGAACTTAACCGACTCATCCGGAAATGTCACGGGCAGCAAAGTGATTTCAAAAGGACAGGCCGGCAAAGACCTTGTTTTATCCATTGATATGGACCTGCAGAAATCCGTTGAAAAAATCATTGAGAAAAATTTAAAATCGGCAAAAGCGAGACCGAGCACGAAGCTTCTTGATCGGGCCTTCGTCGTCATGATGAACCCGAAAAACGGAGAAGTGCTGACGATGGCCGGCAAACAGATTACGAATGACCATGGAAAGTACAAAATTAATGATTATGCCCTCGGCGCAATGACTTCCTCCTACGCAATGGGATCGGCGGTCAAAGGAGCGACGGTGTTGACCGGACTGCAGACGGGCGCGATTAATTTGAACACCGTTTTTCAGGATGAACCTATGTATTTCAAGGGAAGTAAAAACCCGAAAAAATCATGGACGAATTTAGGTCCCGTAGATATCGAAAAAGCGCTTCAGGAATCATCAAACGTGTTCATGTTCAAAACGGCGATTGCTGTCGGTAAAGGGGAGTACAAAAAAGGCCAGTCCCTGCCGCTTGATATGAAGGCATTCGATACTTTCAGATACTACTTCAATCAGTTCGGACTCGGAGTTAAGACAGGAATTGATCTCCCGAATGAAGCGACCGGGTACCAAGGATCACAGCGAATTTCCGGTCTTCTGTTAGACTTTGCCATCGGACAGTATGATACGTTTACACCGCTGCAAATGGCGCAGTATGTATCTACAATCGCCAATGGAGGCTATCGTTTGAAGCCTCAGCTTGTAAAAGAGGTCAGGCAGCCTGATTCGAAAAAAGGAATCGGAGCCGTTGTAGAGTCTGTTCAGCCCCAAGTACTGAACAAGATTGATATGAATAATGCAGATATTAAAGAAGTGCAGGCGGGTTTCAGACGCGTCATGACAAAAGGGACAGCCGCAACTGATTTTGCGACGGCGACATACAGTCCTGCCGGTAAAACGGGTACGGCGCAATCTTTCTATGACGGTCCGGACAAATCAGAGACGGGTGAAGGAACGTATAATACGACTCTTGTCGCTTATGCACCTGCGGATAATCCGGAAGTGGCTATTTCTGTAGTCGTTCCTTGGGCCTATATTGATTACAGCGATCGATATTCGATTACGAATGATATAGGGAGAGCAGCTCTGGACAAATACTTTGAGCTGAAAAAGAAACAAGAAGATAATAATACGAAGCAGAAAAACGAAGATAAAATTCAGGAAGACGCTGAAAACGGCAATACAAACAACTAATAGAAAAACGCTCACAATCTGTGAGCGTTTTTTTTATACAAAAAAACATCCGGATTTACAAAACCTTAACACTTGATTTATACGCATTTTACAAGAACCCTTTACTCTAGACCTGTAGGACAAATTACACATTAAATGCAGGGGGAATTCAGGAAATGAAAAAAAACAAATGGATGCTTATGCTTCTGATGGCTGCTGTTATGATTGTTGCTGCAGCATGCGGAAATGCAAAGGAAAGCGGCAAGACAGACAGTCAATCTGCAAGTGAGGATAAAAAAGCATCAGGTTCTTTAACCATTTCTGGTTCATCAGCCATGCAGCCGTTAGTACTGGCAGCGGCGGAAAAGTTTATGGAAAAACATCCGGATGCTGATGTGCAGGTGCAAGCGGGAGGTTCAGGAACAGGTCTTTCGCAAGTGTCTGAAGGGGCAGTGCAAATCGGCAACTCAGATGTCTTTGCTGAAGAAAAAGAAGGCATTGATGCGAAAGCCCTAAAAGACCACCGAGTAGCGGTAGTGGCGATGGCGGCTGCGGTCAACCCCGGTGCGGGCGTAAAGGATATAACCAAAAAACAGCTGACAGACGTCTTTACAGGAAAAATTAAAAACTGGAAAGAGCTTGGCGGTAAAGATCAAAAAATTACACTCGTGAACCGTCCTGATTCATCAGGAACACGCGCTACGTTCGTCAAATACGCGCTTGACGGAGCAGATCCTGCTGAGGGCATTACAGAGGATTCCTCCAATACAGTCAAAAAAATCATTGCGGAAACGCCGGGAGCTATCGGTTATCTGGCATTCTCTTATATAAACGATGACAAAGTAACGCCTTTATCGATCGGAGGCATCAAACCGGAAGAGAAAAACGTCGTCACAGGCGAGTATCCGATTTGGGCTTACGAGCACTCTTATACGAAAGGTGAAGCGTCAGGCCTTACAAAAACGTTTCTTGACTATATGAACAGCGATGAAGTACAGAAAAGTATCGTAAAAGATCAAGGCTACATTCCGATCTCTGATATGAAAGTCACACGTGACGCAAACGGCAAGCAAAGCTGAGGGGAGGGCGGGCTCCCCGCCTCTTCTTCCTTATAGGAGTGTAAACAAATGATAAATCACAGAGAAAAAGAGTCTGTAAGCGAACGCTTAATAAGCTCAAAACAAAACAGGCAAATGGATGAAGTCCGCGGAAGGGTGATTGTGTCTGTGTGTGCCGCGATTATCATTGCGGCATCAGCGGCGATCACAATTTTTCTCGGCATTAAGGGGCTGCAATCTTTTTTTGTAAATGGTGTAAGCCCGATTGAGTTCTTAACAAGTCTGAATTGGAATCCAACCCAGGCAAAACCTGAGTTCGGCGCGCTGCCTTTTATTTTCGGATCATTTGCGGTCACGGTTCTGTCGGCTCTGATCGCAGCGCCCCTCGGTATTGCGGGTGCCGTGTTTATGACGGAAATTGCGCCGACTTGGGGAAAAAAGGTGCTGCAGCCGGTAATTGAGCTGCTTGTCGGCATTCCGTCCGTCGTTTATGGATTCATAGGTCTTACAGTATTGGTTCCGTTTATCGGCTCTTTTAAATCAAGCGGAACGGGTCACAGCCTTCTGGCGGGGACGATCGTACTCTCGGTAATGATTCTGCCGACTGTTACATCGATTTCCGCTGATGCGCTTGCGTCACTTCCGAAACATCTTCGCGACGGTTCATACGCGCTTGGTGCGACGAGGTGGCAGACAATCAGAAAGGTGCTTATCCCGGCGGCGTTTCCGACATTGCTGACCGCCGTCGTGCTCGGGATGGCAAGAGCGTTCGGAGAAGCACTCGCCGTACAGATGGTTATCGGAAATACAAAGCTTCTGCCGGAAAGCCTGCTTGATACGGCGGGAACATTAACGACGATTATCACGTTAAACATGGGCCATACCACATACGGCAGTATTGAAAATAATACGTTATGGTCTATGGGGCTTGTTCTTCTCATCATGTCGTTTCTGTTTATATTGCTCATACGCTACTTGTCATCTAGGAGGAAAGTGTAATGAACCGGAAAATAACGGATAAATTGGCCACCGGTGTATTCGGGTTATGCGCTGCTGTAATCGCGGCGATTTTGGCAGGATTGTTTTTGTACATTCTCATTCACGGCGTCTCTGAAATCTCCTTGCATTTTCTTACGTCAAAATCGAGCGCCATTTCGTCAGGCGGCGGAATACGGGATCAGCTTTTTAACTCCTTTTACATTCTGTTTATCACCATGCTGATCACGATACCGCTTGGTGTGGGGGGCGGCGTTTTTATGGCTGAATATGCGCCCCAAAATAAAATCACCGATTTTATCAGAACGTGTATTGAGGTGCTGTCTTCGCTTCCGTCCATTGTCATCGGGATGTTCGGCATGCTGATGTTTGTAAATCTGACCGGATGGGGCTACACGATTATCGGAGGCGCGCTCGCATTAACGGTCTTTAACCTTCCCGTTATGGTCCGGGTGACAGAAGGCGCGCTCACTGCAGTTCCTAAGGAGCTGAAAGAAGCTTCTCTCGCTTTAGGCGTATCGAGATGGCATACCGTCAAAACGGTGCTGATTCCGAGTGCGATTCCTTCGATTTTAACCGGAGCCATTCTCGCATCAGGAAGAGTATTCGGAGAAGCGGCCGCATTGTTATTTACAGCGGGATTGACAACGCCGCGGCTGAATTTTACCGATTTAAACCCGTTTTCTGAATCATCTCCTTTCAACATTTTCAGGCCGGCTGAGACGCTGGCGGTTCATATATGGAGTGTCAATACGCAGGGAATCATCCCTGATGCCGAAGCGATTGCAAACGGCGGCTCGGCGGTGCTGGTGATTTCGGTGCTCTTGTTTAACCTTTGTGCAAGATGGCTCGGATCTGTCATTTATAAAAAGCTTACGGCAAATTAATCGGAAAGAGGCGAAAACATGATTGATCACATCATCAGGGAACATGCGGAACAGACAAAGCGTTCGCCGGAGTCTTCGGTTTTGGAAGTGAAGCATCTATCAATTTATTACGGTGACAAACAAGCGGTTAAAGATGTAAACATGAATATTGAAAAACATGCGGTGACGGCTCTGATCGGTCCGTCCGGCTGCGGGAAATCAACATTTTTGAGACAGATTAACAGAATGAACGATGCTATTCCTTCGGCAAGAAGTGAGGGAGAGATTCTTTATGAAGGGCTGAATATTTTGGGGGAAGCGGTTAATGTCGTGTCTCTCAGACGGGAGATCGGTATGGTGTTTCAAAAACCGAATCCATTCCCGAAATCCATTTACAATAACATCACACATGCGCTGAAGTATGCGGGTGAACGCAGAAAAGCCGTTTTGGATGATGCGGTCGAAGAAAGCTTAACGAAGGCTGCGCTTTGGGATGAAGTCAAAGACCGGCTTCATTCATCGGCTCTGTCGTTATCAGGCGGCCAGCAGCAGCGCCTTTGCATCGCCCGTACGCTTGCGATGAAACCTGCCGTGCTTCTTTTAGATGAACCCGCTTCAGCTCTGGACCCTATTTCAAACGCCAGAATCGAGACGCTTTTGACAGAACTGAAAAAAGATTATTCGATTATTATCGTTACGCACAACATGCAGCAGGCGCTGAGGGTGTCTGACCGAACGGCTTTCTTTTTAAACGGGGAAGTGGTGGAATACGGGCAGACAGAACAAATTTTTACGAGTCCTAAAGCGCAAAAGACAGATGATTACATTAACGGAAAGTTCGGATAGGGGGAAGGACTGTGAGCCTTGTGAAGGAAGCGGTGCACACACATAATTTATTTGATATTCACGGCATGAACGTATGGTACGGAGCCCATCAGGCTTTAAAAGACATTACGATCGGTTTTGAGGAGCGGAAGGTAACTGCGATCATCGGTCCGTCCGGCTGCGGGAAATCCACTTTTATTAAAACATTAAATTTAATGCTGCAAATGGCCCCGAATGTCAAAGTGACAGGCGACATGATCTATAACGGGCGCAATCTGCTGAAAGAAAAGACGGATGCGGCAGAGTTAAGAAAACAGATCGGTATGGTGTTTCAAAAAGGCAATCCGTTTCCCCAGTCGATATTTGAGAATGTCGTGTACGGTCCGAGAATTCACGGCGAAAAAAATAAAAAGAAACTGCTTGAAATCGCCGAGGAATCTTTAAAGGCAGCTGCGCTCTGGGATGAAGTGAAAGACCGCCTTCACCAGCAGGCGCTTTCACTGTCAGGCGGTCAGCAGCAGCGGCTGTGCATCGCAAGGGCGCTCGCCACAAAACCGGACGTCCTTCTGATGGATGAACCGACGTCTGCTCTTGATCCCGTGTCCACGCGAAAAATAGAAGAGCTGATTTTGACATTGAAAGAAAAGTATACAATCGTCATTGTGACGCACAACATGCAGCAGGCTGCGAGGGTCTCTGATCAAACCGCGTTTTTCTATATGGGCGAATTGGTGGAGTGGGGCGATACGGGCAAAATATTTTCTCAGCCGGATCATCAAAAAACACATGATTACATCACCGGAAAATTCGGATGAAAAAAACGGGCCCGGCCATTGACCGGGTCCGTTTTATACTGCCTATTAAAAAAGCCTGCCGGCCGTATCCATCTGAATGGACGATGCCTGCAAGCTTTTTTAGCGGGTTAATGTTTTGACGATTTTTTTAAAGCTCATATCTGAGTCGACTTTGAAATGGCCGGCGCGGATTTCTTTATGGTAGCCTGCGTCAATGACGTAATCATTAAAGTCCTTCGCTGAAGGAATAATCCCTTCTTTTTCAAGAATGGATGACACATCAGCAGTGCTCATTCCGTCTTTAATCGTCAGTTTGTATGTTACTTTTTTCTTTTTGGCGTCTGTGTTTTGGTCGTTGTTTAACGATTTTTCTTTAGAATCAAGCAGTTTTTGATAGTCATCCCGGTTGACGGAGACTTTTTGCTGATCGTCCAGGTAGCTGTTTACTTCTTTTTCTGTCAATGCTGTTTTTTCGGTTTTAACGGCGGCTGCCTGGTCATGGTCAGTCAAATAGAAGACAGCGGCGAGGACGGCCGTCGCTAAAATCATGCCTGCTGCAAAAGCCTGAATGCCCCGTTTTGTCATACGAGCACCTTCTCATTATCTTTAATAATGGTATTGACGTCCTCGACAGACACGTGCTCCGCTTTTGCGATGGCTTCCGCAGACATTCCGTTGTTATATTTTGAAATGATTTGTTTGGCGATTTTTTGATTAATGCCGCTGCTTTTGGCTTTGCGGATCACGAGGTTGGTTTCCAGCAATTCTTCTTCAAGCACCGTCATTTTCTTTTTCAGCTTGTAAATTTCCTGCATGGCGGAAAGCTGAAGCGTTTCAAGCTCCTGTTCTACATCTTTCATCGGATCTCTTTGAGAATATGAGAATGCAATAAGCGCTATACTGACGATAAACAACGCAATAATAGCAATTTCCACGTTTCATCACCTTCTATTATTAATTTGCCCTTCTTTTTTATACCATAAAACGCCGCCATTCTAAAGGAAATAGAGAAAAAAACGGAAATTTGTCGGGAAATCTTTTTTATTCGGGGAGCAAACGGTTATTTCTCTATAGATTTCGCATCAGAAAGCCCTTTTTTGTCCTGTTTCGTCATATTTTCCCTTCATCTGACGCAAGCTCATTCAGAGGATCAGAAGCGTAAACTGATGTTTTCTGCACTTAAACAACATTTCATGTAAATCACTCTAGCATTCCGTCCATTATAGTGGTATTATATATAAGTCTGAATAAGTAAATGATATTTAGTTTGGAGGGAAAATAATGCGCGTTAATATTACTTTGGCTTGCACTGAATGTGGTGAGCGTAACTATATTTCTAAAAAGAACAAACGCAACAATCCGGACCGCGTTGAATTTAAAAAATATTGCCCACGTGATAAAAAATCTACGTTACACCGTGAAACAAAATAAGCTGTTTAAAACAGCGGAAAAAGCTGGAGCTTTCAATAAAGTTCTGGCTTTTTTGTCTTTCAGGGAGGTTTGAGAAACGTGAAAGCGCAAATCAGAACCGATATAAAAGCAAAGCTTTCTGACATGACAGAAAGTGAATGGGAGAAAAAATGCCGCAGCATGCGTGAAACGCTGTTTTCTTTAAAAGAATGGAAACAGGCCCGCGTGATCGCCGTTACCATCTCGACACGCCTGGAAATTCCGACACGGCCGATTATTGAACAGGCCTGGAAAGAGAAAAAACAAGTCTGTATCCCAAAATGCTTTCCGCAGACGGGAGCGATGGAGTTCCGTACATTTTCTGCGTATGATCAGCTGGAAACCGTATATGCGGGCCTCAGTGAACCGATCGAGAGCCTGACGGAAAAAGCCGCCCAAAATGACATTGACCTTGTGATTGTGCCAGGCGTGGCTTTTGACCGGGAAGGCTTCAGAATCGGATACGGCGGAGGATATTATGATCGGTACCTGTCCGGTTATAAAGGCCGTACCGTGTCGCTTCTCTTTGACTGCCAGCTGACAGACCGCATTCCCCGCATGCCCCACGATATTCCGGTCGATATGATCGTGACTGAATCTGAAACCATCGCTTAATCGCATAAAAAACTTCTTGCACCGGAATAATTCTCGCTGTTTGACAAACGATAGGGGCAGGAGGGATAAGATGAAAAAATTGTTGATCTACTCATTATGCGCCGTATCTGTTTTAGCCGTTTACCAAAACCGCTACCGTCTGATGAACAGCGTGCTCAGCCAGCCGGGGATCAGACGGTCATTCATTCATTTCTTTTTAAAAATACCGTTTATCAGAAACAAATTCATTCAGCAGGCATTTTAAACAAATCCCGTTTTTCAGCGGGATTTTTTGCATAAGAAAACCTGCCGGTAAAAAACGGCAGGTTTTCTCGTATTGTCAGCTTTTTTTCAGGAAACCGAGCAGAATTGAGATCATAGGAGAAATGTACAGAAAAAAGGTAAACGGCAGGTAGTCGATGACGGAAACCCCTAATGCGCTTGCCATAAAAGCGCCGCTTACTCCCCAGGGAATCAGCGGGTTAATCAATGTTCCGCCGTCCTCAAGCGACCGCGCAAGGTGAATCCGCTTAATGCTGAGCTTGTCATATAAAGGTTTATAAGATTGACCCGGAATTAAAATCGACAAATACTGCTCACCTGTCGCAAGGTTTACGCCTATACTTGAGAAGACGGTCGCCATGACAAGACGTCCTTTCGTATGCACGCCTTTTATCAATCCTTGAAGCAGCGCCGCGATCAGGCCCGTTTTTTCCATCAGGCCGCCGAGCGCAAAGGCGATCATGATCAGAGAGACTGAACCCATCATCGATTGGAGCCCGCCTCTGTTGATAATGCTGGCCACAGCCTGGTCGCCGGTTTTAAACGCTGTCCCGCTTTGCAGGGCGGATATAAATCCTTGAATGCTGCTGTCAGGAATAAAAACAGCAGTCAGAAGCCCTGCGGAAATAATACCGGCGGTAAGCACCGGAATCACGGAAACCCGTCTCACAGCTAAAATGATCACCAACAGAGGTGAAAGAAGCGACCAAGGCGTAACGTGCACGGCCTCTTTCATTCCGGAAATGACAGCCTCAATATTTTGCGTTGAAGCGGCATTTATTGAAACCGATGAACCGAGAATATAAAAAAGAACAATCGTGATCAGCAGTGCCGGAACGGTAGTGCCCATCATATGGCGAATATGCTTAAAAATCGGAATTTCGCCGATTCCGGCGGCAAAATTCGTCGTGTCGGACATCGGTGACATTTTATCACCGAAACAAGCCCCGCAAATGACTGCTCCCGCCGTCCATTCGAGCGGAACTCCCGCCGCGCTTGCTACCCCTAACAGCGCGACGCCGATTGTACTGACAGTTGTCAGACTTGAGCCGACAAGCGTGCTAATGATCATGCAGGAAAATAATGCGGTCAAAAGCAGCTGACTCGGCTGTATAATTGACAAAGCGTAAACGGTGACGGTGGGAATGGCGCCGCTGTACATCCAGGCGCCGATCAGCACACCGATCAAAGCCAGCACGATAATCGGCTGCACACCGTTTTTCAATCCGCTGACAATTCCTTTTTCAAGACTGTCCCACGAGAAACCGAGCCACAAACCTGCCAGAGACAGAATAATGACGCAAAAGAACAGCGGCATATGCGGCTCTGTATGAAAGAAAAACAGGCAGGACATAATGACTGCTAACATCAAGACAAATAAACTGATGGCTGAGATGAACGTCAGCCTTTTTTCTTGTTTCAAAACAACACCCCATCAAACTTTAATCCTTTTGTGCTTTTGGGCACGAAAGTATTGTAACAGAAAAACGCATAAATGAGTGTTTTTTTACAATTATGAATATACAATTTATGAAAAAGACACAAGGATATTTTCTCCAATCGTTTTTTGCTTGACGCCCGGATCAGTGATGAAATACGCTTATATTAAGAAGAATAGAAATGGTGAAGCAGATGAATTCATTTTATGACGTGCAGCAGCTGTTTAAGTCATTCGGACATATCGTTTATTTCGGTGACAGACAAGCCGAGATTGACTTTATGAAAGATGAATTAAAGGAAATGTACTTGTCAAACGTGATTGAAAGAGAATTATGGCAAAAAGCCGCCGGAGTTCTTCAGAGAGAATCGGAGCGGATCAAAGGCAGATAACACAGCAGGATTTTAATAAGAAAAGGAGATTATTATGGAAGATACATGGTTTGCGGGGATTGATCTTGGCGGGACAACCATCAAGCTGGCCTTCATCAACATGTACGGTGAAATTCAGCATAAATGGGAAGTTCCGACCGATAAATCAGGAAACACAATTACGGTCACGATCGCTAAAGCGCTTGATCAGAAGCTGGAAGAACTGAACAAGCCGAAACGGATCGTAAAATGGATCGGAATGGGAGCGCCCGGACCCGTGGAAATGGCGACGGGAGTGGTCTATGAGACGACAAATATGGGGTGGAAAAACTATCCGCTGAAAGACCATCTCGAGGCGGAAACGGGTATTCCGGCCGTCATTGAAAACGATGCCAATATCGCGGCGCTCGGAGAAATGTGGAAGGGTGCAGGTGACGGGGCCAAAGATGTCATTTTAGTGACGCTCGGAACCGGAGTCGGCGGAGGCATCATCGTCAACGGAGAAATCGTTCACGGTAAAAACGGGGCCGGCGGAGAAATCGGTCATATTTGCAGTATTCCGGAAGGAGGAGCTCCGTGCAACTGCGGAAAATCCGGCTGCATCGAAACGATTGCGTCCGCAACAGGCATCGTCCGCATCGCGAAAGAAAAGCTTGCGGCGGTTTCCGGCTCTTCGCTCTTACAAGTGGATGATCTGACGGCACGTGACGTGTTCGAAGCGGCTAAACAGCAGGATAAGACAGCGCTTGAAGTCGTCGATTATGTCGCAAAACATTTAGGCCTCGTGCTCGGAAATCTGGCAAGCGCCATGAACCCGACGAAAATCGTGCTCGGCGGAGGGGTCTCTAAAGCGGGTGAAATTCTGCGGTCAAAAGTGGAAGAGACTTTCAAAATCACCGCGTTCCCGCGTTCTGCGGAAGCGGCCGATATTTCGATTGCGGCACTTGGAAATGACGCTGGAGTCATCGGCGGGGCGTGGATTGCCAAAAATGAATGGCTCAAACATCAAAACTGCTGAAGAAAGTCTGCCTGCCCATATCGCGGGCGGCTTTCTTTTTTTATCTCCCCTGTCATATAGTTTTTAAAAAGGGGGATGAACATGGCCGGAATTCGTGTCAAACCTGAATTGAAACAGCATATGACAGATATTGCAAAGGTGCTTTCAATTGATGAAAAACTGTTGAAAGCCGCTGATAAAACGGCGGAAAACGATGAATTATTTTGTCCCGGCTTTGCCGTGAGCGGGCAGTCAGAGGGTCCGCCGCTTGAGACGCTGAGCGGGCTTTCGCGATACATCCGGCACTGTGAAAGGATTCTTTTCGCTGATCAATGGGTGAAGGAAGAAAAGGTGTACGGCTCCGAATCGGTTTATGAAGAAATTGAGAAAATAACGGATGTCTTTCCGTTTGTCACATGCCGTAAAATCGGCAGTTCCGTATTGGGAAAGCCGCTATATGAGCTGAAAATAGGTGCGGATACGGCTGAAAGAAAAGTCCATGTAAACGCCTCATTTCATGCCAATGAATGGATCACCACCTCGGTCGCGCTTAAATGGTATAAAGAATATTGCGCGGCGTTATGCGAAAATAAAACCGTTTTCGGGCACTCTGCGCTTGATATATTCAGCCGGACATCATTGTCATTCGTTCCGCTCGTAAATCCCGACGGGGTTGATCTCGTACTTTACGGATGTGGAGATTTATCAGAAAAAAATGAATTTCTTAATCAATTAAATGAGCACCGCCCCGATTTCCGCGAATGGAAGGCGAATATAAACGGTGTGGATTTAAATAAACATTTCCCATCCAATTGGGATATTGAACAGAGGCGCAAACCGAAAGCCCCTTCGTACCGTGATTTTCCGGGGACGGCGCCGCTCACTGAACCGGAGGCGCAGGCGATGCACCGGCTGATAACGGAACAGCCGCCTGACAGGCTGATCGCGCTTCATACGCAGGGAGAAGAGATTTATTGGGGATACGAAGGATGTGAACCGGAGCAATCATCGCGGATGATTCGGGAGTTTGAAGCGATAAGCGGAAACCGCTATCAAGGCGTTAAAACCATTGACAGCCATGCCGGTTTTAGGGATTGGTTTATACAGCAGTATGGAAAAGAGGGCTATACCATTGAGCTCGGGAAGGGAAAAAACCCTTTGCCTTTTCATCAGTTTGCTGATATTTATCAAGCGACGGAAGGTATTTTGTGGAGGTCGCTTGTTTTTTGAGACATCTGTGAAATTTCTCATTTGTTTACATAAACAAATATGGGACAATAGAAAAGAATGGAGGGAAGGCTGGTGAGATACTTGGTTTGTGTTCTGCTGTCCGCATTCGTTCTGTGTTTAGCGGCCTGTGAACCATCTCATCAGCAGCAAGACACAGGCGTTTCGGCAAAATCGGCAGAACAGAAAATCGTTCCGCTCAGTAAAAAGGAAGCGGAGAAAACGGAAGGATGGCTGGATAACAGAACGATCCTGTATACAGCACATCATCAGCTGATGAAATATGATCTTTTCAGCGGAAAATCCGAACGGATCTATGAAACAAAGGGCAATATTGTCAATGTAAAGATCAGCCGGAAAAAACAGCTGATTCTCGTACAGGTGACAAGCAAAGGTCAGACTGAGCTTGTGCTTATGAACAAGCGGGGGAAAAGACTTTATCACAAAGCCTTTAACTCTTATGAGCTGGAGACGGCCTGGAATCCGTATGACCCGTATCAAGTGATGATTACCGTTTTTACTGAAACATGGGACTTCACAGCCTATACGGCCGATATGAACAACGGCATTTTAAAAAAGAGTCCCGTTCAGGCCCCTTTTGTCCATTGGACCTCCACTGATGAATTCCAATATATCAAGCAAGGAAAAACGGAGGAAGAGGGTCCTTTATATTCTTATGACTTGCAGACAAAAAAAGAAAAAAGAGTGCTTCATCACGTCATCTGGGCTGATTCCCGCCCGGGCATGGCGATTGCCGTCAGACAAACGGATCAATCGGACGGAGACGGCGAGTTCCTTTTCCAAAAGCCGGCATCCGTGACACACCGCTTTCCTCTCCAAGAAAAGTATAAGAGCTTTGCGCCGATGGAATATGATTACGATCAGACACACAAGCGGTTTTACATATTCAAGCCTGAAGGCCGCTCTTACAATCTGATCAGCTTTGACTTAGGAGACGAACGGGAGCGGACGGTGCTCAAAAACACGGAAATGGAGCCGATTCAGATCTCTCCGAACGGGGAATACGCTTTATACGGCTTTACGTATGACCGTCTGATTTCACTGAAAACAGGCATGACAGAACCAATCATAACAAATGAAAAAGGAGTTTGAACCAAATGGCAATTGCAGATGTGACAATCATTCCGATCGGAACAAAAACACCGAGCGTCAGTGAGTATGTAGCGGATGTGCAAAACATTTTGGAGGGTTACAAAGCTGCCGGCAAAATCAAATTTCAGCTCACGCCGATGAACACGTTGATTGAAGGTGAGCTGAGCGACTTATTCGCAGTCATTCAGGACATTCACGAAGCCCCGTTCCAAAAAGGGCTGCACAGAGTGGCGACAAATATCCGCATTGATGACAGACGTGATAAAGAAACGACGCTGGAGAGCAAAATCAAAAGTGTCAGCAAACATTTGCAGCAATAAAAAATAAGCCTGTATCCATTGGATACAGGCTTTTAATGTGCAGTCGGATAGCCGCTGGTTACAACGGTCATTACGGTAAACCAGCCAAACACGCCCAGCGTGGCGGCGGCTAACAAAAATCCCAGGATATTTCTCTGTCTGACAGCCCGCAGGACTCCTAATACAGCTAATAATGCGACAAGGCCGAAGATTACAACAAGTAACATCATGCTCCTCCTTTGTCATTGGAACCTGAAAATCTTTCCATTTCATTTTAACCGTTTTCATTTTGTTTGTCGATAGCGTTTTCCCGGACGCATTCATTGAATCTTCCGCAGAAAACCTTCATAATAAGGGCATATACATAAAGAGGTGATGAAAGTGAAATGGAGACGAATGCCGGCCGGTCCGATTCAGGCAAACGCGTATTTTCTTGTCAGTGAGGATCAGTCCTGTCTTATTTTTGATCCGGGCGGGGAAGCGGACAAAATCAACAATTACATAAAAGAAAACAATCTGAAGCCGCTGGCCATCTTACTGACGCACGCTCATTTTGACCATATCGGCGCGCTTGATGAAGTAAGAGACAGATGGGATGTTCCCGTATATCTTCACAAAAATGAAGAAAAGTGGCTGGAGGACTCTTCCTTAAACGGATCAGGCATATTGCGGGGCATCGCCGTAACGGCACGGCCCGCCGAACGGCTGATTGAAGGCGACGGCATATTGGACATCGGACCTTTCCATTTGGAGACATTGTTTACGCCGGGACATTCACCGGGAAGCGTTTCTTATTATGTGAAGGACGCTGATCTGGTGATTTCAGGTGATGTGCTTTTTCAGGGAGGCATCGGCCGAACTGATTTACACGGCGGAAGTCAGGACGTATTGCTTGATTCCATTCATCAAAAACTGCTCACGCTTCCCGGACATACACTTGTATTAAGCGGGCACGGGCCGGAAACGGATATCCAGACAGAGCAGGAGCGAAACCCGTTTATCAATGGTTTTTCACTGTAAATGAAAAAAGACAGACCATAATGGTCTGTCTTTTTCTGTCAGTGGGTTCCGCCGCCCGGTGTCATAATAAAAATAGAGTAATATGTAAATCCGGCGAAAAATACGGTTAAGTAAGCTCCGAAAATATAAATATACATCCGCTCAGTCAGATTCAAATAAGAAAGAAATACGAAAAAGATCGTCTGTCCAAAAAACAAAAGAGAAGCGTCTTTCATGCCCCCTAAAAAAAACATGACTGCAAATATACCCGTCCAAAATCCTAACACCCGGAACATGCGATTCATTCCTTATCCCCTCCCGAGAGTCTATCTGAAGTTTATTATAATAGATCGGCACTCAAAATGTAAACATTTTCATGATTATATTTATTGTGGAATTTATGTCTTTCCCTGTGTTTTATATCTTATGCCGCTCTCTGAAAAAGATCCGAAAAATCTTTTTGAAATATGTTTAATGAAAAAAAGTTCAGGGTACTTATGTTAACAAAGAGACGGATTATCCGAGGGAGGAATTTTTAAAAATGAAAGAACTTATTTTTTATTCATACCCGAGCTGCACATCATGCCGAAAAACGAAACATTGGTTAAAAGCCCACAATGTTGACTTTCAAGAGCGCCATCTATTCAGGGAGACACCGACAATTGATGAATTGAAGCAGATCTTATCATTAACGACCGAAGGAATTGATGAAATATTGGCGACGAGAAGCCAAACATTTAAAAACCTCAACCTGAACATTGAAGAAATGACTGTAAATGAAGTGCTGAAGCTTTTGACTGAGAAGCCGAAACTGCTGCGGCGTCCGATTCTGATCGATCGCAATAAGCTCGTTATCGGATACAATCCAGGAGAACTGATGAAGCTGACGAAGAAAAAAACGATACATCAATCTGTATCATAAGAGAAAAACGAAGATCCGCTGATCAAATTTATCAGCTAATCTTCGTTTTTTGCGGTTGCGGGACTGGGCTAGCTGGATTCGAACCAACGATCACGGAGTCAAAGTCCATTGCCTTACCGCTTGGCTATAGCCCATCGGATGTAATTACAGTATGTGCGTCAGGCGCCGATTTATACATACAAAGGAATTTGAATGGAGGAGACCTGTGAAACATTTGAATGAAACATTATCTCGAACCTTAATTGAAGAATCAGGTGAAATCACACGCCAATGGCTGCTCATACCAAAATCGGGGCGGCCTTCAGATGATCAGAAAGCGGAAATGCAGCACCGTCTGTTAATTGAAATCGTTGCCGGCATTTTATCGGAAAAAGACGGCGGGGAAGAGGAGCTGACAAAATGGGCGCTTCAGTTCGCAAGGGACCGGGCCGTCCATGAAGTACCGGTCTATGAAAGCGTCACGAGCTTTAAAGAATTCCGGAGATTGGTTTGGAACCGCATACAGACATGCTGTGAAACGATGTCTGAGAAGCCTGGGGCGAATGCGGTATTCCAATGGGGAGAGAAGCTGAACAAAGCAATTGACCATATGATTGAAGTATTTACAGAGGAATATTATAAAGTGACGGTTACACAATTAAACGCCCAAAAAGAAATGATTAACGAACTAAGCGCGCCGATTATGCCGATTGCCGACGGTATTGGAATTTTGCCGCTCGTCGGTGAAATTGACACCTACCGGGCAAAAATGATTTTGGAATCGGTGCTTGATCAATGTTCTTCACTCCGTCTTTCTTATCTATTTTTAGATATATCAGGTGTGCCGATTGTGGATACGATGGTCGCTTATCAGATTTTTAAAGTGATTGACAGCACAAAACTTCTTGGCATAGAAACGACAATCTCAGGCATCAGGCCGGAAATCGCGCAGACCGTCGTGAAGCTCGGCATCGATTTTTCTCAGGTGAAAACGGAGCAGAGTCTGGCGAAAGCACTGGCAAAAAACGGATTTATCGTAAAAGAATCATTAAGATGATAAAAAGCTGAATGGCCGGGAGGGATTTCTCCCTCAGCTATTCAGCTTTGTCAGCTTCAATCGTAATGATATGATGGCTGTCGATTTCTTTTACCGTAAATGTGTAGCCTTCAAAATCAATGGTGCTCCCGGGCTTCGCGTCAATATGCTGAGTAAGAAACCAGCCCCCGAGTGTATCGACTTGATCAGCCGTAATCTCTGTTCCGAGTACATCATTGGCGTCACTGATCAGCAATTTGGCGTTCAGGAGATAGCGGTTCTCCCCAAGCTTTTGAACGGAAGGTGTTTCGTCCGTATCAAATTCGTCGCGGATTTCGCCGACGATCTCTTCAATGATATCTTCCGCCGTTACTAATCCCGCGGTTCCGCCGTACTCATCAATGAGAATGGCCATATGGGTGTGTTCCCGCTGCATTTTAACGAATAATTGATAAATCGGAATCGTCTCTATCACATGGATTGCCGGCTGGATGTAAGGGCTGAGTTCGTGTTTTGTAAACGCCGCTCCTTCTGACAGGAATCTGAATAAAACTTCTTTTATATTGATGATACCGACTACATGATCTTTATCTCCTTTTACTACAGGATACCGGGTATATTTATTTGTTTTAATAATGTCCCGGAGCATATGTCCCGATCCGCTGTCTAACGGCAGGCTCACCATTTCATTCCGGGGCACCATAATTTCTTTGGCAGTGCGCTTATCAAATGTAAAAATGTTATTTACGTAATGCAGCTCGCTTTTTTTGATCATGCCGCTTCGATAGCTTTCGGCAAGGAGCACCCGCAATTCCTCTTCCGTATAAGCCATTTCATGTTCGGAAGCAGGCTTCAAGCCGAACATGGCTGTAATCAGGCGGGCGGAATGATTGAGCAGCCAGATGAACGGAAACATTAACTTATAAAACAAAATCATCGGTCTGGCAGACAAAAGTGTAATCCGCTCGGCTTTTTGGATAGCAAAACTTTTCGGGGCGAGTTCGCCGATAACGACATTCACATATGTAACCAGCAGAAAGGCGATGATTAATGACAGGACTTGGGCAACCGCTTCGTGAACTCCGGTCTTTAAAAATAACGGCTGAAGCATTGCTTTGACTGTCGGTTCACCCAGCCAGCCGATTCCCAAAGCGGTGACGGTGATGCCCAATTGGCACGCCGATAAATATTCATCGAGGTGTGTAATGACATGCTTGGCTGCTTTTGCTCCTTTTACATCTTCCTCAATGAGCTGATTAATGCGGGAGCGCCTTGCTTTAACGATTGAAAACTCTATGGCGACAAAACACGCCGTTAATAAAATAAATAGTACGATGGCAGATAGTTTGATGATATACAATGTAACGCCTTCCGCGAAGGAAGGCTTGCACCTCCCTTTTTTCGGAATAATACCACTGTAGAAAGCTGCTCAAACATCGAACCTGGTTTAGCCTGCTTCATTTACGGTAATAAAACAAGAAAGCGATACTGGAGGATGACAAGAGATGAAGGTACATTCGGGAGCGGACTGGCTGTGGTACCAGCTCGGTCCGCATGAAAAAACGGAAGCGAAAAAAATGATCCATCACAATCACTGGCCGCAATGCGAAAAGTGGTTTGAACATGAAAATCATATAAACTTTCTGCGCTCAGATACAAATGATCAGAATAATGAAGCGGTTTTCGGTTCTTTAATCTATCATCAAGGATTAGATGATGAAAAAAACCATACCGTATTTCACTTTTATATTACGAGAGAATTCTTTTTTACAATTAATTTTGATTTCTCGCTGCTGCGCGGTGTAAAAGAAAAGCATGCCACACAGCAGATTCAAACCTGTGAAAATCCGATTGAAGGCTTTTTTGTTCTGCTGGGAGAGCTGATGAATTCATATCTGATCGGACTGGATGAATTTGAAGTCAAGCAGCGGACGCTGAAATGGCAGATTCATGATGACAACAGCAAAGGAATCTTGGAAAATGTGCATAAACTGCGCCATGAGCTGTTCATTTGGAAAGGCCTTACACTGGGGGCTAAAAAAGTGGAAATGGCTTTAAAAGAAGCTTTTCTCCCGAAAAATGACAGGCAGAAAGATTACCTCAGAGCTCATCAAAAGATGGAAAGAGGAATTACATATATCAATGAGTTTGATCAGGAATTGAGCAATCTGCTGCACGCCGAGGAAGTCATTACCTCCCAAAGAGGAAATGAAATTGTGAAAGCCTTGACGATCTTTACAACTCTCTTTACACCGATGACGGCGCTTGGAGCTCTCTGGGGGATGAACTTTGATAACATGCCGGAGCTTCATTGGAAATATGCGTATATTTGTTCCATCGTGCTCATTATTGTATCAACCCTGCTGATTTATATTTATCTGCGGCAGAAAGGCTGGACAGGGGACATTTTGAGGGAGCATCAAAAAAAATATTTGCGGAAAGAAAAGAAACGCTAAGAAGAGCAGGCAAACGCCTGCTTTTTTTGATGGCTGGCTGAAAATGGCCGAATGGTTCCCGATTTCATTCGGTAAATCAAAGTCAGGGGGCTTATTTTTTATTTTTTTACGTTTTACACAGTGTAAAACGCATAATCTCTCCTTTGCCGGATTTTGTGTATCTGATTTACAATACGTGCGGAAGGAGGGAAGTCTTGTGAAAAATATTGAAACATACAGCAGGAACATCATAAACGAGGCATATACGGCAAGGGCTTCAGATATACACATTGTACCGAGAGAAAAGGATGCTTTCATTCATTTTCGCATCGGCCATGCTCTTGTGAAAAAAAGAGTCTTAAAAAAAGAGGAATGCGTAAGGCTTATTTCTCATTTTAAGTTTTTATCGGCCATGGATATAGGAGAAAGACGGAAGCCGCAAAACGGGTCATTGTCTTTGCCGCTTCCGACGGAAACCGTTCATTTGAGAATGTCAACCTTGCCGACAATGAATGATGAAAGTCTTGTCATCAGGCTTTTGCCTAAGCGGCAGATTCCCCCTCTGGATAAATTGTCCTTATTTCGGGGGGCGGGCGCCGCATTATTGTCCTTTCTGAAGCATTCGCACGGCCTGCTTCTGTTTACCGGCCCCACCGGATCTGGAAAAACGACCACTCTTTACTCGCTTGTCAACTATGCAAAAAGGCATTTCAACCGGCGTATTGTCACGCTTGAAGACCCCGTAGAAACAAGAGATGAGGATGTGTTGCAAGTTCAGGTGAATGAAAAAGCCGGAGTCACATATTCCGCCGGTTTAAAAGCGATTTTAAGACATGATCCCGATATGATCATCTTAGGGGAAATCAGGGATGCCGAGACGGCTGAAATCGCAGTCCGCGCGGCCATGACGGGACACCTCGTTCTTTCAAGCCTGCATACAAGAGATGCTAAGGGCGCCATATACAGGCTGCTGGAGTTTGGCGTGAACATGACAGAAATTGAACAAACCGTCATTGCTATTGCCGCTCAGCGTCTGGTTGATTTAACATGTCCGTTCTGCAAAGAGCAAAACTGTTCCGTGTACTGCCGGATGTACAGGCAGACACGCCGTGCGGGCATTTATGAATTGCTCTACGGGAAAAACCTCACCCAATGCTTTCAGGAAGCAAAGGGAGAGCACGCCAATTTTCAATATCAGACGCTCCGCAGGCTGATCAGAAAAGGAATCGCGCTCGGCTATGTCACGACCGACAATTACGATCGGTGGGTGTATCATGAAGCGGATTAAACGAACCTGGCCGTTGAAGGATCAAGCGGCTTTTTTGAAAAGGCTCGGTGAAATGACGGAAAAAGGATACAGTCTGATTGAAGGGCTCAGACTGCTGAAACTCCAGCTGCATAAACGTCAGCTTGCAGAGCTGACGGACGGAATCCGCCGGCTGAGGGAAGGTGATGCGTTTTACCAAGTGCTTGAGGCACTGTCTTTTCATAAAGAAGCCGTCTCTATCTGCTATTTCGCTGAGAAACACGGGGAATTGCCGGGGGCGATGAAACAAAGCGGCGACTTGTTACAGAGAAAGCTCATGCAGACGAATCAAATCAAAAAAATGCTCCGGTATCCGATGTTTTTAATATCTTCCGTCTGTGTCATGTTTTATATCCTGCAAAGTTTAATTATTCCGCAGTTTTCTGGGATTTATCAATCAATGAATATGAATACATCCGGTACGACTGCTTTCATCTTTGCGTTTTTTCGGCATTTACATGAAGCCTGCGCACTGGCGCTGTCCGCCGCTTTCTGCTTGTTTTTGTACGTTTGGTTCTTATGTAAGAAAAAATCCCCGCAAGATAAAATGCTGATTGTTGTGAAAATACCCCTCTTAGGAAAAGCGGCCGTTCTTTTTAACAGCTACTTTTTCTCTTTACAGCTCAGCAGTCTTCTGAAATCCGGCCTTTCTATCTATGACAGCTTAACAGCTTTTAAAGAACAATCTTTTCTGCCTTTTTATCGTGAAGAAGCAGAGATGCTCATTACACGTCTGAAAGCCGGAGAAACCATAGAGTCCGCTCTTTCCGGGCATCCGTGTTATGAAAAAGATCTTGCGGCTGCAGTCAGCCACGGACAGGCAAACGGTCTGCTTCACCGCGAACTTTATACGTACAGCCAGTTTATGATGGAGCGTCTTGAACAAAACGCGGCGAAGTATACCGGCATTCTCCAGCCTGTCATTTACGGTGTTGTGGCCGGTATGATTTTAATTGTCTACATGTCAATGCTGATGCCGATGTACCAGATGATGAACCAAATGTAAGGGAGTGCTTCGTCTGAAAAATCAAGATGGATTTACTTTAATTGAAATGCTGATTGTTTTATTTATCGTTTCCATTCTGCTTTTAATTACCATTCCTAACGTTACAAAACATAATCAAAGCATTCAGCATAAAGGCTGTGAAGGACTGCAGAATATGGTGAAAGCCCAAGTGACGGCGTACGAAATCGATCATGAAGGTAAAATGCCGGATATGAACGATTTACAATCAGAGGGGTATATCAAAAAGAATACAGCCTGCCCGAATGGTAAACAGATCTTAATTAGTGGCGGAGAAGTTACTGTTGAACAATAACAGGCGGACAGAAAATGGGTTTACCCTTCTTGAAAGCCTGATTGTGTTAAGCCTGGCGTCCGTCCTGCTGACGGTTTTGTTCACGACGGTTCCGCCGGTCTGCACCCACCTTGCCATGCGGCAAAAAACAGAACAGCTCCAAAAAGATATTCAGCTTGCTCAGGAAACGGCTATCGCAGAACATAAAAGAACAAAAATCACTTTTCTTCCAAAAGAGCATAAATACAAACTGCAGTCAGGCGGAAGGATTGTCGAGCGTTCTTTTGATTCGCTTCATATTACACTTGTGACTTTACCAGAGAGCCTTGAATTTAACGAAAAAGGCCATCCGAATTCGGGAGGAAAGATTCAATTGAAGAGCGCCGGGTTCACCTATGAGATAACAGTTTACTTAGGGAGCGGAAATGTCCATGCTAAACGGAAATAAGGGGTTCTCTACTATTGAAACACTATCAGCAATGGCCATTTGGCTGTTCCTTATGACGTCTATCATTCCGGTCTGGACGGACATGCTGACAGATGGTCTGAAAATAGAAGATCGCCAGGAAGCGTACCAGCTTCTTCAGAAACATATCAGCACTTATATGATGACCGGAAAAAAGCCGCCGTCTCCCGGTGTGAAGTGGAAGGAGGATGGTGAGTATTACAAAGTGTGTGCGGCTGACCGCAGCGAAAAAGAAATGTGCCTCAGTATTCTCAAAACAGACTGGCTTTACGCTTCTTAATGTTTTGTTCTCCTTAGCAGTCTGTCTTTTCCTATCAGGAACCCTGGGCCCGATTTTACATCTGTTTTTATCAAACCGGGCCGATAACGGCGGATTAGACAGCCGGGAGCATCAAATTGCCGTTCAGCAGATCATGAACGAATGTAAACAGGCCGAGACTGTGAAGCCGGCGGACGGCGGACGGGCGTTAGCATGCCGGAAAACAGGGGGCGAAGAAGTGCGTTTTGAAATTTATCATAAGATGATAAGGAAAAGAGTAAACGGAAAAGGCCACGTGCCGATCCTGCAAAACGCGGCATCATTAACGGCTGATGTGAAAAACGGCCTGATCTTATTAGAGATCTCAAGCGTTGCAGGTAAAAAGAATCAGTCGGTTATTCCGGTTTACAGCTCTTTTAAAGGTGATTAAATGTACAAATCTGACGGTTTTATATATCCCGCGGTTCTGTTTGTTTCTGCCGCAGTTTTACTTGTCATCAGCTATACTTCATCTGATTTCATCACCCGAAAAACATTTGCAAAAGAGGCAGGGGAGTACTGGATCGGAGAGAACCTGCTCCAAAACGGCGCGCTGCTGTCAAGCCGCCATATGACACAGGGAAAAAAGGCCCGAACTGGTACACAGCGTTTTCCGTATGGCACCGTTTCTTTTCACATCACGGGGAGTGATCGCCGGGAAACGGTTCAGATTACAATTCAGGCGGAAACCACGACAGGCACGAGACGGGAGGCTCACCTTTTGTTCGATCAGAAGAAGAAACAGCTGATTCAATGGACTGAAGTATAAAAAAGAGGCGGCGGGACAACACTTCATAGTAAAGACAGCACTATGAGGTGAGAGCCGTGAAAACAAATGATTATGTAAAATATATGACTGAGCAATTCGTTAAATATTTCGATACGCCGAAACAGGAACGGAAAGAGCGAAAAGAAGTGCGGAAAGAAAAGAAAGTACCGGCTTCTCAGCACTGGTTCGGAATATTGCCGTACAGTTTTAAGCTATGGATGCAGCGGAAAAAATAAAGTTGAATCACATGAAAGGTCCTCCTGATACAGGAGGGCCTTATTGGTATTCCTCAATGACGGCAATTTTATTTACCTTTTGGCTGTAGGGATTAAAAGAAATCGTAACAAACACGCCAAATTCTTTTGCGCCATCCCGCAATGTCAAGTGGTATTGCTTGACTGCTTCGTCCGTTCTTTTCCGATCCCACACCTTTTGAATAAATAACGTTTGGGCGAGCGGATATCTTTTTTTAGCTTCTTTTTCTGCTAACTTTTCCCATTTTGATTGATGGTGAACAGCATAATAAGGCACCGTTTCCGCCTGAGCTGTTCCTGAAACCCCGAAAACAAGAAGAGAAAGGCAAATCAGACTTTGTTTGATCATCATTCTTCGTCCTTTCGCTGTATATACTTTCCATTTTGTTCTAAGCACCTCGTTATTTTCTCACGTTTTATTAGAAAAAATTCCAAAAAGGTGTGTAATTTGAAGCAAAACGATGTTTTTGAAAGATACCATTCTTAAAAACGAACAATTTGACCGAATTTGACATTTTTCAAGACGATAATCCTTGATTATACTTTGTTCATACAGTTCTTTAAAGAGAACGGTTGTCATATTTATTAACAGTTTTACAGGGGGTAAGGCATGTTCCGATTGTTGCGAATGGAAAAAAAGGGCAAGGTGAGATGGCGGATGATGCTATTTTTACGGCTTTCGTTCATTTTTTGCCTGTCTGTGACGATATGTGCTCAGTTCACAGGTGATACAAGTTCCTCCTTCAATGATGTGAAAAGCTTCAGTCTCCCGGTTCAAACGTGCGGAGATTTTCAATATACGGATGACGATTGCCGTTATGACGAACGCTGGGATCAAAGTGATTTACATATAACAAATCAAACTGATACGTCAGGCACCGTGTGTGCGCCGCTTCAACTCTATGCCGAGCTGGAGAATAAGGGAAAAGAGCGGACTGTTTCTGACTGGAAATGGGAGCTCCATAAAATCGCTTCTCAGCAGCAGCCTTTACGAAACGGCAATGTTGTGGATAAAGGGCTTATTACTGATAAAAAAAGCAAAACGATTTATAAAATTGAGTCAAAGCGGTCTTTGAAGCCGGGCATATACGCATTCAAGGTTTACAAGCCTGAAGGGTATCCGGCGGACGAAGAAAAATTTGAGTGGTCAAAACCGATGAAACTCGTCAAATGCCGGGAACAGGCGACCGTTTCCGATCTAAATAAAACGGAGAAAGAGCCGGCAGAGCCGGTAAAAGAAAGCGGGGAAGAACATGAAAAAAACGCTGAAACTGATCAGTAATATTTTGTATGCCGTCATCTTCAGCTTGATTATTGTGCTGACGTTAACGGTGATTTCGACCCGGGCTTCCGGGGGTGAGCCGGCCATCTTCGGCTATACGCTGAAATCCGTGCTGTCGGGTTCAATGGACCCGGAATTTAAGACGGGTTCGCTCATAGCGGTAAAGAAAATTTCCGACGTGAATGACTTAAAAAAAGGGGATGTGATCACCTTTACGCAAGATGACGGGACAGCCGTCACACACAGAATAATCGGGATCACAAAAAAGGACGGGAACCTGCTGTTTGAGACAAAAGGGGATCATAATGCCGCCCCGGATGCCGCACCCGTTCAAGCTGAAAAAGTGGCGGCCCAGTATACGGGATATCAGCTTCCGTATGCCGGATATGTCATCCATTTGGCCAGCCAGCCGATCGGAACGGCGATTCTGTTAATCGTTCCCGGCGTCATGCTTTTGATTTACTCCATAACAGTCATTGTCAGCGCCCTCCGCGATATTGAGCGGAAAACGAAAGCGCTGGAAGAACATGCGAAAAAGGGAACCATCTCTACATGAATACGGTTGCAACCTGGCGACAGGATTTGATAACAAAACTAAAAAGTAAGGGGAGAGTACAAACATGGGTATGAAAAAGAAATTAAGCTTGGGCGTTGCCTCAGCCGCACTCGGTTTAGCATTAGTAGGAGGAGGCACATGGGCCGCATTTAATGATGTGAAGTCGACAGACGCTACATTTGCCTCAGGAACACTTGATTTATCGGCTAAAGAACAATCAGCCAATGTCAATTTGTCAAACTTAAAACCAGGTGATAAATTGACGAAAGATTTCGAATTCAGAAACAACGGTTCACTTGCCATTAAAGAAGTGCTGATGGCTTTGAATTTTACTGACTTTAAAGGAGCAAAGAAAGGAAATGAATCTGCGGAGGATTTCCTCAGCCAGTTTGAAATTACGGTTCTGACAGTCGGTAAAGAAGGGGGCAACGGCTATCCTAAAAATATCATTTTAAAGGCGGCCAGCCTGAAAGACTTATACTTAATGTCAACAAAGCAGGATAAAGCAGCTGCCGAAGCGATCAGCAAGCACATTGACCCGAAATTCCTGAGTGAGAGCGGAAAAGTCAATGTGGCAACCATTAACGGCAAAACAGCTCCTGAGTACGACGGAGTTCCGAAAACGCCTGCTGATTATGACCAGGTGAGAATGGAAATCCAATTTAAAAATGACACCGCAAAAACTGCGGACGGATTAAGTGTGCAAAACAAGTTCCAAGGCAATGCGATTTCTCTTCAATTCTCTTTTGAAGCAACGCAATGGAACGGCTTGACCATTAAGAAAGATCATACGGATAAAGACGGTTACGTCAAGGAAAATGAAAAGGCTCACAGTGAGGATAAAAACTAATCCGAAAGTCGGACAGTTAAAAGAGGAGTTGTGCACATATGGCGGCACTACTCCTCTTTTTGCGCTTTTCTCCATTTTTGATAATCTAAAAATTCACGAAATTGTTTTTTTGATACCCCGGATGTCATTGCATCGCGAACTAATTTCTCCCATTCACTATCTAATTGACCATCGTATTCGGTTTCATGTTTTTCATCAAGTAAAGTATGAACCGAGACGTCCAGAACAGCGGAGACTTTTTCGAGAAATTGAATGGAGGGGTTCGTCTGTAAATTTCGTTCTATTGAGCTTAAATAAGACTTCGCTACCCCAGCTTTTTCAGCTAGTTCTGATAGTGAGTAGCCTTTTTCTTTTCGGTATTGTTTAATACGCTGGCCAATCAATGTCATCACCTTCCTTGTGATATTATAGCACATTCAGAAAGGATTTACGGTATGACTTCTGGCTGCCTGGATATGTTGAGAAGACTTTTTATTCGAAAGCAGGTATTTGCGTATTTCTTCTAGGCTGATATTTGCTTTTTGGGCTTCTAATATCAGCTCAACCCATTCCTTATCTAATTGCGAAAATTCCATTTTTGCATTTTTCATGCATTTTCTCCTCCTAAAATACTTGTTTATGTATTTCAGCCAATCCGCCCATGACCTTTTCTTTACATGTCTGGAAGTGATTCATCGCATGCGAAACGCCAGAAATTTTTTCTATATACTTTTATTATAATATAGAATTTCCAGAAAAAACGGGAAAGGTGTCGAATGGATAACGCTTATCCAGAAAAATTACTTTGCAGGAAAAATAAACCGCCGTTTTCGATCTGAATGTGAATTTTCGGCTGATATAAGGCTTTCAGCGCTTGTTTTTCCAAATGGTATTCCTCAGGTTTTTCCTCTGTCTGCTCATAAAACTGATCGAGCAGCCTGAGGTCCTTTTTCCATCTGGCGATCGCGCTGTCAGCCCAGGCTGACGGCTCTTTGGCGGCAGCGTCTTTTAAGTAATGCTCCATCCTTTTAATCCCGCTTTCCGGCTTAATCATCGGCGATATGGTAAAGCAATAGTCTGATATTTGCGAGGTCAGCGGAAGCGGTGCAAGCTTCTGCTGAAACCCTTCTATAATGGTTCCAGAAACAAGATGCAGGCCTAAAGACAAAAGTCTGTCTTTTTTCATGTCGGATTGGTATGAAATCACTACATTTAATCCAAGCCAGGGCTGAAGCGGAACTCTGGCTCCGGCTGATACAATTTTCTCATATATTCTTGTAAATCTCCCATTTTGTTTAACTGCTTGAAAGATTTGAAAGAGGCGCGGGGCTCCAAAGTAAATAAATTCGCCGTCCATATCCTCCGGAGCCGTTTCTTTATCAGTGATGAACGTAATCTTCATCGGGTTCGGTTCGCCGCCCGTTTTTTCACGCCAATGCCAATAAAACGGGCGGTTCATAATTTGTTTGTCCATCTCGACCGTCAACTGAACCGTCATAAAACCCGGCCCGTGTTCTGTAATCGGACAGTGGTTCGCTTCAAAAAATCGCAGTAAAAATTCGTGAACCTCCTGCTGTCTCATGTCGCGCTTCCTCCTTTTAGATTAAGATCCTTTTTTTCTGGCGGGCTTTTCCGTACCGTACGACAGAAAAGAGGTGAGATTGTCCATTTTGATTCTCATTTCTTCCTCTGTCAGCGAATGGCATAAAATATCATGCAAATGGTCTTCGAAATTGCTCACTTTGATTTTTGTTAAGATGTCATCTAATTCTCCGACGACATTTTCAAATAAATGAATTTTGTCATACAGAAGTTTTAAGATATGCTCTTCCACCGTATGTTTTGTCGCCATATTGTAGATATGGACATCTCTTTCCTGACCGAGTCTGTGAATCCTTCCGATTCTTTGTTCAAGCCGCATCGGGTTCCACGGGAGGTCATAATTGATAATATGGTTGCAGAATTGCAGGTTGATCCCTTCGCCTCCAGCTTCTGTAGCGATCAGCACCTGCACTTTGCCGCGGAAGAGGTCCTTCATCCAGTCTTTTTTTCCGCGTTTAAATCCGCCTCTGAACGGAACGGAGCTTATGCCGTTCTGCTGAAGGAACCATTGCAGGTAAATCTGTGTCGCCCTGTATTCAGTGAAAATAATGACTTTATCATTAATCTTTTGGATCAAGTCAACAACTTGAATCGCTTTTGAGTTTTGCGTGACTTGATTAATGCGGTCCATTAAATTAGCGATCGTCTGATCATCGAATGCGGGCGCTTGTTTGTCTTTTTGGTCAAGCATTTTTTTGAGCGTCATATACACGGCTTCCCTGCTTGAACAGCACTCTCTTTGCAGCGTCATAATGGAAAATGCGCTGGCGGGCTTTTCCGTGCCGTTTTTCAGTGCGACGATGTCATCGTAAAGCGCCTGTTCCGTCGGTGAAAAGGTGATCGGCACTGTTTCCACATGGCGCTTCGTCCATGTAAGGCCGGTGTCGCTCCGCGTGTTGCGGATCATTACCTTATTGACGAGCTCTTTCAAATGCTCATGAGCGTCAATCCCGTCCTTCCGATTGAAGGTTTCTTGAAACCCGCTTTCGTTTCCTAAATGGCCGGGTTTTAACAGTGACACTAAATTGAAGATTTCTTCGATCCGGTTTTGAATCGGCGTCGCCGTCAGAAGCAGGCAGTATTTCTTCACAAGACTTCTCGCAAATTCATAATTTTTCGTTTTGCTGTTTTTGAGCTTGTGCGCCTCGTCAATAATGACGAGATCATACGGAATAGAAAGCACAATGTCTTTGTGAGGCGAGCGTTTGGCCGTATCAATAGAAGAAACGACGATATCGCACTGTTCCCACACATAGCTTTTCTTCTGTTCAACAGCGGGTATTAAAAACTTCTCCTGAAGCTCTTTCACCCACTGGGAAACGAGTGATGCCGGCACAAGAATCAGGATTTTTTTGGCCAGCCCGCGAATCATATATTCTTTTAAAATCAGGCCTGCTTCCACCGTTTTTCCGAGCCCCACTTCATCAGCCAAAATTGCCTTGCCGTTCATTTTTTCAACGACTTTCTGCGCGACTTCAAGCTGATGGGGAAGCGGAGTGAAATCGGGAAGGTATAAAGGAGCCCTCAATCCTTCAAATTCAGGAATGGCAAGGGTCTGCTGGACTTCAGCCGACAGTTTGTACATCTCCCAATTTGACCAGGGACCGTCCGTTTTCAGCCGCTCAGAAAACTCTCCCGGCCAGTTTGCATCAAATATGATCTCTGCTGTCATATGTAACAAAACCGCCTTTCTTTTAAAAAACTGATTTATCATAATTTTTGTTGCCGGACGTAAGTGAGGGTGGTAGGATATAAGTAATGATTTCACTAAAAGATATTGCTTTAGTATGTCCATAAAATTGGTAAATATGAGCGGATGACAGCAAGGGGAGAGACTCGGACGGAAGATGGGCGTCCGGGCGCCGAAGGAGCAAACTGCGGAGTGAATCTCTCAGGCAAAAGAACTCTTGCTCGACGCAACTCTGGAGAGTGTCTGCGTTTAGAAGAAGCAGGCCACCAAAGGGGACGTCTTTATGATATGTTCATAAAGTAAACTTTCAGGTGCCGGGACAGAGAAACCTTCATTTTCATGAGGTGTTTCTCTGTCCTTTTTTATATGTTTTTACAATGCGCCAATGACTGAAGGGGGAAGATGATGCTGAAACGAACACCGCTTTATGACGTGTATAAAGAATACGGCGGAAAAACGATTGATTTTGGAGGATGGGAGCTGCCGGTTCAATTTTCTTCTATTAAAGAGGAGCATGAAGCCGTCCGCACAAAAGCGGGCCTGTTTGATGTGTCCCATATGGGGGAAGTCGAAGTATCCGGTAAAGACGCCCTGTCTTTTCTCCAAAAAATGATGACAAATGACGTTGCCGATTTAAAGCCGGGAAACGCGCTCTATACCGCCATGTGTTATCCTGACGGCGGTACGGTCGATGACTTGCTGATCTATCAGAAAAGCGAGAGCTGCTATCTGCTCGTGATTAACGCGTCTAATATTGAAAAAGACATCGCTTGGCTGACGGAACATACGGAAGGCGATGTCACGCTGACGAATCAGTCTGACGGGATTTCACTGCTTGCTGTTCAGGGGCCGAATGCTCAGTCGGTTCTTACGAAGCTGACTGAATGTGATTTGTCCTCCTTAAAGCCGTTTACATTTATTGACGAGGCAGACGTTGCCGGACGTCAAGTCCTGCTTTCAAGAACAAGCTATACCGGTGAAGACGGGTTTGAGTTATATTGCCGCAATGAAGATGCGGTTCATCTATTTAAGGAGATACTTGCAGCGGGAGAGCATGAAGACCTCGTTCCGTGCGGCCTCGGCGCCCGTGATACGCTGAGATTTGAAGCGAAGCTTGCTTTATACGGTCAGGAATTGACGAAAGATATTACACCGATTGAAGCCGGAATCGGATTTGCCGTGAAACACAAGAAAGATTCCGATTTTTTCGGGAAATCAGTATTGCGCGAACAGAAAGAAAAAGGAGCCCCGCGAAAGCTGGTCGGACTTGAGATGATTGAAAAAGGGATTCCGAGACACGGGTACGCCGTGAAAAAAGACGGTGTTCCGATCGGTGAAGTCACGACAGGCACGCAATCTCCGACTTTAAAGAAAAATATCGGCCTTGCCCTAATCAAAACGGAATTCAGTGAAGTCGGAACGGAAGTAGAAGTGGAAATCCGTAAAAAAACGGTAAAAGCGAAGATTGTCCGCACACCGTTTTATAAACGTCCAAAACAGAGCTGAAAAAGGAGAGTCATATGAAGCATCGATATTTGCCCGCGACAGAACAGGATAAAAAAGAAATGCTGAAAGCCATCGGCGCAGAAACAATTGATGAACTGTTTGCCGATATTCCGGAAAATGTACGGTTTCAAAAAGACTACCAAATTAAACAAGCAAAGTCAGAAACTGAGCTGACGAGAGAGCTGACGAAGCTTGCGGCGAAAAATAAAGACGCTGTTACATATGCATCTTTTCTGGGGGCAGGAGTGTACGATCACTACCAGCCGGTTATCGTCGATCATGTGATATCCCGATCAGAGTTTTACACGGCATATACGCCTTACCAGCCTGAAATCTCACAAGGAGAGCTGCAGGCGATTTTTGAATTTCAAACGATGATCTGTGAATTAACGGGAATGGATATCGCAAACTCCTCTATGTACGACGGGGGAACGGCGCTGGCGGAAGCGGCGATGCTTGCGTCAGGCCATACGAAAAAGAAAAAAATCGTCATTTCCGCAGCCGTTCATCCGGAATCGCGGGATGTTTTGAAAACATACGCAAAGGGCCAATATATTGAGGTTGTAGAGGTGCCTGCGAAAAACGGCGCCACAGATCTTGAAGCATTGGAACATGCCGTTTGTGATGAAACGGCCGCCGTGATCGTCCAGTATCCGAACTTCTTCGGACAAATCGAGCCGTTAAAGGACATTGAGCCGCTCGCACATAAAGGAAACAGCCAGCTGATTGTTTCTTCAAACCCGCTCGCGCTCGGTATTTTGACACCGCCCGGGGCATACGGAGCTGATATCGTCGTCGGGGACGCGCAGCCTTTCGGCATACCTGCGGCGTTCGGCGGCCCGCACTGCGGCTATTTTGCAGTAACGAAAAAACTGATGAGAAAGGTGCCGGGCCGGCTTGTCGGCCAAACGGAGGATGAAAACGGGCGAAGAGGTTTTGTTCTCACTCTTCAGGCGCGCGAGCAGCATATCAGAAGAGACAAAGCCACGTCTAACATTTGTTCAAATCAGGCGCTGAATGCTTTAGCGGCTTCAGTCGCGATGACGGCGCTCGGAAAAAACGGCGTCAAAGACATGGCCCGCCAAAATATATTGAAAGCTGATTACGCGAGACGCCAAGCGGAAAAAGCCGGCTTACACGTAGCATTTGACGGCCCGATATTTAATGAATTTGCCGTCAGGCTGAATCTTCCCGTCAAGGAAGCAAACCGGCGGCTCCTGCAAGACGGCATCATCGGCGGATATGACTTAGGCCTTGCGTATCCGGAACTGAATCAGCATATGCTCATTGCCGTCACAGAGCTGAGAACAAAAGAAGAGATCGATTCGCTTATTGCGGGATTGGGGGATCAACATGAATAATCAAGATCAGGCGCTTATTTTTGAAATGTCCCGCGAAGGGCGTGTCGGTTACAGCCTTCCGGAGCTTGATGTGCCGGAAACAGAGCTTGAAAGCCTTCTTCCCGGTGACTATATCCGCGATGAAGACGCAAAGCTGCCGGAAGTATCAGAGCTCGATATTATGCGGCATTATACCGCTCTTTCTAGGAGAAACCACGGAGTTGATTCAGGCTTTTATCCGCTCGGCTCCTGTACGATGAAATACAATCCGAAATTAAATGAAAAAATTGCCCGGTTCGCAGGTTTTTCCGCTATTCATCCGCTTCAGGACGAGGATACTGTTCAGGGGGCGCTTGAGCTTTTATACGATTTAAGCGGACACTTGGAGGAGATTACGGGCATGGACGAGGTAACGCTGCAGCCTGCGGCGGGCGCTCACGGCGAATGGACCGGCCTGATGATGAT
Organism: Bacillus sp. GZB; assembly: GCF_001975995.1. Taxonomy (NCBI): domain Bacteria; kingdom Bacillati; phylum Bacillota; class Bacilli; order Caryophanales; family Bacillaceae; genus Bacillus; species Bacillus sp. GZB. Next base: position 480,110 of record NZ_MTQG01000017.1, read on the forward strand.
CCGCGCCTATCACGAAGCGCGGGGAGACTTCGGACGGACGAAGGTGATTGTCCCTGATTCAGCCCACGGTACGAATCCGGCATCCGCCACGGTCGCCGGTTTTGAAACGATTACCGTCAAGTCAAATGAGCACGGGCTGGTTGACATTGAAGATTTGAAAAGAGCGGTAAATGAAGAAACAGCGGCGCTGATGCTGACGAATCCGAACACCCTCGGGTTATTTGAGGAAAACATTACGGAAATGGCTGAAATCGTCCATCAGGCCGGCGGAAAGCTTTATTATGACGGAGCGAATTTAAATGCCGTTTTAAGTAAAGCAAGACCGGGAGATATGGGATTTGACGTCGTTCACCTTAATCTGCATAAAACATTTACCGGGCCGCACGGCGGGGGAGGACCTGGCTCAGGGCCGGTCGGAGTGAAAAAAGAATTCATTCCGTATCTGCCGAAACCCGTTCTCACGAAAAAAGAGGGCCGTTTGACTTTTGACTATGACCGGCCGCAGTCGATCGGGCGCGTAAAACCTTATTACGGCAACTTCGGCATTAATGTCAGAGCCTACACGTATATCCGTTCCATGGGGCCTGACGGCTTAAAAGCCGTGACCGAACACGCGGTTTTAAATGCAAATTATATGATGAGAAGACTCGCGCCTTATTATGATCTCCCGTATGACCGTCATTGCAAGCATGAATTTGTGTTATCGGGAAGAAGGCAGAAAAAGCTTGGCGTACGAACGCTTGATATTGCCAAACGGCTTTTGGATTTCGGCTATCATCCGCCGACTGTGTATTTTCCTCTCAATGTTGAAGAAAGCATCATGATCGAACCGACGGAAACGGAATCGAAGGAAACGCTTGATGCGTTTATAGATGCCATGATTCAAATTGCGCGGGAAGCGGAGGAATCGCCTGAAATCGTTCAGGAGGCGCCGCATACAACAGTTGTCAAAAGAATGGATGAAACCAAGGCGGCAAGAAAGCCGGTTTTAAAGTACGAACATACACCTCACGTCAGCCGCTGACACGGTGTAAAAAAAGAGCTTCCGTATAACACGGACAGCTCTTTTTTATGATTAGTTTTTTGCTTTAATTTTTCCGCCCCATTTTTTAAATCCGCCTTTCAGGTTGTAAATGTCTTTACAGCCGTGTTTGCGGAGCGTCTGTGCCGCGCGTCCGCTGCGGACATTGTTTTGGCAGTACAGATAAACGGGTTTATCAGGACGGATTTCACTTTTGCGCTGTTTCAGCTGTGACAGCGGAATGTTGCGCGCGCCGAGAATATGGCCGCCTTCAAATTCATTCGGTTCACGGACGTCAATCAGCTGCGCTTTTCTGTAGCCCGCGCGGAATTCCTCTTCCGTAAGTGTTTTCATTAAACGCTGCTGGTAAAAATACGACACGATCATATAAACGATAAACGCCGCAACAATAATTAAAGCAATCATATTAGACAATGCGATTCTACTCCTTTAGCTTATAAAATAAAACCCTGCTTCCTGAAAACAAGGCTTACCGGACGTTTTGGGACAAATACTATTATAGTAAAGCATGAAGCGATTGTCATCCTTAATGAAACGAAATATTTTTCATTTTCAAGGCAGTTTGTTAAACTGATTTTATTAAAACGATAAAGAAGGGTTCAGTGTATGGAAAAAGAAACATGGCGGTTTATTGACTCAGGGAATGAAAGCCCGGCATTTAACATGGCGCTGGATGAAGCGCTTTTATATTGGCATAGCCAAAAAAAAATTCCTCCGGTGATCCGTTTTTACGGCTGGAATCCGGCAACTTTGTCTGTCGGGTATTTTCAAAATATTAAGAAGGAAATTAACTTTGACGCAGTACATAAACACGGCCTCGGGTTTGTCAGAAGACCGACAGGCGGACGGGGTGTTCTGCATGATAAAGAATTGACATACAGCGTAATCGTTTCAGAGGATCACCCGGAAATGCCGGCCACGGTGACAGAGGCGTACCGGGTGATTTCAGAAGGTATTCTGCAGGGATTCAGAAACCTTGGACTTGATGCCTGCTTTGCGATTCCGCGAACGGAGAAAGAAAAAGAAAGCTTGAAAAATCCGCGCTCGTCCGTCTGCTTTGATGCGCCTTCGTGGTATGAACTGGTCGTCGAAGGACGGAAAGTTGCTGGAAGCGCACAGACACGCCAAAAAGGCGTCATTCTTCAGCACGGTTCCATCCTGCTTGACATTGATGAGGATAAGCTGTTTGATCTGTTTTTATATCCGAGCGACAGAGTCCGTGAACGCATGCAGCGGAATTTCAAAAACAAAGCGGTAGCCATCAACGCCTTAGCGCCGAAACGGGTAACGATGGATGAGGCCAGAATCGCTTTTAAAGCCGGTTTTGAGGAAGGGCTGAACATTCATCTTGAGCCTTACACACTCACGTCTGAAGAGCTTGCATTTGTCAATGAGCTGGCTGAGACGAAATACGCGTCTGATGAATGGAATTATAAGCGCTGATAAGGCTTGACAGACCGGAAGCATCCTTGTTTTTTCATGACCGTTAGTGTAAACTTGTAATGGTTTATAAAAGTTAAGGTGCTTTTTGGGAGGGTTACTTATGACAACACCAAGTATGGAAGATTATATTGAACAGATTTATATGCTGATAGAAGAAAAAGGATATGCACGGGTTTCTGATATCGCGGAAGCTTTGGCAGTCCACCCCTCCTCTGTAACGAAAATGGTTCAAAAACTAGATAAAGACGAGTATTTGATTTATGAAAAATATCGCGGGCTCGTATTGACGTCAAAAGGTAAAAAGATCGGCAAACGGCTCGTATACAGACACGAATTGCTTGAGCAGTTTTTAAGAATCATTGGTGTTGATGAAGAGAAGATTTACAATGATGTTGAAGGAATCGAACATCATCTGAGCTGGAACAGTATTGACCGTATCGGCGACCTCGTTCAGTATTTTGAAGATGACGAAAGCCGGAAAAAAGAATTGAAATCCGTACAGAAAAAAACCGAAAATCCCGGTGAATAAAGGGCAGCCCGAAATGGGGCGCCCTTTTTTTAATGTCTTCATTCTTTGGTCTATTTCGCCCAGCCGTTTCTTAAAATAATAATACACCTTGAGATGGAAGGGAGAGGGCGCGCTATGCAGATTGACGGCGTATTTTCGGGCGGGGGGATAAAAGGGGTGGCGCTTGCCGGCGCTTATGAAGCGCTGGAAGAAAAGGGCTTTCGCTTTGAAAGGCTCGCCGGAACAAGCGCCGGCGCAATTATTGCCGCATTTATCGCTGCGGGCTATACGAGCAGAGAGGTTCATTCCATCATAGATGAGGTGGACGGAAGGCAATTGCTTGATCAGAGATACTCATTCCTCCCGCTGAAAATCCTGCGGTGGGTGTCGATATATTGGCGCCTCGGACTATACAGAGGCGATATGTTGGAAAAATGGATTGCGGATAAATTAAAAGCGAAGGGCATCATCGCGTTCGGCGATTTGAAAAAAGGCTCGCTCCGTCTCATCGCTTCAGATCTGACGAACGGAACGATGATCGTGCTTCCTGACGATCTTCCCCGCTACGGATTAAATCCGGAGATGTTCCCGGTTGCCAGAGCCGTCAGAATGAGCTGCAGCATTCCTTATTTTTTTGAACCGATAAAACTGAAGACCGAAAAAGGCACCTCGACGGTCGTTGACGGCGGCGTGTTAAGCAATTTCCCGATTTGGCTGTATTCAAAAGAACGCAAACGGCCGGTCATCGGAATTTCGCTTTCGCCCAACGAAAAAGAGCGCCCGAAAAAATCAATCCGCAACGCTTTTGAGCTGTTCGGGGCTTTGTTTGAAACGATGAAAGACGCTCATGATGCCAGGCATATCGCGACAAAGTACGAACAGAATATTATTTTTATTCCGGTGGAACATGTGATGGCGACGGAGTTTCATCTCACACCGCAAAAAAAACTAGCTCTCATTGAGCTAGGAAAAAGCAGAACAGAGCAATTTTTGAAGCAATGGAGCTATTAAAAAAGCGCTCTGTTTTTCTTTTTATTCTTTTTACCTTCTATGACGGTAAGCTGGGTCTGGCTTTTTTTCTTAAGAATCATCGGCTTCGGTCTGCTGCTGCTCGGCACGCTCCGCAAATGGCTGACCCGGCCTCTGTGTCCGGCGCGGTGCTTCGCTTTTTGCTCCTTCATTCGGAGCCGCGATTGTCTGGCCGCTTTTCTGAAAGCGGTTCCGTCACGGCCGGTGCGGCGGTTCAGGACCGTCCTCACGATAAAATAAATAATGATGCCTGCGATAATAACGGTGATCGCTCTTGAAATCATCTGCCCGGGGTTGGTTACCGCCGCATAAATGAAACCGAATGCGCCAAGCGCTATCAATACAGCAAAAAAAGGTTGTACACGATGATTCATAACTGCCCACCTCCAAAATAATAACGGTAACGGTTCAGATTACGTTGTGAGACGGTTTTTCGCTCTGTTCTGAAATGTCTTCCAGTCTGAGAAGCTCGTTAAAGCTTTCTATGGCAACCTCGACCTGGTCATCCGCCGGTTCCTTTGTCGTTAAAAGCTGCAGCCACAGGCCGGGATAACCGAGCACTTTCAAAACGGGGATATTCCGCACTCTGTTCGTCAGCTGGAGCACTTCAAAGGAGATGCCGAGAACGACCGGTATAAGCGCAATCCTGTCTAAAATCCGCACCCAAAGCGGATCTGTCGGAACGAGTAAATAGATGAACATGCCGACAATGATCGTAAATAAAATAAAGCTTGAACCGCAACGGTAATGAAGCCGTGACTGTTTCTGAACATTTTCTATTGTAATTGGCAAATTCTGTTCATAACAGTTTATGACCTTATGTTCGGCTCCATGATATTGAAACACTCTTTTAATTAACGGCGTCATTGATAAAAAATAAATGTAGCCGAGAAGCAGAATCAGCTTAAACAGACTTTCGATTCCGATCTGCGCGGCATCTGAGGAAAATACGGGCCTTACAAGCTCCGCTAAGAAGACCGGGACGAGCGTAAAAACGAATTTGCTGAACAAAAACGACAGAACGCCGATCACCGCCAGGCTGAAAAACATCGATAAGCCCGAACCCTTCTTATCTTCCTGCTCCAGCTTGGCGTCATCTTGAGGATCAAGCCCGTAACGTTCGCTGGAAAAGTTTAAATGCTTTGTGCCGTTGGCGCTCGCCTCAATGATGGCGATGATTCCCCGCAAAAAAGGAATCTTTTTTAAAGCCGAAAGCTTGGCGTTCGGCACTCTCGGAAGCTTGAAAAAATCAATGCTTCCGTCATTCCTGCGGATGGCGGTAACATAATTTTTTCTGCCGCCGAACATGACTCCTTCAACGACAGCCTGCCCGCCGTATGCAGGGGGCGTTTTTTGTTTGGACATTGTTTATCAACCTGCCTGTTTTCTTAGGATTTACTAACCATTTCCTTTCACTCTATTGTACAGGAAACCTCGGTAAAGCTCTAGTTAGACAGCCGGAAAATCAATGCTTTTTCTACTTGCAGTATACCCCGTTTCTTTAGATTTTACTCATTGAATGAAAATATGGCGCAGCTTTTTATGACTTTTCAATTTTGGGGCAGTCTATGACTGGAGGTGCCATGATGACAAGCGAAAAACATTCAGAACAGGAAGAAAAGAAGAAGCAGGATGATGATCAGCAGCCTGTTTCATTTACCGGCAGAATTTGCGGTATCGGATTTGCCGGCGGTGTATTTTGGAGTTTGATCGGCTATCTCGGGTATGTCTTTCATTTTTCAGAGATCAGCCCCAACATGATTCTTCAGCCGTTTATGATCGGAGAATGGAAAAAACAATGGCTCGGCACGATGGTCAGCATCGTTGTCATCGGGTTGATTTCAATTGCCGGAGCGTTCATTTATTTCGTGTGCCTGAAGCGTTTTAAAACCATGTGGCCGGGGATGGTGTACGGCGTCATTTTATGGTGTGCGGTTTTTTTCTTATTCAATCCGATTTTCGAAGATGTGAAATCCGTTACTGAATTGAAATCAGATACAATCGTGACGACGCTTTGCCTTTACATTCTGTACGGTTTGTTTGTCGGCTACTCAATTTCCTTCAACTACAATGAACTTACGTCAGACAAGCTTGCAAGGGCGCTTGGCAACAAGTGAATAAGTGTATAATCCCTGTCCGGTATGGTAAAATGTTCACGAGAAGTGAACATTTTTTATGCTGAAAACCGGGCGGGGATGCTCCCGCGTTGTCAGGCGGCAGTCAAGAATCGGCGAGGAGGAGAAAGGGAATGAAACTTGAGAAATTGCGAAATCTTTTCGGTCAGCTGGATATAGACGGAATATTGGTGACAAGCTCCGCCAATCTGCAGTATATGACGGGATTTACGGGTTCGTCAGGCCTTGCGGTCATATCGAAAGAACGTGCGGCATTTATCACGGATTTCCGTTACACCGAGCAGGCGAAGACGCAAGTGAAGGGTTTTGACATTATCGAGCACGGCGGAAGCTTAATCCAAACGGCTGCGGATACGATTCTTGAGTACGGCATTAAAAAACTCGGCTTCGAGCAAAACAGCATGACGTACGGAACATATGCATCCTACCAAGCTGTGCTGCAGGAAGCGGAGATGGTTCCCGTCGCGGATTCCGTTGAAAAGTTGCGCTTGATTAAGTCAAGTGAAGAGATTAAGATATTAGAGGAAGCTGCGAAGATTGCGGATGATGCGTTTGAACATATTCTGACGTTTATCAAACCGGGCATCTCAGAGATTTCAGTTGCAAACGAGCTTGAATTTTATATGAGACGTCAAGGAGCAGACGGCTCTTCCTTTGATATGATCGTCGCCTCGGGAGTCAGATCCAGCCTTCCCCACGGAGTGGCAAGCGGCAAATTGATTGAAAAGGGAGACTTGGTCACGCTCGATTTCGGCGCTTATTATAAAGGCTATTGTTCTGATATCACACGCACCGTCGCGGTCGGAGAGCCAAGTGATAAACTGAAAGAGATTTATCAGGTCGTATACGATGCCCAAGCGCTTGGTGTCCTGCATATTAAACCCGGCATGACGGGAAAAGAAGCGGACGCCCTGACGAGGGATCACATCACCGCAAAAGGCTACGGACAGTATTTCGGCCATTCGACAGGACACGGGTTCGGAATGGAAGTCCATGAATCACCGGGGCTGTCTTTCAGGTCATCGGCCGTTCTTGAGCCGGGCATGGCGGTAACGGTCGAGCCGGGCATATACATACCGGATGTTGGGGGCGCAAGAATCGAAGATGATATCATCATCACTGAGGACGGCAACCGGACAATTACGCATTCCCCAAAAGAATTAATTATTTTGTGATCGGAATATAGGAGGACATCAAACATGATTTCAGTTAACGATTTTCGTACAGGACTAACGATTGAAGTAGACGGCGGCATTTGGCGCGTCGTTGACTTCCAGCACGTAAAGCCGGGAAAAGGAGCGGCATTTGTCCGTTCTAAATTGCGTAACCTGCGCACGGGCGCTATTCAGGAGAAAACATTCCGTGCAGGTGAAAAAGTCGCGAAAGCGCAAATCGAAACAAAAACGATGCAGTATCTTTATGCCAACGGCGATCAGCACGTGTTCATGGATACAAGCTCATATGAACAGCTTGAATTGAACGAAAACCAAATCGAAGAAGAATTAAAATATCTTCTGGAAAATATGTCTGTGCACATCATGATGTATCAGTCTGAAACGCTCGGTATTGAACTGCCGAACACAGTTGAACTGAAAGTTGTTGAAACTGAGCCGGGAATTAAAGGCGACACGGCGTCAGGCGGCACAAAACCTGCCAAAACGGAAACAGGTCTTGTCGTAAACGTACCGTTCTTCGTGAACGAAGGCGATACGCTAGTTGTAAATACATCAGACGGCTCTTACGTGTCAAGAGCGTAGTCAAAGACATTCGGAGTCTGCTCCTTTTACGGGGCAGGCTTTTTTTGCGTTCTGCCTCAGAATCTTTCTTCTATATGAAAATAGTGAGACTACTTCCGTCAGCTAGAGCATATAGTGTAACAAAATGCTTGAAGTTGGGGGATTGCAATGAAATTTTTGTTTGGTTCAATCAATTCTACTGTTTTAACGATGGCCGGTTTACGAGTTTTGTCCTCGCTCATTGAATTATCGGCCGCTATTATCATGCTTTTGACAAACGACATCAGAAAAGCGGTTGTGGTGAATAGTATTTTGGCAATCGTCGGCCCGCTGATCTTTATCATCACGATGACGATCGGCATTTATCAGATTGCCGGACAGCTCTCATATGCAAAATTAATATTGATTTTTGCGGGAGTGGTGCTGATTTTGGCCGGTGTGCATAAATAGAGGGCCGGGGTGTCATAAAGTCTGTCCCGGATCATACATTTTAAAGAAGCCAATCGGTAAAAAAGGAGGAGACTCTATTGAATGAAATTACAGAGGTTCTCCCTGAATTATTGAGAGATGCCATCTCCGCCGTGCCCGAAGAAGCGAGGCGGGATACAGAAGAAATCAGAATCCGCGTCGACAGGCCGGTTGAACTGATCCGAAAAGGACAACCTTTGTATTTGTCATATGTGTGCACAGCCGGCGACGCACAGCTGATCCTCAGCCGGCTCAGCAATTACAGTATGTACACGCTGGAAGAAGAGCTGAAAAAAGGATACATCACAATCAGAGGAGGCCACCGTGTGGGGCTGGCCGGAAGAGTCATCGTCGAAAACGGAGCCGTCAAAGGACTCCGGGATATTACTTCTTTTAATATCCGAATCGCCCGGGAGAAGCTGGGGATCGCAGAACCGCTCATTCCTTTCTTATGGAAAGAAAACTGGCTGAACACGCTGATCATCGGTCCTCCGCAAACGGGGAAAACGACCTTGCTTCGTGATTTGGCCCGGCTTTCCAGCACCGGATCAAAACGCATTCCGGCGAAAAAGACAGGTATCGTAGATGAACGTTCGGAAATTGCCGGCTGCCTGCGGGGCATTCCCCAGCACAGTTTCGGCCGCAGAATCGATGTCCTTGATGCCTGTCCGAAGGCGGAAGGGCTGATGATGATGATTCGCTCTATGAGTCCTGATGTCATTATTGTTGATGAAATAGGGAGAATGGAAGACTCACAAGCGCTGCTGGAGGCGCTCCATGCGGGCGTATCCGTTATCGTATCTGCGCACGGGTGGAACATGAAAGACTTGGTCAAGAGGCCGTCGCTGAAAATGCTTTGGGAGGAAAACGTGTTTGACCGGTATGTTGAACTGTCAAGGCGCCGCGGTCCGGGAACGATCAGCAGGATGTACGGAAAGGACGGGGAACCTGTTCCGCATGCTGAAAGCGTGATGACATGCTGAAGCTTTTGGGTGCCGTGTTTATTCTGACAGCGACGACTTGGACCGGGTTTGAGATCGCCAAAATGTATATTGAAAGGCCGAGGCAGATCCGCCAGCTGCGCGCGGCGCTCCAATCGCTTGAAGCGGAAATCATGTTCGGGCATACACCGCTGCATACCGCCTCGGGACAAATTGCCGCACAGCTTTCCAAACCCGTATCGTTACTGTTTCAAGCTTTCAGCAGAAGGCTTGAGCAGGGAAGTGATTCCGCCAAAACGGCTTGGGAACAGAGCTTGAAACATAACTGGCCTTCCATGGCGATGAAAAAAAGCGAATATGATGTGCTGAAGCAATTCGGAGAGACGCTCGGGCTCCATGACCGTGTTTCTCAGCAGAAACATATCAAGCTTGCGCTTACACATTTGGAAGCGGCGGAAGCGGATGCCGGACGGGCGCAGGCGAAAAATGAAAAAATGGTGAAAAGCTTAGGATTTTTAGCCGGACTGTTACTCATTCTTCTATTGATGTAAACATGAGGGGAGCAAACATAAAATGGGAGTCGACGTAAATGTCATTTTTCAAATCGCCGGAGTCGGTATCGTGGTTGCGTTTCTGCACACCATACTTGATCAAATGGGAAAAAAAGAATACGCCCAGTGGGTGACGCTGCTTGGCTTTATCTATATTTTATTTATGGTGGCGACGATTGTCGATGACCTGTTCAAAAAGATCAAAGCTGTGTTTCTATTCCAAGGATAGGGGGGCTTACAGATTGAGATTGTTCAAATTGTAGGTTTAGGCCTGATCGCCACATTTCTCTCCCTGATCGTGAAAGAACAGAAACCGACTTTCGCGTTTATGATTGTCGTCTTCAGCGGCTGCGTGATCTTTCTTTATCTCATCGACCAGATTTACGACATTATCAGAATGATAGAAAAAATAGCCGTCAATGCAAATGTCAATATGGTCTATGTGGAAACCATTTTAAAAATTATCGGCATCGCCTACATCGCTGAATTCGGAGCGCAGCTTACAAAGGATGCGGGCCAGGGAGCAATTGCTTCGAAAATAGAGCTGGCCGGAAAAATTTTGATACTGGTAATGGCCGTGCCGATACTCACCGTCATTATTGAAACGATTCTCGGACTTATTCCTTCATGATCATAAATAAAATGGAAAGGGGGGCACAAAAAATGAAGCGCTTTCGGTGGGCGGGAGCTTTTTTGTTCATCCTCTTATTTTTTCAGACTGAATGTGTACAAGCTGCCGGAACAGACGGTGCGTCGCAGGAAACCGCAGTTCACCAAGAATCCGCTGATGAAGTGGCGAAAAAGCAGGCCGAAGCGCTGAAAACAGAAGGCATCGGAAAGTTTTGGGACGACATCATGACAGAATACGGCGGTCTTCTGCCTGAAAGCCAAAAGGGAAGCATCATCGACTTTATTAACGGTGAAAAAACGTTCTCACCGGAGGCATGGCTGAAGGCTTTATTTTCATACTTGTTTCATGAAGTGCTCGCAAACGGAAAGCTTCTGGGAACTTTGATTCTTCTTACCATTTTTTGTGTCATTCTGCAGCTCCTGCAAAATGCGTTCCAGCAGAGCACCGTCAGCAAAGTGGCTTATGCAATCGTCTACATGGTGCTGATTATTCTCGCTTTAAACAGCTTTCATGTTGCTGTCAATTATGCCAGTGAAGCGATCCAGACGATGACAAGCTTCATTCTCGCGCTCATCCCGCTTTTACTCGCGCTTTTGGCGTCTTCCGGGGGAGCCGTCTCCGCAGCTTTTTTTCACCCCGTTATTTTATTTCTGATGAATACGAGCGGCCTTCTCATTCAAAACATCGTCATGCCGCTTATCTTCCTGTCAGCGATTTTAAGTATCGTCAGCACGATGACGGATCAATATAAAGTCACGCAGCTTGCCAATCTGCTCAGAAATATTGCGATCGGCGCGCTTGCCGTATTCCTCACCGTGTTTCTCGGCGTCATCTCCGTACAGGGGGCCTCGGCTGCCGTGACGGACGGGATTACGCTCAGGACTGCAAAATTTATAACAGGCAATTTTATTCCCGTGCTCGGCCGGATGTTTACGGATGCGACGGATACGGTCATCAGCGCCTCGCTCCTATTAAAAAACACTGTGGGAATCCTCGGAGTCGGAATTTTGATCTGCATCTCCGCGTTTCCGGCGATCAAAGTGCTCTCGCTCGCTTTTATTTATAAGCTCGCGGCCGCTATTTTGCAGCCGCTCGGAGGCGGGCCCGTCATTACGTGCCTCGGTGTCATCAGCAGAAGCGTACTGTATATTTTCGCGGCGCTCGCCATCGTCTCTCTCATGTTTTTCCTCAGCATCACAGTCATTATTACAGCAGGCAACCTCACCATGATGATGAAATAAAGGAGGCCCATTGGATATGAGCTTTTTAACAGAATGGCTGACAAGCATTATTTTATTTATCTTATTCGCCATCGTCATCGACATGCTGCTGCCCAGCTCCAGTATGCAAAAATATGCAAAGATGGTTGTCAGCCTGCTGTTAATCATTGTCATGCTCAACCCGATATTCAAACTTTTCAAAACAGACCCGGAAATCATCTTCGATTATTTGACAAAACAAGAGCAATCTCAATCCGCTGATATAAAAAATCAAATCAAATCAGAAAAAAAAGAAATACAAGCATCAAACCGCGCATATGTTTTAGAAGAAATGGCTGTCCAACTAAAAAAGAAAGCGGAGGAGATGTTCAGTCATGACGAATACAAAATAGACGACATCCGCCTTACAGCGGAAGAACAGGTTCGTTCAGAAGAAGATGTAAAAACGATCAGCGTGTATATGGCCCCATCTTCTGAAAAAACCGTGCAAACCGTCGCACCGATCGACATCCGCACAGACCGCAAATACGAACCGGAAGGCGCAGCCGACAAAAAAGAGGCCGCAGACATCAAAGAAAAACTTGCGGATATATGGGAAATCGGCAGTGAGAAAATTACGGTTTATATGGAAGGCGGGGAGAAAAACGGCCATGAATAAAAACGGACTATGGACCATACTCAAAAAACAGCTGATGATCGGACAGGCGAAAGACGGAGAAAAACCAAAACTGACAAAATATCATTACTTTCTGTTCGTGTTTGTGCTCGGAGTATCTTTTATGCTGGTCAGCCAGCTGTTCTCTTCACCGGAGAAAACCGGGAAGGACCAAACGGCGCAGACCGTCATGTCCGGCCGAACGGAAGACAAAAGCGGGCAAAAAAGCGCACCCGTTTTTAAGGCATCGAAAGACAGCAGCGCCAAAACCACAATTGATGATTACGAAAGAGACTATGAAAACCAGCTGAAAGAAATCCTTGAAACGATTATCGGCGTGGAGGATGTCTCAATTGTCGTAAACGTAGACGCAACATCTTTGAAAGTGTTTGAGAAAAACAAAACGAAAAAAGACACCACCACTGAAGAAACCGATAAAGAAGGCGGCAAAAGAAGCGTAACCGATCAAACCTCTGAAGAACAAATTGTCATTATTCGAAACGGGGACCAGGAAACCCCGGTCGTCGTCCAGACGAAAAAGCCCGATATCCGCGGTGTACTCGTTGTCGCTCAGGGAGTGGACAACGTTCAAATAAAAAAAACCATCATTGATGCCGTCACAAGGGTGCTTGATGTTCCGAGCTACCGTGTAGCGGTTGCCCCTAAAAAAATCAAGGAGGATTCATAAATCATGCTGAAAAAACAAACGGTTTGGCTTTTAACAATGCTCAGTCTCGTCGTGGTATTAAGTGTTTATTATATTATGTCGCCGGAAAGCAAAAATGCCGTGCAGATGAAAAGCGAAAAAAGCAGCGGAGAAGTCGCCACTGAAAAAACGCCGGCTCCTGAAACGAAAGATAAGAGCGGAAGCGGCACGGAAAAAGAAGACGGAACAAAAGGAACGAAAGATTCTAAAGGCACAAAAGAGGATAAAGAAACATCAGCCGAAGCATCGGACAAAGACGGATCGGTCGCCACAGAAACAGCTGATGAAAACTTATTTACCGCATACCGCATGGAGCTTGAAGACGCGAGAAGCAAAGAAAGGGAACAGTTAAACAGCATTGTTTCAAGCGATGATGCGACCGCAAAGGAAAAAAGCGAAGCCTACGATAAAATGACGGCGCTGAGCAATGCTGAAGGGACGGAAAAACAGCTGGAAACGCTGATTAAAACACAAGGCTACAAAGATGCGCTCGTGGATGCTGAAGGAGACAAAATCAACATTACCGTCATGTCTGACAAACATTCAAACGCAAAAGCTTCCGCTATCATTGACCTGGTGGAAAAAGAAATCAAGACGATGAAAGACGTCGCCGTCACGTTTGAACCGACAAAGTAAGAGACCTGAAAAGCCCGCACCCGCTGCGGGCTTTTCTGATGTCATTTTAGATCAGTGTTGAATTTACACAAGCGCTCCTGTAAGATAAACATAGTATGTACTTTTAGTAGCAACCCATAAATTTCTATTTTTTATACATAGGAGTGGAAACTGATGTTAAAAATCAACGAAATTCATGAACTGATAAAAAGAATCGATGAATCTTCCATCGACGAATTTGTTTACGAAATTGAAGGCGTAAGCCTCAAACTGAAAAAAAATGAAGCGCCGGCAGTGAATGTAACGGGACAAGCCCAAGCCGTTCCCGCCGCTTACGCACCTGCTCCGCAGGCTGCAAAACCGGAAGCGCGTGAAGCCGCTCCTGCTCAGGAAGCGCCGAAACAAGACGAAAACCTGCACAAAATTACGTCTCCGATGGTCGGAACGTTTTATGCATCTTCATCGCCGGAAGCCGGCCCTTACGTAAACCAAGGTTCAAAAGTGAGCGAAAATACAGTTGTTTGTATCGTAGAAGCAATGAAACTCTTTAACGAGATTGAAGCCGAAGTAAAAGGAGAAATCGTTGAAGTGTTAGTTGAAAACGGCCAGCTGGTCGAATACGGACAACCTCTATTTCTTGTAAAAGCTGAGTAAGGAGACCTGCTATTATGATTAAAAAGCTATTGATCGCCAACCGAGGAGAAATCGCCGTCAGAATTATCCGGGCCTGCAAAGAGCTGGGCATTGAAACTGTAGCCGTTTATTCTGAGGCAGATAAAGACGCCCTGCATGTCCAAATGGCCGATGAGGCTTTTTGTATCGGGCCGAAAACATCAAAAGAAAGCTATTTAAACGTAACGAACATCGTCAGCGTCGCAAAGCTGACCGGCACGGATGCGATTCATCCGGGATACGGGTTTTTAGCTGAAAACGCCGACTTTGCCGAGCTGTGCGAGGAATTAAACGTAACGTTTGTCGGCCCTACGGCTGACGCCATTTCAAAAATGGGAACAAAAGATATCGCGCGCGACACGATGCAGCTGGCGGGCGTGCCGATTGTGCCCGGTTCAAAAGGAATCATAAAAAATACGGAAGAAGCGGTTTCGCTTGCAGGTGAAATTGGGTATCCTGTCATTATAAAAGCCACTGCGGGCGGAGGCGGAAAAGGCATCCGGGTCGCACGCACAGAAGAAGAACTGATCAAAGGCATTGAGATTACCCAGCAGGAAGCCGCTACGGCATTCGGAAATCCGGGTGTGTACATCGAGAAGTACATAGAAGATTTCCGCCATGTTGAAATTCAGGTGCTTGCGGATAATTACGGAAACACGATCCATCTCGGAGAGCGTGACTGTTCTATCCAAAGACGTCTGCAAAAACTTCTTGAAGAGTCACCGTCACCTGCGCTTGATTCTGAAATCAGGGAGCAGATGGGTGAAGCAGCGGTAAAAGCAGCGAAGGCCGTCGGTTACACGGGAGCCGGCACAGTAGAATTCATTTATGACTACAGAGAACAGCGCTACTACTTCATGGAGATGAACACGCGTATTCAAGTAGAGCACCCTGTCACAGAAATGGTGACGGGAACGGATCTGATCAAAGAACAGATCAAAGTGGCATCCGGACAGGAGCTTTCGCTCAGACAGGAAGACGTTGAATTTAACGGCTGGGCGATTGAATGCCGCATCAACGCTGAAAATCCTGCGAAAAACTTCATGCCTTCACCCGGTAAAATTAACATGTACCTGCCGCCGGGCGGACTCGGTGTACGCGTGGATTCAGCCGCATATCCCGGCTACTCGATCCCGCCGTACTATGACAGTATGATTGCTAAAGTCATCACATACGGAACAACGCGTGATGAGGCAGTCGCACGGATGAAACGCGCGCTGAGCGAATTCGTGATTGAAGGTATTGAAACGACGATCCCGTTCCATTTGAAACTGCTTGAACACGAAACATTTGTCAGCGGAGAGTTTAATACAAAGTTTTTAGAAACATATGATGTAATGGGCTCATAATTTTTGCGGGAGGTGAATTGAATGGAAGACAACAGTGTGCTTAAAATGGATCATGACGAGGCTCATTTAGGCAAGGTTGAAATTGCTCCTGAAGTCATTGAAGTCATTGCCGGCATCGCCGCTTCCGAAGTTGAAGGAGTTGCTGAAATGCGCGGCAATTTCGCCACGGGCGTCGTAGAACGCTTCGGCAAAATCAATCACGGCAAAGGCGTAAAGGTCGATTTAGCCGATGACGGGATTACCATCGACGTCTATTGCGTCGTTCAATTCGGGATCTCGATCCCGAAAGTGGCGGCAAGCGTTCAGGAGAATATCCGCCAAACCTTATTAAACATGACGTCTCTGACCATTAATGAAATCAATATTCATATCGTCGGCATTCAATTTGACACGAAAGCCCAAGAAGTCGAAATCGACGAAGAAATGTAATGAGCGTATAAAAACCAAGGGGATGGGCAGCCCTTTGGTTTTTTATACGTTTCCCGTCATTTCAGGCATGAAGAAAGCCGGCTTACAAACGGCAGCCGAGTTTCTTCATGCTGTGAAATCCGAATGAAATTAATACTGTTTGTGAAAATATTCGGCATTAGGGTGAAAAAACCTAAATTTCGACATGCGATTGAGAAAAAAATATGTTATGATCTCTTTAAGCTTAACGACAAGCGGATAAAGCGGATCTGAAGGAGAAAGAAAATGAAAAGAAGAACAGCTAGAGAAAAAGCTTTGCAGGCACTTTTTCAGATTGATGTCAGCGATATTGCACCGAACGATGCCATTGAGCACGCGCTTGATGGTGAAAAAACAGATGCCTTCTTTGAACAGCTGGTGTACGGAGTGATCGAACATCAGGTTCAGCTTGATGAAATGATTTCCGGCCATCTTGTCAATTGGAAGCTTGACCGGATTGCAAACGTAGACCGCGCGATCCTGCGTCTGGCGGTGTATGAAATGGTTTATTCTGACGACATTCCTGCTAACGTGTCATTAAACGAAGCAATCGAGCTGGCAAAACGGTTCGGCGACGATAAAGCTGCAAAATTCGTAAACGGGGTTCTTTCTAACATTAAAACTGATATCGAATCATAGGAGGAAAGAAAATGACTGCAACAATCATCGACGGAAAAGAAACGGCTAAAGAAAAACGCGAACAATTGGCAAAAGAAGTAGAAGAGCTGAAAGCACAAGGCGTAGTGCCTGGATTGGCGGTCATTTTAATCGGAGACGATCCCGCTTCTGTTTCATATGTGACAGGCAAGAAAAAAGCCGCTGAAACAATGGGAATGAAATTTAAGCTTGACCGCTTTGACTCAAGCTTAACCGAGGCGGAGCTTTTAACAGTGATTGATCAGTATAATCAAAATCCGGAATTCCACGGCATTCTCGTCCAGCTGCCGCTCCCGGATCATATTTCTGAAAAAGCCGTAATAGAGCGGATCTCCCCTGATAAGGATGTTGACGGTTTCCACCCCCTCAACGTCGGGAAAATGCTGCTTGGCGAAGATACATTTCTTCCATGCACGCCGCACGGAATTGTCGAGTTATTGAAAAAGACGAACGTAAATCTTTCCGGCAAAGAAGTTGTTGTAGTCGGACGAAGCAATATTGTCGGTAAACCGGTCGGCCAGCTGCTGCTGAACGAAAACGCGACCGTCACATATTGCCATTCCCGCACGAAAAATATGTCTGAGCATACGAAAAAAGCAGATATTCTTGTGGTAGCGGTCGGTAAAGCGAACTTCATCAAAGCCGATCAAATCAAAGAGGGCGCCATTGTCATTGATGTCGGCGTCAACCGTCTCGAAAGCGGAAAACTCTGCGGAGACGTTCAGTTTGATGAAGCGAAAGAAAAAGCATCTTTCATTACGCCGGTGCCGGGCGGAGTAGGTCCTATGACCATCACAATGCTTGCGCATAATACTGTTAAATCTGCCAGACGTACGTTATCATAGATAACCGGAGACAGTCACAAAAAGTGTGACAATGAGCACGATACCCGCTTCTTAAGGCTCCTTTCAGCCAGAGCGGGTTTTCTTAGTTTAGGGCAAAAAGCCTTTATGAAAGGAGTGCAGGATGTGAGTGAAGCGGCATATGTCACGGTTTCCGCGCTGACCAAATACATTAAACGAAAATTCGATGTGGACCCTCATCTTGAAGACATTTGGATTAAGGGTGAGCTCTCCAATGTTAAAATCCATACGAGAGGCCACATCTATTTTACATTAAAAGATGAGCATGCCCGCATGCAGGCCGTCATGTTTCAGAGGCAAAGTTCGAGGCTTGCGTTTAAGCCCGAAGACGGAATGAAGGTCATCGTAAGAGGCGGCATCTCCGTCTATGAACCGAGCGGAAGCTATCAGCTGTACGCGAAAGAAATGCAGCCGGACGGTGTGGGGGCGCTCTACTTAGCATATGAAGAATTAAAGAAAAAACTTGCCGGCGAAGGGTTGTTTGATGACCGGCATAAGCAGGCCATCCCCGCTTTTCCGGCCACGATCGGGGTCGTCACGTCACCGACGGGAGCAGCCGTCAGAGACGTCATTACCACACTCAAAAGAAGATACCCCCTTGTGAAAGTCATTGTGCTTCCCGCGCTCGTTCAAGGTGAAAATGCCAGCAGATCGATTGTGAAGCGCATTGAAGAAGCCAATGCACAAAAAATGTGTGACGTCCTGATCGTCGGAAGGGGAGGGGGTTCGATCGAAGAATTGTGGGCATTTAACGAAGAAATCGTGGCCCGGGCGATTTTTGCTTCCGCCATTCCGATTATATCAGCCGTCGGACATGAAACAGATTTTACAATCAGTGATTTCGTCGCGGATATCCGGGCGGCAACGCCGACAGGAGCGGCAGAAATCGCCGTCCCCCACACGACGGACTTAATGGAACGGACAAAAACGGCGGAAGTCCGCCTGACAAGAGCGATGCAGCAGCATATCAGCAAGAAAAAAGAACGGGTTCAATCGCTCCAGTCATCCTACGCGTTCCGTTTTCCGAAACGATTGTATACCCAAAAAGAACAGCAGTTTGACCTTTTGTATCAGCAGTTCCAATCACAGCTCACAGGGCTTACGGACATGAAACAAAGGCAGCTGGAGCGGAATACGTACAGATTAACGGCGCTCCACCCTGAAACCCAGCTGAAACAGGCGAAAAAACGGTACGAGGAGCGCTCAAATCAGCTCGCCCGAAGCATGAATGTCCAGCTGAAGCAGCTTCATTCGCAGTTTCAGACGGTTCTTGGTAAACTGAATGCATTAAGTCCCCTTCAGGTGATGGAGAGAGGATATAGTCTGGCCTATAAAGACAAAGAGCTGATCAAAAGCGTTGATCAAGTGGAACAAAATGATACGCTAGAAGTAAAGATGACAGACGGCGTTCTGACGTGTGAAGTATTGCAAAAGAGAGGCGAACGAAAATGACAGAAACCAAAAAAAGTGAAGAGCTGACATTTGAAGAGGCGATGAAAGGCCTTGAAGGCATTGTGGCAAAGCTTGAAGAAGGAGACGTGCCGCTGGAGCAGGCGATTAATTATTTTCAGGAAGGGATGGCCCTTTCAAAAATGTGCCATGAAAAGCTTCAGCATGTCGAAAAGCAAATGGACTTTATTTTAAAAGATAACGGAGAACTTGCACCTTTCAGCGTTCAGGAGGAAGACGAAGGTGACAAATAAACTGGACGCATTTTTAGCATCGCGCAAACAACTGATTGAACAGCAGCTTTCTTTGTATACAGAACGGCTTGCGATGCCTGAAACCCTCAAAAAATCTATGCTGTATTCTTTGGAAGCGGGCGGTAAGAGGCTGCGCCCCCTCGTCGTCTTAGCCGTTCTGAATGCTTACGGAAAAGATGAAAAGGACGGGATTCCGGTCGGATGCGCTGTCGAAATGATTCATACGTATTCCTTAATCCATGATGATCTTCCTTGCATGGACGATGATGATCTGCGCCGGGGAAAGCCCACAAACCATAAAGTCTTCGGAGAAGCGGCGGCCGTATTGGCCGGAGACGGGCTTCTGACAGAAAGCTTTAAATTGATCACATCTCATGTGTCTGAGGCGGTTTCAGCAGAAAAACGGCTCCGTCTCGTCGATGAGCTGATCAGCGCGGCGGGAACGGAAGGAATGGTCGGCGGACAGGCTGCCGACATGGAAGCGGAACAAAAGCGGATAACGCTTGAGGAGCTGGAATCCATCCACGAGCGGAAAACGGCCAAGCTCCTCGGTTTTTCCGTGACGGCGGGCGCCATTTTGGCAGATGCGCCGGAGGATGAAGTCGAAAAGCTCCGTTTGTTCAGCAGCCATATCGGCATCGGATTTCAAATCAGAGACGACATCCTTGATATTGAAGGGCATGAGGAGAGGATCGGCAAACCGGTCGGCTCAGACACGTCGAACGAAAAATCAACGTATCCGTCGCTTTTAACGCTTGAAGGCGCGAAAGAAAAGCTTGCGTATCATATCAGCGAGGCGAAACAGATTATCAGCGGCCTTTCTCTTCAGAAAGAATTGCTGCATGACCTCTGTGATTTAATCGCGGCGAGAGATCATTAAAAACGGTCCTGATTTGAAGGGGCTGCCGCTCCTATGGTAAAATGTAAGCAGTTTCGATGAAAATACAAAGGGAGTCTTTTTCTTTTTTCAAAAAGACACTGTTTAATTTGCAGAAATTCATGCTGAAAGTGAGTTGATCCGCTTTGGATCTTTTATCAATACAGGACCCGTCATTTCTTAAAAAGATGTCAATTGAACAGCTGGAAGAGCTGAGTGAGGAGATCCGCAATTTTCTCATCACATCGCTGTCTGCTTCTGGCGGCCATATCGGGCCGAACCTCGGGGTTGTCGAGCTGACAATTGCGCTTCACAAAGAATTTGACAGTCCGAAAGATAAATTTTTATGGGATGTCGGACATCAGTCCTATGTTCATAAACTGTTAACCGGACGCGGCAAGGAGTTTGAAACCTTGCGCCAATATAAAGGGCTTTGCGGTTTCCCGAAACGCAGCGAAAGCGAACATGACGTATGGGAAACAGGCCACAGCTCAACCTCGCTCTCAGGCGCGATGGGAATGGCTGCCGCCCGTGATATTAAAGGATCGAAAGAATATATCATCCCGATTATCGGAGACGGCGCTTTAACCGGAGGAATGGCGCTTGAAGCGCTGAACCATATCGGTGATGAGAAAAAAGACATGATCGTCATCCTGAATGATAATGAGATGAGCATTGCGCCGAATGTCGGGGCGATTCATTCTATGCTGGGACGGCTTCGCACGGCCGGCAAATATCAATGGGTAAAAGACGAGCTTGAATATTTATTTAAGCGCATCCCGGCCGTCGGCGGAAAATTGGCTGCCACAGCTGAACGGATAAAAGACAGCTTAAAATATATGCTTGTGTCAGGCATGTTTTTTGAAGAGCTGGGCTTTACGTATTTAGGCCCGGTTGACGGTCATTCCTACCACGAACTGTTTGAAAACCTGCAATACGCCAAAAAAACGAAAGGCCCTGTCCTTTTACATGTCATTACGAAAAAGGGCAAAGGCTATAAACCGGCTGAGACCGACACAATCGGCACATGGCACGGAACGGGGCCGTACAAAATCAATACGGGTGATTTCGTCAAGCCGAAAGCCGCGGCGCCTTCATGGAGCGGACTTGTCAGCGGCACCGTGCAGGAGCTGGCGCGTGAGGATGACAGAATTGTCGCCATTACACCGGCCATGCCGGTCGGCTCCAAACTGGAAGGGTTTGCGAAAGAATTCCCTGAACGCATGTTTGACGTTGGAATCGCAGAACAGCATGCGGCGACGATGGCGGCTGGAATGGCGCTCCAAGGCATGAAGCCGTTTCTTGCGATTTATTCGACCTTTTTGCAGCGGGCGTACGATCAGGTCGTCCATGACATCTGCCGTCAAAACGCGAATGTATTTATCGGCATTGACCGCGCCGGTTTGGTCGGCGCTGACGGGGAGACGCATCAAGGCGTTTTTGACATCGCCTTTTTGCGGCATATACCGAACCTCGTTTTAATGATGCCGAAGGATGAAAATGAAGGCCGCCATATGGTCAATACAGCCCTTTCCTACGAGGAAGGTCCGATTGCGATGCGCTTCCCGCGCGGAAACGGACTCGGCGTAAAGATGGATAAAGAGCTGAAAACCATTCCGATCGGAACATGGGAAGTGCTCCGTCCCGGAAAAGACGCGGTCATTTTAACATTCGGTACGACCATTGAAATGGCGCTGGAAGCGGCTGAAGAACTGCAAAAAGAAGGCCTGTCCGTGCGTGTCGTGAATGCGCGGTTCATAAAACCGATTGATCAACAAATGATGAAGGCCATTCTTAATGAAGGTCTGCCGATTTTAACGATAGAAGAAGCCGTGCTTGAAGGCGGATTCGGCAGCACGATTCTCGAATTCGCTCATAACCTCGGCATGTATCATACACCGATTGACAGAATGGGCATCCCAGACCGGTTTATTGAGCACGGCAGCGTAACCGCCCTGCTTGAAGAAATCGGTCTCACGAAGGCTGAGGTTATGAACCGGATAAAACTGCTGATGCCCCCGAAGACACATAAAGGAATTGGATCATGACAGCAAAAAAAGAACGATTAGATGTACTTCTTGTAGAAAAAGGCCTTGCGGAAACGCGGGAAAAAGCGAAACGCGCCATTATGGCGGGCATCGTATACTCAAATGAAAACCGATTGGACAAACCGGGTGAAAAAATCGCCCGGGATCTTCCGTTAACGGTAAAAGGAAACCCTCTTAAATACGTCAGCAGAGGCGGATTAAAGCTTGAAAAAGCCTTGGAAGTGTTTCCTGTCTCGGTAAAAGGCAAAACGATGATTGACATCGGCTCGTCTACAGGGGGATTCACGGATTGCGCCCTCCAAAACGGAGCCGAGCGGTCCTACGCAGTGGATGTCGGCTATAATCAGCTTGCTTGGAAGCTCAGACAGGACGAGAGGGTCGTCGTCATGGAACGGACGAATTTCCGCTATTCCGAGCCTTCCGATTTCACAGAGGGTTTGCCGGAATTTGCGACAATCGATGTTTCTTTCATCTCACTCCGCCTCATTCTGCCGGTTTTAAAAACGCTGCTTGTACCGGGGAGCGATTGTATTGCACTGGTAAAGCCGCAATTTGAAGCCGGACGGGAATCCGTCGGAAAAAAAGGCATTGTCAGAGATCCCGGCGTTCATACTGACGTTCTCCGCCGCATGAATCAATTTGCCGCTTCTGAAGGATATACAGTGAAAGGACTGTCCTTCTCACCGATTACAGGGGGAGACGGCAATATTGAGTTTCTGCTTCATTTGGAATGGGGCGGAGAAGACGGAAACGGCGCTGAACTGCCGGAAGAAGACATTCTCCGTACCGTCCGCGAAGCACATGAAACATTAAAAGCCAAAAAGACAGATGTACCGGAATAATAGGGGGCTATTATTCCTTTTTTCTGCCATCATGTACTTTTTATCAAGAAGCGGTTAACATAATGACAAGAACAGCTTGAAAACAGAGGTGCTTACATGACAAAAGGCCAAAGGCATATAAAAATCAGAGAGCTTATTACAAGCCATGAGATTGAAACGCAGGATGACTTAGTTGACATGCTGAGAGAAGAAGGATATAAGGTAACTCAGGCGACTGTCTCCAGAGACATTAAAGAGCTGCATCTCGTAAAGGTGCCGACAAACAACGGCTCCTACAAATACAGCCTGCCGGCGGATCAGCGGTTCAATCCGCTGTCAAAACTGAAGCGTTCATTAATGGATGCGTTCGTAAAAATTGACTCAGCAAGCCATATGATCGTATTAAAAACGATGCCGGGGAATGCTCAGGCAATCGGCGCTCTGATGGATAATCTCGAATGGGAAGAAATCATGGGCACGATTTGCGGAGATGACACGATCTTAATCATCTGCAGGACGCCTGAAGATACGGAGGGCGTTCAAAGCCGTCTTTTGGAGCTGCTGTAGCGTAATTATCAGATAAAAGGTGGAATGCTGTTTGTTAGCTGAACTATCAATAAAAAACTTTGCCATTATAGAGGAACTGACGATTTCGTTTGAACGGGGGCTCACCGTCCTGACGGGAGAAACAGGGGCCGGCAAGTCAATTATTATAGACGCCGTTTCCCTATTAGTCGGCGGCCGCGGCTCGTCTGAATTTGTCCGTTACGGTGAAACAAAGGCCGAGCTTGAAGGACTGTTTCTTTTGGACAGCGGTCATCCCGTTTTTGAAGTATGCCGTGAGCAGGGAATAGACGCATCTGACGACATGATTGTCATGAGAAGGGACATTAATGCCGGAGGAAAAAGCGTCTGCCGTGTCAACGGAAAATTAGTAACGATTGCGGCTTTAAGGGAGATCGGCAGACTTTTATTAGATATTCACGGACAGCATGATAACCAGCTGTTAATGGAGGACGATAAACACTTAGAGCTGTTGGACAGGTTTGCGGGCGCTGAGGCCGAATCCGCGCTTCAGGCTTACCATGAAGGCTATGAGCGTTATATGAAGCTGCTCAAAAAAGTGAAGAAGCTGTCAGAAAGCGAGCAGGAAATGGCGCATCGGTTAGACCTGATTCAATTTCAGCTTGAAGAAATCGAGTCGGCGAAGCTTGAATTGAATGAAGACGAGCTTCTTCAGGAAGAGCGGAAGCAGATATCCAATTTTGAAAAAATTTATGAATCATTGCAAAACGCCTATAATGCGCTCCGCAGCGAACAGGGGGGGCTTGACTGGGTCGGAATGGCCTCTGCCCAGCTTGAAGATATTTCGGATATCAATGAACCGCTGCAAAAGCTGTCAGAAAGTGTGTCAAGTTCCTATTATCTGCTGGAGGATGCAACCTTTCAGATGCGCAATCTGTTAGATGATCTGGAATATGACCCGGAACGGCTGAATTTTATTGAAACCCGTTTAAACGAAATTAAACAGCTGAAGCGCAAATACGGAGCGACGGTAGAAGACATTTTGGAATACGGCTCCAAAATAGAAGAGGAAATCGATCAAATCGAGAACCGCGACAGCCACCTTGAAGCGCTGAAGAAGGAATTGGAGTCGGTCGGCAAAGATGTGGCCGTAGAAGCCGCCAATTTATCAAAAATCAGAAAAGCTTGGGCTAAGAAACTGGCGGAAGCGATTCATCAGGAATTAAAAAGTCTGTATATGGGCAAATCAACGTTTGATACGGAATTTCTCGTGAAAACCGATCCGTCAGCCAGTGAAGCACCGGTTGTTAACGGGCAGCCCGTGCAGCTTACCCAAAAGGGGATTGACCTTGTGAAGTTTTTAATTTCAACAAACACCGGTGAGCCTTTAAAACCGCTGTCAAAGGTCGCTTCCGGAGGCGAGCTTTCAAGGGTGATGCTGGCGATGAAGAGTATTTTTTCTTCCCAGCAGGATGTCACCTCCATCATCTTTGACGAAGTGGACACCGGTGTAAGCGGGCGGGTTGCCCAAGCCATCGCGGAAAAAATCCATAAAGTATCGACCGGTTCACAGGTGCTCTGCATTACACACCTGCCGCAGGTTGCAGCTATGGCGGATACGCACCTTCTAATCGCAAAAGAATTCAAAGACGGCCGGACGACAACGCATGTCACGCCGCTTTCCAAACAGGACAAGGTAGCGGAAATCGGCCGCATGATTGCGGGCGTCGAAGTGACCGATCTGACAAAACGGCATGCACAAGAGCTTTTAAAACAGGCCGGACAGGTAAAAACGACAGGATAAGCTGCTGATACAGGCAGCTTATTTTTTTGTTCCATTTCTCTAACAGTGTATCCAATGTTTTTCTTCGTATGCCGGTTATAAATCAAGCGCAGGAAGGCAAAAGTATAGATGTAGCAGAAAAAGAAAGTGGTGTGGGATAGGAGCGAGGAGAGTGAAGGAATGAATGCACGATAACATGAGGAAAGCAATAGGTGTAATTCTCCTTGTTTCTTTACTAAGTGTAGGCTTTTTTAAGCCGTTTAAAGAATATTTACTGATACCATCAGAAATGAGCGTCTTTGAAAACCAGACACAGGCCGTTCCGGTCAATGCATCAATAAGCGCTGAAAAGGGCGAATTATCAGAAGCCTTTACGCTGAAAGAAGAGCACGGCCATGCAAACATAACAGGGCAAACACAAGGCCGGTCAGAAGTAGTATATGATCTTGCCGGGTTTCCCATTAAAAAAACAAAAGTGCGTGTCCTTCCAGAATTGAAGGTCATTCCGGGCGGACAGTCCATCGGTGTAAAACTGCATTCAGTCGGTGTTTTGGTGGTCGGTTTTCACCAAGTGATGACAAAGGATGGAAAAAAGTCTCCGGGAGAACAAGCGGGAATTGAATCTGGCGACATCATTATTAAAATGAACGGACATAAAATTGAAAAAATGAGCGACATCGCCCCGTTTATTCAAAAAGCGGGCAAAACCGGTGAATCTTTGGATTTATTGGTGAAACGCGATAAGCAAAAAATCAAAACAAAGCTGATTCCGACAAAGGACGAAGCCGAGGGGAAATATCGAATCGGCCTTTATATCCGCGATTCGGCAGCCGGCATCGGCACCATGACATTTTTTGAACCGAAAACAAAAAAATACGGCGCATTGGGCCACGTCATCTCTGATATGGATACAAAAAAACCGATTGTTGTAGAAGACGGAGAAATCGTCCGTTCAACTGTAACATCGATTGAAAAAGGAAAAGGCGGCAATCCCGGCGAAAAACTGGCAAGGTTTTCGTCAGAACGGAAAACGATCGGCGATATTAACCGCAACAGCCCGTTCGGCATCTTCGGGACACTGCATCAGCCGATTAAAAACAACATTTCCGACAAAGCGCTTCCGATTGCTTTGTCAAATGAAGTGAAAAAAGGACCTGCGCAAATGCTGACGGTTATCGAAAACGATAAAGTAGAGAAATTTGATATTGAAATCGTCAGCACCACGCCGCAAAAATTCCCGGCGACAAAGGGAATGGTGTTGAAAGTGACAGATCCGAAACTGCTGAAAAGAACCGGCGGAATCGTTCAGGGGATGAGCGGAAGCCCGATCATCCAGAACGGAAAGGTCGTCGGAGCCGTAACCCACGTATTTGTCAATGATCCGACAAGCGGCTACGGCGTTCATATCGAATGGATGCTGTCTGAAGCGGGTGTTGATGTTTACGGGAAAGACAAAGCAAGCTGACTGCCGGATGATCCGGCAGTTTTTTTATGTGATGCGTTCTTCACTTCTTTCCTGGATTCATGTAAAATAAGACATGAAGATTTTTCGACAAATTCACGTTTCCTGATTTGTCAAACTTAATTTTTAGTCGAAAAACCTAGAAAATGCTAGAAAAACAAAGATATACCACTATTATTGGTAAATATGGATTTTTTAAAAGGGGAAGTAGTGGTTTTGTCGAATGTAACATGTAGCAGTCAAATGGGTTGCGTCCTGTTAATACATTGGGGGAGGAAGAAACGTGGAGAAAATTAAAGTTTGTGTTGCTGATGATAATCGAGAGCTTGTAAGCCTGTTGAGTGAATATATAGAGGGACAGGATGATATGGAAGTGATCGGCGTTGCTTATAACGGACAGGAATGTCTTTCTTTGTTTAAAGATAAGAATCCAGATGTGCTCGTTTTAGACATTATCATGCCGCATCTGGACGGACTTGCGGTTTTGGAGCGTCTGCGGGAATCAGAGCTCGAGAAGCAGCCGAACGTCATCATGCTGACGGCATTCGGTCAGGAAGACGTTACGAAAAAAGCCGTCGATTTAGGCGCGTCCTATTTCATCCTGAAGCCGTTTGATATGGAAAACCTTGTCGGCCATATTCGCCAGGTAAGCGGAAATGTCAGCAGTGTCACACACCGTGCGCCGTCTGCGCAAAGCAGCATTATCCGCAGCCAGCCTGAGCCGAAGCGGAAAAATCTCGATGCCAGCATTACAAGCATTATCCATGAGATCGGTGTGCCTGCCCATATCAAAGGCTATCTTTATTTGCGTGAAGCCATTTCCATGGTGTATAACGATATTGAACTCCTCGGCAGCATCACAAAAGTCCTTTATCCCGACATCGCCAAAAAATTCAACACGACCGCAAGCCGTGTAGAACGGGCCATCCGCCACGCCATTGAAGTCGCATGGAGCAGGGGAAATATTGATTCCATTTCTTCACTGTTCGGATATACGGTAAGCATGACAAAAGCAAAGCCAACCAATTCAGAGTTCATCGCGATGGTTGCTGACAAGCTGAGATTGGAGCATAAAGCTTCGTAACGCAAGCTTTTGGCTAAATGTCTTTTTCGCGCCTTCTATTCCGTGCATGAACGCGGAAGAGAAGGCGTTTTGAAATTTTGCTGACGAAAACAATGGAAATCACTCACGCCGGTACTTGTTCTATACATAAATGCGGGATCTATGCCGTCTACACGTATAATACCGGAGCTGATATTTTAATGATTTTGCCGTCTCTGAAATAAAAGCGGGGGACGCGGCGGCTTAACACAGATAAGACTTCGTAGCTGATCGTACCGAGCATTTCGGCAATTTCATCAACGGAAATCTCGGCTCCTTGTTGTTTACCGTAGATGACGACTTCTTCTCCTTGTTTGCCCTCATTCTCACCTAAACTGACCATGATCATATCCATTGTCACTCTCCCCGCCACCGGCACCCGTCTGCCGCGGTGAAGAATAAACCCGCGGTTGGACAGGGCGCGGGAGTAACCGTCAGCATAGCCGATTGGAATCGTCGCGATGGTTTCACCAGGTTCGGCGATATATGTGGCGCCATAACTGACGGTCCGGGGATCTGTCACCATGGCTTTCACATAAGCGATACGCGCCTTTAAACTTAGTGCGGGTGTGAGATCCACGAGGTTCAGTTCCTTTATCGAGGCGGACGGATATAAACCATATAACCCAATGCCTAAACGGATCATGTCGGCGCTGAATTCCGGGAATGCGATAGCGGCGGCTGTATTGCACATATGCACGGTAGGCAGCGTAATGTCTTGATTTTTTAAAAAGCGGAGAAAGCTGATAAACTTTTCGTGCTGCAGCATCGTCAGCTCAGTGTCCGGTTCATCCGCTGTTGAAAAATGTGTAAAGATGCCATCCCATGACAGATATGTACTCGACTTGAGCGCTTTCACCACTGCTAAAAGATCTTCTTCCGTACGCACACCCAGCCGGCCCATTCCCGTATCCACATTGATATGAATGGACAGCCGTTTCGAATCTGCTTCTTTTTCCAATATCCGATTCGCTTTTTTGATCCAGCTGACTTGAAACGCTGATAATGTTATGTTCCAAACGGCAGATTTTTTCACACAGCTGAGAGCTGTGAAGCCGAGCACAAGAATAGGTGCCGTAATTCCCGCTCTCCGTAACACAATTCCCTCTTCGACACTTGCGACAGCGAGCTCGCTCGCCCCGCTTTCCAGTGCCTGCCGCGCTACTTCCACAGACCCGTGGCCATAAGCGTTCGCTTTTACGACGGCCATAATTTTAGACGTATTCGGAATATGGCGGCGGATCGCCCGTACATTCTTTTTTATCGCATCAAGGTCAACTTCAATCCAAACTTCCCGGCAAAGTTTTTTCATCACGATTCCTTCTTTCCTTAATGAGATTCAGTACTCATGCTTTCAATCTGCATTCTATTCATCTTTAACTGAAATCATTCAAAACATGGAAAGGTGATCGCTGATGTTTAAAATCAAGTTTTCGGGAAATCAGTGTGCCTGCTTTATTTATGCAGTTAGGGCTGCTTGGCAGCCCTTAAATTGACTTTACAATATTCTGATCTGAAAATTGATGTTCAAACATTTTGGACTGGCTTACAGCATTGTTTTGAATGACAATGCCGATATTTCCCCCTCCGGCACCGAAAACGGTTTTTGATGCAGTCAGCGGACTGATGGATATGGCGCCGCCAACATTGACAACTCCGTTTCCTGATACGTTGTTTATCGTAATCGGGCAACCGCTCATTCTATTTTTTCTCCTTTCTCTCACAGTCTACTAACTATATGTACGCTGTGATATGGAATAAGATTAAACAAAACGGCAAAAAGAATCCGGCTGCTGCCAGCCGGAAAGGGAGGGAAATACGGATGTCATAGTGTTTTCGTTACATTTTGATCAGAGTATTGAGAGCTTGAAGATTGAGATGTGCTGGATTGATTCATTTGCAGGACCATCCCTGTATTTCCCCCACCTGAGCCGTAGACGGTTTTTGATACGGTTAAAGGACTTATCGAAAACGCACCGCCGACATTGACAACCCCGTTTCCGGAAAGACTGTTAATCGTAATAGGAAAACCAGCCATCATATACGGTCTCCTTTCTATTAATCTATTTACTATATGTACGCTGTGTGTTAGAAATAGGAGTAAACAAAGCGGTAAAAACTTGTAAATCAAAAAAACTGCCGGACATCCGGCAGTTTTTTTAGTCTACTTTTCAAACGGCACCCAGCCGCCTGTATTCTGAATCATTTCCCATAACGGTTCAGGAAGTCGGTATTTCTCAATTTCAGATGCTTGAATGGCTTTTTCGATTTCCTGTTCGCGGCCTTCTTTGACCAGCACCGCCCATTCGGGGTTAATCAAAATGACACGTCCCAGAGCCACCAGCGGAATTCCGCTTTCTAATACAGCAAGCGCTTCGTCCGCGGTATAGATGGAACCGACGGCCATCAGCGGCACTTTATGGCCGACGCGTTCGTTTAATAAATCCATCCGCGTCCGTGAAGTATCCGCTCCGCGGCGGGCTTTGGAATTGACATCCATCAGTGAAATATGCAGATAATCCAAGTTCTCTTCCGCAAGCGCGTCAGCGAGCATGAATGTTTCTTTCATTGTAAGCCCCGGTGTTTCCGGCTCTTCCGGTGACAGGCGGTAGCCGAGAACGAATGGATTTTCAGCGTGTGTATCAATTGCCTGTTTGACAGCGTCAACGACTGCAAGCGGGAACGCAAGGCGCTTTTCATCGCTTCCGCCCCAGCGGTCTGTGCGCCGGTTTGTTTTCGGTGAATAAAATTGGTGAATCAGGTACCCGTTTGCCCCGTGAATTTCAACACCGTCAAAGCCGGCTTCAATCGCTCTGCGTGTCGCTTCGCCGAATGCTTTCACGATGTGCTCAATTTCTTGTTCGGTGAGAGCCCGGGACGTTTGTCTCCCGTCTTCTTCTGAGCCGCTCGGACTGACGACGTCGTTGTTTGGCACGAGTTCAGGAGGGCATTCCAATCCTCCGTGGTGAATCTGCACAACGGCTTTCGCTCCTTGAGACTGGATCGCCTGAGCGAGTTTTTTCAAGCCGGGAATGTGAGAATCATCATAGATGCCGGGCTGGCCTGGAAACGCTTTGCCGTCCGGCGTTACGTTTGCACATGCCGTAATAACCATGCCCATTTCTTTTGAACGGGGAGTAATGTAGCTTAATTCACGGTCGGAAATCGTTCCGTCATCATTTGATGAATAGTGTGTCATCGGTGCGACTGAAATGCGGTTTGGTATGGTGACGCCGCTTTCGAACGTAAAAGGTTCAAACAGCGGTTTATAAGTTTGCTTCATCATTTCGCCTTCTTCCTTAGGAGTTTAACTCGTCCGTATTCTAGCTTATGTTTTAATTGTGTGCAATTATTTTGCTTGTTCTTCTTCCTGAGGTTATGACCGGCTGAACCATCTAAACGAATGAAACGGTTTTCTCCGTTCCTTTTCAGGATCTTTATATCCTCCTGAAATTTGATGGCCGATCGAGCTGAATATGACAGCGGCGGCGAAGAGGAGAATGATTTTTTTCATATGCATATCTTCTTTCTTATCTTTTACAAGGTTATTTATAAGCATACGCTTGTGCGAAAAAACCGTCAATTTGTTTTTATTTATTCTTTTTTCCACTTTCCTGCGGCGAATATCGTTCCGATCTGAATCACAACACTTAACAGAGCGCACACTGCCACAACTGTGTTGCTGTCCATAGAAGACACCCTCCTTTTTGTTAGGTTGATGTATCATATGACAGCTGTCTCTGTTTTGACAAAACCGTAATGCGGTGTTTCATATTTTTCAACACAAAAAGGGCGCTTTTTTAAGCGCCTTTACTTTTTTTTCAGCCGGTTCAAAGCGATTTGAACGGCGATGGCGTCATCCAGGTAGCCGATCGGAAACATGTAATCCGGAATGACGTCGGTCGCTAAAATATAATACAGCAGCGCGCTCCCGAGAATCGCGCGGTCTTCAGCCGGTGTTGATTCATCCATATACTGATGATGCATGTTTTTCAAATGATCAATAAAAGGGCCGACGCTTTCTTCATTGTCCATTTTCTTTTGAAACTCATCGCAAATCAGGCGATGGCCCTGCTGGGTTTTGGCATATTGTTCATATCTGGTCAGTTCGCGCTCAATTTGCTCCCGGGAAAAAGGCTGATCAAACATCTCGGCCATATTCAGCATATCCTGAATCGCGTGCATCGGGTCTTGCGGCGCAGCTTCTTTTTCATGGCCGATGTCTATGCCTGACGCCTCAAGCAATTCCTCCAGCGGGGTGCGGAGATGTTTTGAAAATTCCTGAAGATGCTTTAAATTGGCCTTCTGCTTGCCGTTTATAATCCGGGAGATGGTGGCCGTATCAATGTTTGTTAAGGCGCCGAGTTTTCTCATGGAGAGCGAGTGCTTATCAAGCAGTGATTTTAAAAGGGGCCCCAGTGTCGTATTTTTATTTTCTGTCAAGGGTGTCACCTCGTTTCCGCCGGAATGATGATCATTAATCAATAATTTTTGCAGAAAAGGTACCTTTTCTGTGCTGCTGAATAGGATAGTGTAGATTCAACGGCACAACATGTTGAAAAGACATCAAAGAATGGAGAGAAACGAACATGGCTTGGTTATTGATTTTAGGTTTGGCAGTGTCCTCGAGCATTGATAATTTAGGAGTGGGGATGTCATACGGCATCAGAAAAATCAAAATATTGCATGCGTCAAATATGATGATCGCTTTTATCTGTTTTGTATTCAGTTATATCGGAATTTATTTCGGCAAATGGATTTCAGCCGTTTTACCGGGCTTTCTTCCTGTATTGCTGGCGGCGTTTATTTTATCTGTCATCGGTATCCGCATCATTCTGCTGGCTGTGCCGAGAAAAACAGCGCGTGTTGGCGCGTCAGGAAAAAAAGGCCGTTTTGCCGGTCTGCTGCAAAATCCGGAGGCAGCGGATGCCGACGGTTCGGGAGAAATCGGTATATTGGAATCCATGGTTCTCGGGGTGGCCGTATCCGCAAATGCGCTGACCAACGGATTAAGCGCGGGGTTGATCGGGCTTTCTCCCGCTGCCATTTCCATTACTGCGGCGGTCGGAAGCTTTTTGACCATATGGATCGGCTGCTCGCTTGGAAAAAAAGCCGCGTCATTGCGCATCGGTTCTTTTCACGTCGGACAGTTCAGCACGGTGCTGAGCGGAGTGATTATTCTCATCATTGCCGCCAATACGCTGCTCTTTTAAGTTGTCCCGTTCATTTTATGAAAAGCTCAAAATAAATATGAATGTTTCTATTCGGGAGAGCGCATGACGCGGCTCTCTTTTTTTGCCGATCTGATATTTTTTCAAAATGAACAGAAAGTCGTCCGTTTCCGTTAAATTCTGCATATTCGGCCTTCAGACAGAACTTTTTTCATAGACTGATCAGCTTGTTTTCTTTCTAAGTTCAGGTAAACAGCAGGTCAGATAGCCTTCATTCCAAATATGGAAAAGCGTTGGAGGAATGGAGGCTCCCTTTACAAATCGGTCATTCTGTTCAAAGATAAAGCCGAATGAGAAAACGTGAGGTGATCTGTGTGAAGTCTGTCATACTTCTGATCTTCACCGCATGGCTGTTATCAGGCTGCGAGTATACCGCGGAGGCTGATGCGGCGCCGTCATTTACACAGGAAGGAACATTTATAAAATCGGCCGGAAACGATACGATCGCGGTCGAAATTGACGGAGAAAGGCAAGAGGTGAAGGTGCCTTTCGCTAAGCGGTTTGAATGTCAGTCTCTGCCTGAACATACGGCGGTGCAAATCACCTATAAAAAAGAGAGCAACGGACAATTACGGCTTGAGGAACTGAAAAAAGAAACAGATATGTGAAAACGGGGAGGAAAAAACGTGGGTTTACTGACAAAAAGCGCTGCTGCCTTCGGTGCCGCTCTTCTTCTGCTTGCGCCGTCTGCTTATGCAGCTGAACCTTTGCAAGGGAAAACCATTTATATCGATGCCGGACATGGCGGAGAAGACAGCGGGGCCGGCGGAAATGGACTGCTTGAGAAAAACATCAATTTAGCGGTGTCAAACAAGGTGATCGCCAAATTGGAGACAGAAGGCGCAAAACCTGTTGCTTCAAGGACTGACGATACTTTTTTACGTTTGGACGAGCGGGTGGCGAAAGCAAGCGCCAGCCAATCCGATTTATTCGTCAGCCTCCATACGAATTCAGCCGTCTCAACGGCATCGGGCACGGAAACGTATTTTAATTCGACATATGAAGGAGCAGACAGCGAAAGGCTTGCTTCCGACATCCAGCAGCAGCTTGTCACGTCTTTAGGAATGAAGGACAGAGGCGTAAAAGAAGCTCCTTTTTATGTCATTACATATTCAAAGATGCCGAGTGTGCTGGCTGAATTAGGTTTTATCACAAATCCTCAAGATGCGGACAAGCTGAAAAGCGATAACGGACAAGAGCACGCCGCGGACGCCGTTGTAAACGGAATCGAAACCTATTACAGCGGACGGTAATTATAAAATATGTGTAAATAGCGCCCTCCTTATGTGCATAACGATTATAATAGAGAAAACCGATGACAAACACCTGAGGTGACACATATGACGAATATTTTTGCCCACCGGGGGGCGTCGGGCGACTGCCCTGAAAATACGATGCCCGCGTTCAAAAAAGCGATTAAGGACGGGGCTGACGGAATCGAACTTGATGTACAGATGACAAAAGACGGCCGGATCGTGGTCATTCACG
Organism: Bacillus sp. GZB; assembly: GCF_001975995.1. Classification (NCBI taxonomy): domain Bacteria; kingdom Bacillati; phylum Bacillota; class Bacilli; order Caryophanales; family Bacillaceae; genus Bacillus; species Bacillus sp. GZB. The sequence continues at coordinate 514,818 of NZ_MTQG01000017.1, forward strand.
ATGAAACCCTCGACCGCACGACGTCTTTGAAAGGATTTGTGAAAGATACGGCGTATGACAAAATCAGAACCGCCGATGCCGCCGGAAAATGGAAAGATGCTTTTAAAGGTGTCAGAATTCCGCTTTTGTCAGATGTGCTGCGTTTTGCGGAACGTGCTGATTTTCTGATAAACATTGAGCTGAAAAACAGTGTATTCCGTTACGAAGGAATGGAAGAAGAAGTGATTAAAAAAGTCAGATATTACGGACTGGAAAAGCGCGTTATTTTTTCTTCATTTAATCATGAGAGTCTCGCGGTTTGCCACGCCCTGGCGCCTGAAATTGAACGGGCGGTGCTGACAATGGATGTGCTGTACCGGCCTGAACGGTATCTTGCCGCCATTCCCGCTTCGGGTTATCATCCGAAGCTCGGTACGCCGGCGGTGAGCGCTGAAGTGATCAAACATCTTGCAAAACACCAAGCGGCGCTCCGTCCGTTCACCGTCAATCGTCCTGAGGATATGAAGCAGCTGATGAAAGCGGGAGCAGACGCAATTTTCACCGATTATCCAAAGCTGGCTGTTTCTATAAAAGAAGAATGCCGCAGCTGAGAAGACTGTTCAGACAGTCTTCTTTTTTTATGGGCGGGAAAAAGGCGGTGCACTCATAACTCGGTCAGCCGGTTCATATATTGTAACAGGGCGTTTTGTGTAAGCGTTATCTTTTATCTTATTGAAAGTGAGGCAAAATTGTGGGAAAAACGGTTATCGTCAGTGCGGCAAGAACGCCGTTCGGAAAATTTGGCGGCGCATTAAAAGAGGTAAAGGCGGCCGAGCTTGGCGGCATTGCCATAAAAGAAGCAATCAAGCGCGCCGCTATCAGTGAAAGCGAAGCGGAAGGAGCGGTGATGGGAATGGTCGTCCAGGCGGGTGCCGGGCAGATTCCGGCACGGCAGGCTGCAAGATATGCCGGGCTTCCGTGGTCCGTTCCGGCTGAAACCATTAATAAGGTCTGTGCATCAGGGCTCAGGGCCGTTACCATCTGTGATCAAATGATCCGGGCGAAAGATGCGGACGTGCTGATTGCAGGCGGAATGGAAAGCATGAGCAACATTCCGTACGCCATTCCGGCCGGCCGCTGGGGTGTGAGGATGGGGGACGGGGTGTTTCAGGATTTAATGGTTCATGACGGGCTGACCTGTGCGTTCGACCAGGTGCATATGGCTGTCCACGGAAGCACTGCGGCCAAAAAGTACGGCATTTCCCGGGATGAACAGGATCATTACGCTCTTTTGAGCCAGAAACGCGCGGCTGAGGCGGCCGAGGCGGGCAAATTGCGTGAAGAAATTGTCCCCGTCACCTGGACCGGCAAAAAGGGCAAACAGCATACTGTTGAAGCGGATGAGGGGCTGCGTCCTGATACGAGCCTTGAGCAGCTTGCAGCGCTCAAGCCAATTTTTACAGCCGACGGAACGGTTACAGCCGGAAACGCTCCCGGTGTAAATGACGGGGCCGGAGCATTTGTGCTGATGTCAGAGGAAAAAGCCGCAAAGCAGCATGTCAGGCCGCTCGCAGCGATACTTGGCTTTGCGTCAGTCGGACTGGAAGCGTCCGAGCTGGCAAGCGCGCCGGGAGAGGCCATCAGCCGGCTTTTGACAAAAACCGGACTGTCCGTTGACGATATTGATTTGTTTGAAGTAAATGAAGCATTTGCGTCCGTCGTGCTGGTGAGTGAAAAAATAGCCGGGTTCAGCCGGGAAAAAGTGAATGTAAACGGAGGGGCAATCGCGTTCGGCCACCCGATCGGCGCAAGCGGAGCAAGAATCATCATGAGTTTAATATACGAATTAAAGCGTCGCGGAGGGGGGTTAGGCGTAGCTGCTATATGCAGCGGAGCGGCTCAAGGAGATGCCGTCCTGCTTGAGGTGTACTGATCAAAGGAGGGAGCGCCGGATGAAGATGAAAACAATCATGGTCGCAGGTGCGGGTCAGATGGGAGCAGGCATCGCGCAGACGGCTGCAGAAGCCGGGTTTGCCGTCAAGTTATACGATTGGGAGCCGGAAACGGTAACAAAAGGTCTTCACCGCATAAAGACAAACCTGGAGAAAGAGCAGGCAAAAGGACGGAAGTCACAGCAGGAGACAGATGCCGTTTTCAGCCGTATTTCCCCGGCAGAACTCACAGAAGCGGAAGATGCTGATTTTATAATTGAAGCCATTGCCGAAAACAAAAAAGCAAAAGCAGAATTGTTTGACACACTTGATAAAATCTGTCCCCCTCATGCCGTATTGGCAAGCAATACGTCTTCTCTTCCCATTACAGAACTTGCCGCGGCCACAAAAAGGCCTGAAAAAGTAATCGGCATGCATTTTATGAATCCGGTTCCTGTCATGGAGCTTGTCGAAGTCATCAGAGGACTCGCCACATCGGAAGAAACGGCGGAAACAGTAAAGAAGCTTGCCGTCCGGATGAATAAAACCCCTGTCGAAGTCAATGACTTCCCGGGCTTTATATCTAATCGCATATTAATGCCGATGATTAACGAAGCCGTTTATTGCCTTTACGAAGGAGCAGCTTCAAAGGAAGCGATTGATGCGGTGATGAAGCTCGGCATGCGGCACCCGATGGGTCCTTTAACTTTAGCTGACTTCATCGGGCTGGATACGTGCCTTTCCATTATGGAGGTTCTCTATGCGGGGCTCGGAGATCCGAAATACCGCCCATGCCCTCTGCTCAGAAAATATGTCAGCGCCGGCTGGCTCGGCAAAAAAAGCGGGCGCGGTTTTTATGAGTACGGCAGATGACGTAAAGATCATGAGGGGAGACGGCAGCCATGCATTTTACAGAAGAGCACATCATGATGAGAAAAATGGTGCGTGATTTTGCCCGAAAGGAAATCGCGCCGATGGTTGAGCTCATGGAATCAACAGATGAATTTCCGGAGCGGCTGATTAAAAAAATGGGCGAAGCGGGATTGATGGGCATTCCCGTCCCGGAAGCTTACGGCGGGGCGGGTGCTGATACAACATCTTACATTTTAGCGATTCATGAAATATCAAAAGTCAGCGCGGCCGTCGGCGTCATTTTATCCGTCCACACATCGGTAGGGACAATCCCGATTTTGCATTTCGGGACAGAAGCCCAAAAACAAACGTATATTCCGAAGCTGGCAGCGGGCGAATATATTGGGGCTTTTGCGCTTACTGAGCCTCAATCCGGATCTGATGCGGGAGGCCTGAAAACAACGGCCGTGCGAAAAGGCGGTTCATATATTCTGAACGGTTCAAAAATCTTTATTACAAACGGCGGAGCGGCAGATCTGTATCTGACATTCGCCATAACCGATCCGGGTAAGGGGAGAAAGGGGATTTCAGCGTTTATCGTTGAAAAAAACACACCCGGTTTTTCTATCGGAAAAAAAGAAAAAAAGCTCGGATTGTTAGGTTCCAATACTGTCGAATTGCAGTTTGACCAAGCGGAAATTCCGATTGAAAACCGGCTCGGCGAAGAGGGCGAAGGCTTTTCAATCGCCATGAAAAACCTTGAAGTCGGACGGATCGGCATAGCGGCTCAGGCGCTCGGGATTATCGAAGCGGCGCTCGGCTGCTCGGTGGAGTACGCCAAAACCCGCAGCCAGTTCGGCAGACCCATCGCTTCGAATCAGGCCGTTTCATTTAAATTATCTGACATGGCGACGAATGCGGAAGCTGCCAAATTATTGGTCTATCATGCTGCTGATCTGTATCAGCAAGGGCTTCCGTGCGGAAAAGAAGCATCTATGGCGAAGCAATTCGCGTCCGATGCGGCGATGAAAGCGGCGGTGGAGGCTGTGCAGATTCACGGCGGCTACGGCTATATGAAAGAGTATCCCGCGGAGCGTTTATTTCGGGATGCGAAAGTCACGCAAATCTATGAAGGAACCAATGAGATTCAAAGGCTGATTATTTCTAAGTATCTTCTTCAATAAAAAGTGCGCAAAGGAGCGAAACCATGGAATCTTATTCTCCCGGTTTAGATGGCGTCATTGCGGTGGAAACGGGGATTTCTTTCCTGGATACACAGCAGGGCAGTATTTTAATCAAAGGCCACGATCTGATTGAGCTTTCTAAAACGGCCGGCTATATGGACATTGTTCATCTCTTATTGGAAGACAGACTTCCTGATGCGAAAGAGAAGGCAACGCTTGAAGAAGACGTTCGGCGCGGCGGACACCTTCCCGAGGAAATCTTGCACATATGCCGTCTGCTGCCCGAACATACTCACCCGATGGACGGACTGAGGACGGGCTTGTCCGCGCTTGGAGGCTTTGACAAGGACAGCGATGACCGTTCATCTTCCGTAAATCAGCACCGTGTACGCGGACTGATAGGCAAAATGCCGAATCTGACAGTCAACAGCTATCGAGTCATCAACGGGCTGGAGCCTTTGGCGCCGGTCGGAACCTTATCATACAGCGCAAACTTTTTATATATGATTACCGGAAAAACGCCGTCATCTTTGGAAGAAGAAATCTTCGACCGGTCGCTCCTTTTATACAGTGAGCATGAATTGCCGAACTCAACGTTTACGGCCCGTGTCATCGCTTCGACGCAATCGGATATTTACGGCGCGCTGACCGGGGCTGTCGCCTCGCTTAAGGGAAACCTTCACGGCGGCGCGAACGAAGCGGTTATGTACATGCTTGAGGAAGCGAAGGATACAGACGGGTTTACACAATTATTAACTCAAAAACTCGCAAACAAAGAAAAAATCATGGGTTTCGGCCACCGTGTCTACATGAAAAAAATGGACCCGAGGGCGCTTATGATGAAAGAAGCGTTAAAAAAGCTGTCTGATCTTTCAGGTGATTTCCGTCTTTATCATATGTGTGAAGCCGGCGAAACCGTCATGCGGGAGAAAAAAGGCCTTTATCCGAACTTAGATTACTACGCAGCGCCGGTCTATTACATGCTCGGCATCCCGATACCGCTGTACACGCCTATATTCTTCAGCGCACGCACGGTCGGCCTGTGTGCCCACGTCACTGAACAGCACAGCCGAAACCGGCTTTTCCGCCCGCGTGTCCGCTATACCGGAGCGCGCCTGTAAACAGATGAGAAAGGAAGATGAAAACATGACAGAACCCCGCCGAATGGACGCTGTAATCGAAGAGATTTCTGACTACGTGCTCCATCAGGAGATTGACAGTTCAGAAGCTTTCGCTACGGCAGGACATGTGCTTCTTGATACGATAGGCTGCGGAATTTTGGCGCTCAGCTATCCCGAATGTACAAAGCTGCTCGGCCCGATTGTCCCGGGAACCTCCGTGCCCAACGGCAGCAGAGTCCCGGGCACGCCTTTTGTTTTAGACCCGGTCACGGCTGCTTTTAATATCGGCTGTATCAACAGGTGGCTCGATTATAATGATACGTGGCTTGCTGCGGAATGGGGTCATCCGTCTGACAATCTCGGAGGCATATTGGCTTGTGCGGATTATATATCCAGAGTGCGGATTTCAGAAGGGAAAGAACCGCTTATCGTGCGCGATGTGCTTTGCGCAATGATCAAAGCGCACGAAATTCAAGGAATTCTCGCTTTGGAAAACAGCTTAAACAGAGTCGGGCTTGACCATGTGCTGTTTGTGAAAGTGGCGACTGCGGCTGTTTGCGCGCAAATGCTGGGCGGCTCAAAAGAGGAAATCAATAACGCCGTATCTCATGCCTGGATTGATAATTCAAGCCTCAGAACGTACCGTCATGCGCCGAATACCGGATCACGCAAATCATGGGCGGCCGGCGACGCGACGAGCAGAGGGGTATATTTGGCCCTTATGGCGCACAAAGGTGAAATGGGGTACCCGACGGCTCTGACCGCATCTGGGTGGGGATTTCAAGACGTATTATTTAACCGGCAGGAAATAAAGCTTGCCCGCCCGCTTGGGTCCTATGTGATGGAGAATGTTTTGTTTAAAGTATCCTACCCGGCTGAATTCCATGCCCAGACAGCGGCGGAATGCGCGGTCCGGCTTCATCCGGAGGTGAAAGACCGCATCGAAGACATTGATAGGATCACGATTATGACGCATGAGTCGGCAATCCGGATTATCGATAAAAAAGGGCCGCTTCACAATCCGGCTGACCGGGATCACTGCCTCCAGTACATTACGGCAATCGGGCTGCTTTTCGGAGATATCACGGCGGATCATTATGAAGAGGAAACGGCGTCTGACCCGCGAATTGATACATTGCGGAGCAAAATGGAGGTGACGGAACACAAAGCGTACTCAATAGATTACTTAGACCCGAATAAGCGATCCATCTCAAATGCCGTACAGGTGCATTTTACAGACGGCACGGCTACGGGACGGATTGAATGTGAATATCCGCTCGGGCACCGATTCCGCAGAAAAGAAGCCGTTCCGAAGATTCTTGCCAAGTTTTCAGCAAACATCAGCACTCATTTTTCATTGAAGCAACAGCGGAAAATCGAAGAGGTCTGTAAAGATAGCGGCCGAATGCAGAAGCTCAGCGTTAGTGAATTTATGGACTTATTTCTCGTATAAAATAGGAGGGTGACAAACATGACGTGGATCGTCAGCAAGCAGTCGTCTCAAGAGGAGCTTGCAGAGCGGTTCCGTACGCTGATGGCAGCGCCGGATCTATTGCAGATTCCCGGCGCTCACGATGCCATGGCCGCTCTTATCGCCAAGAAAACGGGTTTTTCGGCTCTTTATTTATCAGGCGCGGCTTACACGGCGAGCAGAGGGCTGCCCGATTTAGGGATCATCACGTCGGCGGAAATGGCTGAACGGGTTAAAGATCTGGTCCGCTCGTCTGATCTGCCCGTCCTTGTCGATATTGACACGGGTTTCGGAGGCGTGCTGAATGCCGCCCGGACGGCGAAAGAAATGTATGAAGCGCGCGCGGCCGCCGTCCAGATGGAGGATCAGCGCCTGCCGAAAAAATGCGGACATCTGAATGGGAAGCAGCTCGTGCCGATTGAAGAAATGGCACAAAAAATCCAAGCGGTCAAGCGGGCCGCGCCGACTCTTCTTGTTGTTGCGAGAACAGACGCCAGGCAGCAGGAAGGATTGGAGGGGGCATTAAAAAGGGCGTCCGCTTATATAAAAGCGGGTGCTGACGCTGTTTTTCCGGAAGCGCTCCAATCCGAAAGTGAATTCAGAGCGTTTTCCAAACAAATCAGTGTGCCGATTCTCGCAAACATGACTGAATTCGGAAAAACGCCGTATTACAGTGCTGATGAATTTTCCGATATGGGCTGTCAGATGGTCATTTACCCGGTCACGTCACTCAGAACGGCAGCCAAGGCTTTTGAGCGTATTTTCCGCCTTCTGAAAGAAGAAGGCTCGCAAAAAGAGGGGCTTTCGGATATGCAGACGAGAAAAGAATTATATGAAACGATCGCTTACGATGACTATGAAGAACTGGATCAATCCATTGCCAAAACAATACTGCCGGACGACTGAAAAAGCCCTTTTTTTGCAAGGGCTTTTTTTACAGCTTTTTTTTCCTGAACCGCGGGCTGACTTGATTGCGTTTCCGATCTCTGTACAGAATAAATCCGGCCAGAACATAAAGGCCGAACAAAAAAAACGCCAATCCGGCCGCCCCCTGAAGAAAAAGGGACGGAAACGGGGAAAACGCATGCCCGAATAATGCATCTCTCATCAGCTTAATGCCGAGCGCCGCGACAGCGCCGGGGAGGACCAGAATCAAAAGCGCAACAAGCCGGCTCATATTCAGAAAACCCCTTTACGATATGTTTTCCTTTATTGTCCAATCGAAAAAATATTTTGTCAAGAGATCAAAACGTGGTAACATAGGGGTTGTGCAAATTATTGCAACGGGAAATACAGGTGTGCAAATTTTTTCATATAAAGGGGTATCGGGATGCAGAAGGTGCTGATTATAGGTGCTGGTAAAGGAGGCACGGCGCTCCTACAGATTTTGATGAAAACAAAGCTGATCCGGATTATTGCGGTGGTTGATCAAGATCCGGAGGCGCAAGGGCTGCAAGAAGCCCGGAAATATGGAATTGCAACCTCATCAGATTGGAAACCCTACATAACTGAAGATATAGATATTATCATCCATACAACAGGCGATAAAGCGGTCATGGATGAGCTGCTCCATGAAAAAAAAGAACAAACCATCGTCATGCCGGGAAAATTGGCGTACATGGTGTTTCAGCTGATGGAGGAAAAACAGCAGCTTATCCAAATGCTGAAGTCGCAGACGTATAAGCATGACCGGATTTTTAATTCAACGCACGACGGCATGATATTTATAGACGTCAACGAAACGATCATTTTATTTAATCAGATGGCAGAAAAAATGGTCGGCCAAAAACGGGAGGATGTCATCGGCCGCCCAATTAAAGATGTAGTGCCGAACACAAAGCTGCCGCGGATTCTGGAAACGAGAGAGCCGGAATATAACCAGAAGCAGCTTCTCGGAAAGCACCTGCAGATTGTCACGACAAGACTGCCGATCATTGATGAAGGCGGAAAACTTCTCGGCGCGTTATGCGTGTTTAAAGACATCACCGACGCAGTTGAACTGGCGGAAGAGGTCACGAACTTAAAACAAATCCGCACCATGCTTGAAGCGATTATACAATCATCAGACGAGGCCATTTCTGTCGTTGATGAAAACGGCATCGGAATGTTAATCAACAAAGCGTATACAAAAATGACCGGGCTGTCAGAAAGCGAAGTCATCGGAAAACCCGCTTCCACCGATATCTCAGAAGGGGAGAGCATGCACCTGAAAGTATTGGGGACAAGGCGGCCCGTGCGGGGTGTGAGGATGAAGGTCGGCCCCAATAAAAAGGATGTTATCGTAAATGTTGCCCCCGTTATTGTGGACGGTATTTTAAAAGGCAGCGTCGGCGTCATTCACGATGTGTCAGAAATTAAAACGCTGACTGCTGAGCTGAATCGGGCGCGCCAGATCATCCGCACGCTTGAAGCGAAATACACGTTTGATGACATTATCGGCACGAGTGAACAAATGCTCGTCGCCCTTGAACAGGCGAAGCTCGGGGCGAAAACGCCGGCGACGATTCTGCTGCGGGGAGAATCCGGCACTGGAAAAGAACTTTTCGCCCACGCCATCCATAATGAAAGCGACCGAAAATACAATAAGTTCATTCGGGTCAATTGTGCGGCCCTGTCTGAATCCCTGCTAGAATCCGAGCTTTTCGGCTATGAGGAAGGCGCGTTTACGGGCGCGAGGCGCGGAGGCAAAAAAGGACTTTTTGAGGAAGCGAATAACGGCAGCATTTTCTTAGATGAAATTGGAGAGCTGACCCAAAGCACCCAGGCAAAGCTGCTCAGAGTTCTGCAAGAAAAAGAAATTATCAGAGTCGGCGGCGCTAAAGCGATTTCTGTCAATGTCAGAATTATCGCAGCGACAAACGTCAATATCGAAAAGGCCATGGCGGAAGGCGCGTTCCGTGAAGACCTGTATTACCGGATTAACCGCTATCCGATCTCAATCCCGCCGCTTCGGCAGCGCAAAGAAGATATTGAAGCGCTGAGCATTCGGCTCATTGAAAAAATCAATCAGGATTACGGCCGCAATGTAAAAGGGCTCACGCCGAACGCGCTGCGAGCTTTATCAGCCTACAGCTGGCCGGGAAACGTCCGGGAGCTTGAAAATGTTCTCGGACGGGCAATGATATTTTTAGAGCCGCACATGGAACGGATCGAACAGCAGCATCTGCCTGTTTTTGAATCAGAGCTGAATGAAAAAAACGGCACCCAAAGTGATTTTCCGGATGTGGAAGGGGAAAAGCTGTCTCAGGCTGTTGAAAAATTTGAAGCGCACGTCATTCAAAAAACGCTTGAAAAGCATAAATTCAACCGAACCAAAACGGCAAAAGCGCTTGGTGTCAGCATTCGGAACCTGTACTACAAAATGGACAAGTACGGCCTTGCAAATGACGGCATGCAATAAATTGCAGAGAAAGCGCAAACAGCTGCATGTTTTCTTGAAAAAAGCCGGAATAAACCCTCCCGCATATTTGGCACGGAACTTGCATTGTTAAAAGCGGATTCGCACAAGGAAGGTGGTACAAAATGAAGCTGAGAGACCTAGTTGAAAAAGCCGCGGCAAAAAACGCAAAAACCATTGCAGTGGCCCACGCAGCAGATAAAGAAGTGATCCAGGCCGTCAAAATGGCGGCAGAACACTTGTCGGCACGATTTTTACTGACGGGTGACAGCGGAAAGCTGAAAGAGCTCCTGGCAAATGAGCCGAAGTTCAATGCTGAAATCATCCACGCCGATTCACCCGAAGAATCTGCGGCAAAAGCAGTGCGCGCAGTGCGTGAACAAGAGGCGGACGTTTTAATGAAAGGGAATCTCCCGAGCTCAACTCTTCTGAAATCGGTTTTAAACCGCCATGAGGGGCTTCGTTCAAAAAGGGTGTTATCACATGTAGCCGTTTTTGAGGTGCCGGACTATGACCGGCTGATGTATGTGACTGATTCAGCGCTGAACATTGCCCCGTCTCTTGAAGAGCTCGGGCATATTCTGCAAAATGCGGTTCACGTCGCACATTCAGTAGGGAACCCTATGCCGAAAGCCGCAGTCCTTGCCGCTATTGAAACGGTTAATCCGAAAATGGAGGCGACGCTGAACGCGGCTGCGATCGTCCAAATGTGCAACAGAGGACAGATTACCGGCTGCATTGCGGACGGACCACTTGCTTTGGATAATGCCGTATCCCAAGCGGCTGCGCTGCAAAAAGGGATTTCCGGAAGCGTAGCGGGCCAGGCGGATATTCTCTTGGTTCCTTCAATCGAGGCCGGAAATATGCTTTATAAGTCAATGATTTATTTTGCGAAAGCAAATGTTGCTGCCGTCATCGCCGGTGCAAAAGCGCCGATCGCATTAACGAGCAGAGCGGATACCGCAGAAAATAAACTGTATTCAATTGCGCTTGCGATTTGCGCATCACAAGAACAGTAGGAGGAACGAACCTATGGAAATTTTTAAATATATGGAGACTTATGATTACGAACAATTGGTATTCTGCCAAGATGAACAATCCGGATTAAAAGCGATCATCGCGATTCATGATACGACGCTCGGCCCAGCACTCGGCGGAACAAGAATGTGGACATATGACAGTGAAGAAGCGGCGATTGAAGATGCACTAAGACTCGCAAAAGGCATGACTTATAAAAATGCGGCTGCCGGTTTAAACTTAGGCGGCGGGAAAACCGTTATTATTGGAGACCCGCGCAAAGATAAAAATGAAGAAATGTTCCGCGCGTTCGGGCGCTACATCCAAGGCTTAAACGGAAGGTATATTACGGCGGAAGACGTCGGCACAACCGTTGAAGATATGGACATCATTCATGATGAAACAGACTATGTAACCGGAATTTCTCCGGCATTCGGTTCATCAGGAAATCCGTCCCCGGTTACGGCATACGGCGTCTACAAAGGGATGAAAGCCGCAGCGAAAGCGGCGTTTGGCACTGATTCACTGGAAGGTAAAACAATTGCCGTGCAAGGCGTGGGAAATGTGGCTTACAATCTATGCCGCCACCTTCACGAAGAAGGCGCTTCTTTAATCGTAACGGATATCAATAAAGAATCTGTTAAACGTGCCGTTGAGGACTTCGGCGCCCGCGCAGTTGATCCTGACGACATTTACTCACAGGCGTGCGATATTTATGCCCCATGTGCTCTCGGCGCCGTCATTAACGATGACACGATTAAACAGCTGAAGGCGAAAGTCATTGCGGGAGCGGCCAATAACCAGCTGAAAGAAACACGTCACGGCGATACCATTCATGAAATGGGAATCGTGTATGCTCCGGATTATGTCATCAATGCAGGCGGCGTCATCAATGTGGCCGATGAGCTTTACGGCTACAATGCTGAGCGGGCTTTGAAAAAGGTTGAAGGCATCTATGCAAACATTGAGCGGGTGCTCGATATTTCCGCGCGTGACGGCATTCCGACATACTTAGCGGCTGACCGTCTGGCTGAGGAACGAATTGAGCGCATGCGCCGTTCAAGAAGCCAGTTTCTGCAAAACGGCCAAAGTATATTAAGCAGACGATAGGAATTTGATCTGGAGGTATGAAAATGTTCGAAAAGGAAAAACGCATTCTCATTCTGAATCCAGGCTCAACATCAACGAAAATCGGTGTCTTTCACAATGAACGCTGTATCTTTGAAAAGACGCTGCGGCATCCCGAAGAAGAGCTGAAAACATTTAACAGCATTATCGACCAATACGAATTTCGAAAAATAAGCATTCTTGAGTCTTTGCACGAACAGGGCATCAACATTTCAAAGTTCGATGCCGTTTGTGCCAGAGGCGGCCTGCTCAGACCGATTGAGGGCGGCACTTATGAAGTGAATGACGCCATGATCACTGATTTGAAAAACGGCTACAACGGCCAGCATGCTTCTAATCTGGGCGGAATTATTGCCAGGGAAATAGCTGACGGATTAAATATCCCCGCGTATATCGTCGATCCGGTCGTGGTGGATGAGATGACTCCGCTCGCCAAAGTATCAGGAATGCCTGAAATCAAGCGGAAAAGCATTTTCCATGCTTTGAACCAAAAAGCTGTTGCCCGTCAGGCGGCAGCGTCCCTCGGCAAACGGTATGAACAGATGAAGATGATCGTCACTCATATGGGCGGCGGCACCACAGTCGGTGTCCATGATTGCGGACGGGTGACGGATGTCAACAACGGGCTTCACGGAGAAGGACCCTTCAGCCCGGAGCGCGCGGGAACTGTTCCGGCGGGTGATTTGGTAGAAATGTGTTTTTCCGGCAAGTATTCAAAAGCCGATATGATGAAAAAACTTGTCGGCACGGGCGGACTCTCCGGCTACCTGGGGACAACGGACGCGGTGAAGGTGGAAAAACGCATTCAGGCCGGAGATGAAAACGCGCGTCTCATTTATGACGCCATGGCTTATCAAGTAGCAAAAGAAATCGGGGCGGCAAGCGCCGTTTTAAAAGGAAAAGTAGACATTATCGTCCTGACGGGCGGATTGGCGTACGGGAAAAGTTTCGTATCCGCCATCAGATCGTACATAGATTGGATTTCGGATGTACTGGTGTACCCGGGAGAAAATGAACTGCAATCTCTCGCGCAAGGCGCGCTTCGGGTTTTAGCCGGTGAGGAGCAGTCAAAGCAATATCAGATCGGCGAAGGAGTGAAAACAAATGGCGACTGAGTATGATGTGGTCATTCTGGGCGGCGGCACGGGCGGTTATGTAGCCGCCATCAGAGCGGCCCAGCTCGGCTTAAAAACGGCCGTTGTAGAAAAAGAAAAGCTCGGCGGAACATGCCTGCATAAAGGATGTATCCCGAGTAAAGCGCTGTTAAGAAGCGCGGAAGTGTACCGAACCGCAAAGGAAGCGGCAGCATTCGGCATTGAAACGGAAGGTGTCTCCCTCCGCTTTGACAGCGTGCAAAAACGAAAGCAGGGAATCGTTGACCGGCTGGCCGGCGGTGTCGCCCACTTGATGAAAAAGGGGAAGATTGATGTATTCAACGGGTACGGACGTATGCTCGGCCCTTCCATCTTCTCACCTCTTCCCGGTACGGTTTCCGTCGAATACGCAAATGGTGAAGAAAACGACATGCTGATACCGAAACAATTGATTATCGCAACCGGTTCAAGGCCGAAAATGCTGCCGGGTTTAGAAGCAGACGGTACATATATTCTGACATCAGATGAAGCGTTAGAGCTTGAACGTCTGCCCCATTCCATGATGATCGTCGGCGGCGGTGTCATCGGAATTGAATGGGCATCCATGCTGAACGATTTCGGCGTCAATATCACTGTGATTGAATATGCGGATCGCATTTTGCCGACGGAAGACCGTGATATTTCAAACGAGATGGAAAAACTGTTAACGAAAAAAGGAATTAAGATCGTGACGGGTGCGAAAGTGCTTCCGGATACATTGGAAAAAGCGGACGGCGTTTCAATTGCCGCTGAAAAGAATGGAAAAAAAGAAACGTATCACGCGGAACAAATGCTTGTTTCCATCGGCCGCCAGCCGAACATTGAAGGGATCGGGCTTGAAAACACGGATATTGAAGCGGAAAACGGTTCTATCATCGTGAACGAAGCTGGGCAGACGAAGGAATCGCACATTTATGCGATCGGTGATGTTGTCGGCGGGCTGCAGCTTGCGCATGTGGCCTCCCGTGAGGGCATCATTGCCGTTGAGCATATGGCGGGTCTTAATCCGGCTCCGCTTGATGCCGCTCTTGTGCCGAGATGTATTTATTCAAATCCGGAAGCGGCGAGCGTCGGTCTGACAGAAGAGGAAGCTCTTCGAAAAGGGCATGACCTGAAGATCGGGAAGTTTCCGTTCATGGCGATCGGAAAGGCTCTTGTATACGGAGAAAGCGACGGCTTTGTCAAAATCGTCGCCGATCGGAATACAGATGATATTCTCGGTGTTCATATGATCGGCCCGCACGTCACCGATATGATCTCTGAAGCGGGGCTTGCCAAGGTGCTCGACGCGACGCCTTGGGAAATCGGCCAATCCATACATCCGCATCCGTCGCTGTCAGAAGCGATTGGAGAAGCTGCGTTAGCCGCAGACGGAAACGCGATTCATTTTTAAAAGGAAAGAAGGAGGGGTTTGAATGACTACAAACCGCCATCAAGCATTAGGGCTCTCTGACGAAGAAGCCGTTGAAATGTATAGAACCATGCTGTTAGCCAGAAAAATCGACGAAAGAATGTGGCTCTTAAACCGCTCGGGCAAAATTCCGTTCGTTGTTTCATGTCAAGGACAGGAAGCGGCACAAGTAGGCGCGGCCTATGCCTTAAACCGTGATACCGACTATGTGCTTCCGTACTACAGAGATATAGGAGTTGTGCTTGCATTCGGTATGACTGCAAAGGATTTGATGATGTCGGGTTTTGCGAAAGCAGCTGACCCGAACTCAGGCGGAAGGCAGATGCCGGGCCACTTCGGGCAAAAGGAAAACAGAATCGTAACGGGCTCATCCCCTGTTACGACGCAGGTTCCTCATGCAGTCGGAATCGCGCTTGCGGGACGCATGGATAAAAAGGATATCGTCTCTTTTGTTACCTTTGGAGAAGGATCTTCCAACCAGGGGGATTTTCACGAAGGGGCAAACTTTGCCGCCGTGTATAAACTGCCGGTCATTTTCATGTGTGAAAACAATAAGTATGCCATTTCTGTCCCGTATGACAAACAGGTGGCGTGCGAGAAAATATCCGACCGGGCGGCAGGCTACGGCATGCCGGGAGTCACTGTTGACGGAAACGACCTGCTGGAAGTTTACCGGGTCGTAAAAGAAGCGCGCGAACGGGCGTCTAAAGGCGAAGGCCCTACATTAATAGAAACGGTTTCCTACCGTTTGACGCCGCATTCCAGTGATGACGACGACAGCAGCTACAGAGAACGCGAAGAAGTAGAAGAAGCAAAGAAAAAAGATCCGCTTCTTTTATACAAAGCATACTTGCAAGAAGCCGGGCTTCTAGGTGAAGAAGAAGAAAAGACCATGCTGGATGACATCATGGCTATCGTAAACGAAGCGACAGACGAAGCGGAGAAAGCGCCATACGCATCTCCTGAATCAACGCTTGATCACGTTTATGCGAAGTAGGGAGGAATACTTATGTCTGTAATGTCTTATATTGACAGTATTAATGCAGCAATGAAGGAAGAAATGGAAAGAGATCCGCGCGTGTTTGTTCTCGGGGAAGACGTCGGGAGAAAAGGCGGCGTGTTTAAAGCCACGGCGGGTCTCTATGAACAGTTCGGAGAAGAGCGGGTAATGGATACGCCGCTTGCTGAATCAGCGATTGCCGGTGTCGGGATCGGCGCCGCGATGTACGGCATGCGTCCGATTGCCGAGATGCAGTTTGCCGATTTCATTCTGCCTGCGGTCAACCAAATCATTTCAGAAGCGGCAAAAATACGCTACCGTTCAAACAATGATTGGAGCTGTCCGATGGTCATCAGAGCGCCTTACGGCGGCGGCGTGCACGGCGCGTTGTATCATTCCCAATCTGTGGAGGCCATTTTTGCCAACCAGCCGGGCCTTAAAATTGTCATGCCTTCAACTCCTTATGACGCAAAAGGGCTGTTGAAAGCTGCAGTCCGTGACGAAGATCCGGTGCTGTTTTTCGAACATAAGAGGGCGTACCGTCTGATTAAAGGCGAAGTCCCTGCGGATGATTACGTCCTTCCGATCGGAAAGGCGGATGTAAAACGCGAAGGCAGCGACATTACTGTTATTACGTACGGATTATGCGTCCATTTTGCTCTGCAGGCTGCCGAGCGTCTTGAAAAAGACGGAATTTCCGCGCACGTATTAGACTTGCGTACGGTTTATCCGTTAGATAAAGAAGCCATCATTGAAGCCGCGTCTAAAACGGGAAAAGTATTGCTGATCACAGAAGATACGAAAGAAGGCGGCATTATGAGCGAAGTCGCCGCCATTATTTCTGAAAACTGCTTATTTGATTTAGACGCGCCGATCAAGCGGCTTGCAGGTCCTGATGTTCCGGCAATGCCTTATGCGCCGGCAATGGAAAAATACTTCATGATGAATCCTGACAAAGCAGAAGCCGCGATGAGAGAATTAGCGGAGTTTTAAAGACGTAAGGAGGTTTTTGACATGGCGATTGAAAAAATGGCTATGCCTCAGCTCGGAGAGAGCGTGACGGAAGGGACGATCAGCAAGTGGCTGGTATCTCCCGGTGATCAAGTGAATAAATATGACCCCATCGCGGAGGTCATGACAGATAAAGTGAATGCGGAGGTGCCGTCTTCTTTTACCGGTACGATTAGAGAACTTGTAGGAGAAGAAGGCCAGACTCTTGCAGTCGGCGAGATCATCTGCAAAATTGAAACAGAAGAAACGGAAACGGAAGAGGCGCCGAAGCGGGAAGAAGAGCAGAATACCCCTTCAGACACTGATGCAAACCGTCAAGGTAAAGATCAGTCGAATAAAGCGCGTTATTCGCCGGCCGTGCTCAGATTAGCGGGAGAACACGGCATTCAGCTTGAAGAAGTTGAAGGAACGGGTGCAGGCGGAAGAATTACGCGAAAAGACATTCAAAAGATCATTGATTCGGGAATGCAGCAGAAGTCGGAAGCACCGGCGCCGGCTGCCGTTCAAACAACGCAACAAGCGCCGAAACAACAGCAAAAACAAGCACCGGCACCAGCTCTGTCAGCCGGTGATATTGAAATTCCGGTTACAGGCGTCAGAAAAGCCATCGCCGCCAATATGCATAAAAGCAAAACAGAAATTCCGCATGCCTGGACGATGATGGAAGTCGACGTCACGAACATGACGGCGTACAGAAACAGCATTAAAGACTCATTTAAACAGAAAGAAGGCTTTAATTTAACGTTTTTCGCTTTCTTTGTAAAAGCGGCGGCTCAGGCTCTCAAGGAGTTCCCGCAGATGAACAGCATGTGGGCGGGAGACAAAATCGTCCAAAAGAAAGACATCAACATCTCCATTGCCGTTGCCACGGAAGATTCGCTGTTTGTTCCGGTTATTAAGCATGCTGATGAAAAAACGATTAAAGGCATAGCCAGAGAAATAACGGATCTTGCGAAAAAAGTGAGAAACGGAAAACTTACTGCGGAAGATATGCAGGGCGGCACATTTACCGTCAATAACACGGGATCTTTCGGCTCAGTTCAATCTATGGGCATTATCAACCATCCGCAGGCGGCGATTCTTCAGGTAGAATCTATCGTCAAACGTCCGGTTGTCATGAATAACGGGATGATCGCCGTTCGTGATATGGTTAATCTTTGCCTGTCTTTAGATCACAGGGTGCTCGACGGGCTCGTGTGCGGCCGATTCCTCGGACGCGTCAAAGAGATTTTAGAAAACATTGATGAACATACTTCCGTCTATTAAAAAAACTCCTTTTGCCCGGGCGGCAAAAGGAGCTTTTTTTATTTTTATTGTGAATTCTCGGGAACAAGCATAGTGAGATGATGTTTTTTCACTTCGATCGTACAAGGTGTTGTTCCGTATACCTCGCCATCTGTATCCGCGTCCATTTCACGTCCGGTTTCGATTTCAATTCTGGAGGCCTGAATATAGGACAGCTCCCCTTTGAAATCATCAAATGAACCCTGCTCCATCGTCATCAGCTCCCGCAACGCGGCAAGGCTTGTGTTGCGGCAGATTAACACATCGGCTAAGCCGTCCCGGAGGCTGGCATCAGGCAGGGGAACTCTGTTTGTCCCGATATAATGCCCGTTCATGACAAGCACCATTACGGCTTCGTCTTCTTTCACCTCGCCGTCAATCGTCAATTTGACAGGAAACGGGTTCGCGCTTGTCATCGTCCGCAAGGCGCTCGTGAAGTAGCTGATTTTACCAAGCCATGCTTTTTCAGTTTCATTGATATGGCTTGATGCTTCGGTGATCAGTCCGATGCCCCAGAAGTTCAGAAAATAGCCGTCATCCGTTTTACAGACGTCAATCATCCGTTTATGTCCGGCCGCGAGCGCTTCAGCGGCCTTTTGAAGGTTTTGCGGGATGCCGAGCGCCCGGGAGAAATCGTTGCACGTTCCTCCCGGCAAAATGCCGACAGCGGGTCTGTGATCAAGCTTGCTGATGCTGTTGATGCATTGATGCACAGTGCCGTCTCCGCCTAAAATATATAAATGGTCAACTGAACTGTCGAGATTTTCACAATACTGACGGGCATCCTCCTGATGTTTGGTCGGTTTAATCAAAAGTTCATCAGCTGATTGGGCCAAAATGGGGACGACCGTGCCGAGCGTTTTATCAATCTGCTTTTGACCGGCGTTTCCGTTATAAATTAAAACTGCTTTCCGTTGGCTCATATGACTGCTCCTTTATTTCAGACAATCTCCTTACCAAGTTTCCCGTTTTTAAAGGGTCATAAACTTACATCGGGAAACATAAAAGGGACAAAAAACAATTGGATATGAGCGGTGTCATTTGCCGATAGGGAGGTTCCTTGCTATCATAAGAAGAGATGATCAAAAAGGAGAGGTCCCAGTTGAATATGGATTTTAATTTATTTATGAATGATGTCGTGCGTCAAGCCCGCCAGGAAATCACGGCCGCCGGGTATACAGAGCTGAAAACCGCTGAGGAAGTGGACGAAGCGCTTTCGAAAAAAGGAACGACACTCGTCATGGTCAACTCTGTGTGCGGATGCGCAGGCGGTATTGCACGGCCTGCCGCGTACCATTCCGTACATTACGATAAACGCCCGGATCAGCTTGTGACAGTATTTGCCGGACAGGATAAAGAAGCGACAGCCAAAGCGAGAGAATACTTTGAAGGCTATCCGCCGTCCTCTCCGTCATTTGCCATTTTAAAAGACGGGAAAATCATGAAAATGGTGGAACGCCATGAAATTGAAGGCCATGAGCCGATGGCCGTCGTCACAAAACTGCAGGAAGCATTTGAAGAATATTGTGAAGAAGTATAAGTGAAAGAAAAACCCCGGAGCAAGCGCTTGCGGGGTTTTTTTTATATGGAATCTGTATAAATATAAATATTTATACATCGGCGTTCAGCTGTCACTAATCTGAAAAACAATGACTATAATAAACACAGAAAGGAAAATATATTTTTCAAAAATAGTATTGCATCACAATTAAAAAGTGTTTAAAATACAAGTTAACGAATAAATATTCAAATTTAAGAGATCAGTAGATATGGGGGAAATGAATCATGAAGAAATGGCTGTTGGTATTAGCTGCCGCATGTATCACCTTTGCGCTGTCCGCCTGCGGATCAGGCAATTCAGGCTCAGAGGGCGGAAAGAACAAGCTGATTATGGGTACATCGGCTGACTATAAACCATTTGAATATAAAGACGGCGATCAGATCACCGGGTTTGACGTTGATCTGGCGAAAGCTCTGGGCAAAAAGACCGGCTATGACGTTGAGGTGCGGGACATGGACTTCAACAGCCTGATTACAGCCTTGAAGTCCAAGCAGGTAGATATGATTTTATCTGGAATGACACCTACGCCGGAACGGAAAAAGCAAGTTGATTTTTCTGATATTTATTATACTGCTAACAATATGATTGTTACGAAAAAGGGAAGCAGCATTAAATCCCTGAATGATCTGAAAGGCAAAACCGTCGGTGTTCAGCTCGGCTCCATTCAAGAGGAAAAAGGCAAGAAGCTCGCTTCGAAATACGGTTTTCAGCTCGAAGACCGCAACCGGATCTCAGACTTAACCGAAGAGATCAAATCCGGGCGTTTTGATGCCGCGATTATCGAAGACATCGTAGCACAAGGCTATTTCAGTTCAAATAACGATCTGCAGGGCTTTGCGTCAGCAGATGCGAAATCAGACGAATCGGGTTCCGCGATTGCGTTCCGCAAAGACAGTGATCTGACAGCGAAGTTCAACAAAGCGCTGAAAGAAATGGAGAAAAACGGAGAAATCGAAAAACTGAAGAAAAAATGGTTCACCAACGAGAAATAAAAGAAAGCTCAACTTTTCGTTGAGCTTTTTATCTTGAATAAAGACAAAGGAGATCACACGTATGAATTTGGATTTCTCAGCGACAATCCCCCAAATTCCTTTTATATTGGAAGGCCTTGCGGTCACATTGAAAATCGTGCTCGTTTCAGCGCTCATCGGTCTTGTATTAGGCATCGTGCTCAGCTTATTTAAAATCAGCACGATCAGTCCGCTGAAATGGATTGCGGATTTTTATACTTCGATATTCCGCGGCACGCCGCTCGTGCTGCAGCTGATGATCATCTATTTCGGTATGCCGCAGCTCCTTGGCTTTCAGATCGATCAATTTTGGGCGGCGGTCACCGCATTATCGCTCAATTCAGCCGCTTACGTCTCTGAAATTATCAGAGCGGGAATCAACGCAATTGACAAAGGACAAAAAGAGGCTGCCGTCGCTCTCGGCGTGCCGTACGGAAAAATGATGAAAGATCTGCTGCTGCCGCAGGCGTTTAAAAACATTTCTCCGGCTATTATTAACGAATTAATCACCTTAACGAAAGAATCGGCGATCGTCACAGTTATCGGTCTTGGCGACATTATGAGACGGGCCTACCAGTCTGGCGCCGCAACATACAACTATTTAGAACCTCTTATTGTGGCGGGCTTAATCTATTACGTGCTCGTTTTGATCTTAGCATTCATCGGAAAAGGCGTAGAAAGGAAGCTGAAAGCCAATGATTAAGGTCGACAACCTGTCAAAATCATTCGGGAAACATGAAGTACTGAAAAACATTTCAACACAGATCGAAGAAGGGGAAGTCGTCGCTGTCATCGGCCCTTCCGGTTCCGGCAAATCAACGTTTCTGCGCTGCTTAAATCTGCTGGAAACCCCGAGCGGCGGAACGATTGCCATTAAAGAAAACGAAATTACCGCAGCTAAAACGAATAAACTGAAAGTGCGGGAAAATATCGGCATGGTATTTCAGCATTTTCATTTGTTTCCTCATAAAACGGTGCTTGAAAATATCACATACGCGCCGGTCAGCGTGAAGAAAGAGTCTAAAAAGGAGGCGGAGGAAAAGGCGTGCGCTCTCCTTGAAAAAGTCGGACTGCTTGACAAACGGAACGACTATCCGAACCGTTTGTCAGGCGGACAGAAGCAGCGGGTCGCCATCGCGCGTGCGCTTGCGATGAATCCTGACATCATGCTGTTTGATGAACCGACCTCGGCTCTTGACCCGGAAATGGTCAAAGAAGTTCTTGAGGTGATGAAAGAGCTTGCGCAGACGGGCATGACGATGGTGATCGTAACGCACGAAATGGGGTTTGCCAAAGAAGTCGCAGACCGCGTATTATTTATGGATGAAGGGACGATCGTGGAAGACGGGCAGCCGGAAGAATTTTTTCTTTCTCCGAAGTCAAAAAGAGCACAGGACTTTTTAGAAAAAATATTATAAAATATAACTGTAAGAAAAGAAGAAGGGTGCTCTTCTTCTTTTTTTTGAGAAAGAAACAAACAGAATGGAGCAAGCAATGTTTAAAATCGGTTACCGGACACTAAAGACCGCACTTGGAACGGCGCTGGCCATTTATTTAGCCCAGCTGTTGCATCTGCAAAACTTCGCATCCGCAGGAATCATCACCATATTGTGCATCCAAATTACGCAAAAGCGGTCGCTTCAGGCCTCGTGGGCCCGATTTGCCGCCTGTTTATTGGCGATCGTCTTTTCATATGTCTTTTTCGGACTGATCGGCTATTACCCGTTTGCGATCGGAATATTGCTGGTGCTGTTCATTCCGACTACAGTCGCTTTAAAAATAAATGAAGGGATCGTCACCAGTTCAGTAATCATTCTTCATTTATATATGTCCGGCGGCATTACGATGGCGTTTATCTGGAATGAGTTCCAGCTGATCACCGTAGGTATCGGCGTCGCGCTGTTAATGAATCTGTATATGCCGAGCCTCGACAGAAAACTCGCGGCGTACAGGAAAAAAATCGAGGACAACTTTTCCGTCATCTTCGCCGAAATCGAACGGTATTTGTTAACTGGTGAGCAAGATTGGACGGGGAAGGAAATACCGGAGACGCATCAGATGATTCAAGAGGCGAAAAACCTCGCCTATCGGGACGTGCAGAATCATATTTTGCGTCATGAAAATCTCTACTATCATTATTTTAAGATGAGACAGAAACAATTTGAAATCATTGAACGGCTGCTGCCGAAGATTACCTCTATTTCAATAACGGTGGAGCAGGGCAAAATAATCGCCCATTTCATCCATGAATTAAGGGAAGCCATTCATCCCGGCAATACCGCTCATAAATTTTTAAAAAGACTTGCAGAAATGAGAACGGAATTTGAAGAAATGCCGCTCCCGGCAACGCGCGAGGAGTTTGAAGCGCGGGCGGCTTTGTTCCACCTCCTCGGTGAGATGGAACAATATCTCGTGATTAAAAGTTATTTCAAAGGCATCAAGCTGTAAAAAAACATATGGATCAATCGCATGAGTCCTCCTTTCATTGGTCATTCTAATGAAAAAAGGAGGGGAGCCCATGCGATTTTTTTTATTGTCAGCCGCCCTGCTGCTGTCTCCGCTTTGGCCGCTTGGCGCGAACCCTTTGCCGGGTGACCCTTATATTATCGTCAATAAAGCCACAAATGCGCTTGCTGTTGTGAAGGATAACCGAATAGAAGGCATTTATCAGGTGGCGACGGGAAAAACGGATGATTTGACGCCTGAAGGAGAATTTACGGTAACGGTCAAAGCCGTCAATCCGTATTACCGGAAGAAAAATGTAGAGGGAGGCGCGCCGGAAAACCCGCTCGGCGTCCGCTGGATCGGTTTTGATGCGAAAGGAACCGACGGCAGGATATACGGCATTCACGGAACAAACAGAGAAGAGCTGATCGGGGGATTTGTATCAAACGGCTGCATCCGTATGAAAAACCGGGATGTCATCCGTATTTTCCGGATTATCCCTCCCGGAACGAAAGTATTGATCACAAAAGAAAACCGCTCATTTGAGGACATTGCAATAGAGCGGAAAGCCCTCATAAAAAAGCAGGAAACCCCCTTGCAATGAGGCGCCTGCTTTTTTACCGCAAATACATCATAATACCTGAGAGGAGGGTTGAAAGTATAAATACGCCCAAAATGACGATGACGGCGCTTTTCATAAATTTTTGAGACATTGTTTCACTCCTTAAGATTACTGTCTACCATTTTAACGTGTTTTGCTTGTATGAACAAGCCATATCCTATGGCGGAAAGCAGGTGGCCGCGCTATGAAAAAACTTGATCATGTCGGCATTGCCGTCAGCTCTATTGAAGCCGCGAGAGGATTTTACGAACGGATGCTCGGGCTTACGTATATGGGAGACGAGCTGGTAAACGGCCAAAATGTGAGAGTTGCTTTTTTAGAAGCGGGAGGCACAAAGCTTGAGCTGATTGAGCCGCTGTCGGACGCGTCTCCCGTCAGCTCTTTTTTACAGAAAAGAGGCGAAGGGCTGCATCATTTGGCATTCCGCTGCGCCGATATGAAGGAAACGATCAAGGAGCTTGAATCATGCCGCATGACCTTGATTCATCATGAACCGCAAAACGGAGCGGGCGGGAAGAAGATCGCATTTCTCTCTCCAAAAGAGGCGAACGGCGTCCTGATTGAGCTTTGTGAAACAATTGAAAAAGGAGAAACTCAAGATGAACATGAGTGATCATATCAGACACTTAAACGAAAGACGTTCCTTTTTAACAAACGGCGGCGGAGCGGAAAAAAATAAAAAACAGCACAAAAAAGGCAAGCTGACGGCAAGAGAAAGAATTGACTATTTATTGGACGAAGACAGTTTTTCAGAGCTGCAGCCGTTTGCCAAAAGCCGCACGCCCGGGTGCCAGAATGCTCCGGGAGACGGCGTTGTTACCGGATACGGCACAATTGACGGACGGCCCGTGTATTTGTTTGCCCATGACTTTACCGTACTCGGCGGGACGCTCGGCGAGACACATGCGGAAAAAATCGCGGCGGTAATGGATCTGGCGGCGAAAAACAAAACCCCGATCATCGGGCTGAACGACTCAGGTGGTGCGAGAATTCAAGAGGGTGTGGTATCATTAAATGGATACGGTCATATCTTTAGGCGCAACGTCCTTTACTCGGGAGTGATTCCGCAAATTTCTGTCATCCTTGGGCCGTGTGCCGGCGGTGCTGTTTATTCACCCGCTTTGACTGATTTTGTGATTATGGCGGAACATACGTCGCACATGTTTATTACAGGCCCGAAAGTCATTGAACAGGTGACGGGTGAACAGATTGACGCGGAAAGTTTAGGCGGTGCGGGAATACATAATGTGATAAGCGGAAATGCCCACTATTCTGCACGAACGGAAAAAGAGGCACTTTCCGCTGTGAAAACCCTGCTTTCTTATCTCCCGCACGGCGGACAGACGGCATTACCCGTTAAAAAGGAAGACGCCAGACCGTTATTAAACACCCTCGTTCCCGCGGACAGTTCGAAACCTTACGATGTGTTACAGGTAATAAAAGAGCTGGCGGATGACGGAACGTTTTTTGACATTCAGCCGTATTTTGCCAAAAACATTGCTGTCGGTTTTCTGAAACTCGGACGGCGTACAGTCGGTGTTGTCGCAAACCAGCCGAAACACTTGGCGGGGAGCCTCACGATTGATGCCGCTGACAAAGCGTCGAGATTCATCCGTTTTTGCGACGCGTTTCATATTCCGCTATTGACGATCGCTGATGTTCCGGGATTTCTTCCGGGCCTTCAGCAGGAACATGCGGGAATCATCCGTCACGGAGCAAAATTGCTGTATGCTTTTGCCGAAGCGGCGGTGCCGAAAGTGACGCTCATCATCAGAAAAGCTTACGGAGGCGCCTATGTCGCCATGAATTCGAAAGGGCTCGGGGCAGATCTTGTATTCGCCTGGCCCAATGCGGAAATCGCCGTGATGGGAGCGGAAGGCGCGGCGTCGATTTTATACAGCAGAGACATACAGGCTTCTGGCGACCCGGAGAAGACGAAGCGCGAAAAAAAAGCCATATACGAAAAGGAAAACGCCGGTCCGTATAAAGCGGCGGCCTGCGGAATGGTGGATGATATCATCCGGCCGGAAGACTCGAGGAAAAAATTGATTCAGGCATTTGACATGCTTGCGCATAAGGAAGAGGAAAGACCGAAAAAAAAGCACGGTAATATACCGCTTTAAACGGAGGGAACTGAAAATGGTAAACGAAAAACGTCTGCTTGAAGAATTTCTTGAACTCGTTCAAATTGATTCAGAGACAAAACATGAAGCGGAAATCAGCAAGGTGCTCAAACAAAAATTCACTGATTTAGGATTGAGCGTAAAAGAAGATGATACAAAAGAAGTGACCGGGCATGGAGCCGGCAACTTAATCTGTACGTTAAAGGGCACAAAAGATGCGGATACGATTTATTTCACTTCGCACATGGACACGGTTGTTCCGGGCAAAGGCGTTAAGCCGATTGTGGAAGACGGCTATGTAAAATCCGACGGCACGACGATTCTCGGCGCTGATGATAAGACGGGTCTTGCCGCAATGTTTGAAGCCATTAAAGTGCTGAAAGAACAAAACATCGAGCACGGCACCATTGAATTCATTATCACGGCCGGAGAAGAATCGGGATTAGTCGGGGCAAAAGCAATGGATCGTTCAGACATTACCGCGAAATACGGTTTTGCGCTTGATTCAGACGGAAAAGTCGGCAACATTATTGTAGCCGCGCCGACACAAGCGAAAGTGAGAGCAACCATTTTCGGGAAAACGGCTCATGCGGGAGTGGAACCGGAAAAAGGCATCTCCGCGATTACCATCGCATCAAAAGCAATCTCTAAAATGCCGCTCGGCCGTATTGATAAAGAAACAACGGCTAATATCGGCCGTTTCGAAGGCGGCACGCAAACCAATATCGTCTGCGACCAGGTTGATATTCTGGCTGAAGCGCGTTCATTAGTGCCTGAAAAAATGGAAGCGCAAGTGCAGAAAATGAAAGAAGCTTTCGAATCTGCTGCAGCTGAGATGGGAGGCCGCGCGGAAGTGGACATCGCGGTCATGTATCCGGGTTTCAAATATCAGGACGGCGATCAGGTTGTGGAAGTCGCGAAAAAAGCAGCGGCAAAAATCGGCCGTCCGAGCGAACTTCAGACAAGCGGCGGCGGAAGTGATGCAAACGTCATTGCCGGCCACGGCATTCCGACAGTCAACCTGTCAGTAGGCTATGAACAAATCCATACGAAAAATGAAAAAATGCCGATTGAAGAGCTCGTCAAAACGGCGGAAATGGTCGTTGCCATTATCGAAACAGCGGCCAACTAAAAACGAAGCACCCAGTTGATCGGGTGCTTTTTTCATTCTTCATGATAATTGGCGTAAAGCTTCGCAGATACAAGAAAAAAACCCTGCCGGATAGGTTCCGGCAGGGTTTCAGTATTATGATTTGGCGGGCTCCGCCTGAGCCGCAGCCTGTTTCTTTTTATGATGCGTCTGCTGTAAAAGTACGTTCTGCACTGTCAAAAACAGTCCGCTTGTAAACCAGTAAAGCGGCAGCGCAGCCGGTACGTTAAGCGAAAAAACGGTCATCATGACAGGGAAAATAAAGACCATGATTTTTGCTGACTGCATCGCGGCCGGATTTTGAGCAGCCGGTGAATATTTCTGGTTTAATTTTTGGGAAATATAAGCCTGTAAGAAATACATGGCCCCCGCGCACAGTGATACAAGAATATCAGAATGCCCTAAGCTGAACCACAGAAATGAGTGTGAAGCAATTTCCGGCGTTGAGCGGATGGCGTAATAAAAACCGATCAAAATCGGGAATTGCACCAGCATCGGAAGACATCCCATTGCCATCGGATTCAGATTGTGCTCACGGTAAAGCTTCATCATTTCCATTTGCAGTTCTTTTTGTTTTTCCGCATCTTTCGTTTGTTTTATTTTAGCCTGGATGCTGTCGACCTGCGGTTTGATCACAGCCATTTTTTCCTGAAACACCCGCTGTTTCTTAAATTGGTTCACAAACAAAGGCAATACAACGATCCGGACGATAATCGTCACCAGAATAATCGACAGTCCGTACTCACCGTGGAACAGGCCCGCCACCCCTTTTAAAAGTGCCGAAAACGGCTCGATCAGGTAATCGTGGAAAAAACCGATATTCCCGAGGCCTCCCGTCTGAGTCTGAGATGTCGCCGCAAAAGCCGAGCGGCCTGTGCACAGTACGATAAAAAACAATCCGAATGCAATCCATTTTTGATATGTTTTAGACAATTATGTCTCCTCCTTTTTATCTTCACTTGCCGTTATAAAAGGAGGAAGCTGACATCTTCATCATCATTCGCCGGTGAATTCATGCGGATGACTTTACGTATCCAAGTTGTAATGCGATGATATATAATAATAAGAAAGTCTGTTCGGTTCAGCTGAACGACTGCTTGATGTTCATCTATTCGTTTCGTTCTCCAATGCTCGCCTGCGCGGCGCTCACGCAAAAGAAAAGCGATGCCGATCGCGGTCAGAGCGGGAAGAATAATTGTGAAAAAATCGACTAAAAATAAAAAGTCATTCATTGACTCAAGAATCATTTTATCACATCCATTCAGCTCTTATTTTACTACATATATATAAGGTTGTCTATGTAAGGAAAGGAGGCGCCGGGAGTGGCCGGAAAAGGGAGAATTATATTTCATATCGATATGAACAGTTTTTATGCCTCTGTAGAAATGGCGTATGATCCGTCTTTAAGAGGAAAACCTATCGCCGTTGCCGGAAACGTGAAGGAACGGAAAGGAATCATCGTCACCTGCAGCTACGAAGCGAGAGCGCGGGGCGTAAAGACCACCATGCCGGTGTGGCGGGCAAAACGCCTCTGTCCGGAACTCATCGTCGTGCCTCCGAATTTTGACCGCTACCGGAGTTCGTCAAAAGAAATGTTCAGCATTCTGAGGGAGTATACGGATTTAGTCGAGCCTGTTTCTATTGATGAAGGATACATGGATATTACGGACACACCGCACAGACACAGGGCGTATGAGACAGCAGAAGACATTCAGGCGAGACTGCAAAAAGAGCTTTTGCTTCCGTCAAGCATCGGCATCGCCCCGAATAAATTTCTCGCTAAAATGGCGTCTGACATGAAAAAACCGCTCGGCATCACCATTTTAAGAAAAAGAGAGCTGCCGGACGTCTTATGGCCTCTTCCGATTGAAGAGATGCACGGTATAGGAACGAAAACTGCGGAAAAAATAAAAACGCTCGGCATCAAAACGATCGGTGATTTGGCAAAAGGAGATGAACATGCGCTGAAAACGCTTCTCGGCATAAACGGCCCGAGGCTGAAGGATAAAGCGAACGGCATCCATCCTGCAGAAGTCAATCCCGAGCGGATTTATGAATTTAAAAGCGTCGGCAACTCATCCACCCTGTCGCATGATTCGGCTGACTGGGATGAATTAACGGGCGTGTTTGACCGGCTCGCGCTGTCTGTGAGCGAACGGCTCCAGCGTAAGGAGGTCATGGCCTGCCGGCTGTTCATCATGATTCGGTATGCGGATTGGAAAACGGTCACAAGAAGCATGACCCTCAGCAATCCGGCTGATCAGAAAAAAGACATCATGGAAGCGGCGATGGAACTGTTTGACAAGCACTGGAACCAAAATCCGGTAAGGCTTCTCGGCATCACCGGGACGGAACTGGTTGAAAAACAGCAGGCGTATAAACAGCTTGATCTGTTTTCATTCAAGGAGGACGCAAAGGATGAGCCGATTTTTCAGATGATGAACGAGCTGAATGAAAAGTACGGCCAAAACCTGATCAGAAAAGGCGCCGTTATAAAAAAAGAAGAAAGCAAAACAAGGGGAACGAGCTTTAACAGAGACTTTTTTCAGGATGAAAAGAAAAGGTGAATAACTTGAAAAAAGGGGTTATGTATGATAATTTCTTTAGTATAAATATCATTTTATTTTAATTTAAATTTTAAAATGGTTAAACGTTTGAAGAAGGGACGTTAGAATATGTCAAAACAACAAATCGGAGTTATCGGTCTTGCGGTAATGGGTAAAAATCTGGCTCTTAACATCGAAAGCCGGGGATTTTCTGTGTCTGTATACAACAGATCAAGCAGCAAAACGGAAGAGTTTTTAGAAGAGGCAAAAGGCAAAAATGTTGTCGGCACATACAGCATTGAGGAGTTTGTCCAGTCTCTTGAAACACCCCGTAAAATCTTATTAATGGTTAAAGCGGGAACTGCAACGGATGCGACGATTCAATCTCTTCTTCCTCATCTGGAAAAAGACGATATTTTGATTGACGGCGGAAATACATACTATAAAGATACACAGCGCCGGAACAAAGAGCTTGCCGAAAGCGGCATTCACTTTATCGGAACGGGTGTATCAGGCGGTGAAGAGGGAGCGCTGAAAGGGCCTTCTATTATGCCGGGCGGCCAAAAGGAAGCGCACGAACTCGTAAAACCGATTTTAGAAGCCATTTCTGCTAAAGTGGACGGAGAAGCTTGTACGACATACATCGGCCCGGACGGAGCGGGGCACTATGTAAAAATGGTGCACAACGGTATCGAATACGGTGACATGCAGCTGATCTCTGAGTCATATTTCATTCTGAAACAGGTGCTCGGATTGTCTGCCGAAGAGCTTCACGAAGTATTCGCTGAGTGGAACAAAGGAGAGCTTGACAGCTATCTGATTGAAATCACGGCTGATATTTTCACTAAAAAAGATGAAGAAACGGGCAAACCGCTTGTTGACGTCATCCTTGATAAAGCTGGCCAAAAAGGAACGGGTAAATGGACAAGCCAAAGCGCTCTTGACTTAGGCGTGCCGCTTCCGATTATCACTGAATCTGTTTTTGCGCGTTTCATTTCCGCAATGAAAGAAGAGCGTGTGAAAGCAAGCGGCCTTCTGTCCGGACCAGACGTTAAGCCGGTCACTGAAAATAAAGAAGAGCTGATTGAAGCGGTCAGAAAAGCGCTCTTCATGAGTAAAATCTGTTCTTACGCACAAGGCTTCGCCCAAATGAAAGCCGCGTCTGAAGAATATAACTGGGATCTGAAATACGGTGAAATCGCGATGATCTTCCGCGGCGGCTGTATCATCCGCGCGGCGTTCCTGCAAAAGATCAAAGACGCATATGACCGTGAACCGGAGCTTGACAACCTGCTGTTAGACAGCTACTTCAAAAACATTGCAGAAAGCTACCAAGGCGCCCTTCGCCAAGTGATTTCACTTGCCGTAGCCCAAGGCGTGCCGGTACCTTCGTTCTCAAGCGCACTTGCGTATTACGACAGCTACCGTACGGCAGTGCTTCCTGCAAACTTGATTCAAGCGCAGCGTGATTACTTCGGCGCGCATACGTATGAACGCACAGATAAAGAAGGCATTTTCCATACTGAATGGATGAAGTAATGAAGAAGCCCCCGCATTGATTGCGGGGGCTTTTCCTGATATTAAAAACCGCGGGCCGTCATGAACGGCGCCGCGGTTTTTTAATTTTTTCTTATATATTCCACCAGTGGAGGCCGTCTTTTTCAAGAAGATCGTCCGAAGCTTTCGGTCCCATTGACCCGGCTTCATAATTCGGAGAAAGGGTTTTGTCGGCTGCCCACGTTTCGGAAATCGCATCGACGAAATTCCAGGAAAGCGCCACTTCGTCCCAATGGGCAAAGTTTGTCGCATCACCGAGCAGACAGTCATGGATTAATTTTTCATAGGCTTCCGGTGTGTTCATTTCATCACTGCAGTTGCTGCAGTAATCCAGCTTAATCGGCTGAGCATGAGCGGCTCCGCCTAATTTTTTAGCGTTCAGATATAGTGTGATGCCTTCATCCGGCTGAATATGGATGACAAGCAGGTTCGGATTTACATTCGTTTCATTGCCGTAATAAAGGTTCATCGGAATGTCTTTAAATTGAACGACGATTTTCGTTGATTTTTCTTTCATCCGTTTCCCTGTGCGGATATAAAACGGAACGCCGGCCCAGCGGAAGTTATCGATTAACAGCTTTCCGGACACGAATGTTTCCGTATTGGAATCCGGTGCTACATTTTGTTCATCTGTATAGCTCGGTACAGCGTTTCCGTCAATCGTACCTGCTTGGTATTGTCCGCGGACGAAGAAGTCACTCACTTCGTTTGGAGCGACAGGGCGGAGAGCTCTCAGCACCTTCACTTTTTCGCTGCGGATTTCTTCCGTGTTCAGTTTAATCGGCGGTTCCATCGCCAAGAGAGCGACCATTTGTAAAATATGGTTTTGAACCATATCACGGAGTGCGCCTGATTTTTCATAATATCTCGCACGGTCTTCAACGCCGAGATCTTCACTTGACGTAATCTGGATGTTTGAGATGTAGCGGTTATTCCACAGCGGCTCAAACAGCGCATTCGCAAACCGGATGACTTCGATATTTTGAACCATTTGTTTGCCTAAGTAATGGTCGATCCGGTAAATTTGATCTTCCGTGAAAGCTTCGCGTATTTCTTTGTTAAGCTCTTTCGCACTCGGCAGATCATGGCCGAACGGTTTTTCAATGACGAGACGGGACCAGCCATTTGTCGCTGTGACACCTTCGTTTTTAAGTGATTTTGCGATCGTGCCGAAAAACTCAGGAGCCATCGCCAAGTAAAACATTCTGTTGTTCGGGATTTCATATGTATGTTCAAGCTGATCCAGCAGGACATTCAGCTCCTGATAGGAACCCGGATTCGTTACATCAAACGGATGGTAATAAAAATGAGATGTGAAATCGTCTATGTCTTTTTGCCCGGCAGAAGAAACAGACGTTTTAACCGTTTCCCGGAGGTCCTCGTTTGACCAAGGTCTTCTTCCAACACCTACAACTGCAAACTCTTCACCAATTTGACCATTTTTATATAAACGGTGAATGGATGGGTAAAGTTTTCGTTTTGCCAAATCCCCTGTGGCACCAAATATTACAATTACTGCTTTTGGTTTGTCGTTTGTTTTCACTTAGAGTACCTCACTTTATCTGAAGCATGGTTTAAAACCCCGCATATTTCCTTCATTTTAAATCTAAAATTCATTGAAAGCAAACATTTCAGCCTGTTTTTTGCGGTTTGCGGAAAAAAATTAATTAGGCCGGAGAAGGCCCGGGTGAATTCACATTTTCAGCCTGATCCTGTATTCTTAGTAGTACAAAGATCTAGGAGGAAGCATTGTGGAATTATTATTTTTAGGGACGGGGGCCGGCATGCCGGCAAAGACGAGAAACGTAACGTCCGTCGCGCTGAAGCTTCTTGAAGAAAGGCGTTCGGTATGGCTGTTTGATTGCGGAGAAGCCACTCAGCATCAGATATTACATACAACAATCAAACCGAGGAAAATTGAAAAGATTTTCATCACCCACCTTCACGGCGACCATGTTTACGGTCTTCCGGGTCTGTTGGGGAGCCGTTCATTTCAGGGCGGTGAAGAAGAGCTGACGATTTACGGGCCAAAAGGCATTAAAGCCTTTATCGAAACAAGCCTGAACGTGACGGCGACTCATCTGACGTATCCTCTTACCGTACATGAAATCGAAGAGGGGACGGTTTTTGAAGATGAGCAATTCATTGTTACCGCAGCATCCGTCATTCACGGTGTGGAAGCGTTCGGCTACCGGGTTCAGGAAAAGGATATTCCCGGCGCATTGCAGGCCGGCAGATTGAAAGAAATGAATATCCCGCCCGGACCCGTCTATCAGAAACTTAAAAAAGGCGAAACGGTCACACTTGACGATGGCAGAATCATTAACGGGCGGGATTTTCTGGAATCCCCGAAAAAAGGGAGAATCGTCGCTTTTTCCGGGGATACGAGGGCATCAGAGCGGGTAACGGAGCTTGCGCGCAATGCGGATGTGCTTGTTCATGAAGCGACGTTTGCCAAGGAAGATGCAAAGCTCGCACATAATTATTATCACGCGACGACAGAACAGGCTGCGCAAACGGCAAAAAAAGCAGGCGCCAAACAGCTGATCTTAACTCATATCAGCGCAAGGTATCAGGGTGAATCGCCGATAGAGCGTCTCGAACATGAGGCGAAAGCGGTATTTGAGAACAGTAAGATCGCATTTGACTTCATGGAGGTCACTGTGGAGCGGTCTTAAAAAATAGACGCTTGACATTTTTTTCTGATGAGATATAATAAAACGTAATAATTACGATTTATATAAGGGGTGAAAATGATGCGTGTGAATGTTACATTGGCCTGTACAGAGACAGGGGACAGAAATTATATCACGACGAAGAACAAAAGGACGAATCCGGACCGGTTAGAAATGAAAAAGTATTCACCCCGGTTGAAAAAGTATACTTTGCATCGTGAGACAAAATAGATCACGATAACAAAAGCCATTGTGCCGTTGCACAATGGCTTTTGTTTTATCAGTTTACCGCCTGA
This sequence comes from Bacillus sp. GZB, assembly GCF_001975995.1. Classification (NCBI taxonomy): domain Bacteria; kingdom Bacillati; phylum Bacillota; class Bacilli; order Caryophanales; family Bacillaceae; genus Bacillus; species Bacillus sp. GZB. Next base: position 548,722 of record NZ_MTQG01000017.1, read on the forward strand.
TAGGCAGGAGCATTCATTTGCTGGCGCACCGCGCACCAAACATCATAAATGGCAAGGTGGACGATGTGCGGTTCATCGTGGTGAATGGCATGAGAACTGTTTTTGGCCTGAATCCATCCGCTTTGATAAGAGACATCAAGCATGCTTCTGTGCAGTTTCACCCATTGTTCATGAGCGTGCTTTAAGCGCTCATCCCGCTCTCCCGATGATAAAATCAACAGCGGCATATCGCCGAAGTGAATCTGCTGATGCTGGATCTGCCTAAGGCTCGTTAAAAATTCCGCGTGTGATCCTTCCAATTTGAACTGTTTCAAATAGGCGGCCTTCATTTCTTCAGGAAGAAGCGGAAGCACTTTCGTCTCCTGATCCTCAGAAACCGGATCAAGCAGCACCATCCCGAGAATATCCCGGCGGTTCCGGCTCGCCCAAAGTCTGCTGATAATCGTGCCGTATGAATGCGAGACGACAAGGTAAGGAGGCTTGACGCCGGCCTTCAGAAGAAGAGCGTTTAATTCCTGTACCATATGGTCCGCCGTTCTCTTGTTTCGGCTTCGTCCGCTTTTGCCGATTCCGGCTCTGTCATATGTGAAAACCCCAAATTCTTCATCTATGTCAGCGAGTAATGATGTCCATGTTTCAGAAGAAGTGCCGTAGCCGGCTTCAAAGACGATCGTCACTTCGCCGGCGCCTTTACGGTGTTTCGTATAAAACGGACACCCGTCAATCAAATATGTCCTTTCCATCCATGCTGCTTTCATTGGAGTCATCTCCTCTAATTGGTTCTATAGGGAAGACGGAGAAGCTTCGGCAATCGTTTCTCGAAAAATAAAAAAAGAGACAGCCGGATCGAAAAACTCCGGCTGTCACTTCATCACCATGCTCTGTCGTATTGGACCGGTGACGGTATTTCAGTATTCAGCTGCTTCGCTGCACTCCTTGCAAAGTGCGGATCGCGCAGAAGTTCTCTCGCGACAAAAATAAGGTCAGCGCGGTTGTTTTGCAGAATTTCTTCGGCCATTGTTCCCGTCGTTATCAAACCGACGGCGCCTGTTGCGATTTCGGCCTGTTCACGGATTTTCTCCGCGAAGCTCACTTGGTAGCCGGGGAAGACGTTAATATCAGCTTGAACGAGTGCGCCTGAGCTGCAATCAATGAGGTCGACTCCCTGTTCTTTCATCCACTTCGCAAAACCGATATGATCCGCAATGTCCAGCCCTTTGTCTGTATAATCCGATGCAGAAATACGGACAAATAACGGGCCGTCCCAGACTTCCTTGACGGCTTCAATGGTCTCGCCTAAGAAGCGGTAGCGATTTTCATGTGAGCCTCCGTATTCGTCTGTACGGTGATTGGACAGAGGGGACAAAAATTCGTGCATTAAGTAGCCGTGTGCGGCATGAAGTTCAATAATGTCAAAGCCGGCTTCTTTCGCGCGCGCCGCTGCCTGTTTGAATTCCTGAATGGTTTCTTTAATTTGTTCTGTCGTCATTTCAGCCGGTGTTTTGGACTGCTCATCGAACGGAATGGCTGACGGAGCGTAAATGTCTCCCTCAAGCTCAGCTTTACGTCCGGCGTGCGCAAGCTGAATGCCGATTTTAGATCCTTGCGCTTTCACTTGTTCCGTCAGTTTGGCAAAACCTTCGATATGATCATCGCTCCAAATGCCCAAATCCTGATCGGAAATGCGCCCTTGAGGATTAACGGCTGTCGCTTCCACGATAATCAGGCCGACCTGTCCGATTGCACGCGATATGTAGTGCGCCATATGAAAAGGCTGCAGTTTTCCGTCCTTCTCATGTGAGGAATACATGCACATCGGTGCCATAACAATACGGTTTTTGATCGTTACATCTTTAACGGTCCATGGTGTGAATAATTTTCTGGCCATTTATTTCGCCTCCCGGAATGTTTTTAGACATTGATTATAACAACTCATGATCATTCAGTCATATAAACTGCTCACAACTGAACACATCGTTCTTATTGTTCTGGACGGGCATTTTTTTATACACAGCGTGGCCGTATCTTCATAACAGGCATTTACAGCCGATCATATAGCAAATATAGATGAGAAACGCACCGATGACTGCGTGGCCTCCTTTGAACCAGTTTGTCAGGATGAAAATACTGCTGATGAAGATCACTGCGCCGAAGGCACCGAATATTCCGTTTTTTTGAGCTGGTTCTGAAATCGTCGGGGCTCATATTTTTCAGCTGCAAGTGAATATTCAGTAACGTCATGATCGGCAGCAATGTGATAACGCCTGATAAGAATAAGTATTTCGATTTGCTTAAATACGCGGCGGCCACCATAACGGTGCCGCCGATAAAAAATTGAATGAGAAAACTCATGCTGAAACGCTCACCTTCTGTTTGTGATCAAGTATAATGATGGAAACATTGCCATTTTATTTTTGATTGATGTATAAGTAAACTAAATATAACTAATGCATTGGATAATAAAGAATGATATCTGGGAGATGAAGCCGGTTGGATTTAAAGAAGCATTTAGCCTTTATTAAAACGGTTGAAAGCGGCAGCCTGACCCAAGCCGCTGCCATATTGAATTACACACAGCCGAACATCAGCCAAATGATCAGTAAATTAGAGGAAGAGTACGGTTTTCCGCTTTTGATCAGACAGCGGCATGGAGTGAGGCCCACCGCAAATGGCTTGAAAGTGTTACATATTATGAAGGAAATTCAAAAAAACTATGAAAAACTGTCTGAAACCGTTGATAATATTAATGGGTTAGAAAGAGGGGAAGTCCGGCTCGGCACTGTTACGAGCGTGGCGGTAAAATGGCTGCCGAAAATTTTGAGGGAATTTAATGAGCTGTATCCTTCCATTAAGGTGCATCTGTTTGAAGGAAATTCTACTGAACTGGAAGAATGGCTGAAAGATGACAGGATTGATGCGGCGATCGGCACATCCCACAGCGAGAAGTGGCATTTTTACCCGTTGGGCGAGGATCCGATTGTAGCGGTGATGAGCCCGCAGCATGAATTGGCGCAATGTGAAACGGTTCCGTTACATGTCATGGAGTCCGTCAAATGTATCGTGCCTTATCCGGAGACACATTTTGATGTGCTGAAAGTGCTGAAGGAAGAAAAGATTACGCCGCGGGTCGCTTATCAAATCAGAGGGGATGAAGCGATTATTGCAATGGTGCGGAACAATCTGGGGATCAGCATCTTGCCGCAGCTTTTGGTGAATGATTGTGATGTGCTCATCAAACGGTTCGACCGGTATGTCTCCAGGCAGCTCGGCATTTTGACAGCTCATACAAAGGAGACGCAGACACCTTCTGTCCAGAAACTGATTCAATGCATACAAGAATGGGTTGCGGTCCGTCAGGCTTCTGTCTGAAGAAGCCTGATGTGCGTTTAAGCCGGTTCAGCATAATAGAACAGCATAAAATATGTCACCGGTTCATCCGAGGAATTAAAATAACTGTGCGGCATCGCCCGAAGTCAGCACATGCTTTTCGTCATCAAGCTCAACCGTCAATTCACCGCTCTTGATTAAAATGTATCTTCCCCTAAATGTGATTTTGCCTCATGGGCGCAGCCCGGCTTCAGGTCAACTATGTCAAAAAGTTTGACCGTGACGGTGGTGAGCGGGGTTATTTCGGTGTCGGGCTTTCGTTTGTATATAAAAAGGGCATCAACGGCACATGCTGTTGATGCTTTTTTTGAAATGCTAGGGTTTGGAGAGCACTTCAATTCCGACGTTGACCATTTTGTCCAGTCCCATAAAAGACAGGCAGATTTTGGCGCGTCTTTTTCTTTTATCGATCTTTTTAATAATGCCTTCCATTCCTTTAAGAGGCCCTGAGGCAACGGTTACTTTTGAATTTTCAATATAGACTTTTGAATAATCTACAGTGTCTCCTTCTCCGATCAGCCTAATGATAGGGAGGATTTCTTCATCCTTAATTGTCGTGAAATAGGTTTTACGCTCTTTGGAATAATATGCGCCGTTATTCACGATTCTGCATGAAATGGGGAGTTCTTTGATTTTATGAAATGTCCGCTCTGTCATCTTCGTTTTAAACAGCACATATCCCGGAAACATCTTTTTGAGTGCCTCGTATTTGATTCCGGCTTTTCGTTCTGTGACTTTTTTCTTGGGTATGATTGAGTAGAGAGCCTGCTCATCAAACTGCAGACGCAGAAATTTTTGAACTGTTTCTTCTTTTCCGGACTCTACAAAAAGTGCGTACCATTTCATGACTGGGTCCTCCTTAGAATAATAAGAAATTATTATACAAAGAAAGTATTTAATGGATAGTATTTAAAGTGATTAAAAATTTTTCTAATTCGTCTTTTTTTTACATAATATATGAAAATGAAAAATAAGTATAGACCCAATTGACAGAGAAGCGATGAATTTTCTTTGACATGAATAGGGTTCAGGGAATTATCTGACATTTATCCCGAAACAATTATGCCGACTGTCCACCGAACATAAAACTGTGGAATAAATGTCAGAAAATAACGAAATAAAGCCTTGACATTATTATCTATAAATTGATATTATTCTCTTTAAATAGCAACTATTTGTTAAATTTATTAAATTGATGTAAAGCACCTATTAAATTTCAATCGCTGTTTCGGCACGTTGAAGAGGAAATAGGGATTATAAAAATGATTGTAGTGTATATATCTACATATACATGATAAGGGAGAAGTGTGCCGTCATGGCTGTTTTCGGGCATATTGGCACTGCAGCTTGTCATGCGAAACATTCAGTAAACAAGCAAGATGTCTTTATATAAATTATGTTAGAAAAGGAAAACACAATGCGTTTGCGATTTCTAAACCTGTGCTGAATCGCAAACGCGTTTGTGTTTTTATTTTTATGCCGGTGTTTACACCAGTCAATATATGAAATAAGAGACGTTTTTGTATGGAGATCCACATGTGATGTACAAAATTGGCGATGCGGAAAGGATGAGGATAAGATGCTTACGTTTGTGTTCCCGGGGCAGGGTTCTCAATTTAAAGGAATGGGAGCCGGACTGTTTGATGAATTTCAAGATCTGACACGTCAGGCTGATGACATATTAGGCTACTCTATAGAAGAATTGTGTCTGGAGGATCCGAATCACCAGCTGGGGAAAACGCAATTTACCCAGCCGGCGTTATATACGGTGAGTGCACTCAGTTATTTAAAGAAAATGAAAGAGTCCGGCAGAGAGCCTGATTACGCCGCAGGGCACAGTTTAGGAGAATATAATGCGTTATTTGCGGCCGGCTGCTTTGATTTTGAGACCGGTTTGCAGCTTGTGAAAAAAAGAGGGGAGCTCATGAGCAAGGCAGCTCCCGGAGGCATGGCGGCGGTTTTGGGGTTTACGGCTGAACAAGTAAAAGAGGTTCTATCCGATTATCATCTGACCGGCATTGATATCGCTAACCACAATTCACCTTCGCAAATTGTGATCGCCGGAACGAAACAAGACATTGAAAAAGCGGGCCCCGTCTTTGAAAAAGCCGGCGTGAGAATGTACCTTCCTTTAAATGTGAGCGGCGCCTTCCATTCCCGCTATATGAAAGATGCTGAAAAAGAGTTCGCGGATTATTTAGAAAGAACGGCGTTTTTGCCTCTTCGTTTTCCGGTGATCTCAAATCTTCATGCCGCACCTTATCAGAATGATGAAATCAAAACAAATCTGACTTTGCAAATGACCAATCAGGTAAAGTGGACGGACACGATACGCCGTCTGATGGGACTTGAAAATAATGAAATTGCAGAAGTCGGGCCCGGGGAAGTGCTGACAAAACTGACGCGGCAGATTAAAAAAGATGCCGCCCCATTACCTATGCCGAAAGAAGAGTCTGATACTGCCGATGTCAAAGCATCGTCAGCTGATCCGCAAAAAACGGCGGGAATGAGATTAGGGAACGAAGATTTTAAAAAAGATTATAACATCCAATATGCTTACATGACGGGCTCCATGTACAGGGGAATTGCTTCGGAACAGATGGTCATTAAAGCGGCAAAAGCGGGAATGCTGGGCTTTTTCGGAACGGGCGGATTGAGTATCGAACGGATCGGACAGGCCATCGGAACCATCCGGTCTGCACTGCGGCAAGGGGAAACATTCGGAATGAATCTTCTTCATCATATGATGTCACCTGACAAGGAAGTCAGAATGATAGATTTATATTTGAAAAACGGCATTCATCTTATTGAAGCATCGGCATTTATGGGCATAACTCCCGCTCTTGTTATATACAGGGCAAAGGGATTAAGCAGGAATCATGACGGGTCGGTGTCAGTTCAAAACAGAATCATCGCGAAAGTATCCCGACCTGAAGTCGCTGAGGCCTTTCTGAATCCTGCTCCGGCTCATGTGCTGGAAAGACTTGTGTCTGATAATCGGCTGACAGCCGGGGAAGCGGCGCTTGCAAAAGAAATTCCGATGGCTGATGACATTTGCGTTGAAGCGGATTCAGGAGGGCATACCGACCAAGGGATTCCGTATACATTAATGCCTGCCATGATCAGACTCAGAGACCGCATGATGGAGAAGCACGGTTATGCGAAAAAAGTAAGAATCGGCGCAGCCGGCGGCATCGGCACTCCGGAAGCGGCTGCTGCGGCGTTTCTGCTCGGCGCCGAATTTATCGGAACCGGTTCTATTAATCAATGCACGGTCGAAGCCGGGACAAGTGATTCAGTGAAAGATCTGCTTCAGGAAGCGAACGTGCAGGATACGTCATACGCTCCCGCGGGAGATATGTTTGAAGCGGGCGCGAGGGTTCAGGTGCTGAAAAAAGGACTGTTTTTCCCGGCAAGAGCCAATAAACTCTTTGACTTGTACAGACAATACAATTCTTTAGATGAAATAGATGAAAAAACGAAAACATTAATTGAAGATAAGTATTTCCAGCGCGGTTTTGAAGAAGTGTATGAGCAGTTGAAACGTGATAAATCTCCTGAACAGATTGCCAAAGCCGAACAGAATCCGAAACACAAAATGGCGATGGTATTTAAATGGTATTTTTCTCATACGACAAGGCTCGCTCTGGAAGGAAAAAGCGAAAGTAAAATAGATTACCAAATTCATTGCGGCCCTGCGCTCGGCGCGTTTAATCAGTGGGTGAAAGGAACCCCGCTTGAAAATTGGAGAAACAGGCATGTCGATCTGATCGGCAAACAGCTCATGGAAGAAACAGCCGGCCTTCTTGCGCAAAGGCTGGTATCGATTACAGGCTGAGTATGACCAGCCATTACATTTTTTCTGCGGAGGACAGACCATGCTGATTGAAAATCATGAATTAACGATGAGCCATGTCGGGTTAGGGAATTTGAATGAGTACGCGCTGCTGCTGTTATTCGGCAACGCACACAGTCACCATTTAACGGACGGAACGGGATTCCGGCCTGATCAGATGGCCGATCACCAAGGGCTGATTTTGTATCCGGCTTATTTTATGACACATCTCAAAGTTCCTTCAGATAAGCCTCTTGATCAGTACCGATTATGGGACGAGGTTTCCGTCGGAGTCGATATCTCCCGCTTTGGAGAAACCATATTAGAATCTGATTATTTGTTCGGGCCGAAAGGAGCGGTCAGCTCTGATAAAAGCGAGTGGGACCGGGGACGGTTTCCTTCAATGAAAGCCAATAGTTTAATTGTCGTCGACGTCACACAAACAGAAGGTTCGACCCGCAAAGTCTCAGCGCCTAAGGCTGAGTGCATTGCGGAACTTTCTAAGCTAGCCAAGCCGCCTTACGCGCTGATGCGGTCAAAGAAAATCAGAACGGACGCCTTCGGTATGAAGCCGGGCAATCTCAAAACAGCAGACCCCGTTTTATATCGGGTTCCTGTTGATCAGGATGCTGCGCCCGGGCATGCCATGGTGTTTGCGAAATTCAGCAAGATAATGGATGCGGCGGAATTTGAATGGATGACGCGCCGGTCGAAGCCGGGTTTTCCGGTTTCAATCGCGCGGCATTTATTTTTGCTTGAAAGAGAGACGTATTATTACGGAAATTGTTTTGCAGATGAAGAGCTTGATATTTATATGACGGGACACATTGAAGAATGCGATCCCGACTTTCACGGTGAGTCCCTCAGTATGATCTCAGTGGCGAAAATCAGCTATCAGATTGAAGTCTATATGAAAAGAAATCATACATTGCTGGCCATTTCCAAGGTGGATAAGCTGCTGGCGGTGCCGACCTCTTCACAAGATCATATTCCGGATTATAAACGGGTCATCAGAAGTTTATAAAATGAAGAATGGAGCTGAAAGCAAATGGAACAAACCAAGGAAATGAAGCAGATCATCGCTCAAATCATTCAGGACATTCAAGAACAGCAGTCATATCGGGCCGTCGAAGCGGGAGATGAAGTGAGAGTCATAGAGGATCTGGGCTTCTCATCACTGGATATCGCTCAATTAGTCGCACAGATGGAGATGGAAACCGGAGTAGATCCTTTTTCCCAAGGAGAAACAATTTCCAGCATTACAACCGTCGGCAGCATTTGTGATATTTATCAAAAATATATGGACAGTGCTCAATCATGAAAACAGAAAGCAGGGGAGATATCAGCTGGGTGACTGATAAGCTTAGGGAAACGCAAGACAGTGAGTTTCTCATTTTTAAAGGGCAGACTTTTACGTATGATGATTTGCTGACACGAATCAGCTTTTTTCAGAAAGAACTTAAACAAAACGGAATACGTGAAGGAGAATGTGTGGCGCTTATCGGGGATTATTCCCCGAACGCCATTTTTTTGCTGATGGCGCTTTTGTTAAACCGAAATATCGTTGTCCCTCTCAGCAATGAATCAAGGGAAAAGCACCTCGATATGTTTGAAGACGCGAAAGTGAATCAAATCATTGAAATAAATGAAAATGACAGCTGGACGCTTCGTGAAGGTTCTGAAAGCGCCTCTCACCCTCTGCTTGATGACCTGCGCGAGAGAGGGGAATCAGGCATTATTATTTTCACATCGGGAACCTCCGGCAAAAGCAAAGCATCCGTGTTAAGCGCCGGCCGGCTGCTTGAAAAATACAAAACGGCGAAGAGAAAACCGCTGCGTACGCTCATTTTTCTGAAATTAGATCATATCGGCGGCATTAATACGCTGTTTGCGATTCTGTTTAACGGGGGAACGATCGTCACATCAGTCAGCAGAACGCCGGAGTCCGTTTATCAGGCGGTCGACAAACATGCTGTCCAAGTGCTCCCCGCCACCCCGACCTTTTTAAACATGCTGCTGATGTCCAAGGCGGGTGCCGGCTATAACCTCTCTTCACTCCGGCTGATCACTTACGGCACAGAACCGATGCCGCAATCAACGCTGCGCGGCATTCACCGGCTGTTTCCGGATGTACGGCTGAAACAAACATACGGATTAACTGAACTGGGTATATTCTCAACGAAATCAAAAGACAGCCAATCCACTTGGATGAAAGTAGGCGGTGCCGGAACAGAGACCAAAATTACCGGAGGCACGCTTTGGGTCCGTTCTGAGTCGGCGATGCTCGGCTATTTAAACGCACCCTCACCTTTCGATGAAGACGGCTGGTACGACACCGGTGACCAGGTGGAAACAGACGGCGAATATATAAGAATTCTCGGAAGAAAGAGTGAAATCATTAATGTGGGAGGAGAGAAAGTGTTTCCGGCAGAGGTGGAAAGCGTCTTTCTGGAGATACCGAATGTCCGGGATGTTCTCATAACGGGCCGAAAAAATCCGATTACGGGCGAGATTGTTGCGGCAGAGGCCGTGCTTGAAAAAGAGGAAGATATCAAATCTTTCAGAAAGCGGGCCGTAGCTCATTGCAGACAGAAGCTGCAGCCATATCAGATACCGCAGATCATCTCTGTTACAGATCGGAAACTGTCTAATGACCGATTTAAAAAAATAAGAAACGTGTAAAACAGGAGGCAAATATGAATAACGGAAAAGTAGCGGTCGTCAGCGGAGGTAGCCGGGGGCTCGGAAAAGCGATTGTACAGGCGCTTTTGGATGAGAATTACAAAGTAGCCGCTTTCAGCCGCAGTGAATCTGATTTTATTAACACATTGAGAGAGAGTGAAAAGTACCGTGACCGTTTTTATTGGGAAGCGGCGGATGCGGCGGATGATGCCGCCATGAAACAGTTTGTTCTTCAAGTATACCGCAAGTTTTCCAGAATAGACGGCTTGGTCAATAACGCCGGTTTGAACCTTGATCAGCTGCTGCCCCTGACCAATGATGAAGACATTGACCGCATCCTCAATCTGAATATCGGTTCAGTCATCAAGCTGACCCGAAACGTTTCCCGGGTCATGCTGAAACAAAATTCCGGATCAATCGTTAACATAAGCTCCATTATCGGTTCAAGAGGATTTAAAGGCACTTCAGTCTACAGCGCATCCAAAGCGGCTCTTGACGGCTTGACGCGAAGTCTGGCCAGGGAGCTCGGGTCCAAAGGAATCCGTGTCAATTCACTTGCGCCCGGTTTTGTGGACACCGATATGACGAAAAATATGCCGGAAAAACAAAAATCGCAGATTATCAGAAGGACGCCGATGGGGCGTTTAGGCGAAACAGACGATATGACCGGACTCGTTCGTTTCCTGCTTTCTCCTGAATCGTCCTTTATGACCGGACAGACAATGGCGATAGACGGCGGATTAACTTGTTAAAGCACAGAAAAATTCTTTTGTACAAGGGATGGTATCCTCATGAAATGTATTAACGAATTTTTAAGAACGGTAATAGCGGAAAAGCTGGGTGCCGAGGTGACCGAAGCAGAAGATAAAACCGCTTTTTTTACTCTTGGCGTGACGTCTCTCATCAGTGAAGAAATCATGACCATATTGCATAAAGAATTTACCGGCCTTTCTGAAACGCTGCTGTTTGAATATCCGAACATTGAGAAATTGAGTGAGTTTTTAAGTACGCAGAAACGAAATCCCGAAAGCGTTCTTGAATTCAAAGAAACGGAGCCTGATATGGGAAGCCGGCAGGAAGAAGTGCTTCCTGTACAGGCGGCTGAAAAGGTGCCCGAACCGGGAACGGACAGGAGTTCTGATATTGCGGTTATCGGAATGAGCGGGATGTTTCCGAAAGCGGAAAACCAGCATGATTTTTGGGACAATTTAATGGAAAATAAAGATTGTGTCTCCGAAATCCCTGAGGACAGATGGGACAGCTCTTATTACTCGGAAGAGAAAACGGCAGAATACGCGTCATACAGTAAATGGGGAGGTTTTATTGATCGTCCGGATCGATTTGACCCGCTGTTTTTTTCTGTTTCCCCGTGGGAAGCTGATTTAATGGACCCTCAGCAAAAACTGTATGTCACGTGCTGCTGGGAGGCGATGGAGGATGCCGGTTACGGGAACCCGGCGGCGAGGCCGACGGATCAAATCGGTGTATTCGCCGGAGTGACCTGGAATGAATATTCATTAATTGCACACGAAGAAGGTTTCCTCAAAGATCAGTATAAAGGCCCCGGCTCCTTATATTGGGGGATTCCGAACCGGGTTTCTTATTTCCTTGATCTCCATGGGCCGAGCATCGCTGTTGATACGGCGTGTTCTTCATCGCTTGTCGCCGTCCATCAGGCTTGTCAGGCCATTATGTCGGGCGACTGTGAAATGGCGCTTGCCGGAGGCGTCAACCTCAGCTTACATCCTCAAAAATACATGTTTTTAAGCCAATCGCATTTTCTGTCTTCTGAAGGAAAATGCCGCAGTTTCGGTGAAGGCGGAGACGGTTACGTGCCCGGTGAAGGCGCGGGAGCCGTTTTGTTAAAACCATTGAAAAAAGCGATTGCGGACAACGACCACATCTACGGTGTCATTAAGGGGTCCGCCACTAACCACGGCGGCAAAACGACCGGGTATACGGTGCCGAATCCGGAAGCGCACCGGGACCTGATTTTATCCGCTATAAACAGAGCCGCGGTAAGTCCGGAGGATATCAGCTACATTGAAGCTCACGGTACCGGCACGGCACTCGGCGATCCGATTGAGATACGCGGTCTGTCTATGGCATTTGAGAAACAGGCCGATGAGAAAAATGACTGCGGAATCGGCTCGGTGAAATCCAATATCGGACATTTGGAAGCGGCTGCAGGGATCGCCGGTTTAATCAAGGTGCTTTTAAGCATGAAACATGAAACGCTTCCCGCCAGTCTGCACGCCGAGGAACTGAACCGCAAGATTTCTTTTTCTGATTCGCCATTTTATGTTGTCCGAAACAATCGGCCGTGGCCGGCTGAAGGAGATAAACCGAGAATCGCCGCAATCAGTTCATTCGGCGCAGGAGGCTCTAATGCCCATCTGATCGTAGGTGCTTATCAGCCAAAACGGCAAGCGGACGGGAATACTGAACAAAAACCGCATGCCGTCGTACTAAGCGCACATTCCGAACAGCAGCTGAAAGAATATGCCGGGAAATTGAGCTCCTTTCTTGCCCGATTGGAAAACTCGCCTTCTGCCGGCGGATACAGCCTGGAAAATATCGCTGCCACCCTATTGTCAGGCAGAGAGCCTTTCTCCTTCCGGCTTGCGGTAATCGCATCATCCCTTTCTGAGCTGAAACAGCGATTGGACGGCTTTGTCAGCGGCCACAGTGACGGCAGACATATTTACTTCGGAAAAGCGTCACCCGGGCGGCCGGACGTTTCAGGCCAATCCGTTTCAGATCCTGAAAAATTTGCCGCGCTGTGGGTCAAAGGCCTTCAAGGTTTCAAAAAGCCGGAGACGCCGTATCAGAAAGTTCCGCTTCCTACGTATCCGTTTTTAAAGGAAACGTCCTGGCTGACCGATCAAAAAAAGCGGTATACGAAAAAGCCCCAATCTATCAAAAGGCGTGAAGCGCTGCATCCGCTGCTTGATGAGAATGTTTCATCCGCCCGGAAAGGGACGTTTCAAAAGATATTTTCCAAGGATGAATATTTCTTTAAAGATCATTTAGTGAACGAAAAATATGTGCTCCCCGGAGTCTGTCATCTGGAAATGGCGGCATACGGCGCGGCATTGTGGGGAGAACGTCCGGCCGTCTCTCTCCAAAATGTGTGGTACATGGAGCCGATTGTGACAGGGACAGACCCAAGATCCGTCATGATAGAGTTTGAAGCGGAAAAAGAGCGTATAAGCTATGTCATTAAGGAAAAAGGAGCGGCCGGCACTCTCTTTTCGCAAGGAGAAGTGATTTGTAGAGAAAAAGGAGCGCCTTTTGAGGCCCAGGTCTTTCAGCTCCCGGCGTTATTTGCGCAGAGAACGGAGCCGAAAGACATCTATCACTCGTTCTCTGAGGCGGGAATCGTGCAAAAGGACAGTTTTCAGGTCATCCGCGAATTCTCTTATACAGAAAGGAAAGCACTGGCCAAATTAACGCTCCCGTCACACTTGGAAGCCGATTTTAAACAGTACATCCTACATCCGTCCTTAATGGATGGCGCTGTTCAAACCGCAATGGCGCATGTGCTGCAATTTCAAAAAGAGCCTGCGCTTATCGTACCGTTTTCCTTCGGAGAAATACTGCTGCTTGAACCGTTAGCGAAAACCGTATTTGTGCATGCGGAGGTAAAAGCGGCCTCCGTTCACCAATTTGATCTGCATATTTGTGATGAGCGCGGCGTGCTGTTGGCGGCAGTGAAAGATTTTATCATAAAAGAGGTGCAGGAAAGCGCCGGCTTTAACCAAAAAGCCGGCCTCACGCCGAAGAAAAGCCGTGAAACGGAATTGCTTATGACACCGGTTTGGAACACCGTCACCATTCCGGAAACCGGCATGCCTTTCATGCGTGAAGAAAAAATAATCGTCATCGGGGCCGGGCTGGATTTTCAGCAGGCTTTGAAAGAGATGTATTCCGATGTCCGTTTTCCGGACATCACTTCTTTGGACAGCGCGGAACAAATGGCTGAAACACTGAAAGCGCAAGGTTCTTTTCAACACATGATATGGGCGGCGCCGGATCATCCCGTTCCATCCGTTTATGATGCGGATACGGCCGACGGACAGGAGCACGGGGTCATGCAGCTTTTCCGGCTGATAAAAGCGCTTCTGCTTCTGAATTTTGACACGGCACAACTATCATTGACAATCTGCACGTTTCAAGCACAGCCGATTCATGAACATGATGAGGTCAATCCCAGTCATGCAAGCATACACGGATTAGCGGGGTCGCTCGCAAAAGAATACAGCAATTGGAGCATCCGGCTTCTTGATTTGGAATCTCAAAGGGGATACCGGCATCTTCCCGATGTCTTCTCTTTACCGGCGGACCCCGAGGGAAACCCGTGGGTCTTTCGTGCAGGTCAGTGGCACCGCCAGCAATTGGCCGTCTGCCAGCCTCATACAGATGAGCCTTCATTATACCGGCACGGCGGGGTTTATGTGATTATCGGCGGAGCAGGCGGAATAGGAGAAGTATGGACTGAATATATGATTCAGACCTATCAGGCGAAAATTGTCTGGATCGGGAGAAGGAAAAAAGATACACAGATTGAAAGAAAACTGAAAAGACTCGCAGCTTTAGGTCCCGCACCGCAATATTTCAGCGCGGATGCTGCGGATTATGACTCTCTCAAACGGGCGTATGACACCATTGTGAAGGAAAATGGAAAGGTCCGCGGGATCATTCATTCCGCCATCGTGTTATCAGACCGAAGTTTTGCCAATATGGAAGAGGATCAATTCCGCGCTTCACTTTCTGCAAAAACCGATGTCAGCTTGCAGATTGCCCGGATAGCTGAAGGGGAACCACTTGATTTCTTGCTGTTTTTCTCTTCGATGATGTCGTTTCAAAAAGCGCCGGGACAGAGCAATTATGCCGCCGGGTGCACGTTTAAAGACGCTTTTGCTAAGCGGGTCTCACAAAAAGCGCCGTATGCCGTAAAAGTTGTCAATTGGGGCTTTTGGGGAAGTGTCGGCGTTGTCGCTTCAGAACAATACCGGAAACGGATGGAGCGGGACGGAATCGCTTCTATTGAGGCGCCCGAAGCGATGAAAACGCTGGAAACCCTGCTTTCCGGACCTCATGACCAGCTGGCGCTGATTAAAACGACAGATCCGGTTTTTATGAAAGACGATCTGAAAGAACAAGTAACGGTTTATCCGGAAAAGATTCCTTCCGCACTCGGACAATTAGCGGTTAACATCACGCACAATGACGAAGCTGAGCGGTTAAAAGCATCAAGTGTCATGAGCTGCATGAGAGAGATGGAATCCCTTATTGAAAAAATGCTTGTATCAACCCTTTATGAGATGGGAGCCGGGCTTGATCAGGCTTTGCCGTTATTTCAATCGGCTGCCGGCATAACGGAACAATACAGCAGATGGCTGAAAGAGAGCTTTGTCCTCCTGACTGAATTAGCGCTTGCTCCGGAAAAAACGGATTTAGGGCAGGTATGGGAGGAATGGGAGCGGAAAAAAGAGACTTGGCTGCGCCAGAAAGACATGAGGGCGCATGTCAAATTGGCAGAAGAGACATTGCGTGTGCTTCCAGACATTTTAACCGGTAAGCTTCCGGCAACGGAAGTGATGTTCCCTGACTCCTCCTTCCGTCTTGTGGAAGGCATTTACCGCAATAATATCATTTCTGATTTTTTCAATGACAAGCTTGCTGACACATTGATTGAAGTTTTGAAGGAACGTCTGGAAAAAGACCCGCAGGCGAAAATCCGCATTTTAGAAATCGGAGCCGGAACGGGCGGGACGAGCGCCGCGGTCATGAGAAAATTGAAACCGTATGAAGCGCATATTGCCGAATATTGTTTCACGGATATTTCTAAAGCATTTCTTTTACATGCAGAAGACATATTCGGTCCGGAATATCCTTATGTCACTTATAAAATATTCAACGCTGAGCAGCCGGTATCAACAGAAGCGCCGGACATCGGCACGTATGACGCAGTGATTGCGACCAATGTGCTTCATGCGACAAAAAATATCCGCTCTGCGCTGCGCCATGCGAAAGCAATGCTGCAAAAAAACGGCCAGCTGTTTATAAATGAGATCAACAGCCGCACCATATTCAACCATGTGACGTTCGGCCTTCTTGAAGGCTGGTGGCTGTATGAGGATCATGATTTACGGATTCCGGGCTGTCCGGGGGTTGAGCCGGCCGGCTGGGCGGAAGCGCTTTCGCTTGAAGGATTCGTCCATCCTCTGTTTCCGGCTGAAGCCGCACACGACTTAGGCCAGCAGATTATAGCGGCTGAAAGTGACGGAACGGTCAGGCTTGCCCTCCCGCAGGCGTCAGAAGAGAAGCCGGAGCGCCGTCCGTATGACGTAGATGGTCTTTCGGATGATACTTTGCATTTCAGCCTGAGAGAAAAAAGCGTTGAACTGATGAAGAAGGTCATCGGTGAAGCGCTTAAAGTGCCGGCGCATCGTCTTTTATCCCATGAACCTTTAACCGCATACGGATTGGATTCCATACTGGTCGTCAGACTGACCAACGCGTTAAAAGACGTCTTCGGTTCTGTCAGCAGCACTTTGTTTTTTGAATATCAAACCATTGATGAGCTTGCTGATTACTTTCTGTCTTCCCGTAAAGAAGCGCTCGAGCGGCAATTCGGGAATGGACCGGCTCATCCCGAAAACGCCGGACGGGTGCAGGCTCCCGCAGAAAGCGCCGCGCCGATTCCAAACGTAAGAGAACGGGGCATCACATATCTGACGGAATTAATAGGAAAAACGCTGAAGATTCCGAGCGGGAGAATGGATCCGTCGGTTTCCTTAACCGCATACGGTTTGGATTCTATTCTGGTCGTCAGGCTCACGAATGCTTTTCGTAACGTGTTTGACCAAATGACCAGCACCCTCTTTTTTGAATATCAGACGATAGAAGAAATTGCGGATTACCTGCTTCTTTCTCAGCGGGGAGCATTTATGAAAGCGATGGGTGTGCGTGAGGAGCAGCTGTCTGATCACACAGATAACCTGAATGTAAAACAAAACAAAATTCCTCAAAACGAGGAAGGCAGCAGGACGAACGGAGATCCCTATATCCAGGATATCGCTGTCATCGGTCTGTCAGGTCGGTATCCGGGCGCCGATCACGTTGATGAGCTGTGGGAAAATGTAAAAGCCGGCAGGCATTCTATTACTGAAGTGCCGAAAGATCGCTGGGACTGGAAAACGTTTTATAACGAGGAACGCGGAAAATGGGGGTCCATTTATTCAAAATGGGGCGGTTTTCTCGATGACATCGATAAATTTGATCCGCTGTTTTTCCGTATATCTCCCGCGGAAGCTGAAAGGATGGATCCGCAGGAAAGGTTGTTTCTGCAGACTGCTTATTCAAGCATTGAAGATGCGGGGTACACCCCGGCCACGCTTTGTGACAGCCGGAAAATCGGAGTCTTTGTGGGTGTGATGAACAGCAATTACCCGACAGTCCCCAGCGACTGGTCTATCGCAAACAGAGTATCGTTTTTGTTCAATTTCCAAGGGCCGAGTATGGCTGTGGATACAGCATGCTCTTCTTCTTTAACAGCTGTCCATCTCGCCGCAGAAAGCCTGCGGAGCGGAATGAGTGAAACAGCGATTGCCGGCGGAGTCAATCTTATCGTTGATCCGGCCCACTATGAGCGGCTGTCCGCTTTTTCAATGCTGTCTCCCGGTGATAAATGCAAATCTTTCGGAGACAGTGCGGACGGTTTTGTTGACGGTGAAGGAGTAGGGGCGATTGTGTTAAAGCCGCTTGCTCAAGCGGAGAAAGACGGCGATCATATTTACGGCGTTATCAAAGGAAGCATGCTGAACGCAGCAGGCAGGACAAACGCTTATATGGTGCCGAATCCGAAAGCGCAGTTTGATCTGATCGCAGAGACGTTGAAACGGACAGACATTCACCCGAGAACGGTCAGTTACTTGGAAGCCCACGGAACGGGCACTGCGCTCGGAGATCCGATTGAAATCGACGGGTTAACGAAAGCTTTTCGCCTGACAACAGAAGACCGGCAGTTTTGTTCCATCGGTTCCATTAAATCAAATATCGGACATTTAGAAAGCGCTGCCGGGATTGCGGGAATCACCAAACTGCTTCTGCAATTGAAACATAAGAGGATTGCCCCTTCATTGCATGCGGCGGAATTGAATCCGAATATTGAGTTTGAGCACACTCCGTTTTTCGTACAGCAAAAAGAAACGGAATGGAAACGACCTGTCTTGAATATCACGGGTGAAATGAAGGAATATCCGAGAATTGCCGGCATTTCCTCGTTTGGAGCAGGAGGTTCAAACGCACATGTCATCATTCAGGAATATGTGCCGTCTGACAGCCTGAAACCAATGGAAAAAGTGCTCGTTTCTCCGCAAAAACCGGCTGTTATCATTTTATCAGCGCGAAATGAGCAGCAATTGACAGAGCGCGCCCGCCAGCTTCTGGATGATGTCATAAGAAAAAAACGTTCTGATGGGGATTTAGCCAAGATCGCCTACACGCTTCAGACGGGAAGAGAACCGATGGCTGAGCGGCTTGCATTTACGGCCGAGTCGATAGAAGAACTGAAAATGAAGCTTATGAGTTTCTCAAACGATCATAATATCGACCATGCTCATATCTGGCGGGGCAGGACAGCCAAACATCATTCATTGGCGGCTTCGCTCACTTCTGATGAAGATATGGCGCTTACTATAAATGCCTGGCTGAAAAAAGGGAAATACGGAAAGCTGCTTGACCTTTGGGTTAAAGGACTTGACGTCGATTGGTCAGCTCTTTATCAGAGCAACCCGGGCCGCATCAGTCTCCCGGCCTACCCTTTTGCCAAAGACCGATATTGGGTGACAAAAGCTGATGTGTCACTTGACAAAACAGGCTCAGCGGAAAGTAAGAAAGCAGCCAGACTTCACCCGCTGCTCCATACGAATACATCGACCTTTACCGCCCAGCGTTTTACTTCTGTTTTTTCTGGGCAGGAACCGTTTTTTGCCGATCATATCGTCAATGGAAAACCGGTGCTTCCGGGCGCGGCTGCTTTAGAAATGGCCCGGGCCGCCGTTACACTTGCCGCTGAAGACCTGCCGGGCGGGAAAACGGGTGTCCGACTCAAACAGATCGTTTGGCTCCGGCCGGTGACGGCGCTTTCTGAAGGAGTGACGCTTCATGTAAGACTTCAGCCGGAAGAAAACGGAGACATTGCTTTTAAAGCGTATGCCGAAGGAGAAGAGCCGCTTGTCTTTTTCCAGGGAAAGGCCGTGCTCGAAGAGACGGAACGTGCTCCTGTACTCGATGTGGAAGCGGTTCAGGCGCGCTGCGGCGGTCGTCACTTGTCAAAGGCTGAGTGCTATGAAGCATTCGACAGCCTCGGCATCACCTACGGACCGTCGCATCAGGCGCTTGACGCCGTCTATGCCGGAAGCGGAGAAGTGCTCGCGAAGCTCACTCTTCCGCCGTCCGCCCGCGAGGAAAAGGAGCCGTTCATCCTGCATCCGAGCATGCTGGACGCCGCCCTTCAGGCTTCTATCGGTCTCGTGCTCTCAGACGGTTCCGCGTCCGGACGGCCGTTTCTGCCGTTTGCCCTCCGGGATATGCAGGTGTTTTCTGCGTGCCGTGAGACGATGTGGGCGGTGCTTTCCTCAACGGACGGCGCCTATCATATTGAGCTGTGTGATGAAAACGGTGCGGTATGTGTCCGATTGACGGGGCTCACCGCCCGTTTTCTGGAAGAGGAAACGGAGGGAAAACCGCTCTTGCTTCAGCCAAAGTGGCAGGAATCACCGCCGGGTGAAGGCGGCGGACAAGAAGAGTCTTTCAGATACGTGACGCTGTATGGCGGAATGAACGCTGAGGACATAAGCGGCGCCGTATGTGCGGCTGACGGCAAAGGTCCGATTGAAGACCGTTATGACGCCTGCGCGGCGGAGCTGTCAGCGATCGTCACGCGTCTTATCAAAGAAAAACAGAAGAAAAAAACGCTGATCCAGCTTCTTGTCCCCGATAGGGGGGAAGACAATGTATTGGCGGGGCTGGCCGCTTTTCTGAAAACGGCTCACCTTGAACATCCGAAGCTGTACGGCCAAGTCATCCAAGCCGATCCGGACGAGTCAGCATCATCGCTTCTTGCCAAGCTGAAAGAAAATCGGGCGCATCCTGAACAAGCGGAAATCCGTTATGAAGACGGCAAACGTCTCGTCAGAAACTGGCGTCATCTGCCGGCCTCTCAAAGCGGCGCCGTTCCGTGGAAAGACGAAGGGGTCTACCTCCTCACCGGGGGAGCGGGCGGCATCGGCCTGATTTTCGCTGAAGAAATAGCCTCCCGCGTCAAAAACGCCGTCCTCGTATTAACGGGGAGGGCAGAAGTGCTTGATGAAGAGCGCTCCGCCCGCTTACGGCGCTTGGAAGCGTCAGGCGCCCGTGTATTGTATCAATCGGTTGACGTGACAGACAGGGCGGCGGTCAGCGCCCTCGTCCGCGGCATACAGGAGGAGCACGGAACACTCGACGGGATCATTCACGGCGCAGGCGTGATCGCTGACAACTACATTCTGAACCAGACAGAAAACGAACGGAAGGCCGTCATGGCGCCGAAAGTGAAAGGGCTTATCAATCTTGATGAAGCAGCGAAAGATATGCGGCTGGACTTTTTCATTCTGTTTTCTTCCTTGGCGGGAGGCATGGGAAATCCGGGGCAGGCCGGTTATGCGGCAGCCAACGCATTTATGGACGTATATGCAGCCCGCCGGAACCGTCTCGTGCGGGACAACGAGCGGAGCGGGCAGACCCTGTCCGTCAACTGGCCGCTTTGGGAAGAGGGCGGTATGCGTGTGGACAAAGAGACCGAACGGCTGATGTATGAACAGACCGGAATGAAAGCCATGCGCTCGGCTTCAGGCATCCAGGCGCTTTACGCCGCTTTTGCCTCCGGAGAACACCAGGTCATGGTGGCAGAAGGCGACGAAAAACGGATTCGAAAAAACCTGATGCCTGAAGCGCCGGAACCATCCCGTAGCATTCATGTGTCAAGGAAGACGCCCGTCCATATGCCGAATAAAGTACAAGCGGAACTCAAACATATGATATCAGGCATTCTGAAGGTGAAAGAAGACGAGATAGATGCTGAATCAGAGATGAGAGATTATGGCTTTGATTCGGTTTCATTCACGCAGTTTGCAAATGAACTAAATAAAACGTATGGGCTTGAACTGACACCGGCCGTGTTTTTTGAATACCCGACAGTCTTTAGTTTTGCCCAATACTTGCTGACGGAACATCCGGATACATTCGGCTCACAGGCAGAAACAGAAACGGAGAAACCGGTTGTGCGTAAAAAAATGAAGACGGAGCCATTCTCGATTCAGTCCCGCCTTCCTAAAACAAAAGCCGCAGCTGCACCTGAGCCCGTGGCGATAATCGGAATCAGCTGTGCATTTCCAATGGCTGAAAATCCGGAAATGTTTTGGGAGAATTTAGCCGGAGAAAAGGACTGCATTTCTGAAATACCGCCGGAGCGTTGGGACTGGAGACAGTATTACGGAAATCCGCAGAAAGATAAAAATGCGAGCAATGTAAAGTGGGGCGGCTTCATTGATGAAACCGCTCAATTTGATCCTTTATTTTTCGGTATTTCTCCGCATGAAGCCGAAATGATGGATCCTCAGCAAAGACTTTTAATGATGCATGTATGGAAAGCGATTGAAGATGCCGGCTGCTCTGCCAAAAGCCTGTCAGGTACAAATACAGGCATCTTTGCAGGCACTACAAACAGCGGTTACGCTCAGGAAGCTTCAAAGTTCCATATAGAGATTGAGGGTTCTTCCGCCGCCGGAACGGTTCCGTCAATCGGTCCGAACCGCATGAGCTATTTTCTGAATATACATGGGCCGAGCGAACCGATTGAAACCGCCTGTTCAAGCTCATTGGTCGCTGTTCACCGTGCGGTCAGGGCAATTCAGGCCGGAGACTGCGGCATCGCGATTGCAGGAGGCGTCAATGCTATTGTGTCGCCGGATATGCATATTAGCTTTAATAAAGCGGGAATGCTCAGTGAAGACGGGCGC
Source organism: Bacillus sp. GZB (assembly GCF_001975995.1). Taxonomy (NCBI): domain Bacteria; kingdom Bacillati; phylum Bacillota; class Bacilli; order Caryophanales; family Bacillaceae; genus Bacillus; species Bacillus sp. GZB. Next base: position 570,694 of record NZ_MTQG01000017.1, read on the forward strand.
TGCAAAACATTTTCCGATCAAGCGGACGGGTATGTCAGAGCTGAAGGTGCCGGTATGATTGTTTTGAAAACATTATCCGCTGCGGAACGTGACGGCGACCGTATTTATGCCGTTATTCGCGGAACGGCGGAAAATCATGGCGGAAGGGCGGCTTCCCTTACATCGCCAAATCCGAAAGCACAGACAGAAGTCATGATAAAAGCGTATCAGCAAGCGAACATCGACCCCCGTACAGTGAGTTATATTGAAGCCCACGGCACGGGAACGGCGCTCGGAGATCCGATAGAAATCAACGGACTCAAAGCGGCTTTTGCAGCGCTTTATCAGAAAGCCGGAGTAACGGCACCCGATCAGCCTCATTGCGGCCTCGGTTCCGTCAAAACGAATATCGGCCACACAGAGCTTGCCGCCGGCATGGCCGGGCTTTTAAAAATTATTTTGCAGATGCAGCACAAAACGCTCGTTAAAAGTCTGCATTGTGAAACCGTTAATCCGTATATCAGCCTCGACGGCAGCCCGTTTTATTTCGTCCGCGACACTCAGCCGTGGAAAGCGGCGACTGATGATAGCGGAAATGAACTGCCGCGGAGAGGGGGTGTCAGCTCGTTCGGATTTGGCGGTGTCAACGCTCATGTCGTGCTCGAAGAATATGTTTCTCCTGTTGAAGAGAAACAATGGACTGTCGGTGAACTTCAGCCGTCCTTATTCATTCTCTCGGCAAAGACGGCGGAACAGCTGAAGGAACGTGCGGAACAGCTGCGCAGATATTTGGAAAAGTCACAATCAGCTGACGGAACTTTTGAAGGTATCGCTTATACGCTTCAGCTTGGCCGGGATGAAATGGAAGAGCGCCTTGCCGTCATTGCTGAAACAAAAGAAGAGCTTACGAACGCGCTGAATGATTTCCTCAGCGGCAAGGAGACGGGGCAGAATTTCTTTACAGGCCGGAACAAAGCGATGAAACAGCTGTTTACAGAGATGACGGACAACGCAGAAATGAGCGGGACCATAGATCAATGGATTGAAGCAGGAAAGTATGCAATGCTTGCAAAATTATGGGTGCAAGGCTTGCATGTCGACTGGAATAAATTATATCCGGACGAAAGGCCAAAAAAAGTCAGCCTGCCCGTCTATCCTTTTGCGAAAACACATTGCTGGATACCGCACAGAGCGCAGCATATAAGGCACCGGGAGACTTATGAGACTGATATGTCCCCGCTTGAGACTTATGAACACCTGCTTGATGAATTGGAGAGAAACGAAATAAGCATAGAAGCCGCTGTAAAAAGAACGATCGGTTTTTACAGGGATTAGCGTAATGGAGGAAACCATATGAAAGAGTTTCTGCACCGGGTTTTTTCTGACGTCAAAAATAAAAAAATGACAAAACAGGATGCGATCGGCATTTTGCGCGATTATGATATGCGGATGGGACTTCGCCAAGCGGATTCCCTTCATCCGCTTGCTCAGCAGCATATTTCCGATGAAACGGGACTGGGATTCTCGGCAGCTTTCAGCGGCCGGGAATTTTTTCTCGCTGATGTTTCTTTACAGCGTAAAAAGCTTATGCCCGGAGAACTTCTTTTGGAAATGGCGAGAGCTGCGGCTGCTTTGACAGTAAAGGAGACTGAGGCTGTCCGGCTGACACATATCGTGTGGTCAAAGCCCATTCTGACTGAGGCTGAACCGTTCCATATCGAAATCAGGCTGATACCCGCAGAGGGTGAAGCCAAAAGGTTTGAGATTTATAATCCATTTTCTGCCGATTTCAGTCATCATGATGTGTACAGCCAAGGGACGATTCAGCCAGTTGATGCTGCGCCTGGTATGCTGGATATCAGCCGCTTGAAGGAAAACAGCGGCTTCCTGATGGATCAGCAGCAAATTGAAGCCATCACTCAGAACGATACCGTTCAATACAGTGAGCACATGAAAGGAATTGAGCGTATTTACGCCTCAGCAGGACGGATGCTGGCAGACATATCAATTCCATTGACAGACCAAAAAGAATCCGCCCGATTCGGCCTCCCTCCCTGTGTGATGCAAAGTGTGACAGAGGCATGCGCGCTGCTTGGCGGCAAAGAATATAAAACGCTCGCCCCGGTTTCATTGGACGAGCTTTTGTTTTATGAACCTTGTCCTGACAAGGTATGGGCCGAGATACAAGAGAAGGCGGGGAGCTTTTATATTGATTTATGTGACGGAGAAGGAAAAATATGGGCTTCCCTGTCGGGGTTGAAGCTGCAGCCTGTCATCAAGACGGGCGCTCCCGGAAAAACCAAAGCCGAACACCGCAGTGAACGTTTGTATGAACAAACGCTTCTTCAGCTCAAAACGCTTTTTGGCCTGACTACAAAAATTGCTGTTTCCAACATAGACACTGAAGAGCCGCTGGAAACCTACGGAATCGACTCAGTCACTGTGACGAAATTGAACCGCGAATTGTCTCTGCTTTTCGGTGACCTTTCCAAAACGGTTTTTTACGAATATAAGACACTGGGCTCCCTGGCAGCTCACTTCGTCACGGATTACCCAAAAGAATGCCGAAAGTGGACAAATGATGATGACCACCGTTCAGGCATATCAGAACAGGTTTTGGCAAATGAAGATTTTCCGGTGCTTCCGTCGTTTATCAAGCGAAAGAAACGGCCTTCTTTATCCAATGAGAACCAGACAAAAGAAGGGATTGCGATTATTGGAGTCAGCGGACGTTATCCGCAAGCTGAAACACTTGAAGCGTACTGGGATAACTTAGCTGCCGGAAAAGACTGTGTGACGGAAATTCCCGAAGAGCGCTGGGAAAAGGACAAATACTACAATCCTGATCCCGAAACGGCCGTGAAAGAAGGGAAAAGTTACAGTAAGCGGGGCGGGTTTCTGAAAGATGCCGCTTTCTTTGATCCGCTGTTTTTTCAAATTTCACCCCGTGATGCTTTGAATATGGACCCGCAGGAGCGTCTCTTTATTGAAATGTGCTGGCAGGTGCTGGAGGATGCCGGTTATACGAAGGAACAGCTTGAGAATCTGTATAACGGCCGGGTCGGCGTTTTTGCGGGCATTACGAAAAACGGGTACGGAATGTACTGGAAAAACGGCGGCACCCTGCAGCCGAAAACGTCGTTCAGTTCAGCGGCCAACAGAGTTTCCTATTTTCTTAATCTGAAAGGGCCGAGCATGCCGGTCGACACGATGTGCTCATCTTCGCTGACTGCAATCCATGAAGCGTGTGAAAACATCCTTCGCGGCGAATGCGACATGGCGATTGCCGGCGGTGTGAATGTGTATACGCATCCTTCGGCTTATGCGGAGCTCAGCGCCTATCGAATGCTTTCAAAAGACGGAACGTGCAAAAGTTTCGGTGAAGGCGGGGACGGATTTGTTCCCGGTGAAGGCGTCGGGGCCGTGCTGTTAAAGCCGCTGTCAAAAGCGATGGCTGATAAGGACCATATTTACGGTGTGATTCGCGGCACTCATATCAATCACGGAGGCAGAACAAACGGGTATACAGTGCCGAGTCCGAGCGCCCAGGCTGACGTGATTTCCGGCGCGCTTGATAAATCAGGAATACATCCGCGGATGATCAGCTGTATCGAAGCCCACGGCACGGGCACTGAACTCGGAGATCCGATCGAGATTGACGGTTTGACCCGCGCATTTCAAACGAAAACGTCAGATAAAGGCTTTTGCGCCATCAGCTCAGTTAAATCCAATATCGGGCATTTGGAAGCCGCGGCAGGCATTGCCGGTGTAACGAAACTGCTGCTTCAGTTTCAAAAACGCAAGCTGGCCCCCTCATTACATTGCCGGAAATTGAATCCGAATATTGTATTCGACCGGACGCCGTTTGTGGTGCAGCGTGAATTGGCAGACTGGAAACGGCCGGTCATTGAGGAAAACGGAGCGCAAAAGGAGATTCCGAGAATCGCGGGCATCTCTTCTTTTGGCGCGGGCGGGGCAAATGCCCACATATTGATAGAAGAATATATTGAACCTGATAGGGAGATTTCTGAGCCATTCACAGATGAAGATCCCGCAGTCATTTTATTATCCGCCAAACAGGAGGCCAGCTTGAAGCAGCGGGCGCAGCAGCTTCTTCAAGCGATCAGAAAAAATGACGTCACAGACCGCAGCCTCCGGGATGCGGCTTACACCCTTCAAACCGGAAGAGAAGCGATGGAAGAACGTGCGGCGTTTATCGTGACGTCGACAGAGCAGTTAGCGGAAAAACTGCAGCGTTTTATTGATGGCGGGACAGACGGCTGTTTTATCGGAAAAAGCAAACAGTATAAAGACATTCTAGCCGTTTTTAAGGATGAAGATATGCAGGACGCCGTCCGTAAATGGATGAAACGAAAAAAATTCGCGAAGCTTCTGGAACTTTGGGTAAAAGGGCTGAAGATTGATTGGTCAGAGCTTTATAATGGCAGCCTGCCGCACCGCATCAGCCTTCCCGGTTATCCATTTATAAAGGACCGGTATTGGCCGGTCGATGCAGCGCCGGACAATGTTCGTGATGCTGAAACACATTCTGAAACATTGCGTGAAACCCGCTTTTTACAGAAAAGCTGGGCAGAAAGCAGCAGTGTTTCGGTTAAGGAAGTGCGGGGCGTCATCGGAATAGCCGCCGATCACCAGACAGGAAATTTGGCCGTTGAGCTGTGCCGTTATTTCCCCGAGTCTGAAATCATTGACGCTGCGTCATCGGAAATATCTGGGGACGCGTCCCGGTTTGGCGGTCTGATTGATGTGACCGGATGCGGAACGGAAATCAATCATGATGACGGCTGGATTCATCATCTGCAGTCTCTCATTGACAACAGAAACCGCGGCCGAAAGCTTCAGCTGCTTTGTGTGACAAAGGGGCTTGAACTTTTTGCAAATGAAACGATAAATTTCTCAGGTGCAAAAAAGGCCGGATTGTACCGGATGCTCCAAAGTGAGTATAAGGATATCCGCTCGCGGCATATGGATGCAGAACGGACTGCCGAAGATCCTGAGCTGGCAAACCAGATCGCAGAGGAGTTTTTTCGCGATTCTGAAGACATCGAAGTGTGTTACAGAAACGGTGTGCGCTATCACGCGCGGTTAAAAGAAACAAACAGCTTAGCAGAAAAAGAATTTTCATTTCCGAAAGACCATGTGCTCTGGATCACCGGAGGGACCCGGGGACTCGGATATTTATTCGCCCGGCATTTTGCCGAACGATACGGAGTCACGAAACTCGTGCTTACAGGAAAAGAAACCATGCCGCCGAAAGCGGAGTGGGATGATCATATCAAACGGAATTCCCCGTTTTCTGAAAAAGTGAGAAGAATCAGAGAGCTCGAACAAAAAGGTGTCCGAACGGAAGTGCTGTCTGTATCTTCCGGCCCTGAATATGAGCAGGCCGTCAGCCGTGTGAAAGATCAAATGGGGCCGATAGGAGGCGTGTTACACGCAGCGGGAGCCGTAGATCTCGATCATCCGGCCTTTATCCGTAAAACCAGAGAACAGATGATGCCCGTGGTTGAGCCTAAAACAGACGGACTGGACCTGTTGTATCAAGCGCTGCACAAGGAGCCTCTCCGGTTTTTTGCGCTGTTTTCTTCAGTGTCCGGCGTGATGCCGGAATTAGGAGCGGGGCAAAGCGATTATGCCATGGCTAACGCCTATATGGATTATTTTGCGGCCGCAAAAGGTTTTCCGGTGCTGAGCATCCAATGGCCGAGCTGGAAAGAAACGGGTATGGGCGAATCAAAAAGCCGGGCCTATCTGAAAAGCGGTTTAAAGAGCATCACTGACAGAGAAGGGCTGAGCCTGTTTGATGCCATCATGGCAGGCGATTGCGGATCTGTTATTATGCCGGCCGTCATTCACCCGGAAAAATGGGAGCCTGACCGTCTGCTGCTTTCATCCGGCCTTACTGAAACAAAGCAGCAGGAACAGGCCGATACAGAAAGTGTTGAGGAGTGGCTGACGGGCATTTGCTGCCGGGAATTAAGACTGGAGCCGTCAAGATTTGAATCTGATACACCGTTTCAAGATTACGGAGCCGATTCCATCATGCTTGCCCAAGTGTCCAGAGCGATCGGAAAGAGGATCAAAGCTGACCTTGACCCGGCGGTGCTGTATGAATACCCTACGGTTGCTGCGCTGGCCGGATGGCTTGAAACAGCATATCCGGAAATCAAAGCTGCCGTTTCAAAACCGGTTCAGCCTGTAATCCCGGACGTTCCCAAACAAACAGCAGCCGCTGTTATTCAGCCTTCTGGTGCTAGAGCGGCGCAAGACATCGCTGTTGTCGGAATGTCCTGCCGTTTTCCGGGAGCTGAATCAATTGAAGCTTATTGGAAGCTGCTGTCTGAAGGAACGTCAGCCATTCAAAGGGTGCCGAAAGAGCGCTGGAAAACGGAGAAGGCGGATTATGCGGGCCTTTTAAAAAATGTAACGCATTTTGACCCGGAGTTTTTCCTTATTCCCGAAGAAGACATCAAGGCAATGGATATCCAGTCCTTTCTTATATTAGAAGAGGCGCTTCATCTGTTCAGAGACAGCGGTTACTCTTTACAAGAAATGAAAGGCAGGTCAGCCGGTGTCTATTTAGGAGGACGCGGAGGCAGTATGCCTGACGAAAACCGTCTGAAGCATGCAAAAAATCCGATAGTCGCCGCCGGCCCGAATTACTTAGCGGCCAATCTTTCTCAATTCTTTGATTTGAAGGGGCCGAGTCTCGTTTTGGATACGGCCTGTTCTTCAGCGCTTGTCGGTATGAATATGGCGATACAGGCGCTTTCTTGCGGTGAAATCGACTCAGCGGTGGTCGGGGGAGTCAGTCTGCTGGAATCCGGTCAAACCCACCGGATGTTCGAACTTCGCAATCTGTTAAGCGAAGAGCCTGCGTTTCATATTTTTGACCGCCGCACCGGCGGCATCGTATTGGGAGAAGGCGTCGGAATGGTGTATTTAAAAACAGCGGCCCAGGCTGTAAAAGACGGGGACCGGATTCATGGGGTCATTAAAGGTATTTCCGTAAACAATGACGGCAGAACCGCGGGGCCTGCCACACCGAATATACAGGCGCAGAAAGAAGTGATGGCCAAGGCGCTTGCCAAAAGCGGCAGAAAAGCGGAGGATATCAGCTACATTGAAGCAAACGGTTCAGGCTCTGAAGTAACAGACCTTTTGGAACTGAGGGCGATTGAAGCGGTGTACCGCATGCAAAACAGCGCGCCTTGCGAATTGGGGTCGATGAAGCCGAATATCGGACACCCGTTATGCGCTGAAGGGATTGCCGGATTTATTAAAACAGTGCTTATGCTCTCGCACCGAATGCGTGTGCCTTTCCTTTCGGGCAAAGAGCCGATGACGCATTACGATCTGTCCGCCTCGCCGTTTTATTTTTCGCACGCGCTGCGTGAATGGACGGATTCACCGCGGATTGCCGCCGTCAGCAGCTTCGCTGACGGAGGGACGAATGCCCATGTCATAGTGGAAGCCTGGGAGCAAGAGGCGTATACCCCGGTTAGAAAGCCTTTGCCGAGACAGGAATTAAAACGCCGGCCTATTCGTTCGGACAAAGCCGAAAGCCTGCATGAAAACGCACATAAGTCCCGTCCGAATACGTTTTGGAAACAAATGAAGACTTACTGATTGCGCTGAAAATTGAACGTCGATATGGAGGAAGTTCATATGCAAGAGCAGCTTCTTATTAACAATCAGCATCCCGTTCTGAAACATCATAAAGCCTATGGAAAGGAACTGCTGCCGGGTCTGGCTTATATTGACCTGATCTATCAGACTTTCAGAGAAAACGGTTTTTTTCATGCCGGCCTTGAACTCAGGCACTTATCGATTTTTCACCCTTTAGCTCCTGAACAGGGAGAAACAATCCTGCTTTCCGTTGATTGTACAGAGAACGGCGAAGGGCAGTGGAAGGTAGAGGTGAAAGGGCAAAAACAAGGTGACGAAGCAGCAGAGACAAAGGTATATGCCGCGGCGCAAATGCATTCCGTCAAGCCCGCCGGCTTCCAAGAAAGCGTCCGGATAGATGCCGTAAAACAAACGGCGGCAGAAATACCGCTTGAGGACATTTACGAGGAATGCAGGGATCAAGAACTGGTTCATTCAGGAATGATGAAAGGCTGCGGAAGCGTCTACCAAACTGAAAAAGAGATTTATATTGATCTGTCGGTGCAAAAGGATCAGCTGGAACATGCAGAAGAGGCGATGTTTCATCCCGCATTGATAGATGCGAGCAGCATCGGCTCCAATGTATATCTCGCTCCTTTGACGAGGGAGGAGGGGCAATTATTTCTGCCGCTGTTTTATGAATCGTTTTATTGCGCCGAATTGCTGCAGACAACATGTATCACCAAGATAAAAAAAGAATCCGTCACCCGTAAGAAAGATCTCGTTTACGTGACAATGGAGTTTTTCAATGAGGAAGGCAGAAAAGTCGGCGAACTGAAAAACTTCGCCAATAAACTGGTGAGGGACCCGGAACTGATCAATCAGAAACGGCAAAAGAAAGAACCTGACGGGCGGAATGCCGTCCCGGCTCCGCAAGCGGAACCGGCGCCTTCTGAGCCCCGCCATGCGGAGGCTTCCGCCAGCCTTACTGAACAGTGCATCCTTTATTTAAAAGAATTGCTTGCCGCCCGATTGAACAAACCTGTGAAAGAGATTGACCCGGATATCGGCTACTATGAAATGGGGCTGGATTCTCCGGGGCTGTTGGACATGGTAAAGGAAATTGAACAAAAAATCGGAACGCAGCTTCTGCCGACACTGTTATTTGAATACACGACAATCGCGGAATTGGCGGGATATTTGTGCGAACATTACGGAGCCGGTTTCGGTCATGCTCAAAGCGGGCCTTCAAGTGCTGAGCCTTTGCACCGGGAAAAAAAGAGGACGACCCAAATCCGCGTGAAAAAATCGGCGTCAGCCGGAACGCAGAATGGAGATATTGCCATCGTCGGGATGGCGGGACGGTACCCCGGCGCCAAAAATCTTCGTGAATTTTGGACAAATTTAAAAAATGGAGAAAACAGCGTAACGGAAGTGCCTCGTTCCCGCTGGGATACGAGGACATATGAGCATTTGCGATCGCCGTCCGGCAAGCCGATTTCCAAATGGGGCGGTTTTATAGACGATCCGGATTGTTTTGACGCGAAATTTTTCCGGATTTCTCCGCGGGAGGCAGAAGCTAAAGATCCGCAAGAACGATTGTTTTTAGAAACATGCTGGGAAACGATTGAGGATGCGGGCTACACCCCGGAAACAATCGTTCAGCCGAAAGGGCCGAATAAGAGAATGAACGTCGGTGTGTTTGCCGGGGTGATGCATATGGATTATTCTCTTGCCGGCGCTGAAGCTGCGGCCAAAGGGCTGGTCTTTCCTTATCCCTTGAACTATGCGCCGATCGCAAACCGGGTTTCATATTTTTGCAATTTTCACGGGCCGAGCATGGCGGTTGACACGGTGTGTTCGTCATCTCTGACGGCCGTCCATATGGCGGCGGAAAGTCTGAGACGCGGTGAATGTGAAGCAGCTCTTGCCGGAGGCGTCAATTTATCATTGCACCCGACAAAATATATCACATACGGCTTGATGGATATGCATTCGAGTGACGGACTGTGCCGCACGTTCGGCGAAGGAGGCACGGGCTATGTCTCAGCTGACGGCATCGGAGCCGTGCTGCTGAAGCCGCTCCACAAGGCCGAAGAAGATAAGGATCATATTTATGCGGTGATAAAAGGCAGCGCCGTCAATCACGTGGGGACCGTCAGCGGGATTACCGTGCCGAGCCCCGTGGCGCAGGGGGATATGATAGCTGAATGCCTTGAAAAGACGGAGATCGATCCCCGGACGATTTCTTATGTGGAAGCGCACGGAACCGGAACTTCTTTAGGAGATCCGATTGAAATACAAGGTCTTGTTAAAGCTTACCGCACGTTTACAGAGGATCGGCAATTTTGTGCGATCGGTTCCGTTAAATCGAATATCGGACATGCGGAATCAGCCGCCGGGATCAGCGGGCTTCATAAAACGGTTTTGCAGCTGTTTCACAAAACGCTTGTCCCTTCTTTGCACTCAGAGACGATTAATCCGTATCTCCGTTTAGAGGACTCGCCATTTTACGTGCAGCAAAAAACCGAGTCATGGAAAAAGCCGGCGTATACAGAGAACGGCATTGAACATTCCTGTCCGAGACGCGCAGGCATCAGTTCATTCGGGGCGACGGGGTCAAACGTTCATCTCATTTTAGAAGAGTACAGGCCCAAAAGCCCCGGCATTACGGAGAATCAAGAGAGACCGTATATTGTGCCTCTGTCAGCGAAAAATCCGGAGCGGCTGAAAGAATACGCTGCCCGCCTGCTGATGTTTCTCAAAGATGAAGCGCCTGAAGGAAGCGGGCCGCTTCATGACAAAAGAGATACAATGCAAAATCAGCTGGAAAATGCGTTACGCAGCGTTCTGGCGGATGTTCTGCATGTAGAGGCCGGCACGGTAGAAGATGAACAGGATTGGAAGGAATTCGGCTTGGATGTCATGCAGCTGACACAGTTTTCTGAGCTGATGACGGATCAATACGGGCTGGCAATAGACATGACTGATCTCATACAGCATACTTCCGTCCGGACTTTAGCAGAATGTCTTACAAACGATGAGAAACATAAGAATATTCTTTCCGGTCTTTTCGGTCAGTCCGGCTTAGATAAGCAGCCTGATGAATCTTTTTCCCTGCGGTCACTGGCATATACGCTGCAAACGGGACGGCTGGCAATGGAAGAACGGCTTGTTTTTTTAGTGAACGATCAAGCGGACCTGATCAGGAAATTAACCGAATTTACAGAACGAAAACGGCAGATTGACGGCTGCTTTCAAGGGCGGTCTGATAGCGGAACGGAAATCAGGGGTTTCCTGAATGATGATCAGGATACGGAGGAGCTGATCCGAAAATGGACGGACAGCGGCACTTACAAAAAACTTGCGGAGCTGTGGTCAAAAGGATTTGAGATAGACTGGACGCGGCTGTATCAGGAGGAGAAACCGCGCAGGATGAGTCTGCCGACGTACCCGTTTGCAAAGGAACGATATTGGATACCGGAGCCCGATCATCCCGTTACTTCCGTAAATACAGAAAGCAGGCTTCACCCGCTGCTTCACCGCAATACATCAGATTTGTTAGAACAAAAATTCAGCACGGTACTGAACGGAGATGAATTCTTCTTAGCCGATCATATCGTCCGAAACAAGCGTGTTCTCCCCGGGGCGGCTTATCTTGAAATGGCGAGAGCCGCGGCTGAACTGGCTGCCGCGCCGTTAGCCGCTGAATACACGGCTAAAACCGGCATTTCGCTGCGGTATATCAGCTGGATACGCCAGGCCGTTCATAAAAAAGAGCCGCTGCGTATGACGACAGGTCTTTCCTTGGAGGATAATGGCAATGTTTCATTTCAAGTGTACAGCAATGACAACGATTCAGACATTTATTGTGAAGGCAGTGCTGTGATTGAGCCGCTGTCTGAGGCGCCGGTTTTGCATATTGAACAGCTGAAAGCGCGCTGCCGCAAAAAAGTGCTGTCAAAGGAAGACTGCTATGCGGCATTTGCAAAGGCGGAAATGGTATACGGACCTTCACATCAAGGAATTGATCACATTTATTGCGGGGAAAAAGAAGCCTTGGCTAGATTGGTGCTCCCTGCTTCCGTTTGTGATGAGGCCGAACAGTTTGTGCTCCATCCGAGTCTGATAGATTCCGCTTTTCAGGCGGCCATCGGCGTTATGAATGAAGATAAAGCGGGTTATCCGGAGCAGCCGTTAATGCCTTTTGAATTGCATGAACTGACCGTTTTTCATCCGTGCAGTCCAAACATGTGGGCGGCCGTATTTGTGACGCATGAAACACCGGCCGTGCGAAGAATGGACATTGATATATGTGATGAACGCGGCAATGTGTGTGTAAGAATAAAAGGATTTTCTGCCCGGATGGCCGAAAGTGCGCCGGCTGAAACGGATGACAAGCAATACGATCTGCCGGGTAACCTTACCGGAGCCGTCAAACTGATGCAGGTATGGGACGCGGAACCGATAGACAACCAAACCGGCTTCCCCGTTTCTGAAGCAAAAGCTGTCATCATAGGCGGTACAGACGGGCAGGCGGACGCGGTTTTACGATTGTTTCCTAAAGCTGTGCGATTTGATAGCAGCCAAAGTGCTTCCGTTGAAGTGATATCCGATCGGCTCCGCCGTCTCGGTGAGATTCAGCATATGATCTGGTTTGCCCCTCAGCCGGCTGATTCTTACATCCATGATCAAAAAAGCGGGGTGCTGCAAATTTTCAGAGCGGCCAAAGCTCTTATCGGTCTCGGGTATGGAAAAGAGCAGCTCGGGATGACGGTGATTACGCACCAAGCACAGCCTATCACCCAATATGATGAGGTGCGTCCCGCTCATTCCAGTGTGCATGGTTTCGTCGGGTCTCTTGCAAAAGAACATCCGAGCTGGCACATCCGTCTGGTCGATCTTGAAGACGGGGGGGATTTCCCCACAGAAGACATATTCAGCCTGCCCCGCGACCGTACGGGTAAAGCATGGGTGCGCAGACATCAGGAATGGCACCGGCCTCAATTGCTTCCGGTCCAAAGCGGGCCGTCTGAAAGTGTTCCTTACCGATATGGAGGCGTATATGTCATCATCGGCGGTGCGGGAGGCATCGGCGAGGTTTGGACAGATTATATGGTGACGACGTATAAAGCCCGAGTCGTCTGGATCGGAAGGCGGCCGCTGGACAGCCGGATACGCCAAAAAATAGACCGGTACCGGCCATCAGGCTCGGCTCCCGAATATATAGCCGCAGATGCTTCTGATCTTCCATCGCTTCAGCGCGTCTATGAACAGATTAAAAACACATACGGCACCATCAGCGGCGTCGTTCATTCAGCGATGGTATTTGCGAATGAAAGCGTAAAAGATATGGAAGAATCACAGTTTCACGCCGGCCTTGCGGCGAAAGTGGATATTTCCGTCAACATTGCCGAAGTATTTGCGAAAGAGTCTTTGGACTTTATTCTCTTTTTCTCTTCGGTTATTTCATATATTAAGAATCCGAATCAAAGTCATTATGCGGCGGGGTGCGCATTTAAAGACGCATTTGCCCATGAGCTTTCCGGGCGGCTGTCATGCCCGGTCAAAGTGATGAACTGGGGGTATTGGGAGCGGGCTGACAATCACATTTCTGAAGAGTTTGACAGACTGAGTGCAATCGGTCTCGGACTGATCAGCCGGGCGGAAGGGATGCAGGCGCTGGAAACTCTGCTGACGCAGCCGATCTCCCGCATGGGGCTGATGAAGCTGACCAAGCCGATTCCGATCGAGGGAATGAACCCTCATGAATTTGTGACTATCTGATTGCCTGTCAAAATGACGGAGCAAATTTAATTTTCTTAGGAGGATAAGGTTTTGGGTAAGGGAGACAAACAAAAAGACCGTACACAGTTATCCTTAAGAACAGAAATAAGCAATCAAATGAAAGAATTGAATCGGCTTTTGCTGCAAGTGCTGCGGGTGACGCTGCGTTCAATGGGTCTGACCGGCGAAGCGCCGGCAGCTTCCTGTCTGCCTTTATATGAGCGCTGGCTGGAAGAAAGCATACGTCTTTTAGACAGCGATTTTAAAAGCGGTGAAACGGCCGCGGTGTGGGAAGAGTGGCATAAGAAGAAAAACGAATGGCTGAAAGATCCGGATATGAAAGCGCAGGCTCTGCTGGCGGATACCGTCATTCAAGCTTTGCCTGACATTTTAACAGGCAAAATAAAAGCCACTGACGTGATGTTTCCCGATTCTTCAATGGAGCTTGTTGAAGGAATCTATAAGCATAACATTCTCGCTGATTATTACAACGATGTGCTGGCAAATGAAGCGTGTATTTATGTGGAAAATGTAATTAAAAACAATCCTGAGGCAAACATCCGTCTGCTGGAGATCGGAGCGGGCACCGGCGGAACGAGCAGCACACTGTTTAAAAAGCTCCGCCCCTATCAAAACCATATTCAGGAATACTGTTATACCGACTTGTCAAAAGCTTTTTTAATGCATGCCGAAAAGGAATACGGCGCGGACAATCCGTTTTTGACGTATCAGCTGTTTAATGTGGAGAAGCCTGCGGCGGGCCAGGGATTACATCTGAGAACCTACGATATCGCTATCGCCGCAAACGTGCTGCATGCCACCAAAAATATCCGGAAAACCTTACGGACGGCAAAAGCCGTATTGAAAAAAGACGGTTTGCTGCTCGTTAATGAACTGGGCGGGCATACGCCGTTTACACATGTTACATTCGGCTTATTAGAGGGCTGGTGGCTGTACGAAGATGAGGCGCTGCGGATTCCGGGGTGCCCCGGTCTTTATCCGGAAACATGGAAATCCGTTTTAATGGCTGAAGGCTTTCATTCCATTCAATTTCCGGCTGAAAACGAACGTCTGCACACCCAGCAGATTATCACAGCGAAAAGCAACGGAGTCATCAGGCAGAGCAGGGAAGCTTACACCGCGCAAAAGCGCCAATCAAACGTACCGCGAACATCCTCTGATCGTCAGCTCCCCATCAAACAAGCGGGAGAGGGGCTTTCGGAAAAGACAGCGGCTTTTCTGATAAGGGCTGCGGCAAAAGTATTAAAAATGCCGGCAGAAGAGATAAACCCGCTGGCTCCTCTGGATGAATACGGCATTGACTCTATTCTGATCGTTCAGCTGACGAATGAGCTGCGGGATCTCGTCCCTGATATCAGCAGCACGCTGTTTTTTGAATACCGGACGATAGAAGAGCTTGCCGCATACTTGGCTGAAACGAAGGAGCGCGAACTGCATGCGCGATTTTCAGAAGAACTCCCTCATACTGAAGCGGTATCATCCGGCTCTTTGCTTGAAAAAAGCACAGAGTATCTGAAACAGATCGTCAGCGTCATCTTAAAGATGCCGATTGAGGACGTTCAAGCCCATACGCCCCTTGAAGAATACGGAATCGATTCCATCTTAATCGTACAGCTGACCAACCGCGTGCGGGAAGACGTCCCTGATATCAGCAGCACATTGTTCTTCGAGTATCCGACAATCGGCGGATTAGCGGAATATCTCGTCAGCTCAAGACAGGAAGATATGGCTGGGATTTTCAAGACAAATAAAGAAGCCGAAAAGGTGCCGCACACTCTACAGAAAAAGCAAAGCCGCAAAAAAAGCGCCGGATTGACGAAGCGCCAAGCGGCATCTTTTTCTGAAAAAGCGCCGCCCGCTTCCGAACCGCCCTCAAAACACCTTGAAGTGGCAATTGTCGGTCTTGCCGGGAAGTATCCCGGAGCTGAAAATGTTAATGAGTTCTGGGAACGGTTAAAGACCGGTGAACACGGAATCACCGAAATTCCGAAAGACCGCTGGGATTGGCGGGACTACTATGATGAGACAAAAGGTAAGGAAGGCCGGATGTATACGAAGTGGGGCGGCTTTTTAACAGATATTGATAAATTTGATCCGCTGTTTTTTAAAATCTCCCCGAAAGAAGCGGAGCGCATGGACCCGCAGGAGAGACTGTTTCTGGAAACCGCTTATGCGGCCCTTGAGGATGCCGGATATACCCCTGATTCACTATGCGCCGGTAAAAAGGTTGGTGTCTTTGCAGGTGTCATGAACGGCAACTATCCGACAGGGGCCCACTACCACTTTATCCCGAACCGCGTATCCTATGTGTTTGATTTTCACGGTCCGAGCATCGCGGTCGATACCGCATGCTCCTCATCCTTAACCGCCATTCATCTCGCCGCAGAAAGCATCAGAACAGGTGCATCTGAATGCGCGATTGCCGGCGGCGTAAACCTGATTACAGATCCGGTTCATTATATCGGACTTTCTTCTATGAGAATGCTGTCGCCGTCAAACGCGTGCAAAGCGTTCGGTGATAAGGCTGACGGGTTTGTTGACGGAGAGGGCGTCGGCTGTATCGTGTTAAAGCCGTTGAAGAAGGCTGTTGAAGATCATGATCATATATACGGTGTCATTAAAGGAAGCGCTCTGAATGCCGGCGGCAAAACGAACGGGTTCACCGTTCCGAACCCGAATGCACAAGGGGAAGTGATCGCAGACGCGATGGAGAGGGCAGGGATTGATCCGAGAGCAATCAGCTATCTGGAAGCCCACGGCACCGGCACTTCCTTGGGAGACCCGATTGAAATCGCGGGGTTAACCAAGGCTTTCCGCCGCTATACGGATGCAAAGCAATTTTGTTCCATCGGTTCTGTTAAATCCAATATCGGACACCTGGAAAGTGCGGCGGGCATTGCTGCGGTCACCAAAATTCTTCTTCAGATGAAACACGGATATCTGGTGCCGTCGCTGCATTCAAAGCAGCTGAACCCGGAAATTGATTTTGAAACTTCTCCTTTTATCGTGCAGCAGGAAACGGCGGAATGGAGACGGCCGGTCATAGAATCTGAAGGAGTAACACGGGAATATCCGAGAATCGCGGGTACATCTTCTTTCGGAGCGGGCGGGGCAAATGCCCACCTGCTTATAGAAGAGTATGAACCGGCTGAAATGACTTCGGCGGACTTCGGCCGTCCGGCGCTTTTTGTTTTATCGGCAAAAGATAAAGACCGCTTGCGCGAGCGGGCTCTGTTGCTGTCGAATGCCGCCGGAAACGGAACAATTACAGATGCAAATCTGCTTGACGCGGCATTTACCCTTCAAGTCGGCAGGGTCCCGATGGAAGAACGGCTGGCGATGACAGCGGACTCTGTTTCTGAATTGGAACAGAAGCTGACTGCTTTTCTGAATAATGCCGGTTCCGTAAGCGGGGTGTTTACGGGCCGGAGTGATAGTGCTGTCACAGAGACGGAAGGCACAGTCGGTGATTGGATGGAAAAACGTCAATTTGACAGTCTTTTGAATGCCTGGGTCCACGGGGCGCCCGTCGATTGGGCATCTTTATATAAAGGCGCGCTGCCGCATCGTATCAGTCTGCCGTCTTATCCATTTGCAAAAGAAAGCTACTGGATGAAGCGGGAAGAACCAAAAACAGGAACAACTGAATATGTGCATCCTTTCCTGCATGAAAATACGTCAACCTTGGCGGAGCAAAGCTATCATACATCTTTTACAGGCCGGGAACACGTTTTCCAGGATGTGAGAGGGGAGCGGGTTCTGTCGGCAGCCGTTTATTTAGAAATGGCGCTTGCGGCTTATCATCATGCGGCAGACAGCTCTGAAGAAAAAGAGATATGGATCCGAACGGCGGCATGGACTGATCCGATTACCGGCGGACATCACGGTGCGGGCGTCAATCTCTCCCTTCTGTCTGAAGACGAGGAAGGCATCCATTATGAAATATACAGTGACGAAGAGAAGCTGCATCATTATGGAATCATCGGACAAGGGAACATACAGCCATCCCGCGTGCTGGATATTGCCTCCTTACAAAAAGACTGCCGCCCGCTGTCATTCGATTATGAAACACCAGGCACGTCAGGTGTAACGATCAGTAAGGAGTTCCGCACCGTTGAAAAGCTTTATGCGGGAGAAAATGCGGTTTGGGCGAAGCTTGCTCTTATAGATGAAAGCGGCTGTAATCCGGGATATCATCTGCCGCCGGAATTTCTGGACGCAGCTTTTCAAGTCCTGGCAAAAACGGAGCCGTCAGTCCATATCGTGCCTGAAGCGGTTGAAGAACTGCGCGTCATGCGTCCGTGCTCATCCGGCATGTGGATGTATATTAATAAAAAGAATCAAACCGGCTGTGACATTCAATTTTGTGACGAAACCGGCACTGTCTGCGCAGAAATCAAAGGGATAAGAATGAGACTGCCGTCTCAGCAGGATCACGGGCAAGAGGAACAATCCGAGATGATGATATTTGAAGAAATGTGGACGCAGCAGCCTTTGAAGAAATCCATTCATGAAGAGCTGAAAACGGTCATCTGTTTTCTTACGGGAGAAGCTGCCAGAAAGCATGCTTATCAGTCTTTACAATCCCTTTATCCGGGAGCCGGCGTGTTTTTTATTTCACAGGGTGAGGAAACTCAAAAGCTTTCAAACACGCATTATCAAATTAAAATCACTGACGGACAAGCATATCAAGAAACGTTTCGGCATATTGAAACGGCTGCAGGCAAAGCGGATGCCATTTTGTATGGATGGCCGCTTGAAGATGAAAAGACCGTGAAAGACTATTCCATTCTGTATCATGTGATCCGCGCAGCTGCTTCTTTGCGTTTTAAACCGAGGCGAATCTTTCTTTCCGCTCAGTGCGGGAGCGATACCGATATCAGTTACGCCGAGTCATGGATCGGGCTGGAACGGTCGCTGAAACTGATCTTGCCGGAGACGGATACGGCCGCGGTTTATTTTGAACAAAAAGGACCGTTAGAAAAACTGATCCATAACGTATGTGAAGAACTTCACAGCGAGTCGTTCCGCAGTGTCATGTACAGTGGGGAAATCCGTCACGTCATGGAAATGAAGCAGACGGATATTGCCCCTGTTGAGAAGCGTGTGATAAAAAGCGGGAAAACGTACTTGATTACCGGCGGATGCGGGGGATTAGGCTTGTTATTTGCCGGATATTTCGCTGAAAAAGGACCGGTTACGCTCATTTTGACGGGGAGATCAGCGGCAGGCGGCCCGGTGCTGAACAAGATAAAGAGATTGGAAGAATCAGGCGCCAAGGTGTTTTACGTGCAGGCGGATGCCGCAGATCAGGCTCAGATGGAGAAAGGTTTGCAAGAAGCGAAAGAGAAAGGATGCGGGCCGATTCACGGTGTCATTCACGCTGCAGGTCTTCAAGGCACTGAAAGCATTCTGGAGAAAGATCTGCAAACCTTTCAGCAAGTCTTATCGCCAAAAGCGGACGGCACCGCGGTGTTAGATCAGGTTCTGTCACGGGAGCCGCTTGACTTCTTCTGTTGTTTCTCTTCTTCTTCAGCGATTTTAGGAGACTTCGGTTCTTGTGACTACGCGATGGGGAACCGCTTCCAAATGGCTTTTGTCCGTCATCGGGAAAAACTTGTGAGCCTCGGACTCAGAAGCGGCAAGTCACTTGCAATCAATTGGCCGCTTTGGAAAGAAGGGGGGATGCATGTCGGCACGGCGGAAAGCACCGATATGTATTTAAAATCAAGCGGACAGCGTTATTTATACACAGAGGAAGGACTCGACGCTTTTGAAACATTGTTAGTCCAGCCGTCCAGCCAGTATCTCGTCCTGGCCGGTTTTCCGTCGAGGGCCAAACGCTTCCTGCAGATAGATCAAGGCGAACGGCCGATTTCGGGTTCTGTAAACAGGAACGTCCCGTTTTCAGGAAGGCGGAGTGAAATGAAAGGCTTTACACTGGAAGAATGCGTAAGCTGGGATGTGAAAGAACTGGCGGCGGGGCTTTTGAAAATAGACAAGAACAGACTGACGGACACTGACAATCTGGCTGATTTCGGCTTTGATTCTATCAGTTTGGCGGAATTCGCCTCTTCTTTGTCCGCTCATTACGGAATTGAAGTGACACCGGCCCTGTTTTTCGGACATTCCACACTGGAGAAGGTCGTCCGCTATTTTCTGACGGAACACAAGTCCGTCATGGAGCATGTCTATGAAGAAAAGAAACCTGAATCCGCAGATCAATCTGTCTTTGAAAAGACAGGAACGGAAAAGCGAAAGAAGCAGAGGGGAAGAAATAAGCTGAACGCCGGAACCGAGGGCAGTCAGGCAGCTGATTCCATTGCCATTATCGGCATGAGCGGCCGATTTCCTCAGGCGCGCACGGCGGACGAGCTGTGGGACATTCTGTTTCAGGAAAAGGATGTTGTCGCACCGGTCGCAAAAAAAGGTTTCACAAGTTCAAAATGGAAACTCGGCGCTGTACCGGGGGCGGACGAATTCGACCCTTTATTTTTTGAAATATCGCCGAGGGAAGCTGAAACGATGGATCCGAAACAGCGGCTGCTTCTTCAGGAAGCGTGGAGGGCCCTTGAGGACGCCGGCTACGGCGCCAGTCACATCAGGCAGCAGACGATCGGTATGTTTGTGGGGGCGGAAGAAGGAGATTATCACCTTTTAACACGGGACAAAGGCAATGTCACGTCTCATCATAACGGTATTTTGGCGGCGCGGCTGGCTTATCACTTGAATTTATCAGGTCCTGTGATGGCGATAAATACAGCATGTTCTTCGGGACTCGTTTCTGTCCATCAGGCGGTATTAAGCCTGCAGAATAAAGAGTGCACCACAGCTGTTGCGGCCGGGGTGAATATCATGAATACCCCGGACTTTTTTGAAACGATAGATAAAGCCGGAATGCTGTCGGAAAACGGGAAATGCTTCGCGTTTGATAAAAGGGCTGACGGCATGGTTCCGGGGGAAGCGGCCGCGGCGGTTGTTCTGAAGCCGCTGAGAGAGGCGGAAGCGGATGGTGATCCGATTTACGGGGTGATTCGGGCGAGCGGCATCAATTATGATGGGAAAACAAACGGAATTACCGCTCCGAGCGGCGTCGCGCAGACCCGGCTGCTTACTTCCGTTTATGACCGGGGCCGTATCAACCCTGAAGATATCGAATATATCGTCACACACGGCACAGGTACAAAACTCGGTGATCCGGTGGAAATTAACGCGCTTTATGACGCATTTTCTGCCTATACAAACGAAGAAGCATTTTGCGCGCTCACATCAATTAAAACCAATATCGGCCACACGTTTGCCGCATCAGGCATTGTCAGTTTGATCAGTCTTTTACAGGCGTTCTCCCGTGAAATGATTCCCGCCAGTCTGCATTGCAGCGGGGAAAACCGCTATATCAACTGGGAGAAGAGTCCTTTTTATGTGAATAAAACGGGTAAACCGTGGCCTTCTCTGCCGGGTAAAAACCGAATGGGGGCAGTCAGCGCATTCGGGATGAGCGGAACAAACGCCCATGTCGTTATGGAAAGCTATAAGCGCAGCGCTTCACCTCATCGTGATGCCCCTGCATATTTACTTACTTTGTCTGCAAAAACAGAGGAGGCTCTTCACGAAAAAATCGAAGATATGATCACTTGGGCGGAAAACGGCGGACTGAAAGAAAATGATCTGGCCCAGCTCAGCTATACGTTGTTAAAAGGACGGCATCACTTTAACCATCGCGCCGCCATCGTAGTGCAAGATGCTGATGACGCAGTGTATGTATGGAAGCAGGCAAAGCTTAATGAACATCATCCTTATGTGTTTTCGGGAAAAGTACCGCAGCACTTTGCAGGCCGTCAGCATATTCAGGAGCACATAATAGAAGTGCTCGGCAAGTGCAGCGCCTCATATTCTGGCCATAGAAAATATCAGGAGCTGTTATGCGTGCTAGCAGATTTTTATTGTCAAGGTTATGAAATCGAAGGGGACTTGCTTTATGGCGGACCTTTGCCGCGAATCGGCAATCTGCCGGGCTACCCGTTTGCCAGGCAGACGTATTGGGCGTCCGATCGTCTTCAGAGAGAGCTTGAAAGCCGGAATTCAGCTGAACGCGAAAAGCTCCACCCGCTGCTTCACGCGAATACATCGACTTTTACCGCCCAGCGCTTTACTTCTGTTTTTTCTGGGCATGAACCGTTTTTTGCCGATCATATCGTCAATGGAAAACCGGTGCTTCCGGGCGCAGCTGCTTTAGAAATGGCCCGGGCCGCCGTTACACTTGCTGCTGAAGACTTGCCGGGCGGGAAAACGGGTGTCCGGCTCAAACAGATCGTTTGGCTCCGGCCGGTGACGGCGCTTTCTGAAGGAGTGACGCTTCATGTAAAGCTTCAGCCGGAAGAAAACGGAGACATTGCTTTTGAAGCGTATGCCGAAGGAGAAGAGCCGCTTGTCTTTTTCCAGGGAAAGGCCGTGCTCGAAGAGACGGAGCGTGCTCCTGTACTCGATGTGGAAGCGGTTCAGGCGCGCTGCGGCGGTCGTCACTTGTCAAAGGCTGAGTGCTATGAAGCATTCGACAGCCTCGGCATCACCTACGGACCGTCGCATCAGGCGCTTGACGCCGTCTATGCCGGAAGCGGAGAAGTGCTCGCGAAGCTCATTCTCCCGCCGTCCGCCCGCGAGGAAAAGGAGCCGTTCATCCTGCATCCGAGCATGCTGGACGCCGCCCTTCAGGCTTCTATCGGTCTCGTGCTCTCAGACGGTTCTGCGTCCGGACGGCCGTTCCTGCCGTTTGCCCTTCAGGATATGCAGGTGTTTTCTGCGTGCCGTGAGACGATGTGGGCGGTGCTTTCCTCAAAGGACGGCGCCTATCATATTGAGCTGTGTGATGAAAACGGTGCGGTATGTGTCCGATTGACGGGGCTCACCGCCCGTTTTCTGGAAGAGGAAACGGAGGAAAAACCGCTCTTGCTTCAGCCAAAGTGGCAGGAATCACCGCCGGGTGAAGGCGGCGGACAAGAAGAGTCTTTCAGATACGTGACGCTGTATGGCGGAATGAACGCTGAGGACATAAGCGGCGCCGTATGTGCGGCTGACAGCGAAGGTCCGATTGAAGAGCGTTATGACGCCTGCGCGGCGGAGCTGTCAGCGATCGTCACGCGTCTTATCAAAGAAAAACAGAAGAAAAAAACGCTGATCCAGCTTCTTGTCCCCGACAGGGGGGAAGACAATGTATTGGCGGGGCTGGCCGCTTTTCTGAAAACGGCTCACCTTGAACATCCGAAGCTGTACGGCCAAGTCATCCAAGCCGATCCGGACGAGTCAGCATCATCGCTTCTTGCCAAGCTGAAAGAAAATCGGGCGCATCCTGAACAAGCGGAAATCCGTTATGAAGACGGCAAACGTCTCGTCAGAAACTGGCGTCATCTGCCGGCCTCTCAAAGCGGCGCCGTTCCGTGGAAAGACGAAGGGGTCTACCTCCTCACCGGGGGAGCGGGCGGCATCGGCCTGATTTTCGCTGAAGAAATAGCCTCCCGCGTCAAAAACGCCGTCCTCGTATTAACGGGGAGGGCAGAAGTGCTTGATGAAGAGCGCTCCGCCCGCTTACGGCGCTTGGAAGCGTCAGGCGCCCGTGTATTGTATCAATCGGTTGACGTGACAGACAGGGCGGCGGTCAGCGCCCTCGTCCGCGGCATACAGGAGGAGCACGGAACACTCGACGGGATCATTCACGGCGCAGGCGTGATCGCTGACAACTACATTCTGAACCAGACAGAAAACGAACGGAAGGCCGTCATGGCGCCGAAAGTGAAAGGGCTTATCAATCTTGATGAAGCAGCGAAAGATATGCGGCTGGACTTTTTCATTCTGTTTTCTTCCTTGGCGGGAGGCATGGGAAATCCGGGGCAGGCCGGTTATGCGGCAGCCAACGCATTTATGGACGTATATGCAGCCCGCCGGAACCGTCTCGTGCGGGACAACGAGCGGAGCGGGCAGACCCTGTCTGTCAACTGGCCGCTTTGGGAAGAAGGAGGTATGCGCGTGGACAAAGAGACCGAACGGCTGATGTACGAACAGACCGGAATGAAAGCCATGCGATCGACCTCAGGCATCCAAGCGCTGTACGCCGCTTTTGCCTCCGGAGAACACCAGGTCATGGTGGCAGAAGGCGACGAAAAACGGATTCGCAGGCATATTTTCGATCTGGGCGAAGAACAAAGCGCCGCCGGACAAGCTCCGGCAGTGGCAGATGCAAGAGATCTGAAAGATCAGGTTCAAGAGAAACTAAAGCGGCATGTATCAGATCTTTTAAAGGTAAGCATGAAAGATATTGAGGCTGACAGCGAACTGACGGAATACGGATTTGATTCGATAATCTTCACTGAATTTACAAATCTATTAAATCGGACTTATCAGCTTGAGCTCAGCCCGACTATCTTCTTTGAATTTCCGACATTGCGCAAACTGAGCGGTCATTTGATATCTGAATGGAAAGAAGCATTCAGCGGCTTAGAAAGAGAGAGTTTAAAAACCGCTCCAAAAGCCGGAATAAGAAAAGCTGAAGCTCCGGCGGCCGTTCATGCCAAGCGGGAAACGCCCGTATCCGTAAAAGGAAAATCAGAAGAAAAAACCGAACCGATAGCCATTATCGGAATCAGCGGTATTTTTCCGCAGGCGAAAGACATAGATGAATTCTGGACACGTTTACAAAAAGGGGAGCATTGCATCACAGAAATTCCCCGAGATCGCTGGGATTGGCGCGAATATTACGGCGATCCGGCAGCGGACGCAAATAAAACGTCAATTAAATGGGGCGGTTTTATAGATGGTATCGCCGGGTTTGACCCGCTGTTTTTCGGGATATCTCCGAAAGAAGCTGAAATGATGGATCCTCAGCAGCGTCTATTAATGATGTATGTGTGGAAAGCCATTGAAGACGCGGGGTACTCAGCAAAACGGATTGCCGGAACAAAAACCGGTATTTTCACCGGCACATTGGGAAGCGGATATCAAACCTTAATCAATAAGGCGGGTCTTCCTGTCGAGGGGTATACGATGACCGGAATCGTGCCGTCCGTCGGGCCGAACCGGATGAGTTATTTTCTTGATATTCACGGGCCGAGCGAGCCGGTAGAAACCGCTTGTTCAAGCTCTTTAGTCGCCATTCACCACGCGGTAAAAGCCATTGAAACGGGAGATTGTGATATGGCGGTCGCAGGGGGCGTCAACACGATCGTCACGCCTGAAGGGCATATCGGTTTTCAAAAAGCAGGCATGCTTAGTGAAGACGGGCGCTGCAAAACATTTTCCGATCAGGCTGACGGTTATGTCAGAGGAGAGGGTGCCGGCATGATTGTCTTGAAAAAGCTTTCAGAGGCAGAGCATGACAGGGATCACATCTACGGCCTCATCCGCGGTACAGCGGAAAATCACGGCGGACGCTCAGCGTCGCTTACCGCGCCGAATCCGCAGGCTCAGACGGATGTGCTGAAAAGCGCTTATCAAAAAGCCGGTATTCACCCGTCAACGATCACTTATATAGAAGCGCACGGAACAGGAACGGCACTCGGAGATCCGATTGAGATCAATGCATTGAAAAAAGCTTTCCAAACAGACGGGGCTCCGGGCGGATATTGCGGGATAGGCTCAGTGAAGACAAATATCGGACATTTGGAGCTCGCGGCAGGTATTGCGGGCGTTATCAAAGTATTGATGCAGCTGAAACATCGGACGCTCGCCAAAAGTCTGCATTGCGAGAACATCAATCCCCATATCAAATTGAAGGACAGCCCGTTTTACATTGTGACAGAAACAAAGGAGTGGGAAGCGCTGCGTGATGAAAACGGCCGGGTCCTGCCCCGCCGGGCGGGTGTAAGCTCATTCGGTTTCGGAGGCGTCAATGCGCATATCGTTATTGAAGAATACATGGGCAGAAGTGAGACGGAACAGCAGGAAACCCGTGAGAAAGCGTCATCTCTTTTTGTTTTGTCGGCTAAAAATGAAGAGCGGCTGAAAGAAAGAGCGCGTCTCCTTCGCGATTTTATCCAAAACGGATCATTCCGCCATATCGATCTTGCAGATGCCGCATACACACTGCAGACCGGACGGGATGCGATGGAAGCGAGGCTGGGAATCATTGCAGGCTCCGCAGAGGAACTGACTGAAAAACTGAACGCGTTTCTGATGGAAAAAAACAGCGAAGATATCATCAGCGGCCGTAAAAAACGCGAGAATAACACGATTTCCATGTTCTCAGACGATGAAGACGCCGCTGACCTCGTCAGCGCCTGGCTTGAGAAAAAGAAATACAGGAAAGTGCTGCGGCTCTGGGCAAACGGATTTGACACGGATTGGGAGCAGCTGTATACGGACAGTAAGCCGCGCCGCATCAGCCTGCCCTCCTATCCGTTCAGAGCAGACCGCTATTGGGTGCCGAAACGGGAGCAGCTGCCGCTTTCGAATCAAAAAACAGTAGTATTGCAAAAAACATGGGAACCGTGCGAGGCAGTGTCTTCATCCGAGCCGTTCAACAGCAAAATAGCGCTCATCGTCTCCGAGGATACAAAAGACCTTGCCGCCGAGGTGAAAAAACAGCTGAATGATGCTGACATTGTGCAGGAAAATCAGCTCATCTCTTTCTTACAGGGTCCGAATGCGGCCATCTATTCGGGGTTTATTGACTTCACCGGCTGCGGCTCCCGACAAAAGCGGCAGGACATCAGCTGGGTGGCATCGCTGCAGCAGCTGATTGAATACGGCCGCGGACAAGAAAAGATGAAAATGCTTTATCTTACAAAAGGGCTTGAAGCCTTCAAAAATAAGGCGGCCGCTATGCATGGTATTGAAAAAGCGGGGCTTTATCGCATGCTGCGGCATGAATACAGCCATATTCTCACCTGTCACGCCGATATTGATCCTGAAGAGCCGCTGGAGCAGACAGCCGCTTTTATTAAACAAGAAATTGAATCAGACTTAACGGAATCTGCTGTTTGCTGCAGGGACGGCATGCGCTTCAGCTATGTTCTTCGGCAGACTGATCAGATTGAACCAGAAGCCGTGCAAACAGACCGGACTGCGTTTCCAAAAGACGCCGTCCTGATGATAACCGGAGGAACGCGCGGACTCGGCGCTTTATGCGCCAAGCATTTCGTTTCCGCATATGGTGTGAAGAAACTGCTTTTGACAGGCAGAAAGGAGCTGCCGCCGAAAACCGAGTGGGATCTTGAGCAAACAGACCCTGTCGTTTCGGAAAAAATACAGCTTATCCGGCAGCTGGAATCACAAGGCGTAAAAGTGTGCGTCTCAGCAGTTGATCTGACGGATAAGCAGGCAGTCGGACGGCTTATAAAAGAGGTAACCTCAACGCTCGGACCTGTCGGAGGCATTCTGCATTGCGCGGGAATTGCGGACCGTGAAAACCCTGCTTTTCTCCGCAAATCCAAAGACAGTATCGCGCGGGTGCTCGCCCCGAAAGCAGACGGCCTTCACAGTCTGTATGAGAGTGTAAAGGATGATGCGCCGGCATTTTTCGTCCTGTTTTCATCTGTCTCGGCAGCCGTCCCGATTCTTGCGGCGGGACAGAGCGATTATGCGATGGCTAATTCTTACATGGACTATTTTGCAGAAAACAATGAGAGCGGCATCATCAGCATACAATGGCCGGCATGGGATGAGACGGGCATGAGCAGGGATACAAAAAGCGGGATTTATGAGCAAACGGGATTGCTGCGGCACTCTGACGCGGAAGGTCTCAAGATGCTTGATTACATTTTAAGAGAAAGACCCGGAGCTGTCGTGCTGCCGGCACAAGTGAAACATGATTGGGACATCAAAGCGCTGGAAAACGCCAAGCCAGCCGCCCATAAAGAAATGAGAACAGCTTCCAAACCTCCTGAAACAAAAAAACGGGAACATAACCGGATTGATATTCAATCTTGGCTGAGGTCGCTTTTGGCAAAAGAGCTGAGTATCGATGAAACGCATATGGATATCGATGTGCCTTTTCAGGAATACGGAATGGATTCAATCTTTCTGGCGCAAGTACTGACAAAGATTGATCAAAAACTGCCGTCCGTTTCAATTGATCCGACTGTCCTTCTGGAACACCCTACCATAGAAAAGCTCGCGGATTATTTAGCCGCACATTGTCCGGAAGCTTTTTCGGCAGATGCAGCAGTTTCCGCGGAGAAGGTTCCTTTGCAGAAGACGCCGAAACGGAGCAAAAAAACGGCATATAAGCCTGAGAAACGGGGAAAGGTTGCGATCATCGGCATGGCCTGCCATTTTCCGAAAGCGGGGGATATAAAAGAATTTTGGAAGAATCTCCGCAGCGGAACGGATGCCGTCACTGAAGTTCCGCCGGACAGATGGGACACCGGGGAACACTATCAGCCGGGTGAATATCAAGAAGGAAAAAGCATCAGTAAATGGGGCGGTTTTATTCACGATATTGATCAATTTGACCCGGAGTATTTTAATATTTCAGAAACGCTGGCACCGATGATAGACCCGCTGCAAAGGCAGTGGCTCGAAGTGAGCGCGGAAGCTTTGGCTGATGCCGGTTATCAAAAAGAGGATCTCTGGGGCCGCCGTATCGGCGTTTTTGCCGGTGCAAGGGCAGGTGCGTTTCATCAGAAATTTCAATATTTGCAAAAAGACGCGATTATTGGCGCGGGGCAAAATTTTATTACCGCACATATGGCGCACATTTATAACTTTACAGGGCCCAACCTGGTCGTAGATACGGCCTGCTCCAGTTCGCTAACGGCAATTCATTTGGCCGTGCAGGCTATTCAAAATGGAGAAGCGGAAGCGGCCTTTGCGGGCGGGGTTGACATTTTGCTTGATGAAAAACCTTTTCTCACAATGAGCGCGGCGAGAATCTTATCGCCAAACGGCCGTTCAAAATCTTTCGATGCCGATGCGGACGGAACAGGAATAGGAGAGGGCTGCGGTGTGCTGATGCTGAAGCCGCTCGAAAAAGCGATAGAAGACGAAGATAAAATATACGGCGTTATTGACGGCTCTGCGATTAATAATGACGGCAGCACAATGGGCGTGACGACGCCGAATCCCCGGGCGCAGCAGGACTTGATTGAGCAGGCGGTTCAATCAGCGGAAATCGAGCCGGACACCATGACATACGTAGAGACGCACGGAACCGGTACATTGATCGGCGACCCGATTGAATTAAAGGGATTAACCAATGTCTTGTCTGCTTATTCCGATGAAAAACAATTTTGCGGTGTAGGAAGCGTCAAAAGCAATATCGGCCACTTGCTGAGTGCGGCGGGCGCGGCGGGAATCATCAAAGTTTTGCTGGCGATTGCCAATGAAGAACTGCCGCCGACTTTGCATTGCCATAAACCGAACCCCCGCTTTCAATTTAATGATTCGCCGCTTTATCCTGTGCTTGAGCTGAAGCGGTGGGACGGAAAAAAAGAGATACTCAGGGCCGGGGTCAGCGCGTTCGGTTTGGGCGGGAATAATGCCCATATCATTGTCAGCAACGAAGGAATACCGAAAGAGCGAAAAGCGGCCATGGAACCGAAAGGCGGCCAGACAGTATACCGAAAACAGCGGTATTGGCCTGAAAAAGCACAGTTGCCCGAAGCGGAAGAAAATGAGGCGGGCACAGAAGCAATGTTTGAAATAAGCGAGGTGTGATAGATTGGCAGTTGCCACCGATCAAGTCAAAACGTTCCTGCAGAAAATCAGCCATACGAATTATATCGTCCGGGATCATCGCGTTCATCAAATCCGCGTCCTCCCGGGCGTGACTTTAATAGATATGCTGTATCGGCTCGCCGCCGGGTACCTCGGTGAAAGGCCTATAGAATTAAGACAGATTATTTTTAAGCAGCCTGTTGTAACATCTGAAGAGTTTGATAAACACCTGTATGTCACCTTTACGCCGGCGCGTGACAGCTGGAAAGTTGAGATCACTAGCGAAAAAGCAAAAAACGGCACACCGCTTGGCGGAAACCGGGATGAGAATATGGAATGCCAGCTTTATTTGCAAGAAGACACGCCCCGGGCAAAAGAACTGAATATTGAAGCGTTCATGAAAAACGCAAGCCGAAAATGGGACATGCATGACATTTACGGAATTGCAAGAAGAAGCCATATTGAACATGGCGAGTTTATGAAAAATGAAGGGGCCGTTTATCAGCTTCAGGATAAAGAAGAATTAATGGAGCTCACTCTGAGTGATTTGGCTGAAGGATTCCGGGAGAAATTTAAGGCGCATCCGGCTTTTTTAGATGCGTCCACCCTTGCCGGCTCTTCCTTTGCATTGTCGGCCCAAAAGCAAAATGACACACCTTATATTCCTTTTATGATCAATCGTTTTTGCATACATCAGCCGTTTCCGAAAACGATTTACACTTATTCTGCGAAAAACAGCCGCACTGAAAGCGGCGCATCAGACAGCGAACCTGATGTTTATTCGGCCGACTTCACGATTTACGACAGGGCAGGGAACGTATTGGCCGAATGTGAGAAACTGATAGTAAAAAGGGTCAGACAAGCGAATATGATTACCCATCTGATAGACAAAGAGAAGCCGCCTCAGCAGAACAGAAGCGGCCGTGGAAAGCCCGAAAGTCCTGTGGCCGCAGAAGACGTGTCTGAACAGCAAACGCCGGAACAAAACATGGCGACTTACATAAAGTCGGAAATCGCCAGGCTGATCAATCGTCCGGCACAGGATATTGATGTGCGGAAAGGCTTTTATGATATGGGGCTTGACTCGGCGCATTTGCTGAAGCTTGTAAAGATATTAGAGCAGACTTTTCAGCAGCAGTTTTATCCGACACTGCTTTTTGAATATTCATCTGTCCGCCGCCTTGCGGATTACCTTATCAATGAAGCGGGCTGTGTGCTGAAAGATTCGGCCGAAGAACGGCAAACATCAGACGCTGACATCGCTGATGAGGTTCTGTTTTTTGAACCCGCCTGGAAAGATCATCCGCTGGAAACGGCGGTGCAGAACGGGCAAAAACACACCCGTCATCTCATTATCGCTGCCGATGCAGGACCCCGTCTCACCGGTGAACTCGGCGCACATTGCCCGGAAGCGGAAGTGATAGAACTGAAAAGGGAGCATAAGGTTGCAGATGAGCAGTTTGAAGCAGATGCCGAGCGCATATTTCGTATGCTCAAACGGGAACTGACAGACCATCCGAAAGAACATACATTGATTCAGCTTGTATGCGCCGTTGAGAATGGAGCGGCATTGTCTTCCGCTCTCGGGGCTATGCTGAAAACGGCACATCTGGAAAATCCGGCTCTTCGCACTCAGGTGATCACCTTCTGTGACAAGAATGAGAGATTGCCAAGTGAGACGGCCGCAATCATTAGAGCAGAAGCAGACTGCTCTTATGCAGGCTGCACAGACATTCGGTATAAAGACAATATGCGGCAGATCAAATTGTTCGAACGTATTGAGAAACTGGACGGGCAGACACAGTCTCCTTGGAAACAAAACGGCGTATATGTCATTACAGGAGGCCTCGGCGGTCTTGGATTTCTGCTTGCCCGTCACCTTGCAGAAAAAGAAAAAGTGAAGCTCGCACTCATCGGCCGTTCGCCGGAACAGTCTGAGAAGATCAGCAGACTGAAAGCATTGGGCGCAGAAGTTCTTTACGTTCAAGCGGACATCGGCAATAAAGCCGAAACAGAGCGGGCATTTGCTCAGATTACAGAAACCTTCGGCCGGCTGACGGGTATTTTTCATTGTGCCGGTGTTTTAAAAGATCAATTTATCATCCAAAAAGACAGTTCTGACTTGAAGCAGGTGTTCCTGCCGAAAATCAGCGGCCTGATTCATGCCGACGAAGCTTCACGGCATGAACCGCTTGAATTTTTCGCCGTATTTTCCTCATTCTCGGCGTTGGCCGGAAATGCGGGCCAGACAGATTATGCCGCAGCGAACGCTTTTATGGATGAATATATGAAATATCGCGATTGCAAAGCGGAAAAAGGCGAACGGACCGGGGCTTCTATGACGATCAACTGGCCGCTTTGGGAAGATGGCGGCATGCAGGTTGACAGCTTGATGAAAGAGATCATGAATGATGCAACCGGCACCAGCCCGCTTCCGGCCGGGGAAGGGATGGCTTCACTTGAATATATGCTGCGACTCGGCAAACTGCAATCCGTTATTTTATACGGGAAGGAGCCCGCTGTAACTGAAAGCATGGGCCGATTGGGTCCGATGGCAGACAAGAACCGCTCTTCATTATCCCATGCAGCTGTCAAGAGAAGGAGCCGAAAACAAGAGAGACACACAGAAGAGCACGATATTGCGGTAATCGGATTGGCGGGAAGATATCCGCAAGCGGGAAGCATGGATGAATTTTACCAAAATCTGCGCTCTGGTAAAGACTGCATCACAACAATGCCGAAAGACAGATGGAAAGGTTATTCTTTCTCATATGAAGCAGATCAGTTCTACCGTTACGGAGGATTTTTAGATCGCATAGACAGCTTTGATCCGCTGTTTTTCAATCTGACTCCGCGCCAGGCTGAAATGATGGACCCGCAGGCGCGGCTGTTTTTAGAGACGGCTTGGGAAGCTTGTGAAGATGCCGGTTTTTATCAGGACAGAACGGCGCGCGGGCCATCTTCACAAAAAAGAAAACGCGTCGGGGTATTCGCAGGTGTGTTTTGGAACCATTATGAGCTGTTCGGCGCTGAAATCACACAGCGGGGCACACCGCTGTCTATGGGCGTGACGCCTGCCTCTGTTCCGAATATCGTGTCTCACTGCCTGAACTTTACAGGGCCGTCAATGGCTGTTGATACGATGTGCTCTTCTTCGCTCACATCCATACATTTGGCATGTGAAAGCATAAAAAGGGGGGAGTGCGAATTCGCCATTGCCGGCGGTGTGAATGCGGTCACACACCCGCATAAATATGCGTTTTTGGCGAATGCCGGATTTCTGTCTTCAGAAGGCGTCTGCAAAAGCTTCGCCGACGGCGGTGACGGTTATGTGCCGGGAGAAGGCGTCGGCGCGGTGTTACTGACAACCGTTCAAGAAGCGGAAAAGATGGGCTGTCCGGTATATGGCGTAATAAAAGGCTCCGCTTTAAACCATGTCGGAAAAACATCCGGTTTGACCGTGCCTGATCCGGCATCACAGGCGGAAGTCATTACAGATTCCTTTCAGAGTGCCGGCATTGATCCGGAGACACTGAGCTATATTGAAGCCCACGGAACAGGCACGTCTCTGGGTGATCCGATTGAAATTGAAGGGCTGAGCCGCGCATTCCGCAAATGGACAAACAAGAAGCGGTTTTGCGCCATCGGCTCTGCCAAATCAAATATCGGCCATTTAGAAGGAGCCGCCGGGATCGCCGGATTAACAAAGGTGCTTTTGCAGCTGAAGCATGGAGAAATCTTTCCGTCATTGCACACGGACACGCTGAATCCCCATATTCCGTTTCCGGACACGCCGTTTTATGTGGCGGACCGGCTGGAAGAATGGGAACGGCCGTCACATTCTGACCAGCCGAGAAGAGCGGGTTTAAGTTCTTTTGGCGCCAGCGGGAGCAATGCCCATTTTGTCATAGAAGAATATCTGCCGCCGCAGGCTGAAAAGAAATCGGTAAATATACGGGAAGACGAGCCGGTTCTGTTTCTGCTTTCGGCAAAAAATGAAGAACGCCTATTAGAATATGTCAAACGGTATGACCGCTTTTTACGGGAAAAAGAAGTCAACCTTAAAGACCTGGCCTACACGCTTCAAACAGGCAGAGAAGCGATGCCTGAACGGCTGGCATTGATCGTTACATCCGTTTGCGGCCTGCAAGCGAAACTGAAGGATGTGCTTGAACGGAAAACAGAAATTGAAGGATGTTTCCGCGGACGTGCTCAAGATGATATTTCATCAGCAGGAATGGCCGAGCTGCTGAAAAACAAGCAATATTCCAGATTGCTCACTGAGTGGGCAAAAGGAACCGCCGTTGACTGGAGCCTGTTATACGAAGGAGAGAAGTCGAAACGGGTCAGCCTTCCTGTATATCCGTTCGCGAAGGAGCGGTATTGGGTGCCTGTGCCCGCGGATATCCGGAAACAGACAGACGAACCGGCGGAAAACCAAAAGATCATTCTTCAAAAAGACTGGAAGCAGCAAGATCCGGCGGAATCTGAAGCATTATCAGGAACAGTAATGATACTTGCAACTGATAAGACGAGCCGATTGGCCGATGCTCTTTTTAAAGGAAACGGCCATATTGAAACGATCTGCTTCATCCATCAGGCAAAAGACGGCGCCGATTATTACGCCGCCGCATCGGGGCGAAACCTTTACGGCAGAGTGCGGGAGTCTCTTCAAAACAAACAGATACTCGGGGTCGTCGACATAACCGCATATGACGCGGAATATGAACGGCAGGAAGAGATAGAACACGGAAAGCTTGCCTTTTTACAGCAGGCTCTTGAGTCATTCCGTCATAGCGGCGCTGTGTTCAGCCAAGTGACACACCGCCTCCAGCCTTTCAAGGAAAGTAAACCTCTGATGCAAGGGGCGAAAATGGCGGGGCTGTACCGGATGCTGGGCGCTGAGTATGCCAACATTCATTCTTTTACGATAGATAGCGATTGTGAGATTGAGCATACAGAAGAATTAAGCAGACAGATTGAGACTGAATTTTTACAGCCGCGGGCCAAAAGCGTCAGTGAATGCTGCTACAGGCTGAATCGCCGTTATGTGCCGTTTCTGAAGCAGGGTATGAATGTTTCGGCGGCGCCTGAGCTTTCCTATTCGTCTTATGATGTGCTGTTAATAACGGGCGGATCGCGCGGGATCGGCGCAATTGCGGCGGAGCATGCCGTTTCACGCGGATGCAGGAAACTGGTCATCATGGGGCGGGAGCCGCTTCCCGATTCCTCAAAGTGGGCAGACATGAAAAAGGACGGCATTCTCCCGGAAAAAGCCGAGCGGATGCAGAGGTTAGCCGAGCGGGGCGCGGAGATCCGCTATTACAGCGTTTCTCTTACGGATCAAAAGGGGCTCCGGAACATGATGGACAGCATCCGCGGCACGATGGGATCGATTACCGGCGTTTTTCATTGCGCGGGTGCAATGGGAGAACACCCCGCTTTTTATAACAAAACCGAAACTGAAATCGAAAGCGTTTGCACGCCGAAAGTAACAGGGCTTCGCGGTCTCTATGAAGCTGTTCAGAATGAGCCGCTGTCGTTTTTTATTTTGTTCTCATCCGTTTCGGGCCTGATCCCTTCGCTTGCTGCGGGGCAAAGTGACTACGCGATGGCTAATTCGTTTATGGACTCTTTTGCAAATCATCAAGCAGGTAAAGGGAACGTGTTTGTTAAAGCCGTTCAATGGCCCGTCTGGAAAGAAACCGGCATGGCTGAAGGCCTGCCGGAAACACCTGCTTATCAAAAATCAGGACTTTCCAGGTTGTCTGCCAAAGACGGACTGAAGTTTTTAGATTACATCATTTTAAACGGACAAAGCTGCGGAATTCCTTGTGTTCCAGAAGACAGTGAGACTGATTTTGGTGATCTTCTGAAGGTGAAGAAATCTGAAGCTCCCGTGAAAAAAAGCACTGCCGGTGACCAAAAGGTGAAGGATATGATTCGTCAATGGGTGCGCACAGTCTTCAGTGAAGAACTGAAAATGACGGATGAGCAGATAAAAGATGATATGCCGTTTGATGAATACGGGATTGACTCAATACTCTTTGCGGAATTGGTTCAATCATTGCAAAAACGGATCAGCATAAAGTTAACACCGTCCTTAATGCTTCAATATCAAACGATTACAGAAATGGTTGACTATTTCGCAGCGCATCATGAAGCCGATTTTGTGACAAAAGAAAATGGTTTCGTTCAAGACAGGGACGTCCAGCCTGATTCAACCGCCGCCGCTGAAGAGAGAACATCCATAAAGCCGAAAGCGGATACCGAAGACGATATTGCCGTCGTCGGTATGTCCTGCCGTTTTCCGGGGGCGGGCGGAACGGATGCTTTTTGGGAGCTGCTGATGAAAGGAAACACCGCCATTCGGCCTGTCCCCGCATCGCGCTGGCATGCAACAGCAAATGCAAAGGATTATGCGGGGTGGATTGATGATATCGACATGTTTGATGCTGGCTTTTTCGGCATCTCTGAAAAAGACGCGGCAATTATGGACCCGCAGGCGCGGATCATATTAGAAGAAGCAGTTCATTCAGTAAATGATGCCGGGTACGGCCAAAAGGATTTATCGGGCCGGAAAGTCGGCGTGTACATCGGCGGCAGGGCGCAGCCTTCAGTCAGTATGGAACATATCCTGCAGGCGCCTAACCCGATTTTGGGGGCGGGGCAAAACTATTTGGCGGCCAACATTTCACGATTTTTGAATGTCACAGGGCCGAGCCTTGTCGTGGATACAGCCTGTTCCTCAGGGCTGATCGGGCTGTCCTTTGCAAAAGACGCCCTTTTGGCCAAAAGAATTGACGCGGCCTTAGTCGGTTCGGTGAGTCTGCTCTTATCTCCGTCCGCGCACCGGTTATTCGGAGCGCGCAACATTTTAAATGAGAACGGCGTGTTTCATATATTCGACCGTGAATCAGCGGGAGAAGTGCTCGGAGAAGGAGCGGGGGCGGTTTTTATCAAACGATTGAGCGATGCGGTGCGGGACGGAGACCGTATTTACGGCGTCATAAAAGCCGTCTCGGTAAACAATGACGGCCGGACGCTCGGTCCCGGTTCACCGAATATAAGAGCGCAGAGAGACGCCATTCAAACTGCGCTTGACATGGCGGAAAAGTCGCCCGAAGACATTGGATATATAGAAGTGAACGGAGGCGGTTCCCCAATCGTTGATTCGGTGGAAATCAAGGCGCTCTCAGATGTCTATCAGCTGAACCGGAAAACGCTTCTGCCCTGCCGGATCGGATCGGTGAAACCGAATGTAGGGCATTTGCTTCTGTCTTCAGGTCTTGCGGGCTTCATCCGATGTGTGCTGAGCGTCTATCATAAGCGGATTCCGCCTTTCTTATCAGCGCGTGAGCCATTTGAACATTATGACTTTGAAGCGTCGCGTATTCATTTTAATCGTGAACCCGTTGATTGGCATTCAGAGAAGAAACCCCGCGTCGCAGCTCAGAGTTCATTTCCTGACGGCGGGACAAATGCTCATATCCTCGTTGAAGAATACAGAGGTGAAAGGCAGCGGGAACATCACCGGGCGCCTCAGCCGCCGGAATTCAGAAAAAAACACTACCCCCTTTTGGGCGGCTGGAACAGCACGGAGAATGAAGCGGAAAAAACAAGTAATGAAAAAACAGACATTGCGGATCTTTTAAAGAAATATGAGAAAAAAGCAGAGACAAGCACTGCACCTGCAGACTCGTTTTGGCAGGTGACAACGTGACGTTTTTAAAAGGGGACTAACCATGAAAAAAACAGTGAATCTGCGCCTGACGGCAGAACATCCCATTATGAAAAACCATCTTGTTCACGGGGAATCTGTCATGCCCGGTCTGGCCTATATTGATATGCTGTATCAGCTGGCAAAGCAAAGCCTTGATCTTTCATTCCGTTCCATCTGTCTGAAACGGGTGACCATTTATCATCCTTTATCAGTGAAGCGGTCAGAGCGGCTTGATGTGAGTGTCATATTCAGTAAAGAAAAGGAGTTCTGGACTGCCTCGATTTGCGGGGCGGATTCCGGGACGGTTTTCTTATCAGCGGAGGTGCATGAAGGAGTCTTCTCATCAGATAGGCGCCTTGACGCAGGGGAGAAAAAACAACAAGCCGCACTTCCATCAGTCTCTTTGCATACGGTTTACGAAGACGCGAGAAGCCGGGGACTGTCGCATGACGGGCTGATGAAGCCGGAAGGAGAGATCTATGCAAATGAAGAGGAATGTTTCCTTGATATTCGGCAGTCTGATTCATGCCAGGAAAATCTCCCCGGCGCTCTCTTTCACCCCGCGCTGATGGACGGTGCCGCCATGGCCTCCGGCGTATTGCAGACAGCTGCAGGCGCCGGTTTGTTTTTACCGATTTATTATGATTCGTTTTTTGCCGCTGAAACCGTTACGGAGCGCTGTTACGCGGTGATTTCGAAAAAGTCCGGCACGCCGTCTGAAATGGTGAAAATGGATATTGACTTTTACAACCCCAGCGGTGCGCATATTGCTTCACTGCTCGGCCTGACAGCCAAAAAGGTGCGGACAGACCGGCAGCTGACACCAGGCGTTCAGCAGATGGAGGAAACCTTATACCGCATTTTCTCAACATACGTAGGCCGTCCTGTCACAAGAAATGATGCGCACACCGTGTTTTTTGAATTAGGCCTTGAATCGTCACAGCTTCTGGCCATTATTAAAGACATCGAAGAGGCGTTTGATCTGCGTCTGAATCCGACTCTTTTATTTGAATGCAGCAGCATATCCGAGCTGCTTGAAGACATAAAAACAAAAGGGACAGATGAATCATCCGGCCTTGTCGCGGATGCAGCACCGGTCTCTGAAACGCAATCAGGCAGTCAGACATTTACTTTCTATGAACATGAAGCATTCCTTCAGGATCATCTGGTTTTCGGCAAACCGGCACTGATGGGTGTAGTGTATCCGTGTCTGGTGCTTGAAACATCCGGAACGTCTCATTCCGACACGTATCCCGCCGAGCTGAAAGATATCCGTTTTACGGGCGGGCCCGTCACGCTGGAGACGGGAGAGGCCGCACATATTGACATTTCATTTGCAGCAGAAAAGAGTGCCGAACGCTTTACCGCAAGCTGCTCTGTTTCAGGTAAAGAAAGCCGGAAGACGTGTGCCGAAGGAGAAATAAGCAGAGGTATAGAGGCACCCGTGAAAAAATCATATGACGTTGAACAAATGAAGGCGCATGCACAAAAGGTGGCGCCGGATGTCATTTCCCGTCTGTACGATTCGGTTGCCGGCTTCACGATAGGCCCGATGCTGAAAACGGTAACGGCGGGATACAAAATGAGTGAGAGCTCCTTTTTATTGCAGCTGGACTTATCAGGAAAAAAAGAAAAAGGCGATCTGCATCACTTTGCATTTGACCCGCTTATATTGAATTCTTGTTATATGTCGCTCGGTGAAGAAGAATTGCAGCTGAAAAAGCGGATTCACGTCCCGCTCATGATTGAGAGGCTGACGCTTTACGGACCTGTCATGTCTGATACCGTCTATGTGGTGAATACAATCAAACATAAAAAAGACGGGTTTCTCTCATTTGACGCCGCAGTCCTCAGCCATACCGGAGAACAGCTGGCGGAATTGAAAAACGCGTCTGTGAAAGAGGTGCTTCAGCCAAATCGGCTTGAAAATGCGTCTTTTGCCCCGTCCGGGAATCAAAGCCGTCAGAAAACGAAAGGAAACCCGCTGGATATTGCCATTGTCGGAATTTCCGGCAAGTATCCGCAGGCCGATGATATCAATGCGTTTTGGGAAAATCTCAAACAAGGAAAGGATTGCATTACCGAAATTCCGAAAGACCGCTGGAAATGGGAACATTACTTTTCCGAGGACCGGACGGCGCCGGGAGCGATCTACAGCAAATGGGGCGGATTCATTGACGGGATCGCCGATTTTGATCCTGAGTTCTTTAAGATTTCCCCCCGTGAAGCGGAACACCTTGATCCTCAGGAACGGCTGTTTTTAATGCATGCGTGGATGGCGATGGAGGATGCGGGATATACGAGGACATCACCTGAACTGGGCCGTCAGGTAGGTGTGTATGCCGGTGTCATGTATCAGGAATACCCGTTATTCGCGGCTGAAGCGGGAGTGAAAGGACGGCATATCGGGCTCCCCGGCGGGATTTCATCCATTGCTAACCGTGTCTCCTATTTTTGTGATTTTCAAGGGCCGAGCATTTCGGTCGATACGATGTGTTCGGGTTCTCTGACTTCATTGTACATGGCGTGCCGGGATCTGCGGGATCATCGGATTCGCGCGGCGCTTGCCGGCGGAGTGAATCTCACCGTTCATCCTAACAAGTACTTCATGCTGAGCCAGGGGCAGTTCATCTCATCTAAAGGACACTGCGGGAGTTTCGGCGCCGGGGGTGACGGCTATATTCCGGCAGAAGGAGTCGGGGTGCTGCTTCTTAAACGTTTAGAAGACGCCGTACAAGACGGAGATCGGATTTACGGCGTCATTAAAGGAGCTGCCATTAATCACGGCGGAAGAGCGAGCGGTTACACCGTACCGAACCCCAAGGCGCAGAGCGAAGTCATTTCTCAAGCTTTACAGGAAGCGGGGGTGTCTCCGGGCCAGATCAGCTATGTGGAAGCGCACGGGACAGGGACGAAATTAGGCGATCCGATTGAAATCCGGGCTTTAACCGATGCATTCGGTGATGTTCCTGAAACATGTCTCATCGGGTCTGTCAAATCAAATATCGGACATGGGGAATCGGCAGCAGGCATCGCGGCTGTCACAAAAGTGCTGCTGCAGATGAAGCACAAACAAATCGCCCCATCTTTGCATGCGGATGTTTTAAATCCGAATATCCAATTTGACGAAGGGCCGTTTTCCGTCTGCCGGGAATTAACAGATTGGAAACGGATTGCCGCAGACGGAGAAGAACAGCCGCTCAGGGCGGGGATCAGCAGCTTTGGTGCGGGCGGTTCTAACGCGCATATCATTATTGAAGAATATGAGGCTCCGGTAAAACAAGCAATCAGCAGCCAAGAGCCGGCTGTCATTCTGCTGTCTGCGAAAAACGGGGAGCGTCTGACAGAATATGCGGAGCGCCTTCTTGCTTTTCTTCAAAAGAAGCATACGGATAAGCCGGACTTATTTGATGTCGCGTACACTTTACAGGCGGGGCGGGAAGCGATGGATGAGCGGCTGGCTTTCATTGCGGACTCCCTTAAGGAGCTGGAGGACAAGCTCAGATCGTACTTGGAAAATGAAAACGCACCGCATCTTTACAGGGGGCGGGCGAAGCGAAATCATGAGACAGTGGCTGTGTTTGAATCTGATGAAGATTTGCAGGAAGCCATGGTCAAATGGCTGAAAAAGAGAAAGTACGGTCATTTGCTGAACATGTGGGTGCAGGGAGTCGATGTGGACTGGAACTTGTTATATTCGGGACAAAAACCCCGGAGAAGCAGCCTTCCCGCCTATCCGTTTGCAAAGGTCAGATGCTGGATTCAAGATGAAGCCGAGGCGGTTTCAAAAAGGGATGACGGCAAAACGGTGATCCATCCGCTGCTTCATGAAAACACATCCGATCTGTGGGAGCTGAAATTCACATCCGTTTTTACCGGACGGGAATTCTTTTTCACTGATCACACAGTCAATGGGGAGAAGGTGCTCCCGGGAGCCGCCGTGATCGAAATGGCCAGGGCGGCCGTTGAGCGTGCCGCATGCGCTGTGCCGGACGGACGTAAAGGACTGTATTTGAAAGATCTCATATGGATGAGGCCTGTCGTTCATAATGGGACGGATGTAGAAGTCCATATCAGCCTTATCCTTAAGGAAAATGAAGACATTGAATTTACGATTTACAGCCTATCGGAAGAACCCGGGGGAGAACGGATTTTATACAGTAAAGGCACCGCGGTATCAGGAGAGATAGCAGCGGTTCCGTCAGTTCACTTAGAGGGCTGGCTGTCCGGCTGCGGCCAATCGGTTATGACGTCTGATGAGGTTTATCAGGCTTTCCGGCATGCGGGTATGATATACGGGCCGAGCCATCAAGGAATTGATCAGCTGATGATCGGAGAGAGGGGCGCTGCAGCCCGGCTGTCGCTGCCGGAATCGGCAGACAGTACCGCCGATCAGTTTGTCATCCACCCGAGTCTTTTAGATGCCGCGTTTCAGGCGTCACTGGGTGCCGGTTCAGATACTGCCGGAGACACTCCGATGCTGCCGTTTTCCCTGAGGCAGGCAGAAATATTTCAGCCGACTCAGAAAACGATGTGGGCGCTTGTCCGCAAACAGAGCGATCGGTCAGATAACGGAGCGCTGACGCTGGATATTGATTTATGTGATGAAAACGGCGCTGTTTGTATGAGATTGACAGGATTTGTCTGCCGGGCGGTCCGGCAGACAAACCAAACCGAAAGCAAACGGCAGGAAGTTCAGACGGCGATGCTTGCCCCTGTTTGGGACAAAACTTTCTTTTCCCTGGAAGAAAATCGAGCGGTTGATCAGGAACAATTGCTGATCATCGGAAAGCCGGGAAATACCATAAAGGCCGCGGCAAAAATGTGGCCCCGCGCCCATCTGGCGGAGACGCCGGATCATTCAAGCGAGCAAACATTACGTAAATTGACAGCCGGGTATCAAGATATCCGCCATTTCTTATGGATTGCGCCGGATCGTTTCGCACCCGCATCCGTCAGTCAGGAAATGCTTGATGAGCAGGAGAATGGGGTGATTCAATGTTTCCGTTTCATCAAAGCGCTGCTGTCACTCGGGTATGGAAATCGAAACATCAGCTTTACGGCGGTCACCCGGCAGACACAGTGCGTGTATCCGGGTGATCTGCCGCAGCCTGAGCATGCAGGCGTACACGGTTTGATCGGTTCATTGGCAAAAGAATATCCGAACTGGGACATCAGGCTGATTGATGCAGAAGAAGACAGTGATTCGTCTGAAATGAAAGACATCTGGCGCCTCCCTCCAGATCCGGACGGAAATGCTGCCGCGTACCGCAACGGAGCTTGGCACAAGCAAAAAACAGTCCGGGTGCTGACAAGCTCCGCTCCGCGTATGTCGTACAGAGAAGGCGGCGTTTATGCTGTCATCGGCGGAGCGGGCGGCATCGGAGAAGCATGGAGCAAATACATGATCACCCGTTACAAGGCACGGATAATATGGATCGGCAGGCGGCCGAAGGATCAGGAGATTCAGAGCAAAATAGACAGGCTGGCGCTATCAGGTCCCGCGCCGCATTATATACAGGCTGATGCTCAAGATGCCGCAGCGCTTAAGGCTGCCGTCCGTTCCGTAAGAGAGCAATACGGCGATATAACGGGAGTCATCCATTCCGCGATAACGCTTGCCGACAAAAGTATGGCGAATATGGATGAAGCTTCTTTCAGAAACGCTTTTTCAGCTAAGGTGAATACGAGCGTCCGAATGATCGAAGCTTTTAAGGGAGAACCGCTTGATGTTGTGCTGTTTTTCTCATCCGTTAATTCTTTCACAAAAAATGCCGGGCAAAGCAACTATGCGGCAGGGTGTACATTTCAAGACGCCTTTGCCCGCCATATCGCTTCCTTGCTTGATTGTGAAGTGAAAGTCATGAATTGGGGATATTGGGGCAGTCTGGGCGTTGTATCAGACCCGTCTTACAGAAAACGGATGGAGGCGTCAGGGATCGGTTCTATTGAACCCGATGAAGCAATGGAGGCGCTGGAAGTCTTACTATCAGAACCGTTCAGCCAAGCGGCATTCATTAAAGCTGCTCCGCACGGCTTAGCCGCGCTGACGGATCAAGATGCAATATCGGTTGTATCCGGCCCGGAGCCTTCATTTATGGAAAGCGTCAAGCGGCAAAATCCGGATCGGAATGAACGGCTTGAGACTTTAAAACGAGAAATGGAGTTGCGCATATGAACAGCCTTCTTTGCAAACTGCTCTTTTACCAATTACAGTCAATCGGGTTTTTCAGCGAGCCTGTCACTACACCTGCAGCATCCATGCGGAGCGCCGGCGTGATCGGCACATACGGCAGATGGCTGGAAGAAAGCCTGAATCTATTAAAAGAAAACGGATATATCGCGTATGACGGATACACGATCACCCTCCTCACGGATCAGCGTCCGGACGGCCGCACAGTCTGGAATGAGTGGAATGCCCATAAACGCCTGCTTCCCAATGGGGAGCTTGCGCAAGCTGAATTGGCTGAGGCGACGATAAAAGCGATGCCTTCCATTTTAAAAGGGGAACGTCCGGCTACGGATATCGTATTTCCCGATTCATCAATGCGGCTCGTTGAAGGTGTTTATAAGCATAATCCTGTCGCGGATTATTTTAATGAAGTGTTAGCAGATTCCGCGGCCGCTTACCTGAAAGCCTATCTTACAGAACACCCCGATGCCCGCATCAGGCTGATAGAAGTAGGGGCCGGGACGGGCGGAACGAGCGCCATGCTGTTTACAAAACTGCAACCATTCGCAAAACAGATTGCGGAATATTGTTATACGGACGTTTCTAAAGCTTTTTTAATGCATGCCGAACAGGAATATGGACCTGATGTGCCGTATTTGACAACAGCCTTGTTTAATGCGGAGGAGCCTTGCGAATCACAAAATATCAAAACGGGTGTTTACGATATTGTCATCGCCGCCAATGTGCTTCACGCCACAAAAAATATCGGTTTGACACTGCGCCGTCTGAAAGCGCTTCTGAAATACAACGGGATGATTCTGATAAACGAAATCAGCGATCGTTCTGTTTTTACCCATTTAACCTTCGGGCTGCTTGACGGCTGGTGGTCCTATGAGGATGCTGAGCTTCGGATTCCGGGAAGTCCCGGCTTATATCCAAAATCGTGGGAGCGTGTGCTGCATTCGGAAGGATACAGAGCGGTTTGTTTCCCTGCTGAAACGGCTCATGATTTAGGTCAGCAGATTATCGCAGCTGAGAGTGACGGACTCGTCCGGATGCAAGGGATCAGAGACGGCAGAAAGCCATACGCCGCCCCGGCCGAAGTTTTCCGAAAGCCCGCACAGCCTGTTCCCCGCAGCCGCGCGCCAGAGGAGCATCAAGCTGTTAAGGCTGATGGGGAATCGGTCGCTTCCCATGTCCGCTCAGTCATCAAAACAAGTATTGCCGATGTATTAAAAATGAAAGAAGAGGATATTCAGGAAGAACTGAATTTCTCTGAATACGGCATTGATTCCATTTTGGCCGTCAATGTGATTAACGAGATTAATAAGCGTTTGAATCTTACACTGCAGACAACGATTTTATTTGATTACTATCATGTGAAACTGCTGACCGGTTATATCTCGGAAGAATACGAAACCATCATAGCCTCTTCTCTGGAGACCGAAAGAGCGAAAATCCGCCCGGCGCTTCAGGAAGAACGGCCTGCTGAAAAACCTCTGCAGACGGAAAGAAAGGAAAACGGTTATCAGAAACCGAAACAAGAACGTATGCCGCCTTCTTTCGCAAAGTCCGATGACTCGGGAATGTT
The DNA here is from genome assembly GCF_001975995.1 of Bacillus sp. GZB. Classification (NCBI taxonomy): domain Bacteria; kingdom Bacillati; phylum Bacillota; class Bacilli; order Caryophanales; family Bacillaceae; genus Bacillus; species Bacillus sp. GZB. Next base: position 615,241 of record NZ_MTQG01000017.1, read on the forward strand.
CCGGGTTGTGATTGACCGTCCGGGCGGCATTGAAGATCTGACGATTGCCCGCAGTGAAGTGCCCGAGACAAAAGATGACGAGGTTCAAATAGCCGTCCGCGCCTTTTCTTTAAACTTCGGAGACTTGCTTTGTGTCAGAGGGCTGTACCCGACGATGCCGCCTTATCCGTTCACTCCGGGATTTGAAGCAAGCGGCGTCGTGATCAAGACAGGGAGGCATGTAACATCTGTCATTCCAGGTGATGAAGTGATTGTCGGCATGGGAGAGGAATTTGGATCTCAGGCGAATCTCATCACATGTAAAGAACATCAAGTCTATCATAAACCGGCCCGGCTGACCTTTGAAGAAGCATGCGCTCTTCCCACCGTGGCGGTGACAATGATAGACGCCTTCCGGAAAGCCGGACTTAAAAAAGGCGAAAAAATATTAATTCAGACCGCGACGGGAGGAACGGGGCTGATCGCGGTGCAAATGGCCCGGCATATCGGCGCGGAAATATATGCCACGGCCGGATCACAGAAAAAAATTGAGTATTTGCATTCGCTCGGGGTCCACAATACCATTTGCTATTTAGAAGAAGATTTTGAAACGGAAATCATGCGAATGACCGGCGGCCGTGGGGTGGATGTTGTCATTAATACCCTGGCCGGTGATGCCATGCAAAAAGGAATGAATTGCCTGGCGCCGGGCGGAAGATATATCGAAATTGCCATGACTGCGCTGAAATCCGCTAAATCAGTCGACTTGTCCGTCCTTCATAACAATCAATCGTTTCACAGCGTGGATTTGCGGAAGCTGTCCCTTCAAAATCCGGATCAGGTCAAGGATTATCAATTGGAACTGCAGCGGCTGGCGGAAGAGGGAGTCATTCAGCCTGTCATCTCAAAAATCTTTTCCTTTGAAGACATAAAAGAAGCGTATCACTGTCTGGATGACCGCGGAAATATCGGGAAAATCGTCATCAGCGTTTCTGAGCCGTATCAAATGACGTATCGCTCCGAACAAAAGGATCCGGCCGATACAGTAAAATCAGCAGCTGTGTTACCTGAAAAAGAACCGATCGCGATTATCGGGATGAGCGGGCGGTTTGCTGAATCGGAGAATCTCCAAGAGTTTTGGGAACACTTAGCCGCCGGACGGGATCTGATTAAAAAAGCAGACAGATGGGATGTCTCTGACAGCCAATGCCAGTATGGCAGTTTTATAGAGGACATTGAATGTTTTGACCCCGTTTTCTTTCATATATCGGGACGTGAAGCGACCTATATGGACCCGCAGCAGAGGCTGTTTTTGGAAGAATCATGGAAAGCGCTTGAAGATGCGGGATATGCGGGAGACTCGGTAAGAGGCCGGGAATGCGGCGTGTATGCCGGCTCCTGCGGCGGAGATTACCAGGCCATTTTTAAACAGCAGGGGCCCGCGCAGGCTTTTTGGGGCAATCACAATTCCGTCACTCCGGCAAGGATCGCCTATCACCTTAATTTACAAGGTCCGGCGATCACTGTTGATACAGCATGTTCCAGTTCGCTGACAGCCATTCATTTGGCATGTCAGGGGCTCTGGACGAAAGAAACGGAAATGGCGGTGGCGGGCGGGGTTTTCATTCAATCCACTCCCGCTTTTTATCAGTCGTCAAATAAGGCGAATATGCTGTCACCGACCGGACGCTGCCATACGTTTGATCAAAGCGCGGACGGGTTCGTGCCTGGTGAAGGCGTGGGAGCGGTGGTGCTGAAACGTCTTAGCGACGCCGTTAGTGACGGAGATCATGTGTACGGCGTCATAAAAGGCTCTGCAATGAATCAGGACGGCGCTACAAACGGAATAACCGCCCCAAGCGCGCTTTCTCAAGAACGATTGGAACGGCATGTCTATGACACTTTTCACATTGATCCGGAAACCATTCAAATGGTGGAAGCTCACGGAACGGGCACTGCACTGGGCGACCCGATCGAATTCGGCGCATTAACGCGCGCTTTCCGCCGCTATACGGATAAAAAAGGATATTGCGCCATCGGCTCTGTGAAAACCAATCTCGGACATGCCGCTGCGGCCGCGGGGATGGCCGGACTGTTTAAAATCCTGCTGTCGCTGAAGCACCGGCAGATTCCGGCTTCCCTGCATTTTCATCAAGCCAATCAGCATATTCAAGTTGCGGACAGCCCGTTTTTTGTGAATGAAAAACTGATACCGTGGGAACGGAATCCGGATGCACCGCGCAGAGCCGCCATCAGTTCATTCGGATTCAGCGGAACAAATGCCCATCTTGTGATTGAAGAGGCGCCGCAAACTGTGCGCCGGTCGCCGGCAAAACCGGCCTGCCTCATTCCTTTATCTGCGCGGACGGAGCGTCAGCTGGAAATTCAGGCAGAACGCCTGCTGGATTCACTCAGCAAGAACAAAGACAGCGATCTGGGAAATATAAGTTATACGCTCCTGCTCGGCAGAAAGCATTTACATCACCGGTTTGCCTGTATCGTAAGCAGTGCGGACGAACTGAAGCGGGTGTTATCGGAGTGGCTTGTAAAAAGAGAGCTTCCGGGTGTGTTTGTGTCCAATTTGAAGGATCAGAAGCCGGCAGAAGAAGCCGGAATGAAAACATTCGGAATGGAATGCATTGAACAGTGCCGCTCGGCGGCTTCGCCCGCACAGTACAGAGAAAGCCTGGCACATATCGCTGACCTTTTTTGCAGAGGGTATGATCTTCCTTTTACACGGCTTTTTGACGGAGGGCAATATTATAAAACGCCGCTTCCTGCCTACCCGTTTTTAAAAGAAAGGTATTGGGCGGGTGATGTAAACAGTTCTTTACCAGGTCAAGCCAAGAAAAAGTCTGAAACGCAAACCGTTCTCCCGTCTTCGCCGCAGCCTGAACATGAAGGGCTGCTTTCTCTGACTCCTTTAACTGAGATCGAAATGAGAGCGTTTGAACCGGAGACATTGCAAAAACCGATCGTGTTACAGCCTTTGGATGGTACTGTTTCTGTCCATCAGCCAGAAAAAGCCGTTTTCGAAGACAATAGAACATTGCTTGAAGAATTGAGGATAAGCCTGGCAGATATTTTATTTTTGTCACCGGAAGATATTGATGCTGATGAGCCTTTCATCGACATGGGGCTTGACTCCATTATCGGGGTTGAATGGATACAAACAGTAAATAAAACGCACCACACTGAGATTACTGCCAATAAGGTGTATGAACACCCGACGCTTAAGGAGCTTGCGGAATATATAGCGGGGCAAATAAAGAAACCCGAGTATGCTGAAGCGGAGGAAACAGCGGTACGTCCGCAAATCCCGGAAGCAGAAACTCCCCTTGCCGGCATCGCTGACGGCACTTTGCGCAAAGAGCTCAAAGAAAGCCTTGCGGACATCCTGTTTCTGAAGCCGGAAGATATTGATGAGCATGAGGCATTCATTGAGATGGGGCTGGATTCTATTATCGGTGTGGAATGGGTTCAGTCCATTAATAAAACCTATCAAGCGTCTATTACGGCAAATCTGGTCTATGAATATCCGACAATCGCAACATTAGCCGGGTATCTGACCGGTTCTGTCCAAAAAGACACTGAGGAAGTACATGGGGAACATACGAAACAAAACGATATATCAGAAGAGACAGATGATCAAGAACCGCCCGAGCTGATCTGTCTTAACCCGGGTGGAAAGGGAAGACCGATTTTCTGGTTTCATTCAGCGCTGGGGGCAGTGGAGCTGTACCAGCCTGTTGCCGAACGGACCGGGCGTCCTTTTTACGGAATTCAGGCAAGAGGATGGATGACAGAACGGGAACCGATCCGCGGCATTAAAAACATGGCCGAGTATTACGTTAAGCTCATACGTACCGTGCAGCCCCGGGGTCCTTACGATGTAGGCGGCTATTCATTAGGGGGCATGCTCGCTTATGAAGTCACACGGCAATTGCAGCTGGCTGGAGAAACCGTTGAGTCAATCGTCATGCTCGACTCCTTTGACTCAGCGGGTGCGCGGGAAATAAACATTCCTGATGAATTATTTGATAAAAATATGATGCTGCAGACGGTGAACATGGCTTTATTTGCACCGATCTATCAACATCCGGAACGCATATCTGAAACCTTGATTCATCGTGATGAACTAGATGCCGATCTTCATGAAGATATATTTTTAGAGCAATTAATCGCAAAAGCCAAACAGCGGGGGTTAACGAAGACGGACGCGTTGGTGAAAAATCTGATCAGGCAGAATATAAACGTTCAGGACGCTTACGAAATCACTGATTACGAACTCCTGCCGCTTCCGGATCCGAACGGGGTGACATGCTATTATTTCCGAAATAAAAACGGTATTTTCTTGGGTGAGCTTGATCCGTATTTTACAATCAGGGCTGATATTTTATCCGCTGATTTCGTCAACTATTGGAGCCAGTGGGAAGAGCATATGACAAATATCGCCATCATGGATGTGGCGGTATCCAACCATATGACGTTATTGGCTGAAGACAGCGCAGCCGAAACGATTTCTGAATTTTGCGGCGTTTTATATTCGCCAGATGGAATGACAGAACACAGCTTCCTGCAGCTGCAGGAAAAGATACTGAATGTGCATGGTGAGATGCTGAAGCAGCCCGCCAAAACAAGACCGTAAATTCACATATCCGCCCGCCGGGTTTACTCGTAAGCTTCGGCGGGTCATTTCAAATCTTGATCACATCTTGGAGGAATGAAAATGACCAGTTTAACAAAAATCAGACAGCAGCAGCCGTACAAGTGGTACCAAACGATGAGAGAAACCTCTCCCGTTCATTACAATGAAAAGGAAGATTGCTGGGAAATCTTCAACTATGATGAAGTGAAGCGGGTGATTTCTGACTACAGTCATTTTTCTTCCGATCATAAATACTTAAGTGCGGACAAACAGGAAAAAATGATTCGGCATATTAACAAAGACAGCCTTTTGAAAATGGACCCGCCTGAACACACCGTCTTCAGAAAATTGGTCAATCAGCCGTTCATGCCGAAATCGGTTGAGTCTCTTACACCGCGTATAGCCGCTATCGCTGATGACCTGCTTCAGGCCGTCCGTTCAAAAGGCAGGATGGACATTATTGAAGATTACGCATTTCCGCTTCCGATTATCGTGATCGCAGAGCTTTTAGGATTTCCTCCGAAAGACAGAGATATCTTTAAAAGCTGGGTCGACCAAAGCCAGAATGTAAAAGATGAAAAGAAAATGAATGAAGTGCAAAAGCAGATGATCGGATACTTCATGCAGTTTATTTTACAGCGGAGAAAACAGCCGCAAAATGATTTAATCAGCCATTTAATTTCAGCTGATTTAGACGGAGAGCCGCTGTCAGACAAGCAATTAATCGGTTTTTGCGGCTTGTTGATTGTCGCGGGGCACGTAACGACGGAAAATGTGATCGGAAACTCATTTCTCAGTCTCAAGGAGTTCCCGCACATTCTGCCCCGGCTGCTTGAAAATAAGGCGCTCCTTCCTGACTTTATTGAGGAAGTCATCCGCCTCAGACCTTCCATTCAGCGGGTAACCCGCTACACCGCGGTTGAGAGCGAGATTGGCGGAAAAACGATTCCGGCCGGAGAAAAAGTGTATGCGTGGATTGGATCGGCGAACAGAGATGAAAAGAAGTTTGAAAATGCCGATCAGATTGACTTGGGACGAAAGCCGAATCAGCATCTGTCATTCGGTCAGGGCAGCCATTATTGTTTAGGAGCGCCGCTGGCCCGGCTTGAAGCGAAAATCGCGCTTTCCCACTTTTTTGAACAGATGCCCGCATGGCGTTTTACTGAGGATCAAGAGCCGAATCTGGTTCCGAGCCCTGTATTTCACGGCGTTGACAGGCTGCTTGTTGAATTTTGAACGGAAAAATAAAAGAGGCTTCCGCAGGAAGCCTCTTTACTCTGGGGGCTTGGAGAAATGAATGTAGGAATCGAAGCAATGAACGTGTTTGGCGGAACCGCGTATGTAGACGTCATGGAGCTTGCGGAACATCGGGACTTGGATAAAAAAAGGTTTGAGAACCTGCTGATGAAAGAAAAAGTGGTGGCGCTTCCGTTTGAAGATCCGATTACGTTCGCCGTAAATGCCGCAAAACCGATTATCGACTCTCTGTCAGAAGAGGAACGGAATCAGATTGAAATGGTGATCACCTGTACGGAATCCGGGATTGATTTTGGCAAATCCATCAGTACATACGTCCATGATTATTTGCAGCTGAAGCGGAATTGCCGGTTATTTGAGGTGAAACAGGCTTGCTATTCTTTAACGGCCGGGTTTCAAATGGGCGTGAATTTCATCTTATCGCAAACATCGCCGGGAGCGAAAGCGCTCATCATCGGAACGGATATTTCCCGCTTTTTGGTGGCTGAAGGCGGTGACGCGTTGACGGAGGAATGGTCCTATGCCGAACCGAGTGCGGGGGCGGGAGCTGTGGCGCTTTTAGTCAGCAGCACCCCTCATGTCTTTTTGCTTGATCAAGGCGCAAGCGGGTATTACGGGTATGAAGTCATGGATACCTGCCGTCCGATTCCGGATAGTGAAGCGGGGGATGCTGATCTGTCGCTCATGTCTTATTTGGACTGCTGTGAAAAATCATTTCAGGAATACCGAAAGCGTGTGAGCGGGGCGGATTATAAGAATACATTTCAATACCTTTCTTTTCATACTCCGTTTGGCGGAATGGTAAAAGGAGCGCATCGGACGATGATGAGAAAATTGGCAAAGGCTACGCCGCAAGACATTGAAGCGGATTTTCAGCAACGCGTGCTGCCTGGGATTCAATACTGTCAGCGCGTCGGCAACATCATGGGGGCCACCGTATTTTTATCTCTTGCCAGCACGATTGATAACGGCTCTTTTGAAACGCCGAAACGAGTCGGCTGTTTTTCATACGGTTCGGGCTGCTGCTCTGAATTTTACAGCGGTGTCGTTATGCCGCAAAGCCGTACGCGGCAGAATCAATTTCAGATCAGCCGGCATTTGGATGAACGCGTCCGTTTATCGATGGCTGATTATGACCGGCTGCTCCAAGACAGCGGCATCGTAAAATTCGGCACAAGAAATGCCGCGCCCGCAGCAGACATCCCGAATGCGCATCAAGGAAAAACGCGATTGGTGCTGACTGAAATAAAAGAGTTTCACAGAAAGTATGAATGGACGACCTAGTATAAGAGCCGGAAAGGCTTGAGTATTTTTAAAGAAACGGAGAATAAACATGAATCCAATGATTGATGTACAGGAAACAGAACCGGGCATTGTGCAGGTCACAATGCAGGATACGGCCGGGAAAAACGGGCTGTCAGAAGAGTTTGTCAGAGAGCTGCACCGGGTATTCCAAGACATCAATGCCCATCCGTCCTATAAAACCGTCCTTCTGACGGGTTACGGAAATTATTTCTGCACGGGAGGAACGCAGGAGGGGCTTTTGACCATTCAGAGCGGAAAGCTCCAATTTACAGATTTAAAGCTTCACAGTCTTTTATTGGATTGCAGGATCCCTGTGATTTCCGTCATGCAGGGGCATGCGATCGGAGCCGGCTTTACGATCGGTCTGAGCGCGGATTTCGTGATTTTAAGCAGAGAGAGTTTTTATTCTTGTAATTATATGAAGTACGGATTTACACCGGGAATGGGCGCGACGTATATTGTGCCTGAAAAACTGGGAATTGTCCTCGGGGAAGAAATGCTGTTTACTGCCGCGAATTTCAGCGGCGCCGCTCTGGAAAAACGGGGAGTTCCGTTTGAAGTGCTGCCGAAAAAAGACGTCCTTCAAAGAGGCCGCGAATTAGCCCGGCTGCTGGCGGATAAACCGAGAGCCTCACTGGTTGCGCTGAAAACCAATGTGACCGCACGGATCAAAAGAGAGCTGACAAAAGCGGTTGAGGAAGAGGTGAAAATGCACGAAGCCACATTCCATCTTCCTGAAGTAAAAGAGAGAATCAGCCGCTTATACGGCAGTTAAACAGAATGAAAAAAGCATGGGAAGCCCCATGCTTTATCACTGGTCCGTCTTTTGCAGAACGGAGCCTGCGAATTGTTCTTTAATTTCGGCGCTCCGTGCTGCGGTTTCTGCGATGCAGTGCATGATGGCTTCTTCAAAGCGGCGCTCTTCTAATGCGCGAAGGCCTGCTTCAGTCGTGCCGCCCGGGCTTGTGATTTCCTTGCGCAGGCGTTCAGGCCGTTTGCTGCTTGTTCTGAGCATTTCCGTCGCCCCGGCCATGGTTTGTAAAATCAGCTCTTTTGCCGTTTCTTCCGGCAGGCCGGCTTGAAGGGCGGCCTTTTCCATTGCTTCGACATACCGGTACACATAGGCGGGACCGCTTCCGGCAATGGCTGTGACGGCGTCAAGGTGTTTTTCTTCAAAGCGCGTCGCTTCTCCGATTGTTTCCAGAAGCTCTTTTGCCGTCCGGATTTCAGCTTCACTCGCCTCGGAGCTTGCGGAAAAACCGGTCGCCGATTGCTGAATGGCCGCGGATGTATTCGGCATCGCCCGGATGATGGTGAGCTTTCTGCCGAAATATTGCTGAATCGTGTGAATCGTCAGCCCTGCGATGACAGAAATCACAAGCTGATCTTTCACGTATTCGCGAATGTTCTCAATGCTTTCTGCCGCATCTTTCGGTTTAAAGGCGAGAACGAGAATGTCGGTATTGCTGAAAAACTCTTCTTTATCCCGGCACGGTTTTACTCCGTACGTTTTTTGGAGCTCTTCAAGCCGGCTGTCATTTGACCGGTTTGTCATATATATATGTCCGGGGGCTGTCATTCCGCTTTGCAGCAGTCCGTTCACCATTGCTTCCGCCATTGATCCGGCCCCGATAAAACCGATTTTCTTCATATAAATCCTCCTTCTTCTCAAAACACAAAAAAACCTTCCCGTCAAAAAGGACGAAAAGGTTTCGCGGTACCACCTTACATTAGCACGAATCAGCCGTGCTCAGCTCAAATCCCGTAACGAGGGGATACGTTTAGGTTTTCCTAACCGCTCTGAGGGCAGGTTCTGTAAACAAGAGGGCCGCAATGTCTTTCAGCCGGGGACATTGCTCTCTGCTGCCGTTGTTTATATACTAGTTCCTCGTCATCGCGTTCCGTGTTTTCTAGTTTGTTGTTCATTATGCTATGCGCAAGAGCGGGATGTCAATCTTTTTTTCCGATATGCGGCAATAATGACACAGTGAAAAGAAAACGCTAAAATATGATTATTCAGGAATGAAAAGAACGAAGGAGCGTAAACATGGCAGCGAGAAAGATCATTCCGATACGTGTGCCGACTCCGTTTGCAGTCGGCGACGTTATCGTTTATTTAGTAAAAGATGAAGCCTTAACCCTTATTGATTGCGGCCCGAATACAAAGGAAGCGGCTGAATCGCTCTCATTGCAGCTTAAGGAACACGGGGTTTCTGCGGCGGATATAGAACAGGTGGTGCTCACTCATCATCACGCAGATCATTCAGGTCTGCTGCACCTTTTTTCCGACGATGCGGAAGTAATAGGGCATCCGCTGAATGACAGGTACATTACTCAGGATCAGTCGTATATCGCCCGGCAGGAGGACTTTTTTCTGTCGCTTATGACTGAAATGGACGTTCCCCTGACGCCTGAAGACATACATAAAACAGTTAAGCTGTCATACTTATTTTCTGCAAACCGTCCGTTAACGAAAACAGTGAGGGAAGGCGGAAAAATTGACGGGCTTAACGGCTGGACGGTGCTCGAAATCCCGGGTCATGCCGCTTCTCACATTGCGCTCTACCATGAAAAAAGCGGTGAAATGTTCAGCGGCGATCTGCTTTTATCCAACAGCTCCACCAATCCGATTCTGGAAGCTCCGGAAAAGGGGGGCGTGCGCGCGGCCCCGATGCTCGACTACTTGAACTCAATGAAGCGGCTGTATGACGTAAACCCGTCCTTTTTATATCCGGGACACGGCGATCTGCTGACAGACGTAAAGCCTGCTTTTGACAGGCGGCTTGAAAAACAGAGAAGTCGGTCGGAATATGTGCTGCGCCTGTTGTCAGAGGAAACGCTGACGGCTTTCCAGGTATGCCGGCGGCTGTTTCCGGCTGTGTATGAAAATGAATTGTTTTTAACGATGTCAGAAACGATCGGCCATCTTGACGTGCTGGCCGCCGAAGGGAAGGCTGTATCCTTTCAGTCGGGGAACACTCTGAAGTTTAAAGCTGTGAAGGGGTGAAGGAAATGGGCAGATTAACGGATAAGCGGATTTGGATCACCGGAGCATCCGGCGGACTCGGAGAACGGCTTGCATATTCCTGCGCGGCAGAAGGGGCTCATGTTTTTTTATCCGCCAGGCGGGAGGACCGCTTGCAGGAAGTGAAAAAGACGATTACCGCGCGCGGCGGACAGTGTGATGTCGTTCCGTTTGACGTCCGGCATGCAGAAGAGGCTGAAAACGTAAGGCGTTTGATCGGTCATGTTGACGTATTAATCAACAACGCCGGCTTCGGCATTTTTGAAACGGCCGCTGATTCATCTTTGGATGATATGAAGGCAATGTTTGAAGTCAACGTCTTCGGATTAATCGCCTGTACGAAGGCCTGTCTTCCTGTGATGCTTCATGCGAAAAGCGGCCATATTATCAATATCGCCTCACAGGCCGGCAAATTGGCGACGCCGAAATCAAGCCTTTATTCCGCAACGAAGCACGCCGTGTTAGGGTATTCCAATGCGCTGCGGCTTGAGCTGGCCGGTACGGGTGTAGCCGTGACAACGGTTAATCCCGGTCCGATCAAAACAGACTTCTTTACAATTGCAGATAAAGAGGGCGGTTATGTGAAAAGCGTCGGCAGATGGATGCTTGATGCCGACCATGTGGCAGAGCGCATTACATCCGTGATTCTGACGGATAAACGGGAAATGAATCTTCCGCGATGGATGAGCCTCGGGACGAAGCTGTATCAGCTTTTCCCATCGTTTACAGAAAAACTGGCCGGCCGCGCATTAAAGAAAAAGTAACAAGGGGGAAAAAGGAATGTCCGACCGGGATATACACAAGGCATTGATGGCAGAGCCTTTAGTCAGGCAAATGGCGGAGGCGCGTGAAGTATTTTGGATCAATCCGCATAAAACCGATGATCCAGTAAAGCATGGCGCTGAATGGAAAAAGGAGATTGCCGAAGCGGAAGAAAGGCTGCGCCGGTTTGCGCCTTATATCGCGTCGGCTTTTCCGGAGACGGAAGCGGAGGGAGGCCTCATTGAATCTCCGCTTGTCTTGATTAATGAAATGAAGAAGCATCTGGAACACAGCGCCGCTCAGGCTTTCCCCGGGCGTCTGCTTTTGAAATGCGACGACGAACTTCCGATTTCCGGTTCCATTAAAGCGCGCGGCGGGATTTACGAAGTGCTGAAGCATGCCGAAGATCTCGCGGTAAAAGCGGGAATGCTCTCAGCAGACGACGATTACAGCATATTGACTGAAGAACGGTTTACCGCTTTTTTCTCAAAATACTCTATAGCCGTCGGCTCTACGGGCAATTTAGGTCTGAGTATCGGCATAATCGGCGCGAAGCTCGGCTTTTGTGTGACCGTTCATATGTCCAGTGACGCAAAGCAGTGGAAAAAGGAGCTGCTCCGGGAAAAGGGGGTTCGCGTCATCGAATATGAAGCAGACTACAGTCTGGCTGTCAAAGAGGGGCGCATGCAGGCGAAGCAGGACCCTTATTGTTATTTTATTGATGATGAGCATTCCCGGGATCTGTTTTTGGGGTATGCCGTTGCGGGAAGCCGTGTGAAAAAGCAGCTCGACCAAATGAACATAAAGCCTGATGCAGATGAACCGCTTTTCGTTTATTTGCCGTGCGGGGTCGGAGGAGGCCCGGGCGGCGTCGCGCTTGCGCTAAAGCTGATCTATGGCGAGCATGTCCATATTTTTTTCGGTGAGCCGACGCATTCACCGTGTATGCTGTTAGGACTGTTTTCCGGCTTGCATGACGGAATCAGCGTGCAGGATATCGGTCTTGATAATCAAACGGCCGCCGACGGACTCGCGGTGGGAAGGCCGTCCGGACTGGCCGGCCCTCTGATGGAGCCTATACTAAGCGGCTGTTATACCGCCGATGACGGCACGCTTTTTTCGCTGCTTTATCAATTAAGGGCGGCCGAGAATAAGAGCCTTGAACCCTCTGCACTCGCCGGACTGGCCGGGGCCGTCAAGGTCGTTCAGACCGAAGCCGGAAACCGTTATATAAAAGAGCGGGGGCTTGAGATGGAAAATGCCGTGCACCTTGTGTGGAGCACCGGCGGAAGCATGGTTCCGGAGGAGGAAATGGAAGAGTACAGCCGGATCGGTTCCTCATTTTTGAAAAAAATGGGCAGACAGTGAAGCGGTTTTCCGTTACAATCTTTGTAAGCGTTTGTTTTTTTATCGGAAAGCCATACAGAGAGATTGGTGTGAATTGTGAAAAGTAAAGAATTGAACTTACATACATTGTATACGCAGCACAGCCGCGAGTCGTGGGCCGGATTCGGCGGCCATCTTTCCATTGCCGTTTCAGAGGAAGAAGCCAAGGCGGTAGAGGGGCTGAATGACTACCTGTCGGTGGAAGAAGTAGAAACGATCTACATTCCGCTTGTGCGCCTTCTCCATCTTCATGTCACGTCTGCCGCAAGACGGAATCAGCATGTCAATGTGTTTCTGAAGCATCCGCATTCAGCGAAAATCCCGTTTATCATCGGAATCGCGGGCAGCGTCGCCGTCGGCAAAAGCACGACGGCGAGAATTTTGCAAAAGCTTCTTTCCCGTCTGCCGGACAGGCCGAAGGTGAGCCTGGTGACAACCGACGGTTTCTTGTATCCGACGGCGGAATTAAAAAGGAAAAACCTTCTGTCCAGAAAGGGATTCCCGGAAAGCTACGACGTGAAAGCGCTGCTTGAGTTTCTGAACGATATAAAGTCGGGGAAAGAGAGAGTGGAGGCGCCCGTATATTCCCATCTTACGTATGACAGGGAAGAGGGCGCCGTCGAGGTTGTCGAAGGTGCGGATATCGTTATTATCGAAGGAATCAATGTCCTGCAGTCGCCGACCTTAGAGGACGACAGGGAAGATCCGCGGATTTTTGTATCGGATTTCTTTGATTTTTCGATCTATGTGGATGCCGAAGAAAGCCGGATTTTCACGTGGTATTTGGAGCGTTTCCGCCTCTTAAGAGAAACCGCTTTTCAGGATCCGGCTTCTTATTTTCATAAATTTAAGGATTTGTCTGATGCAGAAGCGGATACCATGGCCGCCTCCATTTGGGAGAGCGTCAACCGTCCGAATCTGTATGAAAATATCCTGCCGACAAAATTCAGATCGGATTTGATTTTGAGAAAAGGTGATGGCCATAAAGTTGAAGAGGTGCTGGTAAGGCGGGTGTGATGGGAGGAGGAAGCGAATATTATGATGCATCATATTGAGTTGTATGTATCTGACTTGAAAGCCTCCGCCCGGTTTTGGGGATGGTTTTTAGGTGAGCTCGGTTATAGAGAATTTCAAAATTGGGACTCCGGCATCAGCTGGAAAAACGCAGGATTTTATGTTGTGCTTGTACAGACAGAGGAGCGTTTTTTAACACCGGAGTACCACAGATGCCGGGTCGGGCTGAACCATCTGGCTTTTCATGCTGCATCAAGAGAGCAGGTTGACGAGATGACAGAAAAGCTGCTTGCCAGAGGATGCCCCGTGCTTTACAGGGACCGCCATCCATATGCAGGCGGAAGCACGCATTACGCCGTATACACGGAGGACCCGGATCGGATAAAAGTGGAGCTCGTTGCGCCTGCTTCTGAATGAACTATAACTTTTCGTTTTTTTCTTCGCGCAGCGCGTCGAGTTTCTTTTCGATTCTGTCCAATTGTATGCGGCGCTTGTTCAAGCTTCTGAATACGTATATCACGGCAAACAGGAAAAATGCGGCTGCAATAAATGAAATCAATTGAAAAATGACATCACCGATGTTCATCTTTTTTACCTCCGTGTGCGGCGGGTTTCTTCAGCCCGCCGTTTTTTCATTTTGACCGATGTGAAGACATGGGGGATGAATCATTTCTCTCCTAGCTTTGTTTTTTTTCTGAGAATGAATAGTTTCTGCATGTGGCTTATGACCACTTTTGCGGCCGCATATCCCGGAATGGCCAGAAGCATCCCGGCAATTCCTGAGAATTTGCCGGCGGCAAGCAGAAGAAAAATAATGGTCAGCGGGTGAATGTCCAGCTTCCGTCCCATAATTTGCGGGGAAATCAGCTGGCTTTCAAGCTGCTGTACAATGACGACGACCGTAATCACCAGCACCGCCTCGGTCGGTGAATCGAACAATCCGACAATGACTCCGGGAAATGTGCCGATCCAAGGCCCGATAAACGGAATCAGGTTTGTCACCATGGCGAACGCGCCCAGAACGAGCGGATAATCGAGCCCGATTATAAAATAGCCGATTGTGACGAGTACGCCGACACAAAAACTGACGAGCAGCTGTCCTTGTATGTATGAACTGAGAGCTTCATCCATGTCCTGAAGGATTTGTTTTCCTTCTTTTTTATGTTTTTCCGGAAGAAGCCGCAGCAGTCGCCGGGGGGCTTTGTTTCCTTCTTTTAACATGTAATACAGCGCAAACGGAATAATGGCTGCGGTGATGGCGGCATTGGCAGCCGTACCGGCCAGGCTGCTGAGAGAATCAGCGATTGAACCGGAATAATTTGCGGCTTTGTCTGCTAATTTTTTAAAGGAATCCCCATGCTGAAGCCGGGAAAACCATTTGCTGTCCTGAAGATGCCCGATCCAATTTTCAGCTTTTGCGGAAAGCTCCGGAATATGATCTGTGAAGGCTGTAAACTGTTTTTGAACGGCAGGGCCCGCCGTATAAAGGAAGAGGACAAAAAGGCCGGCTGTTCCCGCATAAATCGCTAAAATCGCGATTCCTTCGGGCAGCTTTAATTTCGCATGCAGCACTCTGACGAGCGGGCGGCACAAATAGTAAAGGACGCCCGATAATACAATGGGCGGAAACAAGGTTTTAACCGTAATCACAACAGGCTGGAACAAAAAGTCTATTAATGTTCCGAGATAAATGATGAGAAATAACAGAAGAACGGCATAGCCGATCCTGAAATAAGGCCCGACAGGCATATCCTGCACCACGCAATCTTTAAGGGTTTACTCTCGGACATTTCCCTTATCGCCCGGTGCATAAACGTCGTGTCAGGAAAACTGCCCCTGATTGGTGACGTAATCGTAGATAATATCTTCTACATGGGCATGGAGATCCTCATCGGGTTCTTCATTCCTTCTTTCTTCTAAAGCTTTTTTTAAACTCTGTTTTTCATAGGGGCTCAGCGGATCTGTCGACACATTCCGTCCATACTGGCGGAGGGCTTGTCCCAGCATTTTTTCTATAAATTGATCCATTATATATTCTCCTATTCTTGTCATTCATCTTTATTCTACTAAATATCATGTGATCCTCCCACTCTTCTATCATATTTTCTGTCAGGGCCGGGTTAGGATTTTTATTCCAATTCAGCTGAGAGAATACGATGAAACGGCAGCGTTAACGCATCTTCATCGTTTATGATTTTTAAACGCTTTTCGTCATGCCTCACTTGTTTTACCCAGCCCCAAAAGCGGCGGGGGCCGTGTGCGGAAGCGTAGGTGACCGAAATGGCCCTGCCTTCTTCAATCGACGCCGCAATGATGCGGTTCATGTCGTTCAGTTGCTCTTCGCTCAGTTCCGGAGGCCGGAATTCCCGTTCTTTTCGTTTTTTCGCAAGCAGCTGCTCCCGATGTTCGGGCAGCATCATCCGGCTTGATTCCCACATGACATTATACCCGGGTGTTAATTTGTTCGGATTCATGTATATCACCTCAAATTATTTGTAATGCCCGCCGATTTTTTCAGCCCGGTGAAAGGCTTGGCCGGCCTCTGTCAGTGAAGCGGCATGGAGGAGCGACGCAGGGCCGTACCGCTCATGAATATCATCCAATACTTTGCCGAGACTGATCTTTTTTTCCTGGGCATCGAACAGGCTCAGCTGAACATAATCACAAGGCTCCAGCTGGGAAAGGGAGACGCCGGCGCTGCGGACGGGCGCACCGTTCCAATGCTCTTTGAAGAGCTTGACCGCCGTTTTAAAAATATCCATTCCGAAATTAGTCGGTGACACCAGCTTTCTCTGTCTGTGAAAACCTGAAGGGAATTCAAAATCAGCGCCTCTGATGCTGACCGAAACCGTATGGCCGATGTATTGTTTGAAACGGGCGCGGCGGGCCACTTCTTCGCTTAACTCCAGCAGCACGACTTTGATATCCTCAAAGCGGCTGTAGTCTCTCGGGAGGGTCATGTTATGGCCGATCGCTTTTTGCCGGCTGTGCGTGTTGACGGTGACCGGAGAGGGATCGATGCCGCGGGCTGTCCGCTGAAGCAATTCGCCGTTAATGCCCCAGCGTTTTTTCAGCAATTCGGCGGGGTGTCCGGCAAGCCCGCCGATTGTGCTGATACCCATCCGTCTTAAATGATGCTCCATCCGTTTTCCGATGCCGAATAATTTTCCGATCGGCAGCGGCCACAGATCCTGCCTGATATTTGACATATCCAATCTGTGGATGCCGGATGCGTTTTTTTTGGCAAAATGGTCGCAAGCCATTTTCGCGAGCGCCTTATTCGGCCCGATGCCGACACGGGCATAAATTCCGAATTCACGCATAATCGCTTGCTGAATGCTTTCGGCAATTGTAAAAGGATCACCGAACAGCCGCCTGCTTCCGGTCACGTCGAGAAACTGCTCATCGATGGAGTAGGGTTCTACAAGATCGGTATACCGTTCAAACAGTTCGGTAATCATGACGGATACATCAATATACCGCTGCATCCGCGGACGGACAATAACGGCGTCGGGACATTTGGCCTGCGCTTCCCACAGCCGTTCGGCATTTTTTACGCCGTATCGTTTGGCGAGCGGACAAGCCGCAAGCACGACGCCGCTGCGTCTTTCGGGATCTCCCGAGACAATCACGGGCCGGCTTTTGAGATGAGGCGCTTCCGCTTTTTCCACAGACGCATAAAACGATTGCATATCTACAAGAAGAATATCAGCCATAAAAAAACCTCCGGGAACATTTGTTCTGTTTTTCATTGTACCCGAACAATGATCACGTTTATACTGGTAAATCATTCCCCGGCTGGAAGACGTGCTGATTCGTTCGCTTGAAAAGAAATCATTTACAATTGCAAACAACCCACATATAATTTTTTATATTCCAATGAGAAGAGCTGACATTCATTTTGCCGGACGAAAAGGAGAGTCAATCGATAATGGATATTCGAACAATTACCTCTGAAGACTATGAAATGGTTACGTCTGTTTTGAATGATTGGTGGGGCGGCAGGCAGATGAAAGACAAACTGCCGCGCTTGTTTTTTGAACATTTTCAGGACACAAGCTTTATCACGTACGGGCCGGAGGGAATGACCGGTTTTTTAATCGGTTTTCAGTCACAATCAGACCCTGAGACAGCCTACATTCATTTTTCCGGTGTGCATCCGGATTTCAGAAAAATGCAAATTGGAAAACAGCTCTACGATCGATTTATGGAGACGGTGAAAAAAAGGGGCTGCACAAAAGTCAATTGCGTGACGGCACCTGTCAATAAAGTATCAATCGCTTATCATACAAAATTAGGCTTTGAAGCTGAAAAAGGAACCAAAACCGTAAACGGAATCCCTGTTTTTGCGAATTATGACGGTCCGGGAGAAGACCGGATTCTGTTTGTGAAATATATGTAGAGGGGGATGAATATGGGTTTTTTAGCTGACACGCCCAAACCGCCTTATTATGCGGTCATTTTTTCATCAATAAAGGGAAAATATGATGAGGAATATGAACATACGGCAGAGCGCATGATGAATTTGGCAGGCGGACAGCCGGGCTTTTTAGGTGCGGAAAGCGTTCGGGAGGAAAACGGCTGCGGCATCACGGTTTCCTACTGGGACAGCCTGGAAGCGATTAAAAGGTGGAAAGATCATACTGACCACCAGGCGGCAAAACAAAAAGGAAAAACCGCCTGGTATGAAGCGTACGCGGTCCGCATTACGAAGACGGAGTCACAGCGGATGTTTGCGTCAAAAGGGGCGGAAGATTGATTACATTTTTACAGCATACACAAGAACAGACCGCGCGGGAAATTGCGGCGGTTCAGCGCTGCGCTTATCAAAAAGAAGCCGAGCTGATCGGCTTTTTCGGCATTCCCGCCCTGCATGAAACACCCGATGATATACAGCGGTCACGGGAGACGTTTGCCGGTTTCAAGGAAAAAGATCAGCTTGCAGGCGTCATTTCGTATGAAAAAAAGGGATATGACCTTGTCATATGCAGGCTGACGGTGCACCCGTCCGGCTTTCGAAAAGGAATCGGACGGGCGCTTATTCAATTTGTGATAGATCAAAACCGGGACGCCCAAAAAATAGAGGCGGCTACCGCCAGCCAAAACGTTCCGGCAGTCTCTCTCTATTTAAAAACAGGTTTCACAGAAGCCGGACAGATAGAGACGCCGGAAGGGTTGACCCTCTCGTTTTTTCATCTTTATCCGAAGAGGAAAGCGGAAGTTGTTCCGTACAAGCCGGAATGGAAAGAAATATTTGAAAGAGAGAAGACGGACTTGATCCGAATCTTCGGCCCAGCACTTCATTCTGTCAGCCACATCGGCAGCACCTCTATCCCGGGGATGGCCGCCAAACCCGTCATCGATATACTGGCGGAGGTCAAAGATATTTCGGATGCCGACCGATTCAGTCCGCAGCTGGAAGCACTCGGCTATGAGGCGAAAGGGGAAAACGGGATAGAGGGCCGGCGTTTCTTTCAAAAAGGCGGCAGCAAGCGCACACATCACGTCCACATATACGAAACAGGCCATCCGGACGTGAAGCGTCATCTGCTGTTCCGGGATTACCTCACTGCAAAGCCTGAAAAAGCGGCTCAATACATGGAACTGAAACGGCACCTCGCTAAGACATACCCATACGATATGGCAAAGTATAGTGAAGGGAAAAATGACTGGATCAAGGCGGCTGAACAAGAGGCAAAGGACTAAGGAGAGCGGGCTGCTGTAAAGAAAGCAGAAACAATGCATACAGCGGCTCGGTATGCTACAATGGCGAAAATGAAAAACGGAGGATCATCTATGCAAATACATGTGACGGATGCGGCGAAACACACACTTCAGCAGGCGATGGACGCCAACCCGGGGAAAAAAGCGCAGCTCCGCTATGACGCAGAAGGCTGCGGGTGCGCGGTGAGCGGCGTGCCGACCATCTGGCTGGCGGACGAATTAACGGGACAATGCGAAGCCATTGAAACCAACGGACTTCCGCTTTACATCCAGACCTCACAAAAAGTGTTTTTTGACGAGGAAATGACAATCGATTACAATGAAAAGGCAAAAACGCTCGTCTTAAAAAGCCCGGCAGAGATGCTGAGCCCGAGAATGAGCATATTAGTAAAGCAGGGAGAAACGGAAAGTGAATCAAAAGCTGAAAGCCATTAAACAGACGGCACAGCATAAAACGTGGGTATCCTTTCTGAACAACAACCACCCGTACAGTCTGCTGCACTGGTCCATCGGAGGCGCTGAATCCGTTCAGAAGGATGTCTGGCTGCTTCAGGATGAGATGACCTTCAAAGCGCAGGAGTTTACGACAATCGACCTCGCCATTGATTGGATCGGAGAAAATATGGACGGGATTACCGACGTTTTATGACGGGAAAGCGAAAGAACCAGCATACGTTCTTTCGCTTTTTTACGTTTGCGTCATGGTATCTAAAAAGGTTTGAACGGCTTTACGGTAGCTCTCCGGATTTTTGGTGTACGACATGGCATGCCCTCCCGATTCGGCCAGATAGAGCATCTTAGGGCCGCGTTTTCTGCGGTGCAGCAATTCGGAACAAGCGGAGGGTATATAATCATCTTCCTTACTGTGAATAAACAGCACGGGCTGCCGGATGCGGCTGATAACCGATAGAGGAGATACATCACGGATACGGTAGCCTTCTCTCATCCGCAAAAAGAAATCAGCCAAAGGCAGAAGCGGCCACGGAGGCAGCCGGAACTCCCGCTTCAGCCTGTAGGCGAGCTGATCGCGAAAGCTTGCGAACGGACAGTCCGCAATATAAAAATCAGCGCCGTTTTCATCCTGATGCCCGCCCGCGTATAATAAGGCCGTCACCGCCCCCATCGATTCCCCGTGGATGCCGATTCGACCGCCGTCTCCGGTTTTGTGTCTCACCCAATTCACGGCTTCTTCCAAATCATCTTTTTCAAAATAGCCGTAGCTCGTCGTTCTGCCGCCGCTTTTTCCGTGCCCGCGGTGGTCATATACGAGCACATTCCATCCTAAATCTAAAAATAAATCCATGTATTTCAATGAATTGAACGAATTTACGGTAACGCCGTGACAAATAATCATGGTGTTTGCCGTATGATGCGGGGCGACGTAAAAGCCTTTGATCTCATACCCGTGGCGTGACAGGATGACGGCTTCTTCTTTTTCCATGGCCTGAAAGGAATCAAATCTATCATGCCCGTCCGCCGTTTCTTTTTTCATGATATCTTCATCCGTCTTTTTCTTCATAAACATAATCAGATTCGTAAAAGCGAATCCGGCAGCCAAAAAGACTGCGCAAGCCGAACCGAACACCGCCAGCCATTTTTTCACACAGGCACCCTCCTTTCATATGAAAAATCCTTCCTCCGGCTTTTCAGGACCGTGAACGTTGCCGGCCTCCGGCGCTCCGTGGTACACTTGCTTCACCATATTCAGATACGGGGGGCGTCATGATGAAAAAGCAGCTGCCTAACGAAAAACACAGCTTAAAAGACGATCTGGGGGAAGATCTGAAGGCCAGGCTTTTGCAAATGAAAAGTGAGCTGAAGGAAGAAGACGAGAAAAAACAGGCGCAGCAAAAGGCGGAACAAATCAGAAAGCGAAAAGAAAAAGAAAAACATAAAAGCTTTGAAGAGCTTCTGAATGAAAGCAGTCTCGATTGGCACAAATATAAATAAACCGGCATCTGACAAGGTGCCGGTTTTATTGTTTAAGAACGATGGGCTTCGTATACGTCCCGTTTTGTATGGTATTGCAGGGCTTTGATTTCCTGGCTGCTTAAACGCCGGGCCTCTGCAGCCGAACAGTTTTCTCTCAGCTGCTCAAGTGAGCTGGCTCCGGTGATGACAGAAGCGACGGCCGGCTGTGACAGTAAGTATTGAAGAGAAAGCTCCGTCATGCTCAAGTCAGGTGCGGCAGCGCTGATCGCTTTTTTGGTTTCTGCCAGTTCTGCAAAAGAATATGTTAAATAGCCGTTCTCTTTTACGCTTGCGGCCGCTTGATCAAGCGGTTTTTCCGTAAGAAGCCCTTTAGCGACAGGCCCTCTTGCGACTACGCTGATTCCGTTCTCCTCTAAAAGGGGAAGCCACTCCTCGGGACGCCGGTCCAGCAGGCTGTATTGCATCATAACGCTGGTGATATTTGATTTTTTCACATATTCTTTAATAACATTCGGACGAATCGAGGAAATGCCGTAATACCGGATGACACCTTCCTGTTTTAAGTCCTCAAATGCTTCGATCGTTTCGTCAATATGGTCTTCCATCGTGCCGCCATGCAGCTGATAAAGGTCGATATAGTCCGTTTTCAGCCGGCGCAGGCTGTTTTTGACCGCTTCTTTTATGTAGCCCTTGGAAGCGTCCCAATGCCAGCCGTCTTTATCATCATTCCAGCGGTTTCCGGCTTTCGTGGCTAAAATGATGTCGTGCCTGCGGTTTTTGACGGCCTCCCCGACAATTTCCTCATTTCTGCCGAAATCATAAAGATCAGCGGTATCTAAATAATTGATTCCAAGCTCGATCGCTTCATCTAAAATAGACAGCGCTTTAGCTTTATCCGTGCCCAGCGACATACAGCCGAGCCCGATTTCGCTTATTTCTAAATCAGAATGTCCCAGTGTGCGTTTTCTCATCGTTTCGCTCCTTTTTATAGTCTTTTATTGACCGTAATATAAAGGCGCGAAGTTTTCAACTGTTAAGGCCCGGTGATCCAATCTCCGATATAGCGGAATGTCCGTCCGTATTCTTTCAGTTTAGCCCGCACTTCCCACGCCTTTCCGACCAATACGATACTCTTATCCTTCCGGTACACCTTCAATCGAAAAGCACCTCCCTCTCATGCATGTATGATAAAATATATGAGGCATAATAGAGAGACAGAACGGGAGATGAAATGATGAAACATTTAGAAGAAAAAACACTTGCGAAAAAAAAGCTGTATGACGGGAAAGTCATAGATCTTTACTTAGAGGATGTAGAGCTCCCGAACGGAAAAACAAGCAAGCGGGAAATCGTCAAACATCCGGGAGCGGTGGCCGTACTTGCGGTGACCGAGGAAGGAAAAATCATTTTGGTGAACCAGTTCAGAAAGCCGCTGGAACGGACAATCGTTGAAATTCCGGCCGGGAAGCTTGAAGAGGGGGAAGAGCCGGAACATACGGCGTTAAGAGAGCTCGAGGAAGAAACGGGATATACGGCGGAAACCTTGACGAAAATCACCGCTTTTTATACATCACCCGGGTTTGCTGATGAAATCGTGCATCTCTTTCTTGCGGAAGGGCTTTCGCTGCTGGAAGAAAAACGAGAGCTGGATGAGGATGAATTTGTCGAAGTCATGCAGGTCACGCTTGAAGAGGCCGTGAAGCTGATTGAATCCCGCAGGGTGTATGACGCAAAAACGGCGTACGCGATTCAGTATCTCCAGCTGAAAGAAGCGCTGAAGGAAAAATGATGAAAACCATCTATGCGGATCTGCATATTCATATCGGCCGCACCTATACGGGAAAACCGGTCAAAATCACCGGGGCCAAAACGTTGACGCTGCACCGGATTTTAGAAGAAGCCAGTGAGGGGAAGGGAATTGAACTATTGGGCATCATCGACTGCCATTCCCCGGAAGTCATAGAAGAAATCGAGCGCGGAATTGATGAAGGCGGATACCGTGAGCTGAAAGAAGGCGGCATCCGGTATCGGAATACGACGCTTCTGTTGGGCAGTGAGCTTGAAATCTATGATCACACATGCCGCGGGCCGATTCACGTTCTCGTCTTTATGCCGGCTCTTGCCGAAATGAAGATGTTTTCTGAGTGGCTCGCAAAAAGGCTTAAAAATATCCATCTCAGTTCCCAGCGCATTTATGAAACCGGTTTGAATCTACAAAGGAAAACAAAGGAATTGGGCGGGCTGTTTATTCCCGCCCATATGTTCACCCCGCATAAAAGCCTGTACGGAAAAGGGGTCATATCTTCTTTGAGAGAAGTTTTCGACCCGTCGCTCATTGACGCGGCGGAACTCGGGTTAAGCTGTGACACCGACATGGCTTCGCGGGTAACAGAACTTGATCCGTATACATTTTTAACAAATTCTGATGCGCATTCCTTAGGAAAAATCGGCAGAGAATATAATGAAATGCTTCTTAAAGAAGCGAATTTCACGGAATTTTCGCTGGCTTTAAAAGGGAAGGACGGAAGAAAAATCACGGCGAATTACGGGCTGAACCCGAAGCTCGGGAAGTATTACCGGACGGCTTGCGACCGCTGCGGCAGCCCGGTTGAAAAAGGAGCTTCCGCATGTCCGGAGTGCGGGGGGAAAACAATGACAAAAGGGGTCAGTGAACGGCTGGAGGAACTGAGCGGCCCGAAAAAAAGCCGCGTGCCGCGGCCGCCGTATATTCATCAAATCCCGCTGCAGTTCATTCCCGGGGTCGGGCCGAAAACGTTAGAAAAACTGAAGCGGGCTTTCGGGACAGAGATGGCGATTCTTCATCAGGCGCAAGAAGAGGAATTGGCGCGTGTCGTCCAGCCTAAAATAGCGGCTGTCATTCATAAAGCGCGCACCGGGCAGCTCGTCCTTGAGGCCGGGGGCGGAGGGACGTACGGCAGAATCAAGCCGTAAAAGCCGGTTTTTAGCGGAGCTCCTCCTGCACCTTCTTTTTCGTGCGGACAAACGCAATCAATTCGATGATTTCATCCTGATTCAGCGGCTGTCCGTCAACGGTCAGTGTGCCGCGGCCTTGTGCGGCGTTTGTTAATTCGATGGTCTGGGCAAACGGCTCCGCCTTTTTTTCAGTGCGCCCCAGTAAATCGTCGCACGTCGTGTCAAACAGATCGGCAAGCGTGCCCAGCGCCTCGAATGACGGACGCCGGTATCCTGATTCATACCCGGCGTACGTGCTTTTGGCGATGCCGAGACGGTCAGCCGTATATTGAAGAGACCAATTTTTCTTTTTTCTCAGTTCAGTTAAACGATCTAAATTCATATTCAAAACCGCTCCTTTTCACTTGAGCAAATTATATCATATCGATATGCAAAAGTGTACGCGAATTGAATAATAATCACTTGATTAATTTCATTCGTCTGTCTATAATTTGATTAAAAGTATGCGAAAAGCGAATGCTTAACACATCTTGAGAAATGGATGAAGAGGTGCAGGGTATGAAAAAATTATTGCTGTTAACAACCGGAGGAACAATCGCCTCAGTCGAAGGAGAAAACGGGCTTGCACCCGGGGTGAAAGCAGACGAATTGTTAACCTACGTATCAAAACTTGATAACGATTACACGATGGAAACCCATTCGTTAATGAACATCGACAGCACAAATATGCAGCCTGAATACTGGGCCGAAATCGCAAATGCTGTCAAAGAAAAATATGACGCATATGACGGGTTCGTCATTACGCACGGGACAGACACAATGGCTTATACATCAGCGGCACTGTCTTATATGCTTCAGCATGCTGATAAACCGATCGTCATTACGGGTTCGCAAATCCCGATTACATTTCAAAAAACCGATGCCAAAAAAAATATCACGGACGCGATCCGCTTCGCATGTGAAGGGGTGGGCGGCGTATACGTCGTATTTGACGGCAGAGTCATTCAAGGCACACGCGCCATTAAATTAAGAACGAAAAGCTATGATGCATTTGAAAGCATTAACTATCCGTATATCGCGTTTATTACCGAAAACGGAATTGAATACAACAAACAAGTGCACATGCCAAAAGACGATGCTTTTACGGTCAATACTTCACTTTGCACGGACGTGTGCCTGCTCAAGCTCCACCCGGGGCTGAAACCGGAAATGTTTGACGCATTAAAGGGCATGTACAAAGGAATCGTCATTGAAAGCTACGGCAGCGGCGGCGTGCCGTTTGAAGGAAGAGACATTCTCGCCAAAGTCAATGAAATGATTGAAAGCGGCATTGTCGTCGTCATTACGACACAATGTCTTGAAGAAGGAGAGGACATGAGCGTCTATGAAGTCGGCCGAAGAGTCAATCAAGATCTCATTATCCGCTCCAGAAATATGAACACGGAAGCCATCGTGCCGAAATTAATGTGGGCGCTCGGCCAGTCTCACAACTTGGCTGAAGTCAAAAACATTATGGAGACACCGATCGCAGACGACGTTGTACTGTAAAAACATGACTACCACAAAGAGAAAGTAGGGTTTTAGCATGACAAACGCGCAAAAAGAATATCGTCAGGAAAAAGATTTCCTCGGAGAAAAACAAATTGAAGCTGATGTGTATTACGGAATACAAACGCTGCGCGCGAAAGAAAACTTTCCGATTACCGGCTACCGCATCCACGAAGAAATGATTAATGCGCTCGCCATCGTCAAAAAAGCGGCGGCGCTTGCCAACATGGATGTAAAACGGCTGTATGAAGGAATCGGAAATGCGATTGTACAGGCCGCAGATGAAATTCTTGAGGGAAAATGGCATGACCAATTTATCGTCGATCCGATCCAAGGGGGAGCCGGAACGTCCATGAACATGAATGCCAACGAAGTAATCGGCAACAGGGCTCTTGAAATCATGGGCCATAAAAAAGGTGAATACATTCACCTCAGCCCGAACACACACGTCAACATGTCACAATCGACGAACGACGTGTTCCCGACGGCAATCCATATTTCAACCTTGAAACTTTTGGATAAGCTCCTTGATACGATGGCGCATATGCTCAGTGTCTTTAAAGATAAAGCGAAACAATTTGATTCTGTCATTAAAATGGGGCGCACACACCTTCAGGACGCTGTGCCGATCCGTCTCGGACAGGAATTTGAAGCATACAGCCGCGTGCTTGAGCGTGACATAAAGCGAATTAAACAATCCCGCCAGCATCTGTATGAAGTAAACATGGGGGCAACGGCCGTAGGTACGGGACTTAACGCCGATCCGCGCTACATAGAACAGGTTGTAAAGCACCTGGCTGACATCAGCGGACTGCCGCTTGTCGGCGCCGGCCATTTGGTTGACGCCACACAAAACACTGATGCGTATACGGAAGTTTCAGCCGCGTTGAAAGTATGCATGATGAACATGTCTAAAATCGCCAACGATCTGCGCTTAATGGCTTCAGGTCCGCGCGCGGGACTTGCGGAAATTTCACTGCCCGCCCGTCAGCCGGGATCATCCATTATGCCTGGGAAAGTCAACCCTGTAATGGCTGAGCTGATCAACCAAATCGCCTTCCAGGTCATCGGGAATGACAATACGATCTGCCTCGCTTCAGAAGCGGGCCAGCTGGAGCTTAACGTAATGGAGCCGGTGCTCGTATTTAACCTGCTTCAATCCATCAGCATCATGAATAACGGGTTCCGTTCATTTACCGATCATTGTCTGGCGGGAATTGAAGCCAACGAAAAACGTCTGAAGCAATACGTGGAAAAAAGCGTCGGCGTCATTACAGCGGTCAATCCGCACCTCGGGTATGAAGCGGCTGCGCGAATTGCCCGTGAAGCAATCATGACGGGGCAATCTGTAAGAGATCTTTGCCTTCAAAATGATGTACTGACAGAAGAAGAATTGGATATCATTTTGAATCCGTATGAAATGACAAAACCGGGGATTGCCGGAAAAGATCTATTAGAAAAATAAATTTTAAAGCAACAACAGCCGCCTTTTCACGTTTTTTAGTGAATAGGCGGTTGCCATACAAAGGGATGAGGCAGTATAGTATAATTTGTTATATCATTTGATGAAAGCGTTTTAGCTTTTTTCTTCTAGGGGGATTTTCTTATGAAAGAGGTCAGATTGCCGAATTTATTGGAAATTATTATCTTATTATTCGGGTTTTTAGCACTTGTCTTATCGTTCACAGTGTTTTTAGACTTGCCGATCCAGCTAGCTCTATTAATATCCTGGTTTTTCGCTATTATTCTCGGAGTCAGGCTGGGATATTCCTATAAAGACTTGCAGGCTTCGATTGTCACCGGGATATCAAACGGTCTTGAAGCGGTGTTGATTCTTGTTTCGGTCGGTGCGCTCATCGGGACATGGATTGCCGGCGGCGTTGTGCCGACGTTAATTTATTATGGATTAGAGTTTATTAATCCTCATGTTTTCCTTCTGGCTACACTGGTTATTTGTTCCGTTATGTCCGTTGCGACCGGAACGTCGTGGGGAACCGTGGGAACCGCGGGGATCGCCATGATTGCCATCGGAGAGGGAATGGGTATACCGCTTCCGATCGTAGCGGGAGCCGTTTTGTCCGGCGCTTACTTCGGAGACAAGCTTTCACCGCTGTCTGACAGTACGGTGCTTGCCTCCACGCTTTCTAAGGTGGATGTGCTGTCACACGTCAGAGCGATGATGTATCTGTCAATTCCGTCCTATATTATTACGGCCATTCTATTTACCGTAACGGGATTTATATACGGCGGAAAAAATATTGATCTCGACAAAGTGGAATTTTTAAAATCTTCATTGCAGAAAACGTTTGACATTCATATATGGATGCTCATTCCGGCTGTTGTCGTCGTTGTCCTTCTGATTTTGAAAAAGCCGTCTATGCCCGTTATCGTCATCGGTGCTTTGCTTGGCGCAATCTGGGCTTCCGTCTTTCAGGGAATGAATTTTGCCAGTGCCATCGCGACTGCTTATAATGGTTTTTCTATTAAAACGGACGTCGAATTTTTAAACGGCCTGTTAAACCGCGGAGGCATTACCGGTATGCTGGATACGTTAGTCGTTATCCTGTTCGGTCTTGGTTTTGGAGGAATTCTTGAGAAGCTCGGTGTATTAAAAGTGATTGTCTCAACTTTTGAGAAAAAGCTGACCACACCGGGAAATGTGACGCTTTCGACATTGATCGTCGCCCTTTTAGGAAACATTTTCGGCTGTGCGATGTACGTGTCATTGATCCTGACGCCGAAAATCATGGAGAATAGTTATGATAAACTGAAACTTGACAGAAGAGTTTTATCCCGGAACGCAGAGGTGGGCGGCACGCTTACTTCAGGGATGGTGCCGTGGTCTGATAACGGCATCTATATGGCCGGCATTCTCGGCGTATCCACATTTTCTTATCTGCCGTTCATGTGGCTCAGTTTTGTATCTATCGGACTGGCAATATTATACGGATACACGGGGAAATTCATTTGGTACACGAAAGAAAAATCCTTGCAATCTCAAAAGTTGGGTTAGGAGGTTCATTTCATGATTACAAAGCATATGATTCGGACGTTAATGATTGAAACGCCGACTGTTCCCGGAAATCTCGGAAAAGTGGCAACCGCCATCGGAGTGATGGGCGGAGATATCGGGGAAGTTGAAACCGTTAAAGTCGGCCCGAACTACACAATGCGCAACATCACGGTGCAGGCTGAAAATGAAGAGCAGCTGCAGGAAATCATTCAAGCCATTGAAGCTCTCGGTAAAGGCATCCGGCTTCATACAGTCTCAGATGAAGTGCTCTCTGCTCATGAAGGCGGCAAAATTCAGATGAAAAGCAAAATGCCGATCCGGACATTGGCTGAGCTTGGCCGTGTTTATACGCCGGGTGTCGCCGATGTGTGCAGACTGATTGAAAACGAGCCTGAAAAAGCGTCCATCTATACGACAATCAGCAATTCTGTCGCCATTGTCACCGACGGCACGGCGATTCTCGGCCTCGGCAATATCGGCTCTGTCGCCGGAATGCCCGTAATGGAAGGGAAAGCCGCGCTTTTTGACCAGCTGGCGGGTATCAGCGGAATTCCGATTTTGCTCGATACCTCTGATCCGGAAGAAATCATTCGCACGGTAAAACATATTTCTCCGGGGTTCAGCGGAATTCTGCTTGAAGATATCGGTTCGCCTCACTGCTTTGACATTGAAGACCGCCTGAAAGAAGAACTGGACATTCCGGTTATGCACGATGACCAGCACGGCACGGCGGTCGTCACGCTCGCCGCCGCCATTTCCGCTTGTAAAAGCGCCGGTCTTGATTTAAAAGAAGCGAAGGTCGGTCAGATCGGTCTCGGCGCGGCAGGCGTCGCCATCTGCCGCATGTTTATGGCATACGGAGTCAAAGCGGTCTGCGGAACGGACAAGTCAGAAGACGCAATGAACCGCCTCGCTCAGTACGGAGGTCAGCCGCTTGGAAGTATCAAAGAATTAATGGACACGTGTGACATTGTGATCAGCACCACAGGAGTTCCGGGCCTCATTAAAAAAGAGGATGTCAGAAAAGGACACGTCATTCTGGCCTTATCTAATCCGAAGCCGGAGATTGAACCGGAAGAGGCATTACAAGCCGGAGCCGCTTATGCAGCTGACGGCCGTTCGGTCAATAATGTTCTCGGCTTCCCGGGGATTTTCCGCGGCGCGCTGAACGCCAAAAGCAAGAAAATCGACCATGAAATGCTTGTGGCGGCCGCAGAAGCCATCGCCTCTTGCACAAAACACGGCGATCTCGTGCCTCAGCCTTTGGATGCGGACGTGCATCAGGCCGTATCAGCAGCCGTAGAACGGGCCGCGGCAGGAAAATAAACAACTCTTACAGTACCGGACATGTGCCGGTGCTGTTTTTTTATCATGAATAGGAAGCGGAATTCTTAGGCAGGCTAACGATAGCAAAAGACGGAATAAAGAGGTGTCGATGTGGATTATTTTCCGCTGATCCATACAAATATTTGGGATGCTGTGATCGGCGTGCCGGTCGTCTTATGCGTCACACAGCTGATCAAAGTGTTCTGCCGGGTTCCGGGCATATTCGTTCCCACGATTGCCCTTGCTGCCGGAAATGTTGTGTCTATCGTTTTCGGTCACCATGAACACGTGTATGCGGGGATTTTTATGGGATTTTTTTACGGATACGCCGCAATGGGGAGCTATTCATCTGCGAAAACGTCTCTGCGCGCTTACCGGTCGAAACATGAGCCGTATTCATGAACACATCTGGATTTTTTTGTTATGATAAAGAAAAGGGAAAAAGGAGCGATTGGCACATGGCGAAGAGCAAAACGAAAAAAATGCGGGAGCATCTCAAAAGAAACGGGATGCGTGACGCAGTCCTGTCAAGGGGGACGGCGCCGTCTTTCAGCACCCATGAAAGAGTGACGAAAACCAAAAAAGACAGGCTTGAAAGAATAAAGCATAAAAAAAGGAACCCCTATGATCACCGGAGTGATGACGGGGGTTCTTTTTTTATGCCCGAATCTCGCGCCTTTCTATGATTTCTCTGTCATGTTTTCTCTTTTCTTTCATACAATCTACTAAATCAAGTCAATAGATTAGCGGGAGGAAAGCGGTATGAGAAAACAATCGTACAAAGAACTGTTTTTTCGCCATGTAAAGGATCATCTGTCACTTTATATATTTGTGTTCGTCTTGTTTTTGATGGGGGTCATTTTCGGGGCGATCATCGTCAACAGCATGACCATCACGCAGAAAGAAGATCTGTATTACTATTTAAGCAAGTTTTTCGGACAGCTGTCTGACGGAAAACATGCCGGCGCTTCAGAAATGTTTTGGCAGGCCGTCTTTCATGATGTGAAATATTTGGGGCTGATGTGGATCCTCGGTATTTCCGTGATCGGTCTTCCGGTTATTTTCATTATGGTGTTTTTAAAAGGAATCGTCGTCGGCTTCACGGTCGGTTTTTTAGTGAATCAGATGGGGATGAACGGATTTTTCCTGTCATTTATTTCGGTTCTGCCGCAAAACATCGTTCTCATTCCGGCATATCTTATCATGGGGACATGCTCCATCGCTTTTTCACTGAAACTGATCCGGCAGCTGTTTGTCAAACGCAGCCTTCATGACGCGCCGATCCAATGGTTCGGACGCTACGCCTTCGTGCTGATTCTCATCGTTTTCTTCTCGGTCATCGCCTCGCTGCTCGAGGCGTACGTGTCTCCGCTGTTTATGGAAAAGCTGTCATCACGCATATTTTAGAATGATTATCACAAAATAATACTTTTATTTATCAGTTTATAATAATTATAGTTGGAACTCTGCGCGTATTTTGTTATAATGAGTCATGGAATGCGGCGTAGGAGGGAAAGACATGGAAAACCGTATTGATCGAATTAAAAAGCAGCTGCACTCGTCAAGCTACAAGCTTACGCCACAGCGGGAAGCAACGGTAAGAGTGCTGCTTGAAAACGAAGAAGACCATTTAAGCGCAGAAGATGTATACCTCCTCGTAAAAGAGAAATCTCCTGAAATTGGTCTCGCTACAGTATACCGTACATTAGAATTATTAACAGAATTAAAAGTCGTTGATAAAATTAACTTCGGGGACGGCGTATCCCGATACGACCTTCGCAAAGAAGGCGCGGCTCACTTTCATCACCATTTGGTGTGCATGGAGTGCGGAGCCGTCGATGAAATTGAAGAAGATCTGCTTGAAGACGTTGAAGAAGTGATTGAACGTGATTGGAAATTTAAAATTAAAGATCATAGATTGACTTTTCACGGAATCTGCCACCGCTGCCGCGGGGATGAAACAGAGTAAAAGCCTACGAACCTTTTCTGCCAGGAAAGGGTTTTTTGCTGTTTTTATGTATAAAAGCCTTTGAAATTGGCATAAGGTGTACTAACAGCCGCCAAAAGAAAGGGTCGATCGAAAGATGGGCAGATTCCTAAAAACAGCCGCGGATACGATCAAAGTGTTTATTCTGTTCACAGGTTTTACCGCGCTGTTCTATTATGCTATGATATGGGTGAATTCAGAGTATGAAAACTATCATCGGTACGATAAACCGGAAGGCTCCGCCGTCAAAGTGGCCAAAACGGAACATGAGGAGAAAGACGGCTGGTTCGGCCGATTGATCTTTTTTTACCAAAACGGGGAGTAGATCAAGAGTGAAGGATCAAATTAAGGATTTCATCCATTATGTGAGGGTTGAAAGAGGGCTGTCCCAAAATACGATGATGTCCTATGAGCGTGATCTGAAAAGTTATTCTCTCTTCTTAACTGAAAGCCTTCAGATCACTTCATGGAATGATGTGACCCGTCTTCATATTATTCAATATTTAAAGCATATAAAGGACTCCGGGAAATCCGGCAAGACGTCTGCAAGGCATTTGGCGTCAATCCGGTCTTTTCATCAATTTCTGTTAAGGGAAAAAGCCGCGGATAAAGATCCTTCGGTACATATTGAAACACAAAAAACAGAGCGGACGCTTCCGAAAGTATTGGCGCTTCACGAAGTTGAGCGATTATTGGACACGCCTAAGCTTGACAGCCCGTTCGGTCTCAGGGATAAAGCCATGCTTGAACTGCTGTACGCGACCGGCATCAGGGTCAGCGAGATGATCGAGCTGAAATTATCCGACGTCCATTTGACGATGGGATTTGTCCGCTGCTTCGGAAAAGGGCGGAAAGAGCGGATTGTGCCGATTGGTGAAGCCGCTTCTCATGCGATAGAAGCATACATTGAAAAAGCCAGAGGGAAATTATTAAAGAAAAACGTAACCGAAGCGCTTTTTCTGAATCATCACGGCAGGCAGATCAGCCGTCAAGGTTTTTGGAAAAACCTGAAAAAAATCGCACTTGAAGCGGGGATTAAAAAAGAGCTGACACCGCACACGCTTCGGCACTCTTTTGCAACGCACCTGCTCGAAAACGGCGCGGATCTGCGCGCCGTGCAGGAGATGCTCGGACATGCCGATATTTCCACGACGCAAATTTATACGCATGTGACGAAAACAAGGCTGAAGGACGTGTACAAACAGTATCATCCGCGCGCTTAGGAGCCGCTGCCAGAGGGGCCGCGGCTTTTTTTGCCGGATTGGCGGAATACAGAGAAGGTTCTAATTATTTGAATCGGCATTGTCAACAAGAATGTAAACGGTTTATACTTGAGTTGTCTGACCTCTGTAAGCTACAATGGACAGATGGAAGAAAAGGAGGTTTTTATGATGTCTGAATACAAATATAACCGGGTATTTTTGATCGTAATGGATTCTGTCGGAATCGGTGAAGCGCCGGACGCCGCCGATTTTAATGATATAGGCGCAAATACGCTCGGACACATCGCAGAGCACATGAACGGCTTACATATGCCCCATATGGCGCAGCTCGGTCTCGGACTGATCGGAGACATTAAGGGCGTGGAAAAAACGGAGCACCCTCTTGCGTACTACGGAAAAATGCAGGAGGCGTCAAACGGGAAAGATACGATGACGGGGCACTGGGAGATTATGGGCCTCTACATTGAAAAACCGTTTAAAGTGTTCCCGGAAGGATTTCCGGATGAACTTCTTCAGGAACTTGAGCGGCGTTCAGGACGGAAAATCATCGGAAATAAGCCGGCTTCAGGCACGGCGATTCTGGACGAGCTCGGAAAAGAACATATGGAAACGGGTGCGCTGATCGTTTATACATCAGCAGATTCCGTACTGCAGATTGCGGCTCACGAAGATGTCGTTCCGCTTGACGAACTGTACAGCATCTGTGAAACGGCCAGAGAACTGACGCTTGATCCGAAGTACATGGTCGGCCGGATTATCGCAAGACCGTTCGTCGGAGAACCGGGCAGCTTCAAACGCACGCCGAACCGTCATGATTATGCGCTCAAACCGTTCGGCCGCACGGTAATGAACGGAATGAAAGACAGCGGATTAGACGTCATTTCCATCGGCAAAATTTCTGATATTTATGACGGAGAAGGCATTACATCTTCCCGCCGCACGGTATCTAATATGGATGGCATGGACAAAGTGATTGAAACGCTCGGTGAAGAGTTCACGGGCCTGAGCTTTGCCAACCTCGTTGATTTTGACGCGCTGTACGGACACCGCCGCGATCCGGAAGGGTACGGAAAAGCGCTCGAGGAATTCGACGCGAGGCTTCCGGAAGTGTTTGAAAAAATGAAAGAAGATGATCTGCTTATCATCACTGCGGATCACGGCAATGATCCTGTCCATCACGGCACGGATCACACGAGGGAGTATGTGCCGCTTCTTGTGTACAGCAAAAAGCACAAGCACACTGAACAGCTGCCGCTTGCGGATACATTTGCCGATATCGGGGCAACCATTGCGGATAATTTCAAAACGGAAAAGCCGGAATACGGAAAAAGCTTTTTATCAAGATTACAGTAGGGGGACTTTTTTTGAAACAAAAGATCGAACGTGCTGCTGCATTTATTAAAGAACACGTGAAAGAAACACCAAAGATCGGTCTGATTTTAGGGTCAGGGCTCGGCGTATTGGCCGATGAAATTGAAGGAGCTGTCAAGCTTACATATGAAACGATCCCTGATTTTCCGGTCTCAACGGTAGAAGGCCATGCCGGCCAGCTTGTGATGGGAACGCTTGAAGGTGTGCAGGTCATCGCGATGCAGGGCCGCTTTCATTACTATGAAGGCTACTCAATGGATCAGGTCACATTTCCCGTCCGCGTGATGAAGGCGCTCGGCGTTGAATCTCTCGTCGTGACGAATGCAGCCGGCGGTATCAACACTGAATTCCGCGCCGGCGATCTGATGATTATTACAGACCACATCAACTTTACGGGCACCAACCCGTTAATCGGGCCGAACGAAGCTGAATTCGGACCGAGATTCCCGGACATGTCAGAAGCCTATGACAAAGAGCTGTCAAGCTTGGCTGAAAAAACGGCCGATGAGCTGGGCATTCCTGTTCAAAAAGGGGTGTATACAGCTGTTACGGGGCCGTCTTACGAAACGCCTGCTGAGGTTCGGTTTTTAAGAACGATGGGTTCTGACGCTGTCGGCATGTCGACCGTGCCGGAAGTCATCGTCGCCAACCACGCGGGGATGCGCGTGCTCGGCATCTCATGCATTTCCAACGCGGCGGCAGGTATTCTTGACCAGCCGTTATCCCATGAAGAAGTAATGGAAATGACGGAAAAAGTAAAAGGCGGCTTTTTGAAGCTTGTAAAAGCCGTAGTCGCACGATCTCAAAAATAAGTCAGCATAAGTCAGCTGTTTCTTCGGAAGCAGCTGTTTTTTTATGCCCTCAACACGAAACATTTTCCAGATGAGGCGTATAAAACCACCGGATTTGGAAAAAATAAAAAGGATTATGAAATGGAGGGCTTTGGAGATGAAACGTCTTATATCCACTTTGTTGATTGGCATTTTATTAACGGCATCAGCACCGTCCGCTTTTGCAAAGCCGGACGGAAAACATACATCGGAGCTCGCTCATGAAGCCAAAAGCGCCGTGCTGATTGAACGCGATACGGGAAGCATTCTTTATAACAAGAACAGCAGGGAGCGTCTGGCGCCGGCAAGCATGACAAAAATCATGACCATGCTTTTAATCATGGAAGCGCTTGACAAAGGGAAAATAAAGATGAGCGATAAAGTCAGGACGAGTGAACATGCTGCGTCCATGGGCGGATCACAGATTTTCCTTGAACCCGGAGAAGAAATGACGGTAAAAGAAATGCTCAAAGGAATTGCGATAGCTTCCGGAAATGACGCATCTGTCGCAATGGCGGAGTATATCGCCGGTTCAGAAGAGGATTTCGTCAGCCGGATGAACAAAAAAGCAAAAGAATTGGGATTGAAAGATACCTCCTTCAAAAACCCGACGGGACTGCCCGAAAAAGACCATTACAGCTCTGCTTATGATATGGCGAAAATGGCGAAGGAATTATTAAAGTATGATAAAATCACTCAATTTACAGGAACGTATGAGGATTATTTAAGAGAAAATACAGACAAAAAGTTCTGGCTCGTCAATACAAACCGGCTGATCAAATTTTATCCGGGTGTAGACGGCGTGAAGACGGGCTTTACAGGCGAAGCAAAGTATTGTTTAACCGCCACCGCTAAAAAAGGAAATATGAGGGTCATTGCTGTCGTTTTCGGAGCCAGTACTCCGAAAGAAAGAAATGCCCAAGTGACCAAAATGCTTGATTACGCCTTCAGCCAGTTCAAAACACACCCGCTGTACAAACGGGATCAAATCGTCGGAACGGTAAAAGTGATAAAAGGAAAAAAGAAACTGATCAAGCTGACCACATCTGAGCCGATTTCTCTTCTGGCCAAAAAGGGAGAGAACATGGACAAAGTAAAAAAAGAAGTGAAAATCAACGGCAATGTAACGGCTCCGGTTAAAAAAGGAGAGGTGCTCGGCAGCCTCGTTCTGAAAAAAGACGGAAAGGTGCTCGTTGAAAGCCCGGTCACGGCAAAAGACGACATGGAAAAAGCGGGTTTTCTCACTTTTCTGAAGCGGACGATGGGAGATTGGACAAAATTTAAATAATCGTGGCGAACGGACACTAGTTTTGTCATAGTGAAGGAATTGCTTTCCCGAAAATCGAAACACTCATTATCCGATCATATCAAGGAGGAATGAGCATGAGCCTTGGAATTGACTTTCATGTCAAAGAATCCGTGCTTTGTATTCGATTAACAGGTGAACTCGACCATCATACGGCAGAATCATTAAAACAAAAGGTTACTGAATCGCTGGAGGCTGACGGCATCCGTCACATCGTGCTGAACCTTGAAGATCTTACCTTCATGGACAGCTCCGGCCTCGGCGTGATTTTAGGGCGTTATAAACAAATTAAACAGCTCGGCGGAGAAATGGTCGTGTGCGCGATTTCGCCCGCGGTGAGACGTCTGTTTGACATGTCCGGCCTGTTTAAAATCATCAGGTTCGAACAATCAGAACAAAAAGCGCTTTTAACGTTGGGGGTGGCATCATGAAAAACGAGATGCATCTTGAATTTTCAGCCCTCAGTCAGAACGAATCGTTTGCGCGCGTAACAGTTGCTTCTTTTATCGCACAGCTCGACCCGACGATGGATGAGTTGACGGAAATCAAGACCGTCGTATCAGAAGCGGTAACAAACGCGATCATCCACGGCTATGAAGAAAACTGCGACGGAAAGGTGTACATCTCCGTTACGCTGGAGGATCATGTCGTCTATCTGACCATACGTGACGAAGGCCTCGGGATCACGGATCTTGAGGAAGCGCGCCAGCCGCTCTTTACGACAAAACCCGAGCTTGAGCGCTCCGGAATGGGCTTTACCATTATGGAAAACTTCATGGATGATGTCACGATTGATTCCTCGCCGGAGATGGGAACGACGATACGCTTAACAAAACACCTATCAAAAAGCAAAGCGCTTTGTAATTAAGGAGATTTGTTATGGATGTGGAGGTTAAGAAAAACAGCAAAAACGCGCAGCTCAAGGACCATGAAGTCAAAGAATTAATCAAAAAGAGCCAAGAGGGCGACCAGCAGGCAAGAGACCTCCTCATAGAAAAAAACATGCGTCTTGTGTGGTCCGTCGTTCAAAGGTTCTTAAACAGAGGCTATGAGCCGGACGATCTGTTTCAGATCGGCTGTATCGGATTGTTAAAATCCGTTGATAAATTCGATTTGTCCTATGATGTCCGTTTTTCAACTTATGCCGTGCCGATGATTATCGGAGAAATCCAGCGCTTCATCCGCGATGACGGAACCGTCAAAGTATCAAGATCTTTAAAAGAGCTCGGCAATAAAATACGCCGGGCGAAAGATGAACTGTCAAAAACATACGGAAGAGTGCCGACCGTCCAGGAAATCGCGGACCATTTAGAAATTGATGCGGAGGATGTGGTGCTTGCGCAGGAAGCGGTGCGGGCGCCTTCATCCATTCATGAGACCGTGTATGAAAATGACGGAGACCCGATCACCCTGCTTGATCAGATCGCCGATCATTCAGAAGAGAAGTGGTTTGACAAAATCGCCCTCAAGGAAGCGATCAGTGATTTGGAAGAACGGGAAAAACTCATTGTCTATCTGAGATATTATAAAGATCAGACACAGTCGGAAGTAGCCGAAAGGCTCGGGATTTCCCAAGTCCAGGTATCGAGGCTGGAGAAAAAAATATTAAAGCAGATTAAAGTGCAGATGGATCATACGGAAAGCTGACCTTTTACGGGCCGGCTTTTTTTATTTGTGCATCGGTGGTAATTTATGGTCTTTTGTCGCTGATGAATGAGAACAAAAGTGAACCACATACTACATATATAACCACCCGAAAGATGGTGATGCAAGATGGAAAGACGAATATTTCTCAGACTTCGCCACCGCGTGAAGGCTCATACCGGAGATATCATCACAATCGGCGACGCCGCGCAGATCGCGGGACAGCAAAAGCTGAAAAAAAAACTGTCGGCACTGCCGCTGTATAAGGTCACGAAAAAAGACAAAAATATCGTCGTGCTGGACATCATAAAAGTGCTGAAAACCATTCATACCGCTTTTCCCGCTCTTGATGTACAGACCGTCGGCGGCGCTGAAACGATAGTGGAAATCCATTACCAGAAAAAGCAGCTGTCAGCCGTTTTGTTCGTCGGTGTCTGGCTCCTGCTTTTTATCGGTTCATGTCTTGCCATTATGAATTTTCATGAAGATGTCAGTATGAGAGAAGTTCATATCGCCTTATATGAAATCATAACGGGCGAACGGAATGAATATCCGTATCTGCTTCAGATTCCATACAGCATCGGCCTCGGTCTCGGTATGATCGTCTTTTTTAATCACATCTTCAAAAAACGCCTGAATGAAGAGCCAAGCCCGCTGGAAGTCGAGATGTTTAATTATCAGCTTGATCTCGATCACTATGTCGCAATGCACGAAAATGAAGAGACGATGAAAGATCTGCATGATCGTTAGCATTCTTTTCGTTATATTTGTCGGGCTTGGCGGAGGGCTGACCGTGGGTGCGGGCTTTGTGGCTTTTTTAACCGTTATGGGAATCGTCCCCCGCCTTATGCAGCTGACAAAAACAATGCGCTTTGTACAGGCCTACGAAGGAGCTGTTATTTCAGGAGCTGTGTTCGGCGGCTGGGAAACCTTAAATATGAATCATTTTTTTTTATCTGAATGGCTGGCCGTTCCGGTCGGGCTTTTGGCCGGCATGTTTGTCGGCATGCTGGCCGCCGCGCTTACAGAAGTGCTGAACGTGCTTCCCATTCTTGCCAAACGGATCGGCTTCGGCAGCAAAATCATCATATTGCTGATGGCCATTGTGTTCGGCAAAATAGCCGGCTCTTTATTTCATTGGCTGTATTTTATCCATCATTCATAAGGAGGAACCGACGTGACAAACTTAAAAGAAAATTACAAAACAAAAGTGAAAGACTATCAGCCGAAACCGCCATATGTTTGGAATTGCGTCAAAGCCTTTCTGATCGGCGGTTTGATCTGTCTGATCGGGCAGGCTCTTCAAGACTTTTACATCCACTTTTTTAATTTTAATGAAAAAACAGCGGGCAACCCGACGGCCGCCACTCTTATTTTAATTTCCGCCCTTTTGACCGGATTTGGTATTTATGACAGACTCGGGCAGTTTGCCGGAGCGGGTTCAGCCGTGCCGGTGACGGGTTTTGCAAACAGTATGACAAGCGCCGCTCTGGAACACAGAAGTGAAGGACTCGTGCTCGGGGTAGCGACAAACATGTTTAAATTGGCGGGAAACGTCATTGTATTCGGCGTCGTGGCAGCCTATATCGTAGGTCTGATACGGTTTGCTTGTGAAAAACTGTTTTCGTAGGAGGAGAAAAAATGAAATTGACCGGAAAGCAAACCTGGGTGTTTGAAAACCCGTTATTTGTAAATGCGGCGGGGACGGCCGCCGGACCGAAAGAAAAAGACGGCCCGCTCGGTTCGCTGTTTGATAAGACATACGATGAAATGCACTGCAATCAGAAAAACTGGGAAATGGCGGAACGTCAGTTAATGGAAGATGCCATCAACTCCGCTTTGCAAAAACAGAATTTGAAAAAGAGCGATATTGATTTGTTACTCGCGGGGGATCTTTTAAATCAAAATGTGACCGCCAACTACGTCGCCAGACATCTGAAAATTCCGTTCCTCTGTCTGTTCGGCGCCTGTTCGACATCAATGGAAACGATTGCCGTCGCATCCGCGCTCATTGACGGCGGTTTTGCGAACCGGGCGATCGCAGCCACGAGCAGCCATAACGCGACGGCAGAACGGCAATTCCGCAATCCGACGGAGTATGGCGGGCAAAAACCGGATACCGCCACTTCAACGGTCACGGGGGGCGGGGCGGTCATCATCAGCCAAAACCCTTCTGATATCAAGATTACAAGCGCAACAGTGGGAAAAGTAAGCGACCTCGGAATAACAGATCCGTTTGATAT
Source organism: Bacillus sp. GZB (assembly GCF_001975995.1). Classification (NCBI taxonomy): domain Bacteria; kingdom Bacillati; phylum Bacillota; class Bacilli; order Caryophanales; family Bacillaceae; genus Bacillus; species Bacillus sp. GZB. The sequence continues at coordinate 655,698 of NZ_MTQG01000017.1, forward strand.
GGGATCCGCCATGGCGCCCGCTGCCGCCGACACAATCAAACAGCACCTGCAGGACTTAAACCGCACGGCGGATGATTATGATCTGATTTTAACGGGTGACCTTTCAGGTGTCGGCTCGCCGATCGTGAAAGATTTGCTCAAAGAAGAAGGCTATCCCGTGGGAACGAAACACGATGACTGCGGTCTTCTCATCTATACGCCGGACCAGCAGGTGTTTGCGGGCGGAAGCGGCTGCGCCTGCTCTGCGCTTGTTACGTACACACATATTTTTAATCAATTAAAAGCAGGGACTCTAAACAGGGTACTCGTTGTCGCGACAGGAGCGCTTTTAAGTCCGACAATGATCCAGCAGAAGGAAACCATTCCGACCATCGCGCACGGTGTGGTATTTGAGCGGGCGGGAGGTGCATCATAAATGGAATATCTGTTGGCTTTTGTTTGCGGGGGAATTATATGCATTATCGGTCAGCTGCTGCTTGACATTTTTAAACTGACACCCGCCCATGTGATGACAACTTTTGTCGTCATCGGCGCCTTGTTAGATGGGTTCGGAATATATGACAAATTTATCGAATTCGCGGGCGCGGGCGCGACGGTTCCCATCGTCAGCTTCGGTCACAGCTTATTGCACGGCGCCATGCATCAAGCTCACGAGCATGGATTTATCGGGATCGCCATGGGGATTTTTGAACTTACTTCCGCCGGTATATCTTCAGCGATTTTATTCGCATTTCTTGTAGCCGTTATTTTTAAACCGAAAGGATAATGCCTGATGACGAAACGGAAGGTCATTCTTGTGACAGACGGGGACGTATACGCCGCCAAAACAATTGAATATGCCGCGGAAAAAGCAGGCGGACGGTGTATTTCCCAATCAAAGGGCAATCCGTCAACGAGAAGCGGCCCCGAACTTGTTCAGCTGATTAAAGCCGCGCCGAATGACCCGGTGTTTGTCATGTTTGACGATTCAGGCCTGCAAGGGGAAGGGCCGGGCGAAACGGCGCTGAAATATGTTGCCTCACATCAGGACGTTGAAGTGCTGGGGGTGATTGCGGTCGCTTCTAAGACCCATCAGGCTGAATGGACGAAAGTCGATGTCTCCATTGACCGTGATGGAGAAGTGACGGAGTTTGGCGTCGATAAAACCGGAATGAGAGAAATGGACGAGCACAGAATGAACGGAGATACGGTGTATTGTCTGGATAAATTGGACGTTCCCCTCATTGTGGGCATCGGCGACATAGGAAAGATGGGGAGAAAAGATGACATATCCAAAGGCTCGCCGATCACGATGAAGGCGGTCGAATTCATTTTAGAAAGGAGCGAAAGCCATGCCGGAAAAACCGGAAAACATGATCAAGGTGTACCGGGATCCTAGAAAAAATGAACAATTTTTTAAAGACCGCGTCGGTATGGGAACGAGCTATGATGTCGGCGTCCGCAAAGTTCGAGTATTAGACCGGGAAGTCCAGATTTACTTTGTCAACGGATTAACCGATACTTTGTTTATCATTCATTTAATGGAACAGCTCGTCGACATCAATAATTATGACGAGAATGCGGATGAAGCGATTGATGTTGTTGAAAACAGGCTTGTCAATCAGCAGGTCCAAAAAGTCAAAACGCTCGACGAAGTAACGGATCAGGTGCTTTCCGGACTTGTCGCCGTTATCGTTGAAGACGCGGGCTTCGCCTTTATCGTTGACGTCAGAAGTTACCCCGGACGCACACCTGAAGAACCGGATACGGAAAAGGTCGTCCGCGGAGCAAGAGACGGTTTTATCGAAAATATCGTCATTAATACAGCATTGATCAGAAGACGAATCAGGGACGAAAGGCTCCGCGTCAAAATTACGAAAGTCGGCGAGCGCTCTAAGACCGATCTTGCCATTGTGTATATAGAGGACATCGCGGATCCGGACCTTGTCAGCATCGTCGAAAACGAAGTGAATGCGATTGACATTGACGGATTGACGATGGCTGATAAAACGGTGGAAGAATTCATCGTCAAACAGGGCTACAACCCGTTTCCGATGGTCAGATACACGGAGCGGCCGGATGTGGCCGCCAATCACATTTTGGAAGGGCACGTCATCATCGTCGTTGATACGTCACCGAGCGTGATCATAACGCCGACAACGATTTTTCACCATGTTCAGCATGCGGAAGAATACAGGCAGGCGCCTTCAGTGGGAACATTTTTAAGATGGATCAGGTTCTTCGGTATTATCGCTTCAACGGTCCTGCTTCCGATCTGGTTCCTCTTTGTTCTTGAACCGTCTCTTCTGCCTGAAAGATTGGATTTTATCGGTTTAAATAAAAATACGCATATCCCGATCATTCTGCAAATCTTTTTGGCCGATTTGGGGATTGAGTTTCTCAGGATGGCCGCGATCCATACGCCGACCGCTTTATCCACCGCCATGGGTCTGATTGCGGCGGTGCTGATCGGTCAAATCGCCATAGCGGTGGGGCTGTTTTCAGCAGAAGTGATTCTGTACGTATCGATCGCCGCCATCGGATCATTTACCACGCCGAGCTATGAGCTCAGCCTCGCCAATAAAATGATACGCCTCATCTTAATGGTTCTCGTGGCCATTTTCCAAGTGAAAGGCTTTGTGATAGGCTTTACATTGCTGCTGATCATAATGGCGAATATCCGCTCGTTTCACACGCCGTATTTATGGCCGTTTTTACCGTTTAACGGCAAGGCGCTGTGGCAGGTGCTCGTCCGGACGACAGTGCCGGGAGCCAAAGTCAGGCCGAGCATTGTTCACCCGAAAGACCGTCAAAGACAGCCAAGCGGTTCATAATCGCATTGAAACCGACAGAAGATTATGATATTGTATGTCTTAACTTATACGGGACTTGTATAAGGACAGCTCATAAGAAGCTGTCCTTTTCACCCATATGCGGATCAGAAAGAGGGAATGAGCATTGTTCTTACATGGCACAAGCAGACAAAACAAACTAGGTCATTTGGAAATCGGAGGTGTGGACGCGCTGTATTTAGCGGAGCATTACGGCACGCCTCTTTATGTTTACGATGTGGCTTTAATACGTGAGCGCGCTAAAAGCTTTAAACAGGCATTCATTGACGCGGATTTAAAGGCGCAGGTCGCGTACGCGAGCAAGGCGTTTTCTTCCGTTGCGATGATACAGCTCGCTGAGCAGGAGGGGCTATCATTGGACGTTGTATCCGGCGGAGAGCTGTTTACGGCGGTTGCGGCTGGTTTTCCGGCTGACAGGATTCACTTTCACGGCAATAACAAAAGCGAAGAAGAGCTGAAAATGGCGCTCGATCATCAAATCGGCTGCATTGTCGTTGATAATTTTCATGAAATATCCTTACTCGCGGAACTGTGCCGCAAATCAGGGCGCACAATGGATGTGCTTCTGCGGATCACTCCGGGGGTAGAGGCGCATACGCATGATTATATTACGACGGGACAGGAAGATTCCAAATTCGGTTTTGATCTGCATAACGGGCAAATAGAAAAGGCGATTGAACAAGTATTACAGTCAGACCATATCCGCCTTCTCGGCGTTCACTGCCACATCGGATCACAAATTTTTGATACGGCGGGCTTTGTGCTGGCCGCAGAAAAAATCTTCACAAAACTGAATGAATGGAGAGAATCATTCGGCTTTGTCTCTGAAGTGCTGAATTTAGGGGGCGGCTTTGGCATCCGCTACACGGAGGAAGATGAACCCCTGCATCCCGCCGTTTATGTGGAAAAAATTATCGAAGCGGTAAAAGAAAACGCAGCGCTGCACGCTTTTGACATTCCGGAGATCTGGATTGAACCGGGACGCTCGCTTGTCGGAGACGCCGGAACGACGCTTTATACCATCGGTTCGCAAAAAGAAGTGCCCGGCACCCGTAAATATGCAGCGGTTGACGGGGGCATGAGCGATAATATCCGTCCTGCGCTGTATCAGGCGAAATATGAAGCCGTATCGGCAAACAGAATCGGAGAACACCACGACAAAACGGTATCCATCGCGGGTAAGTGCTGTGAAAGCGGTGATATGCTCATTTGGGATATAGATCTTCCGGAAGTGAAAGAAGGCGATCTTCTCGCCGTTTTCTGCACGGGAGCGTACGGATACAGCATGGCTAACAACTACAACCGCATTCCGCGTCCCGCCGTCGTTTTTGTGGAAGACGGCGAAGCGCATCTTGTCATTAGAAGGGAAACTTATGAAGACATTGTAAAACTGGATCTGCCGTTTAAGACGGGGGTCAAACAATAAATAAAAAAGAGACCGGAACAATGGCGTCCGGTCTCTTTTTGCATTCAGCTGTTAGAACTTGATCCGCTGTCTCCTGTAAATACAGACACGATCGCATTCCAAATCGAAGCGAAGAAATCAATGACTTTTTGAACAAAGCTTTTGCCTTCATCGGATTGAATGAACTTCGTGATTTTGTCTTTTGCCTTGTCAAGCTGGCTGCCGACTTGGCCCCAATCAATCTTGGCATTTTTCATTTTATTAAACAATGAAACGAGCTGATCTTTTTGAGCGTCAGTCAGTGTAATGTTAAGATTTGAAGCCGCATCATCGACCTTTTTCTCGATTCCTTCTTTTGTATCGGGCACACCGTTTTTCGCGAAATCATCTTTAATGTTTGCGATGAGCGCGGAGGCGTTTTTATCCCCGATTTTATCCCCGAGATCTGATGTCGTAACAAGCTCTTGGTTGGCGACCTGTTTTACATCTTCTGAAATCGCTTTGTCTGATGAGACTTCATATGCCTTGATGATTCCCGTTAATGCTGCGGTGCCTGATACCTCAAACGGCGCCGTCACGTATACTTTCGCATCTTTCACTCCTGCTGTCATCAGGGCGTTTAAGTACATTTCATCCGTAATGGAATCGATATTATGGGTCTTAACGTCAAGCCCGGACCCTTTCTTTGCCACCGTGATGGATGATGAAGAGATGGCTCTTGTGCCGATTTGGGCATTCGATATATATTTTCCCAGATATTCATGTTCTTCTTTATTCGTGACCGTCACTTTTGTCGCGTTATCAGGGACATTTAATTCGTCAAGCACTTTCTGACGGTTTTCGTTTGACAGATCCGCCCCCAGTGTGACGATGACATCTCCGACTGCGGCATCGGCCAGGCTGATTTTCGGTATTGTGCACAATACAACGGCCGCCGCCAGCAATCCAATCCACATTTTTTTCAAAGCGGTTAACCTCCTTCTTTTCACAAATGCCGTTTTGAAGCGGTTTGTGAGGGCCTGCGTGAAGCAGTTCCGATACATAGACGGCTGTGAAGCTGTTCTGGTTTCATTTTCTTTCTGCGGAAGCGGGGAGATTCGTTTTCCGGCTGAAGGTGTGGTATAATAGCCGCGAAAAGAAGAGCAGAGGCCTCTTCCTTCAAAAGAATATCAAAAAGAAAGCCGGCTTACAATTGAAATTCATATTGAAGAAGGCTTTGACAAAAAACAATACGGAAGTAGGAATGAGAATGAAAACTGGTTACATCGAAATGGAAAACGGCAGCAGAATCGAATTTGAACTTTATCCGAATGAAGCGCCTAATACAGTCGCTAACTTTGAAAACCTGGCGAATACGGGCTTTTATGACGGCGTTATTTTCCACCGCGTGATTCCGGGCTTTGTCAGCCAAGGCGGAGATCCGACTGGGACAGGCATGGGCGGAAGCGGAAAAACGATCAAATGTGAAACAGAAGGCAATCCGCATAAGCACGAAGCCGGTTCTTTATCAATGGCGCATGCCGGTAAAGATACGGGTTCAAGCCAATTCTTCATCGTACATGAGCCGCAGCCGCATTTAAACGGCGTTCATACTGTATTCGGAAAAGTGACAAGCGGTTTAGAGCATGCGAAAAACATGTCTAACGGAGACAAAATGAAAGAAATCCGTGTAGAAGGATAATGACGGAAAACCCGCCTTTTTCAGGCGGGTTTTTTTATGTATATGAAAATTCTCATGTGTAAATCATGAAAAAATACATATATGAACATCAGCGATCAGTCTGGTATAGTGAAAAAGACCGTTTACAACAATGAAAAGAGGTAGAAACGTTGGTTCAATTGGCAACCGTTTTATTTGTCATTATTATTCTCGCACTTATTATTTGGTTCAGGGTGAAAAAGGGGAACAGGCCGATTAAAGGCGGCGGCTTCGGCATCATTCTCCCGCTTTTAATTATCGCCGTCATTTTTACATTCAGCATCAGCCAGCTCATGAATATCCCGGGAAAGCCGTTTCATTTTCCCGCTCTTTGGGAGCTCGCCATCGCCGGACTGTTAGGCGCGGTATTCGGCGTCATCATGCTGTCGCAAACCGCCTATGAAATCCGGGAAGACGGCTTTGTCTACTCCAAGCGGAATAAAAACTTTAAATATGTCATTATCGCGATTATTGCGATCCGTATCGTGCTCAGCCAATATTTCAAAAGCATTGACGCGGCGGAATTCGCCGTTTTAACGATGGAACTTGCTTTTGTGTATTTGTGCATTTGGCGGATCGGAAGCTTCGTGAAATACCGTAAAATCAGCAGATCCGGCTTATAAAATGAAAAAAATGGATGAGGTGCGGGGCTTATTTGCCCTCTGTGCAGGGATTCATGGTAAAATAAAAACGACCATGGCTAATGGGAGGAAATCACTTGAAATCAGAAAAAGAAAAAACTTCTAAAAAAAGCGCCGTACTTGATTGGGCGAAAGCCATTATCATTGCTGTCGTTCTGGCACTGCTCATCCGAAACTTTTTATTTGCCCCTTATCTCGTTGATGGAAGATCAATGGATCCGACGCTGCATGACCGCGAGAGAATCTTTGTCAATATGACGGTCAAATACATAAGCGACTTCAAACGCGGCCAGATCGTCGTTCTGAACGGAGAAAATGAACACTATGTCAAACGGATTATCGGACTCCCCGGCGACACGGTGCAAATGAAAAACGATCAGCTGTACATCAACGGCAAAAAAGTGTCCGAACCGTATTTAGCGGCAAACAAGCACAAGGCGAAGCAAGACGGCTATGACCGGCTGACAGAAGACTTCGGCCCGGTGAAGGTGCCGGACGACAAATATTTCGTCATGGGTGATAACCGCAGAGAATCTATGGACAGCCGCAACGGCCTCGGTCTTTTTACGAAAAAACAAATAGCGGGTACATCAAAATTCGTCTTCTTCCCGTTTAACGAAATTCGCAAGACGAAATAAACCGTACAGGCAGTTTTCTTCATGAGGAAAACTGCTTTTTTTATATAAATTTATCTTTCCACCCTCAAAAACAGAACATAAATTCGTATATCTATTTAATAGATAGAAAGTTTTACAGATACATGAAACATCTTCCCTTTATGAAACGTTATATGAATAACTCACGCAGGGAAGAACGGTTTTCTATTCATGAACAAAAGGAATATGACATAGTAATGAATAGATTGATACGGGCTGGAGGTAGAAAAATGGGAAGAATTAAAACAAAAGCAGCCATTTTACTTGTACTGCTGCTGTTATTAGCGGGCGGTTATATGGTCATAAACGATATTGAACTGAAAGACGTGCCGACTGCAATCGGACAAACCCTGTCCCAGGAAAAAGAAGAATATACAGTCAAAACATATAAAATTACGAAAATCGAAGGAACTGAGTACCACGGTACGGCAGAAAACGGCACAAAAATCATTTTTAACGGCGACAAGCTGATGCAGGATCTCTCCGATGTGAAAAAGGGAGATAAGATTAAAGCGTATTTCAGCAAATCAAACCGGATTGACGGCTTATTGAAGGTCGTCAAAGTGAACGAATAAATAAAGGCGCCTTTTATGGGAAAAGGGCGCTTTTTATTTTTCTGAATAATTAGGTGCAAATTCATTGCGCCTGCCGCAAAGGATGTTATAATAGCGGATAAGGACAAAAAAATATTGATTGTATCCTTCGGGGCTGGGTGAAAATCCCGACCGGCGGTAATAAGGCGTTTTGCGCTTTACAGCCCGTGACCCGTATGCATCTGTATACGGTGGATTCAGTGAAAAGCTGAAGCCGACAGTGAAAGTCTGGATGGGAGAAGGATGAGAGAAGCTATGCAAAAAATAAACTTACTGTATAGTCTTATTTCCTATGGATTAAAACTGGCAAAGCCCCGAACTGTGTAAACATTCGGGGCTTTTTTGACGCCAAATTGCGTGGAAGAAGGGAGGGATAACGATGGAAGAATATTATATGAATACGGCAATAGAACTTGCCAGACGCGGTGAAGGACAGACACAGTCCAATCCTCTTGTCGGCGCTGTCGTCGCCAAAAACGGACAGATCGTCGGAATGGCCGCCCATTTGCAATACGGAGAAGCGCATGCCGAGGTTCACGCGATTAATATGGCCGGCAGACACGCAAAAGGCGCCGATTTGTATGTGACGCTGGAGCCTTGCAGCCATTACGGAAAAACACCGCCATGCGCCGAACTGATAATAAAGTCGGGGATAAAAAGGGTGTTCATCGCTGTGAAAGATCCGAATCCGCTTGTAGCCGGAAAAGGCATCGGAATGCTGGAAGCAGCGGGCATCGAAGTGAAAACCGGACTTCTCAGGCAGCAGGCAGAAGAGCTGAATAAAATGTTTCTTCACTTCATGCGGACCGGACTTCCGTATGTCACCTTGAAAGCGGCCGCGAGCCTTGACGGGAAAACAGCGACTGAAACCGGTGACAGCAAATGGATTACATCAGAGGCGGCAAGGCTTGATGCCCAGCAATACAGGAAATCGCATCAAAGCATTCTTGTCGGAGCAGGCACAGTCAAAGCTGATAATCCGAGCCTGACCTGCAGGCTTCCTGATGCGGTGAAGCAGCCGGTCAGAGTGATTCTCGATACAAAGCTGACCATTCCTGAAACGGCCAATGTGCTCACTGACGGCGCTGCGCCGACATGGATATTTACGGCCAAAGGTGCAGACGTGCAAAAGAAAGACCGGCTGACCGCACTCGGAATAAAAGTTATTCCGCTGGAAACAGACCGCATTCACGTCCCTGAGGTGCTCAGCATTCTTGCTGAAAAGGGCATAATGTCCGTTTATGTGGAAGGCGGAGCATCCGTACACGGAAGTTTTGTCAAGGAAGGCTGTTTCCAAGAGCTTCATTTCTATTTCGCCCCTAAATTAATCGGAGGAACGCTTGCTCCCAGCTTGATCTCCGGTGAAGGTTTTCAATCAATGAAAGATGTCCCCCATTTACAATTCACACAAATCACCCAAATCGGGCCGGATATAAAACTGACGGCCATACCTAAAGATGGAAAGGATGGTGACGATGTTTACAGGAATCGTTGAAGAAACAGGCACGATCCAAGCAATCAAAAAGACAGGCCTTTCCATGGCATTAACCATCGCCGCTTCAAAAGTGACAAGTGATGTGAAACTTGGCGACAGCATTGCGGTAAACGGCATCTGCCTGACCGTAACCGGATTTTCTGACAATCAATTTACGGTTGATGTCATGCCGGAAACAGTGAAAGCCACTTCGCTGAACGGCTTGTCAAAAGGCAGTAAAGTAAACCTGGAAAGAGCGATGTCCGCCAACGGACGGTTCGGCGGCCACTTTGTATCAGGGCATGTGGACGGAACGGCGGAAATTACGCGGATCGAGAAAAAAAGCAACGCGGTCTATTACGATTTAAAACTTTCGCCGGAATTGACAAAAACGCTCGTATTGAAAGGTTCAATTACGGTAGACGGCGTGAGCCTGACGATTTTCGGTTTATCAGACGAAAGCGTAACGGTATCCATCATTCCGCATACCATCTCAGAAACGATTTTTCAGACGAAAACAGTCGGATCGACCGTAAATATTGAGTGTGACATGATCGGCAAATACTTATACCGCTTTTTGCACAAAACAGAACAAACGAAAAGCAATCAAACTATCACGGAAGCCTTTTTAAGCGAGAACGGCTTTTAGAAAGGAAGATCGATATGTTTCATCCGATAGAAGAGGCGTTAGAGGCGCTGAAAAAAGGTGAAGTCATCATTGTTGTCGATGATGAAGACAGAGAAAACGAAGGAGATTTCGTAGCGCTGGCTGAGCATGCCACGCCGGAAGTGGTTAATTTTATGGCGACCCATGGGAGAGGCCTGATCTGCACGCCGCTGTCTGAAGACATCGCCGGCCGGCTGGATCTTCACCCGATGGTTGATCATAATACGGACTCACATGAGACCGCGTTTACGGTCAGTATTGACCACAGGCTGACAAAAACGGGCATCAGCGCGCAGGAACGATCCTTTACCATTCAGGCGCTGTTGAACGAAGAATCTGTGTCTGACGATTTTCAACGTCCGGGCCACATTTTCCCCTTAATCGCAAAAAAAGGAGGCGTCCTGAAGCGGGCCGGCCATACGGAAGCAGCCGTTGATCTTGCAAAAGCCTGCGGATCTCAGGGGGCGGGCGTCATTTGTGAAATTATGAATGAAGACGGCACAATGGCCAGAGTGCCGGAGTTAGCCGAAATCGCCGAACGCCACCAGCTGAAAATGATTACGATAAAAGACTTAATAGAGTACCGTTACAACATTACGGCACTTGTGAACAGAGAAGTTGATATTAGGCTGCCGACTGACTTCGGCACGTTTAGAGTTTACGGATATACAAACGAGGTTGACGGAAAAGAACATCTCGCCTTTGTCATGGGGGATGTCCTGTTTAACAGCGAACCCGTTCTTGTCAGAGTGCACTCAGAATGCCTGACGGGCGATGTGTTTGCATCCCATCGCTGTGATTGCGGACCTCAGCTTCATGCCGCGCTTGCGCAAATTGCTGAAGAAGGCCGAGGCGTTCTATTGTATTTGCGCCAGGAAGGCAGAGGAATCGGTTTAATCAATAAGCTGAAGGCGTACCGATTGCAGGAACAAGGGTATGACACGGTTGAAGCGAACGAAGCGCTCGGCTTTCTGCCTGATCTGCGCAACTACGGCATCGGCGCCCAGATTCTCCGCGACTTAGGGGTTCAGCATATGAAACTTTTAACCAATAACCCACGGAAAATCGCCGGCCTCGAAGGATACGGTCTCAGCATTTCAGAACGGGTGCCGCTTCAAATGGAAGCGAGTGAGCATAACAAGCAATATTTACAGACCAAAATGAAAAAACTTGGACATCTGCTTCATTTCTAAAAACAAATCTCACAAAAAAGGATGGATAACATATGAATATCATACAAGGAAACCTAGTAGGAACAGGACTTAAAATCGGAATCGTCGTCGGCAGATTTAATGAATTTATAACGAGCAAGCTGTTAAGCGGAGCGGAAGACACGTTGCTTCGCCACGGTGTAGAATCAAACGACATTGACGTCGCTTGGGTGCCGGGAGCGTTTGAAATCCCGTTTGCGGCAAAGAAAATGGCGGAAACGAAAAAATACGATGCCGTCATTACGCTCGGCACGGTTATCAGAGGAGCGACAACGCATTATGACTATGTCTGCAATGAAGCGGCAAAAGGCATTGCCCAGGCGGGAACGGCGACGGGCGTCCCGGTTATCTTCGGCATCGTGACGACTGAAACCATTGAGCAGGCCATCGAACGAGCCGGAACAAAAGCCGGAAATAAGGGAGCGGATTGCGCAGTATCTGCCATTGAAATGGCAAACTTAAACCGTTCATTTGAATAATTTGTTGAAAAGCGTTTAAAACAGCGGCGAAAATGATATAATGTGAGGAAACGGATCGCCTTTATGTATCCGTTTGATAGGACATGAATGGACATTTTGGATATAGAGGGGTTTTTATGTTAATTCGTTATAAAAAATCGTTTGAAAAGATTGCGATGGGTCTTCTGTCATTTATGCCGAATGAAAAAGATCTCAAGCAGCTTCAGCAGACAATAAAGGACTATGAAACGGATACTGGCCGCCAGCTCTTTCTTTGGAAAGAGGATGAAGATATCGTCGGAGCGATCGGAGTCGAAAAAAAGGACTCAGAAGTTGAAATCCGGCATATCAGCGTGAATCCTTCTTACCGCCATCAAGGAATCGGAAAGCAAATGATGGACGCCTTAAAACGTCTGTTCAAAACGGAGGCACTCGTTCCGAATGAATTAACGCAAAGCTTTTTTGAACGCTGTCAACATCAAAAAGATCAGGATATCTCATATAATAACTGACAAATGCTCCCGGAATCTTCACGGTTTCGGGAGCTGTTTTGATATAGAAAAAGCAGGGCTGACCGTCAGCCTCTGCTTTTTTTTCTTCTCTCAATTTCCCGTTCGCGTTCCTTAATGACATCCGTCCTGTCCCGCAGGCGGTGTTTATGAATAAGAAAGGTATCTGATACGCCGTCTTGCCCCCATGTATAGCCCTTTCGGCGGCACTCGGCAAGACATGCTTCTTTCAGGGCTTCATCTGTAATCGGCAGCATAACACTTTTATAAGGCAGGCCCGCTTCTATATCGTCTGCCAGCGTTTCTATCAGCTCAATCAGTTTCGGATGGCTGAGACCGAGAGAACAGACCGCCTGCTTTTCAGACCGGAGAATACGTAAGCTGTTGGCAATCAGCCGTTTCGCCCCGGCTTCATTTCCCCTGCGCTGGTGATACAGAGCGACGGCAAGCTGAATCAGGCCGACCCAATGAATGCTCCGCTTTTCAGCCGGGCTTTCTTTCCAATATTCCTCTAACAGTTCATGACACTCAAAATAATCTCTTGATGCGTGAAATTCGGCCAAAAAGCCGATATAAGCTTTAGGATACAAGCCGCTTCCTCCTTTTATGCTAAAACCAGTGTACCACAGCGCTATGAAAAGGAAAAAAGAGCGGCTTGGTGCCTGAAGCCTGAGGAACTAGCAGATGTAAGATGCTCCTACGACAACGAGCAAAATAAACAGAACGACAATTAATGCAAAACCTCCGCCGAAACAAGCTCCGCTCATGTGAAATCAGCCTCCCTTTGTTTCAAGTTTACACGGCTATCATATGTGCATCCGCCTTTAAAGGTATAGGCGTATATCTTCTTTTTCAGTATTTTCTAAATAACGGAGGACGTATATAAAAGTATTGGACGAGAGCATTTCGGTGGATTATACTAAAGGGTAGCCAGTTTTTCCGGCAATGAGAGTGATATTGAAAATGGTGAGATAATGGTAGAATATCAAGTGAAAATTGATACGTTTGAAGGCCCATTGGACCTGTTGCTTCATCTGATTAACCGTCTTGAAATCGACATATACGACATACCCGTGGCAACCATTACTGAACAATATTTATTATATGTACATACAATGCAAGAGCTTGAACTTGATGTCGCCAGTGAATATCTGGTCATGGCGGCGACGCTTCTCAGCATTAAAAGCAGAATGCTGCTTCCGAAACAAGAGGAAGAGCTGTTTGAAGACGAAATGCTTGAAGAAGAAGACCCACGGGACGAGCTGATTGAAAAGCTGATTGAGTATAGAAAGTATAAAACCGCTGCGAAGGATTTAAAAGAGCGGGAAGAAGAAAGACAAAAGTCATTTACAAAGCCGCCGAGTGATTTAAGTGAGTATGCAAAAGAAATCAAACAGACCGAGCAGAAACTGTCGGTGACCGTTTATGACATGATCGGCGCGTTTCAAAAGGTGCTTCAGCGTAAAAAAATCACGCGGCCGAAAGAAACGACCATTACAAGACAGGAAATACCGATTGAAGACAGAATGAACGAAATCGTAAAAAGCTTAAAAACGGCGGGGAGAAGAATAAACTTCACGGAGCTTTTTCCTTCTCGGCAAAAGGACCATCTCGTCGTGACGTTTTTAGCAGTCCTGGAACTGATGAAAAATCAGCAGATTATCATTGAACAGGAAGAAAACTTTTCAGATATATACATTACGGGGAGTGAATCCATTCATGGCGCTTGATATCGTGAATTGGAAAGCGATTGTGGAAGCCTTGCTGTATGCGGCGGGTGATGAAGGGCTGACCAAAAAGCAATTGGTGACGGTGCTTGAAATAGAAGAAGCGGAACTGGCCGGAATCATGGAAGAAGTGGCCGCTCAGTACAAGGAAGACGACAGAGGCATCGAGCTTACCGAATATGCGGATACGTATATGCTTGGAACGAAAAAAGAATTCGTGCCTTATTTGAAAAAACTAATCGAAGTGCCGTCAAAAGGGCTGTCACAGGCTTCTTTGGAAGTGCTGGCGATCGTCTCGTACAAGCAGCCGATCACACGGGCGGAAATTGAAGATATCCGGGGCGTGAAGTCTGAACGGATTCTGCACAGCCTCGTGTCAAAAGCGCTGCTGTGTGAGGTGGGCCGCGCCGACGGTCCCGGCCGGGCGATTTTATACGGCACGACACCGGTATTTCTTGAACAATTCGGCTTAAAAACATTGGAGGAGCTCCCGCCGCTTCCTGAAAATGCGGAGGAAGACGTTCTCCAGGAGGAAGCCGATTTATTCTTTGAAAACTTCAACCAAACTTTTGAGGATATTAAATAATAATCGTTTTTCATCATACGATAGTAGGGAAAGGCCATTGATGAATGACGCAAATGACGACGTACAAGAGAGGAAGGAAACGGACGGAAATGGGAAATTCGATTGTGAGGGCCCATACTGAAGAAACTGGTGAATTTTTAGCCGAGGTTGTCACGATGGTCAGCAGCTATTTAAATCATACAACATTGCCGGAGATGCGGGCTCAAGGAGAGGCGGATGAGGCATACTGCCGCGACGTGCTCAGTGTGCTGAGGAGGATGACCGTCTTTTGCGAAGGCGCCCAGGAAGCCTGCAGGCGGCTTTTAATGCAGGAGCCGTTTCATGAGGTGAGAGCGGAAAAAACGCTGTATAAAGTGTATCATCAGTGCGTGGAAGAGTTTTTCATGCCGAAAAAGGATACATGGTACGAAAACAGCCGCGCCGCTTATACAGGCCAAAGCGCGATTGAATTCTACCAGCAAGTGCCGGACTCGCTGCGGAGCCTTCTGCTTTCGCTCAGCAGTGAATTTCTGCGCATGCGGGAAGAATTAGCGCAATATGAAGCATCAGGCTCAAATATGGCATCAGTCAGATAAAAACTCTTCCTTTTGGGAGAGTTTTTTTATGTGAAAGTGACGCAATTGGTATTCATAAGTCATGGACATGCGCATAAACTTGTACAAACCCACAACAAGGACGTGAGCATTCATGCGCTTTCTCAAAAAAGCTGCCGTATTTCTTTTGACTTTTGTTATTCTTTTTTCCATTACAGACGGCAATACGGCACATGCCCAAATACATGTCAGCGCAAAAAGCGCGATTATAATCGACGGAGCATCTGGCAGGGTGTTATTCGCCAAGGATGAACATCATAAGCGGCGGATTGCAAGCATTACGAAAATCATGACGGCGGTGCTGGCGATTGAATCAGGGAAGATGGAAGAGACCGTGACGGTTTCCCCGAATGCCGTAAAAACGGAAGGCTCAGCCATTTATCTTCAGCCGGGACAAAAAGTGAAGCTGAAAGATCTCGTATACGGGCTTATGCTGAGATCAGGAAATGACGCCGCTGCAGCAATAGCTGAATATGTCGGCGGAAGCCTTGACGGTTTTGTATTTATGATGAACAAAAAAGCCGAGCAAATCGGGATGGAAAATACAAAATTTCAAAATCCGCACGGACTGGACGACCATGAAAATTTATATTCAACGGCGTATGACATGGCGCTTTTGACTAAATACGCGATGAAAATCAAGGAATACCGGACCGTTTCAGGCACAAAAGTGTATAAGGCGGAAACGATGGACCGGGTATGGAAAAATAAAAACAAGCTTCTCACAGGGCTCTACCGTTACAGCACAGGCGGAAAAACAGGTTACACAAAAATCGCGAAACGGACGCTCGTCTCGACGGCCTCAAAAGACGGTACGGATCTCATCGCGGTCACCATAAATGATCCGGATGATTGGGATGATCATATGAATATGTTTAATTATGTCTTTGATCACTATAAAACCTATGTCGTCGCCAAAAAAGGCGGCATTCCGAAGCTGAAAAAGACGTTTTACGGAAAGCGCGCTTTTATTGCCCGGGATGTCAAATATTTGTTAAAAGAGGATGAAATCGACGATGTGAAAATCCGCACAACCTTAATAAAACCGAAAAAAGCCTGGAAAAAGGACGCCTCTCTCATTCCTGATGTCGTCGGCCGGATGACTGTTATGCATGATGGGAAAGTGATCGCCAAGATTCCCGTCTATTATGAAAACGAGCGCCATAAAAAACCGAAAAAGCATTTCATTGAGACGTTTACGAGCCTGTTTATGAGCGCGGCGGGCGGTTCGTCATGGTCAATTTAATCTGGGTATGTCTGACGGTAATCGGACTTGTCTTTGCGATGTTTAACGGTACCTTGCAGGATGTGAATGAAGCCGTTTTTAAAGGAGCGAAAGAAGCGGTTACGATCTCGTTCGGATTAATGAGCGTTCTCGTGTTCTGGCTCGGCCTGATGAAAATAGCCGAGCAGTCCGGCCTTTTGGATATATTCAGCAGAATGTGCCGCCCGTTTATTTCTAAGCTGTTTCCCGATATTCCCCCTGATCATCCGGCGATGGGATACATCTTATCAAATCTCATGGCAAACTTTTTCGGACTGGGAAATGCGGCGACACCGCTCGGCATTAAAGCCATGGAGCAGATGAAAAAGCTGAATGGAGGTAAGTCTGAGGCCAGCCGTTCCATGATTACCTTTTTGGCGGTAAATACTTCGAGTATTACATTGATACCGACAACCGTCATTGCCGTGCGCATGGCTTACTCGGCGAAATCACCGACCGATATCGTCGGGCCGACCATCTTAGCGACTTTAATTTCGGGAATCGGCGCGATTTTCATTGACCGCTACTTCTGGTACCGCCGCAAAAGAAAAGGGAGGTAAGCGAATGGAAATGGTGAATTGGCTGTCTTTAGCCATGATTCCGATTATTATCGCCGGTATATTGATATACGGCACGATCAAAAAAGTGCCGACGTATGAATCATTCGTTGAAGGCGGAAAAGAAGGAATTGAGATTGCGTTTTCCATCATTCCGTATTTGGTCGGGATGCTGGTGGCGATTACCGTATTCCGGGCCTCGGGCGCGCTGGATTTTGTCATGGGGCTGTGCAAGCCTTTCTTTACAGCGCTCGGAATTCCCGCAGAAGTCGTGCCGCTTGCTCTGATCCGCCCGATTTCGGGGACGGCGGCGCTCGGCATGACGACAGATCTGATCGCCGTGTACGGGCCTGATTCATTTATCGGCAGGCTGGCTTCGGTCATGCAGGGATCGACTGACACGACGCTGTATGTCCTGACGGTGTATTTCGGGGCGGTCGGCATCAAAAAAATGGGGGATGCTTTAAAGGTTGGTCTTCTTGCTGATTTGATCGGGGTGGTTGCATCCATCATCATAGTTACGTTATTATTTGGAAGCGCCTGAAATCAGGCGCTTTTTATATATCAAAATAACTCTCCTTGAAAAAGCTTGTTTGTTCAGGGGGAAAAAAGTAAGATTATACTTGAGGTGAACGACATGGAAAGACTGCAAAAAGTTATTGCTCATGCCGGCGTGGCATCACGCAGAAAGGCGGAAGAGCTGATAAAAGAAGGAAAAGTAAAGGTGAATGGAAAAGTAATAACAGAGCTCGGCGTAAAAGTGACCGGTTCTGATCAGATTGAAGTAAACGGATTAAAGGTGGAGCGGGAAGAACCCGTGTACTTTCTGCTTTATAAACCGAGAGGAGTGATCTCAGCAGCTGATGACGACAAAGGGCGGAAAGTGGTGACCGACTTTTTCAAAGAAGTGCCGCAGCGCATTTATCCGATCGGCAGGCTTGATTATGATACGAGCGGACTTTTATTGCTGACAAATGACGGCGAGTTTGCCAACAAACTCATGCATCCGAAATACGAAATTGATAAGACGTACGTCGCCAAAGTGAAGGGAATTCCTTCCAAGGAACTTCTGAGAAAGCTTGAGCGCGGCATTCAGCTTGAAGAAGGCAAGACGGCGCCGGCCAGAGCGAAAATGCTTTCCCTGGACAAAAGAAAGCAGACGAGCATCATTCAGCTGACGATTCATGAAGGACGGAACAGACAGGTCCGCCGCATGTTCGAGGCGATCGGTCATGACGTGCTGAAACTAAAACGTGAAGAATACGCATTTTTAGATTTAAGAGGCCTGCGCACAGGAGACGCAAGAGAATTGTCGCCGCATGAGGTGAAAAGGCTGCGGGCTTTAGCTGAACACGGTAAAAACGCTTTCTAATTTTCACATAACCTTCAAAAATTACAAAACGTGTTGATGATATAATTGAATGGATTTGCAGGCAGGGGAGGGGAGCAGTGTACAATGAACAAAAAACGGCGGCGTTTATTCATTCGGACCGGCATCCTTCTCATCTTACTCTGCGCGCTCGGATATACCATCTATAATGCTGTTTACACAAACGGCGAGCGTATATCTGAGGGGTCCAAAGCCCCGAATTTCGCGCTGAAAGATACAGAGGGCAGACTCATAGAACTGAGTCAGTTAAAAGGAAAAGGCGTTTTTCTGAATTTCTGGGGAACGTGGTGCGAGCCGTGCAAGCAGGAATTTCCCTACATGGAGAATCAATACAAGCATTTTAAAGACCTCGGTGTCGAGGTGGTTGCGGTAAATGTCGGCGAATCAAAGATTGCAGTACATAATTTTATGAAAACATACGGCGTCAATTTCCCGGTTGCGCTCGATACTGACCGGCAAGTGCTGGACGCGTACGGCGTATCACCTATTCCGACGACATTTTTGATCAATCCCGACGGAAAAGTCGTGAAAGTGGTGACCGGCACGATGACAGAACGCATGGTTCATGACTATATGAATTTAATTAAGCCGGAGGCGTCTTCATGAAAAAGGTCAAATGTGAATGCGGGCACGTGAATCCAGCCGGGACGGTTTTGTGCGAGTCGTGCGGGAAGCCGCTTGATGATCAAAAATCGCTGCTTGCGGATATGCGGTACGACGGCAGCGCAAGGCGTTCGCAAACATATAACAAAACAATCGTAGATAAGGTATGGAACTTCTTTTCTTCCGTAAAAGTCGGAATATGGCTGATTGTCATTACTCTGGCGGCCTCTGCTTTCGGCACGGTTTTTCCGCAGGAAGCTTATCTGCCGCCGGGCGCCCAGCCGGATACATATTATGAACAGCAGTATGGCATAATCGGTCAACTGTACTATCTGCTGGGATTTCATCACCTGTACGGCTCATGGTGGTATATGCTCCTGATCGCATCCATTGGCATATCACTGGTCATCTGCAGCCTGGATCGGGTGATTCCTTTGTACAGAGCGCTGAAAAATCAAGGAGTTCGGCGGAATCCGATCTTTTTGAAGAGGCAGCGTCTATACAGCCGGACAGAAACCGAGCTGAGCGGGGATGCGGCTGATGGCATCAGAACACGATTGAAAAAAAAGCATTATAGAGTGCGAGAACAAGAGAGAAGCATTCTGGCGGAAAAAGGCCGTTTTTCAAGGTGGGGGCCCTACGTCAATCATATCGGTCTGATCATTTTTCTGATCGGAGCCATGCTGAGATTTGTACCCGGTATGTATGTCGATGAAACGCTCTGGGTCCGTGAAGGCGAAACCGCTCAGATCCCCGGTACTGATGGCAAGTATTACTTAAAAAACAACCGGTTCACGATGCAGACATATAACAAAGACACTGAGAAAAAAGTATTCGCCGACGCCATTGATAGAGCCGGAAACGGCAAAGTCGCCAAATCCTTCACAACGGACGCGGTTTTGTACAAGAGGGAAGGCGACATTGTATTCGGCGAAAAGCCGAAGCTTAAAAGAGTCAAAGAAAACAATATCCGCGTCAATGAACCGCTTCGCTTTGACTCCTATTCTGTGTATCAGGTGGACTATAAAGAAAACCAGCTCGATCAGATGGTATTTCAGCTGATCGACCAAAAAACAAAACAGTCATTCGGCAAACTGAAGATCAATCTTCTTGATCCCGACACGGACTATGATCTTGGTAACGGTTACAAAGTGCAGATCGCCAGTTATCTTCCTGATTTTTATTTTAACAAGGACGGAGAACCGAGCACGAAAACGAAGGTTCCTAACAATCCGGCTTTTGTCTTTAAAATCACGGCTCCTGACAAGCCGAAAGGGGAGAAAAGTTTTGTTGCGATTCAGCAGACTGTTGAAGGTTCCGAAAGTAACAAGTACAAATTAAAATTCGACCATGTGGAAACGAAAAACATTACAGGACTCACCGTCAGAAAAGACTTAACCTTATGGGTGCTTGCCGTCGGCGGCGCGATCTTTATGATCGGCGTCATTCAAGGAATGTACTGGCAGCACAGAAGGATCTGGATCAAAACAGGTGATCATGAAGTGCTTGTGGCGGGACATACGAACAAAAACTGGTTCGGTCTGAAAAAAGATATCGAATTTGTTCTTAGCGGGACCGGGATTCAAGAGCCGGCCGATCAAAAAGAATTGGCCAAAAATCAGGCCTAGTGAAAAAGGAGTGGTGTCATGGCGGAGCTGAGCGCAAATTTTCTTTATGCTGCCTTTTTGATTTATTTAATTGCCGTCCCGGTTTTCGGCGGCGCCATCCGGGGAACAAAAGGTGCTAAGGACGGTAAGGGCCGCTGGTCGGCTATCGGAATCACGTTAACCATTTTCGGATTTCTTTGTCATCTCGGCTACTTCATTGCGAGATGGTCGGCAAGCGGACATGCGCCTGTCAGCAATATGTTTGAATTTACGACGTCATTCGGCATGATGCTTGTTCTCGCTTTTATTATTATTTACTTTATTTACAGACTGCCTTCATTAGGCATGTTCACATTGTCTATCGCGCTTTTGCTTATCGCGTATGCAAGCATGTTTCCGACAGACATTACACCGCTTATTCCGTCACTGCAGAGCAATTGGCTGTACATTCACGTCACGACGGCGGCGCTTGGGCAGGCGATTCTTGCGATCAGTTTTGTAGCCGGCGTCATTTTCCTGTTAAAGCATGTCGACCAATCCAGACCGGGCAAAAAAACGTTCTGGCTTGAAGTCATCATGTTTATACTCGTGACGACCGTGGCATTTATCGCCGTCACGTCGGCATTCCGGCTGGCGGACTACAAAGCTGAATTTAATTGGGTGGATAAAAAAGAAGCCAAAAGCGTCATGATATATGATATGCCTGCGCTTGTCGGCCCGCATGAGGGAGAACTGCTTACGGAAGGCGCAATGAAGCCGCTTATTGAGCTTCCGGCCATTTTTTCAGGCAGAAAGGTCAATACGGTGATCTGGTCGTTTGGCGCAGGTCTCGTTTTATACGGTGCGCTCAGGCTGATATTCAGAAAGAGAATCAGCGCTCTTATCAGCCCGCTCGTCAAAAATGTGAATCTGGACTTGGTCGATGAAGTCGGCTACCGCGCTGTTTCCATCGGTTTTCCGGTATTCACACTCGGCGCGCTTGTGTTTGCGATGATTTGGGCGCAGCTTGCATGGACGCGTTTTTGGGGCTGGGACCCGAAGGAAGTATGGGCGCTGATCACCTTTTTATTTTACGCAGCGTATTTGCACTTGCGGCTGTCAAGAGGCTGGCATGGCGAAAAGTCCGCGTGGCTTGCCGTCATCGGCTTCGCCATTATTATGTTTAACTTAATTTTTGTGAATCTCGTGCTTGCCGGACTTCATTCGTACGCATAGATGCAAAAAGCCGATACAGTTCTCAAGCTGCCGCACAGTTTGTTAAAATGAAAGTAACAGAAGGAAAGCAGGGGGAAAACGATGGATCAAACAAATGAAACTAAAATATTAGTAGTAGATGATGAAGCCAGAATTCGACGCCTTTTAAGAATGTACCTTGAACGGGAAAACTATGTGATTGAAGAAGCGGAAAACGGCGACGAGGCCATTAAAATGGGGCTGGCATCAGATTATGATCTGGTGCTCTTGGATTTAATGATGCCGGGAACGGACGGAATCGAAGTATGCCGGCAGCTCAGAGAAAAAAAAGCGACGCCGATTATCATGCTGACGGCAAAAGGGGAAGAAGCCAACCGCGTCCAGGGGTTTGAAGCGGGTACGGACGATTATATCGTCAAGCCTTTCAGCCCGAGAGAAGTGGTGCTTCGGGTAAAGGCGCTTTTAAGAAGGGCTTCCCAAACATCTTATCTGACAGCAAATACCCCGACAAAAAATGTGCTCGTCTTTTCGCATCTATCCATTGATCACGATGCTCACAGGGTGACTGCGGACGGCACGGAGGTGAGCCTGACGCCGAAGGAATATGAACTGCTGTACTTTCTGGCGAAAACACCGGACAAAGTGTACGACAGGGAAAAGCTTTTAAAAGAAGTGTGGCAGTATGAATTTTTCGGAGACCTCAGAACGGTGGACACCCATGTCAAACGGCTCCGTGAAAAATTAAATAAAGTGTCCCCGGGAGCGGCGAAAAAAATCGTCACCGTATGGGGAGTCGGATACAAATTTGAGGTAGGCGCTGAATGAAGTTTTGGAAAAGCGTAGTAGGAAAGCTTTGGTTTACCATTCTTTCACTCGTGTTAATTGTTTTATTTATTTTAACGGTGCTGCTTCTGGAATTTATAGAAAACTACCACGTTGAAGAAGCGGAAAAAGATTTAACGCAGCTTGCCGATAAAATTGCGGTCATAATAGAAAATCATGAAGACCAGCCGCTTGCCAGATCCATCACGTGGGAACTGGCGGACAATTTAACGAGCATCGCGATCATTCAGGATGATAAGCATGTCTGGTATTCGCCCAATGACGATAATCATTTATCCTCTATTACATTAGAGCAGATCAAACATGACCGGGATCTGCACAAGGCGCTGACAGACCGCAAAAAAGTAAGCAAACGCGCGGTCCCCAACAATGCCGGTTCGGATAACGAACGGCTGATCGTCGGAGTGCCGTATGAAAAAGACGGCAAAAAAGGCATGGTCTTTTTATCCCAATCGCTGCTTGCCGTCAAAGATACGACGAAACATACAACACGCTATATTTTTCTTGCGGCGGGCATTGCCATCGTCTTGACAACGTTTTTCGCGTTCTTTTTATCCAGCAGGGTGACATATCCCCTTCGGAAAATGCGGGAAGGCGCCCAAGACTTGGCGAAAGGAAAGTTTGATACAAAAATTCCGATTCTGACCCAAGATGAAATCGGGGAACTGGCCATTGCCTTTAATCAGATGGGACGGCAGCTCAATTTCCATATTAACGCGCTGAATCAGGAAAAAGAACAGCTGTCCAATATTTTAAGCAGTATGGCAGACGGGGTCATCACCATTAATATCGACGGCACCATTTTGGTGACCAACCCGCCGGCCGAACGTTTTCTGCAGGCATGGTATTATGAGCAGAACATGAACATTAAAGAAGGAGATAACCTTCCCCCTGAAGCAAAAGAGCTATTTCAAAATGCAGTGAACACGGAAAAAGAGCAAATGATTGAAATGACGCTTCAAGGAAGGTCATGGGTTTTATTGATGTCGCCTCTTTATGCGGAATCACACGTCCGCGGCGCCGTGGCCGTGCTCCGTGATATGACCGAAGAGCGCAGGCTCGATAAATTGCGTGAAGACTTCATTGCCAATGTCAGTCATGAGCTCAGAACCCCGATTTCTATGCTGCAGGGATACAGCGAAGCAATAGTGGACGACATTGCAAGCACTGAAGAGGAGAAAAAAGAAATCGCGCAGATCATTTATGATGAATCTCTTCGCATGGGCCGGCTCGTCAATGATTTGCTGGATTTGGCCAGAATGGAATCCGGACATACGGGCCTGCACTATGAAACGGTAAACCTGCATGAATTTCTGGAGAAGATCTCCCGCAAATTTTCCGGGGTAGCGAAGGAAAAAGGCGTTTCGCTCACAGAAGACATCTCGGTGTCTCAGCCGGAGTGTGTCTTTGACGAAGATAAAATGGAACAGGTGTTTACCAACCTTATAGATAATGCGCTGCGCCACACGGAGTCAGGCGGAAGCGTTCATATCGCGGCTCAGACCGTAAAAGACGGACTGAAAATCGATATCAAAGATTCCGGCTCGGGAATACCGGAAGAGGACCTGCCTTTTATTTTTGAACGTTTTTATAAAGCGGACAAAGCAAGAACAAGAGGCAGGGCGGGAACCGGACTCGGACTCGCCATCGTAAAAAATATCGTGGAAGCCCACGGCGGCTCAATTGCGGTTCATAGCAGCATCGACAAAGGGACGACGTTTACATTTTATATTCCGACAAAAGTGCAGGATGACGTCTGAAATTGACGAACAATCTTGTTCCATACGAAACACCCGCATGTTCTGCGGGTGTTTTTTATTTGTTTCTCCTTTAAAAATTTAAGAATATGTTAATATAAATTCCCTTCCAAATTCCAGTTTCTCGTAATATAGTTGTAATGTAACTTTTCAACGCATTTTTACGACAAAAAAGTGAACGGAGGGGTTTCCCATGGAAGAAACCTTTCAGATATTATATGATGCATACCATCAAGATTTATATCAATTTTTATTTTATATGGTAAAAGATAAGTCGCAGGCTGAAGATTTGACGCAGGAAGTGTATATCCGCGTCTTGAATTCCTATCATACATTTGAAGGAAGAAGCAGTGAAAAAACATGGCTGTTATCCATCGCACGCCATGTGGCGATTGACTGGTTCCGCAAGCAGCAGACGATCAGACAGCGTATTATGGGTACGTTTGATTGGGATACACAAGATGTCAGAGATCAGCATTTGCTTCCGGACGAACTCGCCGTACAGCATGAAAACGTCCGGGAAATTTATACCGCGCTTGATCATTGCACCATTGATCAAAGAGCTGTTATTATCTTGAGATTTATTCAGGGATATTCCATTCAGGAAACAGCCGCCGCTCTCCGCTTCTCGGAAAGCAAAGTCAAAACGACCCAACACAGAGGGCTCAAAATACTTCGGAAACAGATGGAGCTTTTGAGGGAGGAGCTAATGGATGATGAAGTCATATTGGAACGAAGAAAGAGTAGAGGAGTTGTTAAGACAACTTCCGGCGGTTAGAGATCATCGTTCACCCGAGGCCATTTACCGGAATATTGAAACAGGTAAACCGTACAGGAAAAAACCGGCCCGAAGCTGGATCGGCCCCGCCGCAGCCGGCGTCTGCGCATTGTGCATCGCTCTGATTATATCTCCTCACCTGATGACAAACAAATCTTCCGGTGATCTTACCGCTGACAGCCGCCAGACTGAAAAAGCCAGTCAGTCAGCTTCTGTCAAGCCGCCGGATCAGAAGACGTTCGTCGTCTCAAACCAAAACAAAAACAATTACATTACTTTGGCATTTGCCGATTCAGAAACATCCGCCGTCATTCCGGTCAGTTTTGAAAAAAAGAAGCCGGATGAATCGGTTTCAGAGGCTTTATCCGAAGCGGAAAACCTAGAAGTGCCCGAATCCTTCCTGTCTGTGCCGAACCTTTTGGACGGTGTGCAGGTAACGGCGGATAAGAAGGACTTGCTTGTGCAGGTAAACGGACGGTTCTCTATCGAATCAGTTGCCGATGCTGACTTATTGAAAAAGATGCTGAAAGAGACTTTGACATGGAGTCCTTACGAGCGGATTAAATTGAAAAAGGTTCAAAACGGAGCCGGACAGGATTTTTATAAATCTTACGGCATTTCCGCTGAGATGTCCGTACATAAACAGACAAACCGGGCGTATTTTTCTTACAGCGACAGTCTGGGACAAGAGTATCTCATCCCGTCTGAACAAACCTATTATTCAGTATATCAGGCTATTGACGGGATGAAGACAACAGACGGAGGCTCACAGACCGCGAGCATTATAGAAGCAGATGCGATTGCATCGGTATCGGAAAGGGAAGACGGTGAGCAGCTGCGGATTCAATTGTCCGAAAAACATACGGTTGAAGATTCGCTGGAAGGGATTTTAATGATCGAAGGGCTTCTGTTAACTGCGAAGGAATTCGGTTATTCTGAGGTGCTGTTCACACATGCGCATACAAAGAAAATCGGTAATTATGATGTGACAAAACCTATCGCTGTGCCTGCCGCGCCTAATCCGCTTCCAAGCCATTAAACGTAAAAAAACCCAAAACATATGAATGTTTTGGGTTTTTTGTTGGTTACGGAAGATCAATCAGTTTAACGGAAACAATATCCTGAATTGAAGTCAGCTCATTGACGACTTTATCATCTAAATGTTTATCAAAAGAAAGCATCATAATGGCTTCTCCGCCTTTTTCTTTACGGCCTACCTGCATGGTAGCGATATTGATATCGTTATCGCCGAGGATTCGTCCGACGCGTCCGATTACACCGGTCGTATCCTGGTGCTGGATATAAACGAGGTGACCGGCGGGATTTAAGTCAATATTAAAGCCGTTCAGTTCAACGATTCGTTCACCGAAGTGAGGGATATACGTAGCCGTTAACGTAAATGTGCTCCGGTCTCCGGTTACTTTTACGCTGATGCAGTTATCATATCCTGATTCATTGGAGGAAATCTTCTCGCTGAAGCTGATTCCGCGTTCTTTTGCTACACCGCCGGCGTTCACTTCATTGACCGTTGAGTCTACACGCGGTTTTAAGAAACCGGACAGCAGGCTTTTTGTAATAAATGATGTTTCAAGTTTGGCGATGGTGCCTTCATATTGAATCGCAACATCTTTGACGGGTTCCTTCATACATTGTGATACGAGACTTCCGATTTTATCAGCAATTTGGTGATAAGGCTGGATTTTTTTGAATTCATCTTTCGTCATCGCAGGCAGATTGATCGCTGACATGACAGGCAGACCTTTTGCAAACTGCAGCACTTCTTCAGAAACCTGTGCCGCGACATTCAGCTGTGCTTCTTTCGTTGAAGCGCCTAAGTGAGGTGTGGCGATCACCAGCGGATGGTCGGGAAGCTTTGATTCAACTGGCGGTTCCACTTCAAACACGTCAAGGGCAGCGCCTGCGACATGGCCGCTTTCCAGCGCTTCCAAAAGCGCCGCTTCATCAATAATGCCGCCTCTTGCGCAGTTGATAAGACGGACGCCTTTTTTCGTTTTGGCAATGGTTTCTCTGTTAAGCAGTCCTTTTGTTTCCTTTGTTAAAGGCGTGTGGACGGTAATGATATCCGCGCTTTCAAGCACTTCTTCGAATGTCCGGCTGTTTACGCCGATTTTGCCGGCTCTCTCTTCGGTTAAGAAAGGATCGAATACATGAACCGTCATACCGAACGCTCTGGCGCGCTGGGCAATCTCGCTTCCGATCCGGCCCAGGCCGACAATGCCTAAAGTCTTTCCGTAGAGCTCCGCCCCGACAAAAGCCGTCCGGTTCCATTCTCTAGATTTTACTGAGATATTGGCTTGCGGAATGTGTCTCATTAATGAAGAAATCATCGCGAATGTATGCTCTGCCGTTGAAATGGTGTTTCCATTCGGCGCGTTTATCACGATAACCCCATGTTTTGTGGCCTCATCAATGTCGATGTTGTCTACGCCGACACCGGCTCTGCCGACGATTTTTAAAGAGGTCATTTTTTTAAACAATTCTTCGGTTACTTTCGTGGCACTGCGGACTAACAGGGCATCAAAGGTATGTAATTCATCTTCTGCATCCGCGACGTTTTTTTGAACAATTTCTATAAAGTCTGATTCCATCAGCGGCTTTAAGCCGTCATTGCTCATCTTATCTGAGACCAAAACTCGAAACATTGTTAGATTTCCTCCTAGTTTAGCTGACTAAATATCTGATAATTTATCATATTCTCAATAGAGTGTCAATGTGTATTGACGCAGTAAAGGAGAAAAGGAAACCGCTGAATCAGCTTAAATTGGGCTTCCCCAATATTTTATTTAAATTTGAGCAGTTCTCTATACAATTGCAATTTGATCATATATAATGTGAATAAATTCATAAGATCAATCTTCGGGGCAGGGTGAAATTCCCTACCGGCGGTGATGAGCATCATGCTCTAAGCCCGCGAGCTGCTTCGGCGGCAGGATCCGGTGAGATTCCGGAGCCGACAGTATAGTCTGGATGGGAGAAGATGGAGGTTCAGCAGACGTTTTGATGCTTATATCAAACGTTTCTTTGCCAAGCCTTAGTAAGCTCCCGCTTTTTAACAAAAGCGGTTTTTTTATTGGGGCGCAAAAGAACCTTTCCTCTTTTCGAGAGATTTGATCGAAAAGGAGAGAGCATTGTGAAAGTAAAAAAATTAGTTGTCATCAGTATGCTTAGCAGTATTGCTTTTGTGCTTATGCTGTTAAATTTCCCGTTTCCGGGTCTGCCGGATTATTTGAAAATTGATTTCAGTGACGTTCCTGCAATTATCGCCATTTTGGTTTACGGGCCTGCGGCGGGGATTGCGGTTGAAGCGATTAAAAATATTCTGCAGTATATCATTCAAGGAAGCATGGCAGGCGTGCCTGTCGGGCAGGCAGCCAATTTTATCGCGGGAACGCTGTTTATTCTGCCGACGGCGTTTATGTTTAAAAAGCTCAATTCTGCAAAAGGTCTTGCGGTGAGCCTGCTGGCCGGAACCGCGGCGATGACCGTGCTGATGAGTATTTTGAACTATATTCTTATCCTGCCCGCGTATACTTGGTTTTTACATTCACCGGCACTGTCAAACAGCCAGTTAAAAACGGCGGTTGTCGCAGGAATTCTGCCGTTTAACATTGTAAAAGGCATTATCATCACCATCGTCTTTACGTTCATCTTTACGAAGCTGAAACCTTGGATTGAACAAAAACGCAGCATCCAAACACAATAAAGATTGAAAGCGTCCGCTCTGTGAAAACAGCCGGACGCTTTTTTGTTTGTGCTGATCGGCAAAAAATAAGACTCCGGCCGATAACAGCCGGAGTCTTATTCAGGACGAAAAAGCTCCTCTCACGGGGAGGGCTTTTTTATTCGTATTTCAGCGGGTCGCCTTCGAACGGTTCATCCGCAACTTTGATTGAATCAGTAGGGCATCCTTCAAATGCGTCAATCATATCTTCTTCCAGGACTTCCGGAACTTCGACGACGCCTTTATTTTCGTCAAGCGTAACGAACGCAATGCCTTCATCATCATAATCATAAATGTCTGGTGCCGCAGCTCCGCAGGCGCCGCATGCAATACACGTATCTTTATCTACAATTGTGTACTTTGCCATGAATAAAACCTCCCAGATTGTTCGTGTTGGAACAAATGGTTTACCTTATATATTTTTAAATATAACACCTATTCCTCTTACTTATTGTAATGATGTTAGTGTCAAATTTCAACAGAAAAATGATTGAGAATGCTTATCACATAAGGGATTCTCTTTAGCACTTCCCCCTAAAAGATGACTTTAAACGTCAAATTTATATGAAAATCTGTTAAAATAAAAAGAACCAAAAAACGAAACTTGTCACAGAAGAAATGTAGGTGTGTTTAGATTGGCGATAAACTACTTTGATATCGTGGTTCTCGACTGTCTGGACAAAATAGACGGCGAACGGACTCCGAGTGCTGTGTTTCATTTATTAAAAGGAAAAAAGTCGTCTCAAACCATTCAGGATGCCGGCTTATTTCAGATCGCTAAATATTTCGGCATGGCTTCACAGTGTGAACGCGGCGATATTGCGGCTTCTTTGCATAAACTCACCGAAAGCTCATACATCACAGCCGGAAAAGAAGAGGGAACGTGGAAAGTGACTGCGCGCGGCGTTCAAAGGCTTGAACGGGCGTTTGCCGAGCGGCCTTGGCCGAAGCACTGCCACGGCGCGAATTATCAAACGCCTGCCGTCACCCTGTGGAGGCGGCTTTCCCTGCTCATTCAAGTCCTGTCAAACAAAGAGCATCAATGCAGTCAATATATCCCGGTTACCAACGATGTGCAGACGCTGAGATGGGTCAAACGGTTCATGCGGAAAAACAGAGATGCTAAAGAGCTTTCCGTCCAAATGCATGACGCGCTGTTTCAGCTTCTGCAAGGCGTAAGTGAACGGCAGGCGCTAATTTTTGTCTATTCTTTAACTTCATTCAACAGAATCGGCAAAACGAATAAGCAGCTCGCTCTCCAGCTGAACGAAGATGAATGGTATGTGTCCGTCCAGTTTTGGGGAGCGGTACATTATGTTATTCAATCGCTTCCGCAATGTGCATATCCCGCTCTGCGCGAGCTGTTGTCCGATCTGCAGGCGGAAAGCGCGCTGACACAGTCTGCCAGAAAAACCTTTGAGCTGTTGGAAAAAGGGTTTCCGATTGAACGGATCGCCGCGGTCAGAAATTTAAAAACCGCCACAATCGAAGATCATATCGTAGAAATATCATTGCATCAGCCTGCATTTTTTATAGAACAGTATCTTTCTGAAGAGGAACAGCGTATGATAACGGCATTTGCAAAACAGCATCAAACGAATAAAATTAAACGGATTCGCGAAGGAATGCAGATGCGCTTCAGCTATTTTCAGATCAGGCTGGCGCTGGCAAAGACGGTGAATCAGCATGACTGAGCTGCATAAAGCTTTATCCAGGTATTTTGGTTTGCATTCCTTTAAAAAGGGGCAGGAAGAGATTATGACTAGCGTGCTCCAAAAAAAAGATACGATCGCCATGCTTCCGACCGGCGGGGGAAAATCATTATGCTATCAGCTCCCGGGTTACATGATGGACGGGCTGGTGCTGATTATTTCGCCGCTTCTATCATTAATGGAAGATCAGGTGCAGCAGCTGAAAGCGAAAGGAGAAAAGCGGGTTGCTGCATTAAACAGCATGCTGAATTCCGCAGAGCGGCATTTTATTCTCAGCAACATCAGCAGGTATAAATTTCTCTATATGTCTCCTGAAGCCCTTTCTTCACCTTATGTACTGAACCGTTTGAAAAACGTTCCGGTCAGTTTATTTGTTATTGATGAGGCTCATTGCATATCAGAATGGGGACATGATTTCAGGCCTGATTACTCGAAGCTCGGGCCTTTCAGGCAGGCACTCGGAAAGCCGCCTGTATTGGCGCTGACCGCAACAGCGACAAAAGAAACACTCAGAGACGTGATGGATGTGCTCGGACTTGAGCATGCGGTGCGTCATCTTTATTCAGTCAACCGGCCGAATATTCTCCTGGCGGCAGAACATTTGGCGGATAATGCCGAGAAAATAAGCAGGCTCACGGAGCTTGCCGAAAAGCTTGAAGGCCCGGGTATCATATATTGTCCGACCAGAAAATGGGCGGAAGAGCTTGCGGCTGAGCTGAATGAAAAAACGGGAAAGCGGACGGATTATTATCACGGCGGAATGGATACAGGGGACAGAATCTTAATCCAGCAGCAATTTATCCATAACCAGCTTGATTGCATCTGCTGTACCAATGCGTTCGGCATGGGTGTGGATAAGTCAGATATCCGCTTTGTCATTCACTTTTATCCTCCCCAAACGGCTGAGGCCTTTATGCAGGAAATCGGCAGAGCGGGACGCGACGGCAGCCCGAGTGTCAGTATTTTGCTGAGGGCGCCCGGCGATACCGAGCTTCAGCAGCAGATTATTCAGACAGAAAGCCTGTCTGATTATGATCTGGAAGGCATTCTGGCCGTCATACGGGATGCCGGTACGAGTGATGAACGAAAGCTTCGGGACGTTCTGATCAACAAGGGCGTCCAGGAAACACAGGCGCGAACGGCCGTCCATCTGTATCTGCAAGGAAAAACCACAAAAGAGCAGCTACAGGAAGAACTGACATACCGCGTGGAAAAGAAGCTGCGTAAAATGAATCGTTTTTCGGCGTTATTAGAGCGGAAAGAATGTATAAGAGAAGCGCTGCTGTCTTATTTTGATGAATCGTATGAGCCTGAAGGTCAAACCGGACAATGCTGCAGCAGCTGCGGACTTGATCTGGCTCCGTACGAGCAAAAAGGAGAACGTAAAAATATGGAACGGTTTGAAGATTGGAAGCTGGAATTAGGCCGGATTTTCGGTTCAGAGTCTGCGGGTGAGTTCAGCTGAGACGGCAAAGCGAATTGATCCGGCAGCTCTCAGACCGGGAGATTGTGATGCAGCTGTATGCCACCCAATTGCTCATATTGGCGGTTTCAGCTGTTATCGGCTTTTTCTTTTTTACCGACATTCACGATTTTTTAAAGCTGTGGCATATACGTGACGATAATATCATATGGTACGGTGTAACTCTTGCTGTCCTTGTCATTATTGCCGATCTTGCGGTGATGAAATGGTGTCCTTCGCATTTATATGATGACGGCGGCATTAATGTATTGCTTTTTAAGAACAGGCCGGTTTTACACATTTTGTTTTTGACGCTTCTCATTTCGTTCAGCGAAGAGATTTTGTTCAGAGGCGTTCTGCAGACACATATCGGCTTATGGGCCGCCAGCTTCATTTTTACCGTGCTTCATTTCAGATACTTGGCGAAGTGGCTTCTGTTTATGATGGTTGCGGGCATCAGTCTTTTGCTGGGGCTTATCTATGAATGGACCGGCAATTTATTCGTTCCGGTTACAGCGCATTTTATTATTGATGCGGTATTTGCCTGTCAGATCCGTTTTCAATATGTTAGGAGGGGTTTGCATGACGGAAATGTCAAGAGTTGAAAGAAGAAAAGCTCAGCTGCGTGCCGAGCAGCAGGTTGCCGCGGCCGCGGATGAACAAATTGAATATCTTGAAGACAGCCTCCCGACAAGACAATCTGTAAAAGAGGAGCGTAAAAAAAAGGAAGAGCAGGTGAAGGAAAAAACCAAAACAAAAACGCCGCTGTTCACTTTTCTGACCGTCCTGTTCATTATCGTAACAATCGGTGTCTTTTTCGGTCTTCTTTATATGACGAACAGCAGCAGATTTGACCCGAAGGACTATGAAGATGTCTTCATAGACCACAGTGAAAGCGCGCCTGCCGTTATTCCGAAAGGCGCTCAGAAAGAAACGTCAGAAACCGCTCTTTTAGAACAACCGAAAAAAAAGTCTGACGACAAAGATAAGAAAGAAGCGGCTGCACCTGAAAAAACGAAAGAAAAACCAAGTGAAAAAACACCTAAAAAAACGGAAACGCCCTCAGAAAAACAAGTAAAGCCGACAGACACCGAAAACGCGGAGACAAAACAGCAGTCTCCGCCGGCTGTCCGTGAAAAAGCGGCTCCGGCTGCCGCGAGTGATCAAGCCGGGACTGTCCCGAAAAATGTGCGGACCGTACAGCATACTGTACAGCCGAAAGAAACGCTTTACCGCATTTCAATGAAATATTATAAAAGCCGGGCGGGCGAAGAAAAAATCCGCAGCTACAACGGATTAAACGGAAACGACGTGTACACCGGCCAGGTTCTGAACATTCCGCTGTCTGATTAAAATAAATGCATGTTTTCACCGCGTTTTTCATATAGTGTACCAATGAAAACGGACAAGGTGTGAAGCGCATGGATTCTTTATGGAAGCAATTAGACCGATTTGCTGACGGACCGACGAAACAAATGCTTCAGGCGCTGGTGAAACGGAAATTAAAATACGAAAATTATGCCGCACAATGCCGAAGATGGCAGTGGGCGTCCCTCGTTTGTTTTTCCCTGATGTGCATACTGCTGATGTTTAAAAGCTTTAATGCCCCCCAAGCCTCTCCGCAGCTGATTCTGCAGGAAATATTAGGCCATACGGTTTACTTGTGCTGGATTATGGCTTCCGCTTTTGCGTATTGCACTTCTTATTATTTTAAAAAAAAGGAAGAAAAAGCTGAGGGTGAATTTCATAAATTGAGATGTGAAATTATCCAAAAAAGCACGGATTTATGGCCCCAGCCTGAAAAATGGAGGGCGAGAGAATCTGTTTTTCACTTGATGAAACATCGGTATGATATCAATCTTTATTTTGAAAGCAAATAAAATGAGGCGTTTTCCGGAAAGGATAGAAACGTCTTTTTTTGTTTGTCCGTCTAATGTAAGACAATGACAGAATGGAGAGTGCGTTTATGAAGCTTACAGCGGGAATTCTCGGCTCATTGGCGGGAGCGGCTGCGGTTATGGCTGCCGTTATGTACAAAACGGCAAACGGCAGCCATCTGAAAACACATACATTTACGCTTGATAAAATGAAGGGGATGAAGCCGCTCACCATCTTTTTTATATCTGACGTGCACCGCCGTTTAATTGATGAAAAGCTTCTCCGCGAAGCGGCAGGTTATAAGCCGGATGCCGTTTTGCTCGGCGGTGATTTGGCGGAGGGCGGAGTTCCTTACGCCAGAATTGAAGAAAACATCAAACGTCTGACGGCTCTAGCGCCTGTCATGTATGTGTGGGGGAATAACGATTACGAGGTCAGCCAGCAAAAACTGCTCTCTCTTTTACAGGCATATAAAGTGATCCCGCTGAGAAATGAATCGGTTCAGTTTGCTTATAAAGGGGAAACCGTTACGATCTGCGGCGTGGATGATATCAGGATGATGATGGATGATTACGATTCTGCAATCAGATATACGGATGCTGACAAAGTAAACCTCCTGCTTTGCCATAACCCCGACATCCATGGGCAGATGAGGGAGTCAGACGGGATTGACGCTGTGTTCAGCGGCCATACGCATGGCGGCCAAATCCGTTTCGGCCGGTTCGGGCCGTACGAATTGGGCGGGACGGGAATGGTAAAAAAAGCGCATTACCTGATCAGCAACGGCTACGGGACGACAAAAGTTCCGCTGAGGCTCGGGGCGAAACCGGAGACGCATATGATTACGCTATGCGGACCGGATGAGCCGTCTTCCTGAAACAAACCCGGCCGCGGTGATAAAAAACGGCATTCTGCTTGTCTTCCCGCTGTACACGGTGTAAACTGATAACAAATTAAGAACCTATGACTCATTTATTCATATACTGTGTTATATGATTTGTGTGCAAGAAGAGGCAGGAGGGAACATTATGCGGCTTGAGCGTCTGAACTATAATAAGATTAAAATCTTTTTAACCCTCGACGATCTGACTGATCGGGGACTGACAAAAGAAGACCTCTGGAAGGACTCGTTTAAAGTCCACCAGTTATTTAAAGATATGATGAATGAAGCAAATACAGAGCTCGGCTTTGAAGCGAATGGTCCGATCGCGGTGGAAGTATATTCTCTTCAGGCACAAGGCATGGTTGTGATTGTAACGAAAAATCATGACGCGGACGCAGAAGATGACGAATATGACGATGATTATATCGAGATGCAGGTCAAACTTGACGAAAGCCCGGATATTATTTATCAGTTTCATTCGTTTGAAGATATCATTCAGCTTGCCGGAAGCCTTCACCGAATCGGGATTACCGGCGGCGCCGTCTACCACTATGAGAACCAATACTATGTAAGCCTTGAAGACCTCGGCTCCCGTTCCGCCGAAGGCGTCATCGCGGTGCTGGCTGAATACGGACACCCGGCGACGATTACGATTTACAGGCTCCATGAGTACGGAAAACTCATCATGGACGGCAATGCTGTGGAGACCATCCAGAAACATTTTTCATAAAAAAGATTTGAAACGGCAGCTGTTTTCAGCGGCCGTCTTTTTTTAAGCGAAATAATGGAAAAATCATTGTCTTTCTTCTATGCACGGAGATATTGAAGGTGTATACTAGTCACTGAAAGGGAGCATGAGAGAAACAGAAGATTTTAGGAGGTTAACTCAAATGGCAGCCGATCGATTCACCGGTCATAATGAAGAAGACAAACATGATGTATTAAAATCAACCCAAACCGTAATACATAAAGCTCTGGAAAAATTGGGGTATCCAGAAGAAGTGTATGAACTGCTGAAAGAGCCGCTCAGATTATTAACGGTTAAAATTCCTGTTCGGATGGATGACGGGTCTGTGAAAATATTCACAGGCTATCGTGCGCAGCACAATGATTCCGTAGGTCCGACAAAAGGCGGCATTCGTTTTCACCCGAATGTAACTGAAAAAGAGGTGAAAGCACTTTCCATCTGGATGAGTTTAAAATGCGGAATTATTGATCTTCCTTATGGCGGTGGTAAAGGCGGAATTGTTTGTGATCCGAGAAATATGTCATTCAGAGAGCTTGAAAGGCTAAGCAGGGGATATGTCAGAGCAATCAGTCAGATTGTCGGACCGACTAAAGACGTCCCGGCACCTGACGTATTTACAAACTCACAGATTATGGCTTGGATGATGGATGAATATTCAAGAATTGA
Source organism: Bacillus sp. GZB (assembly GCF_001975995.1). NCBI lineage: Bacteria > Bacillati > Bacillota > Bacilli > Caryophanales > Bacillaceae > Bacillus > Bacillus sp. GZB. The sequence goes on from NZ_MTQG01000017.1 coordinate 691,832, forward strand.
TGAATTTAACTCACCCGGCTTTATTACGGGAAAACCGCTTGTACTCGGCGGGTCCCACGGCAGGGAATCAGCGACGGCAAAAGGCGTCACCATCTGCATAAAAGAAGCGGCCAAGAAAAAAGGTCTCGATATTCAGAACGCGCGCGTCGTCGTACAAGGATTCGGAAACGCGGGCAGCTATCTGGCCAAGTTTATGCATGACGCCGGCGCGAAAGTTGTCGGAATTTCTGACGCGTACGGAGGTCTTTACGATCCGGACGGTCTTGATATTGATTATCTGCTTGACCGCAGAGACAGCTTCGGAACGGTGACGAAACTTTTCAATGACACCATTACGAATCAGGAGCTGCTTGAGCTGGACTGTGATATACTTGTCCCGGCGGCGATCGAAAACCAAATTACAGAAGAAAACGCTGACCGTATCAAAGCGAAAATCGTTGTAGAAGCGGCAAACGGACCGACGACACTGGAAGGAACGAAAATCCTGACAGACAAAGGAACGCTGCTGGTTCCCGATGTTCTGGCGAGCGCCGGCGGTGTAACGGTTTCTTATTTCGAATGGGTTCAAAATAACCAGGGCTTCTACTGGAGTGAAGAAGAAGTCGAGGAAAAACTGGAAAATATGATGATAAAATCGTTTAATAATATTTATGAAATGTCCCAAAACCGCCGGATTGACATGAGGCTTGCGGCTTACATGGTCGGCGTGCGGAAAATGGCGGAGGCTTCGCGTTTCAGAGGCTGGATATAAACCAATCGTTTGCATAAACAAAAAAAATCTCCTATGATAATATAGGAGATTTTTTATATGAGTGGAAACTTATGATGGAAATGCCAATCGCAGGAGTTGAAGGACATGACAGAAGAAAAAGCAATTATAATAGGCGGAGGTCCTTGCGGATTATCGGCGGCTATACATCTGAAGCAAATTGGCGTGAACGCGCTTGTGATCGAAAAAGGGAATGTCGTAAACAGCATTTATAACTATCCGACCCACCAAACTTTTTTCAGTTCAAGTGAAAAATTGGAGATCGGCGATGTCGCCTTTATTACGGAAAACAGAAAACCGGTTCGAATACAGGCTCTCTCTTATTACAGAGAGGTTGTCAGAAGAAAAGAGCTGCGCGTAAACGCCTTTGAAACGGTGGAGCGCGTAACGAAACAGGAAGACGGCCGTTTTCTTGTAGAGACATCAAAAGACCGCTACCTCACTCCGTTTTGTATCATTGCGACAGGATATTATGATCATCCGAATTATATGAACATACCGGGTGAAGGGCTTCCTAAGGTATTTCATTACTTTAAAGAAGGTCATCCTTATTTTGATAAAGATGTTGCTGTGATCGGCGGGAAAAACTCAAGTGTGGACGCGGCTTTGGAACTGGTGAAGTCCGGTGCGCGCGTCACGGTGCTCTACAGAGGACATGAGTACTCCCCGAGCATCAAGCCGTGGATTCTGCCTGAGTTTGAGGCCCTTGTCAGAAACGGCACAATCCGGATGGAATTCGGCGCTTGTCTTGAAGAAGTGACGGAAGATGAAATCATTTTCCGCTCGGGCCGAAATGAGACGGTCCGGCTGAAAAACGATTTCGTATTTGCCATGACGGGATACCATCCCGATCACGGTTTCCTCGAAAAAATCGGTGTGCGGATTGATGCGGAATCAGGCCGGCCGTTTTTCCGGGAAGAAACGATGGAAACAAATGTTGACGGTGTTTTTATCGCCGGAGTCATTGCGGCTGGAAATAACGCCAACGAAATTTTTATCGAGAACGGCCGTTTTCACGGCGGCTTGATCGCAAATGAAATATCAAAACGGCTGGGTAGAGAGAGCATATGATCATTCATATGCTCTTTTTTTAAAAAATTGATAGATGTAAAAATATAAACAACATGGTACGATAGATATAGGAATATAAAGGAAAGAGGTTGCCTGATGTTTGCAATCATCTCTGCAGGAATTGCTCCCGGCATTGCGCTGTTAAGCTATTTTTATTTAAAAGATCAGTATGACAATGAACCCGTACATATGGTGCTGAGGTCTTTTTTTCTCGGGGTGGTCCTTGTGTTTCCGACCATGTTTATCCAATATGTTCTTGAAAAAGAGCATGTGGGGGGAGGAAGCTTTTTCGTTTCGTTTTTGTCATCGGGATTTTTGGAAGAATCGGTGAAATGGTTCGTTCTGATGATCAGTGTGTACCCGCATGCTCATTTTGATGAGCATTATGACGGAATCGTTTACGGGGCCAGTGTGTCTTTAGGCTTTGCCACGCTTGAAAATATTTTGTATTTATTCGGCCACGGCGTTGAGCATGCTTTCATAAGGGCGCTTCTGCCGGTCTCCTGCCATGCGCTGATCGGAGTGATTATGGGATTTTATCTCGGAAAAGCCCGCTTTTCGCAGAAAAAAGCCCGTGTCAAATGGCTTGTGATTTCGCTGACTGTGCCTTCATGTCTGCACGGTTCTTACGATTTTATTCTTACCGCCCTCAATCATTGGGTATATTATATGCTGCCGTTTATGCTGTTTTTATGGTGGTTCGGGCTGCGAAAGGCAAAAAAAGCACGCTCCGTCAATATGATCCAAGTGTGAAGAAACCGCGCGTCGCGTGCGGTTTCTTTTTTTATGCCTTGACGAGGGATAAGAAGGAAACGTGCATAAAAATAACCTCGTGACAGACAATACGGGTACACTTTAAATTTTGCAGTAGGAGGCTTGAAGAGATGAAGTGCAAAGGAGCCTTTATGGCATGTCTCATTCTATTTTCTTTCGCCGCCGCTTTCTTCGATCATCATGAAACGGTTCATGCGTTTTCAAATCAAGTGATTCAAAGAGGCGCGACGGGTGATGATGTTATAGAATTGCAGGCCCGTCTTCAATATAACGGATTTTATAACGGGAAAATCGATGGTGTTTACGGCTGGACCACATACTGGGCCGTGAGGAATTTTCAGGAGAAATTCGGCATGAAGCCGGTTGACGGCCTCGTCGGCGCGAAAACCAAACAGGTGCTGATCTCTAAATCAAAATATTACCGTGAATATGTAATGGAGCAGATCCAAAAAGGGAATACGTTCACTCATTATGGCAACGTCCCATTGGAAAACCAAACAAAACCGAGAGCCGGAACGCAGAAGCCGGCTGCGGGAACGAATAAGCCTGCTCAAAAGCCGCAAAACAATACAGGCGGTCAGTCAAATCAAAAGCAAAATACGACAGCGGCCAATATGCCTGGCGGTTTCTCAAACAACGACATCAATCTTTTGGCGCAGGCTGTGTACGGGGAAGCACGCGGTGAGCCGTTTGAAGGACAGGTTGCCATCGCCGCGGTTATTTTAAACCGTATTAAAAGCCCGTTATTTCCGAATACGGTGGCTGGCGTCATTTTCGAACCGCTCGCGTTTACCGCTGTTGCCGACGGCCAAATATACATGCAGCCGAATGAAAGAGCAAAAGAAGCGGTTCTTGATGCGATCAACGGTTGGGACCCTTCTGAAAACGCGATTTATTATTTCAATCCTGATACGGCGACAAGCAAATGGATTTGGGGACGTCCGCAGATAAAAAGAATCGGAAAACACATTTTCTGTGAGTAAAAGTACGAAAAATGAGGTGTTAACATGATTAGAGGAATCATTATCGCTATTCTCGGTGTCGTGATTGCCGCAACCGGATATTGGGGATATAAAGAGCATCAGGAAAAAGATGCGGTCCTTCTGCATGCGGAAAATAATTATCAAAGGGCTTTTCATGAATTGACGTACCATGTAGATCAGCTTCACGACAAAATCGGGACGACGCTTGCGATGAACAGTAAAAAATCTCTGTCTCCGGCGCTCATTGATGTATGGAGAATAACATCTGAAGCTCATAACAATGTGAGCCAGCTGCCGCTGACTCTCATGCCTTTTAATAAGACGGAGGAGTTTTTATCCAACATAGGAGATTTCAGCTATAAAACATCCGTCCGGGATTTAGATCAAAAACCGCTTGATAAGAAAGAATATACAACACTGAACAGCCTGTACAAACAGGCGGAGAACATTCAAAACCAGCTCCGCAGCGTTCAGCATCTCGTCATGAGCAAAAATTTACGGTGGATGGATGTTGAGATGGCGCTCGCCTCTGACAAAAAACAAAGCGATAATACGATCGTCGACAGCTTTAAAACAGTCGAAAAAAATGTAGGCGCTTTTTCTGAAGACAGCATCAGCCCCACATTTACGGGAGCAAATACAGAACGAAAAGGTTTTACGCATCTGAAAGGAAAACAAATTACGGAAAAAGAAGCGGTCAAAATCGCGCAACGGTTTGCGCCTGATCATAATTATTCAATTAAAGTGGTCAAAAGCGGCAGGAAAACGAATCGGGACGTATACAGCATCCGCATGAAAGACGCCGACAACAAGTCTTTTATCTATATGGATATTACCCAAAAAGGCGGACATCCGGTCTATTTGATTCAAAAACGGGCCGTGAAGAAACAAAAGATCAGCCTCAATGAAGCATCTAACCGGGCCGTCGCGTTTTTAAAGAAAAATGGATATGAAACAAAAGGCCTCGAAATTGATGAAAGCGCGCAATATAATAACATCGGCGTCTTTTCTTTTATCCCCGTGGAGAAAAATGTCCGCATTTATCCGGAAGCCATCCGAATGAAAGTGGCGCTGGATGATGGTGAAGTCGTCGGTTTTTCCGCGCGTGATTACCTGGCGGCGCACCGCACGAGAACGATTCCGGCTCCCGCTTTGTCAGCTGATGAAGCGAAAGCGAAGCTGAATAAAAATGTTGAAGTGCGGGAGACGCGGCAGGCGCTGATCACGAATGAACTCGGTCAGGAAGTGCTTTGCTACGAAATGCTCGGGACGATCGGGAAAGACACGTATCAAATGTTCATTAATGCGGACGACGGAAAAGAGGAAAAAATAGAAAAGTTAAAAAGTGCAGAACCTATATATAAAGACCTATAAAAATAAAGGAGGAAAGGACTAAAAGTCTTTTCCTTTTTTTCGTTACATGCTTTAATAAAAGCATAAATAATGAAAGAGTGAAGGCCCATGATAGCTGTCGGAGATTATATTTGGATTGAATACATAGAGAACAATGAACCCAAAAAAGCGAGGAGCAAAGCAGTAAGCGTTGAAAACGGCGAACTGCACATCTCATATCCCGTCGATCTGGATTCGGGACGGACGGTCTTTTTGCATAAAGGATTGGAAATAACAGCGGAATTTATGGGGAATGGCCAAGTGCCGTATCAATTTAAAAGCATAATCAAAGGAAAGAAAAAAGACCCCATCCCGATGATCGGATTGGACATCCCCCCTCAGGAGGAAATGAAGCGGATTCAAAGACGCCGATACGTTCGTGCAGACGCAGTATTGGATGTATCCGTCAAAATGGAAGCGAAAAAAACCGCTTTCCAAACGGTTTCCTCTAATATCAGCGCCGGCGGAATCGCTGTTGTGATGCCTGAGCATATTTCCGCGGAACCAGGTGAAAAGCTGTATGTCTCATTTTCTCTTCCCGGCAAGGATAATACGGCGGATATAACGGCTGAGGCTGTTACCCAGCGGATTTTTTATGATGAAAAGGCGGATAAACAAAAAATGACGCTTGAATTTACAGAAATCGTCCCCGCAGCGCAGCAGCTGTTACTCCAATATTGCATGCGCGCGCAGCTGCAGCAGAGAAGAAACAGTCTGTCGGAATAAACAGCAGCGCACTTTTCCATACTAATCCTAATGGAGGTGCGCGTGTATGAAAACGTTTGAACGTCTGCTGGTCAAATTGGTCTGCATTCAGCTTATCATTTTGGGCGCGGTGCAATTTTTGCTTCATTATCAGCCTATTGAACCTTATATTTCGAAAGCTGTGAAATATGAGGGAGTTGATAAAATGGAGAAAAAAGAATGGATTGAAACGGTAAAGCGGTAAATCAGCTCAATTTTTTCGCCCCTTTTCCGGCAGTTCATGATACAATCCATAGAGGAGTAAAGAGCAAGGAGAGAGATTATGGACAAGAAATTATCAATTGCGATCGACGGGCCGGCCGCTGCCGGAAAAAGCACCGTTGCTAAAATAGTGGCTGAGAGAAAATCATATGTGTACATTGATACAGGAGCGATGTATCGTGCCATTACATATACGGCGCTCAAGCAGAATGCCGATTTAACTGATGAAGCCGCGCTTACAGAGCTGCTGAAGCGTACGGAAATTGAGCTTGTATCCGCTCCGGAAGGACAAATCGTTCTGGTAAACGGAGAAGATGTGACAGAAGAAATCCGAAAAGACGAAGTCAGCAACCAAGTATCAATCGCCGCCAAGCATAAAGGCGTCAGAGAAGAAATGGTCAAAAGACAGCAGCAGCTCGGACAAAAAGGCGGTGTCGTCATGGACGGCCGTGATATCGGTACTCACGTGCTGCCTGACGCCGAAGTGAAAATTTTTCTGCTCGCGTCCGTAGAGGAAAGAGCGAAGCGCCGATATGAAGAGAATAAGAAAAAAGGCTATGACGTGAATTACGAGACGCTCATTGAAGAAATTGCCAGACGCGACAAGCTTGATTCAGAGAGGGAAGTTTCCCCGCTGCGCAAAGCGGAAGACGCGATTGAAATCGATACGACGTCACTCAGCATTGCCGAAGTCGCAGGAAAAATTCTGGAGATCGTCGAACAGAAATCACGTTAACTTCGGGCGGAGCGCTTTATAATTTTTTTCGAAAGACAAGATGTTATTGCTTGACAAACCAGTCCATTTATTAGAAGTTAATACTAATAAAACTTTTTATTGATCATTCAAAATCTTTTTTGGATGATTCTTTAATACATATTCGGCTGAAAAGCGGACATTCACATGTTCAGCTTTCAAACCGTATTAATTAAGCTGTGTAGGTTTGGACCAAGGAGGTTATTCAAATGACAGAGGAAATGAATCAAATTGATGTTCAAGTGCCAGAGGTTGGAGATGTAGTAAAAGGGATTGTGACAAAGGTAGAGGACAAGCATGTAGATGTCGAAATTGTCAATGTCAAACAGTCCGGAATCATTCCAATCAGTGAATTATCAAGTCTTCATGTAGAGAAAGCATCGGATGTCGTAAAAGTTGACGACGAGCTTGACCTGAAAGTAACAAAAGTGGAAGACGATGCTTTGATTTTATCTAAACGTGCCGTTGATGCTGACCGCGCTTGGGAAGACCTTGAAAAAAAATTCGACACAAAAGAAGTGTTTGAAGCTGAAGTGAAAGATGTGGTGAAAGGCGGCCTCGTCGTTGATATCGGTGTTCGCGGCTTCATTCCCGCATCACTTGTCGAAGCTCATTTCGTCGAGGATTTCACTGACTATAAAGGGAAAACCCTCTCTCTTATCGTCGTTGAACTCGACCGTGATAAAAACCGGGTGATTCTGTCACACCGGGCTGTAGTGGAAAAAGAACAGACAGCCAAAAAGCATGATTTTCTCCAAACGCTTGAGGTTGGAAGCGTGCTTGAAGGAAAAGTGCAGCGTCTGACTGATTTCGGCGCATTTGTCGACATCGGCGGAATTGACGGGCTTGTTCATATTTCGCAGCTGTCTCATTCACACGTCGAAAAACCGTCTGACGTGGTGGAAGAAGGTCAGGACGTAAAAGTGAAAGTACTGTCCGTAGACCGCGATAACGAGCGTATTTCTTTATCTATTAAAGAAACGCTGCCGGGACCTTGGAGCCAGGTCGGCGAAAAGGTAAAGCAGGGAGATGTGCTTGAAGGAAAAGTGCAGCGCCTTGTAAGCTTCGGCGCCTTCGTTGAAATTCTTCCGGGCGTGGAAGGACTTGTGCACATTTCGCAAATTTCCAATAAACATATCGGAACGCCGCATGAAGTGCTTGAAGAAGGACAGACTGTTAAAGTGAAAGTGCTTGACGTGAACGAAAGCGAAGAGCGCATTTCCTTAAGCATGCGTGAGCTTGAAGAAGCGCCGAAAGCCGATCAAGAGGACTTCCGCCAATACCAGGCGAAAGAAGAGCCGAGCACCGGCTTCCAGCTTGGCGATTTAATCGGAGACAAGCTTAATAAATTAAAATAAATTGGTGATAAAACGTGACACGAGCAGAACGAAAAAGAGAACATATAAATCATGCGCTGTCTACCGGCCAAAACCGGGAAACGGGGCTTGATGATATTACGTTTGTTCATGTCAGCCTACCGAACCTAGCATTGGAAAAAGTGGATATATCAACGAAAATCGGCGGACTCACTAGCAGTTCGCCGATTTTTATCAATGCGATGACAGGCGGCGGCGGACAGCTTACATACGAAATTAACAGATCGCTGGCAAGAGCCGCGCGCAAAGCCGGCATGCCGCTGGCTGTCGGTTCGCAAATGTCAGCTTTAAAAGATCCCTCCGAACGGTGTTCTTACGAGATCGTCAGAAAAGAGAATCCGGACGGGCTGATATTTGCCAATTTAGGCAGTGAGGCGGATGCCGAGCAGGCGAAAAGGGCAGTTGATATGATTCAAGCAGATGCCCTCCAGATTCATTTAAATGTGATTCAGGAGATCGTAATGCCAGAGGGTGACAGAAGCTTTACTGGCGCTCTCGGCCGTATTGAGCGGATTGCGGCGGAAGCGGGAGTGCCCGTTTTTGTCAAAGAAGTCGGCTTCGGAATGAGCAAGGAATCGGCACGGCAGTTATTTGATGCTGGCGCAGCAGCAGTTGATGCCGGCGGATACGGCGGTACAAATTTCTCTAAGATCGAAAATATGCGCAGAGAGAAGGCGCTTCAATTTTTTAATACGTGGGGAATTTCCACTGCTGCAAGCTTAGCGGAAATCCATTCGCTCTCCGCTGATCAATCAATTATCGCATCCGGCGGGCTGCAAAGTGCCCTGGATGTCGCCAAATCGATTGCCCTCGGTGCTTCCAGCGCGGGAATGGCGGGCACTTTCCTGAAAGCTCTCACCTCTAAAGGAGAAGAGGGCCTGTTTGACGAGATGACGGCGCTTTTGCAAGAGCTGAAAATGATTATGACCGCCCTCGGATGCCAATCGGTTGCCCAATTGCAAAAGGCGCCTTTGGTCATAAAAGGTGACACACATCACTGGCTTTCTGAACGGGGGATTGACACGTCCCGTTTCAGCAGACGTTAAAAGGCATGCGGACCCGCATGCCTTTTTCTGTTTTTTAAGATTTTCTTTTTCGGAATTCCCCGTTTTGCTCAAGGCTTGTCGCTCCTTTATGGTGAATCGAATCATCGCGATCAGATTCCACCCGGCGGGAGGCTTTCAGTTTTTTCTCCTGTCTGTCTTTTCCCATCCTTATCCGCTCCTTTCAGGCATAATTGGTTTAAAAAATGCGTTCCCGCTCCATACTGATCAGAGGAGGAGCGATTATGGAACCGTTTTATTATTACTGGTCAATGTGGTTTTTATGGATACTTACGACTTTTATTTTTGCCAAAACAAAAAGCCGTTTTTACGTATCAGTCTTTATTTTGACTAATATGATGGCAAGCATACATCAGATTACGGCTTATTTTACGCTGAATGCGGCATATGTCATGTTTTTTGCTGCGGCATTTGTTTATGCGGGAAGCCTCGGCATGCATAAACGGCTCCGTAATATTGTGATTCATCTGACGGCGGCTGCGGCGTACGGCTTTATTTTTCTTTTTGCATTATATGACCCTGTTTGGTTTATCATAAAACCTGAATGGGCGGCGGTTATACTGCTTACCGTTATTACGCTTTCCGTTGAGGGGCGGTTCCCTGAGAGGCTTTGTCTTTTTGTTCTCGGCATGTGCCAGGGGGAGCTATTGTATGCTGCAGTCATCCGTAATATTGCGGGTGCGGCAGCCGTCGGGGATTATAAATGGCTTTCAGGCTGTTCGGCGGGAGTGATTCTTCTCGTCGGGCTGACTACATATGAACAGTTTGCGGCGCGCATCAGCCAAAAAAGCAAAAAGCAGGGCAAAGGAGCGACGAAAATGTCTTGAAAACAGACGGAGACTGTTACATGAATGCGAAACATTTTGAAGAATACATTGTGATCTCAGTGAAAACTGATATAATAAATGAGTTAAGCCCTTCTGTTTGAAGGGTTCTTTTCATAGCGAAGATGATTTTTAATAACCGGTTGAACAATTTTTTGTGAAAATGTAAGCGGCTGGATTGAAAGGAAGGGTACTATGGGTAAACCTGTCGTAGCCATTGTCGGAAGACCGAATGTGGGAAAATCCACAATCTTTAACCGGATTGCGGGTGAAAGAATTTCAATAGTAGAAGATACCCCCGGAGTGACGCGGGACCGGATATACAGTTCGGCGGAATGGCTGAATTATGATTTTAACCTGATTGATACGGGCGGAATTGATATCGGAGACGAACCGTTTCTGACACAGATCCGCCAGCAGGCTGAAATCGCCATGGACGAGGCTGATGTGATCATCTTTATGGTGAACGGCCGCGAAGGTGTGACGTCTGCGGATGAAGAGGTGGCAAAAATACTGTACCGGACGAAAAAACCGGTCGTATTAGCCGTTAATAAATTAGATAATACCGAAATGAGAGCGAACATCTATGACTTTTATGCGCTCGGCTTTGGAGAACCGTATCCGATTTCGGGCACACACGGTTTAGGATTAGGAGATTTGCTCGATGCTTGTGCCGAGCATTTTAAAAACATTCCAGAGACGAAGTACAGTGATGATGTCGTTCAATTCTGCCTGATCGGCCGCCCGAATGTCGGAAAATCATCCCTTGTCAATGCGATGCTCGGCGAAGAGCGGGTTATCGTAAGCAACGTAGCCGGAACGACCAGAGACGCTGTGGATACGGCGTTCACCTACAATCAGCAGGAATTTGTAATCGTTGACACGGCGGGAATGAGAAAAAAGGGTAAAGTATATGAAACAACAGAAAAATACAGTGTGCTTCGGGCGTTAAAAGCCATTGACCGCTCAGACGTCGTCGGCGTTGTGCTGAATGCAGAAGAAGGCATCCTTGAGCAGGACAAGCGGATCGCAGGATACGCCCATGAAGCCGGGAAAGCCGTCGTCATTATCGTAAACAAATGGGATGCCGTTGATAAAGACGAGCGCACGATGAAAGAATTTGAACAGAATATTCGGGAACATTTCCAATTTCTCGATTACGCGCCGGTGCTGTTTATGTCGGCACTGACGACAAAGCGGATTCATACACTCATGCCTGCGATTATTAAAGCGAGTGAAAACCACTCTCTCCGCGTGCAGACAAATGTCTTAAATGATGTCATCATGGATGCGGTCGCCATGAATCCGACTCCGACGCACAACGGCTCCCGTCTGAAAATTTACTATGCGACTCAAGTCGCTGTTAAGCCGCCGAGCTTCGTTGTTTTTGTCAACGATCCGGAATTGATGCATTTTTCTTATGAACGCTTTTTAGAAAACCGAATCCGGGACGCTTTCGGATTTGAAGGTACGCCAATTAAAATATTTGCAAGAGCAAGAAAATAAAAAGGTGTGATACAGAGATGAAAAAAGTGGCAATGCTTGGAGCGGGAAGCTGGGGCACTGCACTTTCTTTAGTGCTGGCTGATAACGGACATCAAGTCATGATGTGGGGACATCGTGCCGAATTGATCGATCAAATCAACGAACTGCATGAAAACAAAGATTATCTGCCGGGGGTGGAGCTATCAAGTTCTATCATCGGTACAGCTGATTTAAGCGAGGCTTTAAAAGGAGCTGACTTCATCATTGTGGCAGTTCCGACAAAAGCCATTCGGGAAGTGCTGAAAAAGGCTCTGACGTACATCCCGAAACAATCGATTTTTGTTCATGTCAGCAAGGGAATTGAGCCGGATTCGCTTCTCCGCATTTCAGAATTAATGGAAGAGGAGCTGCCTGAGGAGTACAGAAAAGACATCGTCGTGCTTTCAGGGCCGAGCCACGCTGAGGAAGTCGGATTAAGACACCCGACGACTGTTACATCATCTTCAAAAAATATCAAGGCTGCAGAAGCGGTTCAGGATTTATTCATGAACCAGCATTTCCGCGTCTATACCAATCCGGATATGATCGGTGTTGAAATAGGGGGAGCGTTAAAGAATATCATCGCTCTTGCAGCGGGGATTACAGACGGATTGGGATACGGAGATAACGCAAAAGCGGCCTTAATCACCCGAGGTCTTGCTGAAATCGCCAGACTCGGCACAAAGATGGGCGGAAATCCGCTCACCTTTTCAGGCCTGACCGGTGTAGGCGATTTAATCGTGACGTGTACAAGCGTTCATTCCCGAAACTGGCGCGCCGGCAACCTGCTCGGCAAAGGATACAAGCTGGAAGCTGTCCTGGATAAGATGGGGATGGTTGTTGAAGGCGTGCGGACGACGAAAGCTGCGTATCAGCTGTCTCAAAAATACCAAGTGAAAATGCCGATCACAGAGGCGCTTCACCAAGTATTATTTAACGGGCAGAAGGTAGAAACAGCCGTAGAATCCTTAATGGCCAGAGTGAAAACCCATGAGATGGAAGACTTGGTCAACACATTCGAAAACCGGGTGAAGTGACAATACCATGCCGTCAGCATATTCTGAAGTGACGAAAGTCCAAAACGCAGAACTCTCCGGCTGAAATCGCTTAAAACATTTGCTGATTTAGGCAGAAGAGGATGCAGACGTACGCATCTAAGCATACTATAGCATCGAAGTCCAAGAGAGTGTATCTCAGACGTACAGGTGAATATAGTCAACTTGACTGAAGCAAAGTCCCCCTCTTTGCTTCAGTTTTTTTTTGTTTTTTGTTTTTTCAATAGATGGAAAACCTGTTGATCTTTTCAACATTTGTATATTAAAATGAAATATAACGCTTACAATGATGGGACGGGGGGGGCACGAACGTGAGTGTGGCATTGATGAAAATGTGGTTTGCGCTTGGTGCTATGGGATTAATGTTTGTTGCGGTGGCCTCTATTTATGTCAGCAGGTACAAAGTGAAAAACAAACTGATAAAAGCAGCGGTTTCTTCACTCGCTTATGCCTGCATGGTCATCTCGGGATTGATCGTGTTAATGGTCGTTTTCAGCGGGCCTGTCAATGAATAAAGCCGAAAGGGGGCGCGGAATGCATAAGTTAAAAATGGCCGTCATAACGGCAATGGCGGTGCTTCTGCTGTCCGGCTGTCTGTACCCTGAAGCGAAAAAAACTGAAAATAAAGTATCTTACAAACATCAGCTTCAGCAGGTGCAAGCGGCAGTGGATGAATTTAAAAAGGCGAACGGCGGGCTTCTGCCGATTCAGACAAAAGATATGAAAACACCGCTCTATCAAAAATATCCGATAGATTTTAAGCGGCTCGCGCCCAGATACATAGAGGAGCCGCCGGCCTCAGCTTATGAAAGCGGAGGAATGTACCAATACGTGCTCGTTGATGTGGAACATAAGCCGACCGTCAAGCTGGTCGATCTCCAAATGGCGGAAGCAATCCGCGACATGAAGCTGCGTGTCAAAATGTATCAGGAAAAGCATACATATCCTCCCTATGAGGACGCCGTTTCAAAAGGGCTGTTCACTTTAAATAAAAAAAAGCTCGGCATGAAAGACTCTCCTTCAGTCAAAAGTCCGGTTTCAGGCACGTCTCTGCCGCTTTTAATCGGCGCTGACGGAGAAATCTATGCCGACTATCGCGTCGATCTTGCCCGCTACCTGAAGGAAAACAAAAAGAAAATCAAACCGGGTGTGGAAATTCAAGATATTTTATGGAAAGAGACTCCTTTCGTCCCGGCCTTTTCAGTCACATACACCGTAAATGAAAAACAGGAACCCGTTTTTTTAGAAAGTCAAACGAAACAGGAATGAACCTTTTTCCCGCGCATACAAATAGGGAGAAAGGTTTTTTTGATTTTGATAGAAAAGACTGCCTGAAAATTTTCTAAAGATGTCATATTGAAATAGGACAACGTCATACACATATAGTGTCCTGTATTTGATTGGAGAATGGTGAATGAAAAATGATAAGGATAGGAAGTCCGGGAGGGGATCACTTGGAAAAGGTCGATATTTTCAAGGATATCGCTGAACGAACAGGGGGCGATATATACTTAGGAGTCGTTGGCGCTGTCCGTACAGGGAAATCTACATTCATTAAAAAATTTATGGAGCTCGTGGTGCTCCCGAATATCAGCAATGAGGCCGATCGAGCGCGGGCGCAGGATGAGCTTCCGCAAAGCGCAGCAGGAAAAACGATAATGACCACAGAACCAAAATTTGTCCCGAATCAAGCCATGTCCGTTCATGTCGCGGAAGGACTTGATGTCAACATCCGTCTTGTGGATTGTGTGGGATATACGGTTCCCGGGGCGAAGGGATATGAGGATGAAAACGGCCCGAGAATGATCAATACACCTTGGTACGAAGAACCGATTCCCTTTCATGAGGCAGCGGAAATCGGTACGAGAAAAGTCATCCAGGAACACTCCACAATCGGGGTCGTCATTACGACAGACGGCTCAATCGGCGATATTGCGCGGGGCGATTACGTGGAAGCGGAAGAAAGAGTCATCGACGAGCTGAAGGAAGTCGGCAAACCGTTTATTATGGTCATCAACTCGGTAAAACCGTACCACCCGGAAACAGAAGCGCTCAGAGCTGAATTAAGCGCGAAATATGATATTCCCGTCCTGGCCATGAGTGTTGAAAGCATGCGGGAAACAGATGTGTTAAGCGTCCTCAGAGAAGCGCTTTACGAGTTCCCTGTGCTGGAAGTCAATGTCAACCTTCCGAGCTGGGTCATGGTGCTGAAAGAAAATCACTGGCTCAGAGAGAGCTACCAGGAATCAGTGAAAGAAACCGTAAAAGATATTAAACGCTTGCGCGATGTCGACCGGGTTGTCGGCCACTTCAGTGAATTTGAGTTTATTGAAAGCGCCGGTCTGGCCGGAATCGAACTTGGCCAGGGTGTCGCAGAAATTGATTTGTATGCGCCGGATCATTTATATGACCAGATTTTAAAAGAAGTGGTCGGTGTTGAAATCCGCGGGAAAGACCACCTGCTTGAATTAATGCAGGACTTCGCCCACGCGAAAAAAGAATATGATCAGGTATCAGATGCGCTGAAAATGGTGAAACAGACCGGCTACGGCATTGCCGCCCCGGCCTTAGCCGATATGAGCCTTGATGAACCGGAAATCATCAGACAGGGATCTAGGTTCGGAGTAAGGCTTAAAGCGGTCGCTCCGTCCATTCATATGATCAAAGTGGATGTGGAAAGTGAATTCGCGCCGATCATCGGGACGGAAAAACAAAGTGAAGAGCTTGTCCGCTACTTAATGCAGGACTTTGAAGATGATCCGCTTTCTATCTGGAACTCCGATATTTTCGGCAGATCATTGAGCTCTATCGTAAGAGAAGGAATCTCCGCAAAACTGTCACTCATGCCGGAAAATGCGAGATATAAACTGAAAGAAACGCTGGAGAGAATTATTAACGAAGGCTCAGGCGGCCTGATCGCCATTATTTTGTAAGCTGAAGGACCTCTTCCTGAAACGGGGGGTCTTTTTTTATTCTTTTTAGATACTGGAAATCAATCAAGGATTAGGAGGAAAAAAGCAAAAAAAGGAATATTTGTTCGGTAAAACACGTGAAAACCTTGACGAGCAAGGGATTGAGGCTTTAAAATGCTTGATATGGCTTTTTATATGTGTTACTCTACATACAGAAAATCTTCACTTTGTTGGACAAACATTCCTCAAAGTGTCTGTTTTCTTTTGAAAAGCCGTTTACTTGTCTGTTCTTCCCTGCTTTGATTTTTTATCAGACAGGTTTAGAATCAGGCTGAACTGTGAAGAAATGATAATAAACTGCTGATTTGATACCCTTTTGGGAGGAGGTGAAAGGCATGAACAAGACAGAACTAATCAATGCGGTTGCTGAAGCAAGCGAATTGTCTAAAAAAGACGCTACAAAAGCAGTTGATTCTGTTTTTGATACGATTTTAGATGCACTTAAAAACGGTGATAAAATCCAACTGATCGGTTTCGGTAACTTTGAGGTGCGCGAGCGCTCTGCACGTAAAGGACGTAACCCGCAAACAGGTGAAGAAATCGAAATCCCTGCAAGCAAGGTACCTGCTTTTAAACCAGGTAAAGCTCTTAAAGACGCTGTTGCAGGAAAATAATTGTGAATATAGATCGTGTATGCATCTGATACATACACTTTGTTTCTTCACAGAAAAGCCCCTTGATAAAGGGGCTTTTCATATTTAAGCAGCCTCGGTCACCGGGCAGGACTTTCGTTTTGCTTTTGGCGCGGCAAATGTGCTAGAATCGAAATTAAATGTATTCAATGGTGGAGGACACAGACAATGAAAGAAGTTAATAAAGAACAGATTGAACAGGCGGTTCGCCAGATTTTAGAGGCGATTGGAGAAGACCCGGACCGGGAAGGGCTTTTAGATACGCCGAAACGCGTGGCAAAAATGTACGCGGAAGTATTCTCGGGATTAAATGAAGACCCGAAAGAACACTTTAAAACCGTTTTCGGAGAAGACCATGAGGAGCTTGTTCTTGTAAAAGATATCGCGTTTCATTCCATGTGTGAACATCACCTTGTTCCTTTTTACGGAAAAGCGCATATTGCCTACATTCCGCGCGGCGGCAAAGTGACGGGCCTGAGTAAATTGGCGCGGGCGGTGGAAGCCGTCTCAAAACGCCCGCAGCTGCAGGAGCGCATCACTTCAACGATTGCAGAAAGCATCGTAGAGACCTTAGATCCCCACGGCGTCATGGTTGTCGTCGAAGCTGAGCATATGTGCATGACGATGAGGGGCGTAAGAAAGCCGGGTGCAAAAACAGTGACTTCCGCTGTAAGAGGTATTTTTAAAGATGACGCAGCGGCGCGTTCCGAAGTGTTAGAACATATTAAACGTGCGGATTAATAATGATAGAGGGTGCAGATATGAATTCAAAGCATTCAAGTGATTTTGTCGTCATTAAAGCGGTCGAGGACGGCGTGAACGTCATCGGTTTAACGAGAGGAACGGATACGAAATTTCACCATTCCGAAAAACTGGACAAAGGCGAAGTGATTATCGCTCAGTTTACTGAGCATACCTCTGCCATCAAAGTGAGAGGCAACGCCCTCATCCAGACCGCTTACGGAGAAATGAACAGCGAAAAAAAATAAGCCGGCTGTTTCCCGCTTTTGCCAAATGCCCGCAAACGGCGGGAGAATACAGCCAATTTCTTTTTTTTATGCTATAATGATACCTGCGTATAATAATGACGAGTAAATCTCATACATATTAGAATAAATGTGAATTTGGGGACAAGGGTGATATTTTTGCAAGACATCTACGGAACTTTAGCGAATCTAAATACGAAATTAAAACAAAAGCTGTCTCATCCTTATTTAGCGAAACATATTTCTGCGCCTAAAATCGATGAGGATAAGCTTCTTCTTTTTCACGCTTTGTTTGAAGAGGCGGACATTAAGAACAACGACAGAGAAAATTACATAGTAACTGCGATGCTTGTCCAAAGCGCCCTTGATACCCACGATGAAGTGACAACAGCCAGAGCGTTAAAGCGAGACGAAAATAAAAACCGGCAGCTCACCGTGCTTGCCGGCGACTATTTCAGCGGACTGTATTATTCGCTTTTATCTGAAATGAAGGATATCTATATGATTCGGACGCTCGCTACGGCAATTAAAGAAATCAATGAGCATAAAATCCGTCTGTACGATCGGTCTGTCAATGACTTGAATCAATTGATCGAAAGCATGGCGATTGTGGAAGCGGCCCTGTTTCACAGAGTGTCAGACCACTTTAATCTTCCGCGCTGGAAAGAGCTGGCGAGTGATTTTTTTGTATATAAGCGGCTGATGAACGGCAATGCTATATTTCTCGATGTCATCGGCAATATTGTAAAGTCAGGGAAATCAAAGGCTGACATAATGGAAGATAGCTTCCGAAAGGCAAAGCAAAGCATTGAAACGCTGCTGCCGCTCAATTCACCAATCCAAAACCTCATGCTGAACCGGCTTAAAGCGATCAGCCAGGACAAAACATATCATCAGAAAGTGGAAGAAGGGTAATCAACATGCAGGAGTCAAAAGAACAGCGCGTACACGGCGTGTTTGAAAAAATCTATAAAAATTATGACCAAATGAACTCTGTTATCAGTTTTCAGCAGCATAAAAAGTGGCGCGATAAAACGATGCAGATCATGAATGTAAAAGAAGGCGCAAAAGCGCTTGATGTCTGCTGCGGAACGGCTGACTGGACGATTGCCCTCGCAGAAGCGGCCGGAAAAAGCGGCGAAATCAAAGGACTGGATTTCAGCAAAAATATGCTGAGCATCGGTGAGAAAAAAGTGAAAGAGGGCGGTTACAGCCAAATTGAGCTTTTGCACGGAAATGCGATGGAGCTTCCTTTCGCTGATGATTCTTTTGATTTTGTCACCATCGGCTTCGGGCTGCGAAACGTTCCCGACTATCTGACCGTGCTGAAAGAAATGCGGCGGGTCGTCAAACCGGGCGGGCAGGTCGTATGTCTGGAAACATCCCAGCCGGAAATGTTCGGATTCAGACAGGCATATTTTCTTTATTTTAAATACATCATGCCTTTCTTCGGAAAAATGTTTGCGAAGAGCTATAAAGAATATTCTTGGCTTCAAGAATCGGCAAGAGAATTTCCCGGTATGAAAGAACTTGCGCGTCTGTTTGAAGAAGCGGGCCTGACGAATGTCAAATACCATTCGTTTACCGGCGGAGTGGCCGCTACGCATATCGGTTGGAAATGATGAATATACAGATGTTTGGGTGAATGATATGAAATTTAAAATGGCCTATTCTTTTTTAAATGACGATATTGATGTGATCGAAAGGGAGCTTGAGCAAACGGTGCGGTCAGACTATCCCTTGCTGAGTGAAGCCGGGCTCCATCTGCTCCAGGCGGGAGGCAAGCGGATCCGCCCCGTTTTCGTATTGCTTTCCGGCATGTTCGGCGACTATGACATTAATAAAATAAAATATGTTGCGGTGACGCTGGAAATGATTCATATGGCGTCCCTCGTGCATGACGACGTCATTGATGACGCCGAGCTGCGGAGGGGGAAACCGACCATCAAAGCCAAGTGGGACAACCGCATCGCCATGTATACCGGTGATTATATGCTTGCGGGCTCACTTGAGATGATGACGAGATTGGATGAGCCGAAAGCCCACCGGATCCTGTCCAAAACCATCGTAGAAGTATGCCTCGGAGAAATTGAACAGATCAGAGATAAATACAATATGGAGCAAAACCTCAGAACCTATTTGCGCCGCATCAAACGGAAAACGGCTCTTCTCATTGCCGTCAGCTGTCAGCTCGGCGCCATCGCTTCGGGAGCTGATGAGAAGATTCACAAGGCATTATATTGGTTCGGTTATTACGTGGGCATGTCCTATCAGATTATTGACGACATTCTTGATTTCACTTCAACGGAAGAGGAACTGGGAAAACCGGTCGGAGGGGATCTGCTGCAAGGAAATGTCACTCTTCCCGTTTTGTACGCGCTACGTCAGCCTGAATTGAAAAATCAGCTGAAATTAATTAACAGTGAAACAACACAGGAGCAGCTCGCCCCCATTATTGAAAATATTAAACGCACAGACGCGATTGAAAAATCAATGGCCGTCAGTGACAGGTACTTAAAAAAAGCGTTTGAAAAACTGAATACACTGCCGAGAGGACGTGCGCGCTCATCATTGGCCGCCATCGCCAAATATATCGGCAAACGGAAATTTTAAATTCCTTTTACGAACAAGATGTGAACATTCTCCGCCCTGGATTGATTAATTGTCAGAAAGATGTTACGATTTCGGTGTGCAACTTGAAAGCCTATACATAATGATGGGGTGGAGAATCTTATGGAAAAAACTTTTATCATGGTAAAGCCGGACGGCGTACAGCGCCAGCTGATCGGAGAGATTTTATCCAGATTTGAGCGTAAGGGCTTACAATTGGCAGGAGCCAAGCTAATGCAAGTTTCAGAACAGATGGCTGAAAACCATTATGCTGAACATAAAGGGAAGCCGTTTTTCGGCGAGCTTGTGGAATTCATTACATCAGGACCCGTATTTGCAATGGTATGGGAAGGGGAAAATGTAGTAGAGATCACAAGACAGCTGATCGGAAAAACGAACCCGAAAGATGCACTGCCGGGCACAATCCGCGGTGACTACGGCATGTTTGTCGGCAAAAATATCATTCACGGTTCAGACTCCTTAGAAAGCGCTGAGAGGGAAATTCACATTTTCTTTAAACAGGAAGAGCTTGTACCGTATCAAAAATTAATGGCCGACTGGGTGTACTAAACCGTCAGCCTTTCTTTTTCTCGTATTATGAAAAGGTTTACATCATTTAAAAAAGACAGAGGCTGTGTTGCCCTGTCTTTTCGTTTCTCACAAATCAGCCCGCGGGCTGATTTTTTTATTGAAATCGTACAATTTCGACAGAAAACAGGCTATACTAGGACAAAAGACAGCGAGATTGGGAGAGAAGCAATGGAGCCTTACGAAATTTTTATCACCAAGTGGAAACAAATAACCGGCGTTGATTTATCTTTATACAAAGAAGCACAGATGAAAAGGCGGCTGACGTCCCTTTATGAAAAGAAGGGGTTCAGAGATTTTCAGGAATTTGCCGCCGCTTTGGAAAAGGACAAGCTTTTATTAAACGAAACATTGGACAGAATGACGATCAATGTTTCTGAATTTTACCGAAATTATAAACGGTGGGAAGTTCTTGAAACCTCAATTCTTCCGTTAATAAAGCATAACAAACCGTTAAAAATATGGAGTGCGGCCTGTTCAACGGGAGAGGAGCCCTATACTTTGGCTATGATTCTCAATCAGCAGACGGGACTGGCCGGATTTGATATATTGGCGACAGATATTGATGAAAAGGCGCTAAGCAAAGCCAAGCGGGGCATCTATCAGGAACGCTCGCTGCAAGAGGTGCCGGCTTCCGTGAAAAGCCGTTATTTCACCAAGCAGGCTGACAGCAGTTATCAAGTAAAACAAGAGATTCAGAACAACATCCGGTTTAAGCGGCACAACCTGCTTGCCGACAGCTATGAACAGGATTTTGATCTGATCGTCTGCCGCAACGTCTTTATTTATTTTACTGAAAAAGCAAAAGAAGAGCTGTATGTGAAAATGGCGGGCAGTCTGAAAAAGGACGGAATTCTGTTTGTCGGCAGTACAGAACAAATTTTCAGCCCGGAAAAATTCGGCCTTGAGAGCACTGATACATTTTTTTATCAAAAAAGATAGAAGACATTTAATGAAAACTTGTGGTATAGTTTTACTTAAAAGCGTTAATGCGATGAAGGGAGAAGAAAGAAATGAGATACTTAACAGCCGGAGAATCACACGGTCCGCAGCTGACGACAATTATAGAAGGTGTGCCTGCGGGGCTTTATATAACTGAAGAAGACATTAATTTTGAGCTTGCCAGACGTCAAAAAGGGCACGGCCGCGGACGCCGCATGCAGATTGAAACGGACAGAGCGAAGATCACAAGCGGCGTGCGGCATGCCCGGACACTCGGTTCACCCATCGCGCTCGTTGTAGAAAATAAAGATTGGACTCACTGGACAAAAATCATGGGCGCCGCACCGATTACAGAAGAAGAAGAAAGTGAAATGAAACGCCAGATTTCAAGACCGAGACCCGGACACGCAGATTTGAACGGTGCTATTAAGTATAATCACCGTGATATGAGAAATGTGTTAGAACGATCTTCCGCGCGTGAGACAACGGTTCGCGTGGCTGCCGGAGCCGTCGCTAAAAAGATTTTAGCGGAGCTTGGCATTAAAGTCGCCGGGCATGTCCTGCAAATCGGCAGCGTAAAAGCAGAGAAAACCGATTACACATCCATTGAGGATCTCAAACGGGTAACGGAAGAATCACCGGTCAGATGCTACGATGAAGAAGCAGGCCGTCAAATGATGGCAGCCATTGATGAAGCGAAGGCAAACGGCGACTCGATCGGCGGAATCGTTGAAGTGATCGTCGAAGGCATGCCGGTCGGTGTCGGAAGTTATGTCCACTATGACCGTAAGCTGGACAGCAAGCTCGCTGCTGCCGTTCTGTCGATTAACGCGTTTAAAGGCGTAGAGTTCGGCATCGGTTTTGAAGCGGCCGGCAAAAATGGCAGTGAAGTTCATGATGAAATCGTATGGGATGAAGAGAAAGGCTATACACGCGCCACAAACAGGCTCGGAGGATTAGAAGGCGGTATGACGACGGGAATGCCGATTGTCGTTCGCGGCGTTATGAAACCGATCCCTACTTTGTACAAGCCGCTGAAAAGCGTCGACATTGAAACGAAAGAACCGTTTACAGCGAGCATTGAACGTTCAGACAGCTGCGCGGTTCCGGCAGCAAGCGTAGTGGCTGAAGCAGCAGTGGCCTGGGAAATCGCAAATGCAGTCGTCGAACAATTCGGGCTTGACCAGATCGACCGCATTAAAGAAAATGTTGAAAACATGAAAAAACTATCGAGGGAATTCTGATGAAAGAGCTTGAGGTTCGGACAGCTTCCTCCGCATATCCCGTGTATATCGGTGAAGGCATAAGGAAACAGGCTGCTGCCCTTTTGTCTTCACTGAACAGGCCGCTGACAAAGATCCTTCTCATCATCGATGCTGAAGTTGACCGGCTTTACGGTGATGAGATGTTCCGGCTTTTAAACGAAACATGGCCCGTGAAAAAAGTGATCGTTCCAAGCGGAGAAGAAGCGAAGTCTCTAAAAGAGTATGAACGGATTCAAACGGAAGCGATCGCTTTCCATATGGACCGCTCCTCATGTATGATCGCCTTCGGAGGCGGCGTGACGGGTGATTTGGCCGGCTTTTGCGCAGCAACTTTTATGCGCGGAATTGATTTCATTCAAATGCCGACGACACTGCTTGCCCATGACAGCGCGGTCGGCGGCAAGGTGGCCGTCAACCATAAACTCGGAAAGAACTTAATCGGCGCGTTTTATCAGCCGAAAGCGGTGATTTACGATACGGAGCTACTGAAAACCCTGCCGGAACAAGAGCTGAGATCGGGCATGGCTGAAGTGATCAAACACGCGTTTATCGCCGATCATGCTTTTTTAGAAAAACTTCTCACATTTGACACGTTGCAAGGACTGACAAGCGCTGAGCTGAATGAAATGATTTATAAAGGAATTTCAATCAAATCGGCCGTCGTGCGTGAGGACGAAAAGGAAGAGGGGATAAGAGCTTTTCTGAATTTCGGCCATACGCTCGGCCATGCCGTTGAGGCGGAATACGGCTACGGCCGGATTACACATGGAGATGCGGTCGCCCTCGGCATGCAGTTTGCCCTTTACGTGAGTGAACAGATTGCGGGTTGCAAGATGAACAGGAAAGAACTCACACAATGGCTGATTGGGCTCGGCTACCCGGGAAGCATCAGACAAGATATTGAAACGCCGGTTCTCTCCGCCCGGATGATGAATGATAAAAAAACGCGCGGAGGCATGACACAGTTCATCGTGTTAAAAGAATTAGGCGAAGCGCGGGACTGCATGCTTTCAAAAGATGAGCTCGAAAATTTGCTGAACAAATGGCGAATGGAGGAAACAGCATGATGATACGCGGCATTCGCGGAGCAACAACGGTGGAACAAGACACCGAACAAGAAATTTTAGAAAAAACACAGCAGCTGCTTGAAAAAATCATTGAACAAAATGGATGCAAGCCGGAAGACGTTGTACAGATCCTGTTATCCGCCACGCCTGATATCCATTCCGTATTTCCGGCAAAAGCGGTCCGCCGCCTTTCCGGGTGGCAGTACGTCCCGGTGACGTGCATGCAGGAAATGGATGTCACCGGCGCTCTGCAAAAGTGTATCCGTGTCCTGATGACGGTTCAGACGGATACGCCTCAGGATGAAATCAAGCATGTCTATTTAGAAAAAGCCGTTGTGTTAAGGCCGGATTTATCATTGACAAAAAATACTGACATGTAATACGATAAACAAAGCTTAGAAATACACAAGAGTGTGTATAGAGCTGGTAAGTAAGATATTGAACAGTTGAGTTTAGAATAGGGTAGCAGAGAATGAGTTTAGCTGAGCTGAGATAAACACGTTTTTATTCTGCCCAAAAGAAGCCTTTCTTTTGGGTTTATTTCTTATACGCAAGACTCCTCTCACTCTTCATCTCATTCTCCTTACCGTAAGGAGGAGAATCATGAATTTACAATCGGATGTTTCTTTATTTTTAAAGGACAGTCTGACACACCGCACCATTCCAATCGCAGAGACTTTTACGGTCGACACGATCACACCCATTCAGATGGTTGAAAAACTGGACAGAAACATTACGTATCTTTTAGAAAGCAAGGATGAGTCGTCAAGCTGGTCGAGATACTCTTTTATCGGCCTCGATCCTTTTATCACGATTAAAGAGAGTCATAACACATTCACTGCCGCTGATCCAAATGGGCATACGCTGTTTGAAGGCGGAGAATTAAAAGCCGTGCTTGACTGGATGAATGAAAGCTTCCGCATTAAAACACCCGAGCTTGATATCCCATTTGCGGGAGGGGCGGTCGGTTATCTGAGCTATGACATGATTCCTTTGATTGAGCCTTCCGTGCCAAGCCACGCGAAAGTAACAGATTTCGAAAAATGCATGCTGTTTGTCTGCCGGAAAATCATCGCGTACGACCACGAAACGAAACAAGTGCATTTCATTCAGTATGCGGAGCTTAACGGCCGGGAGACGGAGGAAGAAAAGCGGGCCGTTTTCAAAGAGAATTGCGCCGAGCTTCGTAAGCTTATCGGTATTTTGACAGAATCGAAAGATATGAAAGAGCCGTTTTTTTCTAAAGAAACGTTTGACACGCCAAGTTTTGCCGATGTGACATCCAATTATACGAAAGAAGAGTTTATGGCCGGTGTTAATAAACTGAAAGAATATATAAAAGCGGGAGACATTTTTCAAGGGGTGCTTTCGCAAAAGTTTGACATCCCGGTATCCAGGCATTCATTTGAGCTGTACAGGGTGCTCCGCATCGTCAATCCTTCACCTTATATGTACTATATCAAACTGCCTGACAGAGACATTGTCGGGAGTTCGCCTGAACGTCTGATCCGCGTGCATGACAGGCACCTGGAAATTCATCCGATTGCCGGAACGAGAAGAAGGGGCGCCGGAAAAGAAGAGGACGAACGCCTGAAAAAAGAGCTGATGAATGACGAAAAAGAAAAAGCTGAACATTACATGCTTGTCGATCTTGCGCGCAATGACATCGGCAGAGTTGCGGAGTACGGTTCCGTAGCCGTTCCGGAATTCACAAAGGTCGTTTCTTTTTCACATGTGATGCACATCATCTCTGTTGTAACCGGCCGTTTAAAGCAGGGCATCCATCCCGTTGACGCGCTGATGTCGGCATTCCCGGCAGGAACACTCACGGGCGCTCCGAAAATCCGCGCGATGCAGCTTTTAAATGAATTAGAACCGACTTCCAGAGAAACCTACGGCGGATGTATCGCTTATATCGGATTTGACGGGTCAATTGATTCGTGTATTACCATCCGCACCATGAGTGTCAAAAACGGTACGGCGTCGGTGCAGGCGGGCGCGGGAATAGTCGCCGATTCCGTCCCGGAAGCCGAATATGAAGAGAGCTGTAACAAAGCGGGGGCGCTTTTAAAAACGATTCAAATCGCAGAAGACATCTTTTCTGGCGGGGAGGAGAAGACGGATGAACAAATTTCTGCAATCGTGCGTTAATGGCCGTACGCTGAAAACCGGAGAAGCCGAAAAGCTGATGGAAATGATGATGAACGGGGACATGTCGCAGTCTGAGATCGGCGGGATTTTATCGGTATTAGCCCACCGAGGTGAAACGGCGGAGGAGCTTGCCGGATTTGTAAAAGTGATGCGGGCGTGGGCACAGACATCAGGTGGCTTGACGGATGTCGTTGATACGTGCGGAACAGGCGGAGACGGGATTTCTACGTTTAACATATCCACGGCAGCGGCAATTACAGCTTCTGCCGCCGGAGCTAAAGTTGCCAAGCACGGAAATCGCTCCGTTTCGTCTAAAAGCGGCAGCGCGGATGTGCTGGAAAAGCTGGGGGTTTCCATTCAAGCCACTCCAGACAGCGTTAAACGCAGCATTGAAATGAAACAAATGGGGTTTTTGTTTGCGCCGCTGTTTCATTCGTCAATGAAGCACGTCGCCGCCGCAAGAAAAGAGCTTGGCTTCCGAACCGTATTTAATCTGCTGGGCCCGCTCAGCAACCCGCTGCAGGTGAAGCGGCAGGTGATCGGCGTCTATTCATTTGATAAAGCGCGCCTGATGGCAAGCGCTCTGGAACAATTTGATGTCAGACACGTCATGCTTGTGTCGGCCCGTGACGGATTAGATGAATTGTCCATCTCAGCACCGACCGATATCATTGAACTGAAAAACGGTGAACGTCTGGAATATTCCGTTTCACCTGAACAATTCGGTTTTACAGAAGGTTCACTAAAGGATATTCAAGTGAGTTCATCGGAAGAAAGCGCGCTCCTCATTCAGAATATTTTTGCAAATAAAGCTCCGTCATCCGCTCTGCATATTACCGCCTTAAATGCGGGCGCGGCCATTTATACGGCAGGTCTTGCAAACGATCTGAAAGAAGGAACGAAAACCGCCTTAGAAGCGATTCAAAACGGAGATGCCAAAAGGCAGCTCGAACGTCTGAAACAGAAAGAGGAAGAAATGTATGCTTGATCAAATCATTCAGCAGAAAAAAGAAGAAATCAAATCCATCGTGCTGCCGGAAACCTGTCAAATTGAACGGAGATCCTTTAAAAAAGCGCTCCTGAACCCGAACCGTTTTATCGGGCTGATTGCCGAAGTGAAAAAAGCTTCGCCGTCTAAAGGATTGATTAAAGAGCATTTTGTTCCGGAAACGATTGCGGCGGATTATGAAGCGGCTAAAGCCGACGCCCTTTCGGTTCTCACGGATACCCGTTTTTTTCAGGGGAGAAATCAATTTCTGACAGATGTTAAACAAACCGTGTCTCTTCCCGTGCTGAGAAAAGATTTTATTATTGATTCCCTTCAGGTGGAGGAATCGTTCAGGATCGGCGCCGATGCCATTCTGCTGATCGGAGAAGCGCTGGAACCTTCAGAGCTTCATGAGCTTTATCTGGAAGCCCGCGAGAAGGGCATGGACGTTCTCGTTGAAGTCCATGATGAAACTGTGCTTGAACGGATTTTACAAGTGTTTCAGCCGGACATTCTCGGCATAAACAACCGGGACTTAAAAACGTTCCGTACTTCTGTTTCGCAAACGGAAAAAATAGCGCAGCTTGTACCGGACGGCTGCCTGCTGGTCAGCGAAAGCGGCATCGGTTCTTTGGCTGATCTGCAATTCGTCAACAAGCACGGGGCGCAGGCTGTATTGGTCGGAGAATCCTTAATGAGAGAGGATTCGCAGCAAAAGGCGATCCGCGGACTGTTCGGGGAGTGACGATATGAAAAAGCCTGAGTTAAAGTACTGCGGAATACGATCGAAGCGTGATTACGAACTTGCGGCAGCTTCAGAAGCGGACTATCTGGGATTTATTTTTGCCGCAAGCAAACGGAGAGTAACGCCGGATGAGGTCCGGAAATGGAAAGAGCAGGTTCGGACAGACAAGAAACATGTCGGAGTATTTGTAAATGAAACGATAGAAAACATTGCGCAAATCGCCTCTGATCTGGCACTTGACGCCATCCAGCTTCACGGTGATGAATCGCCTGAGGATGCCCGCCGCCTCCGCCCGCTTGTGCGCTCGGAAATATGGAAAGCGCTCCATCACGGGGAAGGAACGCTCCGTCAGATGACTCAATTTGCACCTGCTGTCGACGGCTATGTCATTGATTCTTCAGTAAAAGGAATGAGAGGCGGGACGGGAATCGCGTTTTCATGGGCCCGTGTCCCCTTGTACCGGAAGCAGGCTCAAAATGCAAACAAGCGCTGTTTTATCGCGGGCGGCGTTAATCCTGGAACGATTACCGGCTTACTGAGATCGCGTCCGTGCGGTATAGATCTTGCCAGCGGAATTGAAAAAAACGGACAAAAGGATCTGACACTGATCCGGCTTTTAGAAGAAAGGATGAACCACTATGTATCCATATCCAAATGAAATCGGAAGATACGGCGAATTCGGCGGCAAATTTGTCCCTGAAACATTGATGCGGCCCCTTGAGGAAATCGAAACGGCTTTCACAGAATTAAAGAATGATCCCGTTTTTCATGCCGAATATAAAAAACTATTGTTTGATTACTCCGGAAGACCGACCGCATTAACGTTCGCAGACAGGGTGTCAGAGTATTTGGGAGGGGCGAAAATCTATCTGAAAAGAGAAGATTTAAACCATACCGGCTCCCATAAAATTAACAACGCGTTAGGCCAGATTCTGCTTGCCAAAAAGATGGGCAAAACGAAAATCATCGCCGAAACCGGTGCGGGACAGCACGGTGTGGCTGCCGCGACAGCCGCCGCAAAATTCGGTTTTAAGTGTACGGTTTTTATGGGTGAAGAAGACGTTGCGCGCCAGTCGCTGAATGTATTCCGGATGAAACTGCTCGGCGCGGAAGTGGTGCCGGTCACAAGCGGAAACGGCACGCTGAAAGATGCGACGAATGAGGCGATCAGGTATTGGGTCCAGCATTGTGAAGATCATTTCTATCTTATCGGTTCTGTAGTGGGGCCGCACCCATATCCGTATATCGTTCGCGAATTTCAGAAAATCATCGGCGAGGAAGCGAAAGAACAGCTCCGCCGGGTTGAAGGAACGCTCCCGGATAAGGTTGTTGCATGTGTCGGCGGCGGAAGCAATGCGATGGGCATTTTTCAGGCCTTTTTAGACGAAGATACTGAGCTGATCGGCGCCGAGGCTGCCGGAAAAGGAATTGATACGCCGCTGCATGCGGCAACGATAGCAAAAGGGACGCTCGGGGTGATTCACGGTTCAATGACCTATTTAATACAAGATGAATACGGGCAGATTATCGAACCGTATTCCATTTCAGCGGGCCTTGATTACCCGGGGATCGGCCCTGAGCACGCCTATCTGCATAAAAGCGGCCGTGTAACGTACGAAAGCGTGACAGACGATGAAGCGATTGCCGCGTTACGTCTGCTTTCTGAAACAGAAGGTATTCTTCCGGCTATTGAATCTGCCCACGCTCTGGCAAAAGCGTTTGAAATGGCAAAAGACATGGATAAAGACAAAATCATTCTCGTCAGTTTGTCGGGAAGAGGAGATAAAGATGTTCATACGCTGATGAATGTTTTGGAAAACGGGGTGGAGACACATGTTTAATCTGCGAGATTCTGAAAAATTATTTATCCCTTTTATTACAGCTGGCGATCCGCTTCCTGACATTTCTGTTGAGCTGGCAATATCATTGCAGAATGCAGGCGCTTCTGCCCTTGAAATCGGCGTTCCTTACACAGATCCGCTTGCGGACGGACCCGTCATACAACGGGCTTCAAAACGGGCTCTGGAAAACGGAATGAATATCGTAAAAGCAATTGAACTTGGCGGCAAAATGAAAAAAAACGGCGTTCATATTCCAATTATCCTCTTTACGTATTATAATCCTGTGTTACAATTAGAAAAAGAATACTTTTTCGCTTTACTGCGGGAAAACGACATAGACGGTCTGCTTGTACCCGACCTTCCTTTAGAGGAAAGCGCCCTTTTGCAAATGACATGCAAAAAGGAGAACATCGCTTATATCTCACTGGTTGCGCCGACAAGTGAAGACCGTTTGAAAATAATTACTGAACAGGCCAGCGGCTTTGTGTATTGTGTATCCTCTTTAGGAGTGACGGGCGTACGCAGCGAATTCAATCCGTCTGTATACTCTTTCATACGTAAGGTGAAAGAATTCAGCTCTGTTCCGGTGGCGGTCGGTTTTGGCATTTCAAACCGCAAACAGGTTGACGGGATGAATGAAATATCTGACGGTGTCGTTGTCGGCAGCGCGCTTGTCAAAAAAGTTGAAGAGCTTAAAACAAAGCTTGTGAATCCCGGAACAAGAGCTGATGCGCTTCTTGAATTTGAAGAATACGCAAAGACGTTCGGACGACTGTACAGTGTAAAATGAGGTGACTGGATTTGCAGATTAAAGAACAGCTGCGGCAGCTGAAACCGTATCAGCCGGGCAAACCAATAGAAGAAGTGAAAATGGAATACGGGCTTGAGAAAGTAGTAAAACTCGCTTCTAACGAAAATCCGTTCGGCTGTTCACAGGCCGCTAAAGATGCGCTGCATCAGGAGATTGAGCAGCTTGCGCTGTATCCCGACGGTTACAGTGCCGCTTTGAGAACGCGGCTCAGTGAGCATCTGCAGGTCAGTGAATCTTCTATCATTTTCGGCAACGGCTCTGATGAGCTTGTACAGATTATCTGCCGTTCTTTATTAAATGATCAGGCAAACACGATTACCGCCGCCCCGACTTTCCCGCAATACAGACACAATGCGGTGATTGAAGGCGCTGAGGTGCGCGAGGTGCCGCTCCGCAGTGACGGCGCTCATGATTTGGATCGGATGCTGGAAGCAATTGACGGCAAGACGAAAGTCATATGGGTATGCAACCCCAATAATCCGACGGGGACATATACTTCTGAGCAAGAGCTAATTGCCTTTTTAAACAGAGTTCCCGAGCATATACTCGTTGTACTTGATGAAGCGTACTACGAGTATGCCACGGCGGAAGATTACCCAGAAAGCATTCCGCTTTTAAAGCAATATCCGAATGTCATGATCCTCCGCACCTTCTCTAAAGCGTACGGACTTGCCGCGCTGCGCGTCGGATACGGCATTGCGGACGAAGCGCTGGTCCGCCAGATTGAACCGGCGAGAGAGCCGTTCAATACGAGCAGAATCGGTCAGGCTTCGGCACTGGCAGCGCTTGATGACCAGACATTTATTCAGGAATGCGTCGAGAAAAATCAAGCAGGCCTTAAGCAGTATTATGATTTTGCAGAAACTCACGGATTAACTTGTTTTCCTTCACAAACCAACTTTGTGCTCATTGATTTCAACCGCCCGGCGGATGAACTTTTCCAAGCCCTGTTGGAAAAAGGATATATCGTCCGCTCAGGACAGGCGCTCGGATTTCCGACAGCGTTAAGGATTACGGTCGGTACGAAAGAGCAGAATGAGGAAATTCTCACAATTTTAGCTGAAATATTATAAGAGGTGATCAAGCATCACCTCTTTGCTCTATTAAAATAGTTGAAAAAGGAAATGAGTGAAATGAAGGATACTATATTGCTTGCAGGGATCGGGCTGATCGGCGGATCGATCGCATTGGCCATCAAAAAGGAGCATCCGCATAAACGGATTATCGGTGTGGATATTTCGGAAGAACAGCTCACTGCCGCGCTGAAGCTCGGAATTATTGACGAACGGGCCGGTTCATTTACGGAAGGTGTGCAGCAAGCGTCTGTTGTCATTATCGCCACGCCTGTCGCCCAAACGCTGAAAATGCTCGATGTGCTGGCCGCATCAGACATCACCCATGAACTCCTGATTACGGATGTGGGCAGCACGAAACAGAAAGTCGTCAGCTACGCCGACAAAGTGCTCCCGGCTCACTATCAATTTGTCGGCGGCCATCCGATGGCGGGATCTCATAAATCCGGGGCCGCTGCCGCGAAAGAATTTTTATTCGAAAATGCGTTTTACATTCTAACACCCGGAAAATCAACTTCTAAAGAGTCAGTAATGCATCTGAAGGAACTCTTGAAAGCGGCAAACGCCCACTTTGTGGAGATGACCCCAGAGGAGCATGACGGCGTAACGAGCGTCATCAGCCATTTCCCTCATATCGTTGCTGCAAGCCTCGTACATCAGGCTCATCATGCTGAAGAAGATTATCCGTATTTGAAACGTTTCGCAGCCGGCGGTTTTCGGGACATCACCAGGATCGCCTCAAGCAGTCCGGCGATGTGGAGGGACATACTTCTTCATAACAAAGATAAACTGCTTGACCGCTTCAAAGAATGGAAACGGGAGATTGACACGATCGAATCTTATGTAGAAAATGAAGATGCGGACAGCCTGTTCGGATATTTTAAAAAAGCGAAAGATTATCGCGACGGTCTGCCGCTCCGTCAAAAAGGAGCGATCCCGTCCTTTTATGACCTTTATGTCGATGTTCCCGATCATCCGGGGGTCATTTCGGAAATTACGGCGATATTGGCAGAAGAAAAAATCAGTATCACCAACATCCGCATTATCGAAACAAGAGAAGATATTAACGGAATTCTCAGAATCAGTTTCCAGACTGATGATGACCGGAAGCGCGCGGAAACCTGCATTCAATCCCGCGCCAAATATGACACATTTTACGCTGACTGAGGTGGAAAACATTGAAAAGAGAAAAAGTGACGTCTTTAAACGGTGAAATTCATATTCCTGGGGATAAATCCATCTCCCACCGTTCTGTTATGTTCGGAGCGCTTGCGGAAGGAACGACAACGGTAAAAA
Organism: Bacillus sp. GZB; assembly: GCF_001975995.1. Taxonomy (NCBI): domain Bacteria; kingdom Bacillati; phylum Bacillota; class Bacilli; order Caryophanales; family Bacillaceae; genus Bacillus; species Bacillus sp. GZB. The sequence continues at coordinate 724,351 of NZ_MTQG01000017.1, forward strand.
ACTTTTTGCCCGGAGCCGATTGTCTGAGCACCATTGCCTGCTTCAGAAAAATGGGTGTCTCCATTGAACAAAACGGAAGTGATGTAACGATATACGGGAAGGGCATTGACGCACTTTGTGAGCCTGACAGCCTTCTTGATGTCGGAAATTCCGGCACGACCATCCGCCTGATGCTTGGCATTTTAGCCGGACGCCCATTTCACAGTACGGTAGCGGGCGACGAAAGTATTGCAAAGCGCCCGATGAAGAGGGTGACGGAGCCTTTAAAACAGATGGGAGCCGCGATTGACGGAAGAGCGGACGGAGGATTTACGCCTTTATCCGTAAGAGGCGGACAATTGAAAGGCATTGATTACGTCTCCCCTGTTGCAAGCGCGCAGATCAAATCCGCCGTGCTGCTTGCCGGATTGCAGGCTGAAGGGACGACGACCGTCACTGAGCCTCATAAATCAAGAGACCATACGGAACGGATGCTGAACGCTTTTGGCGCCGAGCTTGCGGAAACGGAGACGAGCGCTTCCGTAACGGGCGGTCAGAAGCTCCGGGGAGCTGATATTTTCGTGCCCGGCGATATTTCTTCAGCGGCCTTTTTCCTCGCGGCAGGCGCTGTCATTCCCGGAAGCCGGATTGTGCTGAAAAACGTCGGCCTGAACCCGACACGCACGGGAATGATTGATGTCTTAAAGCAAATGGGGGCTTCACTTGAAGTGATTCCTTCAGAAGCGGACAGCGCGGAGCCTTACGGAGACCTGGTTATTGAAACTTCAGATCTGAAAGCGGCAGAAATCGGCGGAGAAATCATTCCCCGTTTAATTGACGAGATCCCGATTATCGCCCTTTTGGCAACGCAGGCTGAAGGCACAACTGTCATTAAAGACGCTGCGGAGCTGAAGGTGAAGGAAACGAACCGGATCGACACCGTCGTATCAGAGCTCCGGAAAATCGGCGCAGACATTGAACCGACTGAAGACGGCATGAAAATACACGGCAAAAAAACGCTTGCGGGCGGAGCCGATGTGTCAAGCCACGGCGACCACCGCATCGGCATGATGCTCGGTATCGCTTCATGCCTGACAGAAGAGCCGATTGACATCCGTGATACTGAGGCGATCCATGTCTCATATCCGACATTTTTTGAGCATTTAGATCAATTAGCCAAAAAAGCCTGAAGACGATTCTTCGGGCTTTTTTCTTCATGTGTCATAAAATCTTGGGCATTGACATAGCTTGTCTTAAACAGAAAATAACAGAAAGGGGGAATGCGTTTTCGTTACAGAAACAGCCGGAACAAATTGTGCTGTCTGCGTATAAAGATGCCGTCCCCTTTTTTGCCGTTTTCCTCTTAACTATTTTCTGATAAACTATAATGCCGGGTGAAGCATCTTATTTGCGGGCAGGCTCTGTCTGAATTATGATAAGAATAACCCGAATAAAAACCCTTTTCATTGGTTGATGAGGTATAGGAAAAGAAAGGACCGGTCTGATTTGAATACATTGATTCAAGAAGCCATAAAATTAGTTGAAGCAGGTGAAACCGAAAAGGGACTCAAAGCGCTTTCAAAAGCTGAAACAGAGCTTCATGACGAAGACAAAGCCATTGCAGCCCAGCTCTACTATGAATGGGGAAACGCCGAAAAAGCGTTAGCGCTGATCAGTGATCTGCATGACCTTTATCCGGATGAGTCTGAGCTGACGAATTTTTACGCCGAATTGTTAATAGATATTGATGAAGAAGAAAAAGCTCTTGAGGTGCTGGAGACAATTTCTCCGGAAGACCCGTCTTACGCGGAAAGCCTTCTTTTAATGGCTGATCTGTATCAGATGCAGGGCTTATTTGAAGTAAGTGAGCAAAAGCTGTTACAGGCGAAAGCGATGTTACAAGATGAACCTGTTATTGATTTCGCTCTGGGGGAATTATACTTCACTCAGGGATCATACGCAAAAGCCGTTCCTTACTATGAAGAGACGGCAAAAGAACGGCACGAAATCGGCGGCGTAAATGTTGCTCAGAGGCTGGCTGAGTCATTGAGCGCGGCGGGTGAATTTGAGGAAGCGATTTCATGGTATGAAAAAGCGGCGGCAGAACATACAGAACCGAATACGATTTTCGGGTATGGGTTCACAGCCTATCAGGCGGGAATGGTCAAAACAGCCATCAAGCAGCTGTCTGATTTAAAAGGGCTTGATCCTTCCTATTCATCGCTTTATATGCCGCTTGCAAAAAGCTACGAGGCAGAAGGCATGTATGAAGATGCATTAAAAACCGCTAAAGAAGGCATTACTTACGATGAATACAATAAAGAGCTCTTTCTCTATGCGGCGAAAATGGCGTTAAAGCTCGGCAACGCAGAAGAAGGCAAAAAGCTTCTTCAGGAAGCGCTGGCGCTCGATCCGGGTTACGTAGAAGCGCTCCATACGCTTTTAGCCGTCTATCATAAAGAAGAAAGCTTTGAAGAGATTATTGATCTGATTCAGGAAGTCCGCGGCTACGGAGAAGAAGATCCGAAATACAATTGGTATTTGGCGGGTGCCTATACAGGCCTTGAGCAATACGCTGAAGCGAAAAAAAGCTTCGAAGCTGCGTATCTCCATTATCAGGATGATCGGGATTTCTTATATGAATACGCTCACTTCTTATTGGAAGAGGGTCTCCAGAAAGAAGCGCTGCCGCTTTTAAAACAAGTGCTTTCAATGGATGGAACAAACGAAGAGCTTGAAGAAACAATCTTACGGATAGAGGATGAATTTTTAAGATAAGCAGGATTTTGGACCATGCTTGCTGAATGTATAAGTGATGTCAGATTATACGATCGATAGAGGAGGGAATTACATGCAGACCCCTGTTTCTGTCAATGAAAAAAAGGATTTTATCCGTTGGTTTTTAAATCATTATCAGCTTAAACGCCGGGAGTGCGTCTGGATTTTAAATTATTTAATGAGTCATGATTCATTAATGGAAAAAGTCCATTTTGTAGAACAAGCCGAATTTTGCCCGAGAGGCATTATCATGTCTACTCATTGCGTTGATGAGGTGCCGTTTAGGTTTTACAAAGAAAATGTCATGACCACGGACGCGGAAAAATCTTTTCACGACATCCGGTTAAATAAACAGCAGGATTTATTTATCCAGCTGAATTTCCGTTCGGCCTACAGCTCACCGGAATATGCCGCTGTTCTTGAATCAAATCCGCATCTGCCGAAAGACCTGTTTGAAAATAAACAGGATCAGGGGATGGCCGAAAAAATATTAGAACATGCCATTTCCACTTTCCAGCGGGAAAAGCTGCTTAAAGATATCGACGAGGCGCTGGACCGCCACGACAAAGAAACATTTGAAAAGCTTTCCCGCCAATTGAATCAGCTCACATAAATGACAGCCTTGCAGAATATGCAAGGCTTGTTGCGTAAAGAGGAGGAACGAGACATGAGATGGAGGGCCGCTGATGCCGATGCCTATTTACAATCTGCTGATTACATTGATACCGCTGTCATTCCGTTAATTTCCATAATGTCTTCAGGAGGCTTAAAAGAGGCCGTTGAACAGGGGGAAAGCACCCAATTGCTTTCTGAAGAGCTTGAGCGCCAATTGAAGGGACGGGTATATTTATTCCCCTCTTATACATATGTTGATATAGACCAATCACAAATCGCCCTGCTTCAAAAACTCAAAGAAGAGGTGATGACCAACTTTCGTCACGCCTTGTTCCTGACGGCAGACGAAAAATGGAAGGATTCTGAAATAGGGTCTGATGTCATATACATACCTGCCGTTCCGTTTGAACATATGAAAGACTCTTTAAAGAGAAAAATAGCGGATGACAAGTGCGGAGAAATTTTGAACGTTTTGTTACAGAAGTGGAACAATTCTTAAAAACTCCATACATCCCGCAAAACACCCGTTTTGCCTCTGTTGACCTTGCTGAAAGATTCATATATTATGAGGGTGTCAAATCTCTGAATTATTTTCTATTTTAGTTAATTTTTGGTCAATCTTTAGGGGGGGAAGAGATGGGCGGAAAACAAGATATATCAAGAAGACAATTTTTAAACTATGCGCTCACCGGCGTGGGGGGATTTATGGCCGCCAGTGCGCTTATGCCCATGGTCCGTTTTGCGCTGGACCCGGTATTAAAACCGACGGGAGATCAAAAAATGGTGCAGGTTGTCAGTGTGGATGAGCTGACGAAGGAGCCGAAGCGGTTTGACTTTAAAATTCATCAAGTCGACGCCTGGTATGAATCGGAAGAATCCAGGTCAGCCTGGGTTTACAAGCATGGGGATGAAATTATAGCGCTTTCTCCGATCTGTAAACATTTGGGCTGCACCGTAAACTGGAACAATGATCCTAAAAATCCGAACAAATTCTTTTGTCCCTGCCATTACGGGCTGTATGAAAAAGACGGCACGAACGTTCCGGGCACGCCGCCGCTCGCGCCTCTTGACCGTTATGAGCAAAAAGTAAAGGACGGCTTTTTGTATCTTGGAAAAGCAAAGCCTAGGGGGGAAGGGTGACATGCTGAATAAAATTTATGACTGGGTGGATGAACGTCTCGATATTACGCCGATGTGGCGGGATATCGCCGACCATGAAGTGCCGGAACATGTAAATCCCGCTCACCATTTCTCGGCTTTTGTCTATTGTTTCGGCGGTTTGACGTTTTTTGTAACCGTTATCCAAGTGCTGTCCGGGATGTTTTTAACGATGTATTATGTGCCGGATATAAAAAACGCGTGGGAATCTGTGTATTATTTGCAGAATGAAGTCGCTTTCGGGCAGATTGTAAGGGGTATGCACCATTGGGGCGCAAGTTTAGTCATTGTGATGATGTTTTTACATACGCTGCGGGTTTTCTTTCAGGGAGCTTATAAAAAGCCTCGGGAATTGAACTGGATCGTCGGTGTTCTGATCTTTTTTGTGATGCTCGGCCTCGGTTTTACAGGGTATCTGCTTCCATGGGATATGAAGGCGCTGTTTGCGACAAAGGTAGGTCTTCAGATTGCGGAGGCGACGCCATTGATCGGAGCGCAGGTGAAAACTCTTCTTGCCGGCCACCACGATATTGTCGGCGCACAAACGCTGACGAGATTTTTTGCGATTCACGTATTTTTTCTCCCTGCCGCTTTGTTTGCGCTCATGGGCGCCCACTTTGTCATGATCCGCAAGCAGGGAATTTCAGGACCGCTTTAATACAAATCTGATATAAAAGGGAGGGGATGACATGCACCGGGGGAAAGGAATGAAGTTTGTAGGAGATTCAAGGATACCGGCTGAAAAAAAACCGAATATACCGAAAGACTATTCAGAGTATCCTGGAAAGACAGAGGCGTTTTGGCCGAACTTCCTGCTGAAAGAATGGATGGTCGGGGCCGTTTTCCTCGTCGGATTTCTCGTTTTAACGATTGTGCACGAGCCGCCTTTGGAACGGGTGGCGGACCCGACGGATACAGGATATATTCCGCTGCCGGATTGGTATTTTCTATTTTTATACCAGCTATTAAAATATGAATATGCCGCAGGGAGCTACACCGTTATCGGCGCGATGATTATACCGGGTCTTGCCTTCGGGTCGCTGCTTTTGGCTCCGTTTCTCGACAGGGGGTCTGAAAGAAGGCCGTGGAAGCGTCCGGTTGCGGTCGGGATGATGCTTTTGGCGCTTTGCGCTACGGTCTTTTTAACGTGGCAGTCAGTCGCGACGCATGACTGGGCGAAGGCGGAGGAGCAAGGGAAAATCAAAAAAGAAGCCGCCATTGATACTGAATCAGACGGTTATAAGGTATTTAAAGAACAAGGCTGTATTTCCTGTCACGGGGATAATCTTCAAGGCGGAAGCGCCGGACCGTCCCTGGTCGATAACGGGCTGAGCCCGGAAGAAATTAAAAAAATTGCCGTCAAAGGGAAAGGGCAGATGCCAGCCGGTATTTTTAAAGGGAATGACAAACAGCTTGATCAGCTGGCGAAGTTCATTTCTGAAACGACAGCGAAATAACGTATTGTGAAGTAGACAATAGCAGGATATACTTTTATGAAAAGAGCTGACCGGATGTCAGCTTTTTTTGCATGATACATACTTTTTACGGACTGAGAGTTGATGGTATGAGGTGGATTTCTTATCTTTTAGGGTTGCGCGGCATGCTTCTGCTTGTTCTTGCCGTTAATTTTATCGGTACGGTGTACGGCTATTATTGGTATGTGCCGCAGCTTGCGGACACGCCGTTCCGATTTCTGATATTTGTGCCTGACAGCCCGACGGCGACGTTTTTCTTCCTGTTCGTGCTTCTGGCTTTTCTCATGGGAAGAAATGCGCCGCTGTTTGAAGCGCTGGCTCTTGTAACCCTTATAAAATACGGGCTGTGGGCGGTCGGAATGAATGTCTTTGTGCTGGTCAAAATGGGGCAGATGCCTTGGGAAGGGTACATGCTGATTGCTTCACATTTTGCCATGGCCGTTCAAGGCGTTTTATACAGCCCGTATTTTCGGTTCCGGTTATGGCATCTTGCCGTTGCCGCTGTTTGGACGCTTCATAATGATGTCATTGATTATCTTTTCGGCATGATGCCCCGCTACCAAATGCTCAATGACTATATGCAAGTAATCGGCTATGCTACATTCTGGCTGAGCATATTTTCACTCGGCCTTGCATACTATTTGGTGATTTCCAAAAGACGGATAAAGCTTGACTTACACTGATAGAATCTTGGTCTAACCTTGTCCCGCTCCTCATATTCTGTAAAGAGAAGGAGTGGGAGGGACCTCTATGAAACGAAAGCTGACGATCTGTCTTTTACTTGCTCTTATGTGTTTCATCACAACTGCCAAAGCTGAAGATGAGGGCGGTCTCAAGGAACTGAACGACCTTTCGGATACCGTTTTCCAGATGACGCGGCATTCGCAGTATGATGAGGCTCTGCAAGTGCTTGGCTACTTTAAGAAAAAAATGACACACGTAAACTCACTGAGCGGCGCCGAAGTCAGGCAGGTGACTCTGGGTTTCAATGATTTAGTGCGCGTTCTGAAACAGGCAGACGCCTCAGATACCGAAAAAATCCGGGCTGCCGCCCAGTTCAGGTTGGTAATGGATGCGATGGAAGACCACTCCGATCCGCTGTGGGGTTCGCTTGAAAGACCGATTATGGCGACATTCAGCGCCTTAAAAGAAGATGTCAGCGGAAACGGAAGTGAAAATTTCAATGAAAAGTGGAATGAATTTATATCATTATATGATTTAATTTATCCCAGCCTGACAATGGATGTGTCGGCCGGCCAGCTTGATACGGTGGCGAAACATATCGAGGTAATTGAGCAGGACGGGTTTCGGCAGATGACAAAAGGAACAAAGCTTGAGCGTCTGACGCTCCTGCAGCAGGATTTAAAGCGGGTTTTTGACAAGGTGGAGCGGGATGACGCTGACCCTTCGCTGCTCTGGGTCATTCTGACAACAGGCGGTATCATTATTACTGCGCTGACATATGTCGGCTACCGAAAATACAGAGCGGAAAAAAAGAAAGAGAAAAAGCGTGAGTATCCTAAGTCTAAATAAACAGAAATTGCTGTAAAGGAGCTAAGTCAGTGAAAAAACTCATCCAGCAATTGGCTTCAAAACACCTCCCGCAGCCGATCAGAGGCAGAAAAGGGGCGACTGACGAAGGACCGCGAAACCTCGCGCGTGACTTCCAGAATCCTGACATGCTCGTTCCGCCCTCAACGGATGCAGGAACGGTTCAAAACTTGAAATTTTCATTTTCTGATACGCATATGAGGCTTGAAGACGGCGGATGGTCCAGAGAGGTGACGGTCAGGGAACTGCCGGTATCCAAAAACATCGCGGCGGTGAACATGAGACTGAAACCGGGAGCTGTGCGGGAGCTTCATTGGCATAAAGAAGCCGAATGGGGATATGTGATTAACGGAGAAGTCCGTTTAACTGCGGTTGATCAAAATGGGCGGAATTTTATTGATAACGTAAGTGAAGGGGATCTGTGGTATTTTCCTTCCGGCATTCCTCATTCCATTCAAGGGATGGAACGGGGCAGTGAGTTTTTGCTTGTCTTTGATGACGGCTCTTTTTCAGAAAACAGCACCTTTTCAGTAACGGACTGGTTTGCCCATACCCCGCGCAGCGTGCTGGAGGCGAACTTCGGTGTTCCCGGATATGACTTGGCCTACATTCACAAGAAAGAGCGTTACATGTTTCAGCTGGAACCGCCTCCCCCGATTGAACAGTCAGCAGTTTCTTCCCCGGAAGGCACCGTTTTGGAGCCGTTCAGCTACAAGCTTTCCCGGCAGGAGCCTCTTGTTACCAGCGGGGGAAGAGTAAAGATTGTCGATTCAAAAACGTTTAAGGTGTCAAAAACGATTGCCGCAGCTCTTGTGGAAGTCGAACCCGGAGGCATGAGAGAATTGCATTGGCATCCGAATACGGATGAGTGGCAGTATTATCTTTCAGGAGAAGCGAAAATGACGGTGTTTGCGGCGGAAGGAAGAGCGCGGACATTTAACTATCAAGCGGGTGACGTAGGATATGTTCCTTTTGCAATGGGACATTATGTTCAGAATACCGGTGACACCGTGCTTCGCTTTCTGGAAATCTTCAAAAGCGACCGTTTCGAAGACGTCTCTTTAAACCAATGGCTGGCACTGACGCCGCAGCGCTTCGTCGAGCAGACGCTCAATGTCAGTCCGGCATTCGCCCGCCGATTGAAAAAGAAAAAATCACCGGTTGTCAAATGGAAACACGAACAGTAAAGGCGGCAAAAGCCGCCTTTTTATTATCGTCTGATCGGATTTTTATTTTCGTCAAGCGTAAATCCTTCGCCGAGCACATCATGGACGTCGCTTACTGCAACAAAGGCGTGCGGGTCAACGGAAGTGATGACGCTTTTCAAAAGCACAATTTCGTTTTTCGGAACGACGCAGTAAAGAACGTCCCTGTCTTCTTTTGTATATGATCCCTGTCCTTTTAAAACGGTGACGCCGCGCTCCATCTCTTCAATGATTTTTTGCTGGATCAAATCGTTTTTCGAAGAAATAATCGTTGCCCCTTTTGCGGCATAGCCGCCTTCCTGGATAAAATCAATCAATCTCGCAGCGACAAAAACGGCTACAAGCGTGTACATCGCTTCCTTGTAAGAAAGATACGTAAACAAAGAAAGCAGAATGACACAGGCGTCAAAGGCAAACATCGTCCGGCCCATCGGGATTCCGAAAAATTTGTTGATCAGCCTGGCGATGATATCGACCCCGCCCGTCGTGCCGCCATATTTAAAAATAATGCCGAGACCCGCGCCGATAAATACACCGGCGAATAAGGCGGCCAGCGCTAAATCATGGGACAGCGGCATATGAATTTCGTAGCGCTGAAAAACACTCAGAAAAACAGAAAGAGAGACGGTGCCGATCAGGGTATAGACAAACATCGTCCGGCCGAGCATACGCCAGCCGATGAAAAAGATAGGAATGTTCAATACCAGGTTGGAAATAGAAGGGCTGATGTGGAATAACGCATATAAAAGCAGCGTAATGCCGGTAAATCCGCCTTCCGCCAAATTGTTCTGCATATTAAAGTGAACCAGTCCGAATGAAAAAACAGCGGCGCCGATTAAAATAAAGCAAATGTTTTTGATTCTGATTTCTCCAAGCATTGCATCAAACCCCTTTTCCTTCCATAAGATTGCGTAAATATTATAGTGGATACAAAAGAAAACAGCAAACTGCCGTTTTTAACATTTGTCAAATGTACTTGAATTAGCTAACATGGAAGAGATGACAGGAGGTATTCGCACAGTGAGTGACAAAACGATGAAAGACTTACAAGCTGAGGTCGATGAATATATCGGCCAATTCAAAGAAGGCTATTTCAGCCCGCTTGCCATGATGGCCCGTCTCACGGAAGAACTGGGCGAACTTGCAAGAGAAGTCAACCATTATTATGGGGAAAAGCCGAAGAAAACGACGGAAAATGAGAAAAGCATGGAAGAGGAAATGGGCGATGTGCTGTTCGTCCTGATCTGCCTCGCCAACTCCCTTGATATTTCATTGGAGGAAGCTCATAACCGCGTCATGCATAAATTTAATACACGTGATAAAGACCGCTGGACTAGAAAAGAAGAAGGAAAGTAGGAGAAACCATGTCAAATGAAACCATTAAAGTCGTCATTGCCGGACCGAGAGGCAGAATGGGCCAGGAGGCCGTAAAACTTGCCGTCCGCACGCCTCATTTTGAGCTTGTCGGCGCCATTGACCATACATACGATCAGCAAACATTGCGGGAAGTGATGTCAGCTGATTCAGACGCTCTTATTTATACGGATATCCGCGCATGTTTCCAAGAAACAAAACCGGATGTGCTGATCGATTTGACAACGCCTGAAATCGGCAAAAAACATACGAAAGCCGCTCTTGAACACGGCGTCCGCCCAGTTGTGGGAACGACCGGATTTTCTGAAGCGGATTTAGAGGAGCTTCAAGCCTTGACTGAAGAAAAAGGAATCGGCGCCATCATCGCTCCGAACTTTGCATTGGGCGCGGTGCTGATGATGAAGTTCTCCCAAATGGCCGCCAACTATTTTGAAGATGTAGAAATCATTGAGCTTCATCATGATCAAAAGCTGGATGCCCCGAGCGGAACGGCGCTGAAAACAGCAGAAATGATCTCAAGCGTCCGTACAGAAAAGCAGCAGGGCCATCCTGATGAAAAAGAAATTCTGCCGGGCGCCCGCGGTGCTGAATTAAACGGCATCCGCCTTCACAGCGTGCGTCTGCCAGGCCTTATCGCTCACCAGGAAGTCATGTTCGGCATGGACGGCCAGACGCTGAAACTGCGCCACGACTCCTATAACCGGGCTTCCTTTATGTCAGGAGTGAAGCTGTCAGTGGAGCAAGTGATGAAAATCGACCAGCTTGTATACGGACTCGAAAATATTATCGACTGAATCGGCAAGGGGGAGAACATCAAATGAAAATCGCTTTGATTGCTCACGATAAAAAAAAACAGGATATGGTTCAGTTTACGACCGCATATAAAGATATACTGAGCCATCATGAGTTATACGCGACAGGTACGACGGGCCTGAAAATCCAGGAAGCGACCGGATTGTCTGTTGAACGTTTTCAATCCGGCCCGCTCGGCGGAGATCAGCAAATCGGCGCATTGATTGCAGCAAATGCCCTGGATCTCGTCATTTTTCTGCGCGATCCATTAACTGCGCAGCCTCACGAACCGGATGTCTCGGCGCTGATCCGGCTGTGTGACGTATACGCGATCCCGCTTGCCACAAATATGGGAACAGCGGAAATCCTCGTCCGGACACTGGACGGCGGGGCATTTGATTTCCGCAATCTTGTGCGCGGAGGAGAGCCGAATGTCTGAACACGTTGATATTCTGGCGTTCGGCGCCCATAGTGATGATGTCGAGATCGGTATGGGCGGCACGATCGCAAAATTTACGGCTCAAGGAAAAACCGCGGTGATATGCGATTTGACCGAGGCCGAACTATCATCCAACGGAACGGTAGGGATAAGAAAAGAAGAAGCGGCAGAGGCGGCACGAATTCTCGGCGTAAAAGAGAGAATCCAGCTTACGCTTCCCGACCGCGGGCTTTTGAAAAGTGAGGACGGCATCCGCCGGATTGTCAGTGTCATCAGAGCCTGCCGGCCGAAAACCGTTTTCATGCCTTATCCGAAAGACCGCCATCCTGACCACGGCAATGCGGCGGCTTTGGTCGAAGAGGCGGTGTTCTCGGCGGGAATTCATAAATACAGAGATCATCAGGAACTGCCGGCTCATAAGGCTCAGCGCGTATACTATTATATGATCAACGGGTTTCACCGTCCGGACTTTGTAATCGACATAACGGAAACCATCGATCTGAAAAAAGAAAGCCTGCACGCCTATCAAAGCCAGTTTATTCCTACGGCGCAGTCAGTGAACACACCGCTGACCAACGGTTATATTGAAATGGTGGAAGCGCGGGAAAGACTGTATGGCAAAGAAGCCGGGACGGGGTATGCCGAAGGTTTCTTTTCAAAACAGCTTCCCGTTTTGAATGATGATGTTTTTGGGGGCGGACAATGAGACCATTAAAAATAGGGATTACATGCTACCCGAGTGTCGGAGGCTCGGGTATTATTGCGACGGAACTCGGCAAGCTGCTTGCAGAAAAAGGGCACCAGGTTCATTTCATCACATCAAGCATCCCGTTCAGATTAAATACATATCATCCGAATATTCATTTTCATGAGGTGGAAGTCAACCAATACGCGGTATTTAAATATCCGCCTTATGACCTTGCGCTGGCGAGCAAAATCGCCGAGGTTGCCGCGAGGGAAAATCTTGATATCATTCACGCGCATTATGCGCTGCCGCATGCGGTATGCGCTTATCTCGCCAAACAGATGCTCAAGCGCGACATCGGCATCGTGACGACGCTTCACGGTACAGACATCACCGTTTTAGGATATGATCCGTCATTAAAAGATTTAATCCGTTTTGCCATCGAAGCGTCTGACAGAGTGACTGCGGTATCAACCGCGCTTGCCGGAGAAACATATGACTTAATCAAGCCGGATAAAAAAATTGAGACCATCTACAACTTTATTGATGAACGTGTTTATCTTAAGAAAAATACAGAAAGTATAAAAGAGAAACATGGCATTTTGCCGGATGAAAAGGTCGTCATCCATGTTTCGAACTTCAGAAAAGTAAAACGTGTTAAAGATGTCATCCGCGTTTTCCGTAATATCGCAGCCAAAACAAAGGCGAAGCTCCTGCTTGTCGGCGACGGGCCGGAAAAGTGCGTCGCTTGGCAGCTTGTCGAAAAATACGGACTGCAGGATCAAGTGCTGCTCCTCGGAAATCAGGACAGGGTGGAAGAGCTGTATTCCATCAGCGACCTTAAGCTTCTTCTGTCTGAAAAAGAAAGTTTCGGACTCGTCCTCCTTGAGGCGATGGCCTGCGTCGTGCCGTGCATCGGAACAAATATCGGCGGAATCCCGGAAGTGATTAAAGATCAAGTAAGCGGTTTTCTGGTGGAAGTCGGCGATATTCAGGCGGCATCTGAAAAAGCGCTTGCCGTTTTAGAAGATAAACAGCTCAGCAAACGATTGACTGATCATGCGCTGAAAATGGTGGAGACCGCCTTTTCTTCGCAAAGAATCGTCAGTCAGTATGAACGGATTTATGACGAATTGGCAGGACCGGAGTGATCTTATGGAACAAGAATTTGTCAAAGCCCTCCCCATCCTTCGTCATCTGATGAAGGCGGGCCATCAGGCGTACTTTGTCGGGGGAGCCGTCAGAGACAGCTATATGGGACGAAAAATAGGTGATGTGGACATCGCAACCAGCGCTTCGCCGAATGAGGTGGAGCGTCTCTTTAAGCGGACTGTCGATGTAGGAAAAGAGCACGGCACCGTCATCGTCCTGTGGGAAGATGAAACCTATGAAGTCACCACTTTTCGTGCCGAATCAGAATATAAGGATTACCGGCGCCCTGAAGCTGTGCGGTTCATCACTTCTTTATCAGAAGACTTAAAGCGGAGAGACTTAACGATTAATGCGATGGCGATGTCTGCCGAAGGAGAGCTGCTTGATTATTTCGGAGGCGCACATGATATCGGACAAAAGCTGATCCGAACGGTGGGTAACCCTGAAGACCGTTTTCGGGAAGACGCTCTGCGGATGATGAGAGCCGTCCGCTTTATGAGTCAGCTCGGCTTTCTGTTAGAAAAAGAAACAAGAGAGGCCATCATGAAAGACAGGGAGCTTTTGGCACATGTATCAGTAGAACGAAAGACCGTCGAGTTTGAAAAGCTGCTGCAGGGCGTTTCCTCACAAGAAGCGATTCAAACGATGGTGCAAACAGGTCTGATACAAGAGCTGCCCGGCCTTTCCGGTTATGAGCAGCAAATGCTTGAAGCAAGCGGATTTCCGTTTTCTTCTTTAGATGCACGCGAAGAACGCTGGGCAGCGCTGTTATTGCTTCTCGGTCTTTGCCCGAAAAGCGCCGAGGCGTTTTTAAAACAATGGAAACTGCCGGGAAAAGTCATAAAAAAAGCGGTGCAAATCATAAGCGTTGATCCGGTGCAGCTGGAAGCGGAAGCGATGTACCGGGCGGGAGAGGCGCTGTTTTCAGCCGTTAAAATCGGGATGCTGAAAAAGCATAAGACGATTGATGAACAAAAGCTGAAAGAGGTTCAGAGCCTGTATGAGCAGCTGCCGATCAAAAGCCTTCGAGACCTCGACATTTCAGGCGCTGATCTGATGGAGCTCAGAAACCGCCGCGCGGGTAAATGGGTGGCCGAAGAACTTCGCCGGATCGAAGAAGCGGTATTGGCAGGGAAGCTCCCTAACCGAAAACATGACATAAAGGAGTGGCTCGGATCATGGGATCAACATTAAGAACCCGATTAATTGATTTATTTTCTGAGGCGGGTGACGGCTTTATCTCCGGGCAGAAAATAAGTGACGCGCTCGGCTGCTCGAGAACCGCCGTTTGGAAACATATAGAGGAGCTCCGCAAAGAGGGCTATGAGGTTGAGGCGGTCAGACGAAAAGGGTACAGGCTCATTAAAAAACCGGGGAAACTCAGTGAATCCGAAATCCGTTTCGGGCTGAAAACAGAGGTTTTGGGCAAACAGCTTCATTACCGGGACGTCCTGCCGTCCACCCAAAAAACCGCTCATGAACTTGCCAATGACGGCGCGCCGGAAGGAACGCTCGTAGTCGCCGATAAACAAACGGTTGGCAGAGGAAGAATGGCCAGAGTATGGCATTCACAGGAGGGAAACGGGATTTGGATGAGCCTCATTCTGAGACCCGACGTTCCTTTGCAAAAAACGCCGCAGCTCACCCTGTTATCTGCCGTTGCGGTCGTACAGGCCATCGAGGCTTTTACAGGTGTACAGCCCGCCATTAAATGGCCGAATGATTTAATGATTCACGGCAAAAAAGCCGTCGGGATTTTAACTGAGCTGCAGGCGGAAGAAGACCGTGTCCGTTCGGTTATTCTCGGGATCGGCATCAACGTGAACCAGCAGGAAACCGATTTTCCCGGCGAGCTTCAGGACATTGCGACGAGCCTGAGCATGGCAGCCGGCGAAAAAATAGACAGAGCGGGTCTGATACAAGAGATTTTGCTGACTTTTGAAAAACGCTATCAGGATTATTTGAACCACGGCTTTACACCGATCAAGCTGCTATGGGAAAGCTATGCGGTCGGACTGGGGAACGAGCTCAGAGCGAGAACGCTGCAAGGGACGTTTTACGGGAAATCGCTCGGCATTGATGATGAGGGAGTTCTTCTCTTGGAAACGAAAGACGGCATAAAGAAGATATATTCTGCCGATATTGAGCTCAATTAATCTTAGTTGGTACAAGCCTCGTGAATTTGGTATACTTCCTATGGGCAGTATCATAATGAACTGCACCTGATCAGCAGAACAGAGATTACGAAAAGTCTGCCTTGATCCAAAAAAGGACTGGGACAGAGGGATGACATTCGCCGAACGTTAAACAAGTGGGGATCCTTCTTATTTTACAGAAGGCTTTTTTGCTTGCGAAGAATTGGCGGCTCATCTCCTCACCGTTTAGAGGAGGAGAAACAGAATGAAAACAAAACTGGATTTCATGAAAATGAAGGAAAACGGAGAGCCGATCGTGATGCTGACCGCTTACGATTATCCGCAGGCAAAGCTTGCGGAACAGGCGGGAGTCGACATGATTTTAGTCGGGGATTCGCTCGGAATGGTCGTGCTCGGACTCGATTCAACAGTCGGCGTAACGGTCAGTGACATGATTCACCATACAAAAGCGGTAAAACGCGGTGCGAAAAATACGTTTATCGTAACTGACATGCCGTTTATGTCTTACCACCTTTCAAAAGAAGATACAATGAAAAACGCCGCGGCCATTATTCAGGAAAGCGGCGCGGACGCGTTAAAGCTTGAAGGCGGAGACGGCGTTTTCGAATCCATCCGCGCGCTGACTCTCGGCGGAATTCCCGTCGTCAGCCATTTAGGCCTCACACCGCAGTCTGTCGGCGTATTAGGCGGATATAAAGTGCAGGGAAAAGATGAGCAAAGTGCGAAAAAGCTCATTGAAGACAGCATCAAATGCGAACAGGCGGGAGCAATGATGCTCGTGCTTGAATGCGTGCCTGCTGAACTGACTGCTAAAATAAAAGAAGAAGTATCCATTCCCGTCATCGGAATCGGAGCCGGTTCAAAAGCGGACGGCCAAGTCCTTGTCTATCATGACGTCGTCGGCCACGGCGTGGACAGAACACCGAAGTTCGTGAAGCAATACGCCAAAATCGACGGCACGATTGAGTCGGCCCTCAGCGATTACGTCCGTGATGTGAAAGAACGGGTTTTCCCGGAAGAAAAGCATTCCTTTCAGATAAACCAAACTGTGCTGCAAGGCTTGTACGGAGGAAAGTAAGCGATGAAACAACTGACAGAAACTCAACAGCTGAAAGAATTGATTGCACAATACCGCTCAGAAGGCCGGACGATCGGATTCGTCCCGACAATGGGTTTTCTTCATGAAGGACATCTGACGCTGGTTGAAAAAGCAAGCAAAGAAAACGATATTGTCGTGATGAGCATCTTTGTCAATCCGACTCAATTCGGACCGGGCGAGGATTACGAGGCATATCCGCGAGATTTAAAGCGCGATGCCCGGCTTGCAGAACAGGCGGGGGCAGATGTTTTGTTTACGCCGTCTCCAAGTGATATGTATAAAGGCGAGCAAAATGTTGCCGTGCAAGTGAAAAGGAGAACTGACGTGTTGTGCGGCGCCTCCCGCGTCGGCCATTTTGACGGAGTGGCCACTGTGCTGACGAAGTTTTTCAATCTCGTTAAACCGACCCGCGCTTACTTCGGCCTGAAAGATGCCCAGCAGGCAGCGGTTGTGGACGGATTGATTGAGGATTTCTTTATGGATATCGAATTGGTTGCAGTGGACACGGTCAGAGAAGAAGACGGACTTGCCAAAAGCTCTCGCAACGTTTATCTGACTGAGCAGGAACGCAAAGAAGCGCCGATGATCTATAAAGCATTGCAGCAAGGTGCCGAACTGATCAGAGACGGTGAAAGAAATCCGGAAACCGTTATAAAAACCGTCACCGATATCATCGAAAACACAAGCGGCGTCATTGATTATGCCGAACTGTACGCTTATCCGGAGCTGACTCCGCTTAAAACATTAAACGGCAAGGTCATTCTGGCCTGCGCCGTCCAATTTTCTAAAGCCAGACTGATTGATAATATCATTATTGATATTGATGAATGGGAGAGATCATAATATGTACCGCACTATGATGGCCGGAAAACTGCACCGCGCTACCGTGACGGAAGCCAATTTAAACTATGTCGGCAGCATTACGATTGATGAAGATCTTTTAGATGCCGTCGGAATGCTCGCTAATGAAAAAGTTCAGATTGTGAATAATAACAACGGAGCGAGACTTGAAACGTATATTATTCCCGGTAAGCGGGGGAGCGGCGTCATCTGTTTAAACGGAGCAGCCGCCCGTCTCGTCCAAGAAGGAGATAAAGTCATTATTATTTCTTATCAAATGATGTCTGATCAGGAAGCAAAAAGCCATCAGCCGAAGGTGGCTGTTCTGGATGATCAGAATAAAATCGAGCAGATGCTGGGCCAGGAGCCGGCACACACGATTTTGTAAAAGAGCCCCCTTCATGGGGGTTTTCTTTTAAGATTTGGGGGCAAAAGCTGTTTTTCCGCTCCATTTCTCAACAAAACGTGTTACACTTTTCTCGTATGCAAGAATTGAGGTGTCCATTTTAATGAACAAACAACGGTTCGTTGTCATAGATGTCGAAACAACAGGAAATTCGCCGAAAAAGGGCGATAAAATCATTCAAATCGCAGCGGTTGTCATTGAAAATGGACAAATAACTGAGCGGTTTTCAAAATATATCAATCCGAATCAGGTCATTCCGCCGTTTATTGAACAGCTGACCGGAATTTCGTCCGGAATGGTTGAAAATGAACTGCCGTTTGAAGCGGTCGCAGAGGAGATTTTTCATCTGCTTGACGGCGCGTATTTTGTTGCCCACAATATTCATTTCGACCTCGGATTTGTCCGGCATGAACTGAGCGAAGCGGGATATGAGCTGCCGGATTGTGAAGTGCTTGATACGGTTGAGCTTTCGCGTATTGTTTTCCCGGGGTTTGAAGGATATAAGCTCGGTGAGTTGTGCGCGGAGCTGAATATTGTTCATGACCGCCCTCACCGCGCAGACAGCGATGCGGAGGTTACGGGACTGGTCTTTTTAGACATTTTACATAAACTGAAACATTTGCCTTTACCGACATTAAAGCAGCTTAGAAGGCTTTCACAGCATTTTATCAGCGATTTGACGCTGCTTTTGGATTCTTTTATACATGAAAGCAGGCCGGCGGAAGAAAAGAGCTGCATTCCATACGCCTCTTTTTCAATTAAAGAGCCCGATCACATTCCGGTTTCCCGTCCGGTGAATGCGGCCATTGACCTTGAAAAGTGGAACGAAGAAAAAGAACAGATCTTATCCGGCATCCTCCCCCGCTATGAAAAGCGGAAAGGGCAGCTTTCGATGATGGATGAAGTGCTTGGCGCCTTCCGCAATCGGGAGCATGCGCTGATTGAAGCGGCACCCGGCATCGGAAAAACGATCGGTTATCTCGTTCCGGCTGTTTTATTTGCCAAAGCGGAGCAGACTCCCGTGATTATCAGCACGTACTCTACTCTTTTGCAGCAGCAGATCATGTCTAAAGATCTTCCGCTTTTGGAGCGTATGTTTCCTTGGCCGGTCAAAGCCGCTATTTTAAAAGGGAAATCACATTATCTGTGCCTGCCTAAGTTTGAACATATTCTGCATGAGGAAGATGACAACTATGATGCGGTTTTGACGAAAGCGCAGCTTCTCGTCTGGCTGACGGAGACTGAAACGGGCGACGCCGCTGAGCTGAATCTTCCATCAGGCGGCAGATTGCTGTGGGAGCGCATGGCTTACGATGAGAATTCTTTTTTTAAAAAAGGGAAGGACTCGGCTGCCGGGTTTTATGAACGGGCTAAAGAAAAAGCGCAGGCCGCAGATCTGATTATCACAAACCATGCTTTGCTGTTTTCAGATCAAAGCAGTGAAACGAAAAAACTGCCTGCAAGCGGAACAATCATCATTGATGAAGCGCATCATTTCGAACGCGCTGCCAGCGAGCACCTGGGGAAGAGAGCTTCATACATCGGACTGCACACAAAGCTCAGCCGAATCGGAACCTTAAAGGAACACGGACTGTTAAAGCGGATGAGAAAACTGTTTTATACGTATGAACTGCCGGCGGAAAGTTTTTTTGACGCCGATGAGTGGATGAAGCATATTCAATCGGAAAGCGACGCATTTTTCAGTTCAGTGCATTCTTTTGTCAAACGAAGAAAACCTAAAGACGATCTGAACCGTCTCGTCTATAGTCTCAATCATAAAAGCCAGGATAAAGGGTTTCACATGATAACGGACGGAGCGGAGCGGCTTTGCGCGATGCTGGATCAGCTGCTTGACATGTTTTCAGTACAGGAGAAACTGTTACATCAAAAGCTTGAACAGATGAAAAGCGGAGCGGCTTTTTTAGCGGCCGAATATGTAAAGTGTATCAGGGGGCTGAAAGAATATCGTGATACGTTCAGCAGGCTGCTGTTTGAAAATGATGAGAAAGCAGCCGTTTGGGTTGAAATTGATGCGAAGGGCGCAAAAAATGCCGTCAGCATCTATGCACAGCCTTTGGAGCCCGGTGAAATGCTGGCAGACCAGTTTTTCGCCCGCAAAAAAAGCGTTGTGCTCACATCAGCGACCTTAATGGTGGAGCAGTCTTTTCAATTTATGATTGAAAGGCTCGGACTTGCGGATTTTTATCCGCGCACCAAAAGCATCCCGTCTCCTTTTTCTTACGATGATCAGATGAACGTCATCATTCCGAAAGAGATGAAATCCGTTAAATATGACGGAGAGCGGGAAGTCATTGAGCATATTGCCAAGTATGCAGAAATCATGTCAAAGGGAAAACAGCCGAAGATACTTGTCCTGTTTACGTCTCATGATATGCTGAAAAAAGTGTATCAGGAACTGAAACTCAGTATGGAGATCTCAGGCATTCAGCTTCTCGCCCAAGGTATTTCGGGCGGGAGTCCCGGTAAATTAATGAAAACCTTTAAAACGGCAAGCCGGGCGATTTTGCTCGGGACGAATCATTTCTGGGAAGGCGTTGATTTTCCGGGGGATGAATTGTCAACCGTCATGATCGCAAGACTTCCTTTCAGGGCGCCTGACAATCCGCTTCATGCCGCAAAATGCGAATTTGCCAAGAAACAGGGGAAAAATCCGTTTCAGACGATTTCCCTGCCTGAGGCCGTGTTAACGTTCAGACAGGGGATCGGGCGCCTGCTCCGTACGGCGGGAGACAAGGGAACAATCGTTCTTTTAGATCAGCGTGTAAAAACGGCGGGATACGGACGGTTGTTTCTTGAAGCGCTCCCGACTTCATCTCTTTTGGAACTGACGGATGCCGAAATGGCGGCTTATGTCAGCCAAACGGAATAAAAGCCGCATAAACGCGGCTTTCGTGGTGTGGGATGAGGAATTGTTTTTATAGTAAAAGCGGGTTCATGCCGCCTTGTGATTTTATTATGCCGCGGGCGCATCCCGTTATGACTAACAAAATTTGTTCGACCGATGGAGGGTATAAAAATGGAAAGCAAAATTGAAATTCTGTCAACGATTAATGTGGAGCATTCAGATGATTTATATAAAATCGTCGATACATTAAACCGGACTTTGAAACGGGACAATCTGATGTTCGGCCTTGCGCTCGACGAAGAAAATCAAAATGAAGCGGTCTTCACCATTTATCGCACATAGGTGAAAAAGATGAGAAAAAAAGCATTAATATTTACAGCCGTATTTGGTATTATTTTTTTAGCAGTTCTTTTATTTTCGGCCAGCATTTTTAAATCTGCAATGGCTCAAAAAGAAGAAGGCCACGAAACAGCTGCCGCAGCCGCTAAAGAAAAAACGGATCTGACAGATGCTGAGAAAGTGGAGACCTTTGTCGGCAAACAGAAATATTATGTTGTTACCGGAACGGATAAACATGGAAAAGATATGTATGTATGGGTTCCGGCCGACAAAAAAGCAAAAATTCTCTCAAAAAAAGCCAGTGACGGCATTTCAAGCGGCAAGGCTGCCAAGATCGTTCGGGACGAAGGGCTTGTTTCCAAGCTGAATGGCGTTCACCCGGCGAGAGAAAACAATGTTCCGTTATGGGAAGTGACCTATATCAACAAAAGCGGGCAATATAGCTTCAGCTATGTGGACTTTACAAGCGGCAAGATTCTCAAAAACATCACACCGTGAGACGTATTAGGGGGAGTTCAAGTTGAAATTGGCAAAAAGAGTATCCGCATTAACACCGTCTGCAACACTAGCAATTACTGCAAAAGCGAAAGAGCTGAAAGCAGAAGGCCATGATGTCATCGGCCTCGGAGCAGGAGAACCGGATTTTAATACGCCTCAGCACATTATAGATGCCGCGGTGCGTTCCATGAATGAAGGCCATACGAAATATACGCCTTCAGGCGGTCTGCCGGCGCTGAAAGACAGTATCGCAAAAAAATTCAAAAACGACCAGGGGATTGAATATAAGCCGTCAGAAATCATTGTCTGCACCGGCGCGAAACACGCTCTGTATACATTATTTCAGGTTATTCTCGATGAAGGGGACGAAGTGATTATACCGACTCCTTACTGGGTCAGCTACCCTGAGCAGGTGAAACTGGCAGGGGGGCGTCCCGTCTATGCAGAAGGGCTGGAATCCAATCAGTTTAAAATTTCACCGGAGCAGCTGAAGCAGGCTATCACTGAGAAAACAAAAGCGCTCATTATCAATTCACCGAGCAACCCGACAGGTGTTATGTATACGAAAGAAGAGCTTGCGGAACTCGGAAAAGTGTGTCTGGAGCATGGCATTCTGATCGTTTCTGACGAGATTTATGAGAAGCTTACATACGGAGGAAAAAAACACGTCTCAATCGCACAGCTTTCAGATGAATTGAAAGAGCAGACGATCATCATTAACGGCGTGTCGAAATCTCACAGCATGACGGGCTGGAGGATCGGCTATGCGGCGGGTTCGGAGACGATTATTAAAGCGATGACGAGCCTTGCGAGCCACAGCACATCAAATCCGACGTCTATCGCTCAATACGGCGCTATTGCGGCCTATAACGGTCCGGCTGAGCCGCTGGAAGAGATGAGACAGGCATTTGAGCACAGACTGAACACCATTTACGCTCAGCTCAGTGAGATTCCCGGATTCACCTGTGTCAAGCCTGAAGGGGCGTTTTACTTGTTCCCTAACGCCAAAGCGGCCGCAGAAAACTGCGGATTCAAAGATGTCGATGAATACGTCAAGGCGCTTCTGGAAGAAGAAAAAGTCGCCATCGTGCCGGGTTCGGGTTTCGGTTCACCGGACAACGTCCGCTTATCTTACGCAACGTCACTTGATCTTTTAGAAGAAGCGGTCGAAAGAATCCGCCGCTTCACGGAAAAACACAGCTGATTCTGAAAAAGCGGCTTTTAAAGCCGCTTTTCACTTGCATTGACCCCGTTAGAGTAGAACGGGTATAATAAAGTGATGAAAAAAGAGATTCAGGCAGATTCCTGAATGTCTTTCTTGTTCTGGAGGGAAAGAGTTTGAAAACAACAATCAACCAAGTGTATAAACACACAGGCGAGGAAGTAACGATTGGAGCTTGGGTCGCTAATAAACGCTCAAGCGGTAAAATCGCATTTTTACAGCTGAGAGACGGTACAGGCTTCATTCAGGGAGTTGTCGTTAAAGCTGAAGTAGAAGAAGACATCTTCCAAATCGCGAAATCAGTGACACAGGAAACGTCACTTTATGTAAAAGGAATTGTGAAAGAGGACGAGCGTTCACCGCTCGGCTATGAGCTTGCTGTTACATCCATTGAAGTCATTCACGAAGCGACTGATTATCCGATTACGCCTAAAGAGCACGGTACGGAATTCTTAATGGATCACAGACATTTATGGCTCCGTTCGAAACGCCAGCACGCAATTATGAAAATCCGCAACGAAATCATCCGTGCGACTTATGAATTTTTCAATAAAGAAGGCTTCGTGAAAGTTGATCCGCCGATTTTGACGGGAAGCGCTCCGGAAGGCACGACTGAGCTGTTCGCGACGAAATATTTTGATGAAGACGCCTTCCTGTCTCAAAGCGGCCAGCTGTATATGGAAGCAGCTGCAATGGCGCTCGGAAAAGTATTCTCTTTCGGACCGACGTTCAGAGCGGAAAAATCAAAAACGAAACGCCATCTCATCGAATTCTGGATGATTGAGCCTGAAATGGCATTTGTTGAATTTGAAGAAAACCTTGAAGTTCAGGAGAATTATGTTGCATACATCGTACAAAGTGTGTTGGAACATTGTAAGATCGAGCTGAACACATTAGGAAGAGACACATCGAAGCTTGAACAAATCAAAGCGCCATTCCCGCGCATTACGTACGATAAAGCGATTGAATTCCTGAAAGAAAAAGGCTTTGACGATATTGAGTGGGGAGATGACTTCGGTGCGCCGCATGAAACAGCGATCGCAGAAAGCTATGACAAACCGGTGTTTATCACTCATTACCCGACGTCATTAAAACCGTTTTATATGCAGCCTGCCAAAGATCGTGACGATGTCGTGTTATGTGCCGACTTAATTGCTCCGGAAGGCTACGGGGAAATCATCGGCGGTTCAGAACGCGTTCATGATATGGATTTATTGGAAGAAAGATTAAAAGAACACGGTCTGGATTCAGATGCTTACAAATGGTATGCTGAACTCAGACAATACGGTTCTGTTCCGCACTCCGGCTTCGGCCTTGGACTTGAGCGGACAGTGGCTTGGATCAGCGGAGCGCCTCACGTGCGTGAAACGATTCCGTTCCCGAGACTTCTGAACCGTCTGTATCCGTAATAGTTTTAAAAAACGAAGTCTCCTGCAAGGGAGACTTTTTCTAAGTAAAGGGGAAAGCTCCCGGAGATAACCTTTTACAGTAAGAGGTGTAAGGATGAAAAAACAGCAATTTATAGATATGCAGGAACTCGGCATTTCAAGCATTCCCAACCTGCTGCTGACACATTACCGGCAGCTCGGGCTGAATGAAACCGAATTGATCCTGCTTTTGAAGATTAAAATGCATTTGGAAAAGGGCTCTTATTTTCCGACGCCGTTTGAACTTCAATCAGGCATGTCCATCTCTGCTGAAGAATGTACAAGCTGCCTGAGAATGTTTATTCAAAAAGGTTTTCTGTTTATTGAAGAATGTGAAGACCATAACGGCATAAAGTTTGAAAAATATTCTCTGCAGCCGTTATGGGCGAAGCTGTATGATTACATGCAGCATTCTCAAAATGAAACGCAGGAAAGAACGTCAGAAAGAGAACAAAAAAGCCTGTATACCATCTTTGAAGAAGAGTTCGGAAGACCGCTGTCGCCGCTTGAATGCGAGACGCTGGCCATATGGCAGGATCAGGATCAGCATGATGCGATTATGATTAAACACGCCTTAAAAGAAGCCGTTTTATCGGGGAAACTCAGTTTTCGCTATATTGACCGGATTTTATTTGAATGGAAAAAGAACGGCTTCAAAACGGTTGAGCAGGCGAAGGCGCACAGCCAAAAATTCCGGCGTGTTCAAACGAAACAAAATGATCCGCAAAAAGAGTATACGAGGCAGGTGCCTTTTTACAATTGGCTGGAACAATAACATGAGAAGGGGAGAAACGTGTTAAATTTAAAGCAGATTGAATATTGTCTTGAAAAAATCGGCGATATGTTTCCGCACGCAGAATGTGAACTTGTCCATTCAAATCCTTTCGAATTGGTTGTGGCAGTCGCATTATCCGCGCAATGTACGGACGCTCTCGTCAACAGAGTGACAAAAACGCTATTTCAAAAATATAAACGGCCCGAAGATTATCTTGCCGTATCGCTGGAAGAACTCCAGCAGGATATTAAATCAATCGGTCTGTACCGTAATAAAGCCAAAAATATTCAAAAGCTGAGCAAAATGATCATCGAAGAGTACGGCGGAGAAGTGCCGAAAGACCGGGATGAGCTTGTGAAGCTGCCGGGTGTCGGACGGAAAACGGCAAATGTGGTCGTGTCTGTTGCTTTCGGCGTACCTGCGATCGCAGTGGACACTCATGTGGAGCGGGTCTCTAAACGGCTCGGCATCTGCCGCTGGAAGGACTCTGTTTTGGAAGTAGAGAAAACATTAATGAAAAAAGTGCCGAAAGAGGATTGGTCTGTTACGCATCACAGGTTAATATTTTTCGGCCGGTATCATTGTAAAGCGCAATCTCCCCGCTGTGCGGAATGTCCTTTGCTTCCGCTATGCAGAGAAGGGCAGAAGCGTGACAAAAAAGGGCTGGTGAAACGGTGACGGCGATTGACATTCTGGCAGACTATGAAACATACCTGCGCAGCCTTACGGACTTGGAAAGCTTCGAGATCAAAGCGGCGCTGCGCCGCCATCCGCTGTATATGGATTTCAGCGGTCAGCCAACAGTGCAGCCATGGAGGGAAAGAGGCGAATATGTCCCGTTTCTGTTTCAGATTTGGAATGAAACGAAAGAAACGCTGCTTCCCGTTTTTCAAACAAGAAAATCGAGATGTGATCAAAATGACATGCTGAAGGGAATTGCCTGTCTGATTGCCGCTTTTCATTGGACGGCAGGGGAGCGGGTCACATCACTCGACTGGACTGTGCTTGAAACAAAGCATTTTCCCGCGGAACCGATCAATTGGGCGGAGCGAATGGCGTTTATTTTAACAAAACCGACTCAATATCACTCGTTTATTCAGCTTGATGAATTGATGACGGAGATGAAGAAACAATATCATAAATATGAAGCCATGAACAAATGTTAAAAACCTCCTTTTCTTATAAGGAGGTTTTTTTGTATGAAAAAAATCCTTCACCTGTTTGAGGTGAAGGATTTCGTCCGCTAATGAGCGGGATTTGACTGGATGGTTGACGAATTGGACTGCCCGTTGATATTTGAAGATGAGTCTTGGTTTTTGTCCGTTTGACCGCTGTCAGGTTTATTTGAGCCGTCTGAACCGGAATCGGAATCATTATCAGAGCCGTTATCTTGCTGTCCGTTGTTATCGGTCCCGTTGCCGGGCTGATTCTGATTGTTGTTATCTGTTTGATCCTTATCGGATTGATCCTGATTTTTATCCGGGTCATCAGTTGGTGTTTGATCTGATCCGTCAGACGTATCTGTCTGATCGTCATCTTTGTTTGAATCATCGGTTTGCGTCTTGTCCTTATCTTTATCTTCATCAGTCTTCTGTTCATCGTCAGTCGCTTTATCTTTATCCGCATCGTCTTCTTCATCTTTCGGGACTTTGAAAGATGCTGATGCCGTATCGCTTTTTCCGTCATCGTTTTCCGCTGTCACCTGGAAGCTGTATGTGGAGCCTGGCGTGACATCTGAGACGACGGCTTCTTTTGCCGAACTGTTTTGAATGTCACTGTAGCTTCCGCCGTCAACGGATTGTTTGACATTGAATGTTGCATCACCGTCATAATTCCAGCTTAAGGTTAATGATTTTTTATCTTTGTCGTATTTCACTTGCAATCCTGTCGGTTTATCGGCTTTTTCTTTCGTGTACGTTTTAGAAACGGCAGTTGGCTGCGTCCCTTTCACGAAGTACTCCGTCACTTTTTTATCATCCGGCGTGTTCGGTCCGGCTAAAGCGGCAGGATTCGAGCCTTTCTCAACTGTTTCTTTTACGACGCTGTCAGGCTGCTTGAAGCTTCCTTTACCGTCATCAACGTATGAGATCAGCTTTTGGAAAATACGTTTTGCGACTTGCTGGTCTGCAGAAGACAGTGATTTCTTGCCTGCTTTGTTGCCAGATTCTACACCAGTCCAAACCGCCGCAGTATATTGTGGGGTGTATCCGACAAACCAGGAATCCGGAACTCCGCCTGGAGCAATGTTATATTTTTGAATATCACCTTTAGTAAAGTTTGTCGTACCCGTTTTACCGGCAACTTCCACGTTCGGCACCTGAGCCAGTCTGCCTGTTCCTGACTGCACGACTGTTTTGAGCATATCGGTAATCATGAATGCCGTGTAATCGCTCATAGCACTTTTCGGTTTCGGTGTTAAATCAAGCTTAGTGCCGTCATTAAATTCAATCGATGTGACCGCATGCGGTTCATTGTACGTTCCGTTATTTCCGAACGCGCTGTAGGCGCCCGCCATTGTCATAGTAGATACACCGCGGTTATCCTCACCAAATCCTCCGATCGAATAAGATTCGGTTACACTCTCTTTGTTTAATCCTAGTCCTAAGTCATTTGCGAAGTCGACAGCATTATCTTTACCGGCTGCTTGATATGCTTTCAGAGCCGGAATATTACGAGAGTCTGAGAGAGCCTCTCGCATTGATATCATATTTCTGTATTTGTTGTCGTAGTCGTGAATAGGAGTGCCGTCAGAGTACGTATAAGCTGAGTCGTCAATCTGCTCGTAAGTCGACCATTTTTTATTTTCAATGACCGGGCCATAATCAAGAATCGGTTTTATCGTTGAACCGGGCTGGGTTTTACCTTGTGTTGCATAATTGAATCCCCCGGTAGTTCTGTTCCGTCCCGGTCCGATGGCGCGGATTTCTCCGTTTGTCGTATCAAGGAGCGTGACGCCCCCCTGCATGCCTTCCGAAAAGCCAACCGTGTCTCCGTTCATCAATTGATCAAGATAATCTTGTGCCTTCGTATCAAGAGTCGTGTAAATTTTCAGTCCGTCAGTTGAAATATTGACGTCTTTCTTTTCTTTTGTCTCAATTTCTTTCATAACTTCTTCGACAAAAGCGCTGTATTTATTTGTGTCCTTTTTATCGTATTCCTTTTGGCTGACGACGCCTTCATCTTTCATGGACACTTTCTTCGCTTTTTGGTATTCAGCATTTGAAATGAATCCTTGTTTTTCCATTAAGCTGAGAACGATGTTTCGGCGTTTTTCGGAAGCCTTCGGGTTTTTAACCGGGTTATATCCGGTCGGGCTTTGTGGCATCCCGGCAAGCGTCGCCGCCTGTTCAACCGTAAGCTTGCTCAAGTCTTTTACGCCGAAGAATTCTTCAGCCGCTTTACCGACGCCGTAGGCGCGCGGTGAGAAATAAATTCTGTTTAAATACATTTCTAAGATTTCATCTTTAGAATAATGGCGCTCCAGCTGCAGTGAAAGCCACACTTCCTGTGCTTTCCGTTTAATCGTTTTCTGATGGGTCAAAAGCGAGTTTTTCACAACCTGCTGGGTGATTGTGCTTCCTCCCTCTGAACCGAACCCATCCGTAAAGTTGGCGACCAAGGCGCCTCCGATCCGGATCGGGTCTATACCGTGGTGCTTATAAAAACGGGCATCTTCAGTTGCGATAAATGCTTCTTTCACAACATCGGGTATATCCTTAATCGGGACGTAGGTTCGTTTTTCACCGCCCACTTCCGCGATTTCTTTTCCGTTTTTATCGTAAATCGTTGAAGAGTAAGGCGTTTTCAGCTTGGCTTCATCCAAAGACGGCGCGCCGGAAACCAAAACGGCAAATGCCGCGGCTCCGCCGACTATGCCAAGGACAAACAGAATAACCAAGGACAGCACAATCTTTTTGAATAAACCGCCTTTACGCTGTTTCTTGCCTTTTTTCGGTGAAGAGGGCTTAGTGCTTTTCGTCTGCCTTGCCTTACGGCGTTCTTCACGGCTCGTAAATTGATCTGACATAACATCTCAACCTTTCGTTTATCAACCTTTCGCTCAGTCTACTGTTCCTGCGAAAAATAAAGCTGTTCAATAATACTAATATAATCAATTCTCGGTGAGTATCCAAGGGAAATCGGAAAGGAAGCATCTTCTAATTCGTCTTTGCGAATTGATTTTCTGCCGTTCTTCTCCTTTCTCTCCCAAAAGACAAACAGCTTGTCGGCTTCGAGGAAATAAACCTTTCCGAAAGCGGATATAATAACAAAACAAATGCCGTCTTGCCTGACCACCTGCTTCATATGCTCAATCTGATGATCATGAAAATTCTGCAGGGGAAATGCCGTTTTGTTTTTTGTTTCTTTTGCCTCGAAATCGATGTAGCGTCCTTTATAAATGCCGTTGTAGTCAGTTGTTGAAGACTGTTTAAAATAAGCTTCCTTAATGACTGCGGCGCTTCTTTTCGGATAGTGGACGTTTACAATCTGGACGGGTGTCGGCTTTTTGTGAATGACAGCAATTTGGTTAGCCAGATAATACTTATTCGTTTCATTCAGGTCGTCTTCGAGGGTCATGCCGCGATTACTGTATGAATGAGACCGTTTCTGGCTGTTTTGGGATGAAACCGTTTTGTTCGGCTGAAAAGTTTTTCCATTCGGGTACCGAATCACTTTTTCCATCCTCCTTATCAAACTAATAGTGACGGAAGTGAATGAACGTGCATAAACGACAGACCGTAACCGCCATTCTTCGCCTGATCGAAAAAGAGACGAAAATAAAAAATGCCGATAATATTTCCCGGACGAATGCCTATAAAGCATATTATGACCGCCATCCTGAGATCAAGTGGCCGCTTTTGGCATCCTTTGTGTCCCGCAATGCGGGCTGGTCGATGACTGATTTAAGAGGCGTCCTTTATCAGGAGGGCCTTGACAGCAGTCAGAAAAACTGGTTTTTCCTTTCGTATGAAAGGGCGAATTGGCTGATTTTTTCTGATGCCTATCCTCAGCTTCTGGTCTACCAGTGGTCAAAACAAATCGGCGAACCTCTTTTCCGTCATCTTCCTCATTTCCGCGTCTCGGCTTTTATGCAGGAAGAATGGTTCCGCTTTTGGCGTGACGGAGATACGGAACGGCTCATGTATGCTCTTATTATAAATGAACAAAACACTATCCAAGCACCTATTATACAAAATCCTTCGTTTAAAAAGAATGTTTTTGGCACGATTCCTTTTTATTTAAGTGATTGGTTTCACTTTAATACGGTGATATTCCCTTCATTTGACGGACATTTATACGGAATTTCCGTCAAACGGTTTTCAAAAACCGAAGAGAGAATTACGCTCGGAAAACAGCTGGCCCGCCTTCTGTTCAGCCCTGATCTTCACGCTTCTTTTTACCGTTTTCTTGATACCGTTCCTCATACCGGTTCACGCTTTGATATGGAGAAAATGATCGGCATCAAAAAAAGAACATCACCCATGCTGAGGACAACCTATCCCATTGTTGCCCACTCATTAGACGGCGAAAGGGCGGATTGGTTTCAAAAAAGGTTAAGAAAAGGGGCTTTCTTACAGGAGAAAATGCCGAAACAGCTTGAACTGACGGACTGGTACTTCCAGAAAAGACGGGAGCTCCATGCGCTCTTCGCGGTTAAAGAGTGGCTGAAGAAATGAAAAAGCCCGAAACCGTTCGATGGGGTTTCGGGCTGCTGGTGTGTTACGTGGAAGGGCGGTTTGGGCCGCCTAATTTTTTATCAAGCGTATCAGTCGTTTTTGCTTCGGTTTTTTGCTGTTTACCTGCATTTTTCGGTCTCGTTTTCATACGGCACCTCCTCAACTGTATCGTTTGCATTAACGTGCCGGTTCATACAAAGTTTGCGGCACTTTTTTGTCGAAAGGCACGCCTTTTAGGATAATCTCTGTTTGTTTGCCGAACTGCTTCTAGTTTTGTCATGTGCAGAGGAGAGCGGTATGAAAACGAGAATTATATTTGAAAGAGACGCAAGTGATAAAAGGGAGGAACATGAATGTCTGTTTACACGAGCAAGGCTGATATTCTCCGTCTGCTTTCTGATATTGAAATCCGGATTTCTGCTGCTGAAAAGACGCTTACTCAAGCAGTCAGATCCTGTCAGGCGGAAGCAGAAGAAATCAGGCAGGAGAAACTTTCCCGTCTTGAGGAAGAGGCGCGGGAGCTTCATGTTTGTATTGATGACCTGTTTTTGACTGACCGGCGTAAAAAGGATTTGCCGAGAGCCTGCCGGATAAGCTGATTTTGTGCAAAAACTTTGGTACCATATGTACTGAGGTGAGTCCGTTTGCAGACACAGTCGTTATTGGAGCTGACAGAACAAATGATAGAGGCGGTTCTGGAAGCCGAAAAAAGGTATCAGGATGGAAAAGAGTCAGGCCGTTCATATGATTTTTTTGAGACGATTAAACCCGATGTTGAAAAAAGAGACCGGCTTTGCGCGCTTTGGACAGGAGCAGCGCTTGCGTTTATTCAGGAAAACCGTCCGAAATACGTTCATCATGCACAAATTCAGGCCGTTACAGAAAATTTCGGGGAGCTGATGCTCCAATCATATGTTCATCATATTCATAAAAAAAGATACAGGGATTTAACTGAATCTGTTTTATATACGCTTCGTATATTAAGGGATGAAATTGAAAAAGAAGGCAGCTGAAAACGGCTGCCTTCTTTTATATAAAGGGGTCGGGTATGTTATTCATACGCCGGGTTTTCTGCTCCACTTGCTTCGAGAACCTTCATACTGTTTCGAAATTCGGTTGCGGTGAGATGGCCTTGAATATAGAGAAATTTTGCAAAGTCCATCAGTTTATCTGCACAATCTGTTTCATATTTTTTCACTTCAGCAAAACGCTTTCTTAAGTATGATACGTTCATAATGGTGCATCCCCTCTCATGTATGTTGAGATTATGTTAACATAACGATTCGACTTTTTTCTGTTTTTAAAAAATTAAGACTTTCGACAGCATTTGACAAAGATCAGAATCACCGAAAGCACATAACCAAGGCGGAATTCATACATATATAGCAGAAACTTAGTGAGAGACAAGGGGGAATGTCATATGCAATGGAGAGCGCAGCCATATCAAAATATGTACCAGCAGCCGGCGGGATATTTCTACCCGCAGCAGATACAGCCATTACAGCCGCCGTATCCGCAGCAGATACAGCCATTGCAGCAGCCGCCATATCATCAGCAAGGGCAGTACCCGCAGCAATTTTATCCGAATCAGGAATACGGTCATATGCAGCCGCCGTATGCTCCCGCTCCTCCTCAGGCAGGCATGCCCGGGGGTCAGCCGGAGTTTGTGAATCCTTACCCCGTTCCCAGACCGAATCAGCAGCAGTCTTCCCAATTCTCAGGCATACTCTCCCAGTTTAAAAAAACGAACGGACAGTTTGACTTTAATAAAATGATGGATACAACGGGGCAGATGGTAAGCGCCGTAAATCAGGTCGGATCGCTGGTGAAAGGCTTCACCAGTATCTTCAAATAAAAAGCATGAATGATATTCATCATTCATGCTTATTTTTTTGGGAAAAAGAGGGTAAGCGTCTGTTCATTCCAGGATGTTTCCATATCTTCTTCACTTACCTTATACGGGAGGACAACGGTTCTTGTCATGCTTGAAGACATGTGGGATGAATGAGCCTGTTTATGATCGTAGCGGATTGTAACGTGAAGGTAGCACCCTTTCGTTTCCACCAGCATATCCCCGTCACGGAACGTCTCGGGAACGCCGATATCAACCGCGAGGCCCGTCGGCTCTTCTCTGACGTCAATCGTCACTTGCGCTTCAGTAAAAGCCGAATTGACAAGGTGCTGAAAACCCTGCATCAATTCTGCGAAGGGACCTGAGTGAAAAAATTGGTCCATCGCATGGCTGATGATGTCCTCATTTCTTTGCGGATCAAGTTTATCGTTTTGTGATTGATCCATATGACCACCGCCTTTTTACAAACAGACTATGCGATGTTATGCCGTATGGTTAAGAATTGAAGGAAAAAAGAAAGTATGGTTAAATAGTGGAGAATAAACTGGTAACGGATTCACATTTAGGAAGGGGAGCACAACACATTGCTGAAAAAATTATTCGGATTGGGAGACAGCCGGAAAAAGCCGGCCGAGGAAGTGATTTTTTCTCCGGCTGACGGAGCGGTGATGGATTTGGCTTCAGTGCCGGATCCCGTATTTTCACAAAAAATGATGGGGGACGGGATCGCCGTCGAGCCTGCAAACGGAGACATTGTTTCACCGGTTGAGGGAGAAGTGATTCAGCTGTTCCATACAAAACATGCTGTCGGCATCCGCACCCTTTCCGGAGCGGAACTTTTGATACATGTCGGTTTGGATACCGTCAATATGAACGGCGAAGGCTTTGAAGCGCATGTAAAAGAAGGAGACAAAGTGAAAACAGGCGATCTGCTTTTAACGTGCCGGCTGGATTTAATAAAAGAAAAAGCAAGCAGCACCGTCATCCCTATGGTGATTATGAATGGCGATGCCGCAGAACCTTTGCAATTTGCAGGCGCAAATGAAGCGAAAAAAGGACAAACAGAGCTTTTTACGATAAAAATGAAGTAGGCAGGGGCTGATTCCCTGCTTTTTTTCTTGTGCAGGATTTTCATCTAGCCAGGCAAACAAATATTCGGTAAACTGTACCTCATAAAGAGGTGTGAACGATGAGGAAAAAATCACTGAGCGAACTGATTCAGGAATTAAAAAATCATGAAAATATTGTGCATTGGCATGAAGAGGAACCGCGGGAGGCGAAAACCATGCCGATGCCGGAGCAAGTAGATCCGAACATTCGGGCTGCTCTCGAAAAGAGGGGGATCGAGCGGCTTTTTACACATCAATACTCCGCTTTTCAGACGGTTCAAAATGGAGAAAGCATTGTCGCCGTCACACCGACGGCCTCCGGAAAAACACTGTGCTATAATCTTCCGGTTCTTCAGTCTATCGCGGAAGATGCCTCAAGCCGCGCGCTTTATTTATTTCCGACAAAGGCGCTCGCGCAGGATCAAAAAAGCGAGCTGAATGAAATCATAGACGAGACGGGCATGGACATTAAAAGCTTCACCTATGACGGAGATACGTCTCCGGCCATCAGGCAGAAAGTCAGAAAGGCAGGGCATATTGTGATCACAAATCCCGATATGCTTCATTCAGCCATTCTTCCCCACCATACAAAATGGGTGAGTCTGTTTGAAAACCTGAAATATATCGTCATTGATGAATTACATACGTACCGCGGCGTATTCGGCAGCCATGTGGCGAACGTCATCCGCCGTTTAATGAGAATCTGCGCTTTTTACGGAAGCACGCCGTCATTTATCTGTACATCCGCCACAATCGCCAATCCGAGGGAGTTGGCGGAGCAGCTGACGGGGAAATCTGTGCGCCTGATTGACGACAACGGTGCCCCGGCCGGAAGAAAGCACTTTGCTTTTTACAATCCTCCGATTGTAAATAAACCGCTGCATATTCGAAAAAGCGCCACCGCGGAAGTGAACGAACTTGCCAAAACTTTTTTAAAAAATAAGATCCAGACGATTGTTTTTGCCAGAAGCCGTGTCCGGGTTGAAATTATTTTAAGCCACATTCAGGAGATCGTAAAAAAAGAAATCGGCGCGAAGTCTGTCAGAGGCTATCGAGGCGGATATCTTCCGAAAGAAAGAAGAGAAATAGAGCGGGGGTTAAGAGACGGCAGCATTCTAGGCGTTGTCAGCACAAACGCGCTGGAGCTCGGCGTTGATATCGGCCAGCTTCAGGTCTGCGTGATGACGGGGTACCCGGGCAGTGTCGCGAGCGCATGGCAGCAGGCGGGCCGGGCCGGACGGCGGCAGGGAGAGGCGCTTATCGTGATGGTGGCGAACTCTGATCCGATTGACCAATATATTGTGCGCCATCCTGATTATTTCTTTAAACGCTCGCCTGAATCTGCAAGGATTAATCCTGATAATCTCATTATATTAGTCGATCACCTGAAATGCGCCGCGTATGAGCTGCCTTTCAGAGCCGATGAAACATTCGGAGAAAATGATGCGAGAGACATTCTCGAGTATTTAGAGGAAGAAGGGGTGCTTCACGAAAACCGCGAACGCTATCACTGGGCGAGCGAATCTTTTCCCGCCTCCAACATCAGTCTCCGTTCGGCGTCACAGGAAAACGTGGTCATCGTTGACCGGTCAGAGACGGCTGATGTAAAAATCATCGGAGAAATGGACCGCTTCAGCGCGATGATGCTTCTTCATGATGAAGCGATTTATCTTCATGAAGGGGTGCAGTATCAGGTTGAAAAGCTTGATTGGGATCATAAAAAAGCGTACGTGCGAAAGGTCGATGTCGAATATTATACAGATGCCAATTTAGCGGTGCAGCTGAAAGTGCT
Organism: Bacillus sp. GZB; assembly: GCF_001975995.1. Lineage (NCBI taxonomy): Bacteria > Bacillati > Bacillota > Bacilli > Caryophanales > Bacillaceae > Bacillus > Bacillus sp. GZB. The sequence goes on from NZ_MTQG01000017.1 coordinate 759,613, forward strand.
GGACATTGACAGAACGGACAGCAGAAAGAAAACGGCCTTACATTTCGGCGACGTCACCGTGAACGCACTTCCGACAATATTTAAAAAAATTAAAATGACGACATTTGAAAATATAGGATCAGGACCGATTCATCTTCCTGAAGAAGAACTGCATACCAGTGCAGCCTGGCTTGAATTAAAAGAAACGGATTCGGAGATCGGCGAAAAAACGCTTGAACAGCTGCTTTTAGGCATTGCCCACGTCCTGCAGCATATCGTGCCTGTATACGTCATGTGCGACCGAAATGACGTGCATGTCGTGCCGCAAATCAAAGCCGCACATACGGGACTTCCGACAATCTTTCTGTATGATCATTATCCGGGCGGAATCGGACTTGCCGATGAAGTATATAAGCGATTTGATGAAATCAATGAAGGGGCTGAGCGCCTGATCAGACAATGTCCATGTCAAGACGGATGTCCTTCCTGCATCGGCTCCGAAATAGAAGGAATAGATGCAAAGAAAGCGATACTCAAGCTCTTGAATTACGTGTAAAAGAAAAGGGGGACGAAAGATGTCCTTGAAAAATAAATTAAAGCGGATGAAAAACCACCTGAATGTGCCCGAAGCTGAAAAAAAGCCGGCAGCTTCACAACTTTCGATCCCGGATATTCAAGTCCCGTTTAGAGAAGAATGGGAGGCATTCGGAGTGAAGCCTTTCTTTTTTGAGGATGAATACTGTCTTATCCGCGAAACCGTCTATCCGCTTTCGCACCGCCACGGACGGTACAGCTTCAGTGAACTTGATGACGTCATGGCATTATGGAATAAAGGCGGTTTGACACATACTTTATCAGCAGAAGGATACGAAAAAAGCCAGCTGTTCTTCTTTGATACTGAAACGACCGGCCTCGGCGGCGGGGCAGGCAATATGATCTTTTTGCTCGGCCATGCAAGAGTATATGAAGACCGTGTCGCGGTTAAACAGCATCTGCTCCCTAAACCGGGAAACGAGACGGCTCTTTACAAAAGCTTTTTAAGTGAGGTTGACATTACGTCCCTTGTTACGTATAACGGAAAAGCCTTTGACTGGCCGCAGGTAAAAACCAGGCATACATTGCTGCGGGACAGGCTTCCGAAACTTCCTGACTTCGGGCACTTTGATCTTCTGCACGGGGCGAGACGGCTTTGGAAACATAAGTTAGAGCGTGTATCGCTTTCGGCGGTTGAAAATGAAGAGCTTGCTTTTAAAAGGGACGAAGACACCCCTGGGTATTTGGCGCCGATGCTGTATTTTCAATTTTTAAAGGCGGAGGACCCGGCTCTTTTAAAGGGAGTGCTCTCGCATAATGAACAAGATGTGCTTTCCCTCATCGTTCTTTACATCCATATGTCAAAAAAGATTTTTGCATCTTCTGATCAGACGTCAGAACGTCAGGAAGCATACGCCATGGCGAAATGGTTTATCGCTCATAAAGAAACCGATCGCGCCGTTTCGCAGCTGGAAGCGCTGCAAGGCAAAGCCTTTGAAGATTCGGATCGGGCCCTTTTTGACTTAGCGATGCTTTATAAAAAACAAAACCGCAGGCAAGACGCCGTGCCCCTTTGGGAGAAACTGACGGGCTCTGATCTTCACACATGCAGACACCAATCAGCGGTTGAGCTGGCGATCTATTTTGAGCATCATGCAAAAGATTACAAAAAAGCTCTGCAGGCCGCACAGCAGGCGGCAGAAGACGGGGAAATATCGGAAAAAGAAGCCGAGAAGCTCCATGTAAGAATTGCCCGGCTCAAGAGGAAATATTCCTCTTAAAATATTGCCCGGGAAAGCGCAAAAGCTGAGCTGTTTCGCCAAAAATATTTTTTTCTGAATCCGCATCGATTTTGTTGTAGAATGGTGCCGCATCTTGTAAAATAGCGTTAGTTATTTATAGGGGAGAGTTGGTATGTATAAAGGTGTTTTTTACTTGTTCTTTGTCGTGGTTTTTTTGATTGCGTTTGTATTTTCGAATTTTAAAGACAGCTTGCTGACGCACTTTTAAATTGGGTGATTGAATTAGAACATGCACCCTCTTTTCTTCATAACCTAACAGTGTAATAAAAGTTAATGGAGAGGGGATTTAGCATGTTTCATCATCATTGTTGCAGACCAAACGTGATGCCGCCGATTGTCCATCCGACTCATTGCTGTGAACACCATTGCTTTTCTAACACGGTTGTGCCGCATATTCATCCGCAACATACAACTAACGTAAATCACCACAACTTTGAGCACGTTCATTACTATCCGCACACTTTTTCAAATGTTGACCCGACAACTCACCAGCATTTTCAGTGCGGAAGCCCTTGCTGCGATCATTAGTATTGAACGCTTAAGCAAGATCGGTTAGGATATCAGCAAATCAAAATGGGGCCCGATGGGGAGCCCCATTTTTTAAGCAGGTGATCAATTGAAAGTATTAGCCGTAACGGGGTACAAGCCGTTTGAACTCGGGATTTTTAAACGGGATGACCGGGCGCTTGTTTATATAAAAAAGGCGATAGAAACCAGACTCAGAAGCTTTATTGACGAAGGCTTGGAATGGATTCTCATATCCGGACAGCTGGGGACTGAGCTTTGGGCGGCAGAAACGGCGTACGATCTCAGAGAAGAGTATCCGGAATTAAAGGTTGCCGTTATCACGCCTTTCTACGGCCAGGAGGAAAAGTGGAAGGAGCCGAATAAAGAAATGTATGAAGCGGTGCTTGCTCAGGCAGATTATGAGGAGAGCCTGACGCATCGGCCGTACGAAAGTCCGCTCCAATTCCGGCAGAAAAACGCGTTCTTTATTGAAAAGTCAGATGCGCTTTTGCTTTTATATGATCCGGAGGTGGAAGGGTCGCCGAAATATATGCTGCAGCAGGCAGAAAAACGCCGTGAAACCGACGGATATCCGATTTATTCGATTACGATGGATGATCTCCGTGCCGCCGTTGAAGAAGAAGATTTCTTTACATAACACGTCAGAGAATATTTGACAACGGGACGTGTTTCTGAATAAAATATAACATGATGATTCACGATATGAGGTGAAAAAGATGCTTGCTGATAAAGTAAAGCTTTCTGCGAAAGACATTTTGGAAAAAGAATTTAAAACAGGCGTTAGAGGTTACAGACAAGAAGACGTTGACAAATTTTTAGATATGATTATTAAGGATTATGAAACCTTTCATCAAGAAATTGAAGAACTGCAGCAGGAAAATCTGCAGCTGAAAAAACAGCTTGAAGAAGCAAGCAAAAAACAGCCGGTGCAGTCCAATACGACCAACTTTGACATTCTGAAAAGGCTGTCCAACCTTGAGAAACATGTATTCGGCAGCAAACTTTATGACGAATAAGGCAGATGCACTTGTCAAATGAGACAAGTTGCTTTATAATGAACAAGTGTTCTTAACGTTCGGGTAATCGCTGCAGATCTTTGAATCTGTAGAGGAAAGTCCATGCTCGCACGGTGCTGAGATGCCCGTAGTGTTCGTGCCTAGCGAAGAAATAAGCTAGGGCAGCCTTCATAGGCTGACGGCAGGAAAAAAGCCTACGTCTCCGGATATGGCTGAGTATCCTTGAAAGTGCCACAGTGACGAAGTCTCATCAGAAATGGTGAGAGTGGAACGCGGTAAACCCCTCGAGCGAGAAACCCAAATTTTGGTAGGGGAACCTTCTTGAAGGAACTGAACAGATAGAAGGACAGAATACTTTCTGTAGATAGATGATTGCCGCCTGAGTACGAGGTGATGAGCCGATTGCAGTACGACGGAACAAAACATGGCTTACAGAACGTTAAACATTATTGATATGACAAATTAGAGCTCTCCTTTAAAGGGGAGCTTTTATCTTGAATGAAACGAAAGCTTAAAAGAGACAGGGTGATACGATGAAGAAGTACACACTAATAGCGACGGCGCCGATGGGAATTGAAGCGATCGTCGCCAAAGAAGTGCGTGATTTAGGTTATGAATGCAAAGTAGACAACGGAAAAGTCATTTTTGAAGGAGATGCGCTTGCGATCTGCCGCGCTAACTTATGGCTGCGGACGGCTGACCGCATTAAAGTACAGGTCGCCGAGTTTCAGGCAAAAACGTTTGATGAGCTGTTTGAAAAAACAAAAGCGATTGACTGGCGCGCGTACATTCCCGAAAACGCAAAGTTCCCCGTTATCGGAAAGTCCGTGAAATCAGTGCTTGCCAGTGTGCCCGACTGCCAGCGGATCGTCAAAAAGGCGATAGCGGAAAAGCTGAAACTTCAATCAGGAAAACAAAATGAATGGATTGAAGAAACGGGACCCGAGTATAAGGTAGAGATTTCCCTTTTAAAAGATAAAGCGGTGCTTACGCTGGATTCATCAGGAACAGGCCTTCACAAACGGGGATACAGGGTTGATCAGGGCGGAGCTCCGATTAAAGAAACGCTCGCTGCCGCGTTAATTCTGTTAACCAACTGGACGCCTGACCGTCCGTTCGTCGATCCGTTCTGCGGTTCCGGCACGATCGCCATCGAAGCCGCTTTAATCGGGCAAAACATTGCTCCGGGTTTTAACCGTGATTTTGCTTCAGAAGACTGGGAATGGATCGGAAAAGAACTGTGGGACAAGGCGCGTCTTGAAGTGGAAGAAAAGGCGAACTATGATCAGCCGCTGCAGATCTTTGCCAGTGATGTGGATCACCGGATGGTAAACATCGCCAAAGAAAACGCAGAAGAAGCGGGACTTGGTGACCTGATCGAATGCAAACAAATGCGGGTGCAGGATTTTACGACGAAACTCGAATACGGCGTAATCGTCGGAAACCCTCCGTACGGCGAACGGCTCGGCGAAAAAAGGGAAGTCGAGCAGATGTATAAAGAAATGGGCCGGGCATTTGAATCTCTTGATACATGGTCTGTCTACATGTTAACGTCAAATGAACAATTTGAAGAGGTCTACGGAAGAAAAGCAACCAAAAAACGGAAGCTCTTTAACGGTTTTATCAAAACGGATTATTATCAGTACTGGGCTAAAGTGCGGCCGCAGCGGAAAAAGCCGCAACAAAGAGAAGACGCCTGAAACAGCGTCTTCTCCGGCATCTTTACGTTTTATTCTGCCATTACCAGCGGTGCGCTTTTGCGTTGCTCCGTAAAATAATGTTGGTCTGGGACATTTCGGTGTGGCCGTTCACTTGCGATTTAGAGCGTTTCGGCCGCGTCCAATTGTGATGAAACAATTCAGAATGCTGATCTAATCGATCTTTATAACTCATGTAACCATCACTCCCGGATAGAATAATTTTGTGAAGATGGATATTCAATCGAATATCTGTTGTAGTTTGTGCAGGTCAGGTGCGGATCATTCAGAATGGCATGTATAGAAAGTGAAGCATCGGCATAGAATGATGATTATTTCTATTTGAGAGGTGATCTTATTTTATGCTGAACAGCGAGCACTTCAGTAAAATACAAAAGGCGTTAGACGCAACTGCTTTCCGGTTGGAGGAAGCCGGAGCGGAGTTCGGTCCTTCCGCCATGACACACGCACAGGAAGAACTTGAAAATGCGGTAAAACATACACATTCAACAGACCATCCGTTCCTATGTACACATATCATTAACCGGAAATGATAATGGCAAAAACTTGGCGAGGCCAAGTTTTTTTATTGTATTGAAAAGGGTTAAATGATATTATAGATGGTCTGAATGCCGAATAGTTAGGGGTTGGAGTTGGGTGACAACATCACGTTTGCCTTTTGCTTTAACAAAAGAAAAGAATTTTTATGAAGAATTGAACAATTGGATTGGTGACGTGTTTTACGATATCCTTCCCGAGAAAGGCTTTGACCTTCGGGATGAGCAGGTATTTATGGCGTTTCAGCTTGAACGGGCATTTAAAGAGAAAAAGGTCATGTTCGCTGAGGCAGGAGTCGGTACGGGGAAAACGCTGGTGTATCTGCTGTTTGCCATCAGCTATGCCAGATATACTGGTAAACCGGCCATTATCGCATGCGCCGATGAAACGTTAATTGAACAGCTTGTCAAAAAAGAAGGCGACATTTCCAAGCTGACAGAACATTTGGATCTGCAGATTGATACACGGCTGTCCAAATCCCATGAGCAGTATCTGTGTCTGAAAAAGCTGGAGAAAACGATGCAGCGTTCTGATGATGAAAAGTGGCTGGATCTTTATGAGTCGCTGCCTTCATTCGTACACGAATCACAAGCGATGCAGCGCTTTTATCCGTACGGCGACCGCAAACAGTACGCTGATCTGACGAATGAAGAGTGGGCAGGCGTCAGCTATGATTCCTTCCAAGATTGTTTAACATGTGATATGAGACATAGATGCGGTTTAACACTTTCAAGAGATCATTACAGAAAATCAACGGATCTGATTGTTTGCTCCCATGATTTCTACATGGAACATGTATGGACGGAAGAATCACGCAAAAGGGAAGGACAGCTGCCGCTTTTGCCGGATCACAGCGCCGTCGTGTTTGATGAAGGACATTTGCTGGAATTCGCCGCGCAAAAAGCGTTAACCTATCGCGTGAAGCAGTCGACGCTTGAGCTGTTTTTAGAGCGTCTGCTTCAAAATGACATCAGAGAGGAATTCGCCGAACTGATTGAAGATGCCCTTGCCGCAAACGATGAGTTTTTCTATGTGCTGTCAGAGGAATCGAAGGAAATCGCCGGCTCTCACCGATTGGACATCCGAAACGACCAGCGCGTTAAGCGTGCGGCTGACGAGCTGTGCCGTCTGCTCGATAAAATCGGCGAGGCGCTCGTATTTGAATCGGAAATGTATACGATCGATAAGTACGAGCTGTCAGTCGTAGAAGAATACGTCGAACAAATGGCATATTCGCTGTCGCTGTATCAAAAGGATGCCATCAGCTGGCTTGAAACGCGGGATACAGACTCAACGTTTGTCGTTATGCCGAGAACTGTAGCCGAAGTTTTGGGAGAAAAGGTCTTTTCTAAAAAGATTCCTTATATTTTCTCATCGGCCACTCTTTCTGAGGGCGGTTCATTTGATTATATCGCTGACAGCCTCGGAATCCGTGATCCTTTATCATTCACCGTTGAATCTCCGTACGATTACGAGGAGCAAATGTCTGTTGCGCTTCACGGTGATATGACGTCTGAGCAGAAAACAGCCGAAACGATTGAAACCATTAAGAAGAATGAAGGACGCACCCTCGTTCTTTTCCCTTCCTTTGAAGACATGAAGGAATTTAAAGAACAGGCTGCCGCGTGGGAGCTGCCGTATCCGATATACTACGAAGGTGATGAAGAGATCAGCAGTCTGGTCGAAAAATTCCAGCGGGATGAAGAATCCGTGCTTTGTTCCGTCCACTTATGGGAAGGTCTTGACATTCCCGGTGACTCGCTCCGGAATGTGACCATTTGGGCGTTGCCGTATCCGCCTCATGATCCCGTGTTTACCGCAAAGCGGAACGGAGCGAAAAAAGATCCGTTTGAGGAAGTTGATCTGCCGTACATGCTCTTGAGAGTCCGGCAGGGAATCGGCCGCCTCATCCGTTCTAATCAGGACAGCGGAACTATATCCATTTATGCGGGCGGAGAAAGTGAACGGGTATTGGCCGAAGTCAAAAAGATCTTGCCTGTTACACCGAAAATCGTATAAAAACAAAAGCTGCAGGATTCTCTCCTGCGGCTTTTTTAAATCCGGGAAGTTGACTTTGTCACGGCGTTCCATTAGCCTGTAATTAATAGTGAAAAGGGAGGGGAACGGATATGGATTTACATACATATGAGAAAGAGTTTTTTGATCTGTTAAAAAGAGTATCCCACTATGTCGAAGCCATTGCGCTTATGCATTGGGACTTAAGAACGGGAGCCCCGAAAAAAGGCTCTGATGACCGGGCTGAAAGCATCGGACAGCTGTCGGCTGACGTTTTTCAAATCCAGACATCCGACCGGATGAAAGAACTGATCGACATCCTTCTCGCGCATGCAGAAGAGCTGCCTGAAGATACAGTGAAAGCGGCGGAACTTGCGAAAAAAGATTATGATCATAATAAAAAAATTCCTGAAGATGAGTATAAAGAATATGTCATTTTAACATCGAAAGCTGAAACGGCTTGGGAGGATGCAAAGGCGGCCTCTGATTTCTCTATGTTTGCTCCGTACCTTGAGAAGCTGATTAATTTTAATAAGCGGTTTATTTCGTATTGGGGCTATGAAGATCATCCATACAATGCATTGCTCGATATTTTCGAACCGGGTGTTACGGTAAAGGTACTGGATCAGCTGTTTTCTGAATTGAAGGAAGCGATCATTCCGCTTATCAAAAAAGTGACGGCATCCGGCAATAAACCGGACACTTCCTTTATAACGAAAACGTTTCCGAAAGAACAGCAAAGAGACCTCTCCTTGTATTTCTTAAAAGAGTTCGGGTATGATTTTGACGGCGGCCGCCTGGACGAGACGGTGCATCCGTTTGCGACGACAATCAACCGGGGCGATGTACGGGTGACGACCAGATATGACGAAAACGATTTCCGCACGGCGATTTTCGGAACGATTCATGAATGCGGGCATGCGATCTACGAGCAGAATATTGACGAAGCGCTGAGCGGAACGAACTTATCTGACGGTGCATCCATGGGAATTCATGAATCCCAATCGTTATTTTATGAAAACTTTATCGCCAGAAATCAACATTTCTGGACCGCCTATTATGAAAAAATGGTTGAGGCTTCGCCTGATCAATTTCAAGATGTGAATAGAGAGGACTTTGTACGCGCCGTAAATGAGGCGAAACCGACATTTATCCGAATTGAAGCCGATGAGCTGACATATCCGCTTCATATTATTATCCGTTATGAAATTGAAAAAGCAATTTTCAGCAATGAAGTGACAGTGGAAGAACTGCCTGCATTGTGGAATCAAAAATATCATGATTATTTAGGCATTACGCCGCCATCTGACGCAAAAGGCATTTTGCAGGACGTACATTGGGCGGGCGGCGATTTCGGCTATTTCCCTTCCTATGCGCTCGGATATATGTATGCGGCACAGCTGAAACATACCATGCTTGACGATCTGCCTGAATTTGACCAATTAATAGAACGGGGCGATTTTGAGCCGATTAAACAATGGCTGACAGAAAAGGTTCATCAGCACGGAAGACGCAAAATGCCGCTTGACATCATAAAAGATGCAACGGGAGAAGAGCTGAACGTTCAATATCTCATTGAGTATCTTGTCGGTAAATATTCAAATTTATATTTATAAACGAAACGCCCGGCATACACCGGGCGTTTTTCTAAAAATTCTAAAAAGACGAATAATCGAAAACCAATTCTTTGTAAAAGTTCGGAAATATTCAAATTTCACTATGCAAAAGAAGTGTATCTTGTTATAATTTGATTAATATCATACGAACACTCATATAATCGCGTGGATATGGCACGCAAGTTTCTACCGGTCACCGTAAATGTCCGACTATGAGTGAGCAATGGAACGGCTTTATTCGGCCGTTACGGTAGATCATTCGGCATTGCTTGCTCTTTTTTTGGAGAGCGGGCAATGCTTTTTTTTATTTTTTATAAGCGGGGGTAATCATTGTGGAAGCATTAAAACGAAAAATAGCAGATGACGGAATCGTTCTTTCTGATCAAGTGCTGAAAGTGGATTCTTTTTTAAACCATCAAATTGATCCGGTTCTCATGCAGCAGATCGGCCGGGAATTTGCGCGCCGTTTTGAAAAAGACGAGATAACCAAAATCGTCACAATTGAATCTTCGGGTATCGCCCCTGCGGTGATGGCTGGCCTTGAACTCGGCGTTCCCGTCATCTTTGCGAGAAAAAGGAAGTCTCTCACATTAACGGATGATCTGCTGACGGCATCCGTCTATTCTTTCACGAAAAAAACAGAAAGTCAGATTGCCGTCTCCGGAAATCATCTGTCGAAAGATGACCGCGTGTTAATCATTGACGACTTTTTAGCGAATGGACAGGCGGCAGAAGGACTTTTATCCATCGTAAAACAAGCAGGCGCAGCGGTTTGCGGGATCGGAATCGTCATTGAAAAGTCATTTCAGCCGGGAAGAGATGAGCTGGTGAAAAAAGGATGCCGGGTCGAATCGCTGGCGAGAATTCAATCGCTTGAAGACGGAAAAGTGACATTTGTACAGGAGGTCCGTTCATGAAAAACGGCTATGCCAAAACACTTTCCCTCGGTATCCAGCACGTGCTTGCCATGTATGCCGGCGCCGTCGTCGTTCCCTTAATTGTAGGAGCGGCATTGGGACTGAACGCAGAACAGCTGACATATCTCGTATCAATTGACATTTTTATGTGCGGGGCGGCTACGCTGCTTCAAGTATGGAGGAATAAATTTTTCGGCATCGGCTTGCCTGTTGTGCTCGGCTGTACGTTCACCGCGGTAGCGCCGATTATTTCGATCGGTAAGGAATACGGGATTTCAGCCATTTACGGAAGCATTTTGGCATCGGGTCTGCTTGTCATTCTGCTGTCGTTTTTCTTTGGTAAGCTCGTATCGTTTTTCCCGCCTGTCGTAACCGGATCTGTCGTGACGATTATCGGGATGACCTTAATGCCGGTCGCGATGAATCATATTGCCGGCGGGGAAGGCAGCAAGGATTTCGGTGATCCGGCTAACCTTGCCCTCGGATTTACGGTGCTCGTCATCATCGTGCTGCTTTATCGGTTTACAAAAGGATTTTTGAAATCCATTTCGATTTTAATCGGCATTGTCATCGGGACGGCCATCGCATATTTTATGGGAAAAGTGCAATTTGACAATGTGGCGAATGCTGATGCCATTCAAATGATTAAACCGTTTTACTTCGGGACGCCGACATTTCATGCGGCACCGATTATTACGATGTCCATCGTTGCCATTGTCAGCCTTGTTGAGTCAACAGGCGTCTATTTCGCTCTCGGTGACCTGACAAACCGGCGCCTGTCTGAACGTGATTTAGCAAAAGGCTACCGCGCGGAAGGCCTGGCGGTATTCATCAGCGGCATTTTTAATGCTTTTCCGTACACGGCTTATTCCCAAAACGTCGGCCTCGTGCAGCTGACAGGAATTAAGAAAAACGCGGTTATCGGTGTCACGGGCGCACTTTTAATGCTCTTCGGCCTTTTTCCGAAAATCGCAGCCTTCACGACCATCATCCCGTCTTCGGTACTGGGAGGCGCGATGGTGGCCATGTTCGGCATGGTCATTTCCTACGGCATTAAAATGCTCAGTCAAATTGACTTTAAAAAGCAGGAAAACCTTCTGATCGTCGCGTGTTCGGTCGGATTGGGACTCGGTGTAACCGTCGTTCCCGATATGTTTAAGCACCTGCCGTCTTACTTAAATCTGCTGACCACAAACGGAATCGTCGCCGGAAGCTTTACCGCCGTCCTTTTGAATATTATTTATAATATGATTCCTAAAACGAAAAAAACCCTTGATGTGACAAGGGTTCAAGAGGGTTAGTTATCCGTTTTTATTAAAAAAATCACATTTTAATAACATTTCTTTATGAAATTCCGAGATCGAGGATGCTTCCGAAAGTTTGCTGAACTTTTTGTGAGGCATCCTCTTTCATTTTATTTGTAACGTGGGTATAGATTTTCATTGTTGTTTTCACATCATCGTGGCCGACTCTTTTCATCACGGTCGCAATATCGACACCTGCTTCAGCTAACATACTGATATGTGAGTGTCTGAATATGTGAGGAGTCGCATGTTTTTTTATGGATGTTTTTTTTAGAATTCTTTCCATCCGATATATGATGCTTTTTGGCAGGTAAGGGTACCCGTTTGCTCTTGCGAAAATAAAGTTTTCATTATGGTACTCAGATAATTTTGTTTGTGATTGCAAATGCATCTTTTTCACTTTCGTTTTATATGCTTTCAGCATGGCTATAATTTGATCGTCTATAGCAATTGTTCGAATTGATCCAGGTGTTTTGGGTGGAGTTAATTCATACTCTCTCATGTTATTACTTTCTGAATAAATGGTTTTAGTTATCCGGAGTTCTTTTGTTTCGAAATTGATGTCAGACCATTTGAGGGCACATAACTCCCCGGATCGCATACCTGAAAAAGCAAGTAAATAAAATCGTTCCAGATCCATGTGTAGACCGTGATTTTTAACTGCTAAAAGAAATTCCTCGATCTCCGATTTTTCGAGGTATTTTTCAGCTATGTTGTTATTTTCAATTTCTTCAACGGTTATTCTTTTTTTAGGCACTATAGCATCTGCAATAGGATTGCTTTTAAGAAACTTTACTTTAACAGCATACTTAAATATCATGCCTGCTGTCGTATGTACTCCATTCATAGTGCTTCGTGAATACCCTTGTTCTGATAGTTTGTTAAGTATTTTTTGATACTGTCTCAAGGTTATTTTATTGATGATGGATTTGGCAATGTAGGCATTTAATATTTTTATCTCTTCTCGTCTGATTCGGACAGTGTTCTTTTTCTTCCCTGTTAACATATACTCTTCCAACCATTCGGCTGCGACTTGATCAAAAGTTATCTTTTTCACTCTTGATTCATCGATGCCATCTTCATTTAAAGCTGCAATTGCATCACGGACTCTTTGCTCGGCTTCTTTTTTTGTTTTGCCTCGCCGCGGAATTTGCTTTCGTTTGCCGGTGACTGGGTCACGAGGGCCTTCTCCAACTGCTAACCATTTTTTACCCTTGATTAATTCTTTGGTATACATTCTTTCACCTCTTAGATTAAGTATAGGAGTTGTTTTAAATACAAATGAAATTAATGAGTAGGGGGAGGAGAGTTAATGTATTCTGGAAAAGAACTTATGTTCTGGTGTTTTGTTTAAAGAAAAGCCCTAAAAGGGCTAATCAAAATTTAAAAACAGGACTTTTCTCAACGACTCGATTTTTACTGATGAGATTCCGTTCAAGTCCGGATCAGTTTCAGATGAGAATAAGATTGAAAACCCTTGAACCATAAGGGATTAGGAACATGGTGAAATTATCCTTTCGGATCGGGTTCATTTGTATTCCGGTTCAAGTTCCGATCTTATTAGTAAACAGAAATAACAGAAATAACTTAATAAACAATATAGAATAATTACTTTTCCTCTTTTTTGTTTTTGAAATTCTCTGCAATCATTTTTTCAATTCCATCAAGTCGCCTTAGAGCATCTGCAAGATATTTATCTTTTTCATCCTCCGTCATCAGTTCCTGTCCTTCGACATTATCAAAACGAACATCATTCTGCTTACGGAGTTCTTTAGCTTTATCTTGGTAGTACTCTTGACCTCTCAGCAAGTAATCTGTAGAGACTTCAAAGAAATCAGCTATTTTAACTAATGTTTCATAGTCTGGCTGTCTATGGCCTCTTTCATAATTAGCATATGTGCCCCTGTGAACGCCAACCTTTTCAGCCATTTGTTCTTGTGTTAACTTCTTGCCTTTACGGAGTTGAATTAACCGGTCTTTAAACATAATTTCACCTCATTCATTAAACATTATAACGTGTCGAAATGAAACAAATAAAGTTTTGTGTCAAAACGACGAAAAAGTTATTGACATTGTTTCTAATGGACGATATCATAAAAACAAATGATTCGTTTCGACGCAAATAGGGGGGTGAATCTATTGAGGAAATGGTTGATAGACATCCGTGGAGACAAAAGCCAACAGGAAACAGCTGAGGAAATTGGTATCTCTAGAGGTGCTTACGCGAACATTGAATTAGGAAAGAGAAATCCTTCAGTAAAACTAGCAAAGAGAATTGCTAACAACTTTGATGTCGATTGGACGCTTTTTTTTGAAGAAAATGTCGTCGTTTCGAAACAAAAATCAAACACAGCATAGGAGGTACCAAATATGTTTACCATGCAATACGACGATAACTTCATTGATCAAATTGCAGCAAAAATTGCTGATAGGGCAACAGATATGTTAGTCGAGCGGCTGGGAGCGTTGAATGAGCTTCCTCACATCTTAACCAGAGAAGAAGCGATGAAAGTACTCAGATGCGGTCAAACAAAAATGTCTGAACTCATGTCGCGACCTGATTTCCCGGTAAATGATGAGTTCGGCAAGAAAATTCCAACCCAGCTGCTTTTTAAATGGATTGAAAGAAATACCCGTTGGGTGGAGGAAAATACCCAGTATTTCCGTAAGGGGGCAACCGCATGAATCAACTTGTTTTTATTGAAGGCGATCAAGTTGTAACCGATAGCCTGACTGTTGCTGAGGTATTCGGAAAGCGTCATGATCATGTTTTACGTGATATTAAAAACCTTGATTCTAGTAAAGAATTTAATCTCCACAATTTTGGGGAGGTTGAATATAAGGACAATAGGAATCGCACTTATAAAAAATATCTCATCAAGCGTGACGGTCTTACATTCTTAGTTTTTGGTTACACAGGTGCAAAGGCAGCGCTGTTCAAGGAAAAGTATATTTCGGAGTTTAACCGAATGGAAAATGAGCTTCAGAAACTAAAGCAGCCGTCTTATATGATTGATGATCCAGTCAGCCGAGCAAAGCGATGGATCACCGAACAGGAAGAACGGCAACAGCTTGAACAAACATTGAGGATTCAGGAGCCGTTGGTCAGTTTTGCTGAATCGTGTATGGCGTCTGAAAAATCCCTGCTTGTCAGAGAGGTTGCAAAACTTGCATCAAAACAAGGCATTGTTATTGGTGAGAGGCAGTTGTTTCAGAAATTACGAGATTGGAAGATGATCTTTTCCAACAAAAATGAACCTTATCAAGAATATGTGAACCGCGGTTACTTTGAAGTAGCACAGGGAGTTCGAGAAGTAAGCGGAAAGTCAAAAACGTGGCTCACAATGAAGATTACACCAAAGGGACAAGCCTACATCATTAACAAGTTGAAAAAGCAACAGGCAAGTTAGTATTTTCATTACTTAAATTTTATCAGTAAAAAACTGAATATATCAGGAGGCAAACATATGGAGAACAACCCATACAATTTGCGAAATTTACCGCAGATTATGCGTGGTGTCCGAAAATCGGCGGGCCTTGCACAGTATCAAATCGGTAATTTAATTGGGGGAAAGGATCAACGATATGTTTCTGATGTGGAAAATGGCTTTAGCAAACTCACTCCTGAACTATGCATTAAGTGGTTTGAAGTATGTGAAGCCTATGAACATATTGATCTCGTGCATTATCTTTTCCGTCTGCACCCAACAGCAGCTGCGCCCATTGATCCTGCATTAAATGAAAGTGCAAGTGCCGCGGTAATCAATATGGTCCATCAGCTGGAAGAGGCGTTGGAAGCAACAAAACACCTAGCCCGTTGGCTGGCAAGTGACAGGCCGGGTAGGAGGGCAGGGGAACTGCCAATGGGTGATATTAAACAGATTTTCGATCTTATCCCGGCAAATAAGACACTCATCTATTCACTAGCCCGCGGACACGGTTTAAAGATACAAGAACTAGCGGATAGGTGGACAAGAAAAGCGCTAGTTGATCAAGTAGCAATGGCAAATCATGAGGAGAGGCAGGCAATTACGATATGAACAACAATCAATTTCTTAAATCAGATTTAGAAGCTGCTAAACGGAAAGTGGATTCAGCAGAAGAATTGGCGATTATGCTATGTGAGGCCTTGCGTGATGGTGATTACGAGGAGGCCATTAGCTTAGCCGGAAGCATAAAAGTTTTGACGGAGGATATTAACCGGTTAGCAAACAAAGGCCGTTTGTACGATGTAGCTATGAAAATGCAGCAGCGAGGTATTAATTTAACTGTAATAAGCAGGTGCTCGCAATGAACATTGAAAATCCAATGGTTTTGAACAACTGGCACGATAAAACGTCAGAACCTGAAATGAAAAAGGATTTTTTTGGGGACATCATAATGCCAACAGATGATTATGTAATCGACAGCGGCGAGGTAATTTTGAGGGATAATCTTGAACGGTACTTAAAGGAGCAGTTTGGTTTTGAATTTCAAACAGCGCAATAAAAAAGCCCACTCGGCAAAGTGGACTTCGTCAGGCGTTTTGATTATTGATTGGAACCTAATTATATCAAAACGCCTCATAGAAAACAATGGAGGTTTTATAAATGGCAAAATCAATTACAGTGTCATTCAGCGACCGGGCGGACGACCAGGAACGTTTAAGTCAGGTTGGCGGTTCAATTACATTTGATAAGTATGGCCGTCCTGTTTTCAGTTTTCCGTCAATGGACGCATACCGAGAATGGCAGAGGCGCGGCACAAAAGCTTATTTGAGAGAGGTGGCAGCAAAATGAATGGATTGTCTCAGGTAGATTACTCAGATTATATGCCCGCACCTCAACAGGCAACCAACGTGACTACCGAAGCTATGGTCAGTCGCCAAGCTCAAGAGGTACAGGCTGCTATGGTCATTGCTAAGAAATTCCCGCGGGATGTATACGCGGCGTTCGATCGGATTAAGAAAGCATGTGAACGGAGACTGTTGGCTGAGAACGCGGTGTATGAATATCCCCGAGGCGGCTCAAAAGTATCTGGTCCTTCTATACGTCTTGCTGAAGCGTTGGCGCAGAACTGGGGGAACATTGATTACGGGATTATGGAATTGGAACAGAAGGCAGGAGAATCGTCTGTCATGGCTTATGCCTGGGACCTCGAAACGAATACCCGTCAAACCAAGATTTTCACGGTTAAGCATGAACGGAAAGCGCGCGGTGCTATTACAAAGCTTGATGATCCAAGGGATATTTATGAAATGGTTGCTAATCAAGGCGCGCGGCGGTTGCGTGCCTGCATACTTGGAGTAATTCCAGGCGATATCGTAGATGCTGCGGTTGATATGTGTCAGCAAACGTTAATCAGCGGTCATAAAGAACCTTTGGAGGATCGTCTCAGAAACGCTTTATCTCTTTTCAAAAAAGAGTTTGGCGTTACAAAAGAAATGATCCAGGAATACATCGGCAATTCGATCGATGCTTTCACTGAACAAGATTTCTTGAAAATTGGACGCATTTACACGTCCCTTCGTGATGGGATGGCAAAGAAAGAGGATTACTTCAATATCAAGGCCACAGGCGCGACTAAGTCAAAGGCTGAAGAAGAATTTAAAAAGCAAAAAGAGCAAGTTGGGAAGGCAGATGAAAAAAAGAAAAAGGCTGGTGATCCTGCTGATGAGGACGATTCCGGCGCTAAACAAGGAGAATTACTATTCTAACGAGATTGATAGATATTACATGTCAAATTCTCAATATAAGAGCTTTCTGCAATGCGAGGCGGCAACAATGGCCAAGATTAACGGTGAATGGGTGCCGCCGGGTTCAGAGGCTCTCCTCTTCGGTCAATATGTTCATGCCTGGCTTGAAGGGAAACAGGTATTTGATGAATTCAAGAGAAACACGCCATCACTTTTTACACAAAAAGGCCAGCTGTACAAGCAATATCAGTTAGCTGATCTGATGATTGAGGCGATTCAACATGACGAACTCTGTATGTTCGTTCTGCAAGGAGCAAAAGAAGTTATCGTAACGGCCGAACTCTTCGGTGTTCCGTGGAAAGGCAAGCTGGACGTATACAACCCGGCCGGCAGCCGTTTTGCAGATCTGAAAACAACCCGTTCACTTCGAGAAAAGGTGTGGAATCCGGAAATAGGCTATTGCTCGTTTGTCGAAGCATACGGATACATCGGACAGATGGCGCTTTACGCAGAAATGGAAAGGCGTATGACTGGGCGTAACGAGTGGCTTGAGCCTCTTATCGTGGGTGTGTCTAAAGAGGATCCGCCGGATAAGGCAGTCATTAATATCGATAAGGGCCGAATGGAAGTAGAGCTTGAAGAGATTGAGCAGCGTATGGGTCGTATCCTGCAAGTGAAACACGGCGGTGAAAAGCCGGAGCGGTGTGAGAGATGCAAATATTGCCGTGCAACAAATCAGTTAAACAGTATTATTCATTTCTCGGAGCTGATCAGCTGATGGAAAAGGATTTAATTAAGGTTCCGATTCCGCATTGTTATTACTGGCTGGTTAAGACAGTTAGGCGTGATATGAGGAAGGGCTTATATACACGGTATGTAACGGACTATCTGAAGACAAATGAACCATCTTTAGAATTAACAGATATTGATTTTAAGGCTCTAACAGCAGTGTGTAAAAGGAAGTAGGTGAGCGATATGGATACGCAAGGATTAGGATATGTCATTTTACCCCGCCTGCCATTTAAAGATTCACGGGATGAGACAATATACGATCATTTATTCAAACGGGCAGAGTATAGAGCGGATCAGGATTTAGAGCCCGGTCAGACAATCATTAAGCTTGTGGAATTAGCAAAGCGTTTTAATTGGTCATCCGATCAGATCAAATACTCGTTAGACAGAATGGTCAAGCAGGAGTATTTAAAACTGGACAGGCTGCCGCAAAAACGCGGCTTTATTGTCACAGTTTTGAATTACGCGGATTACATACAGCTTGGCAATTACAACAAGAAGAAGGACCTTGTCCAAGTGTCGGAAGAAAGAAAGGAAGTTGATGAAAAAGTGAAAAATGTCTTTGAATTATTCGAGAACAAAGTCGCCCGTACTATCGGACCAATTGAAGCTCAGCGAATTGGCTATATGGTTGAAGATTACGGCGAGGAGAAGGTCATGGAGGCTATGAAACAGGCTTTCAGGAACAAAGGCAGCAAGGTTGGTTTAAATTACATTGAAGCAGTTCTATCAAATCCGTTTACGCAGAAGAGAAAGGAGAAAAAACAACATGATAGCTCACAAAACACAAAGTACGGACATGGCAATGGCGGGCATTCTCAAAAAACTACGGGACAGGTCAGCCCAATTTTCAGCGGAACAGGCCGTCTCAGAAAAAAAGGCTGAATATGATTGCCTTGACTGCAAGGACAAAGGAATCATTGTTTATCGGGTTCACCAAGATACTGAACGGCAGCTGAGAAAAGAACAAAAAACAATGGAGAGTCTAAACGCTGATCAAATGGTGAGGGAAGAGGATTACCTTGCAGGAAAAGTGTGCTTACCGGATCAGGCCCGGGAGTGGAAAACCACGTATTCCAAGCAATGTGAGTGTGTGAAACGGAAAAAGATCGCCCGGCTTATGGAAGCCAGCGGTATTACCGAGGAATTTGAAATGCTTTTATTCGGTAATTTCATTACAGACGGCAAGCCTGACATGATTAAAGAAGCATATGAGTGCGCTATGGAATACTTTAAGGATTTTCAAAAAGTTAAAGGAGAACGTTCGAACAGCATCGCCCTCCTTGGGCAGCCTGGCAGCGGAAAAACGCACCTATTAACGGCAATCATGAACAACCTTATTAAGAAAAAGTCTGTTTACTGCATGTATTTCCCTTACGTCGAAGGGATGGGGAATTTAAGAGACAACTTTGATCAACTAGAGTCCAAGCTTGATGCAATGAGAAAAGCGGACGTTCTATTCATCGACGATTTATTTAAACCAGTAAAGGGAGAACCGCGGGCCACGGATTGGCAGGTTGAGCAGATCCAATCGGTCGTTAATTATCGCTACCTGAACCACAAGCCACTGCTGATTTCATCAGAATTAGATACAGCAGCATTATTAGATATAGACGAAGCGCTCGGATCTCGGATACATCAGATGTGCCGTAACTATACGGTAATCATCAAGGGAGACCGAATGCAATTAAATCATAGGTTAGGAGAATGGGAATGAGCTTAAAAACGAACGTTCAAGGATCCGGAGGGATTTATATGTTCGGCCCCGCTGAACAGACAGGCGGACAGGATCTCACACCGGCGATTAGGGTCCTGGAGGAGAAAATAAGGCAAATGGAGCTGGTGAGAAGTGCTTAAAGCAGTTGCTGCGCTGCCAGTCATATTACTGACTGCACCTTACAAGGAAAAGCAGATCGAGCATTGGGAACAGATTGACGGGAGGTAAAAGGCTGTTGAGTTCTATTCAGTTTATTGTTTATGGAGAGCCGATCGCACAAGGACGGCCGCGGGGATCCATTCAAAACGGAAAGGTTAGAATGTACGATCCTGTAAAGTCAAAAAATTTTAAGCAGTATGTGGCACTGGTTGCGTCTCAGCATCGACCGAAGCAGGTTATTGTTGGTCCTGTCGCAATGGAAGTCAGAGTATTCAGACCGATGCCGAAAGCTGTATCCGGATCCAAGAGGAAAAAGGAGAACGCTGAAAAAGGACTTTTACGCCCTGTAACAAAGCCGGACGTCGATAACTATGTAAAAGGTGTCAAAGACGCTTTAAATCATCTGATATACAAGGATGATAGTCAGGTAGTCGATTTGAAGGTCAGTAAGTTTTACAGTGAAGAGCCGCGGGTGGAAGTCATTATAACTGAGATTGAGTCATGACAGGTAGCTTTTCTATGGATCGTAAATCAAATAATCAGGAGGTTAACAACATGCAAGAAAACAACAACAATCCTTACGTACCAGGACCGGTAAAGGAATGGAAGATGACGCCGGAAGAACTGGCAGCATATGTCGAAAAACATCCAATCATATACCGAGAGGAACTAAAGCCGTCTCCGGCGTTCACAATGAGCGGCTGGGAAAATCCGTACTAAGGATATAAAAAAACACCGAAGCTTATGCCTCAGTGCTTATGATTCGAATTGGTACTTCTATCATAGCACAGGAGGAGTCTAGGTGTACAACCCCAAAGAAATTAAAAATCATGAAGGAAGTATTCAGCAAAGTATGGAGCCTGGGAAAATCCGTATCATCGTTTTAGATGGTACTGAAGGAACAGCGCATGTATTGGATGTCCCAGAGCACGGAAAGACCATCATCCAAACCTCAAAAGGCAGCTTTGCACGAGTCGATCACGAAATAGGGTTCAAGGTGAAATAAAACGAATGTAATTATTCAGCAAAGGGGTTTTTGAATTGATGCCATTACAAGTCAAATTACAACGTGTCGTCAAAGCAACGAAAGATGAAGCGATGACCGTTGAACAGGCAGCAGATTATTTGAAAGTTCCCAAACAATATATACCGATCCTTGTAGCGCGTTCAGATGATTTAAAGATGATTGGTGATGAAACAATCATCGCAAAACGGGATAAAATGAATAGTTGGTTGATATGCACGGTAGTTGTGGTTGTGTTCTTTATAATCTCTGTCCTGCCTGGGATAGAGGGATGAAAGGATGAAAAGCAAAATATATCAGTGATTTGTAAAAATAACATCCGTCAAAGTGACCCAAAAGTAAAGGGGATGGATGGTTTCTTTTCTGAATGAACAAACGAAAATATTATGAAATTTTTTCATAATATAGTATGATTTATTTTAAAAAGGTTGTTGAAAATGGATTGGATAACGAATCCCTGGATTGTTAGTTTAATAACTGCAATAGTAAGTACTTTTATTGTAAATTCCCTAACAAAGTTTTTTGGAAGAAAAGATTATATTAAAAGAGTTAACAGAGCTAATAATCAAATAATTAATACTTTGAAAGATTTTATATCAGAGGGAGAAAATCCTTCTTTACCTCTTTTGGAGTCACTATCCGCTGCCAATGCTAAATCAAATAAAGTTAAACAACATAGTTTGTATAGCATTGATGATATTTTAGATCTTCTTATTAAAGATATTTCCGAAACTAATTTTCTTTCTATAGATCAGAAAATCGAAATATCTAACAACTTATTAGATCTTAAGAGGGATATTAAAACAAAACAAGATGAAGAATTGGAGTTTAAGCCAATTATAACTGACAAAGGCATAATTACATTTGATAAAGGAATAAAGCAAATTAAAGAAATGGATAAAATAAAAAGAAACATGACTACTACTTCATTGATTTATATAGCTTGTCTAATTAGTTATATGACAATAATGAAATATCCAAAGTTATCTGGTTTTTTTCAGAATAACCTGTCAATGATTAAAGATATTTCGATTGCCATAGTAGTTATAGTCCTAATAAGCTTTATGATTAAATTTGGTTATAGTAAGACTTTAAAAAAGTAAAAAAAAAATTTATAGTCCAAGACGGAAAGCCTGCGGACACTGATCATTGCACAAATTACTGTGCTCTGATTGGTGTCCGTTTTTTATTTGAACAAAGGACGGCATGAAATAGTAATGAAAAAGCCTAATAAAAACGCTTAGGAGTGTTCTGTAAGGTTTTTAGCGACGATGAAGGCCTAAACAAGCAAATACTCAGACGAGGCAAGAGCGGACCATTTAAACACAGAAAGAAGAAGGGGAGTTTAGGATGAAATACGGATTCGCTTATAAACACGGAAAGCTTGTAAATATCTTTTGCGGCAGAGAAGAACTCTATAATGAGTTGAAATCCTTCTTGGTCAAAACTTTCAACTTAAAAGTTTCAGAGGTATCTAGACGCCAATATATTGCTGAACAAAAAAGTAATAATTGGAACGATACATATTCATTTTGACTTAAAGGAATGATGAAAAGTGCAAGATTTAATCATTGAATATAAAAGAGCGTTAAAAGAAGCAAGAAAGATGTACCGGTCATTCTCGGAAACACCGGGAGTTGAAATGACAGCTGAACAAAAGAACGATAAGAAGATAATTGGCAGTATGATCAGTGATATTGAATTCACTCTTGAATGGCTTCAGAACGGAAGACAGCCCGGCGCCCGCCGAGGTGCTGACAGAAGAGACGCATATCAAAGGACGATTCTTGCTGATCCGCGCTTAATTGATGCGCTATCGGAAGAATACGCAATCGTTCAAGAAGCTGAGGGAGAGGTAAGTGATTGGGATAAGGAAAGAATCGCTGATGCCCTATCCGTCCTCACAGAAAGAGAAAAAGACATATTCATGATGCATGCTGTTAAACACATGTCATTCGAAGAGATCGCACAGTTATTGGAGATCAAAAAAGGAACTGTGCAGAAAAATATTGAGCGATCTCGTTTAAAAATGAAAAATAGAGCAGAATACAGCCTATTCTGTTTAGTATGAGTTTTTACAACATAATATAAAGAAAAAATTGACACAATACTACAGTATAAGCCATTGAATAAATTGGAAGGTGAGGTTAAAATGAGTATGAATAAATTTGAAATAGTTACAAATGGGGGAGATAAAATGGCGGTTAATGATAATGTTGAAATTTCTTCTACAAGCAGCGATCATTTAAATGGACAAGTTGGAGTTATTAAAGGAATTGTGTCAGGAAGGCACGGGACAGAAGTTCAAGTGTTATTAGAAAGTGGAATTGAAACATGGATCGACGCAGAAGAAGTTATAACATTCTAAAAAAAATAAGTGGAAAATGTCGTAAAAAGTAAAAAAATATAATATAATTTAACCATCTTTAGAAAAAGGTGGTTTTTTTATGGAGTTTAGGGTCTATCAATTGACTTACGCTAATGATTTGACGGAAAAAACAGCTGAGTTGTATGAGTTTTTAAAGAATTACGGAAGGAAGTATGGGGAAAGAGATTATTATTATACTATAACCAATGAAATTGATGAAGAAAACCATGTTATTACTCTTTGTTTCAGTGAAGAACATGATCCAATTGTTAATGCATTAGATGAAGAAAATAACTCATATGCACCAGATATAGAGCCATGTATTAATACGATTATGGCATTTGATTTACGTGAAAAAAGATTTCTAGTGCAAAATCGTGATTATCCCGCTGACAACCTAAAGAAAGAAACAACAATGACAAGAATTGGGTTAATTATGGAGGCTGCCTTTCAAGAAGTCTATAATTCAGAATTTAACTATTTAGATACGGATAGGGAAATTAATGAGGATACGTTTAGACAAGCATTTGAAAGATATAGAGTGAGTACTTTATGGGTGAAAATTCCCGGTACTAGAAGATTCCTGTATGATTATGCAACAATTTTTTCAGAAGATCGCCTAAATAGACCTTGGATAGAGGCTTGGAATGCAGATGAGAGCGGAATGCATGAAATTTTACTTAAAGCTCCAGGAAAAGGCGGAGATGGAGACTTGAGAAATTCTCCTGTTGCAAAAAGTGTTATGAATATGTTTGGTGTTGAGGTGAAGCAACTAGATTTCTGGGATGAAGAAGGTAAGTTTCATAAGATATCAAGTAGCTCACTTAAAAGATTCAACGTAAAAGGAATTGATCATAGAACTTTAGTTATTACTGCTATTCAGCATACTTCTTTAGCGATTAGAAATAGAAGAACTGAACTACGAGATTTCGTTGCTTCATCTGACCTTTAATGTTTCGTTCGACAATTTTTACAATTGTTTCTTTGTAATACTCCTTAACCGAAAATAAGATGGAAGGTGGTACAAGATGAAATTTGATGTTCGCTTTAATTTTATAGATGGTACATCATCTGAGTATTCAATCAAAGCCCAAGAAGAAGAAGATTTGCTTGATAAACTAAAAAAAGACCAACTAATAATCAATCTTGAACATAAAGTTGTTTTGATCAACTTAAAAAGTGTAACAAGTTTCGATATATTTAAATAATTTAAACCACGACACCCTTCGGGGTGTTTTTTGTTTTAACTGTGAAAAAATTTTAATTATTTATCATTTTATATTGACGGTGGTAAATATAAGTGTTATAATTAAAGTATCGAAAGGAGGTGTTAACGAGCATGGAAATCGTTGAATTCATCCTTAGGGATACAGCTTGGTTAGTCGGAATTCTCGTTGGGATTACGACACTGATCAAGAACATCAAAGACCTAAAGGGTGATAAAAACAAAAAACGACGTTCTCCCGCCAAGAAGAAACGTCGCAAATAACCCATGAGGGGAATTACTTCCCCTCCTTGTATTATAACATCTTAATGGGTCTTAAACAAAACCGTTAAAATTCCATGCTCGGAGATAATGAAAAAAATATTAGACTCAACAACACTGTTATTTTTCGTCTTGTTCTGCTTACAATTCGCTCGTATGGACTATAACAACCTGACTGTACTGGACATAATATCAATAGTGCTAGCAGTTATCTGGCTCACGCTGACGATTATAAACGTAATTATGAAATGGAGGAATTCAAAGGATGGATAAGTTTGTATTTAGTGATGTCGAAGAATTGAGAGAGTTCTTTGATAAAGAAGTCATAACCACCTCGGAAGCGATTGAAATCATCGGGTGCACTCGTCAAAACCTTAAACAGCTAGTTGATCATGGGACATTGAAACCAATCAAAACAACGAATAGAGATCGTCTTTTCTTAAGAAAAG
Organism: Bacillus sp. GZB; assembly: GCF_001975995.1. Classification (NCBI taxonomy): domain Bacteria; kingdom Bacillati; phylum Bacillota; class Bacilli; order Caryophanales; family Bacillaceae; genus Bacillus; species Bacillus sp. GZB. The sequence continues at coordinate 784,748 of NZ_MTQG01000017.1, forward strand.
ATATTACGGCTTATAAAAAGAAACGTTAATTGCAACTATAATAAAATGATGCTTTTTCGTCTTACGGTTGCCACCTATTTATAAAGGACTTTCGTTCGACAAATTTTGCGAATGGTTCCTTTCTAATGCTCCTTAACCGATAATAAAGTGGGAGGAGCGATGGACATGAATTTCGAATCGAAATATTTAGTTAGATGGGGTATGCCGGGATGGGTATATATGATTTTTGTAACAGCATTCTATGCAATTAATCATCCAGATCAGTTCTTTCAGAAATTGAACTCGGAAGATTTTCCGCTTGTTGGTTTTGTGGCATTCGCTGCTGCTTTTGGAATAATCTTAGGTCATCTTATCCATCAAGTGAGTTTGTTTTTTGGGTTTGTACTTCTCCAGTATACTAAAAAAAATAAAAGATGGCGCCGTTACTTTAGAAAAGAATTCAAGATAGACAAAAGAATTATCGAAGAAGGAGAAATAGGGGCAAAAATTAAAGATATATATAGTTATAGATTAGGGCAACTCCATGCAAGAAGGGGATTGCTTGCAAGTCTAATTCTTTCTTTCATAACCATCATAGTAATGGTGTTATACATTGACACTAGTTATATTAACGATAAGACTTTAATTCTCTCGGCAATTAATGGATTGTTAATAATGATAATGTTGATTAACTATCACTATTTTGATAGGAATCTGGATTACTTCATGACTCGTATAAATGATTTTGAAAATAAGGTAAAACAATAGGCACCCTGCTTGGGTGCTTTTTTATATTCCCTGTAAACTGATTCCGGTAAATCTCAAGGAGACAATTGGCGGCTAACGGCTTGAGTACGGTGTCGGTTTAGAGGGAATGTAAGGAGGTTGCATGATGGGATTCATAGCACAGTATGGAGAGAGCATAGAAAAAGGGACGCAGACATGTAAGGGCATAGATATGGCGGGACAGAATGAAGGGGTATTGAGGGAATCAATGTATATGAACTTCAATTCTTTTTGGCATTCACACCGAAACAAAGGAATAAGGATGTAAGTTCATGCCTCTCAAGCCCCTAAAGGAATGTGCCGCCCGTGGTTGCCATGCCCTTACTCGGGATAGGTACTGTGATGCACACAAGACACAACAACAAGAAGAAACAAAACATTACAACAAACATTCAAGAAACAAAACAATAACAAGTTTTTATAAATCAATTGAATGGAAACGAACAAGACAACTTGCTTTGATACGAGACAATTATCTCTGTCAGCATTGTTTGAAAGCACACTGCTTTACTCCGGCTGACATGGTGCATCATATAGTGGAAGTAAAGCAAGATTGGTCGAAACGATTGGATATAAAGAACCTTGAAAGCTTGTGTAATGCCTGTCATAACAAGGCTCATGGCAGTAAAGGCAAGTGACCATCCCCCCCTAACAAATCTCTGGAAGGGAAACGAACGGAGAACGGCGATCCCCCTTCTGTAAACAAACACCGCTTTTCAAAGTTCCGAAAACAGCAAAAAGCCCCCTCGGCAAATTTGCCGAGAGGGCTTGATACGACTGGTTTTATGATTGATTTCATCGTATCACGATTGGTGAAAAAACAAGCAAAAAACGTACTTTTTTGAAAAGAAATGAGGTGAAAACATGCCGAGACCTGCTAAATCTGCAACGCTTCAATTAATCCAAGGTAATCCAAACAAAAAGAATACGGATGAGCTGGCTGCCCGTGCTGAGCACGAAAAAAAGATAAAAATGCGTTCCGACAATATTAAAGCGCCACCTTGGTTAAATAAAGTGGCGAAAAAAGAATTTAAAAGGGTTGCTGCTTTGTTATCTGAGGTGGAGATTATCACTGAAGCAGATATCAGCATGTTGGCCGCCTATTGTAATGCATACTCTCAGTATATTTCGATTTCAGAAATCATTGAAAAAGATGGGATCATGGTGCATACCGAGGGACATGATGAGGATGGAAATCCTATTCAGTTGATTGGTGAAGAGCATCCGTTATTGAAGCGGCAAAAGAATTACTATGATCAAATGAAATCAGCTGCGAATGATTTCGGCCTTACGCCATCTGCCCGGGCAAAACTCGCTATTACCCGCACACAGGAGGAACGAGAAAAGACGGCTGCGGAAAAGGAGTTTGGTAATGTATGAAGACAATAAAACAATTTCTTATTGATTACTCACGCGACGTTATATCGGGTGAGATTGTCGCGTGTGAAAAACACGTATGGGCTTGTCAGCGCTTTTTAAATGATATCAGCCGGGAAGGTACCAGAGAGTTTCCGTACGTCTTTGATGATGAGAAAGCGCGTCGATTTCTTTACTGGATGACACAATTCAAGCATACGAAAGGGCCGTTGCAAGGTGAAAATATTGTGCCGGAGCCTATTCAAATATTTATTTTCGGCAATGTGTACGGGTGGGTGCATAAGGATAACGGTTATCGACGATTTAAAAAAGTGTATTGGCAGGTTGGCCGTAAAAACACAAAAACACAAAGCCTGGCATGTGTTGGATCCTATGAGGCAATGGCTAACGACGAATACATGTCCGAGGTTTACATAGGTGCAACAAAAACGGAACAGGCGAAAATCTGTTGGAACGAAATTAAAGCGCAGATTATGCAAAGTGACCTTTTGAATAAGCCGGAGAAGAAATACCGAATTGCTTACGGTAAGATTGAACATCCCAAAACACAGTCAAAAATAGAGGCGCTTTCGAAAGATGCAGGTAAAACGGGGGACGGGTTCAACCCGCAATGCGGCATCATCGATGAATATCACGCCCATAAAACTTCAGAGATTTACGATGTACTCGCTTCTGGTATGGCTGCTCGTGCTCAACCGTTAATGATGATTATTACGACAGCAGGGTTTGAGCTAAATAATCCCGCCTATCGTGTGGAATACGATTACGTTTCACGTATACTGGATCCCAATAAAGTTGAGCAAAATGAAAAGTATTTTGTGATGATTAATGAATTAGATAAAGACGATGACATTAAAGATGAGCGCAATTGGATAAAAGCAAACCCTATTGTGGCAGCTAACGAACATGGGCTGAATTATTTACGTGGAGAATTGGAAGTAGCGCTTGCTGTGCCGGAGAAAATGAGAAATTTCATGACAAAGAATATGAACATTTGGGTTAATATGCGCGAGAATGGTTATATGGATATGCAAGCTTGGGCTGATTGCGGTTCGGATGAATTTCCTGAGCTTAAGAACCGAGAATGTTATGTCGGCATTGACTTGTCAAAAACGATTGATTTAACCGCCGCATCTTTCATCTTCCCGTTAGATGACGGCAGTTTTGCGGTTGATAGTCACGGCTTTATGCCAGAGGATACATTCCATGAGCGGATGAACACGGATAAGGTCCCTTACGATGTATGGGAGAAAAAGAACTGGTTAACAACAACAGATGGTGCTGTCGTCGATTACGATTATATCAGAGCGTATATTAAGAAAATGGAGAAGGAACATGGCTGGCGTATCAAGGAAATTGGATACGATCCATATAACGCTACTCAGTTCGCTCAGCAAATGGAGGCAGACGGATATGTAATGGTTGAAATCCGCCAAGGGGTGGCAACTCTCTCAGAGCCGACAAAAGATTTCAGAGCAAAGGTCAAGTCCAAAAAAATCATACACCCGAAAAATGATCTTCTAACTTGGGCAATGGGGAACGCTGTAACAAAAGTGGATGCTCAAGAGAACATCATGCTGGATAAATCAAAATCAACCCAACGGATTGACCCGGCAGCCGCGCTTGTGAATGCGTATGTACGGGCTTCTCAAATCAATAATGAGGTTGATTTAAACGCATATATCAAGTCAGCTTCATTTTCTTTCTAAAGGTGGTGTAGAAGTGAAGAAAATACTGACAGCCATGATGCTTTTTTTAAATGATTTTCTTTTTATCATAGGTGCTGCTTTTATATTGGCAGCTGCATATCGTTTGCACACAGACATCGGTCTTGTTTTGACAGGTGTCTTTTTTATATTTTATGCACTGCTGCTCAGTAAGAAAAGGAGGTGATTAATTGTTTTTGGAAGGGCTGTTTTCTAAGAGATCAAATGATGAAGAGCCTTGGGGCCTCGCAAATCCTCCTGATTGGATTATAGATATGTTCGGCGGCTCAAAAACAGCTAGCGGTGAACGTGTCAGTGAATCAACGGCACTCATCCATCCGGATGTTTTTTCGTGTATAAATGTTTTGTCTGATGACATTGCGAAGCTTGCCGTCCATACATTCAAAAAAAAGCAAGGAAATATTATAAGCAGTATGGATCATCCTGTTGCCCAATTGCTTTATCTAAAGCCGAATCAATACATGACGGCTTTTACTTGGAAAAAGCTCATGATGACTCATGCTTGTACGTGGGGGAATGCCTATTCTTATATAAAAACAGATCGGAATGGCTTTATAACAGCTCTATTGCCATTAAACCCCGCCAATACGCAAGCCTATGTAAACCCAAACACAGGTATGCTGTGGTATGAAACTGTCATTAATTCAAAAAGTGTTGAATTGTATGCAGATGAGATCCTGCATTTCAAGGGTATGACAGAAGACGGGATCAACGGTAAGAGTCCTATCGGAGTTATAAGGGAGCATATTGGCGCGCAATCGGCTGCCACAAAATTTAATGCGAAATTATATAAAAATGATGCGACACCACGGGGAATCTTAAAAGTTCCGACTTTAATAGACGAAGATGCAAAACAGCGGGCGAGAGATGAATGGGAAAAGGTAAATGCCGGGCGGAACATTGCAATTATAGATGCCGGTCTTTCTTATGAATCAATATCTATGCCGTTGCAAGAAGCTCAGTTTGTGGAGTCTATGAAATTTAATAAGGCACAAATCGCATCTATTTTTAAAGTTCCATTGCATAAAATCAATGAGCTGGACCGGGCAACATTCAATAATATTGAACACCAATCGATTGAATACGTAAAAAACACGCTGCAGCCGTGGCTGGTTTCTTTTGAACAGGAAATTATTACGAAACTCTTTACTGATGAAGAGATTAAAGATGGGTTCTATATCAAATTCAACGTAAACAGCGAGCTGCGCGGTGATGCGAAATCTAGGGCGGAGTATTATGAAATTATGGAACGGATCAGTGCATTAAATATAAATGAAATTCGTGCTTTTGAAGAGAAAAACGCAATTGAACACGGTGATAGGCACCTTGTATCGCTTAACTATACATTCCTTGATTCATTGGAGGAGTATCAAATGAACAAATCAGGTTCCGTTAAGGGAGGTGAGGACATACATGAGCAAGGAAGTTCGCCACCTAACAACGAAGATTGAGTTGCGTTCTGCTGGTGAAGGAGAAGAGAAAAGAGATTTTATTGAGGGTTACGCCTTAAAATTTGAAAAATGGTCTGAGCGTTTAGGTGGATGGTTTAAAGAAATCATCAGCCGGGATGCATTAGCTTCCACGGACCTTTCAAACGTAGTAGCGCTTTTTAATCACCGCCAGGATTATCCGTTAGCGAGAAACACCGTTTCTGGCGATGCTGGGCGGCTTGAATTAGAGACAGATGCTATTGGTCTAAAATTCCGTTTTACCCCCACAGATACGACGTATGCTAAAGATTTAATGGAGAATATCAGAAGCGGAGTCATTAATCAGTGTTCCTTCGCCTTTTCATTGAATTATAACAAGAATGAGCCGGATGAATGGCGTCATAATGATGAAGAAGATGTATATGAACGTCGAATCAATAACATCGAGCGTATTTTTGACATATCACTTGTAACAACACCTGCTTATAACGATACGGAGGCTGTGATCGGTGAACGCAGTCTAGAAAAAGTCGAACAGATTAAAGAAATGCGCGATGCGCCAATAGAAAAACTAAAAATGGAATTGGAACTTTTAGACCTAACGTTATAGGTCTATTTTTTATGTTCAAATCTAAGGAGGATACCCGAATGCCAGTAGCAATGACAAAAAAGGAACGTGAATTAAGACAAAAATTCACACAAAAGAAACAAGAGGCTTCAAATCTTTTGGAGGATGGAAAGCCTGAAGAAGCTCGCAGCATGCTTGAAGAAGCAAAAGAGCTGCAGAGTCAAATTGAATTAATGACAGAGGGCCGCAGTTTAGAACTTCCGGAGATTGGTGAGGAACGTAACTTTGCTGCAGAAATCAAAAGTGAACCAAAGAAAGAGACGGAAGATCGTAATATCTTAACAGCGACGAAAGAATACCGGGAAGCGTGGTTGAAGGTGCTAACCGGCCGCAGCCATGATCTTGAAACAGAAGAACGAAACATGATGGAACGCGTTTTGAAAGAAAACCGTTCATTATCTGCAGGCAGCGATAAAGATGGCGGCTATACAGTGCCGGATGATATTTCAAAAGAAATTTTGAAATCTATCCAGGAACTAAACTCTGTTCGTAATCTGATCCGTGTTGTTCCGAAAACTGCGCCATCCGGAAATTATACGGTTCGTAAAGGCGTTGCCGGAAAACTTTATAACACAGCGGAGAAAGAACAGATTAAAGAACTGAAGAATATGGAATTTGATCAAATTTGGTATAACGTCAAGAAATTCGCCGGAATCATGCCTGTTTCCAGTGAGTTGTTAAATGATTCATTTGTAAATTTTGTTCAAGAGATCGTGGACTGGCTGTCTGAATCAGCCGTTGTAACAGAGAATGATGAAATTTTTTATGGAGACGGCGGAGAGAAAAACGTTGAAGGTATCATTAGCAGCGGCAAATTCAAGTCTATTAAAGCACCGTCACTCATTACGATTAAGTTTTTAAGAAAAGTGAAAAACCAAATTAAGCGCGGTTATCGACGTAACGCTGTTTGGGTGATGAATACTGAAGCATTTGAAACGCTAGCAAATATCGAAGACAAAAACGGCCGCGGCATTTTAGCGGAGGATCCAAGAAATGAGGATAATTTCTTGCTATTTGGGCGTCCGGTTGAAATCTATGATGAAGTCCTGACGGATGATAAAACACAGAAAACACACATTCTTTTCGGCGACTTTAAACGCGGCTATTTCATGTTTGATCGTCAAAAATTTGAAATCAAATCTACAGATGTTGGCGGAGATGCCTTTCTTACGGATCAGACATATTTCCGCGGTATTGAGCGGTTCGACGGAAAAGTAGTGGATCCAGAAGCTGCAATCATTGTAACTGATCTTGTTGTTGGTGAGGATGCAAAAGTGGAAACACCTGAACAATCTGCTGATCTTGGAAACTAATACTGAAAGGATTGATTAAAAGATGGCAAAACTAAACAACATTCTAAACGAAAGTAACGGTGTGCTAACGTCAGCAAGAGACAACGGGGAAGGAGCGCCTATTACGGATATTTCTGTTGCTGACAATAGCGAAGAAAACCCACTCTTTGTAAAGGGGCTTAAAGGGGATCCGGGTGAACAAGGACCGCAGGGGGAACCTGGTCCTGCTGGTCCGAAAGGTGAAACAGGCGAGCAAGGTCCTAAAGGCGAAAAAGGTGATCCAGCAGTTATTGATGAGGGCAGCATTGTACATGAAATGCTTGCTGACAAATCAGTTCGCAGCAATAACATTGGAACAGGCAGCGTCATGATGGATCATCTGAACAGTGAAGTGAAGGCTGTGCTTGATGGAATGCAAAAACAAATTGATGAACTGAAATCTACCACTCCTGCAGAATGAAAGGCAGGTGATGCCAGATGACAGAAGCTGAAAAAATAGAATTAGAAAAAGCGAAAAAATTCCTCCGGGTTGATGGTGACCTGGAGGACGATTTAATTCTCACGTTCATTGCCTCCGCAAAAGAATACATCACTTCGGCAACGGGCCTTGCTTTTCCCAATCAATCAGCCCGGGCCGCCATGTGCGTAAATGCTTTTGTGGCACATTGGTATGAGAACAGGGAAATAGCTGGTACAACATCTAATTTAGACGGTGTGCTGACCTCGTTAATCAATCAGCTGAAATATACATTGCCGGGGAGGGCGTCAGATGCTGAATGATATGCGTTACCGCATTCAATTTCAAAAAAAGAAGCCCGGCGGCCGTCTGCCTGTTGAGGGAAATGATAAGTGGGAAACAGTTATTGAATGCTGGGCAAAGGCGGAGGGTTTAAAGGGCCGGGAATATTATGCTGCAGCGGCCATACAAAAAGAAAAAACAGTTCAATTTACAATCCGGCACCGTGAAGATATCAATGAGCATATGCGAATCGTTTTTCAGGGAAAAACATACGAAATTGATGCTATCTTGCCGAACTATTCGCGTCGCCATTTTATTACGATCAAGGCAAACGTGGTGAGTTAAATGAATTTCGAACTGGAATTGAAAGGTTTTAGAGAATTGGAGTCCACTTTCGCAGAACTGGCCCGTAAGGATGAAAAGATTCATAAAGCAGCAGTAAAAGCCGGAGGGGCTGTTTTGGCAGCGGAAATTAATGAGGAAGCTCCGCGCTCTTCCATTGGCGGAAGTCATCCGCACATTGACGATGATATTATAGTCGGCAGCCGTATCAGGCGGGACGAAGACGGAGAGATATACGCAGTTGTAGGCCCTACAAAAGATACAAAATTCCGTGTTCACTTGCCAGAATTCGGTACGCTCCATCAGGCTGCCAATCCATTTATTCACCGGAGTATGGTAAAGGCGAATGGCAAGATGCTTGATGCAATGGAAAAAGTCATAAAGGCAGGCTTTAAACTGTGAATCTAGTAGAAAGATCATCACAACTAAAAAATAAAGTATTTGAAGCGCTGGAAAAAGATCCAGCGCTTTTAATGCTGACTGGCCCTGAAAACATCTATGAACTGGCCGTGCCAGAAGGTTTGGAAAGCCAACCACCTTACATTGTGGTTCAAGAATTAGAGTACAGAACGACTGAATGGGCAGACGGGCATCCAATTAAAGATAGTACTTTGTATCAAATTGATGTGTATCACAACCAGTCTTGTGATCCAATTATGGCGGCTATCTTGGATGTTATGGGAAAACTGGATTTTCAAACGACAGTTCTTATCAATGAATTTCTACAATCAGAGCGCCTCATTCGGAAAGGTTATCGGTTTGAGGCAAACATTTTACTATAATCGGAGGGTTTATGATGCCTGAATACAGCTCAATGGTGGGATTAGAAGGCGTTCAATACGCACCATTAAAAAAAGAAAACGGCTTGTGGGTTGCCAGCAAGATTGTCGACTATCCACATGCGATAAATGCAAAGATGGCAACTGATTCATCTACAGAAAAGCAGTATGCTGATAACAAGGTAGTTGACCTTGCTGTTTCAACTGGTTCAACGAAATTAGACTTAGAGATGAGAGATGTTCCGCCAGAACACCTTGTCAATTTGTTTGGGATAGAGGAAACCACAGACGGACTGTATTTATTTAAGAAGAATGTTACTCCGCCTTGGATTGCTATGACTTTCTTTGGTGTGAAAGCTAATGGAAAAAGACGATATGTCGGCTTAGTCCAAGGTCGGTTTACGCTGCCTGATGACGACTGGAATACAAAAAAAGAAAAAGTGGACTTTCAAACTTCTAAGTTGTCAGCTGAATTTCTTGAAAGAGACCAAGATGATGTATATAAAGTGATCGCGGATGAAGATGCTCCTAATTTCGATTTAGATAAGTTTTATGAAAAAGTGTATGGCAGTGCCTATACATCATCCACTGCCGATCAAAAAACAAGTACAGATCTAGGTGCTTAACTTAGGGATTAGGGAAGCTTAAGAGCTTCCCTTTGTATTCGCATGAAAAGGAGGAGTCAACATGGCTCAAAAACATATTTCTATTAAACTATGGTTCGAAGATGAAAAGAAATTTAAAACATTTATTGCACCCCGGACCAATACAAAAACACTTCTTGAAGCATTACGATTAAATGCAGAAGCGGAAAAAACAGCGGATAATTTGGAGAAAAGCATCAAAATCCTCGAAAAACAGCTGCAATTTATTGTTGGGATATTCCGCAATCAATTTACTTATGATCAATTATTTGAGGGGCTGGAATCTTTTGAAGTGGCGAAAGAAGTGAGCCGCATTCTCTCGGAAGTTGCCGGCTATAAAGAAATTGAGGCTGCTGATCAGGATTTTTTGCCGGAACAGACGGAGAAGAATACACCTACGAGCGCGGAATCGAGCAAATAAATGAAATTTACGCCACTCTCCTGCAACAAGGGTGGAGTATGAACGCAATTGACGAGATGGACATATATCACTATTTAGAGATATTGACAGAAACCAATAAACCAGAAGAAGTGAAATTTGAAGATGTCTTCTTTTAGACGGGCTTATAGCCTGTCTTTTTTGTTGAATCTTTGCCAGGAAAGCGGGGTGGATACATATGGCTCAACCTATAGGAAATATGGTCGTTAAGGTCGGTCTTGATGATACAGGGTTTAACCGGGGTATTGAAGGCTTAAAAAGGCAGATGCGCCTGGCAAATTCAGAAATGAAGGCAGCCGGGAGCATTTATAAAAATGCTGGCAACCAATCAAAGCTCTTGCAATCACAGATGGAGGGCTTAAGCAATAAGTATAAGATACAAGGCAGATTAGTCCAAGAACACCGTCAACGGTATGAAGAACTGGTCAGGCAGAAAGGAAAAGACAACCGAGAGACACAGATTCAAGCGCGGCGTTTGAATGATGCTATTGCGGTCCATGAGAATCTCGGAAAAGAGCTGAATGAAGTCGGCAAAGAGTTTCAAACCATGTCAGACAGCAGCAGTCGGGCTGCAGGCGTTTTTTCTGTTTTTAAAAAGGATTCAAAGAATGTATCAGAAGAGCTGAACGCTGTTTATAAATCCGCAACAGCCACAGGAAAGGCGTTAGCGGGGATTGGTGCCGCCGGAGCGCTTGGGATTGGTGCAACCGTTAAGGCCGCAGCGAGCTTCGAGAAAGATATGAGCCGTGTCGCCGCCTTGGCGAACGCAACGAACGATCAATTGGCATCATTAACAGAAACAGCCCGTCATCTTGGCGCCGTCACACAGTATACGGATGGACAAGTAGCCGAAGGCATGCAGTATTTAGCGATGGCCGGATATAAGACGAATCAAATTATCGGCGCTATGCCCGGCTTGCTTGCGACGGCAGCCGCCGGACAAACTGACCTCGGCGTAACGGCTGATATCGTTTCTGACATCTTAACCGAATTTCATATTAAGGCAGAGGACACGAACCGTGTTGCCGATGCAATGACGTATACGTTCACGAACTCCAATGCCACTTTGCAGGAGATTGGTCAAACGATGAAATATGCGGCTCCGGCTGCTAAAACAGCAGGTCTCAGTATGGAAGAGTTGGCCGCGGCAACCGGTATTCTGGCAAACAGCGGAATAAAGGCAGACATGGCAGGTACAGCACTTCGATCGACGCTTACTCGTTTAGCGGCTCCGCCTAAACCTGCGGCTTCGGCTATTGAAGAATTAGGTTTAAAAGTGACAGACTCTACCGGAAAGATGCGCCCGCTGGCCGACATCATGGGGCAGATCACAGAGAAAACAAAAAATTATACTGAAACAGAACAGATCCGGATCGCTAAACAGCTGGCCGGACAACATGCTATATCTGGATTTATCACGCTCATGCATGCAGGTAAAGATAAGCTGGAAGAATTCACAAAGGAAATAGAAAACAGCGGCGGTATTGCTGAAAAAGTGGCTGACACGCAGATGGACAACCTGGCCGGATCTGTAGAATATCTGAAATCTGCAACAAACAACGCCGTCATCACCATGGGAAACCAGTTTATACCGATCATCAGAGCTGCTACTGACGGCCTGACTTCATTAGTAACATGGTTTGATTCTTTACCACACTCTGTGGCGAGCACCATCGCTATTACAGGTGGAGCAGTTACGGTATTTTCTCTTTTGGGCGGGGCTTTTCTGCTGGTACTTGGAGCTTTACCGAGGATCGCCGCAGGTTGGAATATGCTCCGCACGGCCGGAGGATATTTAACCGGTAACGTCAATCGGGCATCTGCAAGTCTCGGCGTTTATACGACTGAAGCTGTTGCGGCAGGTGTTGCATCCCGAACAGCGGCAGCTGGTATTGCGACAACTTCCACTGCGGCAACGGTAGCAGCCACCCGAATGGAAAGGCTCAACCAAACAAACGCCGTGGCAGTGACGCGAGTGGGCCGGCTGGAGCAATCGACAAATAGAAGCTCGAAAGCGATGCGCGGACTTGGCGGCGCTTCCCGTGTGGCCGGTACTGGTCTAACTCTTTTCGGCGGTCCAATCGGAACAATTGCCGGACTCGTTCTTACTTTTGCTCCTGAACTGTTAAAGTTCGGTGCCGGAATTATCAAAACCGGATTAAATGCCGTAAAAGGGGCGGGCGGATTTATGCAACTTGCTAAAAGCGGTTTCGGTCTCTTTAACATACTCAAAAAAGGCACTGCCGTTGTCGGTCTTTTACGTGGCGGACTCGGATTGTTAGGCGGACCAGTCGGTGCGCTTATTACGGGGGTGACTCTTTTAGGTGATGCCGGGTTTAAGTATTACGACAATTTAAAGAAACGAGTGCTCCCGGCAACAATTGAATTTGGAGACGGTGTATCAAAATCCACAGCAAAAGCTGTAAACGCCTATGAAGACATGAACATAGAGGTTACTGCTAAGCTGAACACCCTGAAAGCGACCAATACTACTATCACGAACGATATTGCAGATGACATGTCAAAGCGCTTTAAAGACATGGGAGATTCTTTGAAAAACGGATACAAAACCAGCGCTAACAATGCAACTAAAGTGCTGAAAGAATTTTATGCATCTAATAACGAAATGTCTGACAAAGAAGAAAATAAAATCATTGGCAAAATCGATGCCTATAACAAGAAAAAACAAAAAAAGATCCAAAAGTATGTTGACAGAGTGGATGAAATTTATAGAACTGCTGCCCGTGAAAATCGGGAAACTACAGACAAAGAAAATAAAGAAATAGCTAAAATTCAAGGCGAAATGCTTGCTGAAATGGAGACTGCACTTTCACGAAGCAAGGCTGAGCAGATAAAGATATCTAAAAAGCTAAAAGAAGAGACGTCTAATCTTTCTGCTAAACAAGCGGCTGCTGTTATAAAAGACAGTAACAAGGCAAAAGAGAAAACAATTAAAGCAGCTGAGAAACAACGTGATGCTGTTATTGATGCCGCTGATGAGCAGCGTTATGTAAAAGGATCAATTTCTCAAAAAGAGCACGATAAAACCGTTAAAAACGCAAGGAGTCAGGCCAAAAAGACAATTAATGAAGCAGAGAAAACTCACAAAGGTGTCGTAAAGGAAGCGAAGAAGCAAGCTGAAGGGCATATTGATCAGGTTGATTGGGAAACAGGAGAAGTGCTCGGGAAATGGGATCTATTCAAAGTTGATTTGGCAACCAAAGTAAATGCCATTACTGATGGGATAAATGCATTTTTAAAATTTGTTCATGCGCCTACAATTCCAGAATGGAAACCAGCAGGGTACGATAGTCGCCAGTCTTCCACAATGCAAATTGCACCAGGCTTAGCCTATGCCAAAGGAACAGACTTCCACCCAGGCGGCCGGGCATTAGTCGGCGAAGAAGGATGGGAGCTTGCTCACACGCCCGGTATCGGCACTTACATTGTCGGAATGGGCGGCCCGCAAGTGTGGGATCTTCCGCGTGGTACGTCTGTTCTTCCGCACGCTCAGTCGAAAGAAGCAGCCGCCACAGGGCTTCCCGGTTATGCAAATGGGGTTGGAAACTTCTTCAAAAATGCGTTTGAGGGGTCGAAAAAGCTGGTGAAAGGCGCTGTCTCTGTCGGCAAGAATGTCATTGGCAAAACGAAGGACGTCGCCTCTGACGTTATGGATATGATTATCAAAGGACCGCAAAAGATAATCAGCAGCATTTTCAAAGGCATGATCCCGTTTAAAACAGGAACCGGTATAGATGGATTAGGGACTGGTATTCTCAAAACGCTAAAAAGCGGTGCCCTTCAATTCTTAAAAGGGGTCTTGCCGGATGTGGGATTTTTTACGGCCGATGCCTACAAAGGCGCAACAGGGTCTGCTCAGGTGCAAAAATGGGTAACGGAAGCCGTCGGCATCGCTGGTGTCCCGTTTTCATGGATTCCCGGCTTAATCACGGTTGCCATGAAAGAGTCAGGAGGTAATCCGAATGCCATTAACCTTACAGATTCCAATGCAAGAGCAGGAAATCCGTCAAGGGGGTTAATGCAGACCATTCCGAGTACGTTTTCTTCTAACGCATTTCCGGGTCATAACAACATACTTAATCCGGTGGACAACATTCTGGCGGCCATTAATTACATCAAAGGGCGATATGGAGATATATCAAATCATCCCGGCTTGAAATCAATGGCGCGCGGCGGCCCGTATGTGGGGTATGCAAAGGGCGGTACTTCTCCGGGGCGCGGCGGCTCCAAGCTCGCTGTCCTCAACGAAAGAGGATACGATGAAACCACCATTACGAAAGATCCTGCATACCGCGAAAGGAATATCGGATTGTGGGCGCGGGTTGGACGTGAGCTTGGCGTACTGCCTTCACTGCAAGAAGGGATGATCTCAAAGGCATTGCTATTGCTTCAAAAAGTATCCGCGGCACAGCCTGAAAATGATAAAAGCCTCAATATTGATATGACTCGGGTCGTGGAGAATCAAGAGAGGCAAATCAGTATGATGGGGCAGCAGATCGACGCTCTCCAGCAGAACATTCAGCTACTGCAACAACTGGTCTTAAAAGATAACAATACCTATATTGACGGTGCTCGAGTAGACCAAACGAGTGCTGACCGATATAGAAGAAAACAATATAGAAACGGGGGTAAGCCGGCTTGGTAAAACTATATTTGGATTTTGATAACGGATTGGGGGAGCAGAGCCTTGACAGCTTGCTCCCTCAATTTGAAGTGTTGAGTTTTTTGGCGGAGGCGCCGGCTATCAATCGGGAAACAATTATGATCCCGCGGCGTCATGGTGTTATCTCAGCACAGCATCCACGTGATGTGACCTACTCATCAAGAAAAGTCACTGTAGAAATATATTTGAATTCGAAAATTCACAGTAATTTTTACATGCTTAGGCATCAGCTCTATGCTTTATTGGTAAAGCCATTTGCCTATTATATTTCTACTGACTTATGGCCGAATCGCCGTTTCCTTGTCACGTGTGATGGGAATTTCAGCATCCCCAAAGAAAAGGAGAAAACACATACTGTTTTTTCGGTCGAGTTTACCAATATTACCGGAATGGCAGAATCTAAACATTCAACCAAAACAGCGCAGACTCAGTCAGGAGAGAACTGGAACATCGGTATGAACCTGCAATCAGATGACAACCTGGCCTATTATTTTAAGAATCAGAAACGTTTCTCTGTCTTTAATTCCGGAGACGTCCAAATCAATCCATTAGATCACGCGTATAACGTCCTATTGAACGCCAAGGGGAAGAATGTAACGCTAATCAATCATACTAATGGCGAGAAATTAACGATTGAAAAAGAGTTGAAGAAGTCACAGCAGGTATCATTTTTAAAGCAATACGCGCTGCTCAATAATAAACCGATAAAAACATCTGGACGTCTGCCGAATCTCGAAATTGGCTGGAATGAGTTTGAAATTCAAAATGCCGATGATTTTGTCATAGAATTTGACACACGGTTTTACTACTTGTAAGGCAGGCGGTATATATGGCGAATACAGATTTTATTAAAGAGATTGCCGGCGACGCCCAGCAAATATATAAAAAGCACTGTATTCTCGCATCACTGATCATTGCGCAAGGATGCTTAGAAAGCGCTTGGGGCACAAGTGAATTGGCGACAAAAGGGCATAATCTTTTCGGTATGAAGGGCGAATACAACGGCCAATATGTCATTATGCAGACATGGGAAGTTATCAACGGAGAAAATGTACAAGTTCCGGCTAAATTCAGGAAATACCCTTCATGGAAAGAATCTATACAAGACTTGGCGAACCTGTACTTAAATGGCCTTAGCTGGGACAAAAACCATTATAAAGCTGTCGTCGGGGAAACAGACTATCAGAAAGCAACTGCGGCTCTCGTCAAAGCCGGGTATGCTACCGACCCAAATTACGCAACAAAATTGAACAGCCTCATTTTCACCTATAAATTAACGAAATATGATACAACCGAGGGAGTACCAGACGAACCGAGTAATCCGAGTACACCAGATCCTGAGCCAGACATACCAAGTAAAGAATATGATGGTAAAGACATTACGCTGAATCAAAATTTGCCGAAAGACGTTTATTTCCCTCAACTGCATGTTTCCAGCCAAGACGGAAATCAAGTGGTCGAAGTCATTGGTGCCGATCCGGATCTATTAGATGACACCACCGGAAAAAAAGATATTGAGTTTACGATCACTCGGACTGCTGATAATGGCATTGAATATGATTTGCTCATAAATGACAATATCCTTTATTTGGACGAAAAAAAATTCAACCATCAAAAATACTTTATTACGATGGTTGAGGTTGATCAGGAAAAAACACTCAGCAAGAAAGTTTCTGCAAGCCATGTTTTCGTTGCTGTTTTGAATAACCATTATGTAGAAGCGACGATCAGCGGCACACTGACTGTACGAAAAATGCTTGATTTCACATTGAAGGGGACGAAATTCTCTTACATTTTCAAAGACAAGGAAAGTGAATTTAAAAGTGTGGAGCAGGAGAATTTTGGTGATAAGTTCGCGAATGAGCTGATAAGCGAAATTGTGGAAGACTACGGCTTAGAGCTTGATGTGGATAATTACAAGATATACGTTTATAAAAAGATGGGAAAGCGTATCAATCACACTCTCGACTCTCGTTATAATATGCCCGGCATTAAAATTAAAACATCGACAGACGGCTGCTCTACCCGAGCACGGGGATACGGAGCAATAAAGGAAAACAGCAGCACCGACAGCAAAAAAACGGAGTACGTCTTTGAGCCGGTCCTTTACAAGCACCCTGACGAAAATAAGTTCCTGCTTGATGGCATGCCGCGGTGGGCTGAGCCACTGCGCGACGAGCGCTATAAAAAAGAGTCCAGCATGATGGAGGCGCTTAAAAAATACGTGAATCCTTACCCGAAAATGGAGATCGAAGTGGATTATGAATACATCTATGAGCCAAAGCTTCTTGACATACAAGATGATTTTTGGAAAGGAGACACACTTCATGTGTTGGCTGATACAGTTTATGGCGTAACCTATGAAGACGATGTCCGGCTGCTTTCCATTCAATATAAGCCCTTAAATCCATATGCAAAGCCAACATTGAACTTTGCTAATTTCCGTAAAGATATTCAGGATATCCGGATGGAGCAAGAAAAGCGATTAAAAGATCAAAAGCGTTATGTACAAAAACTGAGAATGATGATTTAGAAGCGCTCTTTTTAAGAGTGTTTTTTATTTTGTCTTGAAAGGAGAGTGACACATTGGGATTCAAGTTAATCAAGGATTATGACACCACTAGAAACGCAAGGTATATTGCTGAACAAAAAGCAGATGCTGAGACCGTTGAAAACGGATTGAATAGTCTTGAAAACGAGATAAACAGCCATAAAAAGAGCAATAAAGCCCACTCGTCGGAGCAAATTGACCATGGCGGCTTTTCTTTACGCTCATATATCGATGGTCTATATAACCGGATGCGCAACCTGATTTTAAATGCTGATGGAACAAATGTAAAAGAAGTTGTGGATGCACGGGTTGATGCTGAAGGAAATATAACTCCATTGCTCAAGGAGCGGCTAGATAAAGAGTATAACAAGCTTCTCCAAAAGATTAAACGAACCGTCAATGTAGATGACTTCGGTGCTGATCCAACCGGAGAAACCGATAGTTCAGAAGCGTTTAAAAGGGCAATTGGTACTGGTAAGGTTCGCCTCATGCTATCAGCCGGCACATATGTTGTTAAAGGAGTCAAACTTCCATCTTGGACATATATGATTGGTCAAGGTATGGGTGTCACTACACTTAAGCTCCATGAAGATACACCCGCCAGCGAGTGGGTTGTTACAAATGCTGATCATACGTTAGGGAACCGGAATATCGTTGTTGAAGGTATGTCTCTTGATTGGAATCCGGAACGTCAAGGCGGTGTAGGAGCGACTGGCGGGATACATTCAAGCTGCTTGACATTTGCGCAAGTCAAGTTCGGTATCATCCGTGAAGTTGAGGGTATTAATCCGGGGTTGCATTGCTTCGATATAACTGCACCGACATATGATATAACTGCTGAAAATTATACCGCAACTGGCAGTAAGTATATTTGGATTGACCGCTGTGTTGGCTCTGGTTATGGTGACGATGGCATTACCACACACTACAGCGAATACGTTTTCATTACACATAATGTTATGACAAACCCTACCGGGAAGGCACATCGTAAAGGCGGGGCCAATTCAAACGGTATTGAAGTAGATGATGGTTCTAAGCATATATGGGTGATTGATAACTATACTGAAGGTAACGTCCGCGGGGTAGAAGTTAAGGCTCATGCAGAATGGCCGGCACCTTGTAACGTCCATATTCGAGGTCATGAATCCTTTCGGGACGTCCGATCATTTGATTTGCGACACATTGGGCACCATTTAGCGACGGATCCGTGGAGTGAGACTGCACGTGATGTGACGTTAGTAGACTGCACGTCAAGAGAACCAAGGTTCAATTCGCTTTATGAAGGACTAGCTCCAAAGGCGCTAGTTGTTTCGGCATATCAGAGAGTGAAAATCATTGGTTTTACAGCGATTGGGGATCCGACATACAACTATAAAGGAGATTCAGTTATTGCATTTCAATATAAAAGTCGAAAGATAAACGTTACCAATCTTCAAGTAACTGGATTTAATACTGCTGAATATGACATTCGGATTGTTGGCGGCGATCAACGAACAGATGATGTCTTCATTTCCGATTTTGTAAGCCATGAATCAGCACCTAACGGGATCGGAATAGGAGGCGGCGTATACAATGTAAATTTAGTTAATGGTTTACTGCATGGCTCGAATGGTATAGCTGGCATTACATCGCCGAATACTCAAACGAACATCCTTGCAGTAAGGGCTTATGGCTATAGAAACGCGGCAGTATTAGGTGACCAAAAGCACTCTGTCGTTCCTAATAACGTCAAAGGCGGTTTCCGCGCAGCAACATCTTCCGGGCATCCACTTACGAAGTACAGTGCTATCATTGCAAATACCGGATCAACAATTGCAAAGGGTGAACGAAATCTGATTGCTGGTAACGCAGGTGGAGCATCTACAGAAGGATCACGAAATGGTGTAATGTTTTCGTACGATTCGCATACGACCGGAGACGGAGCTTCTTCCGGCGTTATGTTTTCAAAGGCTACAAAGAATAGTAAATCTTATTCCCTTGCGATGGGGCACGGTGATGGCAGCGCATCAGAAGCGAATAAAAAGATTGAACTTAATGCTAAAAATGGGACTGTTCGAGCTACAGGCGCTATTGAAAGTGTGTCTAATTTAAAGGACTTAGCGGAGTATTTTGAATCTGCCGACGGCTCAAAGATTGAGGCATCTTATCTTGTTGCGTTAGAAGGCGATAAGATTCGTAAAGCTCATGTAGGGGACAAGATTCTTGGCGTTGTTTCAAAAACAGCCGGCGTTGTGCTCGGTGGAGCATCGTTTTATTGGAATGATCGTTATCTTCGCGATGAATTTGGCGGACTGGTTTATCGTGAGGTGAATGATGGAAATGAGATTCTTCAGATCCCTGTTGTAAATCCGAATTATAAGCCTGAAGCGGAATACAAACCAAGAGAGGAAAGGGACGAGTGGCATGTAATCGGTTTGATCGGTCAAGTCTTCGTTAGGATCGACGAAACAGTAACAGTCGGCGATAGTGTTTCTGCCATCAATGGTGTTGCAACAAAGGCGGAAAGCGCCGGATACGGAACTGTTATGAAAATCAAAATTCCGTTCGATGTGAAAAAAGGTTACGGGGTAGCGCAGATGCTAGTTACGCCGCAGCATTAAGGGAGGAATCAAAGATGTATAAAACGGGGAGCGTGTCATTCGATATTAATGCCGGACGGTCAAACGGCCGAACCACTAACATACAATTTATGACGCAAGATACGGGCAGCGCCAAGCTGTCCTTTTCTTTTGTGAAGGATGGCGTACCGTTGCCTTTGTCAGCATTGGATGCAAAAATCGTTCTGCTATATGCTGACGGATCATTTTATAAAAAGAGTCTTACGCTTATAGACAAAGTTAATGGTACAGCTGAATACATTTTGTCTGATGAGGAACTGACGCATTACGGAACCGTTAAGGCCGAAATCAAACTATATTATACAAACGGACAATCCCTGGTAACTTCATTTTTCACCTTTTCTATCGCTAAAACGTTAGAAGATCAGAACATCGTTCCGACAGCTGACTACTACATTGACGACTTTGAAACGCTGAGAGACGGGGTAAACCAAACTGTTGAAGAAATCAGTCAAACCGTTGAGGAATTACGGGAGAAATTTGCCGATCTCGAAGCTGTTGAAACGAAAAAGGGCTCGCAAGAAAAGGCTGACGCTGTTCAGGTGAATCTTGATAAGCATTCAAAGGATAAAAGTAACCCACATGGAGTAACAAAAGCGCAGATAGGGCTATCTGCCGTAACAAATGACGTACAAGCAAAGAAAGAGGATTTTGACAAACACACCTCTGACACTTCAAATCCGCACCAGGTTACTGCGGCACAAGTTGGACTTGATAAAGTCGATAATATCAAACAGGCTGATTACTATGCTTTTCGACAACACGATAACAACGGAGAAAGACATACATCAAAAGTTGAAAAGGATAAATGGAATGCAGGACAGCTCTTTAAATTAACGGAAGATAATGGGCTGGCGAAGTATCTAAGCGGTGCTGATTTCAATACTGTAACGGATACAGGCTTATACTATATGAGCAGTGTCACGACAGCATTAAATGCGCCCGTGAATAATAACGGGTATCTATTCGTCCACAACTACGGAACGTATGCATATCAGGAATATACGTCCTATAGCAGCAGCGACTCAACGTCGTCAGGCCGCCGAAAGTTTATGCGTAATAAAATCTCAGGCTCGGATTCTTGGACGTCATGGCGTGAGTTTGAGTCAGTGGAAGGGGCGCAGTCAAAAGTCGATGTTCATGCCGATAAAACGGACATTCACGTAACAAAAACTGAAAAAGACAAGTGGAATGGCGGCCAGATGACGAAGTTGACAAAGGATGACGGAAAACGAACACAATTAGTAAATGAGACAGACGTTCTAGCGTTAAGTTCAGGTTATTATTATGCGAATGGCACATCAGTTAAAAACAATCCTGTTGTGAATGATAGCTCATGGTTTAACTATGATGTTATCGAAGGCGATTCCGGAAGAAAGTCTATCATAGCTTGGCGTAGCTATGATAACACTTTATGGCATGCTACGGTTCATACTAACGGTGTTTTTAAAGGATGGAAACGGCTCATTACAAATAATGATTTTGAAAATCCTGTGTGGCAAAATATTACGCTGAAAAACGGTGCTACCGTGGGGACACGCACGCCAATATATGCAAAATCGGGTTCTTTGTTGTTATTACGAGGTCACGTAAGGGTAGATGCAGAAATTATTTTTGGGTCAATACCAGTTGAGTACACGCCGATAGGAGGGGCTGTCGTTTCGGTTGCTCTAAGCGGAACAGGGGGAACGGCAAATTTGATTGTATACGATGATGGTGACTTAAAGATTAAATATCCAACGCCACTTGATTCAAATAGATTAGATGGTTTTTATATAGATGTATCTGTGCCGCTACAAACTGGAGGAACTGCAACATGATTCAAGCATACAAGTATGGAGAAGATTTTATTTTTATCGGACCTTCTATTATTAGCGAAGTAGATGAGCAAGGAAATTATATTATTCCTGAAAATTGCACGCTAATTCAACCACCTTCATTTTTTAAGGCGAAATTCGATCCTAGCAAACAGATATGGATAGAATCGGCTACACGAGAGGAAAAGAATTCTATATTAGAGCACGCAAAAAATGTTCAAGGACCAACGGCTGTTGATATTTTAAAACAGCAGAATGCTGTCATTATGGAGCAGTTGGCAGAAGCTCAAAGCGCAGCCGAGGAACAGTCAAGAATATTGGCTGACTTGCTTCTTATGTTGGCAGAGGGAGGAAAAGCATAATGGATTGGTTTACAAATATCAAGACCATTTATGGCTGGGGCCGGAATTATTATACAAACGCGAATGTCGCCCGTTTTGTTGAATTGAACAGAATTACTGAAGAGCAATATAAACAAATCACTGGTTTAACCTATCCCGCTACAGAACAGCCAATCAGTGTGGATGTGGGCGGGACAGGGAGCTAATAAACACCCTAGAGGTGTTTTTATTTTGCCTCGAAGGAGGTGATTGACAATGGAGGGAATACAAGTGATGTTGAATGTTGAAAGCTTACAGATCGCAAGAACATATCTTTTCGGGGAGGTGAAATACCTTGACTTGCTTCTGATCCTCAGCATCTTGGATGTTATTACCGGCATTATCAAAGCGTGGAAAATGAAGCAGCTCCGGAGCCGCAGCGCGTGGTTTGGATATGTGCGGAAGATGCTCAGTTTTATGGTGGTCATCGTCGCCAACATTATTGACACGATAACAAATTTGAACGGTGTTCTGACCTTTGGAACCGTTCTTTTTTATATCGCAAATGAGGGCCTGTCCATCACGGAAAACTTGGCACAGATCGGCGTTAAAATTCCGGCCGTCATCACTGACCGGCTCCATGTAATTGAAAACGACAACGATCAGAAAACAGAAAAAGACGATCAAGCAGCTGGTTAATCCGGCTGCTTTTTTGTATTCAAAAACAGAATAGGAGAGATTTTTATGTCAGCATACAGAAATCAATATATTGATATTAACAAATGGACGCGGCCGGGAATCAAAAACAACGGCGTGAAGAAACTGGTGGTGCATTACACGGCAAACCCCGGCGCGCCTGCTGCCAATCATTACAGGTACTTTGGTCAAACGCTCCCCGCACAGAACAGAAATCTGTCTGTGAAAAAACAGACGTTTGCATCGGCACATATCTTTGTCGATCGTACAGAGGCTATTTGTATCATTCCGTTGAATGAGGTGGCCTATCATGCGAATGACGTTCAGCAATTCGTTAACGGGCAGCCTTACCGGGGTGTCGCGGCGCTGAAACCGAATGCAAATTTCTTATCTATTGGCGTGGAGCTTTGCATTGAAAAGAACGGCACTTTCCATCCGGATACCATTGCCCGCGCAGAACAAGTTTGTGCCGAGCTGTGCAAAATGTATAAACTCGATCCAATCAATGACATTGTTCGACATTACGATATCACACATAAAATCTGCCCGGCGCCGTGGGTAAGCAACTCTCAAGGGTTTACCGATTTTAAGACCCGTGTTAAAAAGCGAATGGCCGGCGTGGTTGTAACGGTGCCTGTGGAATCGAATCCAGATGTTACCCATACAGATACAGGAAGATTCATCAAAAACACGGTGGTTTCAAGTGATGGACTTGTTCTGCGTACACAACGGAGTGCCTCTTCTTCCATGGTGCTTAACCTGCCGAATGGCACGGTTGTAAAATATCAGCTTGGATCAACTGTCAACGGATGGGGGTATGTTGAATACACCAATTCAAAAGGCCAGACATTCCACGGATATGTGAATGTCTCCTATATCAAAAGCGATAACGAGCTGAAAAACGGCGGCAAAAAGAAGGTAAAAGCCTCAAAGCCTAAAACCACTCAAAAATCAAAATTCAGCCTGCCTGCGGGTATTTTTAAAGTCACAAACCCGTTAACCCGAGGGGAGTCTGTAAAACAGATCCAGACTGCGTTAGCGGCTCTTCATTATTATCCGGATAAAAACGGAAAAAACTTTGGTATTGATGGTGCGTATGGACCGAAGACGGCGAATGCAGTGAAACGTTTTCAGTCAATGTATGGGCTTCCTCAAGACGGCATTTACGGACCAGATACAAAGGCGAAACTTGGAGTATTATTGAAGTAGCAGAAAAAATTGAGGAGGTTATATGCCATTGATGATGAATTTCAAACGTTTAGAGGCAATATAAATATAAAACAGGGGTAACGAGATTAGCAAAGGGCCTAAATTAGATTAAGATATAAAAAAGAGGCATAAGTTAGAATTTTTATGCCTCTTTTTATATTGATTAGTGAATTAGCTTTTTCTTTTTCATACCCACTTACCGTCGATTGTAACTGTATTGTACATTGATTTCCCAATTTCTAAATCAGTGTCACACCAGCCATTAGTTACTTTATGGTATTTGGTGCTTCCAGCGTGAATATATCCTTTAATACTTAATCGGTATGGATATGATGATCCAGAAGATGAATAACCATCAGTGATAATCTTACCGCCTGGTTTTACTGTAGTAATAACGTTTGTGCCAGAAAAAATACGAGATTGGCGATGAAGGACTTTAAATGCGATTCCTCCATGGGCAGATGTTCCGTATTTCGCTATATAAGCTTTTGTCAAAAATGCACCAGTGGCAGCACTTGGTTTGACGTATCCTTGTCGCCAACCTGAAGGTGAATAAAAACCGATTGAAACTGCCCCATTTGCTTCTGTAAACGTCCCATAAAAAACAAATAATTCATTAGAATTAACTGTTCCGACTTTAGATCCCCATGTAGTTAATCCGTAATTTGAGTAGACCGGAACGCTTGACCCTTTTTTGTTAATACAAATAGTCATAAAAAAGCTCCTCTCCTTATTTAGTTTCTTGAGTGCTACTATTCTATCCCGCAATTTAAAAATGTAAATGTAAAATTAGAATTCTGTGTATTGATTATGTATCTTATAGCTTAGAGAATTTGGAATAGACTAAGGAAAACGATGAAAAGAAAGAGAAAAATAAAAGATCATTAAATAATTAATGATCTTTGGATTGCAAATAGTTAGCTCAATCGTTTGTAAGGAGATATTTTTCAGAAATTACTTTTTGAAGGTGTTTTCGAAGTTTAATAATTCTTTGGTTAGCGGCTTGACGAGAAATTTGATGTTTTGCTGCATATTCTGAAACAGAAAAAGTCTCTCTGTCAAGTATTACTTGAAGTGCATCTCTATCTTGTGGAGGTGTATTCTCTAGAAGAATTCTAACAAGTTCATTTGATTCAAGATTGCTCAGTGAATAATCAATTGTTGGCAATATGTCAATTAGTTTAAGGTCTTTGTTATTTACTAAGGTGTCTATAGATAAAATCCCGTTATTTTTATTTTTTAAAGTGTATCTAGAATACGATACATTACGTACTCCCTTTTTCAATTTGTAATGTAGATATGTTGAGAAACACGTTCCATAATTGAAATCATAACCTTCATATGCTTTCCAAAGTTCAATTTCTAACTCTTGAGAAAAATCTTCCTCATCAATAAAGTTAAAAACAAATTTATTATTAGTTTGTTTTATTGTTTTTTTTATCATCGGCAGAAAATGTTTTCTCGTTTCTTCAAACGTTAATTTTAAGGCTCGTCCATCAGATAATAAAATTGTTTTCAAACCATCAATCCTCCACAATACAGTAACTAATCTCAACAAATACAGAACGTATGTTCCTATTTTATTCTAACATAACTCTAAATATAGTGAAAGTTAAGAACTTTCGAAGGTCTTGTTTGATTACACAAAAAAAACTCAGTACCTTGCTGATGGTCTTTCATTAAAAAGCCAGAACATGCAGTAAGAATTTTAGATGATGAATGGCTTAATTACTGACGGTATTTATAGGTCGTAAACCAGACTTAAGTTTCTTAATACAAGGAGGGTTTTTCTGTAATTATTCTCTTTTTATATGACTATTTCATTAAAATTTCATTTATAGTAATATAATCTAGTGAAAAAATATGAAAAGGGGATAAAATATGTCTCTCGTTAGTCCGGTTTTTTTGTTTAATTCCTTAAATACAAAAAGAGGCGGTATGACCAAAGCAACAATACATAGAGCGAATACACTCGTTTCAGAGTATAAAGAAACTCAATTTCTAACCATTCTTTTTCAAAAGAATCATAAAAGTATCATTCAAAATCTTTATAATACCAATGAACTCGATGAAAGAGTGAAGGTTTATAATTTATTCAATGATCTAGATCCTTCTAAGAACAGTAAAGAAGATCATCGTATAAAAGGGGATCCGAATAAAGAAGAAGAAGGCTTCGTCGTTTTTAAAGCAAACAATGCTTTTCGTTACTTCAAAGATGGTCTGTATGTAAAGTACAAAAAGTTCGATAACAATGGACGGCTTGCATATATTGATTACATGAATGAAGCTAGGCACAGGCTTCGCAGAGAAGAATATAACGAGGATGGTTATTTAGTACGTGAACGCCAAATGGATTTGTTCAGCAACAAACCAAAGTTAGATCGTTATTTCGGAAAGGATGGGAAATGTTATCTCACAACATGGTTAAAGCCTAAAGATGAAGAGATATTCCGTTGCAATCTTTTCTATCCCGAGCCTTTAGAATTTAAGAACCTAGAAGACCTGGCGGCATATTGGATAGCTAATCGAACAAAAGAGATTGAATCACCAATCATCATGTCTGACAACCCTAAAAATTTTAGTTTATTATTGGATAAAAGATTATCTGATGTGAGAAAAGTTGTTGTGTTGCACACTAATCATTACGATTTAAATGAGAAGGGTGAATTTGAATTAAGTCAACAATATAACGCTTTATTCAAGAACCCTGATAAATTTGATCAGATTGTGTTTTTGACTGAGGAACAAAAAAATGACTTTTCAAACGAGTTTGGAGAGCGATTGAATTATCGCGTTATTCCACATGGAATAAGTAAACCTGACACTGAGAAGGATAATTCTAAGGTTAATCCGCACCTAGCGGTAACTTTGTCCCGCTATCATAAAGAAAAGGGTCTAGAGGAAGCTATAAAGGCATTCAAAAAAGTAGTTGATGTTATTCCAGATGCGAAATACGAAATTTATGGCGCGGGTGAGCATGAAACATACTTTCAAGAACTGATTGAAAAATTAAACTTAACGAAAAATATTGAATTAAAAGGGTTTACAGACAACAAAATTGAGGTTTATCAAAAAGCAGCTTGTTCAATACTCACTTCAAAATCTGAAGGATTTGGACTAACCATTCTTGAAAGCTTAGCCGCAGGTACACCGGTAACGTCATATGATATTAAATACGGCCCTAAAGATATGATACAGAACGAGAAAAATGGTTATCTTGTTAAAACCCAAAATGAATTGGCAGACAGGGTAATAAAAATCATGTCTGAAGAAAAGACAAGAAAACGTTTGTCTAAGAGCACGAAGTCTATATTTAAAGGGTTTGGCCAAAAAGTTTATCAGAAAGCATGGTTTGCTTTGTTAAACGAATAAAAAGAAGCCTCTTTCATTTTGAAAGGGGCTTCTTAATAATTCAACTTTATTCTTATGTATGATGACCATTATAACTGATTACATTACGATTCCTCACCAAGTTAAATTAATATCAAAATCCTTTACATTTGTAGTCACATCTTTATCCGGCCAAAAATCCCATTTTATTCTGACTGATTTGATTTCATTGGGATCCTGCAATTTTTTTATTGGATAAAGCACATACCCTTCTTTTTTTGCTCCAGACATAATTTCTCCACCAATATCTTCACTGAGTGATAAACTGGCATCTATCTGTTCTTTAGTATTGGTAAGAAGGGTACCTTGGTTCGGGAAAGTTGAGATATCTTTTTTGCTTCCATTGTCAATGACAAAGTGAACAGCTATAGCTCCTTCAGCACCGGATTCCATTTCGTCTTTAACGATTCCAATGCGATCGATTTTAAACGTTGTATCATTTTGCTTTTCTGACCAATTTAATTCATGAACTACAGTAGAATCATCATCTGACACAGATACTTCCTTGTCTTTAGAAGAAATTTCATTTTTTTCTTCATCTAAAGATGTAATGTTCGTATTATCACCTAATTCTGTTCCTGTGTCTCTATTTCTAGAACTTGTGTCTGAAAACTGTCCTCCCAAATAGAAAAAGAATATAGATGCCACAAAACAAAGTGGGGCTGTTAACTTACCAAGTTTTCTTGTTCGTTTGATGAAAAATAAAATCAAGCCTGCTATAAACCCAATAAACAAAAAAAACCCTATAAAACTTAGAAATATACCCATAATATCCCCCTGAATTTAGACGATGATTCCATTTTAAAGGAATTAAGGATGTTTATCCATATTTTTATTTTGCGGAAATATAAATAAAAAATTTTCAATAAAGGAGATTAATTCACGTAAACCTATTGACTGTTGTAAATAGGTTTGGTATAATAAAAGTATCGAAAGGAGGTGCTAAAGTGGACGAGATCAGAAACATAGTTCTTATCATCGCTGGAATCGTAACCATTGTCAAAAATATTTATGATATTTGGCAGAAGGAAAGCGAGAAGCGAGAGAAGAACAGAAAAAAGCGCTCCCGCCGGACAAGCAAGAAGCGCTAAAACATAGTAAGACAAGGGGAGTAATCCCCTTGCTCCTACATTATATCACGTCCACGATGATATGAAAAAATATTTAAAGCACTACAATACATTAGATATGACGACGTTGTTTATTATATTAGTGGGTATTGTTGCAATTGATTTTGAAACAGCTGGAACATTGGGGAAGATTGCAGTTGTCATCTTATATATGGCTGCGATCGTCACCATACTAAAAGGTTTTATTCTGATTTGGAGAGAGAACAGACATGACAGAAAATGAAAAGATACAGTTCATTCAAAAAGAAGTACTGACTGCAGCGGAAACCGGAGAATTGCTCGGTGTCACGAGGCAGCGTTTAAGCGCTCTCGTGAGCTCTGGGAAATTGAATCCGGTTAAGAAAGTAGGAACAGTGAGTTTATTTCTTCTGAGCCATGTTGAGGCACAAAAAAAAGAACTGGAAGCTGGTCGGAAGAAGTATCGGCCGTATGATGATTAATGATTTATATTTCGAAAAAAATAACACAAAAATAACAAAAATCACATTCAAGGATGAAAATGCGTGAATGTGTTTCTGCTTAGAAAGTGCTCAAAAGCTTGAAGTTAAAGGGAAATAACACGTTATGAAAGTGTGCGGTAAGTGAACAACTTATTTATAATATGATTCCTAAAACGAAAAAAACCCTTGATGTGACAAGGGTTCAAGAGGGTTAGTTATCTGTTTTCTTTAAAATAACATCTTATTTATCCAGATCGAGGATGCTTCCGAAAGTTTGCTGAACTTTTTGTGAGGCATCCTCTTTTTTTATTAGTTTCATTGTTTGAAAAGAAACTAAATTGAGTGATGCGGCATCCGCCTTATTTCGCCGAAAAACCGTCCCGGACTATATGTACGTGAACGAGTATCTTGTGCACGAATTCTTACAAAAGAGAGTAAAAGAAGGGAAAGCCCCTTCTTTTAATTAATCCATCCTTCAAAAGTTGCGTGATAGAACCCTTCGATTATCTCTACTTTCTTAAGGTAATATGTAACACCATTCTTAACAGTTGTATTTGGAATATCCCATCTATGAAGGTAATCCATTGTAAAAGAATCTTTGGTCGCTTGTGTCGAAATTTTTGTTTGAGTTGAGTCGATATTTGTATTACCAGGGCTAGATGCAAAAGCAGGGGCAGCGGAAACGAGTAAAGCGAGAGACAAGGCAGAACCAGTTAAAACTTTTTTCAATTTCATTTTAAACACTCCTTTGTTTTTTCGATACACTTGTATTATTACATGCAATGCAAAAATAACCAAGGGTTTTTTTGTTAATATTTTGTGAGCGTGAATTGAGTTAGGGGCAACCCTTTCATTCACTGTTGGGGCTTATGTCAGGATATTGATAAGTATATAGAGAAAAAGAGTTGAATATTGCTGGCCTCTGGTGAACTTTAGATATTTCAATACTTTTCCAACGGGGAAGATGTGTTAGTAATTTAATCAATTGTACAAAAGTAAAAACTTTATTTAAAATGTTATAAATACGAATTTTCAATATAGGAGGTTATCTGATGGCAGAAAAGAAAAAAGCTTTAATCATTGTGGATGTACAAAAAGCCTTTGATGATAAAAAGTGGGGAGAACGAAATAACGTAAAGGCGGAAGAAAATATCAGCAAAATACTGAAATTATGGAGAGAAAAAGGATGGACAGTCATATACATACAACATACTTCTGATAAACCTGGTTCTTTATTTTATCCAAAAAATGAGGGGGTTGCTATAAAGGAAATCGTTAAACCTATGGATAAAGAAGTCATTATAACCAAGAAAGTAAACAGCAGCTTTATTGGGACTAATCTAGAAGAGCTTTTAAAAGCAAATGATATAACAACTGTCGTAATCACTGGCTTGACTACGCCGCACTGTGTTTCAACAACCACAAGGATGAGCGGTAATTTAGGATTTGATACATACCTGATTTCAGATGCAACAGCAGCCTTCGGAATGAGAGATCAAAATGATACATATTATGATGCAGAGACTATTCACAATATATCTCTGGCCACGTTGCATGATGAATTTGCCACAATATTAACGACTGATCAATTAATCAATGATTTTATAAAAACAAACTGACTAACATTATGGCTAAGGGCGGCGGTGGATATAGGCGGCTGAAAAGCATATTCAGGCGCATACAAGGACCTCTCGAAAAATACGGGGATTACCGACTCTTTTCATCGTCGCAATATCGATTGAAAAAGGCATCTGCTTCAGATGCTTTTTTTGTTTCTTGTAAACCGCTTTTGATCGGCGGTTAACGGTCTGATTCGGCTTCGGTTTTGAATAACAAAAGGCTTTACTAATCAGCGAATTATTCAAGATTTTTTGGCTTGTGCTGAGTCTGGTGACTTTTGATTTCCTCGAATATATTGGCTTGATCATCTTTTTGAGGTTGAGGCTCTTTGTTAAGACATTTTGGATCGATCACTTTTTTAAGGTCTTTGATGGTTAAAGGCTTACAGTCATCTTTTAATTCGTAGCCTAATTGTCCGTTAGCTTCTAAAGTGGCATATTTAATTGTATTTATATTTGAAATGCCAAGAAGCCTTAAACGCATTTCGAGTTGATCTGCTGTCAGTCTCAGCTTCTTTAAGTTTTCTATATTGAGTTGGCCGTCTTCTATAACGAATTTAGATTTTCCGGTTAAAAAAGATTCAATCCAGTTTACTTTTACTTGAAACCACTCCATTAAAATCAAAGCGCTAAAAAGGATAGACGCAGCGATTAATGTTTTCAATAAACTGGTTTCTAAAATGGGGTGAACGATAATCGTACCGATTGAAATCATCACCATTGTCTGTGCAATGGTCATTTGTGCAATGGATTTTCTCCCTGAAATTCTCAGTAAAATCATTCCGAATGCAATTATAATTAATTCTTCCCAAGCAAATTTCATGTTATCACCCTGGATTGTGTTTTATCAAAAATAAAAGAGCAAGTAAGAGGTTTTATGGGGTACTTGCTCACGAAGAATTATTGCCCTTACATTTAATTTTATTCATTTTAGGTGTTTTCCTAACTGGAGAAACTATTCTGCGAGAGTGAATTCATTTCGGAATCTCCAATACAAGAGGCGGCGGTGAATATTGGTGGCTGAAAAGCACACCAAGGAGTATAAGGAGTGCGTAAGGCATGAAATAGAAGAACCTTGCCCAGAAATACGAGTGAGTTGTCAATTAATACAATTAAGTCATAAGAAAAGCGGCATGGTTGGGAACAAAAAAGGATGCATACTGAGACACTCTGCTAAAATGCATTGAGGAACAACGGTCTGCTGCTGAGACAGAGCTTGAAATACGGTTGCTTGAAATCGCCGCACAACGCTCTTCGTTGATCATGGTATTTAGGAGGTTAGTAGGGAAAACAACTATGAAAAAAGGGATGAGAGAAAAATCTCTTATCCCTTAGATAATCTTAAAACCAACCTTGGTATTCACCAGTCCATGTGCCATCACTGTTCTGCTTGGCATCTTTTAAATAGTATTTAACTCCAGCAAATACTGTTACATTAAGAAGTTCTCCACGTGTATTAGCATTGATGTATATAGTTTTTAACACTGCCTGAGGAGCTGCAGTTTTATGACTCCCGCCATCTGCAGTCGGGCTTGCTGCAAAAGCAGGAGCAGCAGAAACAAGTAAAGCAAGTGATAGAGCTGAACCGGTTAAAACTTTTTTAAATTTCATTTAAAACACTCCCTTTTTTTATTTGATACAACTGTATTATATAACTGTATGTAAAATTTGTCCATATAAACTTATGTTAACTTTTTGTGAATATAAAAAGTATTCTCCCCCATGAGTTTTATTAACTCGTACCATCTTATTTTAAGCCTCCAGAGTAAGGCATCATCATATGACGTCAAAACTGTTGTATGATACTAGGGAAATCATTTTTAGTCGAAATGAGGAGTTGCATGACATTTACGGAACGGGCGGTAGCCATTATCAAACAGATTCCTGAAGGGAAAGTAATGACGTATGGTCAAATTGCCGATCTTGCGGGAAGTCCGCGGGGAGCGAGGCAGGTTGTGAGGATTCTTCACTCCATGAGTAAAAAGCATTGTCTTCCTTGGCACAGAGTCATCAATGCAAAGGGCGAAATCGGATTGAGAGACGAAG
Source organism: Bacillus sp. GZB (assembly GCF_001975995.1). NCBI lineage: Bacteria > Bacillati > Bacillota > Bacilli > Caryophanales > Bacillaceae > Bacillus > Bacillus sp. GZB. The sequence continues at coordinate 817,430 of NZ_MTQG01000017.1, forward strand.
AGATGTTTTCTGTACAGAAGCTGTCTCTTGAAGCTGAGAGGGTAGCGGTCACGTCAGACGGACGGATCGATCTCAATTTATACGTCCATGATCCGAATATGTGAAAAAACCTGCCGTATATCGGCAGGTTTTTCAGTTATATGCTGCGAGCCGGCCAGAAAGGTTTTGCTGGATATAAGGCCATTCCTCCCGAAGGATGGAGTAGTAGGCGGTATCTCTGAGGCCGCCGTCGACAGCTTGAATGTGTGCGCGGCGGATCCCTTCAAATTGGGCTCCGATCCGCAAAATCGCAGTCCGTGAGCGCTGGTTGCGAACGTCGGTTTTCAGCGTCACCCTGACAGCTTGCCACACGTCAAACGCATGAGTCAGCATCAGAAGTTTACATTCCGTATTGACACCGGTCCGCTGCACGGCAGAGGCATACCATGTGCTGCCGATCTCACACACTTCCGGAGCTGCATCCGCCGGCCGCGTAAGCACTTCCACATCCATAAACCTCGTGCTTCCGACGATTCGGTCTGTTTCAAGACTCCGTACTGCAAAAGGCAATGCAAGTCTTTTTTCATAATCGGAAAGCGCCCGCTCAATATAACGCTTTGTTTCTTCGATTCCGTCAGGAACATGGGTGTAATCGTAAGTCGTCCTATTTTCAGAAGCAGCGTCACAGAGTGCCTGAGTGTGATCAATCGCCAGCGGCTCTAACTGAACGAGTGACCCTTTAAGAATGACAGGCTTCAGCATTCTTATCACAACCTTTTTTTATGAATGGATCAAGTATAGTCGAACGGTTTCTTATTCAAAAGGGCCAATTTCCTATTAAAATGGCATGTCAGTGAAATCCTCGATTCAAACTTATGCATACATTCAGGAAAAAAGCGGAAACTTTTATTAAAGAGGTGATGGGCATGGCATATGTGTTATCGGTCGGAACGAGCATTCCGAAGTATCATGTCTCGCAAGAAACGGCGGCGGATTTTGCAAGAGGGATGTTTGCCGATTCATTTAAGGATATTGACCGGCTGTTAAAAGCCTTTCAAAACGGCGAAATTGAATCAAGGCAGTTTGTCCGGCCGATTGAATGGTATAAAACGGCACGGGGTTTTTCAGAGAAAAACCGGCTGTATACGGAAGAAACCGTCAAGCATAGTGCGGATGCGGCACTTGATTGTTTAACAAACCCGGATTGTTTAACAAATCCCTTTCCATATGAAAAAGTGGATGCGATCTTTTTTATTTCCAGCACCGGGCTTTCGACACCCAGCATTGAAGCGAAAGTGATGAATCGGCTTCCGTTTTCTGCGAAAACAAAACGGATACCGATCTGGGGTTTAGGATGCGCGGGCGGAGCGGCCGGCCTGTCCAGGGCTTACGAATACTGCCGCGCGTATCCTGAAGCATACGTGCTTGTCATCGCGGCTGAACTCTGCAGTTTAACGTTTCAGCCGAACGACAAGTCAAAAAGCAACTTAATCGGAACTTCCCTGTTTGCGGACGGAATTGCCGCAGTACTAATCGGAGGAGAAAAGGCGAACCGAAACGAAGTCAAACAGCCGCTTCTTCCGCGGATATTCGCCACTCAATCGGTGATGATGCCGGATGCGGAAGATGTGATGGGCTGGGAATTCACCGACAGCGGTTTTCAAGTCATTTTTTCAAGAGACATTCCCACCCTGGTTTCACAGTGGCTGAAGAACAATGTTGATGAATTTTTATTTGAATATGGCGTCAGTCCTCACGACATTAAAACCTTTCTTGCCCATCCCGGCGGGAAAAAGGTCATTGACGCCTATTTAACGAGTCTTTCAATGGACACCGGTCAGCTTGCGGCATCTCGGAAGGTGCTGCAAAAACACGGGAACATGTCTGCCGCAACTATTTTTCATGTGATAAAAGAACAGTTGCTCCACGGGCGGCAGAAAGAAAACGAAAAAGGGCTGATCGGCGCTCTCGGGCCGGGATTTTCGTCTGAGCTTTTGCTGTTCAGCTGGGAAAAGGGGGCTTCTTAATGTTTTGGCTGTTTATCATGCTGCTTGCGGCCCAGCGGATTGCGGAGATGATCGTGGCCCGGCGCAATGAGCAAAAGGTGAAAAAGCAAGGCGCAGTCGAATACGGAGAAGGACATTATCCCTTTCTCGTCCTGATGCACGTGCTCTTTTTTGTCTCTCTTACAGCTGAGGTGGCGGCGTTTCAAAAAACGCCTTCTCCAAGGTGGGCCGCCATTATATGTATTATTTTATTTGTACAAGGGATCAGGTATTGGGCGCTATTATCATTAGGGCGGTATTGGAATACGAAAATCCTTGTCGTGCCGGATGCGGAGCTTGTCAGAAAGGGGCCGTACAGGTGGATGAAGCACCCGAACTACGCGGTCGTCATCTTAGAATTTATTTTTCTGCCGCTGTTATACGGAGCGTATTGGACACTGTTTCTCTTTTCGATTCTCAATGCCTGCATGCTCACCGTGAGGATTCGCGCCGAAGAGAAAGCGCTAGAAGAAAACACCGCAAAATAGAGATTGAAAATCATTCTCACTCATGATAAGATGTAAATATGAAAATGATTCTCATTCAAGGTGGTGCCGAAAATGACAATGTTATTTTTATTTGCAGCCGTTTGTACATACAGTGTTTTAATTGGTTTCGTATTGAAAAAAGTTTCGAATAAATCGATGTCTTCTTAAACATCTGCGGTTTTTCCTGCCGCGGGTGTTTTTTCTTTATCAGCTGCCGATATCGGCGGCTTTTTTGCGTTTCCTGAAGAAAAGTGAGCCATTCTTGTGTAAAATGGGGGAGAGGTTTTTTTCAGAGCTTTCTAAAAATGAAAACGTCATTTGATGCGACAGACACAAAGGGGTAAAGACACATGACAGAAGAAGAACGCCATAACAGGGAGATTTTCAGCAGAACGGGTGCCTTATACGCACAATTTTTGGATCATCAGGATAAAAAACGGGCCGATCAGCTCGCGGCCATTATGAAAAAAGCGGCTGATGAAGAGGTTTATATCGCGTTTACCGGGCATTATTCGGCCGGAAAGTCCTCTTTATTAAACACATTGCTCGGTGAAGACATACTGCCGACAAGCCCGATTCCTACAAGCGCCAACCTCGTTGTCATCCGGCACGGTGAAGATAAAGTCGTGCTTCATACGACGGACGGGGCTTATGCAGAGATCAAAGGAAGTTACGATAAAGAACAAGTGCAGCAATTCTGTAAAGATGGTGAGCAAATTGAGACGGTGGAAGTCTATGCCGGCTTTAAGGAGTCAGAGCCTCATGCGGCCTACATCGACACACCGGGAATTGATTCGACGGACGAAGCGCATTTTTTATCTGCGGCTTCGGTTCTCCATCAGGCTGACGCTTTATTTTACGTCGTTCATTATAATCACGTTCATTCAGAAGAAAATATGCTGTTTCTCAGCTCCATCAAAGACCGTATTCCAAATTTATTTCTGATCGTCAACCAAATTGACAGACATGATGAAACTGAAACGAAGTTTGAAGAGTACCGCAGGCAGGTGGAAGACATGCTTGAAAGCGCGGGAATACCGAAAGAATCGCTTTTCTTTACGTCTGTCACTGAGCCTGACCATCCTTTAAACGGCATGGAACAGCTGAAAAAACATCTGCAGAAGCTGAAACAGCAGGCAAAAACAAATTTATGGTCCTTAACGGAGAGAAAAGTTGCACACTTAGTCAAAGAGCATACAGAGATGCTCGTAAAAGATGATAAAAACGGCAGCGGAGAGCAGTTTGACAAACAAGAAGCACTTGTCAGTTCTGTTGAAGGTGAGCTTAAAAAAGCCGTTCAACAGGCTGAAACAGCAGAGAAAGACATCAGAAAAGACGTGCAGAACATATTGCAAAACGCTAATCTGACACCCTTTGAGATGAGGGAGCTTGCATCTGCTTATATTGAATCACAGCAGCCCTCATTTAAAACCGGATTATTCTTTTCAAAAGCGAAAACGGCTTCGGAAAAAGAAAGAAGGCGTGCTGAATTTTTTGCCGATATTAAAAAAAGAACGGAAGGGGAAGCGGATTGGCATATTATCGACACATTTACGAAAGCGGCCAAGCGGTATGAAGCGGATTCGGACGAACTGATCAGGAAAATTCAGGCGTACCGCACACCGCTTTCTGATGATATCACCGCTCAGGCCATTAAGCAGGGAGCTGCCTTTTCATCTGAATACGTATTAACTTATACGAAAGACCTCGCTGAGATGATCAGAAGGGAAGCCAAAAGACAAACAGCGGAACTCATTGAGGAGCTGACCGCTTATGTTCAGGCAAAAAACGGACCGCTCATTGAGAACTTGAAAAACCGGCTCGAAAAAGAAAAGCAGATAAGGGATGAGCTCGCGCAATCGGCAAAAGAAGAACGCAATGCCTTGGAAAAAGCAGCCCGAGTCCGCGCTTTGTGGGAAGAAGAATTGACCTGTGATACGGGAAGCGGCGACTGGTATACGCGAAAAAAACGCCTTGCAAAAGCGCCCGTCCAAAAAGAGAAACCAAAAGAGACTGTACAGTATGAAGTAAACAAGCCCGAAAAAAATGCGATGAAGGAACTTCCTATAAAAGAGCAGACTGATCGGTTCTATGAGCTTGCCGGGATTCTTGAATCCTCGAGCATATTAGAAAAACAGGCAGAAGCCTTTCGAAGCAGGATTGAGCGGCTTGAAAACCGCCAGTTTACCTTGGCGTTATTCGGCGGATTCAGTTCCGGTAAATCATCATTTGCAAATGCGCTTGTCGGTGAATACGTGCTTCCGTCATCACCGACGCCCACAACGGCTACGATCAACAAAATAACGAAACCGCAAGCCGGCAAACCGCATAAATCTGCGGAGATCGTTTTTAAGACGGAGGAGGATCTGGACGCTGAAATGCTTCAGCTGACTGAGCTGAAAGACGCTGATGTAAAGGGACGTTCACTGAAAGAGAGATGGAATTATGCCATTAAAAAGGGAAAAGTTCCGGATGAACTTATCCCGGTGATTCAGACGATGCTGCAGGCGTTTGATTCGTATGAAGAACAGATCCGTCAAAGGCTGACACTGACGGTGCCGGTTGAAGATTTAAAACCGTATGCAGCGGAAGAAAAAACGGCCTGCTGCGTAAAAGAAGTCACCGTGTATTATGATTCGCCTCTCACGCAAAAAGGCATCACCATTGTTGATACGCCGGGAGCAAGCAGTATAAACAAGCGCCATACGGAACTTGCCTTTCAATATATAAAAGATGCTGACGCGTTCTTTTATATGACGTACTATCAGCATTCTTTTTCAAAAGGAGACAGGTCTTTTCTGAAGAAACTCGGCCTCGTCAAAGAATCATTCGGCATGGACAAAATGTTTTTTGTCATTAACGCCGCCGATCTGGCCAAAACCGAAAGCGAGCTGGAAACAGTCAAAGACTATGTCCGCTCAGAACTCTCAAAAGAGGGAATTAACCGGCCGAAATTATATCATGTCTCAAGTAAAGAAGAGCTTGCGGGTAAAAAAGCAGCTTTTTATAACAGGTTCTCTGATGTAAGAACCGGACTTGAGCACTTTATTGAGGAAGATGTAATGAGGGCCAGCTGCGCCCAGCTGAAAACAGAGGCGGACAAATTGTGCGATATGGTGGAACAGCTTCACGAATCTCTTCACCAGTCGGCAGAAGAAAAAGAGAAAAAGAAACAGCGTCTGGAGTCTTCCTATGAAAAAGCTCTCGCTGACATTTCAAAGCGCCGTACGTCTGAGGTCATCATTCGAAAAGTGATGAAAGATACGGAAGAGCAGCTCTATCACATTAAACATCGCCTGACGTTTTATGCGAATGATATGCTGAAAACCGCCTTCCATCCGGGTCTTCAAAACGGTGATTGGAAACAAAATATATCAGCGGCGCTGAATGAAGCGCTCAAGGAATTCCGTTTTGAATATATTCAAGAGCTGAAAACGCTCGATATCCGGATGACCGGTTTTATTGAGCGCCATATGACTGAGGAATGGATGGAAAACTGTCAGAAGAAGCTTATGGAAGACGGAGATTTCTCTATTTATGTGAGCGCCGAAAACGAATTTGCGGTTCAGCTGAAAGAAGTCGCTCCGGTCATTGACGTCTCGGCATTCACACATCACATAAAAGAAGTTAAATCGCCGAAGCAGTTTTTTGAACAGAACGGAAAAAGAGCGTTTGTGGAAGGGCTCAGGCTCAGCCTGCAAAAAGTGACAGAAAAGTGGCTTGAGCAGGAGAAAGAAAGCCTTTCAGAGCGATATACTGAGCAGGTGCGCCGTCTGCAAGAAGACATGGCGGATAAAAGCCTGTCCCAGATCCGCGAGCAGCGGGACACTTATTTACAAGGTCTTGCGGAAAATACGAGTGCAAGGGAAATTGAACACCTTTACGAAGCCGAAAAAGCATGGAAAAAGAAAGATGAAATGCTGAAAATTTAAAAATCCGGTTGGCGGGCAGATAACAGTCGTGGTAGACTAAAATGAAAAAAGCGAGATGAAACCTTTTATGTCAGAAGTCCATAAAGCAATTTCAGCACATTCCGCAAAACAGCATCAGCATGTCAAAACATTTGTACAGCTTGATTATGAGCGTGAACAGGCCATTGAAGAAGCCATTGTAAAATGCAGACAGAATAAACCGTTCACGACAGATGCCATCAATGGCATCACCGCAAAAATGAACCAGCTGGCGAAAAAGGGCATCGTGCCGCAAAGACGATTCGTAAGTGAAGAGATGGTGAAAGAATTCGTCAGCAGACAGTAATGGATGAACCTGCCGCGTGTGTCATCAGCGCTTGCTGTACATACTATCCGTATCTTCTCTAAAGGGGGATATGACTATGGGCAGAACAAAACTGGGAAACAGAAATGCTCAGCAGAATAACAATGCCAAAAAGAAAAACGGCTTCGGACAGAAATTTGATTCTTATGCCGGCCGTGAAGCTGAAAAGCTGATGGCAAGCAATAAAAGACACGGTGAGTAAACGTGACGGCAGCATCTTCCAAATGGGGGGATGCTGTTTTTTTACCGCCTTCTTTGGTAAAATAGGAACATTGAATAAAAAGGAGTTTCGATATATGAATAATAAATTACTGCTCGTTGACGGTATGGCGCTTTTGTTCCGCTCGTTTTTCGCGACGGCCGTTCATCGCAATTTTATGATAAATGAAAACGGAATTCCCACAAACGGAGTCAACGGTTTTTTAAAGCATCTTATTACGGCGGTTGATACGTTTCAGCCCACACATGTCGTCTGCTGCTGGGATATGGGAAGCAAAACGTACCGCAATGATTTGTTTCAAGATTATAAAGCCAACAGAAGCGAACCGCCGCTAGAGCTGATTCCGCAATTTGATTTAGCGAAAGAAGCAGCGCGAGAGCTCGGGTTTTTAAACATCGGCATAAAAGGCTATGAGGCGGATGACTGTATCGGTACGCTTTCTGCCCTATTTGCCGGGGAAGCGGAAATTACGATTGTAACGGGTGATAAAGATCTGCTTCAATTGCTGAATGAACAAGTTCAAGTAGCGCTGCTGCAAAAGGGTATCGGCAATTATAAGGTATATACAGATGAGATATTCAGAGAAGAAACGGGGGTTCCGCCAAAAGCGCTGATTGACATTAAGGCGCTGATGGGAGACACGAGCGATAACTATCCCGGCGTTAAAGGGATCGGGGAAAAAACGGCGTACAAGCTGATCCGTGAATACGAAAACATAGAACGGTTATTAGAAAGCCTCGCTCTCTTGCCGAAGGGCCAGCAAACGAAAATTCAGCAAAGCTTGAAAGAATTGGAGCTGTCAAGGCAGCTTGCTGAAATACATTGCGAGGTGCCGTTAGTCTGTACGCTCGAAGAAGCACTTTTTTCATTGAAGATGGAGGAAGCATCTTTAATGCTCAGACGCCATCAGATAAAAGGAATTGAAAGAATGCTCGAAAAGCTGAACGCCAGAGAGATCAGCTGATCCCTCTAGCGTTTTGTATTGCTTTTTTTTGCGTTGTTTTCAAGGGCTGATTTCGGGTCTTTATGCGCATTTCCTTCCATATTTCCCTGAGGATTCACGCCCCCGGTCAGCCGGCCTTTATTTTCTTTTCTCATAGCTGTTCACCTCATTTGTAGGATGAACAGTGAGACGCAATTTCATTCCGGTTATTTATTCAGCCGAATCGCTTTTTTTGCGAGCTGATCGGCTGTTTGGTTTTGTCTGCCGGGAATCCACTTAATAAAAAACAATGGAAACCCGGCCTTTAATCGGACGATTTCATCCACAAACGGCTGGAAAGCCTTGTTTTTAACCGCTTCAAGATCCGCGGCCCGCTCCACGATATCCGAATCCGTCCGGAATGACACGGACTCAAATCCGCGGGCGGCACACAGCTTCATTCCTTCAATTAAAGCGAGAAATTCAGCTTCCTGATTTGAATGGTCGCCGATCGGAATTGAGAAAGATTCTGTTTTCCCGTCATGTTTAATAAAAATACCGATACCGGACGGGCCCGGGTTTCCGGCACTTGCGCCGTCCACGTAAATTTCAGCGGGCATCATCCGTCACTCTCCCTTCGGTGTCATTCGTTTTGCCGCATACGCATAAGGGACAGAAATGAGTGATACCGCAAATTTAATCAGATAAGTCGAAATAAAGATGCTGAACCATACGCCCGCGGAATAAACGCCGATAAAGGCCACGGCAGTGAAGATAAATGTATCCAGCAGCTGGCTGAGCGCCGTGCTTCCGCTGTTTCTGAGCCAGAGAAGCCTGTCTGAAGGAAAGATTCTCCGAATGGCTGAATATACATAAACATCTATCGTTTGGCTGAAAATAAAAGCCAAGAGGCTTCCGAGCGCAACACGCGGCAGAAAACCGAAAATCGTCTCAAGGGCAGGCTGTGCGATATCTGACGCAGCCGGTTTATATAAAAGAGCCCCCTGCATGGCGCATGTTAAAGCGAGCAGAGTGGAAAAGCCGAGCCAGACGGCTTTGCGCGCTTCCCGGGGACCGTATTTTTCGTTCAGCACATCCGTTGCGAAGAAAACGGTGCCGTACATGATATTTCCCAGTGTTGCCGTGAGCCCGAACAGCTCAACTGTTTTGACAACCTGCAAGTTGGCGCACACCGTGGCGAAACCGATCCATACGAATAGGCCCGTTTTGCCAAATCCTTTATAAAACAGAAGAACAATGATAAAATGAATGACCGCAAATAAGATCCATAACACATCGTTAAACAAAACCTGCTGACTTCCTTTCAATTTGAGAATGGTTTGATTATAGCACACGCCCGTCAACTAATGAATGGTAAGGTGATTTCAATGAATCTTAAGCCGTATATCGAAATAGAAGCAAAAGGAACAGGCCCTGTCGCGTTTTTTTCCGAAGATTGGCTGACCGTTCCGAAAGCGCGCATGCTTGCAAGAGAAGTCAGCCGCTTTCCTTATATAAAAGACATTTATTTTGAGGATGAAAAAGGCGCGAGCTGGACGCTTAAAGAATTAGAAAAGCTTACTGAAGAACTTGCGTACGAACCTGACGACATTACAGTGTATTTCGACGGCGGCTTTGACAAAACAAGCGGACGCGCAGGACTCGGAATTGTCGTGTATTATTCTCTCGGCGGCAAGCGGCATCGCATACGGAAAAATAAAAGCTTAACGCTTCAGACGAACAATGAGGCGGAATATGCCGCTTTGTACGAAGCACTTAAGGAAGTGCAGGAACTTGGCGCAAGCAGAAATTCAATCACGATAAGAGGGGATTCCCTCGTCGTTTTGCATCAGCTTGACGGCAGCTGGCCGTGTTATGATGAAACGCAAAACGAATGGCTGGATAAAATTGAAGCGCTGCTCGAATCCTTAAAGCTGACACCGACATATGAAGCCGTAAACCGAAAGGAAAATCAAGAAGCGGATGACCTTGCCAGAAAAATTCTCTCGGACCGGCAAATTGAAAGCCGCATAACATTAGAAGGTAACGGAGATGACTGATATTGGATAAAAAAAGCATTTATAAAGAATTGACAGAGCTTCAGGATGAATATTGCAAAGACTGTTTCGTAAAAAAGCATTTCCGCAAAGAGTTTGGAAAAACGCACGCTCATTCTTTCTGTATCAACCAATGCACGGTGGGGGAGAAGCTGAAAGCCTACGGCAAGGTGCTGACAAATCAATAAAAAATAAAACCGCAGCTTCTGCGGTTTTATTTTTCGAATTCATCAAGCTGATGCTGGCAATCGTCGAGAAGCATTCGCTGCTTTTGCAGAAAATCCTGGTCGAGAGCTTGCAGTTCACTGGATTGTGACATCGTTCTGGCATCCTGAATCGCCTGGTAAGCAGATTCCACCAAAGTTGAATTTTGGCCCCGGGTAGCCGCTCCCGTTGTTTTCTGGGCCGTTTCTACCGCTAATTCAAGCTGGCGTTTATCCGTCAGTCCGTTTGGAAAAAATTCAGAGTCCATTAAAAAACACCTCCGCAAATAGTTTGGAGATTTTTTTTTAGAAATATGTACGGAAAATAGAAAAAATATATAAAATGAGCCGATATAACTATTGAACCTGATTAATTAGGGCTTAATTACTATTATTCAGGGTATCTTGGGAGAGAAGGGAAAAACCAGCCGTGAATGATAATGATTTAAAAACAATCCTTCAGCAGACATTTAAAGAAATATACGGTGATTTGGGAAGTTTAGCGGAAATGGCGAAAAAAGGAATGCCGTCAATGGAGAAACAAATTGAAGAAATCGAGCAGCGCTGCAAGCAGAATCTTGTCGCAATTGAGATTCAGACGGCAATCAAATAGGAGAGGCATACGCCTCTCCTCTATTTGTGTCATCTGATCAACATGTATTGAGTTTAGAGTTTTACAACATTAGAAGCTTGAGGTCCACGATTACCTTCGACAATTTCAAAAGAAACTTCTTGTCCTTCTTCTAATGATTTGTATCCGTCTCCTTCGATAGCAGTGAAGTGAACAAATACGTCGTCTCCGCCTTCAACTTCGATGAAGCCGAATCCTTTTTCGTTATTGAACCATTTTACTTTACCGTTTTGCATATTGCTTAATTCCTCCTAGTACTGTAGCACCTTCGTGCTAAAAAAAATTTTGTCATCATTCAACCGTACGTATGTTTACGTTGTTAAATGATGGTTCAACTATACACCATATGGGAGCGGGCGTCAAGCGGCCGCTCTCTATTTTTCATCTTTATTTTTCCAGTGATAAAGCTTATCCGGAAAAAAACAAAAAGCACACGAATCGTCCGTGTGCTTTTCTCTTACGATAATGCCATATCCGCCTTTTCGGCCATCAGTTCAGATTCTTTTATAATGTCCTGCAAAATGACTTCAGAGGAGTTAGGGAGGTGAAGGCTTTTAATATTGTCCTTCATCCGGTTCAGCTTCTCCTCATCCGCGAGAAGGGAGGTGACAGACTCTAAAATTTCTTCGTGGCGGTTGACCACGACAGCCGCACCGCGATCTTCAAAGAAAATGGCATTTTCTTTTTCCTGTCCGGGAACCGGTTTGTACAAAATAACGGGTACTCCGATCGCAGTCGCTTCCGTCAGTGTGATGCCGCCCGGTTTCGTGATCATACAGTCCGTAATACGGAACAGCTCGTCAATTCTTTCTACATAGCCCAGGACTTTCAGCCGGTCGGCATTGTCACCTTCCAAGCTGCTGAGGGATTCTTTCAGCGAGCTGTTTTTGCCGCATACCACCACAACCTGCACCTGATCGTCATGAACGAGATTTTCGCACAGTTCTTTTACGTTTTTCAGCACACCATGCGCTCCCGCCATAATAAGAAGAACTTTTTTGTCGGGAGAGAGATTGTATTTTTTATAAATCGGCTCTTTCGGCATCGATTCCTCGAATTGAGGCCTGATGGGAATGCCCGTGATCTTTACGTAGTTCGGGTGAGTGCCGATTTCAATCAGTTTTTCCTTCACGTAATCTGTGGCGACATAATATTTATCAACATTTTCATGAACCCAGATTTTGTGAAGGCAGAAATCGGTCATAACGTTGAACGTCGGGATCACTTTTCCGGTTCTCCGTCTGTATTCCGGTACGACAATCATCGGAAATGTATTGATAATAATGTCCGGCTTATGCTCTTCGACGAGCTGGCCTAAACGTTTATTTCCCATTTTAAAATAAATATTGAATTTGCGTTTATTATAGATTTTGTCAACTCCGTAATAAAACAAACGATAAAACTGTTTCCCGATTGAGAAGCTTTTTAAATAAAGGTATTGAGTAACCTCTGAAACAATCGGATTTGACTCTTGATACAAATTGGAAACCGTCACATCTAAGCCGAGACGCAGACACTGTTCGTAGAGCGTTTTGGCCACTTGAACATGCCCGTTTCCGTAATTTGCAGTCAAAATTAATACTTTTTTATTGGTATTCAAGTAAATTCACCTCAATGTAATCAACAACAAGCAAGCTTCATGCATCGTAAGGAGTTATTGTCTATAGATAAACATAACACAAGTGCATCATTTTATAATAAGCGCGGCAACATATTTAAACTAAATTTAATTGATATGTTCCATTATTTTAAAGTTTTGTTATACGCATACTGAATCAAGAGTATTTTATCATATTTTTGTCACCGTATCACTCAAAACAAAAATTAATCCCATTCATACGGGGTTTCCTGATATACGTAATAATTCAGCCAATTCATAAACAATAACGTTGCATGAGCTTTCCAGCGGTTAACAGGTTCTTTCCCGCCGGGCGCAAAATAGTGCTTAGGAGCTTCTACGTTTGAAAGATTTCTCTCTATGTCTCTCTCATACTCCTGAAGTAGCGTATCGGTATCATATTCAGGATGACCCGTTAAGAAAATCTGTTTTTCGTCTTTTGAAACGATTAAACAGACCCCCGCTTCCTCTGAAACGCTGAGCACATCCAGATCCGAAGCCGATTGCAGCTGCTCCGTATTAATATCTGTATGCCGTGAGTGGGGCACATAGTATAGCTCGTCAAATCCTCTTACCAATCTCTCATGTTTTTTAAGAACGGTATGCTCAAACACACCGAAGATTTTTTTCGGCAGCTCCACTTTCTCAATGCCGTAATGATAGTATAAACCGGCTTGAGCGCCCCAGCAGATATGGAGGGTTGAAGTGACATTCGTTTTGCTCCATTCCATGATTTCCTTCAATTCTTCCCAGTAAGAAACATCTTCAAACGGCAGGTGCTCAATCGGAGCTCCGGTAATAATCATTCCGTCAAACCGTTTGTGGCGGATGCTGGAAAAATCCGTATAAAATTCATCCAGATGCTGCCTTGCCGTATTTTTTGGAGTATGTGTGCTCGGAATTAAGAACGTAAAGTGAACTTGTAAAGGTGAATTCCCAAGCATCCTGAGGAGCTGGGTTTCCGTTTGGATTTTTTTCGGCATCAGATTTAAAATCACGATCTTCTGCGGCCGGATATCCTGATGAAAAGCCCGGCTTTCATCCATTACAAAGATGTGTTCACTTTCAAGCACCTGCTTAGCGGGCAGGTGATTTGGTATATTAATAGGCAACATGCCACCTCCGTTATTCCCCGTTAATTTTCTTCATTATAGAAATTTTTAAGCGATTTTTCAATCCATCCCGGCGTAATAAACCGCATTTAACGCATAATGACAAGGATAAAAGCGGCAAATGGGCATAAATTCGGAGCGGCTCTTTATTATGACGGGTAAAGAGCCGTTTGGTTCCTCGAAAAAAACGTTTTCCGTTAAGTGGAAGGAAAAAGCGGTTTCCGTTTGTTTTGCAGTGTAAAACAGGTAAAATAAATGAAGAATGTAAATAGGAGGGCCGCAGATGACAATTTACGATATAAACGTACGGACCATAACAGGCAAAGACATGACGCTATCGGCTTACAGAGGCAAGGTGATGATCATTGTGAATACAGCAAGCAAATGCGGGTTCACATCCCAGCTCAAGCAGCTTCAGGAGCTCTATGATACATATCGGGAGGAAGGTCTTGAAATATTGGGATTTCCCTGCAACCAATTCATGAACCAAGAACCTGGAAACGAAGCTGAAATTCAAGAGTTCTGTGTGAAAAACTACGGAGTCACATTCCCGATGTTTGCGAAAGTTGATGTCAATGGAGCAGACGCTCATCCTCTCTTCACATATCTGACGGAACAGGCGAAGGGGATGCTCGGCACAAAAGCGGTCAAATGGAATTTCACTAAGTTTATCGTGGACCGAAACGGTGAAGTCACCGGGCGTTTTTCACCGAACGTCAACCCAAAAGAGCTTGAAGATACGGTGCAGAGGCTTTTGGCCCGATAAGAGGTGATACGGTGAACGAAAAAGAGCAGCTGGAAAGCGTCAGGAATTGGGTCAGAGAAAAGCTTATTAATGAACGGACGGGCCATGACTGGCTTCATATTTCCCGGGTCGCAACACTTTCTGTTTATATGGCAAAAGAAGAAGGCGCCGACTTATTTATCACTGAGACGGCCGCGCTGGTTCATGATCTGATTGACGCCAAGCTCGAAAAAAGCGAAAGGCTGACGGCAGGCGAAGTGACAGAACGGCTGGCTGCTTTCAACATCGAGGCTGGCTCCATTCAGGAGATCGCGGATATTATCACGAGAATGTCATTCAGACACAGGGAACTGCTGAAAAAGCGGCCGCTTTCATTGGAGGGGAAAGTTGTTCAGGATGCAGACATGCTTGATGCGATCGGCGCAGCGGGTATCGGCAGGGCTTTTATGTTTGCCGGCGCGAAGGGTCACCCGATGTACGGAACTCAAACAAGTGTGCTGGCCCATATAGAGGATAAATTAATCAAGCTTAAAGGCTTAATGAATACAAAAGCGGGGGCCGGTTTAGCAGAGGAGCGGCATCAATTTCTTTTGCAGTTCGCCGCCCGTATCCAAAAAGAGGCCGGCATTTGCAAAAGCTAAGCGGCGCAATAGAACGCTTGTGCCGACTATGTTAGAATAAGTGTCAGATTGCGCATAGGAGGACCAATATGAAGATTAAATCAATAGAACCGACGCCGAGTCCGAACACGATGAAAGTGATTTTGACTGAAGAGCTTCCGGCAAGGAAAAGCAACAATTACAAGCCCGATCAGGCAGATGATGCTCCGGCTGTCGTACGTGATATTTTAAACATTGAAGGAGTAAAGGGCGTTTATCACGTTGCCGATTTCCTGGCTGTGGAGAGAAACGCCCGTTTTGACTGGAAGGAAATTCTGCCTCAGGTCCGTTCCGCCTTCGGAATGGAACATACGGAGCAGTCTGAGAGCCGTTCTGAACAGGAATCGTTCGGTGAAGTGAAGGTTTTCGTACAAATGTTCAGCGGAATCCCGATGCAGGTCAAATTGACGGACGGCGAACGTGAAGAGCGCTTCGGCCTTCCGGAACGTTTCCAAGAAGCCATTTTAAAGCTGCGTTCCGAAGCTTCAAATGTCGTATTTGAGCGGGCCTGGAAAGAACAAGGCGTGCGCTTCGGGGATTTTACCGAAATCGGACACGATGTCACAGAAGAGCTTCAGGCCGCCTACAGTGATGAGCGGCTCAAACGTCTGACAGAAGCAGCCGCACAGCAAAAGGGTGAGGCCAAACCGGCAGTGCAGCGGAAAGCTTATAAAGTGACATTGGAGATGCTTGATGATGAAGACTGGAAACAGCGCTATGCCCATCTTGAGCAAATGGATCCGGATGAAGACGATTTACCAGTATTGGAAAAGGCGCTGCATGATCCGAAGACTTCGATCAGAAGACAAGCCGTCGTTTATTTGGGAATGATCGAAAAGCCGTCTGTGCTTCCGCTGTTATACAAAGCGCTTGAAGACAAAACGGTGACGGTCAGAAGGACGGCGGGTGACTGTCTATCGGATCTCGGCGATGCGAGCGCCATCCCGGCCATGATGAAATCGCTCAGTGACTCAAGTAAGCTAGTGCGCTGGCGCGCGGCCATGTTTTTATATGAAGTCGGCGATGAAAGCGCGCTGGAAGCATTAAAAGCAGCGGAAGACGATCAGGAATTCGAAGTCAGCCTGCAAGTCAAAATGGCGATTGAACGGATTGAGCACGGAGAAGAGGCGAAAGGTTCAGTCTGGAAACAGATGACTGAAAGCAGAAAAAAAGAACAGTTATAACAAAAAGGTGCGCCATGCACCTTTTTTATTTGAATTCACTTTTTATAAAAATTATTTAGAATATTGTTGAAAAATGATTCAAAACTCTATATAGTAAGTACAATATTAATTGTTGGAGGGTTTTTATCGAAATACAGAAAGAATAGAAAAGCGAGACAGGGCAAAGACACTGTAAAATTTGCAGAACACGCCCTAGAATAAACTGAAAATTTTAAAAATAATGCACAGTCTAAAAACAGTAGGGGGATCACCATGGCAGAATTACGCAGCAACATGATCACACAGGGAATTGACAGAGCGCCGCACCGCAGCCTTCTTCGCGCTGCCGGCGTAAAAGAAGAAGACTTCGGCAAACCGTTTATCGCGGTCTGTAATTCATACATCGATATCGTTCCCGGGCATGTTCACCTGCAGGAATTTGGAAAAATCGTAAAAGAAGCAATCAGGGAAGCGGGCGGTGTGCCTTTTGAATTTAACACGATCGGAGTAGATGACGGAATCGCGATGGGGCATATCGGTATGAGATATTCGCTGCCGAGCCGCGAAATCATTGCCGATTCAGTTGAAACGGTCGTCTCGGCTCACTGGTTTGACGGAATGGTCTGCATTCCGAACTGCGACAAAATTACGCCGGGAATGCTGATGGCGGCTATGCGGATTAATATTCCGACCATTTTTGTCAGCGGGGGGCCGATGGCAGCCGGCCGCACAAGCGACGGCCGCAAAATTTCGCTTTCTTCAGTATTTGAAGGCGTCGGCGCATATCAAGCCGGGAAAATCGGTGAAAGCGATCTGCAGGAGCTGGAACAGTTCGGCTGCCCGACGTGCGGATCTTGTTCGGGCATGTTTACGGCAAACTCCATGAACTGTCTGTCTGAAGCGCTCGGTCTGGCGCTTCCGGGCAACGGAACAATTCTAGCAACTTCACCGGAGAGAAGAGAGTTTGTGAGAAAATCAGCGGCCCAATTGATGGAGACCATCAAAAAAGACATTAAGCCGCGCGATATTGTCACCGAAAAAGCGATTGACAACGCATTTGCGTTAGACATGGCTCTCGGCGGCTCAACCAACACAGTGCTTCATACGCTTGCGCTTGCCAATGAAGCTGAGGTTGAGTACTCTTTAGAACGCATTAACGAAGTGGCTGAACGAGTGCCTCACATATCGAAATTGGCGCCGGCCTCGGACGTCTTCATTGAGGATCTGCACGAAGCGGGCGGAGTCTCGGCGGCCCTTAATGAATTGGCGAAAAAAGAAGGAGCGCTTCATCTTGACGCGCTGACTGTAACAGGCCGCACACTCGGAGAAACAATTGCGGGTCATGAAGTAAAGGATTATGACGTGATTCATCCGATTGACAATCCGTTTACCGAAAAAGGCGGTTTGGCCGTCCTATTTGGGAATCTGGCTCCGGACGGCGCCATTATCAAAACAGGCGGCGTACAGGACGGGATTACAAGACATGAAGGGCCCGCTGTCGTCTTTGATTCCCAGGAAGCCGCGCTTGAAGGCATTATAAACCGCAAAGTAAAAGAAGGAGATGTTGTCATTATCCGTTATGAAGGGCCAAAGGGCGGCCCGGGCATGCCGGAGATGCTCGCTCCGACGTCTCAAATTGTCGGAATGGGGCTTGGCCCGAAAGTGGCGCTTATTACAGACGGCCGTTTTTCAGGAGCGTCCCGCGGCCTTTCAATCGGGCACGTATCGCCTGAAGCGGCTGAAGGCGGCCCGCTCGCATTCGTAGAAAACGGCGACCATGTCATCGTTGACATAGAAAAACGGATTTTGGACGTACAAGTGCCTGAAGAAGAATGGGAAAAACGCAAGGCCGAATGGAAAGGCTTCGAGCCGAAAGTAAAAACAGGATATCTAGCCCGGTATTCCAAACTCGTAACAAGCGCCAATACAGGCGGAATCATGAAAATATAAAACAGAGGCCTGAACAATTGAATTCCGGCCCCCTCTATAGTATCCTTGACTTCATATAAGGATTTTAGAGGGGGCTTTTTTATGTCAATGGCTTATGAAGAATATATGCGCCAGCTGGTCGTGCCGATGCGCCGTGAGCTGACGGGTGCGGGTTTTCAGGAATTAACGACTGCTGAAGAAGTAGAAAGCTTTATGGAACAGGCAGAGGGCACGACATTGGTCGTTGTCAACTCCGTGTGCGGCTGTGCTGCCGGTCTTGCCCGTCCGGCTGCGACTCAGGCTGTTTTACAGCATGAAAAAGCGCCTGATCATACGGTTACCGTATTTGCCGGTCAAGATAAAGACGCAACTGCAAAAATGCGTGAATATTTTACGGGGCAGGAACCTTCCTCGCCTTCAATGGCGCTGTTAAAAGGGAAAGAGGTCGTTCATTTTATTCCCCGCCACGAAATCGAAGGGCATGACATGGAGGAAATTATGAAAAATCTGACGGATGCCTTCGATGCGCACTGCTGAAATGCCCGAATTCCGGGCATTTTCTTTTTGGAGAAAAAAATGATCACAACGAGTTACAGACCAAGCGAATATACGATACACACAGCGCAGTCACTCAGTGTCAAGCTGGGTGACACTTACTGCATCCGCAATAAACAGCCCATTGAAAAAATGCTGGAACGAGCGGCTGGCGATCTTTTAGTCATCGGAAAGGAACGGTTCGAACTTTACACGAAGCAAGGGGAGAAGTTCTTTTTTCACCCGAATACAGCGATGTTCCGCGCAAAGCGGTTTTTGAGAGGGGAAGCCGAGCCGTTGTTAAAAGCAGCCGGATTACGCGAAGGGGATTCCTTTTTAGATTGTACGCTCGGCCTGGCATCCGATGCGATTTTGGCAAGCCTGGCAGTCGGAAAAAGCGGACAAGTCATCGGCCTGGAGAAAAACAAGCTTGTCTCATTGCTTGTAGAAACAGGACTTCAAACGTGGGAAACCGGAATGGAGCAGCTCCAAACCGCCATGAAACGCATTCAGGTCAAACATGCCGACTGCGCCGATTATTTGCGGGAGCTTCCTGATTCATCGGTAGATGTCATTTATTTTGACCCGATGTTTCACGAACCTGTTGAAACGTCAGACGGCATTGCACCGCTCCGCGCGCTGGCAGAAGAGGGTTTTAACGAAGAGTGCATCACGCAAGCCGTCCGGGCGGCGAAAAAATGCGTAGTGCTTAAAGACCATTGGAAAAGCCCGCGGTTTGAACGATACGGCTTCAAGGTGCTGAAAAGAAAGACGGCGCTTTTCCACTTTGGTGTTATCCATGTGAGCTCATGATATCATGGGCTTCTTTTTCGTTAATCAGTGATTTCCATAACGACAAAATATAGCAGCGTGAGAAGTGATACAGTCGCAAATAAAGCGTTAATCATCTCATCCCCTCCTTTTTCTCCTTCTTATTGTAAGCGGTTTATCCGCTCGGTCACAGTTACCAATTTCCCATATTGCATGATAATACGCTGCCGGACATGACGCCGCGCTTTCATCTATGCTAAAATAAAGGAAAAGAGGACAATAAAACAGAGGGGAACAATCTGTCATGAAATTGTGGATGAAAAAGACCCTTGTGGTTCTGTTTACCATTGTAACGTTCGGACTCGTGTCTCCTCCGGCTGCTTTGATGACAGACAAGCCTTCAGGACAGTCGAGCAGTCTTGAGCAGAATGATTACACCGCTTTTTATGATGAACACGCCCTGCCGGGAGAAGAGAAGGCAGGGCGGGAGCCTGAATTACTGTTTCAATCGTATCAGCAGCAGCTTCTCGGTGATGCTGAAAATCAATCATTTTTAAAATTCGGCAGCAAAATCTCTCCGGTCATTGAAGATGATTACAGAAGTGAAATTCTGCCGAAAATCGAAGATGTGATCACAGGACATTTGGCCAAGTTTCAAGATGATGAAGCGTATCAGGATGTGGTTATTTCCAGCAAACCGTCGGCCGGAAAAACTGAAAAAATTTTTCATGTGTATAACAGGCTGACGGGTGAAGATCTTTTAAGGTTCCACGTCCGCCGGGATCATCCTCCGCAAGACGGCTACTGGTTTAATTTTCATTACCATACCGCTGAAGACGGATTTCAATCACATCATGAGCTCGGCAGCATTTACTGGGACCGCAATACGCCGCCTGACTGGATGAGCGTGTAATAGCGAGAAGAAATAAAAGAATCATTTCTGAGAAATTTTGCAGAAATGATTTTTTATTGTGTTACACTACTAAAAGACTACTTTAAAAGGATGAAAAAAATGAAACAATATAAAGATTTGTGCCGTCATGTGTTAGAAAACGGAGAAAAAAAAGGAGACCGTACGGGAACGGGTACGATCAGCACGTTCGGCTACCAAATGCGGTTTAACCTTCAGGAAGGTTTCCCGATGCTTACGACGAAAAAGCTCCATTTTAAGTCCATCGCGCATGAGCTGCTTTGGTTTTTAAAAGGAGATACGAATGTCCGCTACCTTCAGGAAAACGGAGTCCGCATCTGGAACGAATGGGCGGATGAAAACGGAGAACTCGGACCGGTTTACGGTTCTCAATGGCGTTCATGGCGCGGAGCGGACGGCGAGACCATTGATCAAATCTCCCGGCTGATTCACGACATCAAGACAAACCCGAATTCCAGACGTTTAATCGTCAGCGCCTGGAATGTCGGCGAAATTGATCATATGGCGCTTCCGCCTTGCCACTGCCTGTTTCAGTTTTATGTCGCGGACGGAAAACTGTCGTGCCAGCTTTATCAGCGCTCAGCGGATGTCTTTCTCGGCGTGCCGTTTAATATTGCGTCTTATGCGCTTTTAACAATGATGATCGCGCATGTGACGGGGCTTGAACCGGGTGAGTTTGTTCATACATTCGGAGACGTCCACATTTACCAAAACCATGTGGAGCAGGTGAATTTGCAGCTGACAAGGGATGTCCGTCCGCTGCCGAAACTGCGGTTTGCGCGAAATGTTGATTCTATTTTTGATTTTACGTTTGAAGACTTTATCATTGAGGATTATGACCCGCATCCGCACATAAAAGGAGCTGTCAGCGTATGATTTCGTTTATTTTTGCGATGGATGAAAACCGGCTGATCGGAAAAGATAACGATCTGCCTTGGCACCTTCCTGATGACCTCGCATATTTCAAAAAAGTGACAACGGGTCACACCATTGTAATGGGGCGGAAAACGTTTGAATCAATCGGACGCCCGCTTCCGAATCGGCGTAACATCGTTGTAACCTCACGGGACGAATCTTTATTCCCGGGCTGTATTACCGCCGACTCAGCTGAGGAAGTGCTCAAGCTGATCCCGGCGGATGAAGAATGCTTTGTGATCGGCGGCGCCCAGCTGTACAATGCGCTCTTTCCTTATGCGGACAGACTCTACATGACAAAAATTCACCATGTCTTTGAAGGAGACCGTTTTTTTCCGGAATTTAATGAAGCTGAATGGGAATTGACATCCCGCAAACAGGGAGTAAAAGATGAAAAAAACCCTTACGATTATGAGTACCTTGTATACGAGAAAAAGAATTGATTTAAGCAGGGGGATAAGAATTGATTCGTTACGGCTGCCTTGTGATGTACGTTGTATTTATGTTCATGAAAAATATTCAGGAATATATCAATCAAAAAGAGCTTGACCCGCGGCTTTCTTTTCAAAAACAGATGAGGCTGGTATATGAGCGGCCGAAAGCCTTTATGAGAGGCTGCATTGACGTATCGGGATCGGCAATCGGCATTCATCATGATCAGCCGATCCCGGACGGCCCCGTATTGTATGTGCATCCCAGATTGCGCCCGGCTGAACTTCTGCTGCTTGCGGGACATCTTGAAGAGCCGGCTGGTTTTATCGCTGGCGAGAAAGCTTTCCGGATGCCGTTTCTCGGAAATTGGCTGCGGCTGATGGGTGTCATTTGTGACGGAGACAGCCGGGACGCCGTGTTTCAGGAGGCGGAAGTCCGTCTGCAAAAAGGACAAAGTCTGATTCTGTCTGAAGACGGCAAAATCAACCCGGAGGAACTGGCACTTCGTTTCGATCTCCCGATTGTGCCCGTCAGCACTTCGGGAACAGACCGGCTGCTGCGGGGCAGATTACTGAAACGGCTGAAACCGGCTGACATTGAATTACATATAAAGCCCGCTTATTATCCGGCCGGTCAGAAACGGCTCCGTGCATAAAAAAAGCACAGTCTCTATAGAGAGGCTGTGCTTTTTTATTTCAGATAAAGGGAACTTTGACGCAATAAAACAAAATACAGAAAAACATCGAGGCGCTGCCGCCTAAAACAAAACTGTGCCAAATGGCGTGATGATACGGAACCTTTCTCCAAATATAAAATATTGTGCCGGCGGAATACAATAAGCCGCCGAAAAGAAGAAGGCCGAAACCGGGGCCTGACAGCGAAGCGTACAGCGGTTTAATGGCGACGATGATCAGCCAGCCCATCAATAAATAGACAAGCGTTGAAAAAATGATAAACCGCTTCACGAAAAAGATTTTAAACACGATGCCTCCGATGGCAAGCGACCAAACAATAATTAAAAGGGTCAGACCGAGCGCCCCTTTAAGGGGTCCTAATAAAAATGGCGTATATGTTCCGGCTATTAATACGTATATCGCGGAATGATCCACAATTTCAAGAATGTCTTTCGTTTTTTTATGCTGAATGCTGTGCAAAAGAGTCGAGCTGAGATACAGCAGCAGCATTGAAGCGCCAAAGATTGAAAAGCTGACGATGTCTGTCGGCGAGCCGTATTTCACCGCGAAGATAATGAGAAAAATAAGCGCCGGAATCGACAGCAATACACCGATTCCGTGTGTGACGGCATTTGCGATTTCTTCTT
The DNA here is from genome assembly GCF_001975995.1 of Bacillus sp. GZB. Classification (NCBI taxonomy): domain Bacteria; kingdom Bacillati; phylum Bacillota; class Bacilli; order Caryophanales; family Bacillaceae; genus Bacillus; species Bacillus sp. GZB. The sequence continues at coordinate 840,380 of NZ_MTQG01000017.1, forward strand.
TTATTGTGAACAATCAAATGTCCTCCTTTTTAAAGGATTTGTTTTTGCAGTGACTGCAAAAAGCTCAACCCTTCTAATGTAATTTTTGTTCCTGCGCGTCCTCGGCCTTTTGTCACATAGTTCATCTTTTCTAAGTAATCAAGCCTGTTTCTGACCTGCTGGGGCGATAATGTCATTGTGCTGTTTTCGCTTAATTCGGATATGCTCCGTCTGCTGGCGGGTTCGCCTTTTGTATTTAAGTCTTTAATTGATTCCAAAATAAACAAAAACTCTTCTTTCTCCATCAATGTCAGCCGTTTTTCTTTTTTCTTAGCTGTTTTCGCTTTCTGGCTGTTTTTGATATACAGCGGGACATCATCGGGATAAATCGTGCTGCCGGATGCTGCCGCGGCCATATAGCACGCCGCATTTTGAAGTTCTCTGATGTTGCCGTTAAAGGTGTGCCGCTCAAACAGCGGATAAACGGACGGATCGATATGAACATGCTGCCCCGTGGCTGTCAGCATATGCTGCAAAAGAAGCGGTATATCGCTTTTTCGTTCAGATAAAGCAGGGAGCGGAAGGCATAACACGTGAAGCCTGTAAAATAAATCTTGGCTGAACGTATTTTCTGCGCCGGTATCGCCAAGATCCGCCGTGCTGCTTGCAATGATGCGGGCGGAAATCCCGGCGTCCAGCTCGGAAAGAAGGCGGGTCTGTACCGAGAGCGGCATGTCTCCGATTTCATATAAGAATAATGTTCCGCGGCGGGCCCTGTTTAATGCACCTTCAGCGCTGAACAGTTCATATTCGAGCCGATCTTCGTTTTGGCTGCAGTGAACGGTAATAAATAGTTCGCTGTTTCTGCGGGATTTATGATGGATCGCTCTGGCCATTTGTTTTTTTCCGGTTCCGACTTCACCTGTTATGAAGACCGGCAAATCAGATAAGGCAAATTGCGAGGCCAACCGTTTCGCTTCTAAAAAGGTTTGATGTTCGCCGGCCAGCTGATAAAAAGGATCAGTTTGTTCAATTACACTCATAAATTGGCTCCTTTTGGTTCTAATTGGTTTAAGTATAACACGTTTGTGCGATCGAAAATATCTTTTTCTCTTGTATCGGTTCATTTATTTTTATTTACAAAATTAAAATAATTATCTTATTGTTTGAATATTCATGTTATAATGGCATATTAAATAGGGATTTAAATAAGAAAGGACTCTGTAAATGAAACCGTTGCTTAAAGAAGACTCTCTCATCCAGGTAAAAGACATTTTAAAAGCGCACCAAAATGTAAAGGACGTTGTGATCCATACGCCTTTGCAGAGGAATGACAGACTTTCTGAGAGGTATGGCTGCAATATCTATTTGAAAAGGGAAGACCTGCAGGTGGTCAGATCATTTAAGCTCAGAGGGGCTTATAATAAAATGAGGCAGCTCTCAAAAGAGCAGACTGAAAACGGAATTGTATGCGCAAGTGCGGGAAACCATGCGCAGGGGGTTGCGTTTTCATGCAAACACCTCGGCATTCACGGCAAGATTTTTATGCCGTCAACCACACCGAGACAGAAAGTATCCCAAGTGGAACTGTTCGGAAAAGAATTTGTTGAAATCATATTGACGGGTGACACTTTCGATGATGCGTATAAGAGTTCTGCGGAATGCTGTGAAAAAGAAAACCGCACGTTTATTCATCCGTTTGACGATCCCGATGTCATGGCCGGACAGGGAACGGCTGCCATCGAAATTTTAAATGACATTGACGTTGAACCGCATTTTCTTTTTGCAAGCGTAGGGGGAGGAGGACTCCTGTCCGGACTCGGCACGTACATGAAAAACATCTCGCCGGATACAAAAATCATAGCGGTAGAGCCGAAGGGCGCAGCCTCCTATTTTGAATCGAAAAAAGCCGGACAAGTGGTTGAACTTGAGAAAATTGATAAATTTGTCGATGGGGCGGCCGTAAAAAAAATCGGCGCCGAAACCTTTCAAACGCTCGAAACCGTCGTCGATGACGTTGTGCTTGTCCCGGAAGGAAAAGTGTGCAGCACGATTCTCGAATTATATAATCAATGCGCCATCGTAGCGGAGCCGGCGGGTGCATTGTCCGTGTCAGCACTTGATCTGTACAAGGAAGAGATTAAAGGGAAAAACGTCATCTGCGTGGTCAGCGGAGGGAATAACGACATCGGCAGAATGCAGGAGATGAAGGAACGCTCCATGATTTACGAGGGGCTGCAGCATTATTTTATCGTTAATTTCCCGCAAAGGGCGGGAGCGCTTCGTGAATACCTTGATGAAGTGCTCGGGCCTGATGATGACATCACCCGGTTTGAATACACGAAAAAAAATAACAAAAGCAGCGGCCCCGCATTGGTCGGCATTGAGCTCAAGCATCGGGAAGATTACGGCGCGCTCATTGCCCGGATGAATCAAAAAGGATTTCATTACGTAGAGGTGAATAAAGATCAGGATCTGTTTCACCTGTTAATCTGACTTTTTTTAGAACGGCCGCGCAAAATGACAGACACGCTTTCTAAGATTGTATATAATAAAAAGAAAACAATCGAAAAAGAAGGATTGATATCTTGTTACTCAAAAGCCTAGAGTTCAAACGACAGGACGGGATTCAGGTAAAAGTGACAGAAATACCGGTTGTCACGGAAGGTGAACATTATTTTTTTCAAATTCATCAGCACCTTGAGCTTTATTTGAGAGAGGTTTTTGCTTCACAAAGTGTGAGAACAGTGTATTCATTCCGACAATATGTCAAGCGCCGTATGAAGTGGAAAGATTACGAGGCCGTTTTCAACCAAGAGATTTTAAAACATAACGCATAACGGTGCATATTCCTTAGCGCCTTCCTTTTGATAGGGGAGGGTGCGGGAATTTTTTTTTGATGAATCCTGTAAGCGTTTTATCCATGGGGGGAATGGAAATGAAAAAAATGAAAATCTTCGCTGCCGTCTTTTGTTTGCTGCTCTTGTGCGCCTGCGGGGGGAAAACGATAAAAGACCCGCTGAACTATCAGATTGAGCCGTTTTCATATCAGAACCAAGACGGAAAAACAGTGTCACTGAAAAGCCTGAAGGGGCATGTCTGGATTGCCGACTTTATGTTTACAAATTGTAATACAGTCTGTCCGCCGATGACGGCCCACATGACCGAACTGCAAAAAAAACTGAAGGCTGAGAACCTGGACGTGCGGATTGTGTCGTTCAGTGTAGATCCTGAAAATGATAAGCCGAAACAGCTGAAAGCATTTGCTTCCAAATATCCGCTTTCGCTTCGCAACTGGGATTTTCTGACCGGTTACAGCCAAAAGGACATTGAAGATTTTGCGCTGAACAGCTTTAAAGCAATCGTCAAAAAGCCGGAGGGAGAGGACCAGGTCATACATCAAACTTCTTTTTATTTAGTCGGACCTGACGGCAAGGTGCTTAAAGATTATGACGGCGTGCAGAAAGTTCCGTATGCTGACATCCTCTCAGATGTCAGAGCGGCTGAGGAGCTCAAGTAAACTGGCAGATTAGACATTTTCAAAACTGAAAAAACATGTTACACTTTCCACTAGTAGACGGGGAAGGAGCAACCAGATTGAAGCTGCGAATGTTCTCATTGATCGCCGGACTGGCTTTGCTTTTATCAGCATGTTCTGTCCAGCGCACCGGTTCTGACGCTGAAGAACCGAAAACGAAAGATCATATTGTCATAGCTGCGGTCGGTGATTCATTGACTGAAGGAGTGGGAGATCCTGACGGTTCAGGATACGTCGGCAGGGCAGCGGAGTCCCTTAAGAAAAAGGGACATGTGAAAACGGTAGATATTAAAAATTATGCGGTGCAGGGCGACAAAACGTCGGACCTGCTGGAAAAGCTTGATAATAAAAAAGTTCAGAAATCATTAAAGAGCGCCGACTATATCTTTTTTACCATCGGCGGCAATGACTTAATGAAGGTGCTCCGCCAGAATATGATGCAGCTGACGGTTCAGCCGTTCCAAAAGGAAGAGAAACCTTTTGAAAAACGATTCAAGGCGATCGTTTCAAAAATCCGCAAATATAATGAAAACGCAGAGCTGGTGTATGTCAGCATGTATAATCCATTCACGTTTACGCTGCCTGAATTAAAAGAAATTAATGGGGTTGTGACGGATTGGAACAAGATCGCCGCAAAAGAGCTGGAAAAAGATCCCCACGCCGCCGCGGTGAATGTTGAAGACTTGTTCAGTCAAAAAAGCGGCAGCAGACGGATTTCAAAGGATGATGATTTTCATCCGAACGCAAAAGGATATGCACTCATCGCCGATCGATTATACGGCATCATTGAAAAACAAGGGTTACCAGCAGAATAGGGTGAAATGATGAAAAAGTGGAAATCGCTGTTTTTTGTTCTTCTCGCACTCAATGTGATTGCCGCCGCGGTAATTGTGACATTATTGGTTATGCCGGGAGAGCAGGCGAAAATACAAGATCAGACAAAAAGTGAGTACGGCTTTCATATCACAAGCTCTAAAGAATCTCTTGCCAGGTTTGTGAATGCGTACTTAAAAGAGAAGGCATCGAATCAGCTTGACTACAAAGTGGACATCAATAACGATGTGCACGTGGCAGGTAAAATCAAAGCATTCTCAACCTCCATTAACGCGGTCGTCACATTTGAACCGTCCGTACAGGAGAACGGAGATGTGATTTTGAAAGTGACGAAGTTTTCATTAGGCGAATTAAGCCTGCCGATCAGCTTTGTGCTGAATTATATGGACAGCTTTTATGAACTCCCGTCATTTGTGCACGTTCATTCCGGGGATAAAAGCATCGAGATCCGTCTGTCAGAAATGCCTTTAGACAACGGCATGTATGTAAAAGCGGATAAAATCAATCTCGACACGGATGAAATTGAATTTTCCTATTATCATCCGAAACAATAAGTCTTCATAAAAAAAACACAGATCCTTTCAGGGATTTGTGTTTTTTCGTGTCAGCGCTTTTTGTCTAGCTTGCTGAACAGTTTGATTAACGTTGCAAGCTCTTCATCAGAGTAGCAGTCAAACCGTTTAAAAAAGTATTCTGTTTTTTTCTGGTTGAAATGATCGACAATTTTCTCCCCGGCTTCCGTAATATGGATTCTGATAATTCGCCTGTCCTCTTTAGAACGGATGCGGGTGATCCATTCCTTTTCTACTAAAGCGTCGGTCACTGCGGTAATGTGGCTTGCGGAGACCTCAAGAATAGGGGCGAATTCCGTTACTTTTTTAGGCCCTTGTTCACTGAGAATCCGCAAAATGGTGAATTCGTTCCTGGACAGCTCTTTATCTAGAATTTCATTAACTTCATTTCTGATTTGTTTAAACACTTTTCGAAGCAAAGCTTCCATATCATACATCATTTGTGTCCTTACTTTCAAATCATGAACCTCCAATATGTAGTCAGCGTGGCATTCGTTTAGCTTCCCCTGAAAGCAGAATTATTTTTATTCTGTTTATACATGCTATAATATAATAATACCACGTATGAACAAAGGAGGGCACCCGTATGTCAGAAAAAAAAGAAATCGCCACATTTGCAGGCGGCTGTTTTTGGTGCATGGTGAAGCCGTTTGACGAACAGCCCGGAATTGAAAAGGTGGTGTCCGGCTATACAGGAGGCCATACTGAGAATCCGACTTACGAAGAAGTGTGCAGTGAAACGACCGGACACAGAGAAGCCGTTCAAATCACATTTCAACCTGACATTTATCCGTATGAAAAGCTTGTCGAGCTGTTTTGGCAGCAGATCGACCCGACTGATGCAGGCGGCCAGTTTGCAGACCGCGGAAGTTCATATCGGGCGGCGATATATTACCATAATGATGAACAAAAACAAATCGCTGAAGCCTCAAAAAAACAGCTTGAAGAAAGCGGCATATTTAAAAAGCCGATCGTGACAGACATTTTAAAGGCTGAGCCTTTTTATGAAGCGGAAGGCTATCATCAGCACTTTTATAAGAAAAATCCTGATCACTACGGGCGCTACCGTGTAGGTTCCGGACGTCAAGGCTTTCTGGATGAGCATTGGAGGGACAGATAAGATGACTTTTAATAAAGAAGAAAAAATCAAATCATTAAACCGTATGCAATATGAAGTCACACAAAATAACGGAACGGAACCGCCGTTTCAAAATGAATTCTGGGATCACCAAGAAGAGGGGCTGTATGTTGATATCGTATCGGGAAAGCCCTTGTTTACTTCTCTGGATAAATTCGATTCTCATTGCGGCTGGCCCAGTTTTACAAAACCGATTGAGGAAGAAGAGGTTGACGAAAAACTGGACACAAGCCACGGGATGATCCGGACGGAAGTGAGAAGCAAAACAGCGGATTCCCACTTAGGCCACGTATTTAATGACGGCCCGGGGCCAAGCGGTCTCCGTTATTGCATTAACTCTGCGGCACTCCGGTTTATTCCGAAAGACAAGCTGAAGGAAGAGGGCTATGAAGCCTGCCTGCATTTATTTGAAAAATAGAGCTCAGCAATGAGGCCTGCCTATCAGACAGGCCTTTTTTCTATGTTTTTTTTTCTTCATGTAATCGTTCAATAATCTTTACGATTGTGTCTTTTGTGATGAGCGGCGCCTGATCGGATTGATATCTGGGGAGATTGACCTTCCGAAATTCCGGATGTTTGGCGGGGTCGGGCAATATCGCGTAAAGATTGCCCCATTCATATAAAGATTCCGTCTCATGGGGAGAGGTCAGTTCTTCATGAAGCTTCTCACCGGGACGTTTTCCCACTTCAACAGCGGCTGGCCGCGGCAGTCCATGCCGGAACGCATATTCTTCAAATCCGTGAAGCAGTTCTTTGAGCCTCAGGGACTCCATTTTAAAAATAAACGTTTCTCCGCCCTTTGTAATCGCCGCAGATTGCAGGGTGAGCGTTGCGGCATCATCAATCGACATAAAAAACCTCGTCATGTTTTTATCTGTAATGGTGAGCGGACCGCCTGCCATCAACTGCTCAAATAAAATAGGAATAACGGAACCGCGTGAACCTAGCACATTGCCGAAGCGGACCGAACAAAATACCGTACCGCGGTTTTGAACATGATGATTCGCCTGATGAAACAGCTTCTCGGACAACAGCTTCGTAGCTCCCATTGTGTTTACCGGGGAAACGGCTTTATCGGTACTGATATTAATCACATGTGTCACTTCTTGCAGCAAAGCGGCTTCTGCGACATTTTGTCCGCCGATAAGGTTGGTTTGAATGGCTTCAAAGGGATTATCCTCACATGTCGGAACCTGCTTCAGCGCAGCTGTGTGAAAGACAATATCAACACCTTTCATCACTTGGTTGACTCTTCTGTAGTCACGAACATCGCCGAGCACAAACGACAGTCTTTGTTCATCCGCGTATTTTTGTTTCATCACATATTGTTTGCTGTCATCTTTGCTGAACACAATGATTTCTTTAGGGGTTAAGAGCAAAAGGCGTTTTACAATTTGGCTTCCGATTGATCCTGTCCCGCCTGTGACGAGAACAGTTTTATCGTGAAAAAACGGTTGTAGCTCTACTGCTTGCTGTTTAGGCATGGCTTATCCTCCAACTCTCGTTTCTCTACCATGCATCATATGTTGAACAATTTCAGCGAGTTAATGAAAGAAACCAATAAATCAAAAATTAGAGAAAAACATTAATCTGATGTGCTTTCATATCTCTTTACCCGATTAATAGAATATAACTTACAAATAAAACAATGTACTAAATATTCATCGAGAATATTTGCTCACGTCAATTTTTTCTCTTCATAAATTCTCACATGCGGACAATCTTCACAAAAACTTAACACTGAACTTCCTGTATGTATTTTACAATTAAAGTGCACGTTCATAAAAGGAGGATGGAAAATGAATCATTCAAAAACACTTTTGTTAACCGCGGCAGCCGGATTGATGCTCACGTGCGGTGCGGTTTCTTCCCAGGCCAAGCATAAGCTGTCTGATCCTTATCATTTTACCGTGAATGCGGCGGCAGAAACGGAGCCGGTTGATACAGCCGGTGATGCAGCTGATGATCCTGCAATTTGGCTGGACTCCAAGAATCCTCAGAACAGCAAATTGATCACAACCAATAAAAAATCAGGCTTAGTCGTGTACAGCCTAGAGGGAAAGATGCTTCATTCCTATCCTACCGGGAAGCTGAACAATGTTGATATCCGCTATGATTTTCCGTTGAACGGAAAAAAAGTCGATATTGCGGCGGCATCCAATCGGTCTGAAGGAAAGAATACCATTGAGATTTACGCCATTGACGGGAAAAACGGCACATTACAAAGCATTACGGACCCAGACCGCCCGATTGCGTCAGCAATTGATGAAGTATACGGTTTCAGCTTGTACCACAGTCAAAAAACAGGAAAATATTACGCGATGGTGACTGGGAAAGAAGGCGAATTTGAACAATACGAATTAAATGCGGATAAAAATGGATACATATCCGGTAAAAAGGTAAGGGCGTTTAAAATGAATTCTCAGACAGAAGGGATGGCAGCAGACGATGAATACGGCAGTCTTTATATCGCAGAAGAAGATGAGGCCATCTGGAAGTTCAGCGCTGAGCCGGACGGCGGCAGTAACGGAACGGTGATCGATCGTGCCGACGGCAGGCATTTAACCCCTGATATTGAAGGACTGACGATTTACTACGCTGCTGACGGGAAAGGTTATTTGCTTGCATCAAGCCAGGGGAACAGCAGCTACGCGATTTATGAAAGACAGGGACAGAACAAATATGTTGCGGACTTTCAGATAACAGACGGGCCTGAAACAGACGGCACAAGCGATACAGACGGAATTGACGTTCTGGGTTTCGGGCTGGGGCCTGAATATCCGTTCGGCCTTTTTATCGCACAGGACGGAGAAAATATAGATCACGGCCAAAAGGCCAATCAAAATTTTAAAATGGTGCCATGGGAAAGAATCGCTGATAAAATCGGCTTTCACCCGCAGGTCAATAAACAGGTTGACCCGAGAAAACTGACTGACAGAAGCGGAAAATAAACATAAAAAAAGCAGCTTATCCAAGCTGCTTTTTGATGTGAAGAGCGTTTCATGAGAAAGTCTTGGAACGGATAGCCGAAAGCACAGCCGGCAGCCGGTCATACGTGTACGCTGGTACTGTCTCTTGGTAATTAAGCGCCGCGATTTGTTTACGTTCACCCGGGTTTGTCATATAAAATTGGATCTTATCCGCAAAATCTGCAAACCCGCTGTAAGAAACAAATGATGAAAACGGGGGCGCGGGAGAAAGGTCTGTCAGCTGAAAGGCCTGACAAGCCGCAATGTCTAAGCTTCTTGTATTTAAACTGATATTTTCGATGCCGCGTCCGTTCTGATTGAGCGCAAACCGATAAGAACGGTGAGGGTTTAAGACCACGTCTGCGCTGTTGTAATATAATGCGGCACGTTCGGGTGCAATCCATTCATCCATTACGAGCACATTTTGCTGCCTGGCGATTTTTTTAGGCAGATGTCTGCGCCATCCCTTCCCGATAATACGAAGCGTATACGGAAGCTTTGCCGCTGCTTTCACCAGTTCAACGCGGTTCGGATACGGGTATCCGATCAGAAGCAGATTTGTGTGAAGAGAGGCTTCAGCAGGTTGTTTCTTAAAAAGCCGCTGATTAACGGGGATCGGTACATAATATACGTGCTGTAAGCCCATTTGCCGATAAGCATCAAGCGCGTTTTGTTCTATCGTCAAAACGGCATCGGCGAAAGGGGCGATTGTCATGCTCACATCGAAATAAAAAGGATCCTCCGTCATCCATAGATAAACGGGAATCTGTTCTGTCTTCAGCCATTGAAGCCATTCAGACGGAATACGGTCTCCCGTCATCATCAGACTGATGTCTGGTTTGAATGCCCGTATACTGCGGATGGTATCTTCCTCAAACTCAGAAACAGAAAAAAAGCGGACGGAAGACTGTAAAAAGCCTTCCTCGATCCAGCGGTCAAAATACGTGTATATGCCTTTATATCCTGAACGGATATATAAAACGTTCATATGCTGTTACGAAGTGAACGTGACACTTTCAACTTTGTCGACGTCAAGCAATGTTGTAGCAGAGCCTGCCGGTGTAACGGAATTTTCCTGCGTAACAAAAACGATTCCGTGAATTTCGTCAAAGGCAACAAATTGAACCGGGCCGATCATGTCTCCTGAATCCATCACAATGCTGATGACAGTGCCGGGCTGGATTCTTGCAAAAATCCATCTCGCCGCTAATGAAATACCGCTTCCCAATACAGATTGTGCGCTGAGACTGTCTTTCGCCGCTGCTTCATCTACTTTTGCATCAATTGCCGATTCCAATAATTCTTTTACGCTGTTTTTCACGTTATCTCCTCCATCTGTGCCGCCAGATAAAGCGCTGTTGTCAAATACAGGGGCTAAAAGAGTTTTCAATAAGTTCTTTTTAAGCTCCAAACGATCCTCGCTCATGCGGACATACACCTCCTTTAACAATTTCAACCTCACGTTTATTCATATTCCTGATTGAAGAGATTGGTATAAGTCGAATGCCGTTTTGCTTGTGTTTTTTTCAATATTTAATCAAACAGCTGAATTTTCGAATCAGGCTTTGTTTGCCTATGCGGATTGTAAGAGTATGACATACGTTGTATAGATTAAAAAATGAAGGAGAGGAATACTTTGGATTCAGAAGAAACTGTAAAACACGGGGGTTTTGAGGAGGAATTTCAGCTCGTACTGCTTCTTCTTCTTTTGTTATCCCGTCAGCCGTCCGGAGATCATTCAGATTTGCGGCGTCAGCTTGTAATGGCAAAAGAGCTTGGGGTTCCTGTATCGCGTGTCAATCTGATTAACGGCAGCACACTGCAAAACGTAATTGTCAAAGAAGTACTGTCAGATTTGGCCGTTTTTCAAAATCCGCTCAATAATACGAGATCAAACGTCGCGATTTCAAGCATCGTCAGCTGGGGTGCTTTTTAATAACGGATATCAGGCTCTGTCTCATTCGGAGCCGTTTTTTACGTTTTACAGAAGGGGTGATGGGATGGAAAAGAAGATCTCAATTATCTTAACGAGTTACAACAAACCGGATCTTGTGAAACAGGCGATTGAAAGTGTTTTGCATCAGACCTACAGCAATTGGGAGCTGTTTGTGATGGATGATCATTCAAATGAAGAAACCTCGGCTGCCATCAGTACGTATATAAAAGATCATCGCATATATTATGACAACAGTTTTATCAATCCTGCCGAACGGCTGAAGTCGACCCGGTATGCCGTTTTGATTAATGATGCGCTTTCACGGGCTAAAGGCGAATACATCACTTATTTGACAGACGACACCGTATTTCATCCGGATAGGCTCAGCCGCATGGCGGAAGCGCTAAATCAATGCAGCGAGTTTGATGCCGTCTATTCCAGCCAGAAGGTGATACATGTAAACGGGCGCGGAACAGAACAATTCCACTTCTATCGTTTTGCTGAAGAGGTGCTTGATCAGGCCGCTTTTCTCGTTGATCACTGTTCAGTGATGCACCGGAGATCATTGCTTGAGCGTGTGAAAGAGAAGTTCGGCAGCTTTTGGGACGAAGATGTTATGCATTGGAATCACGGAGACTCTGTTTTTTGGAGCAGGCTCAACACATTTACATCATTTCTGCCGATAAAAGAAGTGTTGGATACGACCTATAAAACACCTCACTCATTTCAGAACACGTATCAATCGATTCCGTCTGTCCTGATCGATGGGTCTTTTGTAAAAGGGACGGACCAGAAAGTATATCAGCTTGACCGAAATAAAAGGAAGCCTGTAAACGAGCGCTGGCATACGTTATATGAAGGCCGAACCGTCATCATTCCGGATCCGTTTTTATTTCAATATGAGGAAGAGAACTCCGGCAGTATTCCGAATTTTCAGCTCGTCAGGGATCAGTTTCATGTTTATTTTATAGAAGACGGGGAGAAAAGGCTGGTTGATCATAGCGCATTTCGCTTTTACCGATTTAAACGGCATGACATCCCGGCTTTAGAACGGGGCGAAATACAAGCGCTTCCGGACGGTCCGCCGATCAGCAGGGGGACATCGGGCTGTATTCAACATCTGCCCGGGAGAATGCTGTTTCGCATTGAACGGGAATTTTATGTTTATTTGAGAGGGGTTCTCCATCCGATCAGTCATGACGTAGCGAAACGCTTTTTTGCGAATCAGAAGGCGATACCCATTTCCTTTCAGCAAATTAAACAATTACCAATTGGAATGCCGTTCTATCCGGTGTACGATGAAATTATGAGAAATCTCAATATAACAAAAGGTTGAGAGATGCAGTTGGATGTGTAAGGAAAAGGAGAGCTTTTATGACCGATCAATTTGATAAAACCGAGAAGCAGTATATAGAGCTTACTTCCGGCATTCAGAGGTTCGAGCATTTCAGTGTATATACGGACCCTTTTTTGCCGCAGATTTTTTCGCATAACTTTGTTCAGCTGCACCGTACATTTCCGTTAGACAAACTGCTGCCGTTTTTTTCGTCCGTTCCGGGCATGCTTCAAGCCAATTATATTCATGTGAAAGCGGCTCCGGAGCACGCGTTTCCGCTTCTTCTGAAACAAACTCTGGTAAAGCAGGGCTGCGTAGTGGAAGATGAGCTGTTTTTTGCAAGGAAACTGGAAAATGGTGACCTGCAGGCCGGACACCCGCTCACTGCTTGGGGGACGGAAAAAAGCCTCGCCGACGGGTCGTCTATTATGAACATCTATGATGCCCTTTACATTGGCGAGGCGGCGGCCGAACAAAAGCTTGAGCGGAAATATCCTTTGTATAAGGACGGAACGGTTATGCTTGTCGTGTGCTACAGCGACGCCTCGCAAACGATTCCGATCGGCTGCGGAGAGCTTTTCATCAACAAAGCAGATAAAACCGCAAAAATAGAAGAAGTCGCAATTCTGGATCAATTCCAACGAAAAGGCTACGGATCGATATTGATGAATGAGCTGATGGCGGCGGCAAAGCTGAACGGCATGGAAACTGTATACCTTGTGACGTCCGGGATGGACGGTGTAAACCGCTTTTATGAAAAACTCGGCTTCAAAAGATTTCGGCGCGTGCATACAATTTTTCATTATTTTCTTACATAGTTGGGCATTCGCATAAACCAATTGGGAGTTGGCCCGCATACAATGCCGTATATCGTAAGAAGAAAGGATGATTTGCGTATGTACGGATATGGCTACGGTTGCGGCAGTTTTGGCTATGGTTACGGGCACGGCGGCTGCGGAGGCGGAACCAGCACTTTTGTGCTGATTGTGGTATTGTTTATTTTATTAATCATCGTCGGTGCGGCTTTTATTTGTTAGACTGAAAAAATCCTATAATGAAAATCAGCCTGCAGAGAACATCACTTTCTGCAGGCTTTTTGTTATTTCCATGCTGAAAAAATCAGCTTGAAAAACATTTTAATACATATTACCTTCTGGAAAAGGGGGCGAAAATGTGAACATAACGATTGAAGAATTACCTGAATCAAGAATTGCTTATTTCCGAAATATCGGAGAGTATGGCGAAAAGCAAAACAAAGAACTGATGGAGTCATTTAAAAACTGGGCGCAATTGAATGGTCTGCTTGATCATTCTGTCATTTTAGGAATTCCGCAAGACCATCCGAATCGTACTCCTAAAGAGAAATGCCGTTATGATGTTTGTCTTGTTATCAATCAAGACCATGTGCCTGAACCAGCCCGGATCGGTACATTTTCCGGAGGGAAGTACGCTGTCTTCTTGCTTGATCACACAAAAGAGGCAGTCAGTGGATTTTGGAATACTGTTTTTTCTGAGATCGAAAAAAATAATTTATCAATCAGAGAACAGCCTATTATTGAAAGGTATACTTTACAAAAGGTGAATCATCATTTGTGTGAAATATTGATTCCCATACGGTAAAGAAGACGGGAATTTTCCGCCTTCTGCTTATACTGATTCAGATCAAAAATGATGTGATGATGAGCTGAGCAAAGAATAAAATCAACAATAGGAATAGAATTTCCAGAACGCTCTTCAGGCTGTCGGGACATCTCCGGCAGCCTGTTTTACAGAAAGGTATTTTCTGCAAAAAACTTTCTGAAGGATAAGAATGCGGTTATTCATCTGTTCATACAATGAAGCAAATGGGTTTTTGAGGTGGAAAGATATGGGGAGCTATTTAATCAAACCGGAGCTTGACGCAAATTATCCGTCAGTCAGTCACGGAAAGGGATCATATGTGTATGATCAGGAGGGGAACAAGTATCTTGACGGAGCATCGGGGGCGGTCACTTGCAATATCGGCCACGGCACGGAGGATATTATACAAGCTTTAAAAGAGCAGCTTGACTCCGTTTCGTTTGTGTATCGCTCGCAATTCACCAGTACTCCGGCAGAAGAACTGGCTTTATTTCTGGCCGATCATCTGCCGGGCAGGCTGAATTGGTCATTTTTTGTAAACAGCGGCTCAGAGGCAGTCGAAACAGCGATGAAAATGGCTGTTCAATATTGGCAGGAAAAAGGGCAATACCAAAAATCCGTCTTCCTATCAAGATGGAGCAGTTACCACGGCATTACTTTGGGAGCGCTTTCATTATCGGGGTTCTACGAACGGAGATATCGCTTCACCCAGCTGCTCGAACGGTTTCCGGCCGTTTCAGCCCCTAATATGTATCGTTCTGAGCTGCAGGGAGAGGAATTTGTGAAAGCTGCGGCGGCTGAACTGGAAACGGCTGTTCAACGGATCGGTTCCTCATTTATCGCGGGATTTGTCGCAGAACCGATTGTCGGAGCAGCCGGGGCAGCCATCACTCCGCCGGCAGGTTATTATGAAGCGCTTGAGGAGGTCTGCCGCCGGCACGGTATTTTGTTTATCGCGGATGAAGTCATGACGGGGCTCGGGAGAACAGGGCGGATGCTTGCTTCTGAGCATTGGGGGATCGCACCTGATATCGCGGTGCTCGGAAAAGGGTTAGGCGCCGGTTACGCTCCGATAGCGGCAGCCGTTGCGTCTGATGACATCATTGAAACGATCAAGCGGGGCTCCGGGGTCATTATGAGCGGACATACGTACAGTGCCAACCCATACTGTGCAAGAGCGGCGCTTGAAGTGCTTCGCTATGTTAAGAAACACGAGCTGCTCCGGCAGTCAGAGGAAAAAGGCGTAATGCTGAAGCGGAAATTAGAAGAAATCAAAGAGCGCAGCGGGGTGATCGGGGATGTCCGCGGTAAAGGCCTCCTGATCGGGGTTGAATTCGTTAAGGATAAAACGACGAAGGACATTTTTTCGAAAAAACAGGGCTTCACCGAAAAAATCATTAAAGCGGCAAAAAAACGGGGCCTGCTTATCTACCCTGCAAAGCCCGGCATTGACAGCGGAGAAGGAGACGCCGTCATCATTGCCCCGCCGTTCACGATTTCATATGCCGAGCTGGATGAGCTGTCAGATCTATTTTCCCAGGCCGCAGAAGAAGTTGAAAAAATGATGAAGAAGGATTGAGCTGATATGTCTATTTTTCATAAAAAAATCGATATTCATGAAGCAATTGCCGATGTCAAGGACGAATCTGTCATTATGTTCGGCGGTTTTGGGGGAGTGGGTTCACCTCCGTCATTAATCGAAGCGATTTTGGAGAGCGGCGTTAAAGAGCTGACCGTCATCTGCAATGATGCCGGATTTCCGGAAATCGGCATCGGCCCGCTTATCGTTCATAAGCGGGTGAAAAGGCTGATCGCTTCCCATATCGGCTCAAATCCTGTCGCGGGCAGACAAATGACTGACGGAGCGCTTGAGGTGGAATTTTCGCCGCAAGGGACGCTTGCTGAACGGATTCGCGCAGGCGGAGCGGGGCTAGGCGGTATTTTAACTGATATCGGCATTGATAACGCAACTGTTTGTGAAAACAAAGAAACCGTAACGATTGACGGAAAGTCCTATTTAGTTGAAAAAGCGCTGACGGCTGATTTCGCTTTTGTGTCCGCACATACTGCTGATGAATTCGGGAATCTGACGTTTGACAAAACGGCGCGCAATATGAACCCTCTGATGGCTGCGGCGGCCGAAAGAACATTTGCTGAGGCGGCAGAGATTGTGCCTGCCGGCGAACTTGACAGCGAGCATATTGTAACGCCGGGCGTTTTCGTGGAGGGTGTCGTGCAAAGTGAAGGAGTGAAGTGGAGATGGGCTTGGGAATAGCGGAAAGAGAGAGTATCGCGAGGCGGGCCGCCAGTGAAATTACCTCAGGTATGATTGTCAACCTGGGGATCGGCATTCCTTCTTTAGTGCCGAACTTTCTGCCGGCCGGCATGGAGGTAATGCTGCAGGCGGAAAACGGCGTCCTTGGGATCGGCGGCAGTCCGGAGCGCGGAGAGGAGGATGAGCTTTTATGCAATGCGGCCGGGTTTCCTGTCAGTACAGTTAAGGGTGCTTCCTATTTTGATTCAGCTCTGTCTTTTGCCATGATCAGAAAAGGGCTGATAGATATTACCATTTTAGGCGCGCTCCAAGTCAGCAGGACAGGTGATCTCGCCAATTGGCTCGTGCCGGGGAAAAAAGTGCCCGGAATGGGCGGGGCGATGGAGCTTGCCCAAGGCGCGAAAAAAGTGGTTGTCGTCATGAGCCACACCGATCAGAAAGGCCGGCCGAAGCTGGTCGAAAGCTGTTCATTGCCGCTTACAGCAGCGGGCTGTGCAGATCTCATCATTACAGAGAAAGCCGTCATCAGCATAGATGATGGGGCTTTTGTTCTTGAGGAACTGCTGAATGGCACGACCATAGACGATGTCATTCAAACAACGGATGCCGAAATCAGATTGGGAGAATGTTTTCTTAAAAGGGGGTCTGTCCATGGATCAATTAGAAAAGAAAGTCACTGAGTGGGCGGAAGAAAACACAGCAAAAGCGGTAAGCCTGCTGAAACGGCTGATCGGGGAAAAAAGCACGTTCGGCCATGAATTTAACGCACAGGCAGTCGTTTTAGAAAAACTGAGACAGTTCGACATGGATATTGATGTGTGGGAGCCGAGTGTCAAACATTTGAAAGAGCATGCTTATTTTGTATCGGAACGTGAAGACTTCCATGAAAGCCCGAATATCACAGCCGTAAAGAAAGGGGCCGGGGGCGGAAGATCACTGATACTGAACGGACATATCGATGTTGTCCCGGAAGGAAATCCCGCCGCATGGACGTATGAACCGTTTAACGCTGTTGAAAAGGACGGCAAAGTTTACGGCCGCGGTTCAACGGATATGAAAGGCGGCAATACAGCCCTCTTGTTTGCGTTAGAAGCGCTTGAAGCCTGCGGGATTACATTAAAAGGAGATGTTCTGTTTCAAAGTGTCGTAGATGAAGAGTGCGGCGGCGCGGGAACACTGGCGGCTGTTATGAGGGGCTACAAGGCTGACGGGGCGCTTATTCCCGAACCGACTAATTTAAAGCTGTTTGTTAAGCAGCAAGGATCTATGTGGTTCCGCATTACGGTAAGAGGATTGTCCGCACACGGCGGCACCCGCTATGAAGGGGTGAGCGCCATTGAAAAAAGCCTGCATGTCATCACAGCCCTTAAAGAGCTTGAACACGTCCGCAACGCCCGTATCACAGACCCGCTTTATCGGGACGTTCCGATTCCGGTTCCCATTAATATCGGCACCGTCCAAGGGGGAACGTGGCCATCATCGGTAGCTGACCGTGTGGTGATAGAAGGCAGGTGCGGAATAGCGCCGGATGAAACGCCCGAAGCAGCAAAAGAAGAACTGGCAAGCTGGCTGAAAGATTTGGAGTACCGAGATGAATGGTTTAAACACCACCCGGCGGAAATAGAATGGTTTGGGGCTCAATGGCTTCCGAATGATCTCCCGGATGAGCATCCGCTGATTTCCGCTCTGGAATCTTCTTTTGAGAAAATGAAAGGGGCAAAACCGGTTCGTGAAGCGTCCCCGTGGGGAACGGACGGAGGGCTTTTGCAGCACGCGGGACAGACGCCGGTCATCGTCTTCGGTCCGGGAGAAGTCAAGGCGGCGCATCAGGCGAATGAATACATTGAAATCCGGGCGTTAATCGATGCCGTCAAAATTATTTCTCTTTTTATCATGGAATGGTGCGGGGTGGCAGATGGGGGTGACGGAGCTGATAAAGGAACTGAGGGCTGAAAAGGGAGCGGCCGAGATTGATGCAGACCGTTTCAATGAGCGGCTCAGAGTCATTCGTTATGACGGGCAGATTACGGCGCTTATTCCGGCCGTTTTGGCAGAAGCAAAGCAAGAAGGAGCCCAAAAGGTAATTTTCTTTGCCAAGCGCGGCGATGAGCCGGAATTTGTCAAGCATCTTTTTATTGTTGAGGGTGTCATAGACGGGTATTACAACGGGCATGAGGCTGTTATGATGGTGCGCTATTTATCAGAGGAACGGAGACGGTCAGATTCATATGTATCAGAAGATTCGACTGTTGACCGTTTATATGAGACACCGCGGCGGGGACTGACTCAGACAGAAAGCACGCTGATGTTCAGAAAAGCGGACGAAGATGATGCAGACCGTTTAACGCACTTATATAAACATGTTTTTCTTACCTATCCGACTCCTGTCTTTAATCCCCTTTATATTAAAAAAACAATGAGAGAAAACACCATCTATTATGCCGCATTCGATCAGGATCGTCTCATTGGGGCGGCAAGCGCAGATATCAATCCGGTATTGGGGCACGCTGAAATGACCGATTGCGCGGTTCTGTCAGATTACAGGGGGAACTCCGTAACAGCACACTTGTTTAAAGCGTTGGAGCAGGAACTCGCTGGCCGGGGAATCATTCATCTTTTTTCCTTGGCCCGTGCAGCGTCTTACGGGATGAATGCCGTTTTGTACCATGCGGGATACGGCTACAGAGGCAGGCTTGTGAACAACTGCCGCATTTCAGAAGGGCTCGAAAATATGAATATATGGTGCAAGACTTTACGTTTGGCCATTCATAAGGAGGAATTCGTTTGACAAACAAATGGTTTCAGCCGAAGCGTCATTGGAAGGAGATTGAATTGTGGAAAGATGTGCCGGAAGACAAGTGGAATGATTGGCTGTGGCAGCTCACCCATACTGTAAGAACCGTCGATGACCTGAAAAAAGTCATTCATTTGACCGAAGAGGAAGAAGAGGGCGTAAGGATGTCTGTAAAGACCATTCCCCTGAACATTACGCCTTATTATGCTTCTTTAATGGATCCCGATAACCCGAGATGTCCGATCCGCATGCAGTCCGTGCCGCTGTCAGAAGAAATGCACAAAACGAAATATGACCTTGAAGATCCGCTGTTTGAAGATGAAGATTCACCGGTTCCCGGTCTTACGCACCGCTATCCCGACCGCGTTCTTTTTCTGGTGACAAATCAATGCTCGATGTATTGCCGATATTGCACCAGAAGGCGTTTTTCCGGACAGATCGGAATGGGGGTGCCGAAAAAACAGCTTGATGCGGCCATCGCTTACATCCGGGAGACGCCGGAAATCCGTGACTGCCTGATTTCCGGCGGAGACGGGCTTTTAATCAACGATCAGATTCTGGAATATATTTTGAAAAACCTGCGTGACATTCCCCACCTTGAAATTATCCGGATCGGAACAAGAGCGCCCGTCGTATTTCCGCAGCGGATAACGGATAACCTTTGTGAGATTTTGAAAAAATATCATCCGGTCTGGCTGAACACCCATTTTAATACGAGCATCGAACTGACGGAAGAATCGGTTGCGGCGTGTGAAAAGCTCGTTAACGCAGGTGTTCCGGTCGGAAACCAAGCCGTTATTTTAGCAGGCATTAACGATTCGGTGCCGATTATGAAAAAACTCATGCATGATTTAGTGAAAATCCGCGTGCGTCCGTATTATATTTATCAATGTGATTTGTCAGAGGGAATCGGCCATTTCAGAGCGCCTGTGTCAAAAGGGCTGGAAATCATTGAAGGACTGAGGGGCCACACAACGGGCTTTGCCGTGCCGACCTTTGTCGTCGACGCCCCGGGCGGAGGCGGTAAAATCGCCCTGCAGCCGAACTACTTGCTCTCCCAAAGTCCGGAGAAAGTTGTGATCAGAAACTTCGAAGGGGTGATTACATCTTATCCCGAGCCGGAAAACTATATCCCGAATCAAGCCGACGACTATTTTGAATCTGTTTTTCCGGGAACAATGGCCAAACACGAGCCGGTCGGACTGAGCGCCATTTTCGCGGACAAAGAGGTTTCGTTCACACCGGAAAATGTATCGAGGATCGACAGGAGGAAAACATTTACATCAAACCCTGATCATGAAACGCTGAAAGACCGCAGGGAAAAGAGAGATGAATTGAAAGAAAAGAAATTTATTGCACAGCAAAAGAAAGAGCAAAAAGCAGGATCGGAAGTCGGAGGTGAGTCGCCGTGAAGCCATGCGAGTGGTGCGGCAATCAGAAGGCGTCAGCTTGTCAGGCGGCTGTGTACTGGGAGCTTCCTGACGGTACGAGGGCCATAGAAATTACAGAAACACCCGCATTCGCCTGTTCCTCCTGCGGCATGACTTATCAGGAGGAAGCGGTCATAGCGGAAATCGAAAATCAGCTTTTTTTAGTCGATGCAAAAAAATTACCGGAAACACTCACATATCAAGAGCTGATGGAGACAGAACGGATCTTGAAACGGAATTATTTTGACTTCTCCTAGTCTTCTTTTGTTGTAATTTCACACTTGAATTGTATAATAGTACAACAAAAGACAGTCATCAGGAGGGGAAACCCATGAAATCCTTTTATCACTATTTGATGAAATACAGGCATCCCAAGCCGCAGGACGCAATCAGCCAGTTTGCGAATCAGGCATACGAAGATCACGGCTTTCCGAAAACGTCAAGCGATTATCACGAGCTCAGTTCTTATTTAGAACTGAGCGCCGACTATTTAGAAACGATGGCGACATTTGATGAAGCTTGGGAAAAATATGAGACCGAGGTGCATCACGCCTGACGAAAAACCGCACATTGTGCGGTTTTTTTCTGTTGAAATCACTCGCTTATGAGGTGCCGTATGATCAAATCCCGCAACGCGTCCGTTTTGATCAGCACGTAAACAAATCTTCCTGACGGCACGTATCATAAGGCAGTAGAATGTATAGCTGCAGAGTTCACCGGATCAGGCCTGCTGCCGGCGGGTCCCGGGTAAGGAGCCTCTTTTCACGGAGAAATAATCAAACATTTAAATGAAGTGAGGGGAATCAAATGATCCATTAGGTAAGACTGATGAGGCACTGACGTTTGGACGGAAAAGGGGATTTTATGTGACAAGGTTGAAGCGGATTGAAGTTGTGGCTTCATTGAAAGCCGAAACGAGTTTGGTTCTTCATGATACACAAGCGATTGCAAATATGCAGCCGGAATTGGATCTCCATACACCTTCGATGATGTGTTTCACGGCAAATCTTGAACATCACGGCGGTGATATTGTCAACATGCCTTCGGGCCGGGTATTTTCCTTTGCGTCATAGAGAAAAAAACAAAAACTCATAAAAAATAGAAGCTTTTTGTCTCAGTATTGTTACTGCTCAGTCGATCGAGAGCGGAATGTCATCAGACGCTTCTGTTACGGTAAGTGAAAAAACGCACAAGCATATTGCGGTTTTTGACATTTTGAACAGGTGCAGAAATAGATATTTCCTGTGGTTTTCATGCCCATGCGAAATTATGGCGGCCGGCATACGATAGCGTATGACAGTCCGCGGCAAGGGGGAGACAGCATGAAGCCAGATAAACCGAAATTTCAAGTGGGAGACATCGTGGTCGTCGTGATGTACGGAACCGTCGGCACCATTACGAAGGTTCATCAAATTGATAAACATTATCTTTACGAAGTCAATCATAATGAAGTGCTTTATTTTGAATCGTCCATCCAGCTTTATAAAGATTATGAGGGCGTGATCGTCGATATGGAGAAATTGGATATTGAATATGAATTTCTGATCGGCGACGTCGTATATGTAAAGGACTACGGAAAGGAATTATTCCGTGTCATCGGTCACAGAACTGAAATATGGAGATATTTAGAGGATGGCTGGGAGGATATTATTTATGAGCTGACTCGGCTGAAAGACGGAGAGTGGCTTGAAACGGAGGAAGAGGATCTCACGCTGGTTCTGAGAAAATATGAAATGGATCAGTTTGTGCATCAGCTGCTGTTTGTCCACTATGTTGGGGAAGCATCTCATGAGATCGGCGAGGATACCGTCGCGTCTGCTCTTCTTCAGTTTGAAGGCGATGCTGATGATCCCGATGCCCTGCATGTGCTGGCGGTATCGATTGTAGATGAGCTGCTTGATATTTATAACGATTATAAGATTCTTTATCATTTGTTCGGTGACGAAGAATATAAAGATATGATGAATTTTGTGCTGGAAAGCCTGCGGGAGCATTTCAGCTAGCCGGCAAAAAAACGGACGGTGACATATAAAAACCAGGGCAGACAGCCGGCAAAGATTACAAACGACATTCCTTTCAGCACTTTTTCCAATACGATATCAAATCCATCTCCGTCCAATAAAGCCATCATTTTCGTCATCATCTTTTCTCCCTCCGGGGCTTGTTTTTTAAAAGTATATGAGCGGACAAAACGTTTAGAACTTTCGGGTATAATTTGAACGGTTTTTTCATAAAACATAAAAAAGGAGGCGGTGTTTGCATGAAAGAAATAGATCTTGTGATTGACACAGAAGAAATAGCTGATTATTTTTACAGTCAGCTTGCTATGCGCGGGTACATACCGAGTGAAGAGGAAATCTTCGAAATAGCCGACATCACCTTTGATTATTTATTAGAAAAATGTATGATAGACGAAGAGCTTGATGAAGACTGAAACTGCGGAACCGAAGTGAAAAAGCTTCGGTTTTTTCAATCAGCTCGGGAGAATGAAACATGGGGGGAAAACGTTGTACAAGCCAGTAAGTCTTTTCGCATTGTTTATTCTGCTCGCAGCAGCGATCCGGATAGAAGCCGTCCGGGTTTTTGATGAGCGTGTGATAGAAGCGGCTGTCAGGATCAGGGCTGCCTGGCTGAATGAATTGATGTTATGGATAACGGAGCTCGGCACGACCGCGGTGCTTTTGCCGCTTCTTCTTTTGACAGGCGCGGCTCTGTATATGTACAAAAAAACGCCGGATGTTGTTTTTTTGCCGCTTCTCTTTCTCATTGAACGGATTGTAAACATAAAAATAAAAGAATTGATTGAAAGAGCCAGACCCGCTTTTGAACCGCTCGTCCATGAAGCCTCATACAGTTTTCCGAGCGGCCACTCCATGAATTCGGCAGTGGTGTATCCCGTCATCGCTTACTTTTTGATCAAGCATGTTCCGTTTTTCACGAAAAGAAAACGGGCCGTCACCGTCTTTACCGGAGTTCTCGTCATTCTGATCGGATTCAGCAGAATTTATTTGGGCGCGCATTTTCCGACGGATGTCCTTGCCGGATTCAGTCTCGGACTTTGCCTCGTTTCGCTTTTTGCGCTCTTTGACGAAAAGTATCATCCGTTTCGACAAAAATAGAGACAGGAAAAATGAGAAAAAACGCTAATACTATTAAGAAATAAGAGGGAGGGATCTTGATGCTGTTATCGCTGCCCGTGTTTAAAAAAAAGACTTGTGCCTATGATGTGACGATTTTTCAAACACCCCGCTACGGCGAGAAAAAGGGATACAGGGTCGTCTATCGGACAGAGTTGGCCGCTGACAATCATCAAGACGCACTGGAAAGGGCATTTTCTGTTTTTAATGTGCCTGATACGGTCCCAAACGACTATCAAGCCAGATTCATAGCGACCGGAGATGTCATACTCATAGACGAAGGAAGAAAAGGAAAGACCTATTACAGGCTTAACCCTGCGGGATGGAGCAAAATTAACCGGCTGCTCGTCCAGCCGAGGTAAGACGGGGCCGGCTGAATCTTCAGCCGGCTTCCGTATTGTCTGGGAAAGACAGTGTTAAGGCTTCCGTTTAGCGGCGGAATGCTCTTTTCCATGCGCTTCATCAGCTGCAATGACGTCTGAAACGGGCACGTGATTGTTCTTTTTCTGGCCGGTCACCCGGTTGCGCTGTTTTTTGCCCATTATGTTCACTCCTTTTTCTTTAGGCTTGTCATCCCGCATATTCTGCCCAAGATCGCCCTAGTCATGCTGATGATTGTCTCTTACCGTTATTCAGTGTACAATGGGTGGGAGTTTGAATAGGCAGGAGGAAAAGGAAATGAGTGTACATATAAACGCAGAAAAAGGCCAAATTGCGGATACAGTGCTTTTGCCGGGAGACCCGCTCCGAGCGAAATTTATTGCGGAAACTTATCTTGAAAATGTGGAATGCTATAATGAAGTCAGAGGAATGTACGGATTTACGGGTACATATAACGGCAAAAAAGTATCAGTCCAAGGCACAGGCATGGGTGTTCCGTCTATCTCTATTTATGTGAATGAACTGATTCAAAGCTATGATGTTCAAAACTTAATCAGAGTCGGCTCATGCGGAGCCATCCGTAATGACGTGAAGGTGCGTGACGTGATTTTGGCTATGACGTCTTCAACGGATTCACAGATGAACCGTGTCGCCTTCGGCAGTGTAGATTATGCTCCTTGCGCAGACTTCGAACTGCTTCATAAAGCGTACCAGGAAGCGCAAAAAAACAATCTTCCCGTAGCGGTCGGAAGCGTATTCACCGCCGATCAGTTTTACAATGAAGACTCCCAAATCGAAAAGCTTGCCAGATACGGCGTTCTCGGCGTAGAGATGGAAACGACTGCTTTATATACGCTTGCCGCTAAATACGGCAAAAAAGCGCTGTCTATCCTGACTGTAAGCGATCACGTGTTAACGGGAGAAGAAACAACGGCAGAAGAGCGTCAAACGACTTTTCATGATATGATTAAACTGGCGCTGCATACTGTATCGTAAACTTGAGATGAGGGTTATGCTGATTAAAGCAGCCCTCTTCTTTATGCATCGCCCTGATTCAAAAAAAGAAAGGTAAGTGTAAAATGAAGAAATCCACTAAATGGTTTTCGCTCGCTGCCGCTCTCAGCGTAACCGCAATCGTGGGAACCGGCTGCAGCATTTCAGGCGGCGACAGCCACAAGGACACAAAAACAGCAGCTGAAACAAAACAATCAGATGACACATCAAGCAAAAAAACAACGAAGGCAGAAAACAGCGATTTTGTATTGGAGAGCAAATATTTTAATGATATTAAAGAAGTGAACGGGCTTGAGACCATTCAAAACCCGACAAATACACTTGCGCTCGTGAATAAGACATACACGCTGCCGGGAGATTATAAACCGAATGATCTCGTGATCCCGAAAGTCGAATTTTCTTTTACTGAGAAAATCGAGAAACGATATATCCGCAAACCTGCCGCCGATGCTTTGGCGGAACTATTCAGCGCCGGGAAAAAAGAAGGTTATGACCTGGTTGCCGTTTCAGGATACCGCTCTTATGACAGACAGAAAGTTATTTTCGATAATGAAGTCAGTCTGAAAGGTGAAAAAAAGGCGAAAGAAGCCGTCGCATATCCAGGGCAAAGCGAACACCAGACGGGGCTGGCCATGGACATTTCCAGCAAAAGCAACGGATATGAGCTGAATGAAGCGTTCGGAAACACGGCAGACGGCAAATGGGTGAAAGACCATGCGTATGAATACGGCTTTATCATCCGCTATCCTAAAGGCAAAGAAAATGTCACAAAGTATGAGTATGAACCATGGCATTTACGCTATGTAGGCAAAAAAGCGGCAAAAGCCATCCATGACCATCAATTAACGCTTGAAGAATATTTTAATGAAGTAAAGAAAGTGTAATAAGAAGAAGCCCGCTTGAAAAATAGAAAGCGGGCTTTCTTTATTACCAGAAGAGTAAACCTCCAAGCGCAAATCCGGTAATCAAACCAAGGCCGATACCGTAGGCTGCTCCCCAGCCTCCCCAGCCTCCCCAATAGCCGAACCCGTATCCTCTGTGACGGCCGCCGACAGGGGCGATATACACTTTGCTGTTAGTCACCCGTACGATTCTTCCGACGTGGACTCTGCCGTTTCGTTCTGTAATTCTTGCTACTTTTCCCTGGTGCTGCCGGCAAAGATGATAATAGTTTTGCATCTTTTCTCCTCCTATCCAACCTATCTTTCTATGTCAGCTTATGATAGAGTGCGGTAAAAAGGTTGGACGAAAACAGGAGGACAATCGCCGTTTTACTTGTAAGCGACAAAAGCGCAGTGTCCCATATATTCACGGTACGTCTGCATAAGCTCGTAATGAGCCGTCAGCGTATCGTAGTGAACCGGCTGAATAACGGGCGATAAATCCATTTCTGTAGTCGGCTCCTGCGCATTGTTTTCATAGAGAGCGGGAATGAAATCCGCTTTCTGAAAGCCTTGCTGAAGCAATCTCTGTTTCCATGCCGTTTCATCCTGCAATACGGTAAAACCGTAGAAGTCTTTTATCTGCGTGATGGCGTTTTCCGGCATGGGCTTTTGTAAAGCAGCTTCAATGCCGATCAGCATACCCCCGGGTTTAAGGACCCGCAGGATTTCAGACAGCGATGAATCAAGATTTGAAAAGGTGAGAACTGATTCGGAAAGAACGGCGGAAAATTGATTTTCAGCAAACGGAAGCCGCTCAAGCTCCGCCAAATAGCCCGGAATGGTTAAGCCTTCAGCGGCAAATCGTTTTGCTGCTTTTTCAAGCATAAGGGGATCCTTATCAACACAGGTGACGGGGTACAGCAGGTGGCCGAGATAAGCGGCCGTCTGTCCCGTTCCGCAGCCGGCGTCAAGAATCGGTTCGCCAGGAGGAGGAGCCGCTTTTGTGAGAACGGCTTTGGAAAAAGCGAGCCCGCCGGGGTGAGCCCCTCCGACTCCGAATAAGGACAGCATTTCTAAATATTTGCTCAAAGGCCGAATCCTCCTTTTTTCCTCAGCATATGTTGAGAGAAAAGCATAGGTTTGGGTAAACGGGAAAGAAGGGCGCCTCACGTTTGAAGTTGACGAATGAGCGTTCGTCTATGATAATAATGTAAGAATAAAAAGGTGGTGTTTTCTTGAAGCGGCAATTTAAACTGTTTTTTATTATATTGATCACTGCGGTCGCAGCCTCGGCGCTTACGCTGTTTATCACGGGCAATACGACCATTTTCGGACAAGGCTCGGCTGCTTTGACGAACAGCAAATTTGAGAAATTCAATAAAGCCTACGAGCAGATTAAAAGTGATTACTATCAAAAAACAGATGACAGCAAATTAGTAGACGGAGCGATAAAAGGCATGATCAGTTCCCTGGATGATCCATATTCTTCTTATATGGACCCGCAGGAAGGAAAGTCTTTTGAAGAAACAATTTCTGCTTCGTTTGAAGGCATCGGCGCACAAGTGGAAGAAAAGGACGGAAGCATCCTGATCGTATCGCCGATTAAAGGGTCACCCGCAGAAAAAGCGGGGGTTAAACCGAATGACCAGATCTTGAAGGTCAACGGCAAAAGCGTTAAAGGCCTTAATGTAAACGAAGCAGTCGCATTAATCCGCGGCAAAAAGGGAACAAACGTCAAGCTTGTGCTGCACAGAGCGGGTGTCGGCGATCTGAACCTGTCGATCAAACGTGACACCATCCCGGTTGAAACGGTGTACTCTGAAATGAAAAAAGGAGACATCGGCGAAATCCAAATCACATCCTTCTCCGAATCGACGGCAAAAGAGCTGAATTCAGCCATTGACAGCCTCGAAAAACAAGGAGCGAAAGGATACATTCTCGATTTAAGGGGCAACCCGGGCGGACTGATGGATGAAGCCATCAAAATGAGCAACATGTTTATCGATAAAGGGAAAAATATCATGCAGGTCGAATACAAAGACGGCACGAAAGAGGTCATGAAAGCGACGAAAGAGCGCAAAGTGACAAAACCGACAGTCGTCCTCGTCAATGACGGCACCGCGAGCGCCGCGGAAATCATGTCGGCTGCGCTGCATGAATCATCGGGCATTCCGCTGATCGGCGAGAAAACGTTCGGAAAAGGAACCGTGCAGACGGCAAAAGATTACAGCGACGGTTCTACCGTTAAACTGACAATCGCTAAATGGCTGACAGCGGACGGAGAGTGGATTCATAAAAAAGGCATCAAACCGCAATATCAGGTTAAGCTTCCTGAATATGCGAACCTGCCGTATTTAGATGCGAAAAAAACATACAAATACGGGGATTCCGGAACCACCGTCACCAATGCGCAAAAAATGCTGAAAGCGCTGGGGTACAGCGTGAATGTAAACGGCACGTATGATAAAGCATTTGAACAAGCCGTTAAACAATTCCAAGCAAAAGAGAAACTGAAACAAACAGGCATTGTAACGGGAGACACAACGGCAAAATTGATGACGGATTTGCAAAAACAGCTTGCGGACAACGATACACAAATGAAAAAAGCCGTTGAAACATTAAATAAGAATATGAAATAGTAAAAAACACCCGATGCGCCGCTCGCGCATTGGGTGTTTTTTGTTTGCGAAAAGCCCGTCTTATGTCGTTTCCTGTTCAAAAAGGTGGCTGTTCGCCTGAATGAAAAACTGTGATTGCTCATAGTGATAGGTGACTTTTGAGTAGTCAAACGGCTGGCCGTTGGTTAAATGAAAAATCGTTTCAACGCAAAGCTTAGGCGCTCCTGTAAACAGACCTAAGTACTCCGCTTCTTCCTCATTTAACATCCCCGCGTACAGATATAAATCTGAAAAACCGCGCTTTAACCCGAGACCTTCTCGAATATAATCAAATATTGATTCTGCCACGATCTCTTTATTCAAATACGTAATAATCGATTTGTTGTAAAATGACTCTTCGATACACAATGTCAGCCCGTCAATATATCGGATTCGCTTGACATAATACACGTCGCCGTCAGGCGGCATATTCAGATTTTGGGCAGCCTCAGGCGTGGGTTTTCTCACTTCCAGCGCTAATAATTTGGAAGTGACATTAAAATCTTCAAGTGATTCTTTAAATCCCTGATTAGAAAGCAGACTGATATACCCTTTTCTTTTATTCCGTCTGACAAAAATGCCGCTTCCCCTCACTTGAAACACAATCCCCTTTTTTTCTAATAAATCTAAGGACTTGGTGATCGTGCTTTTGCTCACGTTAAACCGGGTCATTAAGGTTTGCAGCACAGGCAGTTTATCCCCTTGCTGCAGCTGATGTTCTTCTATGTATTTTTCAATATCTATCGCGATTTGCTGGTATTTTAACATATACATTCCTCATTCATTTATTGTCCCGCTTCTTTCAGAATTATAGCATAATCGTTTTTAAAAGCCATTTCGTAAATTAACTATAATTGTTTATGTATTGATAAATTATACCGGTACAATTATAATATAAACGTATAATATGAAAATGAAGGCAGGATTTCTTCTACACTTGCGAAGCGGATGCTTGAAGTGGCTGCAGTGCATTTATTCGGCATGCAAGCCGCAGTCAAATAAAGGAGGATATAAACGATGGGGACATTGCCAAAAGATTTTTTATGGGGAGGCGCTCTCGCCGCCCACCAATTTGAAGGGGGATGGAATAAAGGCGGCAAGGGGCCGAGTGTAGTGGACGTCATGACGGCAGGGGCGCATGGTGTGCCCCGGAAAATAACAGATACAATTGAAGAGCGGGAATTTTATCCGAATCATGAAGCGATCGATTTTTATCATCGTTATAAAGAAGACATCGCGTTATTCAGCGAGCTGGGTCTGAAATGTTTAAGAACGTCCATCGGCTGGAGCAGAATTTTTCCTAAAGGTGATGAAGCCGAGCCCAATGAGGAAGGATTGGCTTTTTACGACCGGGTGTTTGATGAATTGCTGAAACATGGGATTGAACCGGTAATCACGTTGTC
Organism: Bacillus sp. GZB; assembly: GCF_001975995.1. Lineage (NCBI taxonomy): Bacteria > Bacillati > Bacillota > Bacilli > Caryophanales > Bacillaceae > Bacillus > Bacillus sp. GZB. Next base: position 870,277 of record NZ_MTQG01000017.1, read on the forward strand.
ACATTTTGAGATGCCGCTCCATTTGGCGAGGGAATACGGCGGTTTCAGAAACAGAAAAACAGTCGGATTTTTTGTAAAATTCGCTGAAGTGTGTTTTGAACGCTATAAACATAAGGTGAAGTATTGGATGACGTTTAACGAAATCAATAATAAGATGGATGTGAATAATCCGATCTTTTTATGGACGAACTCGGGCGTCGCCGTCAAAGAAAACGAAAACGCAAAAGAAGTCATGTATCAGGCCGGCCATCACGAACTGCTGGCAAGCGCATTGGCTGTTTCGAAGGGAAGGAAAATCAATCCCGAGTTCAGGATCGGCGCCATGGTATCACATGTTCCGATTTACCCGTACTCATCTCATCCCGATGATGTGATGCTGGCTGAAGAAACGATGAGACAGCGTTTTTTCTTCCCGGACGTGCAGGTTCGCGGATATTATCCAAGCTATGCGTTAAAAGAATTTGAAAGAGAAGGCTATCAGATACACTTTGAAGACGGTGATGAAGAGATTTTGAAAAACGGCCGAGTGGACTACCTCGGATTCAGCTATTACATGTCTACAACCGTAAAAAGTGATGTATCAAACGATAATACCGGGGATGTCGTAAACGGAGGATTGCCAAACGGCGTGGACAATCCTTATATTACAGCGAGTGATTGGGGCTGGGCGATTGACCCGACCGGTTTACGGTACACATTAAACCGCTTATACGACCGCTATCAGATTCCATTATTTATCGTGGAAAACGGATTCGGCGCCATCGACACATTAGAAGAGGACGGTTCAATTCATGACACTTCAAGAATTGAATATTTATCGTCACATATAAAAGCTTTGAAAAAAGCAATCACATATGATGGTGTGGATGTAATGGGCTATACACCATGGGGAATTATTGATATCGTGTCATTTACAACCGGAGAAATGAAAAAACGCTACGGCATGATTTATGTTGATCGGGATAATGAAGGCAACGGTTCAATGAGGCGGCTTAAGAAAGACTCATTTGAATGGTATAAAAAAGTGATTGAAACAAACGGTTCATATGTATCCTAAAGGTGTAAAAAGGGAAGGCTTCACCGTCGTGTGAAGCCTGCTTTTTATCAGTAATTTTGAAAACGCATTCATTTAAGCGGGAAGGAGGTGACTGTCCGGCTTTTCATTTAGAATCGCTTATAAAAATAAGGAAAGGGATGGTGGTTCATGTTTTTTAAAAAAGGTCTGCACATGACGCTGGTTTTTCTTATGTTTTTCTTTTTCATATCAAGCAGCATGGAAACCGAAGTGTATGCGGCTGATCGGAAGGCTTCAGACAAAAACAAAGTAAGGGTGTGGTTCAGTTCTGAAAAAGATCCGGCTTCCCGTACGTGGTATGACGGGCCGCTAGAAGTGAAATACGCCTTAGACGAACAAACACCGCTTACATTGACAAAAAAGAAGGCTTCTGACTCCGCCGCTGTGTATATTGATCCGTCGCGCCGCTATCAAAGTGTGTTAGGCGTAGGATCGTCCCTGGAAGAATCCACAATCCATAACTTATCAAAAATGACACCCGCAAAAAGAAAAGAAGTGCTGAAAAAACTGGTTGATCCCAAAGATGGTATCGGAATGGACGTTATGCGCATAACGATCGGGACATCTGATTTTACGGCACAGGAATTTTATACGTATGACGATATGCCTGAAGGCCAAACAGATCCTAAGCTCCGTCATTTCTCGATTCAAAAGGATATTGATTTACACATTACAGCAACCATCAAGGAAGCGCTGGCGATAAATCCGGAACTGAAAATCATCGCCTCGCCGTGGAGCCCGCCGGCTTGGATGAAAACGAATGAAAACCTCAAGCGGGGAAAGCTGAAAGATAAATATATCGGCGAACTGGCCGTTTACTTCCGCAAATTTATTGAGGCGTACGAAAAGCAGGGAATTCCGATTTATGCCATGACCCTTCAAAATGAACCTTTGCTGGAAATCGACTATCCGAGCATGTATATGCCGCCGTCTCAGCAGCGCAAACTGGCACTGGCCTTAAAAAAAGAAATGAAAAAACACGTAATTGACACGAAAATTTGGATTTATGATCACAATGCGAGCGGGGCGTGGAACTATATTCCGCCGATTTTAGATGATAAAAAAGGAAACCGGGCGGCAGACGGCATCGCTTTTCACGATTATGACGGTGACCTTTCCGTCATGTCGGAAATCGGAAAGAGATATCCTGATCAATCTATTCACTTAACGGAGCGGTCTGTCTGGGGGACGGCAGGGGCGGACCGGATCGCGCAGTATTTCCGCAACGGCGCGTCGAGCTACAATGCGTGGGTGACGATGCTCGACAGTCAAATCAAGACGCATCATTGGATAGGCACCCCGGACCCGACGCTGTTTATTCAGGATGCTAAAAACCCTGACCGCTATTGGAATATCCCGATCTTTCATATGACAGGCAACTTTTCAAAATTTATCGACCGGGGAGCAAAGCGGATAGAAAGTAATTACGGCTCCAAAAACACAGTCTCGAATGTATCGTTCCTTAATCCTGATCAATCCATTGTGACAGTCGTAATCAACCAGACATCCGCCGATCAAAAATTCCATGTCGTTTCAGAAAATCGGCAGTTTGAAGCTGTCATCCCGGCTAAAACTGTGGCTACCTACAAATGGAAGTGAAAAAAGTAAATAACCGGCACATTTACGTGCCGGCTTCTTTCTGTTAAGCGCCTTTTTGGTTCAGTTGATCAGAAGGCGCTTGATTGAATAAACCGTCTTTGACGGCGTTTGAAGCCGCTTTTTTTACAAAAAACGGGTTAAGGATAATAACGGCTGCCATGTTAGCGGTCAAACCCCAAAAGCCTTCATATATACCGTGGGCGGATTGGGTGATATTTACCGTGAATGTCACGATAAGACCGACGAGAAGACCGATAATTGTCGCTTCTTTCGTTTGATTCTTCCAAAACAGACTGACGGCGATAGCCGGAAAGATCTGAACCATGCCGGAAACACCGAGAAGCTGAAGGGTAACGAGCGCAGTCGGGAACAGCATGCCGAATAAAAGCGCGAGCCCGATGACGACAAATACCATTGAACGGGTGATCATCGTCAGCTTGCTTGGTGACACATTCGGGTGAATCAAATCCCGATATAAGTTATTCGCAAATAAGTTTGATGCTCCGATGGCCATGATAGAGCAGGGAATCAATGACGCAAGGGCGATCGTGGAGTAAGCAAAGCCCTGCGCGACTCCGCCGTAAGACGTTTGAATCAGCTTCAATAAAGCGAGCCGCGGATTGGTATCTTCCGGCAGGACAAGAAACGCGATAAAGCCGAGAAAAATAACAAGAATCAAAACAATATTATAAAGCGGCAGAAACATGCTGTTTTTGCGGACGGCATCTGCGCTTTTTGCCGTAAATACGCCGGTTGCCGCATGCGCCCACATAAAGAGCGCCAGCGCAGATACGATGGAAGCTGTGATAAACCAAGGAATTCCTTTCGGCCCCGAGTCCGGGATAGTCAGCATTTGCGGCGCTTTTTCAGCCAGAGTGTGAATCATCGGCGTCCAGCCGTGAAAATGGATCAGCGGGAGTGAGACGACCATAAACAGCATAATCACCCATACCAGAATGTCTTTAATAATCGCCGTAAAGGTCGGCCCTTTAATTCCGCTGAAAAAAGTATACAGCGCTACAAGAATAAAAGAGATGATGACGACCATATTGACATTAATGACACCCGTTCCGGCCACCTGAAGCGTATCTTGAATTCCGCTTAGCTGGAGACAAATATAAGGAATGAGCATGAGAACGCCGACAATGGCGACAAGACTGGCCAAAAGTTTACTGTCAAAACGCTCACGGGCATAATCGGCAAGCGTCGTTAATTTGTGTATTTTTGCCACTTTCCACAGCTTCGGCAGAAAGAAATAAGCGATAAAATACGCCAAAACAGAATACGGGATTGCAAAAAAAGCAACGCTTCCCCCTGTGTAGGCTGTGCTTGTTAAGCCTAAAAACGTATAAGCCGTATAAAGATCCGCGCCGACTAAAAACCAGACGAGGAGCCCCCCGAACCGTCTGCCGCCGACAGACCATTCCTCAACAGAAGTGCGTGATGATTTGTCTCTCCCGGCTATAAAGCCGATGCAGACAACGGTTAAAACGATGATGGCTGTAATGATCAATGCTGTTATATTTGCGGGCATCAGTCCAGTCCTCCTTGTTTCTTCTGCAGCCTATAAATAAGAAACGAACATAATGGAGTGACTGCGATCCATAAAAGCAGCCAGAAATGAAAAAAAGGCAGCCCGATAATGATCGGATGAACCCGATTAGCGGCTGACAGCAGGGCCAGCTGGCTGAAAGGGATTAAGATGAGAACGAAAATTAGTGCTTTTCTGACCATTTACTTTCCTCCTGAAACTTGATAATGCTCCTTATCATAGCAGGTGTCAGATAAGATCACAAGATATTTTTCAGAAAAAAAAGAATTCTATTACTTTTTTAACTGAAACACTTTAGTTGCATCTTCATTCATATTAAATTAGAATAGTTAATATCTCGAAATCAAGATATTTAGGAGTGAATACATTGAATACACAAGGATTGCACCATGTTACCGCATTTGCAAAAGATCCTGCTGAAAATCTACGGTTTTATACTGAAGTGCTGGGTTTGCGGCTCGTTAAAAAAACCGTTAATTTTGACGACCCGGCCACTTATCACTTTTATTTCGGCAACCAAAACGGAGAGCCGGGCACAATTATTACATTTTTTCCTTTTCAGGGAAGCCGCCCGGGAACCGTGGGAAAAGGGCAGGCCGGAAGAATTTATTTCTCCGTGCCGAAAGGAGCACTCGCGTTTTGGAAGCGCCGGCTTGAAGAAAACGGCTTGTCTGTAAAAGAACAGATCATGCTGTCTGAACAAGTGCTTCTCTTTAATGATACAGAAGACCTGCCGCTTGCCATAATGGAAGATGAAAGAAGCGGACAGAGTGAATGGACGCCTCCGGGCATTACCGAAAAAGAAGCGATCACAGGCATGAGAGGTGTTCTTCTGTACTCGTACCGTCCTGAAGCAACCATTCAATTTCTCATAGAACGCTTCGGTTATTCAAAGACAGGAGAAGAACATCAGATTGTCAGGCTGCAATCGGAGGCGCGGATCGGACATATTATAGATGTTGACCTTGCGCCGAAAGAAACAGGTATCGGCGGTTACGGGACAGTTCATCATGTCGCTTTCCGCACTAGCGAAAAAGAGCAGGCGAAATGGAAGGATATTCTTGCTGATTCTCATCTTGCTTCATCTGACATTCTTGACAGGTCTTACTTTACATCAATCTATTTCAGGGAAAGCGGCGGCATTTTATTTGAAATGGCAACCGATGAACCGGGCTTTATGACGGATGAATCCTTTGAAAATCTCGGAACAGAGCTGAAGCTTCCGGAATGGCTGGAAGAGCATCGCAGCCAGATTACAGCTGTTCTGCCCAAAATGGAGAAAGGAGAATGATGATGAAACATGTGTTTGAACAGGGAACGTCAGAAAATGTTCTGCTGCTTTTGCACGGAACGGGAGGAAATGAACATGATCTTCTGTCGCTCGGACGTTTTATCGATCCGAACGCAAGTCTGCTTGGGGTCAGAGGATCAGTGTCGGAAAACGGCATGCCCCGTTTTTTTAAGCGGCTGAAAGAAGGCGTATTTGACGAGAAAGATTTAATTGAACGGACGGAAGAATTAAAGAATTTTATTGAGGAAGCGGCGCAAATGTACGGATTCAGCAGAGAAAACGTGATTGCTGCCGGCTATTCAAACGGCGCCAATATTGCAGCAAGTCTTTTGTTTCATTATAAAGATGTACTGAAAGGAGCGGTTCTGCATCATCCGATGGTGCCGATACGCGGAGTGAAGCTGCCTGATATGGAAGGTCTGCCTGTGTTTATCGGTGCGGGAAAACGCGATCCCCTATGTACAAAAGAAGAATCGGAGGAGCTTTATCAGTATCTGACAGATGCTCATGCATCCGTCGCTCTTGAATGGCAGGAGGGCGGTCATCAGCTCACACAGCAGGAAGCAGAGCAGGCACGAACCTGGTACAGTGAGCGATTCCTATAAAAAACCCTTAGTCTGCTTAAGCGGACTAAGGGTTTCTTTCATCTTACAGCCAAGTTGACACTTTAGATACAGGCAGCCGGTTGCTTTTATGCGCCGGCTTAACGGCTTTACCGATTGAAATCAGCATGACGGGCACGAAACGCTCGCTCACGTCGAATTCCTTAACGAATTGCTCTTTATTGAATCCGCCGATCGCGCAAGTGTCGTAGCCTTTTGCTTTAGCGGCAAGCATCAGCTGCATCGCTGCTAAAGAAGCGTTTAAAAATGCTGAATCACGGGCAAACTGATCATTTTGGTATGCACCGTTAATCTGGCCTAAAAGCGTTTGTTTAATCTCTTCTGTGATATTGCCTTGCTCAGCCAGTTCAGCATAAACGTCTTCACCATTTTCATTTGCTTTTAAGTCGCCTAATACGGCAATAACTGCTGATGAATCAATAATCTGTTTTTGATTAAAAGCAACCGGAAGCAGGGCAGCTTTTGCTTCATCACTGTGAAAGACTTGAAAATGCCAATGCTGAAGGTTCCAGGCGGAAGGCGCTTGCGTTGTGATTTCAAGGAGTTCTGTTAACTCCTCTTTTGTAATGACCGCGTCTTTATCGTATTCTTTAACAGATGCGCGTTCTTTTAAAACGTCTAATACGGATGTCATCATGTTTCCTCCTTCGGATAAACGTGTTATCATAATAGAAAAGTTAGAAGCTTACTAAATGTAACTCGGAAACTAATTTTAATGGATCACAAAAAACTTGTCAATTCATAGATGAAGGGATGAACTCACGTGGGATATACAATGTGTCCTAAAATGGAATCCGCTTTTTCCCTTTTGGGAAAGCGCTGGAACGGCCTCATTATCCATGTACTGATGGACGGGCCGAAACGATTTAAAGATATGACCGTAACGATACCGACAATCAGCCAGAAAATGCTCGCTGAGCGGCTCAAAGAGCTGGAACAAAATGAAATCGTCGAGCGTCAGGTGCTGCCTGAAACACCTGTCAAAGTCATTTATAAACTGACTGATAAAGGCTTGGCCCTGCAAGCCGTTTTTCAGGAAATGCAAAAATGGGCAGACAGTTTTTGCGAGCCCGGGGGATCTGCCAACGACACATGTGATGAATAACAAAGGCTGCCCAAGGCAGCCTTTTCTTAATGATAATGTTTACTCGTCATAAAAACCATTAATATCAAAATTGTTCAGATTGAGGTTCAAGCCTTTTAATTGCTTTAATAAAGCATCGAATGTAAGGAAATGATCATTTTTACATTCCGCCGGAACATCATTTGGAGAAAATAGTTTCATTCCTCCCTCAATCCACTGTTTCCGGTATAACTGAAATGCTGCTTCAATTAAATGATCAGGCGTTACAATAAACCCTAAGCTTACGTCATGGTCCTCGCTGTAGCCGAATTCAAACCCGCAGCAGGGGCAAATATCAAATGTTTTTTGATATTCGCCATTATAAACGGGACTTGTCTCTAATCCTTTAAATCCGCATATCAAACAAGGGTACAACTCACTAACCAACATACATCCCTCTTTTATTCAGTTTGCAATCATTCAGTACAAGCGGGGAGGCCTTTTACAGTTTCCCGGTTAAAAACTGAGCCTCACCAAGCCCGAAGCTCCAATCGGCGTTCCCGTTTTCCGTAATGGAAATCATGACGTCCTCGGGTGATATGCCGCATTCTGTTTTAAGCTGATCAGCCATCAGTTGATATAATGTTTCTTTTTGATGTTCGGTGCGCGCTTTGCTGACAATGCTGATGATGACAAGATCTTTGCTTCTTTTGAAACCGAGCCCGGTATCTTCAATGATAAGCTCATGAGGCCGATGCTGGTGAACGATCTGATAACGGTCCGTTACAGGGACGTCAAAAGCTTTAACCATGGCGTAATGGGCGGTATCTAGTAATTTTTTTAATGCTGCGTCATCCCGGCCTTCAATAACGTCAAAACGAAGTAATGGCATATTTTATTCCCCCTGATGGTTTTATATCATGTCGCAACTTGTAAAAAAGTATAACAGTTAATCAAAATGCAATCAAATTATAACCAAAATGTTTATGCATTAATGCAATATCAGAGAGAGGCACATGTTGTTACAATCGCCCAATCAATTTCCTCATTTTATGAATACGCTTAAGAATAGGCAGACATAAAGGAGGAAAAACATGTACCCTCGTCATGCATTGTATCGCGGGAATTTCGGTCCTGCCGGATTTCCGGCGAGAAGTCCTTTTTTGTTCGGCGCTCCTTTATTCGGCGGATTTTTAGGCGGTCTTCTCGGAGGCGTGATTGCCACAGGTTTTACAAGACCCCGCTATCCGTACGGGTTCGCCGGTTACGGATACGGAGGCGTCCCATACGGCGGTTTCGGGCCGGGAGCCGGCGGTTATCCGCCATTTTATTAAAGAAAAAACGGCCTGCATCTCGCGGGCCGTTTTTTTATCTTAAAATCTCCACTTCCGATAGATTGTAGTCTTCCTGTTTTGAAAACATAACTTCAATCATCCCGTCTTTATAGACTGCTTTTGTTCCTTTTCGTTTGACGAGGCTCGGAAGGACGATTTCTTTTTTTCCTTCTCCCAGACTGCTGTTCTCTACAACGAGGCTGTGTGACGTATGCTTAATCCTGATACGGTCGAGTTCCTCTTGTTCTGCTGGAATTTTCGCAAAAACATGATCGGATGTTTCAAACAGGTCAATTTCCGGCTTGGGCGGTTCCGCTTCGACCGGCTCGGCATTTTTGGACATGGGATCGCGAAAAGGGAACTGTCCGGCATAACCGGCGCCGAATACGCTTTCCATCACTCGGTTGACATATGTCTCGACATCTTTCGGATCAGCATTTTTAAACGTTTCTTTAGAGAACTGATTTTGGAAGGGAAAATATTTGTTCCAATCAAACACGGCATCTCACCCTTTCTTAACGGACAACATAGTATATGCCCGCCGGAAGCTTCCCGTGATATAATATAATCTGTTTACAGAAAGGTAGGGGAAGGCCGTGCAAGGGAATAACGCAAGAAAAGGAATCATTTATACCGCTTGTTCTTTCGCCATGTGGGGGCTGTTTCCGGTCTATTGGAAACTTCTTGAACAAATACCTGCATTGGACATTTTAGCTCACCGGATTTTATGGTCATTTGTTTTCATGTGTGTGCTTTTAACTGTGCTTAAGAAGTGGAAAACCGGATGGCGTGAACTGCGTCTTTTGAAATCGGAAGGGGGCCTGCTGGCGCTTTTTTTCGCTTCCGTTTTAATTTCCGTTAATTGGTTTGTGTACATATGGGCCGTCAATCACGGCTTTTTGCTTGAAGCAAGTCTCGGGTATTACATTAATCCGCTCGTTTCCGTTCTTTTGGGCATCCTATTCTTAAAAGAAAAGCTTAACAAGATGCAAACAGCAGCCGTTTCTATTGCCGGGGCGGCCGTGATCATATCTGCGTTTCAATATGGCGCGGTTCCTTATATCGCATTGCTGCTTGCATTCAGCTTCGGCCTGTACGGCTTATGCAAAAAAAGAACCCGCATGTCCAGCACGATGGGACTGACGCTGGAGACGCTTTTGATTACCCCGGCTGCACTTATTTATTTAGGATATACAGCTGACGGGAGCACTTCCGGGTCCTTGGGGGCAGGAACATGGGCGCTCCTATTTTTCGCAGGCGTATTTACGGCCCTGCCGCTGTTGCTGTTTGCAGAGGGGGCAAAGCGTCTGCCGCTGTATCAAGTCGGCATTTTGCAATATATAGCGCCGACCATTACCCTTATGCTCGGCGTATTTGTGTATCATGAACCGTTTTCCGGGCAAAAAGCGTTTACCTTCATTTGTATATGGGCAGCATTGCTTTTGTTTACCTTTTCACAGATCAAATGGAAGCGGCCGATAAAAAGCCGCTAAGCCTTTCGCTTTCCAGCGATAGCTTAAATTATGTATAATCATTACGAGTATGTAAAGGAGCTGTACAATGGGCACTGATAAAGACATAGCAAAAGCCTATCAGGCACTGTGGAATAACCGCACTCTCCCGGCTTCAACCCTTGAAGAAGCGGAGAAGGCAATTGATCTTGAACTGCTTGATCAAAGAACACATCCGAGGCTCCGGAAGACACCCGAGGAAAAGTTTGCTCTGGCGGTGCAGCGAATTGTAGATTCCCGGCTGCGGCCGATTGAGAAATATGAATTGGTTGAACTACATACGAAGCGTTTGCAATTTTTAAAAGAAGAAAGAGGGGAGCAGCTATGAAAGCGATCATAAAAGAAGATGTGCAAACTTCTTTAGAGCGATATGCCGATCGTCCTGTATATATCCATTTGGAAACAACGACCGGTTCTTATTCAGCGCATCTGAATGAGAAAAACATGACGGTTGTAGCCTATATACGCAATGCAAAAGTGACGTACCATCAGGCGAAAATCAAAGGAAACGGCCCGTACCGCGTCGGTTTGAAAACAGAAGAGGGCTGGATTTACGCAGAAGGTTTAACTGAGTATACAGTAGATGACGAAGACCGCTTGTTAATGGCAGGGCATCTGCCGGGCGGAAAATTGGCGATTTCGCTTCAAATCAGCGAAAAGCCGTTTACAGTTTAAAGAAAAGGGTGAAAATCATGAAAGAACATGTACTCGTCATCCTGCCTCACCCTGATGATGAATCATACGGAGTGGCAGGGCTGATTGCTTTACACAGACAAAAAGATATTCCCGTTACGTATGCATGCGCAACGCTTGGCGAAATGGGCCGGAACATGGGAGATCCTTTTTTCGCGAACCGTGAAACACTGCCGCTGTTAAGAAAACAAGAGCTGATCGACGCATGCAAAGCAATGGACGTTACTGACCTGAGAATGCTCGGGCTTCGTGATAAAACACTTGAATTTGAAGATGACGAGTGGCTCGCGGATATGATGGAAGAGATTATCGACGATGTAAAACCGAGTCTGATTGTTACATTCTATCCGGAGCACGGCGTCCATCCGGATCATGATGCATGCGGCGAAGCGGTTATCAGAGCGCTTTACAGAAAGAAAAAAGAGGACCGCCCGCGCACGCTTTGCATGGCAATCACCCGCAACAGGGAGGAAGCCGTCGGCAAGCCTGATGTTATTCTTGATATTAAAGAGGTTGCCGATATTAAAATGAATGCATTAAAAGCGCACCGCACCCAAACGGAAGGCATGCTGAGAGAGCTGGAAGAAAAAATAAAAAATAACGAGCCGGTTCTTCAGACATGGTTTGAAGAAGAAGTGTATTGGACATATCCGTGGAAAGACTGATAAAAAAAGGGATAAGGCTGAAATGCCTTATCCCTTTTTTTGTGTCAGATCGGAGGCGATCGCTTCCGCAAGCGAAGACCGTATTGATAAATTTGAAAAACTCAGTCCGAGCTGCACCGCGGTTTGGGCGATTTCAGGACGAATTCCGGATAATGTCGCTTTCACGCCGAGCATTCCGAGTGATTCAATTAAGGTGAAAAGCTGTTGGGCAACCATCGTATCGATCATGGCTACGCCCGATAAATCAATGTACAGCTGCGTGATGCGCTTCTCTGAACACTGGTGCAGCGTATTCTCCAAAATCATTTTGGCTCTTGCCGTGTCAATATCCCCGATCAGCGGCAGCAGTCCGACATTATCAAAAAGCACAATTACCGGCGAGCTCAGCTCGGTGATCAATTCTTTTTGCGCTTCAAGCTGAATGTTTGTGTTTTTATACATTTCCTCTATGAAAATATGAATCACCACATCAAACGATTTAATCAGCGTATGGAATATATCTTCGGCATCTTCTTCTGTCAAGGTGTCTGAATGAAGTCTGGTAAACTGCTTGACATGGCCGACATACAAATCACGAACTCTGATAAACTCGCGAATAATATAATGGATGGGCGTTTTTAAATGTTCTTCATCCCGTGCGGCTTCAAACGCCCACTTTTCCAATGCCGCTGTATATACTTCCTTCTCTTCAGAAAAAATCCGATTGAGCTGATAATTAAACGCCAGATTTTGTTTTTTCAGATTCGTGAGTACAGCCGGGTCAGTAGAAGCATAAACAGAATCAGGATCCGTATCATGAAGGGTATCAAACCATGTCTGACTGATGTCCTCCGCCCGTTCAGTTAAATAATCGTACAGCAGTTTATGTTTTGGCATTGCTGCTCCTCCTTTATGAAATCATCATTTTTTTTACATAACGCGTTTGCAGCTTCAGCAGTCTGAAGAATAAACCGACAGCTCCTGCGGCAAGTCCCGCAATTAACCCGATCCAGTAGCCGTATGCCCCGAGGCCCGTATAAGTGCCGACTGCGTAACCGACCGGAAGCCCGATAATCCAATACGACACAAAAGCCGCGCCGAGTGTATAATTGACATCCTTATATCCTCTCAGAGCGCCTTGTATCGGAGCTGCTACGGCATCAGAAAGCTGGAAAAACAGCGCATAGATTAAAAAGTGCTGCGTCAACATGAGCACCGCCGGATCTGATGTATACATTCCGGCGATTTGCGGTCTGAACAGCAAAATGAAAGCCGCCGTGCATAAAGAAAAACAAAGGGCCATCACAATGCCGATATAGCTGTATGACCGGGCATCCCTGTAGCGCTTTGCGCCTGCTTCAAATCCGACTAAAATGGTCATGGCCATGGATACGCTGAGCGGCAGCATATACAAGAGGGAAGCAAAATTCATTGCCGCTTGGTGGGCTGCAATCGTCACCGTCTGAAAATGGCTCATAAGCAGTGTGACAGCCGCAAAAATGCTCGTTTCAAAAAATACCGCAAAACCGATAGGCAATCCGATTTTCAAAAGCTTCCTGCATTCAGACGGAGAAAAACGGTACAGTTTCCGAAATACAGAGTACCCGGCAAACGGCTCAAATCTGCAGACGATAAAAAAGCTGATGGCGCAAATACACCAGTAAGTCAGGGCGGAAGCGAGCCCCGCCCCGACTCCTCCCAATGCCGGCATGTTGAATTTCCCGAAAATAAATACATAATTTAAAACAAAATTAATAGGCAATGAGCAAAGCGTAATAAGCATTGTGACTCGCGTTTTGCCGAGTGCGTCAATAAACGAGCGCAAAACGGTGTACACAAACAAAGGAAAAATACCGAGGGATAAAAAGCCTAAAAAGTGTTTTGCGATCGTCCGGACACGAGGTTCCAGGCCCAAATGTCCCAAGATCATATCAACGGTGAAAAAGCCGATCAGGATAACCGCCGCACTGAGAACGGCCGCTACATAAACGGCCTGGATGACGGAAAACGGCACTTCCTTTTGTCTGCCGGCTCCAAACAGCTGCGAAACAACGGGCGTAACGGCCATTAATATTCCTGCCAGGCCCGTATAAACCGGCGTCCACAGGCTTGAACCGATTGCAACCCCGGCTAAATCGGCAGCGCTCACTTTCCCTGACATCACCGTATCCAAAAAGGTGATCAGGGAAAGGCCCGCCTGTGTGATTAAAATCGGAATGAAGATATGTAACAGCTGTCTGACCTTTTGGCCGATCGTGTTCGTTTCTCTCAAGTTAGGTTCCCCGTTTCTTTATTTTAACGAGAGAAATTATAACATTTTATGTATAAAAAGCAATGAAAGCCGGCCTACTCTTTTTTGTCCGGTTTCGGCTTTTTAAACATCTTGGCATAAATGAATGAAAGTGAAATGACCCCTAAAAAGGTGCAGATATATTGCATCAGCCGTGCGAATTCCATATGATGTGCGCCTCCTTTCATGATTATGGTGCACACAGCGGCGCATATCCATGCGCGCGATGCAGAAAATAAGGGAAAGGAGCTGATGTGACATGCGCCACACTCAAATGACGGAAAGCGCGTTTACCGCTGCCGTTCAAACGTATTTGAAACAAATTACGGAGGATGCCGGAATGATACTGCGGACATTGGATGAAAAAGACCAATGCCTTCTTTGCGAATTAGATGAACTGGGACATACGTTTCAGGAAATGCAGGCTGTCGCTTCGTCGTTTTACCTGCAGTCATATATCGAACACTTTACGCCTTCCTATACAGAGCTGGCGAGGGCCGTGCAGCATCTGGCGGAAGAAAAACACGGAGCGCTGATTGTGATTGAACGTGCAGATCCGCTGGACGGAATGATACAAAAAGGGACCAGCCTGCATGCCGAGATCAGTGCAGCTTTAATTGAGAGTATTTTTTATCCCGGCAATCCGCTTCATGACGGAGCCGTATTGGTCAGAGAAAACCGGGTTGTATCAGCAGCCAATGTGCTCCCGCTCACAACAAAACATGTCGATCTCAAATACGGGACGCGCCACAGGGCCGCGATGGGACTTTCGGCCGTGACTGATGCACTCGTGCTCGTTGTTTCAGAAGAAACGGGAAAAATGTCCTTTGCTAAAGACGGCGGACTGTATCCGCTTGTTTCGCCGCGGGCGCTTCATACGAAATAATAAGAAAATGGGAATATTGTACCCATTTAATATTAATAAGGTGAACATCTTTACCTTTTTCTGTATTGATGTTATCGTTTAAATATACATAAAATTTAAAAGAATAGGGAGTGGAAAGATGGCAAATGTATTGATGATCGGCTTTCCGGGAGAAGGCCATATCAATCCGTCTTTAGGCGTCGTAAAAGAACTGAAGGCAAAAGGGGAACATGTCGTATATTACGGCGTGAAGGAATATGAGAACAAAATCGCGTCAAGCGGAGCGGAATTCCGTGAATATGAAGATTTCCGAAAAGATGAATTCGGAAAAAATGCAACGGGTGATGAACAGCGGGACGCTACCGAGTTTTTGCTATTAATGATTGAGACTTCCAAAAAAGCCGCACTCCGTATTCTTGAGGAAGTAAAAGATGAATCCTACGACTACATCCTGTATGATCATCATTTTCTGGCAGGAAGGCTCGTGAGAAACCAGCTGAAACTGCCGGCATATTCACTTTGTACGACATTTGCAATGAATGAAGCATTTATTAAAGAAGTGTTTTCAAATACAAACCTTGTATCAGAGGAATCATCTCATTATCCGGCTTATACCGAAGCGGTCAGCCGGCTCAATGAAGAATTCAGCGCAGACATTAAAACGCCGTATGATATTTTCTCAAATGACGGCAGAAAAACCGTTGTATTTACTTCAAGAGCGTTTCAGCCGAAAGAAGAAGAGTTTGGCGATTCTTATCTCTTTGTCGGTCCGTCCATAACCGAAAGGGCGGCGGCTCAAGATTTCCCGTTTGAACAGCTTGAAGGAGAAAACGTCCTGTTTATTTCCATGGGCACGATTTTTAACAATCAGAAGGAATTGTTTAATAAATGCTTAAAAGCGGTCAGAAACTTTAACGGAAAAGCCGTCATGTCAATCGGCAAACATCTTGATCCTGCGGAGCTTGATGAAATTCCTGAGAATGTCATTGTAAAGCCTTATGTTCCGCAGCTTGAGATCCTGAAGAGAGCGGACTTATTTATCACTCACGGCGGAATGAACAGTACGAGCGAAGGGCTTTACTACAAAACCCCGATGATCGTCATTCCGATGGGCGCAGATCAGTTCGCCGTCGGAAGCCAAGTGGAAAACACGGGCGCGGGCAAAATGTTTAAAAAAGAAGATGTAACAGCGGAACTGCTCACTGAAGCAATAAAAGAATTGAGCGAAAATCCTGAATATCAGACAAAAGCTTCTGAAATCGGAGAATCCCTGAAAGCGGCCGGCGGAGCACAGCGTGCAGCGGAATTGATAGCAGAAGACGTGAAAACTGCCGAGACCCGGGTTCTGTAATCAGCCGTCACCCGCTTCCTTTAAAGGAAGCGGGCTTTTTTTGATTGTTTTTCGGGAGGATTTTTCACGCCGTAAAGAGAATTGTATGAAAAACAGACAAGAAAGGTGGAATGTCGCGGAAAAAAGCCATGTTATGAAAATGATTCCAAAGTCTTTTGTGAAATGTTCTCAATTTATGTAAAATGTGTGGCATTGGTGATGATCTAAGGCCAAATGAATCGGAATTAATGTCGACTTCTGAATGAATCCTGCATAACAGGCGGCGTCCAAAGAAAAGGAACGTCCCTTTCAGCAATGATAAATAGGAGGTTTTTCGTTATATGAAGAAAAAAATCGCAGCCGGACTGGCTGTATCTGCAGTAATGACTTCAACCTTCGCCGTGCATCCCGCTGAAGCAAAAACCATTCAAGTAAAAAGCGGCGACTCTCTTTGGAAGCTTTCCCGGCAATATCATACAAGTATTTCAGCCCTGCAGGCGGAAAATAAACTGAAATCAACGATACTCCACCCAGGACAGCGGCTGCACATTCCCGACGGCAGCGGCACACATAAAACGGGGCAAAAGGGAAAACGAAGCACGGGTGCCTACACAGTTACATACGGAGACTCGTTATGGGTGATCGCAAAAAAATACAAAATGAGCGTTTCTGAGCTGAGAAGCCTGAACCGTTTGAGTTCAGATGTCATCTATCCGGGCCAGAAACTGAAAATTAAAGGGTCTGCCGGCGGCACGGACGGAGGCGGCAGACAGACAAAGCCTGATAAAGGCGCATCAGGGACTTACACTGTGAAGCCGGGTGACTCGCTGTGGAAAATCGCCAATCAAACCGGCATCACCATCGCCGAACTGAAAAAGCTGAATCAATTAACATCAGACATGCTGTATCCGAATCAAGTGTTAAAGATCAAAGGTTCTTCACATAACGGAAACAGCGGCACAACACCGCCATCTCATTCAAATCCTTCTGAGAAGCCATCCACTTACAAAGTAAAAGCAGGCGATTCCCTCTGGAAAATTGCTAATCGGTTCGGCATCACCGCTCAGCTCATCAGAGAAAAAAATAAATTGACAACTGATGTGCTTCAAATCGGACAAGTTCTGGTGATTAACGGAACGGGAAAAACAGAAGATCCTGTGCGGCAGCCGGATAACAAACCGGCAAAACCAAACAAGCCGAATACTCCCGAACCTCCGGTGACAGGGTCAAAGATTGACAGAATGATAGGCGAGGCGAAAAAACATGTCGGCGTGCCTTACCGCTGGGGAGGCAATACGCCTGCGGGCTTCGATTGCAGCGGTTACATCTATTACCTTTTAAATAAGGTAAGCTCTGTTTCCCGTCTGAGCACGGCCGGATATTGGAATACGATGAAACATATCAGCCAGCCGTCAGCAGGCGACTTTGTCTTCTTTACGACATATAAAGCGGGCCCTTCTCATATGGGAATGTATTTAGGCGGAGGAGATTTTATTCACGCAAGCTCCTCCGGGGTTGAAATTTCAAACTTAAGCAATCCGTATTGGAAAAAAGCTTATTTAGGAGCGCGCAGTTATTTTTAAAAAAAGCCTTTCGGGGCTTTTTTTGTTTACCATTTTTACGTTTTGACAAGACTGATGGGTAAAAAATAAGGGGGAGGAAGCATGAATCGTCTCTTGCTTTTTCTCATGCTCGCATCAATTACGCTTTGCGGCTGCGGGGGGAGACCCGCTCCTGTTCCGCCCAAAAAACATGGGGAAAGCCGCGCATTGGAAGCATCTGCATACCGTGAGCATGCCGGACTCATCAATCAAAACGGAAAAACGATCGGATATATCGAAGTGAGGGAATCTGATGATGAAGGGTCAGACATTCATATATCAGCGGGGCATCTGCCGCCCGGCACTTCTCTCGGGTTTCATATTTATGAAAAAGGGACATGTCAGGCACCTGATTTCGAATCAGCCGGCGGTCCGTTCAACCCTTTGAACAAAGAACACGGCTTCAACAATCCGATGGGTCATCACGCCGGGGATCTCCCCAATCTTGAAGTGGGGGCTGACGGTAAAGTGGATGTCATTATGAACGCGCCGCAAACTTCATTAAAAGAAGGGAGCAGACTCAGCCTGCTCGACCGGGACGGAAGCGCGTTCGTCATTCATGAACATACGGACGATTATTTGACAAACCCGAGCGGAAATTCCGGAGCCAGAATCGCCTGCGCTCCCCTGACAAAAAGCGCCCGCAGGGAATGAGCCCTTTTGTATTGAGTATACAAGGGCTTTTTTAGTATACTCGGTTATGGAATACAAATGGAAAGGAAACATCACCTATGACTTCAGAATTACAGCACCTATCACTTCCGGAAGATATACAAAACAAACTGCAGGCTTATCAAAATCATCCCGTTTCCCAAGAATTCCGGGATTTAATCGGATCATCAGGCTATGAGGCCGAAGATAAAGCGATTGTATTCGATGCCGTCATTGCTTTGACAATGGGAAAAAATATCTTATTAAAAGGACCGACGGGTTCAGGGAAAACAAAATTGGCGGAAACGCTTTCGAACTATTTTCATAAACCGATGCACAGCGTCAACTGCTCCGTAGACCTCGATGCAGAAGCGCTTGTCGGCTATAAAACGATTGAAAATGAACAGGGACAGGCGACAATTGAATTCGTTCCCGGACCTGTAACAACCGCAATGAACAAGGGACATTTTTTATACATTGACGAAATCAATATGGCAAAGCCTGAAACCCTTCCGATTCTAAACGGCGTGCTAGATTACAGAAAAATGATGACAAATCCCTTTACAGGAGAAGTGATTAAGGCAAGCGAAGGATTCGGTGTTATCGCCGCGATTAATGAAGGCTACGTCGGCACCGTTCCGCTGAACGAAGCCCTTAAAAACCGTTTTGTCATCATTGATGTTCCGTATATTAAAGGAAGCCTCCTGAAACAGGTGCTGACCTCTCAGTCTGTCTTAAAAGATGAGAAATTAATTGAGCGTTTTATGACGCTGTCTTCTGATTTAATCGCACAAGCGCATAACGGACAAGTGTCAGAAGAAGCGGCGTCCATCAGGGCTCTCATTGATACGTGCGACTTGGCTGCGTACATCCCGCCGAAACGGGCGATTGAAAGAGGCATCGTAGAAAAACTTGACGATGACAGGGAAAAAGCCGCTGTCAGAAATATTGCAGAAACGCTGTTCGAATGAGGGATATACAATGAAGTTTATCAAATTTAACGACAGCACGATTGATTCGTTTTTGTTCATGATGCTGACTGACCTGGCCAAAACACTGACCAGAAGCAGTGAAGTTGAAGTGGAATACGGCGTGCAGTCTTACTACAATCCCTTTGAAAAGAAAATTTACATGAGCCACTTTTGGAAAGACCGATCAGCCGGGGATATGGAAGCCGGCCTGAAAAGCGATGTCTATTTGCGCGCTGTCGGAACACGCAGCAGCTCATTTCGGGAATTTGCGGGGTTTTTAAATGACGTTCACCGGCATTTCACCCGCCAAAGCTTTGCCAAGCAGCTGTTTATGCTGCTTGAGGATATCAGAATTGAAGAGCTGACCAAAAAAGAACGGCCGGGAACGAAACGTGTTTTTCAGAAGCGGAGGGAGATGTACAGGAAATATTTCACGACGCAGCTGACATTGAATTTAGAACGGAGCATTTTCACCGACGCTTTGTATTGCGCGATGTTTGTCAAGCTGACGGCTGAGTCTCCGCTTGAAGGCATTCCTTCCATGCATGAACATATTGATATGATGATACCGTATATTGAACGTCAGCTCATCCGGGTGTATGAGGCGGATTCTACGGAACAAATCGCAAGAATAACGGAAGACCTCATGGAAGGCCTTGATGAAGTGCTTGAGAAAGATATGCTGAACACGTACTTTTTTCTGCCGGAACTTGATTACGAAAAAGCGGCTGAAGAGCCTTTATTCGAAAGTGTAAAAAAAGCGCCTTCGTTAAGTGACGATCTCACGCTACCTGAGTCTTCCGACGGAGATGAAGAAATCTTTGAAGAGAAAATGAATACGTGGCACCGGGAAACCGAAGCGCCGGCAAAAAGTTTCCTTCAATTTGATATTGAGCACGGCGCGAAATCGGATCTTGGGAAAGACGCGGCCAGAGAAGGCGATGACGGTGACCAGGCGCTCGGCTCCGTTCAAGGTTCCGCACGTCAGACGAAAAGAGAGGATTACTCCAAACTGGAAGCGCTTGAATCCATTCAGGATGAACATGAGGGCGCGGGGCTGGCTGACGGAAAAGAAAACAAATTTGCCTTCCCGGTTTATCAAACGCCTCATAAAGCGTCTCCTGAAGAGGAGCAGTCTTATAAAGAACAGGCAAAAACGATAGAATCATATCAAAAACGCCTGAAGCAGATGATACAAAAAACACTTGAGCACAAAAAAACGCTCCCGCGGACCGACCTTCACGCAGGCCGGCTGAATCGCAAACTGATCCGCTATTTTACGGAGCGGAACCCGCGCCTTTTCTTTAAAAAGCAGGACCCGTCTTCAGACATTGACGCCGTTTTTACATTGCTTGTCGATTGTTCGGCCAGCATGTTCGACAAAATGGATGAAACAAAAAGAGGGATCGTTCTTTTTCATGAAGCCTTGAAATCAGTGTCCGTACCGCACCAGATCGTCGGATTTTGGGAGGATACAAACGAAGCGACCGAAACGAGCCAGCCGAATTTCTTCAATACCGTCATTTCGTTTGAAGAGTCGCTGCTGCAGGCGGCGGGTCCGCTGATCATGCAGCTTGCGCCTGAAGAAGATAACAGAGACGGATACGCCATCAGACAAATGACGAAACAGCTGATACGGCGGAGTGAGTTGCAAAAATTTTTAATCGTGTTTTCAGACGGAGAGCCGGCAGCATTCGGATACGAACAAAACGGCATCGTCGATACGAGCGAGGCTGTCATCGAAGCGAGAAAAAAAGGGATAGAAGTCATAAATGTTTTTCTGTCCAATACTGCGATAGAGGAATCACAGATGAAAACCATTCAGGATATGTACGGAAAGTACAGTATTTTTGTTCCGGATGTCGATCAGCTGCCCGATGTGCTGTATCCGCTCTTGAAAAAACTGCTTCATAAAAGCATAGGATAGGCTTTTTCCTATGCTTTTTCGCTTTTTATTTTAAAATGATTTAATTTTTTCGGTATTGATCTGTTTTTTTTACTATTTTGTGAACAATCAAGGTAGAATCCAAACGCAATCAGTGGTAAAATATCCTTGGAAGCGTTTTTATTACATAATTTTGGGCACAGCGTTCAAAAGTTATTTCAAGATAGTGAATTGATCACTTGATTATCTAGGTTGGGGGTAATATTCAAATGTTTCAAAATAATATGAAACAAAGAATGAATTGGGAAGATTTTTACGGACCGAACCTCGGCTACGCACTGGAGCTGTACGACCAATATGCTGAAGATCCAGACAGCATTGATCCGGATCTGAAAGACATGTTTGACGAACTCGGCGCTCCGCCAAGCCAAATAAAAGAGGCATCGGGAACAAAGGAACAGGGACGCGTCACCGCAGATCTGATTCAAAAGATCGCAGCAGCAGTTAAACTTGCAGAAGATATTCGAACCTATGGCCATCTGAACGCTTCCGTCAATCCGCTCAGAAAGGATCCGAAAAAGAGCGAGCTCTTTCCGTTATCCGAGTACGGGCTTACAGAAGAAGAAATGAAAGCAATACCCGCGTCTGTCATCTGTAAGGACGCACCTGCCAATATAACAAACGGCTTAGAAGCCATCCAGCATTTACGCAATACCTATAAAAGAACCATCTCCTTCGAGTTTGACCATGTGCATGATTTCGAAGAGCGTGCATGGATTACAAAAATGGTCGAATCCGGAGAACTGTTCCGGAAAAATTCACCGGAAAAACTGTCAGCCGTTTTAGAAAGACTGACGGAAGTAGAAGGATTTGAACAATTTTTACACCGGACATTCGTCGGTCAGAAGCGTTTCTCAATTGAGGGATTAGACGCGCTTGTGCCGGTCCTTGACGACATTATCGCCCAGTCTGTGAAAGCGGGCACAACCAATGTCAATATCGGGATGGCGCACAGAGGCCGTTTAAATGTGCTTGCGCATGTGCTCGGCAAACCGTATGAGATTATTTTCTCAGAATTCCAGCACGCGCCGAATAAAGACCTTGTGCCGTCTGAAGGATCGACCGGCATCAGCTACGGCTGGACGGGCGATGTAAAATACCACCTCGGTGCAGACAGACAGCTTCAGGATGCTGAAACCAAAAGCGCGCGGATTACGCTTGCAAATAACCCGAGCCATTTGGAATTCATCAATCCGATTGTTGAAGGAAGCACGCGGGCGGCACAGGAAACAAGAACGCAAAAGGGGTACCCGGTTCAAGACGAAACAAAATCGCTCGCCATTTTAATTCACGGTGACGCAGCGTTTCCGGGAGAAGGCATTGTCGCCGAGACGCTGAACTTAAGCTCTCTGAAAGGCTATCAGGTCGGCGGGGCCATTCATATCATCGCCAATAATATGATCGGCTTTACAACTGAAAGCGATGAATCACGATCCACGAAATATGCCAGTGATTTGGCGAAGGGCTATGAAATCCCGATCGTTCACGTCAACGCGGATGATCCGGAAGCATGCCTGTCAGCCGTTAAATTTGCGGTTGAATACCGGAAGCGGTTCAATAAAGATTTCTTAATCGATTTAATCGGGTACAGACGGTACGGCCACAATGAAATGGATGAGCCGTCAACGACACAGCCGATGCTGTATGACGCCGTCAGAAAACACCCGACTGTCAAGCGGATCTTTGCGGAA
Organism: Bacillus sp. GZB; assembly: GCF_001975995.1. NCBI lineage: Bacteria > Bacillati > Bacillota > Bacilli > Caryophanales > Bacillaceae > Bacillus > Bacillus sp. GZB. The sequence continues at coordinate 893,006 of NZ_MTQG01000017.1, forward strand.
AAACTCGTAAGTGAAGGTCTGATCAGCGAGGAAAAAGCGCAAAACATCGAAACGTCAGTGACAAAACGAATTGAAGACGCCTATAAAAAGGTGCCCGCCAAAAAAGAAGACGCCGTACGGGAAATTGAATTGCCGGAACCGGTGTCCAACGGTTTTCCAGACGTTGACACAGCCATCGACTTTGATGTTCTCCGCAAGCTGAACGGCGAACTTATCAACTGGCCGGAATCTTTTAACGTGTTCGGCAAGCTGAAAAGAATCCTGGAAAGACGTGCAAAAGCGTTTGATGATGACCGTAAAGTTGAATGGTCATTGGCTGAATCGCTTGCGTTTGCTTCCATTTTGAAAGACGGCACGCCGATCCGGCTGACCGGACAGGATTCAGAGCGCGGAACGTTCGCTCAAAGAAACCTTGTGCTGCATGACAGCGAAACAGGAGAAGAATTTGTTGCCCTCCATCATTTAGACGACTGCGCTGCTTCATTTACGGTGCATAACAGCCCGCTCTCTGAAGGATCGGTTCTCGGCTTTGAATATGGATACAACGTGTATTCGCCTGAAACGCTTGTGATGTGGGAGGCGCAGTACGGGGACTTTGCCAATGCGGCTCAAGTCTATTTTGATCAATTCATATCTGCAGGACGGGCAAAATGGGGACAAAAATCAGGACTGGTCATGCTGCTGCCTCACGGTTACGAAGGGCAGGGCCCTGAACACTCCAGCGGCCGCGTCGAGCGGTTCCTGCAGCTGGCGGCGGAAAACAACTGGACGGTGGCCAACCTGACAAGTGCGGCTCAGTATTTCCATATTTTAAGAAGACAAGCGAAAATGCTGCTTCGTGAGGAAATCCGCCCGCTTGTGATCATGACGCCGAAGAGCCTGCTGCGCAACCCGAATACGGTATCTGAAGTGCAGGAACTGAGCGAAAGCCGATTCAAGCCTGTCTATGAGCAGTCCGGACTTTCCCATGCTTACGAAAAAGTGACTCGCGTCGTATTATCAAGCGGAAAAGTGTCAATTGATATCAGCGATCACTTCAACAAAATGGAAGGCAATAAGGATTGGCTTCATATTGCCAGAATCGAACAGCTGTATCCGTTCCCGGCAAAAGATACGAAGGAGCTTTTCGCCAAACTGCCGAACCTGCAAGAGATCGTTTGGGTTCAGGAAGAGCCGCAGAACATGGGGGCATGGAGTTATATCAGCCCGTATCTGACGGAAATCGCGCCAAAAGGAGTAAATGTCCAATACATCGGCCGAAGAAGACGATCCAGTCCCGCAGAAGGAGATCCGACAGTCCACAAAAAAGAACAGGAACGCATTGTATCTGATAGCTTGACTCGCAAAAACTAAGGGGGAAATGAAAAAATGGCGGAAATTAAGGTACCTGAATTAGCAGAATCAATCTCAGAAGGAACGATAGCCCAATGGTTAAAGCAGCCCGGTGATTATGTAGAACAGGGTGAGTACTTGCTTGAACTGGAGACGGACAAAGTAAATGTTGAATTGACAGCAGAAGAATCGGGTGTTCTAAAAGAGGTATTGAAAGATTCGGGTGATACCGTCCAAGTAGGAGAAATTATCGGTACCATTACAGAAGGCGCTGGCGAAAGTTCTGCACCCGCCCCTTCAGAAAGTGCTCCAGCCAATGAACAAACGAAAGAGGAAGCAAAAGCTGAACCTGCTGCACAAGAAGTCAGCCAGGAAGCACAATCAGAAGCGAAAGCCAGAACGGTAGCGTCTCCGGCTGCACGCAAGCTGGCAAGGGAAAAAGGAATTGATCTATCACAAATTCCGACGGGAGACCCGCTCGGCCGCGTGCGCAAACAAGATGTGGAAGCTTATGAAAAACCGGCTTCAAAACCTGCGGCACAGCCGAAACAGCAGGCTCAAAAAACACAGCAAAGCTTTGACAAACCTGTCGAAGTGCAAAAAATGTCCCGCCGCAGACAGACGATCGCGAAACGATTGGTTGAAGTGCAGCAGACTTCTGCGATGCTGACTACATTTAACGAAGTTGACATGACGGCCGTTATGAATCTAAGAAAACGCCGCAAAGACCAATTCCTTGAGCAAAACGATGTAAAACTCGGTTTCATGTCGTTCTTTACAAAAGCCGTTGTGGCTGCATTGAAAAAATTCCCGCTCCTTAACGCTGAAATTCAAGGCGATGAGCTGATCGTGAAAAAATTCTATGACATCGGTATCGCTGTCGCGGCTGAAGAAGGGCTTGTCGTCCCAGTCGTGCGTGACGCTGACCGCCTGACGTTTGCCGGCATTGAAAGAGAGATCGGCGAACTTGCGAAAAAAGCGCGAAACAATAAATTAACATTAGGTGAGCTGCAAGGAGGCTCCTTCACGATCACAAACGGAGGTACATTCGGATCGCTTATGTCAACACCGATCCTAAACAGCCCTCAGGTTGGGATCTTAGGTATGCACAAAATTCAGCTGCGCCCAGTAGCGATTGATGCGGAGCGCTCTGAAAACCGTCCGATGATGTACATCGCTTTATCATACGATCACAGAATCGTAGATGGTAAAGAAGCGGTCGGATTCCTTGTCACCATTAAAAACCTGCTTGAAGATCCGGAACAGCTGTTGCTGGAAGGATAATTTGAGACAGACAAAAAGTACACTGCCCTTACAAGCAGTGTACTTTTTTTATTGAGAGAAGGGGAGAATTTATATGAAAAGCTGTTATCCGCTTGAGATCGAATTTGAATATAATGAAGAATTGCATTCTATCACTCCGGTTCTTCTGCAAGACGAACATGACACGATATTAATAGACTGCGGATATCCCGGTTTTACAAACCATCTTCAACACGCTGCTGCCCGGCATGGAATGTCGCTTCATTCATTGACAAAAATCATTGTAACGCATCACGACATAGACCATATCGGCTCACTCGCTGCATTATACCGTTTGCATCCGGATGTCAGCGTGACAGTACATGAGCGTGAAGCGCCGTATATTGACGGCTCTAAAAAATCTTTACGGCTTGAGCAGGCTGAATCAACGTTTTGTTCATTGCCAGAGGATGCAAAGCCTTATGCAAAACAGTTCATCCGCTCGCTTCAATCAGTCGAATCGGTTCCAGTTCACCGGACAGTTACTGACGGCGAGCTGCTGCCTTGGTGCGGAGGCATTCGCGTTGTAGCCACACCGGGTCATACACCCGGCCATATCAGTCTTTATCTGCCTGCCGAAAAAACTATGGTCACAGGTGATGCGGTCGTCATTGAAGACGGAAAGCTGAACCTTGCTAATCCCGGCTATACGTTACATATGGATGATGCGGTCCGTTCTGTGCAGCGGCTGCTCGATTACGATATCCGTCAATTGATTTGTTATCATGGAGGTTTATTTCAGGGGGATGTAAAAAAAGCGCTTTTGCGTCTGTTTCGTGATCTGCAGAATAAACAAGGATAGGAGCGGCAGCAGCCTATCCTTGTTCAGTTATGAAAACGGAATCTTTGCCGTTTCTTCTTCTTCGGCGCTGTTTTTCTCTTTTTTCTTAGACCAGTAGGTGGCAAGAACAGACCCCGACAGATTGTGCCATATGCTGAAAATTGCGCTCGGCACGGCTGACAAAGGGGAGAAATGCGCTGTCGCAAGCGCTGCGCCCAGTCCGGAGTTTTGCATTCCGACTTCGATCGCAATCGCTTTTTGTGAAGCATAATCCATTTTGAACAGCTTTGCAGTCAGGAATCCTAACAAATATCCGATTCCGTTATGTAAGATGACGACAGACACAATCAGCAGTCCTGATTGAAGCAGATGCTCACGATTTACGCTGACGACAGAGGATACAATCGCTACGATGCCGATTACCGACACGAGAGGAAGCGCGTGCACGGCTTGTCCGACCTGTTTTTTGAAGAACAGCTTCACAATCACCCCGAGGACGATCGGCAAAAGCACGGCTTGCATTATGGAAACAAACAGTGAACCGAAAGAAACGGGGAGCCACTCTTTCGCAAACAGCATAATAAGTGCCGGCGTTACAATAGGAGCAAGCAATGTTGAGATCGTGGTGACCGCAACAGAAAGCGCAGTATTGCCTTTCGCCAAAAACGTCATGACGTTTGATGCCGTACCGCCCGGACAGCATCCGACCAGAATGACGCCCGCGGCGATTTCTGCGGGGAGGCGGAGCCCGATTGATAAACAGAAAGCCGTAAGCGGCATAATCGTAAACTGGCAAGCGACTCCGATCACCACATGCCAAGGCTTTCTGATTAATTCTTTAAAATCGTCTGCTTGAAGAGTAAGCCCCATCCCAAACATAATAATACCAAGGAAAATTGTCATATAAGAACTGATCCAAGAAAACAAATCAGGGTAGGCGAATCCTAAACCGGCAAAGACGATAACCCACAAGCCAAAGGTTTGGCCTGCAAACCCGCTTATTTTTTTCAGCCATTCCATAAACACAGCTCCTTTTACATTCAATCAATCAGTCAGAAAATATGACTGACTTTTCTGTATTCCATTATAAATAATTTTCTGAATAATTCAATATTAAATATAAGTTTTCGATAAAATTATTATGTAAACTAACATCTTCTTGACTATTCAGACATATATTCTTACAATTGATTTTTATACTGAAATGAATTGGGAGTGCTGAAGTGAAAGAAGCTAATCAATGGTCATCTAAGCTGGGATTTATTTTAGCTACGGCCGGCTCTGCAATCGGGCTCGGCGCAATATGGAAGTTCCCTTACGTAGCGGGAACCAGCGGAGGCGGCGCTTTTCTGCTTGTTTTTATTTTATTTACTGTTTTAATCGGACTGCCGCTTTTACTTGCTGAATTTATTATCGGCAGAAAAACACAAAAAAACGCCGTTGAATCCTATAAGGCGCTCGCGCCGGGGAAAAAGTGGCATTGGATCGGATATCTCGGAATCATTACGTGTTTTATTCTATTATCCTTCTACAGCGTAGTGGGGGGATGGATATTAATCTACATTATAAAAGGCTTTACAGGCGGCTTATCGCTTTCTTCGGGATTTGATACGTTATTTATCGATACCATTTCAAATCCTTATGCAGCCGTTTTCGGCCAGCTGCTGTTTATCGTGCTGACGATTTTAGTTGTGGCAAAAGGGGTGAGCAGCGGAATAGAAAAGGTAAGCCAGGTGCTGATGCCGGCTCTGTTTATTCTGTTTATTCTTTTAATGATCCGCTCCGTTACGCTGCATGATGCAGCGAAGGGATTAAAATTCTTTTTTATGCCTGATTTTGGCGCGATGGATGCCAATACCATTTTATATGCGATGGGACAATCATTTTTCTCGTTAAGCGTCGGAGTGTCCGTAATGGTTACATACAGCGCATATTTAGAAAAAGAAGAAAATATTGTTCAATCCGCCGTATCGGTGACGGTATTAAATGTCCTTGTTGCCGTGATGGCGGGAGTGGCGATTTTTCCGGCGGTGTTTGCATTCGGCCTCAAGCCGGATCAAGGCCCGCAGCTTTTATTTAACGTGCTGCCGACCGTCTTTAACCAAATGCCGTTGGGCATCGTGTTTTTACTCGCCTTTTTGCTGCTGTTTTTATTTGCGACGCTGACATCGGCTTTTTCAATGCTTGAAATTTTAGTTGCTGTTTTGTCAAAAGGCGATTCGGCAAAACGGAAGCGGTATGCATGGATAGGGGGACTTGCTATATTTATTGTCGGGGTCCCTTCGGCGCTGTCGTACGGAATTTTGAGTGATATTTCTATTTTTCACCGCAGTATTTTTGACTCTGCGGATTTTCTGGTCAGCAATGTCTTAATGCCGCTGGGCGCGCTTTTAATTGCCGTTTTCGTACCGCTGAAAATTCCGAAACAGATGCTGTTTGACGAACTGAAAAGCGGTTCCGGTATAAAACGAAAATGGTTTGCAGTCTGGCTCCTATTAATCCGTTATCTGGCTCCTGTAGCCATTATTATCGTTTTTCTGCACGTGCTTGGTATTTTTTAAACCAAAAGAAGCAGGCCCCCGTTCAAGACGGGGGCTTTTTTAATAAAGCGGCCATATCACGCGGTGCGCTTGTTCGAACCGTTTCTCCGCCTCCCGCCAATCAACGACATTCCACCATTGATCCACGTAAGCCGCGCGGTCGTTTTTATATTGTAAATAATAAGCGTGTTCCCACACATCCAGCGGAAGCAAAGGAATGACGTCCCACTGGCTGTAGAGCTGATGCTTCTCAGCGGCCAAAATCTCCAGCCGCCCGGCGCGCGGCGCCCAGACTAGGATAGCCCAGCCGACTCCTTCGACTTTTTTCGCCGCTTGAGAAAATTGCTCTTTAAAAGCGGAATAGCTTCCGAATGACACATCAATCATTTGAAAGAGCGTACCCGTCGGCCGTCTTTTTCCGTTTGGATTCATAGAAAACCAGAAAATACTGTGCAAATAATGGCCCGCGCCGTGAAACGCCAATTGCCGCTCCCAATGCGCCACTAAGTCGTACTGTTTCGTCTGTCTCGCTTTTTTGAGCTCCAGTTCTGCTTTATTCAGACCGTCAACATAGCTCTGATGGTGTTTGGTGTGGTGGAGTTTCATAATCTCTCTTGAAATATACGGTTCCAGTGCGGAATAACTGTAAGGCAGTTTAGGGAGGACATGCTTGCCGATCGGCACATAAGCTCTGCGCTCATCCGGCTCTTCGGGTTCAGTAATGTCCCGGTAAAGTGCCGATGCCTGTTCGTACCATTCCGCCTCCGTTAATCCATCATCCTGAAGGGTGTGAAAAATCCGGTCGATTTGTGCCGCGAAGCGATCGAACCGACCTTGCTGAATGACTTGTTCCTTCAAGGTTTCACACCAATTCAGCATCTCGGTTTGATAAGCGTGCCGTTTCATTTTTCTTCCTCCTTTTCACTCACTTTCATAAAAGTGCTGAGCGCAAGCAAAGAAAACACATACGGGTAGCTGTGATACCTGATGTAAAACTGCTTCGGCAGGCCGATTCCGGTCGGATAGCTGAAAGCGGCGCCTTCGTAATGCCGGTTTTCAATAAGAAAAGATATGCCTTTTGTGACGGCTTGATGATGAGTTTTTTCGTATTGCAACAAAGCTTCGGTCGCCCAAGCCGTCTGTACAAGCGTCCCGTAAGAAAGCGGAACATAAGTTTTGACTTCTGCGCTTTTACAGGATTCCCCCCAGCTTCCGTCCTCGTTTTGAATGGACTTCAGCCAGCGGATCGCTTTTTTCACGGCCGGGTGGTTTTGGCTCACGCCGCAAGCCTTCATCCCTGTCAGCGCCGCCCATGTGCCGTAAATATAGCAGACACCCCATCTGCCGTACCACGATCCGTCCTCTTCTTGATGGCGGATCAGCCATTGGACGGCTTTTTCAATCTGAGGGTGATCAGAAGAAAGCCCCGCTTCTCCTAAACAGTGCAGCACCCGTCCGGTTAAGTCGCTTGTTGAAGGATCGATGGCAGCTTCCTCAGCCGATTCCAGCGGCAGCAGGCGGACCAGCGGATGATTGACATTTTTCTCAAAAGCAGAGAAGCCGCCGTCACTGTTTTGCATGGACAAAAGCCAGCTCAGTCCGCGTTCCCATGAGGCGGGATAAAGTTTTCGCGGAATGGCTTTGAGCACTGCGGCTGTGTCATCACAATCAGGATTATTTGTATTAATGTTTGAAAAACCCCATCCTCCCGGTTCAGCATGCGGGTTGTGAACGGCCCAATCAGCGACTTTCGTCTGCTGCCGTTCACGCAGAAACCGGGCGGCGCTGGTTATCATCTGATCGTTATCTGAGATACCGCTTTTTATAAGCGCATAGTTGAGAAGCGCCGTATCCCAAACGGTCGACGTTGAATTTTCCAGGTACGGTATATTGCCGCAAGATGTGAGCAAAGCTTTCGTGCCGGCAAGTGCTTTTCTGATAACGGGGGAGTGGCGCGATACACCGAGAGCGAGCAGGCCGTACACCATAAAAATAGTGGCACTCGCATAGCTGTATAATGTGCCGTCTTCTTCAATCCGGTCAAGCATATACGTTTTGGCCGTACGCAGACCGAGCTGGTGAAAAGCGGCAGGAATCTGCAAAAGCCGCTTCCAGTGCGCGAAAAGAGAAGAGAGGTCTCTGTTCTCATCCTGATCGGAACGAAGCCATGTAAACGGATTTTTAGTCATATGCCGATCTAAATGCGCGAGAGACGGAACATTGGGATTTTTCAGCGAAAATCTTTTGTTAAGCGTCACGGCCATCGGTACAAAATGAATACGGGCGTATGTACTGAACTGGTAAAAATGCAGCGGGAAGGATGGGGGAATGACTAAGAAAGATAATGGCAGATGCAGCGCGGGCCATGGATAAAGGCCGTTTGCCGCAAGCATCCACTTTGTCATAAAGTGTACGTTGCGCAAGCCGCCATTTGAGATGATAAAGCGTTCGGCCTGAATCATATGCGCCTCAGAACGGCTATATAAACCGGAAGCCAGCAAGCCGGCATAGCCCTGTACAGTGGCGGTCACATTTCCTTTCCGGTCATCAGGATAGTTGGCAAAAGTTCCGTCCGGGCGCTGTTTAGCGCGAATGCCTTCTGCAAGCTCAGCGATCAGTTCTTTATCATTGTCTCCAAGAGAAGTGAGGAGGAGGATCAGAAAGGCGTTTGTCAAAATCGGTCCTTCAAAACAAAATGACCATGAGCCGTCCGCATTTTGCGTTTCTCTTAATAGGGAGATGGTTTTCTTTTGGCGGCTTCTGACGTTTTCATGAATTGTGCTCACACTCGCTCAACTCCTTCAGAAGCATATATATTCATATGTAAAAGGCGGCATGACAAAAGAAAGAAACTGCTGACAGGCAGCAGTTTCTTGTTTGATTTAATCTTCCAGATTGATCCAGACACTTTTCACTTCTGTATAATTATTCAGCGCGTAAGAGCCCATTTCCCGCCCGAGGCCGGATTGCTTATAGCCGCCGAAAGGAGATGCCGCATCGAAAACATTGTAGCAGTTGACCCAAACGGTGCCGGCTTGGAGACGGTCAGCAATGTAATGGGCGTTTTTCACATTCTCAGTCCAAAGTCCGGCTGCCAGGCCGTATTCCGAGCGGTTCGCCCGCTCAATGACTTCATCTACCGTATCATACGGAATGGCGGCTAAAACAGGGCCGAAAATTTCTTCTTTTGCGATGGTCATGCTGTCATCCACATCCGCAAATACAGTCGGGGAGACAAAATACCCTTCTTCAAATGGGCAGCTGCCGCCCGCGACAGCTTTGGCTCCTTCCGCTTTTCCTTTTTCAATATATGAAAGCACGCGCTCATGCTGTTCTTGACTGACGAGCGGGCCGATTTGTGTATCTTGGTGAAGGCCGGCGCCTTGCTGAAGCGATTTCGCATATGAAACCATTTCGCTGACGACCTCATCATATTTGTCTTTGTGAATGAAGACACGGGAGCCTGCGCAGCATACCTGCCCCTGATTAAACATGACCCCGTTTAAAGCGCCGGGAATGGCTTTCTTCAAATTGGCGTCAGGCAAAATGATATTAGGTGACTTTCCGCCAAGCTCCAGTGTCACGCGTTTAATTTTTTTTGCGGCTTTTTCCATGATTTTTTTGCCGATTTCTGTAGAACCGGTAAAAGCGAGTTTATCGACATCGTCATGGTTGGTCAGCGCTTCCCCGGCCGTCTCGCCGAACCCTGGGACAATATTGATGACGCCGTCAGGGAAGCCCGCCTGATCTATTAACTCCGCTAAATAGAGGGCGGTCAGCGGTGTCTGTTCCGCCGGTTTCAAAACGATTGTGCAGCCTGTGGCAAGGGCGGCGCCCATTTTCCACATCGCCATAAGGAGCGGGAAGTTCCAAGGGATGATCTGTCCCACGACGCCGACAGGCTCATGGCGGGTGTAATTAAAATATGAGCCGGCGACCGGAATTGTTTGTCCGGTTATCTTTGTAGACCACCCGGCATAATAACGCATATGCTCAATTGCGAGCGGGATATCCCCATTTGTTGTTTCATTAATCGGTTTTCCGTTATCAAGTGTTTCAAGCTGCGCGAGTTCCGTTTTGTGCTCTTCCATTAAATCGGCAAGCTTATACATCAGCCTGCTTCTGGAAGCGGCCGGCATAGTGCGCCATTCGCCGTGATCAAAGGCTTTGCGTGCCGCTTTCACTGCACTGTCAATGTCTTCTGACTGTGCCTCGTAAAGCGTCATCAGCGTTTCTCCGGTTGCCGGATTCGGTGTGACAAATGTTGATCCTGAAGCGCTCGGAACAAATTTTCCGTCAATATAAAGTTTCTTCGTACCCTGTAAAAATGTTTCCAGCCTTTTTGTGATCTGCATCGTTAAAGAACTCATTCGTAACAAACCTCCCGAAATTTTTTTATGGTCTGTTTTGAGCATCTTGATGTCCGCGCGAAGTAAGCGCATACAGTCATTTTATAATAACATCTCCGGTAAAATCAATCGATAACCGTTATTGCAATTCACAAGAAAAAACGGCTACAATAAGCTTATCGATTAAGAAAAGGAGTTTTATAAATGATTCATAATAATTGGCAGACAAAAGAAAGCGTCAAAAAGGTCAAATGCGTACATACAGATGCGAAAAAATACATTGTCAAAAATGTGCTGACGCCGGGTAAAGAGTATGAAGTCAAAAATGAAACAGAAGAATTCATTTTTGTTGTAGACAATACAAACAAAGTCGGAGGCTTCTACAAAGAGTATTTTGAAGAAGTTTAAAGCTGTATGAATTTATTTTGCCTGAGCCATACTAAAAAAGACTACATATAAAGGGTGGCTGCAAAATGAAAAAAACAGAGCAAGACAAACAAAATAAAACATCAGATCAGCTTCAGCAAGTGCAACCTGAAGAAGGCACCGACACGACGATGGAACAAATTTCAGATACCTATAAAGAAGGAACAATTGAAGATACGGATCGTTGATGTTTTGTTAAAACCGCGGCATTGAAGAAGCCGCGGTTTTTTATGGCGAAAATAAAAAACTGACTTTTCGAAAAAAATACCGTTTTCTTGAAACCTTTTCTTTCGCTGAACCGTACTACTTCATAACAGCGGCACCTTTCGCGAAGGGCTTTTTTGATGAACGTTCTAAAAATGTAATCTGTTCGTAATGGTTTAAATGCCGTCTATGTCGTATTCTTATATAGGGATAAAGAACTTATTTTTTTATGATTGTAATAAAACAATAGTATAGAAGCAGAAAGTGGGGTTCTTCATTGGGAATTTTTTCTGTCAGCAGATCAACCGACACAAAAAAGCTGGAGGCTTTGCTCGTTGAGGGAGAACGGATCGAAACGATTTATAAACTGCGGGTTGACCAAATATGCTTTACGAATAAACGAGTGATTTTCTTTGATAATAAAATGTTCTCCAAAAAGAAAGTGCGCGTATTTCTTCCATATAAAACAATTGAAAGCTTCGCCATTCAAGAAGCGGGGATGTTTGATCCCGATACCGGGCTTGTATTAATGACAAGGGGAAAAACTTTCGAATTGGAATTTGCAAAAGAAACGGACTTGACTGAGGTTCAAGCCATCTTAACAAAATACTTATGCAGTTAAATATCACATAAAAGCCATCCGAATGCATGCGGATGGCCTTTTTATTATATAATGCTTGTTTTTCCGGAGTTCGAATCAATGAGATCCGGATCAGCAATAGAACTGATGGGGATATAAATCGGCGCCAAATCACCATTTTCTTCACCGAATCCGTAGTTGATCTTATTGGATAAAAAATAATCGATTTGCTGATACGGGCCGATCGTAATGGAAGAACCGCGGTCGACTGCATTTACTTTAAAGCCTCCTACATTTACCAAAACCGGCGAAAACATCATAATGGGCCTCCTTTTCCGGCAGGAATTTTATCGCATGCAGACTCAAAGGTAGATGGAGAATCAATTTGATCCCGGTCATCCACTTTGCCGTTCGTGCCGATGAAGCCGCTTGCATCTCCGAAGTTCTGTCCGTATCCCTGATTCTTTTTATCAGAATTCTGCCATTCCGCCAGTAAATTTTGTCCGACATTCACCGCTGAAGCATTTTCAAAGGAATTAATTTTCAACATGAAAATATTAATATTGATATATGGAGTTGGTTGAACCACAGGCAAACCTCCTTTAATACAGGTGTATGCCGGCTGTTATGACCGTATGCTTAGACAGGGGGCGATAAAAATGGATTTCGATAAGATGAAGCAGTGGATGGAAATGGCGCAAAACATGTCCGGCGGCGACTTTTGGAAAAACGTTTTTGATGATGAACAACTGAAATCATTTCAAAACGGCCATTCTCATTTTCCCTTTCAACAGGGAGATGGGCAAATGAGAAGAAATGAGGATGCTTTTCCTCTTATAGATATTGTGGAAACCCATGATGAGCTCCAATTTTTACTGTATCTGCCCGGCTACCGGAAACAAGATGTTCAGCTGCTGTCCTACGGAGAATATATCGTCGTAAAAGGCACGAGAAAATCCTTTTTTAATGAACAGGATTTTAAACAGAAGACCGGAAAATACGGCGATTTTGAAAAAAAACTCGACCTTCCGCATTCCGCTCAGGGGACGAAGGGAATGCAGGCGGTATTCAAAGACGGGATTTTATATATATCGATTGCTAAACATCTGGGGGATGCAAGCCAGATCATTATCGAAGGCTGATCTTGTTTGCTGTGCCGTCTATCAGATCTGAATCATCGATACTCATGATAGGGATGACGACAACGGTGCAATCACCGTTTTGTTCACCGTACCCTTCATTTCTTTTATTGGCTGCTGTGTTTCTCACCATAACGGAAGAGCCGGTGTTAAAAGCTGCTCCGCCGCTGATTCCGTTCATTTTTATATACTCAAAGTTGATAACGGATGGAAAAAACATCATGATTCGCCTCCTTTTTGTATATCATGTTTATATATTCGCAATGCGGGACGCATAGAACTTTCCAAGAGTGACGGGGAAAGAAGTGATTTTCTTTGAAAAAAATAATGAAAGAGATTTTCAAAAAAGTGTGTGAAGAAGAATTAGACCGGCTTAAGAAAGTGGAACAACAGCTTGATGAGCTTCAGGATAAGTGTCATTTTGAGCCGCAAACGGTTGAAGGGGAAAAAACATATGTCCATATTGAGCATGTCAAAGTGGAAAAGGTTGAATACAATATTGATTTTGAAAAGCTGAGTATAGAAGAGCTGAGCGGTATGCTGAATATCGGCGCCACTTACCATACACCGGAGCATAGGCTTAAACAAGCCTGCGCTGAAGAATTTCGGGACAACCGGCAAAATGATGCTGCGAAAGAAAAAAGACAGACAAAGCAGCAGACACCCAATGTCACCATCAGGGGGAGAAAGCATTGACCTCCGTTGTTTCAGCCTCCTTTTTCTAGGGTATGTATTAACAGATGCAGCGAAGAATACAGACGAAAAAGGAGATGATGAATATGTCATTATCAAAAGAACAGCAGGACAGCCTTTATCATAAATTAATCGATTTAAAGGAAAGTCTTCAGGGAGAATCAAAAGAAAATCATTCAATGAGCGAAGACACAGGAGAACTGTCTAACGGAGTAGATAATCACTTAGCTGATCACGGAAGCATTTATTTGGACAGGGTCACGAATCAGACGCTGGACGGTGTCGATCAGAATCTTTTAGATGAGGTGAATGCCGCGCTTGAACGAATGGAAAAAGGAACATACGGGATTTGCGAGAAAACGGGAAAAGAAATTCCTTATGAAAGACTTGAAGCCGTGCCGTACGCCAGAATGACCGTCGAAGCGCAGCGAGAAACAGAAGGGGATGTGAAAACAGACGCTCCGTCATATGAAAGGGAATTTCACGAGCAGGTGAAAGACCTCTCAAATAAAGAAACCGTTGATCAAAAAAGCTCACAAACTTACGAAATCCTGGATCGCGAGCAGGATTCACAATAATAGCAGCAGGTACATTCATATGTACCTGTTTTTTTATTCCATAAAAAATCTCAAAATCGAAATAAAATCATTGACTTTATATAAAAAAGAAAGTAACATACTATTTGTAAGTAAATATTAAAAGATTACCGGGAGGAATTTAGAATGTCTCAAGTATTATTTGTAAAATCAAGTGATCGTACGGCTGAAGAAGGCGTATCCGTAAAATTATACGAAGCGTTTCTGGCTGCTTATAAAGAAAACAATCCGAATGATGAAGTGATCGAACTTGATCTTCATAAAGAAAACCTTCCTTACCTCGGAAGAGATATGATTAACGGAACATTCAAAGCTTCAAAAGGAATTGAAATGACAGACGAAGAGAAAAAACAAGCGTCAACTGCTGACATTTACTTAAATCAATTTGTCAAAGCTGACAAAGTCGTGTTTGCATTCCCGCTTTGGAACTTCACAGTGCCTGCTGTGCTTCATACTTATGTTGATTACCTGTCTCGCGCAGGAGTTACTTTCACATACACGCCTGAAGGACCAAAAGGTCTGATGGGAGATAAAAAAGTAGTGCTCTTAAACGCACGCGGCGGCGTATATTCTGAAGGACCGATGGCATCTCTTGAAATGTCATTAAACTTCATGAAAACCGTTCTCGGTTTCTGGGGTGTCCAAGATCTTCACACTGTTGTCGTTGAAGGCCATAATGCTGCACCGGATAACGCTCAAGCGATCATTGAAAAAGGACTGCAAGAAGCGAAAGATCTGGCTGCAAAATTCTAATTTCCATTAACTCTTGCGCCCATACAGGGTGTGAGAGTTTTTTCTATTATAGAAGAAACTGGCGGCAGCTTTCGATCTGATCTTATATTGATATATTGATATTTTGTCGAAAAAACAATTTTTATGTAGAATAAAGCATTTTTCACAAAGAAAAAAGGTTTTCTGTAAAAGAATTAACCCTCTTGCCAAAATACGACTGATGGTGTAGGATATAAGAGAAGCTACATTGTTCGTATTGTTAATTAAGTTTTAACCTTTAAGCTGTAATAGGGAGTTTTATATCGAAGCCGGAATGTCATGCCTCCATTGCAGAGGACGACAGGAACGCTTCTGCAAACACCCACTTTGAGGAGTGGTGGTTTAAAACTTTCTTACTTGCGTACGGCATACGTAGCGAAAGCCATTTCCCTTGCGGAGATGGCTTTTTATTTTGAATTGCCCTTGAGCAGCGTACTTTATCAGTATGATAAAATAAAAGAATCAAAGACAAAGTGAGGTTTTACAACATATGCTGGAGAAAGCCCAATCCCTTCTGGCGCATTATTTTGGCTACGACAGTCTTCGCGCGGGCCAAAAGCAGGCGATACAATCAGTTGCAGAGGAGAGAAAAAACACGGTCTGCATTATGCCGACGGGGGGCGGAAAATCAATCTGCTATCAGATTCCCGCACTGCTGTTTGAAGGAACCACAATCGTTATTTCCCCTCTTATTTCCTTAATGAAAGATCAAGTCGACGCGCTTGAAGAAGCGGGTATCGCGGCAGCTTATATTAACAGTACCCAGACAAGCCGTGACATTCATGAGCGCCTGACCGGTTTGAAGCAAGGGGCTTACCGGCTCTTTTACATCACACCGGAGCGTTTGACTTCTTCTGAATTCATTCACATCCTGCAGAATATTACGGTTCCTCTTGTCGCCATTGACGAAGCTCACTGTATATCGCAATGGGGACATGATTTCAGGCCGAGTTACCGGAATATCGAAATCCTTTTTAATGAACTAAAAGAACCGCCCGTCATCATCGCATTAACGGCGACGGCTACGCCTGAGGTTCATGATGACATCTGTAAGCAGCTTCATATTAAGAAAGAACAAACTGTATATACCGGTTTTGCCAGAGAGAATTTAACGTTTAAAGTAGTAAAGGGCGAAAACAAAGACCGGTTTATCGAGCGGTATCTGGAAAAAAATAAACACGAAGCCGGCATTATATATACAGCGACAAGAAAAGAAACCGACCGTTTATATGAGAAATTAAAACGCAGCGGCATCAATGCCGGCCGTTATCACGGCGGATTGGCGGATGATGACAGAAAAGACCAGCAGGAGCGGTTTCTTAACGATCAGATACAAGTGATGGTAGCTACGTCCGCTTTCGGAATGGGAATCGATAAGAGCAACATCAGGTTCGTTTTACACGCGCAGATTCCGAAAGATATGGAGAGCTATTACCAGGAAGCCGGACGGGCCGGGCGCGACGGTCTTAACAGCGAGTGTGTGCTCTTATTTTCGCCGCAGGATATTATGGTGCAGCGTTTTTTAATAGACCAATCGGCCGCCGGAGAAGAAAAACAAAAGCAGGATCTCAAAAAACTGAGACAGATGGTGGATTACTGCCATACGGAAGATTGCCTGCAGCGGTTTATTCTGAAGTATTTCGGCGAGAATGAGGCGGAAGCTTGCGGAGCATGCGGCAATTGCACTGATACAAGGACCGCCCATGACGTCACAAAAGAAGCGCAGATGGTATTGTCATGCATCATCAGAATGAATGAGCGCTTCGGAAAAACGATGGTGGCGCAGGTGCTTAGCGGGTCAAAAAATAAAAAAGTGCTGGAAAACGGCTTCAGCAGCCTGTCCACTTACGGCATTATGAAGCATCAATCCGCAGCGGAAATCAGTGATTTTATCGAATTCCTTATTTCAGATGAATATATCAGAATGGCGGACGGCACATTTCCGACGCTTATGGTCACCCAAAAAGGCAGGGACGTTCTGCTTGGAAAAAGCGCAGTCGCGAGAAAAGAAGCCTTACAGGCCGCCGCCGTTACCGAAAATGATGAATTATTTGAGCTTCTCCGGCGTCTCCGCAAAGAGATTGCAGCTGAACAGGGCGTGCCTCCATTTGTCGTGTTCTCAGATCAGACGTTAAAAGAAATGTCGGCGAAACTTCCGAAAACGGATCAGGATCTTCTTTCCGTAAAAGGGGTCGGGGAACAAAAAAGATTGAAATACGGAGCAGTTTTTTTAGAAGAAATCCGAAATTATGTAAGAGAAACAGAGTGAAAAAAAGTTTTTTTAGAAATTTGCACATTGTGTTTTTCATTCGCGCCGGAAAAATCAGAAGCTTGAAAACCCTTGCTGTATCAGGGTTTCAGCAAGACTTACCAAGCGAGAGAAATGTTTCATGTAAAGGAACTGTAATCTAATTCAAATCGTTTTGTTATTGAACTGACATTTTCATATGTTACGATATCACCTGTTAGCCGCCAATAAAAAGCTAACAAGGGAGGATTTACTTATGAAGAAGACGATTATGTCCTTTGTCGCAGTTGCAGCAATTTCAACAACTGCATTTGGAGCTCACGCTTCTGCTAAAGAAATCACGGTGCAAAAGGGTGACACGCTCTGGGGGATCTCGCAAAAAAACGGAGTGAACCTAAAGGACTTAAAAGAATGGAATCAGTTATCTTCTGATTTAATCATTGAAGGAGAGAAACTGACTATTTCTTCAGTAGAAACAACCACATCTGGGCAGTACACAGTGAAGCAGGGCGACAGCCTCTGGAAAATTGCTCAGAAATTCGGAACATCAGTCGGCAATCTGAAAAGCTTGAATAACTTGCAATCAGATATAATTTACGCAGGCACAACGTTAAATGTGAAAGGTCAGGCTCAGGCTGCACAGCCGGCTCAAGAAGCCAGCCAGCCGCAAACTGAACAAAAACCAGCTGCCGAGACAGAACAGCCGAAACAAGAAGCTGTCAAAAACGAGCAGCCTAAACAAGAACCTGTTCAAGAACAACAACCTAAACAAGAAGCGAAGGCTGTCGAAGCAAAACAGCAGCCTGTTCAATCAAATACAAACCAACAAGAGCCTAAAAAGCAGCTGACAATGACTGCAACTGCTTACTCTGCTAACGACGGCGGCATTTCCGGTGTAACGGCAACCGGTGTTGACTTAAACAAAAACCCTGATGCAAAAGTCATCGCGGTAGACCCTAGTGTCATTCCGCTTGGCTCTAAGGTTTATGTTGAAGGTTACGGAGTGGCAACAGCAGCAGATACAGGCGGCGCAATTAAAGGAAATAAAATTGACGTATTTGTTGCAAAGAAAAGTGACGCTAACAACTGGGGCGTCAGAACAGTAAATGTTAAAGTATTAGACTAGTTTCATATAGAGATGAAGAACACAAGGCGAAATGCTTTGTGTTCTTTTTTTCTTCCCTTTTTTGACTGTATATAATCGTTATATGCGGAAAAAGAAAAAGCGTTTCTCTAATATAATAAGGAATGGATGTGAAAACGGAATCTGAAGGGATGTATGAATCTAATGGAGCCGGAATTTATATGTTTATGGAATGCCTTCACAGAATCACCGGTGTTTCATGCAGGTATATGCACCGCTTTCGCCATTGTGCTCGTTATCGGACTGTCTATGCCTGCTGTCAGGCTGTTTCAGGCGCTTGACAGAGGGAGAGGAAGGCCAGCCGTTATTGAAAAGGTGAGACGTACTGGCGTGATGAAGAATGGCAGGCACGAGCTTGTGCTTATTTTAAACGTAAAAAACCAAGACGGAACGCATGATAAACGTGAACTGACACATGCCGTATATAATGAAGAGATCAGCCGTTTTTATGAAGGAGCTTCCGTATGGGTGACGGCAGCGGCCGGCGGACGAATTATGATCGCTCCGCGCACGCCGCGGCATAAGGCGTCAAAATAAAAAGACGGGGCGGTTTTCCCGTCTTTATGTATTAATGCCGATCGATCCATATCCGTCCGCCTTCTGAGCCGGCTTCTATCCTGCATGTTCCTCCGATCGGGAATGTCATCAAAGGGGAGGTATGGCCGAAATCAGCATTTGCGATAACAGGCATGGATGCCAGTTCTTCTTTTGTACGGATGACGGCACGCAGAGCCTCCTCAGACACATTTGAAGCATGCTGGAAACGTCCGATGACAATTCCTTTCACGGCTGAAAAAGCGGGAAGGTGGATGAGTGACTGCAAATCCCGGTCAAACATATGAATGTCCGACATATGATCATCCTCTATAAACAGAATCACTTGTTCCATCTCCGGAAAGTATTCCGTGCCCTGCAGAAGATTCAGCGTGCATAGATTTCCTCCGATCAGTGTTCCTTCCGCATATCCGGGTTGAATAACGAGCGGTCCCGGATTCCGATAAAAACGTCTGTCCTCCTGGTTCAAATACCATTTATCATTACTCCACTCAGATGAAGGCTTTGCCTCATACGGGTTGTCAGAAGCACAGCAGGCCAAGAAAGAGTCAATCGTATAGTCCAGCCCTTTTTTCATGGCAAATGAAGAAAAGTGGGGACCGGAATATGTAATAAGGCCGGTTTTTTGATATATGGCATGGCCGAGAGCGGTAATATCTGAATAGCCGCAAAGGATTTTCGGATGCCGCTTGATGTTTTCATAATCAAGATAGCGGAGCAGCTGATTTGATTGGAACCCGCCGAGTGTCGTCAAAATCGCTTTGATGTCAGGGTCAGCGAAAGCCTCGTGCAGATCCCGTACACGCGATTCAATGGATGATGAATCAAATTCATTTATTTCTTTCGCATGCTCTGAAAAAGAGACACGAAAGCCGAGCTCCTCCAATTTTGACTTTGCGGCAATTATATTTTCATCTGACATAACGGACATGCTTGTGGCCGGAGACACAATACGAATGCCGTCACCTTTTTTCAATTTTTCCGGATACAAAAAAAACCCTCCTTATATGGTTTAATCTATTACACCATATAAAAGAGGGTTTCTCTATTATTTTTTTACAGGTCGACCCATTTAATGCCGCCTGATTGCGTATCATTGTCAATCCAGACATCAAAGTGATGCTTTTCATAAAAATGAACGAGTCTGTCGACATGATCCCAATCACGCTTAGCGATGTCGCCCGTCACTTTCGGGATATTCTGCTCTCTGGCGATATGTTTTAAAAATTTCATGCAGATCGAGCCGTAGCCGTGGTTCGGCGGGCCTTTAATGTCCCCGATATGAATGGCATTGTCATAATAAGAGGCGATCAGTGAAAAACAGCCTCTTCCCCTGTAGGCTGATTCACAATCAGTCAGCATAATCTTACATGTTTGGCCATCATCAATCGAGGAAACAATGATCCAATCGTCATTGTTCGATTGATCAATACCAAGCACTCGCGCGTCTTTTGATACATCTATCAGATTTTCCCGCATTCTGAAAATCTGAAATTCAAGTTTATGAAGCTCTTTTTCCAGCTCTTTCTGATCTCTTTCTTCTGCAGTAAACAAAATCATACTCCTTTCACAGCGTAAAAGTCTTAGTTAAACACAAGTATCCATTGTAGTAAATGATGTCTTGGTTTGTAAATGGGTTTTGCAAAAACTTTTTTAGAAAAGTCTGCCGTTTATATGTGGATTGACGTTTTTAAGGCGGTGCGGATAGGGAAAGGAACAGTGAGCAGCGGAAAAAGGAGGAATCTATAATGGCAATTGACTCACTCATCGGCAAATTGAAGTACGTAATGACGGAATCTCCTGATAAAATGCTTTCCTTATATGTAAATACGGATATGAGAAATCCGGATCAGCAGGGGGGAGAGTGGAAAATCGCCTTGAAAACCGGTTTTCGGAGATTAAAAGAGTATCTGTCTGCCAGTGATCCGGAAGAAGAAAAATCTCTCGTCCGCATCATGGAACGTGTCTATCAATATATCGATGAGCTTGGTAAAGAGATGCCGCGAAGTCTCGTATTTTTTGCGTCGGGAGAAGGCGGTATTTGGGAGACGATTGAATTGCAGGTGCCTGTTGAAACACGATTTTATTGGGAAGAGACGGCTGTCCTTGATCAATTAGAACTTCTTCGTGAACAATTTCCGAGCACGGCTTTTATTCTCACCCAGCAGAATGAAGTGAAGATCATAGAAACCGTACTCGGAAAAATTGAAGGAGTGGAGCATTATCATTACGACGTCATCAATGAATCGTGGAAACCGCAGGATGTAAGCGGAAGCCTCTCCGCGTCGATGGACGAAGACGCTGCCAAAGCCCACGTCGAAGAAAACCAAAACAGGCTGTATAAACGATTGGCTTCAAACCTTGATCAAAAGGCCGCTTCACACCAATGGGAGCGTCTCGTAATCGCAGGGGACAAAGAAACAGCCGATATTCTCGATCAGCACATGAATAAACCGATTGATCGGATCATTCCAAAAAATCTGTTGAATGAAAACGAACATAAGGTGATAGAAGAACTGTTGAAGGAAGCATGATATGACGAAAGGCCGGGTCTCAAACACCCGGTCTTTTTAGGGCTTAAGTTTGTCTAATTTCTGACGAAGCGGGCGAAACCGTTGACATCAAAGCTGAATTCTCATACCATTTGGATAGTCAGTAAAATTGAGAGAGGTCATAAGATGAATCAGACAGAAAACAAACCTAAAAGTTATACCGGTATCGTGCTGACATTGACCGTTCTGATCAACGGGTTAATTGCGGTGCTGTTTTTTATGCCGAAATCGGGACAGGTCAGCATTGCCAATATTCATATTCTGCCGATGTTAAATGCCATTTTTAACAGCTTTACTTTTATCTTTTTGCTGGCAGCGCTCTTTATGATTAAGCAAAAAAATATTCAAGCGCATAAACGTTTTATTTTGGCGGCGTTTACGACGACTCTGCTGTTTTTGATCTGCTATGTCGTATACCACTCTGTGGCTGAAAATACTTTATTCGGCGGCCACGGCATCATTCGGGGGATTTATTTCTTTATTTTAATTACGCACATCTGTCTTTCCGCCGTTATCGTGCCGCTTGCGCTGTTTACGCTGATCAGAGGATTCAGCATGCAAGTGGAGCGCCACAAAAAAATCGCGAGATGGACGATGCCGCTCTGGCTGTATGTCAGTCTGACGGGTGTCATTGTATACTTAATGATCTCACCGTATTATTAAAAAAAGCCGTGCTCTGCGCGGCTTTTTTCTATTGATTGAAAAAGGCGCCTCATCAGGGCGCCTTTTACTCTTCAAGCGTTTCAAGTGTTGTTACATTTAAGGATTGTTCAACGGTTTTTGTTTTTGCTTTTACTTTTTCTGCGTACGTGTAATCACCATAGCAGTAGGGATAACGGAAATTGTCTTTGTTCCCTCCGCAAGTGTAAAGTTTCGGATTCTTTTTGACCTGCTGCTCGGAGTATTGTTTTGCCAGTTCCTCAGTATGCGATCCTCCATGTTCAGCCACAAAATCAATATAGCCGGCTCCCATGTTGTAGCTTTGTATAATCGTATCCAAGTCTACGCCTTTTTTCTTGCCTGTTTGGTACATGAGAGTGAATTGTTTGATTCCCTGTTTGATACTGGTTTGAGGGTTTTTAATCTCATTTCGCTTTAAACCCAGAGATTCTGAAGACTGCATGGGATCATTTCCTCTTCCTTTTGACTCCTGATATATCATGCCGAGTACAAGCGATGTATATTTGGTGAGTCCTTTTTCATCCAGCTCGTCTTCAACAAGCGGTTTGTAATCTGTCAGCCGTTCAAGGACGATCGGCTTGACATCAAACGGAAGACTTTTGAGCCATTCATTATTTGAAAATAACAGAATGAGGAAGAAGGAAACCATGACAAAAACACATATCATCATAAGACCCGCAGCAGCGAAACAGCCTTTTTTCTTTTTCTCCACTGTGTTTCACCCTCAATTTCAGGAGCATTATGACTTTTTCATTATGACACAGATGAATGCGCGAAACCAAGCGGAAACCCGTATTTGAAACATAAATTTAAAATAACGGTTCTTTTGTCAGGCACAGGATGTATCTGCATCAATTGACATTTGGTATAATTGGGCTACTTGAGAAAAGAAGGGTGAGGTATATGACTGAATTTCACGAATCCGGAAACAAAAATGACCCCGCTGTCGATTTAGATGAGGAAACTTTATTTTTGGTTGCCCAGACTTTTAAGGCGCTGTCTGATCCGACCAGAATCAGAATTCTCCATTTGCTGTCACAGGGTGAGCACGCGGTAAATGATATCGCAGAAAAGCTGAATTTGCTGCAGTCTACCGTTTCTCATCAGCTGCGTTTTCTTAAAAATCTGCGCCTCGTCAAATCACGCAGAGAAGGAACATCCATCTATTATTCTCCTGAGGATGAACATGTGTTAGATGTGCTTCAGCAAATGATTCACCATACGCGGCACGATTAAAAAACATCCCTGCTTTTTAGACAGGGATGTCAGCCGTACTGACTGTTATTGGTTTGGTCTCTGCTCGTTTTTAAAACATAAAAAGAGAAGCCGCTGTAATACACTGCGATGAAATAAAAGATACTGATGGTCAGCGGATCGGCCCCGACCGTTTGGCTGTATGCCTCCGGATGGGTAAAGTCCGCTGTGACCCGGTAAATTTCAATAACGCGATAAACAAATCTCGATAGGAATAACGTTAATAGAATAAGTTCAATCCACAGGTGAGTGCGAAAATACATTTTTCCGCGGCGTTCTTCAAAAGAAATGTTCCGTTTAGCAAACAGGACCAGAAGCCAGCCGCAAAAAGTGCCGAATATAAGATGGCCGTATAAAGCCGGGTGTGTGATGCTGAAAAACGCCAGAGCTGCGGCCAGCAATGAAAACAAAATCATTCTTGTATAAAGCCAGCGGGGTTTCAAAGGCTGAAAGCCGACGGACCGTTTCACCTTTTTATACAAAAAAAAGGCAATCATTAAGACAGGGCAGATGCTTTGAAGTGTGATATGCATGGTGTGGAACTCCCCCTCCGTTGAGTAGTGTATGCTTATCCGGCTGGTTTTAGTAGTCTGATTTATTCGCAGGCTGAAAGCATCTTTTATCACATTATGCACGTTTCTTTTTTTTGCATAAGAGAAGCGCCCGCGCCTTTTTCAGGATTTAAACAGAAAACTCTTGATAAACTAACGGTATTAGTTATAATAAAACTAATACTATTAGTTTTTAGGGGGATCTTGATGAGAATCTTACAATACGGAACCGTTTGGCAGCTGACTTTTTTTCCCGCGCTCTTCCCGGTGAATTGTTATTTGGTTGAAGAAGAAGAAGGAGTAACCCTGATTGACGCCGGACTGCCTAACAGTCATAAAGGAATCAAACAAGCATTGCGGCAGCTTGGGAAGCCGCTGAATGACATATTACTCACCCACGCGCACGGGGATCACATCGGTTCGCTTGACTCATTAGCTGCGGAATTTCCGGATGCTTCCGTCTGTATTTCTGAGCGGGATTCTTTCTTGCTGAAAGGTGACACTTCATTATTTGAGCATGAAGCACAAACACCGATAAAGGGGGGAGTGCCGAAAAATGTTCAGACCGAACCTGATCGCCTGCTGAAAGGCGGCGAGCGGATCGGATCTTTACTTGTCATTCCCGCTCCCGGTCATACGCCGGGAAGCCTCGCTTTTAAAGATATGAGAAATGATATGCTGATCGTCGGAGATGCCTTTCAAGTACGGGGCGGCCTTGCTGTTTCTGGGAAGCTGAAATGGAAATTTCCGTTTCCGGCTTTTGCTACGTGGAATAAAGAAGAAGCTGTAAAAACAGCAAGAACACTTATCGCTCATCAACCAAGCAGTCTGGCCGCCGGACATGGAAATGTTCTCTGCAATCCCGTTGAAATGATGGCTGAGGCTGTTGAGGAAGCCGAACGAAGCCTGCCTGGTGGCCGATCATAATGTCACCGAGAGTCGGAATGAGCCTTGACATGATATTGAGAGCCGCAGCAGGCATCGCTGACGAAAAAGGGCTGAACGAAGTGACGCTTGCGGCTGTTGCAAAGTCCTTAAACGTAAAACCGCCTTCCCTTTACAATTTTGTCAATGGCCTTCAAGGAATTAAAGCAGAGCTGGCTGTCTCCGGTTTAACTATGTTATATGAAAATATGGCGGCCTCTGCAGAAGGACTGACGGGCGAAACGGCTTTGCTTGCTCTCGCCGATGCCTATATCAATTTCGCCGAAGCCAATCCCGGATTATATGACGCAACATTTCAAAAGATAAAAGACGGGCGGATTGAGAATCTGTCAAGCCTGCTTGTAGAGCTTGTTGTCAGGCAGCTGACTGCTAACGGATATGCACAGTCTGACACTGCGATTCATGCTGCGAGAGGACTGAGGAGCCTTCTTCACGGATTTGCCGTGTTGAGAAAACAGAGTGCATTTGAATTAACCGAATCAATTAAGGAAAGCCGGGAGTTTGCAGTTGTTGCTTTTCTAAGAGGTTTGCAGGAGAGGGAACAATAATATTATTATGTAAACTAAATAAAAAGACGCATCATGTAAAAAGGAGGGACAAATGGATTCATTACAACATATCATTTGTGAGCGGCGCACCTATTCACATATTTTTGATTCTCATGCACACACATACTGCCAAATGCTCTTTCCGCTCGAAGGACAGCTGGACCTGGAGACAGAAAGACGTAAAATCAGATTAAAACCTGATCAAATGCTGTATATTCCGCCCGGGCATGAACATCGGTTCCGTTCTTTGGAGCGAAATGAATGTCTCGTTCTCGACATACCGGCATATTTTTTCAAAGGTTCATTTGCCCCCGGCGTTCTGAATAAGCTTGATCCTTTTTGGACTTCGATTCGGTTTCTGCTGACAGAAGAGACAAAGCAGCAGTCGGCTCATTCATTGAGTCTGCTTGCAGAATATATTGCTGAAAAGATACAAGTAAACCGTACGAATGATTCAATTGCGTATATCCGCCGAAATCTATCAAAGACTTTTACAATTAAAGAGCTTGCCGCAATGGAACATTACCACCCGGCGTATTATTCCGACTGGTTTAAAAAGCAGACGGGGAAAAGCCCGCAAGCTTATATTGCTGAGCTCCGTATGAAGAAAGCGGAACAAATGCTTATTGAAACAAAATGCCGGCTGACAGACATCAGTCAGGAGGTCGGCTTTCAAAATTTGTCTTCCTTTACCAGATGGTTTGTCAGACATAAGGGAATAACGCCGCGCGTCTTCCGAAACACCTTTCAATCTGATAAATAATCCTGAAAATCGGTTAAATAAACTGCTTCTTTTTTTGGTATCATGATTGTAAAAAAGGAGTTTTTGATATGGCAGTCATCGAAGATTTTATCAAGCTTGATCTTAGAATAGGAACGGTCGTAAAAGCGGAAGTATTCCCGGAAGCAAAGGTGCCGGCCATTAAGATGACAATAGATTTCGGCGAAAAGATCGGCATGAAACAATCAAGCGCCCAGATTACAAAACGGTACGAACCGGGTGATCTGATGGGCAGACAGGTTACAGCTATTGTCAACTTTCCGCCGCGGCGGATCGCCGGATTTAAGTCAGAAGTTCTCGTTCTCGGCGGCATCCCGGAAAAAGGAGACGTTGTCCTGCTTACGCCAGAGCAGACAGTACCGAACGGAACGAAAATCGGATAATAAAAAAAGACGTTTGCAGAAGCAAACGTCTTTTGCGTATTGAGGCGATACACCACACGCCACATTCGTGTGTGCCGCAAGGGCATGTGCATCGGCTTACACAATTCAGCTCATCGCTATATCAATATAGCATGGCGGGTGCGGAAATGCAAGAGATTTTTTAATATATGTTATATCTGGCTTTGTTTTGCCGATCCCCGATCTTTCGTGTAAGGTTTTCTTTGAAATTTTATGATCTTGAATAAAGCAGTTCGACAAATGCAAGAGATTCATCTAATCTTATATCCTGTGGTAAAATTTAGGAATAAAGAAGCGGAAAGGAGCCGCAAATGAAAGTATTTGAAGCAGCCTCGTTCATTTCAGCCGCAGAAAAGCGGGCAAAACAATACGATCAGATTAGAGAACAATTTATCAATCTCAGAAAAGCATTTCAGGGAATGGCTGATTTAGATGACAGTGAGTTTTCAGGCAAAGGCGCCGACAACATTAAAGCATTCTTTCAAGATCACGCCGGTGTCACAGACAGCTGGCTTGATCTGATCGATATGAAGATTGCGTTTCTTAACAGTATTTCTGGAAAAGTAGCTGATGCGGGACTGGCCGATTCGTTTGTGGAAGAGTCATTTTTAGAACACGAGCTGATTCATGCGAAGAATAAATCACAAGCCATCATGCAGGAGCAGCGCAATGAAATGAAAGGTATCCTTGATGAAATCAGTGATATCATTCATCTTGATGTTTTCTCGACAGAAGATGTCGATCAAAAGCTGGATTCAGCAGATAAAAAAAGGAACGATACCATACATAAACTCGGAAAGCTTGATCACGATCTAACGAAAGAATACGCAGAAACCGAGGCAAATGAACATTTCATTCAGGCCGACTTTCAGCAGCTCCAAAACGCAACAGGCCAAGGAAAAAACGCCACTCCGCTTTATTACAACGCCAAGGCATACCGAGAAAGCGACATACATAAGAAAAAAGACGAGATTGCAAGACACTCAGACACATATTTAACGTTTAAAAAGGAAGAAGCGAAAGAGCGGGAAATCAAGGATCTGAAGAAAAAACTCGCCGACGGTGTGACCGATCCAGATGAATATTTAGAAATTGCGAAGAAGATCGGCTATGAAAACCTTGAACCTTCCCAGCAGCAATATGTCATTCAGCTTGAACAAGCAAAACAGCTGGAAGAAGCCGGAGAAGTGACTTGGGATATTTTAAAAGGAGCCGGCGTCGGTCTTTATGATGTCGGGAAAGACACGGTAACCGGTTTATGGCAACTGATCAATAAGC
This sequence comes from Bacillus sp. GZB, assembly GCF_001975995.1. Lineage (NCBI taxonomy): Bacteria > Bacillati > Bacillota > Bacilli > Caryophanales > Bacillaceae > Bacillus > Bacillus sp. GZB. The sequence goes on from NZ_MTQG01000017.1 coordinate 920,657, forward strand.
CTGATGAAGTTGTTGAAGGTATCATAGGGGCAGTTGCTCATCCAATTAACACGTATAATGCCATTTCAACAGCTATTGAGGAATCATATCAAAAGGATATGGTAAATGGAGATGCGTATTCCAGATCAAGATGGGTGACATATGCGGTCGGTTCAGCAGCTGTGGCTGTCGTCGGAACGAAAGGCGCAGGAGCCGTTAACAAAGCTGATGCGGCGGGGAAGGTCATAAACAAGGCAGGACAGGCAGGGAAGAAAATTAAAGACGTTAAACTTCCAGATTTGCTTCCGTATAATCCTAAGTATAAGCTTGCTCTAGCGGGTGACGTACCATACAATGTGGTTGACAGCCAAAACCTTAAAAATGAACTTTTGACCAATGCAAAGAAAATCCCGGATGGAACGAGAAAGCCGTTTACTGGTCAAGAAATAAACCTTCCTTGGTTAAATAAAGAAAAGTATGGTGCTGTTGAAATAGACGGCAAAGTAAAAGTTAAAAGACAAATTAGAGATGTAAGCCGTAGAGTCTATACCTTAAAGGACATTGATATTAATCAAAAAACTCCAAAAGGAAAAACCAACCTGGAATTAATGAAAGATGGTAAGTCTCCTTATGCTAAAGACGGAACACAGATTAACTTACATCACCTCATACAAGAAGAAAGTGGACCGTTGCTTGAGATACCTAATAGTTTACATACAAAGTATAGCGACGTAATCCATGGCCTTAAAGGTAATGGAGAAAGCTTCCGGAATGATGTTTACCTTGAGAAACAGTACAATAACTTTAAGACAAGGTATTGGAAGTGGAGAGCAAAACAATATGAGAAAGAATAAGGGGTTATAAACCATGGATTTTTATTTAAAAGTAAAAGAATTCATAGCTGATAATGCAAAAGAAAAAGATTTTACGGGTGGGATTGGAGAAGATAAAATTTTAAAAATTGAGCAAGATCTTCAAGTCACGCTGCCAGATAGCTACAAATGGTTTCTTAGAAACTATGGTTCTGGCGGGGTTTATGGAATCGATTTATTAGGCTATGATTTTGGCGGTGCTTCAGTTGTAGAAGCAACCAGGGAATATCATGAATATAGGGGATTGCCAAGTGGCTTAGTAGTCATAGAACATGTTGATTTTTTTGGGTATTGTTTAGATACCAATAAAATCAACAGTGAAGGAGAATGTCCAGTTGTTATTTGGAGTGAATTCGGTGGCTATAAAGAACTTAATTCTGCCCATTTTATAAAATTCTTTTATGAAAGACTTCATGAGATGAAAGAAAACTGGGAAGAAGATGAAGACTGGGACGATTAATAAAAGAAAGCTCTCTAATAGAGAGCTTTTTTCAGATTTTCAATTTTTAACAGGCTTTATAATGAGCAAACAGGCATTACTCAAAATACTCGCCGCGCCTATCCAAAGCAGCCATTGTGTTGCGGTCAGCCATGAGGCAGTTAGGATAAAGAGTCCAATGGCAATTGATATATAATTGCCGGCTCGGTCCAATTTACGTTTGCGATGAATTTTATATTTGGCATGAAAAATAAATTGATCAATTTTATCTTTCAGCTCATAGCATTTTTCCTTCATCTTATCCTCTGTTTCTTTTACTTTTCGATAAAGCATATTATTCATCGTCTGCACTCCCATATCGCCGTTTTGAAAATTCAGCCATGATTTTTTCTTCATAGTCATCTGAGATGAATTGTGCCTGATCTTCAACTTTCAAATGTGCTTTTTCTTCAAAACCATCCTGTTCTTCACCATCAAAACGATAAAGTTTTTGCAATAGCCTCCAGAATGTTTCAATTTCATCAGTTGTGAAGTCATGAAACATATCCGCTAAAAAATAGGTGGATTTTTCTGAACAGGAAATTAACGCTTTTTTTCCTTCAGGGGTAATCTCAATATTGATTGCACGTTTATCCAGTTTGCTTGGCACAGTGTGAACATATCCTTTTTTCGCGAGGCTTGAAATTAATTTGTTAGCGGTTTGTTTTGTTGTACCCAGCTTTTTAGCAATATTCATAAGTGTGGTATCTTCCGTCGGTAAATGGGCAATAGCAATAAGAGTCATGTGCTGTCGGGAAGTCAGCAATTCTAAGTATTCGTCCCCCCGAGCCTGCACTTTATTGACAACCGAAAATAATGATGCGTAACTTTGCTGCATAACATGCAGTTCCTTCATTAATAATTTAATATCCATAAGTTATCTCCTATCTAAATCGTCACCATGTTGACAATTGCAATATACATTGAAGTGGAAAATAAGTCAACATGGTGACTAATAGCAGCGGGTTACAGCTGTTTTAAAAATGTCACAGGCAGTCGGAGTGTTTACAGAAGGGGAAATAAGTATAATAAATGCGAAAAGGGCATTAATCTAAAGTGGGAAGGTGTTTGACATGCAGAAAGTGAACTGGTCAGAACAGTATGAATGGTTCAATAAACAAGATGAAAAAGACGGGCGTTTAATGGCGCTCCTTCGTCATGGGCTTACATATGAGGAAGTCATACGGTTATATATGAAAGGGTTTTATTTGAAATCAAAAGAAGGGGATGTTTCGTTAAGTAAGAACGATATCCTTCGTATGTTTGGGATTGAAGAGAGGCAGGGCGGCAAATCTTAATGAACGGGAAGAGAAAAACTCTTCCCGCTTTTCAAGGCAGCTGTTATTCTTTTTCCAGCATGGAAGTCAGCCATTCTCTTAATGTATTCTTCTGCACATACCGCTTTCCGTTTCTCGTGATATGCGGAATGTCAGAGGTGTCGGGCACGATTTGTTTTGCTTCTTCCTTCGTAACTCCTAAATAATAACCAATATAGAAGTGCAGATCTTTTTCTTTAATGAGAATGTGGTCAGTGTGTTCATGAGGATCAGGTGATTTAAAGTTTTTCAATCCGTCTCCGATGAAATATCCGGCTAAAGCGATTCCGATGCCGGTAATGATATCCAAACCTCCAATAAACGTTATCATTTTTTATATGGTGAAGCCGGCCGAAGGATTCAGCCTTCAGCAAAACCGTCGGGCGTTTATTGCGGACGGTTTTGATTGCTGAGCTTTTCCACCTGCACCTTTCCGGAGAAGAAAACAGCGCCTCCGCCCATATCCGCCAGCCGATCGGGCGTGAGCGAATTGACGAGCTGTTTTTTATCATCCATATCGGCCCAAAGACCTTGGCTGACTGCAACGCCGGGAAGCACCTGTTCGCCGACCGAAGCTGTTAATTCACACTCGCCGCGGTGATTCCAAACTCTAACGGTTTCCCCGTCTTCGATGTTCCGGCGTACAGCATCCTCTGTATGAATAAAAAGCTTTGGCGCTTTTTCCAGTTTTACGTGTTTTTCATTATTCGAAAATGTCGAATTTAAAAAATTATGATTCGGTCCCGGGACAAATAAAAGCGGAAAATCGTCATCGCTCTCAAGAGGGATATGTGTCGGCAGCGCGGGATAACCGTCCTGTTTCATCTTTTCCGAATATAATTCAATTCTTCCGCTTGGTGTCTTGAGCTTTCCCGGAAAAAGCGGTTTTTTCCGTTTGGCTTTCATGAAGGAATGGCGTGAGAGCGCTTCGTAATCAATATCCTCGATATACGGATTGTCGGGAAAGTCCAGCGCCTGTCTGATCAATTCTTCATCGGAATCCTGAAGCTCCTGCTCGGTAAATCCCATTGCTCCGGCAAGCAAACGGAACACTTCCGTATTCGATTTGCTGTCCCCGTAGGGTTCGATCACCGCTTTTTGCAGCTGAATAAAATGATGCCAGTAAGACGTGTAAAAATCCGTGTTTTCAAAAGCGGATGCAGCAGGGAGCACGATATCCGCATATTTGGCAGTTTCCGTTAAAAACAGATCGTGAACGACTGTAAATAAATCCTCACGCAGCAGGCCTTTTCTGACTTTATTCGCTTCCGGCGCAACCACCGCGGGATTCGTACCGTAAATAAACAGGGAGCGCACGGGCGGTTTTGTTTCTAACAGAACGCTTCCGAGCCTGTTCATATTAAATGATCGTGGCTTCCTGCCGTAAAGCAGATCAGGCCGCTGAAGCGCTTGTCTGTTATAGTTTAATACCGCGCTGTTGTGCTTGATTGCGCCTCCACCGGTGTTGAGCCACTGTCCTGTAACAGCCGGTAGACAGGCAACTGTGCGGACGATCATTCCGCCATTGTCATGGTGCTGAATGCCGTTTCCGATCCTGATAAGGGAAGGGGAGGTTTCTCCGTACATTCTCGCAAGGCGTCTGATATCGTCGGCTTTAACGCCTGTAATAGCAGAAACTGTTTCCGGATCATAGTGTTGAACGTGCGCTTTTAATTCGTCACTGCCTTCGGTGTATTCTGTGAGAAATGCTTCATCGTGAAGGTTTTCGTCGAATAAGACATGCATGATACCGAGGGCGAGTGCGGCATCTGTGCCGGGCCGAATGGGAATAAACCAATCGGCAAGCCGGCCGGTTTGGTTCTTATGTACATCGATAACGACAATTTTAGCCCCTTTTTTCCGGGCTTTTTGGGCAATCATGACTTGGTGCATATTCGTGCTGACGGCATTGATCCCCCAAAAAATAAAGAGCTTCGCATGTATGGTCTCCTCCGGATCAGTACCCGCTCCTTCACCCATTGTATAGTTATAGCCTTCAGATCCGGCTTTGCTGCAAATCGTCCGTTCGAGATGACTCGCTCCGAGACGATGGAAAAAACGGCGGTCCATTCCCTCTGCCGCCAGTTTTCCCATATTGCCGTAAAAGCTGTACGGAAGAATGCTTTCCGCTCCTTCTTCGGCAATAAGCTCTTTCCAGCGCGCACTGATCGTATTGATCGCTTCCTCCCAGGAAATAGGCGCAAACGCGGCTTCACCTTTTTTACCGATCCGTTTTAACGGAACGGTTACGCGCTTCTCATCATAAATACGCTCAGCCATGTGTCTGACTTTGTTGCAAATATTCCCTGATGTGACCGGGTGATCGGGGTCTCCCTGAATGTTAACGATTTTTCCGTCTTTTTTTGTCACAAGCAAGCCGCATTGATCGGGACAGTCTAGTGAGCATACCGACTTAAAGACCCCGTTCGGCTGTGTTGCAGCAGAATTCATAGCCCATTTCTCCTCTTTGTTTATATTGTAAGCATTATAACATTTCAAAATCGAACGTCAATTCAGAAAAAAAGTGTTGACATCACGGAAAGACTTTTCTATGATGAGTTTATTCTTTTAAACAGCCTGACAATTTCATCATTTTATTTTCTATCCAGAGAGGTGGAGGGACTGGCCCTATGAAACCTCGGCAACATTTATTGTGCCAATTCCAGCAAGCGTATGCTTGAAAGATAGGAAAGAATGATCTATACATATTTGTGCGCTTCAAGCGGATAAAGACGGTATATGAATCTCTTTCCTTCTTCGGGGAAAGAGATTTTTTTATGAAAAAATAAATGTGAAAAGGATGTTTTGCACCATGACGGTTTTAATTACCGCGCCATATCACGACGAGGGGCTGAAGGAGCTGACTGAGCTGTTCGGCCGGACTGTGCACCGGCCGTGGAAAAAGCACGGCCGGGCCTATCGGGAAGATGAATTGATCCGAATGATTCATGAGACAAACGCGTCGGGGCTTATTACTGAACTTGATGAGGTGTCTGAGCGTGTTATTGACATATTGCCGGATTCCGCTTTTATCGGTGTCTGCAGAGGAATGCCGTCTAATGTGGATATTGCGGCGGCGACTAAAAGAAAAATCCCCGTTTTCTTTACACCGGCCCGCAATGCCCAGGCCGTTGCTGAAATGTTTATCGGAAATGTGATTTCATTTTTGCGTCATACGTATTCTTCCCTACAGTGGCTGAAGGACGGGAAGTGGAATGGTGATTATTTGCAGGCTTATGTCAAATTCAGAGGAAATGAGCTGACGGGGAAAACAGTCGGCCTTATCGGTTTCGGAGCTGTCGGACAGAGAATCGCCCGGCTATTGGCCGCTTTTGACTGCAAGGTGCTTTACTATGACCCATTTGTCCGTCATGAAAACCGGGAGTATGAAAAAACGACGATTGAACGGGTATTTTCTGAAAGTGATATTGTTTCCGTTCACTTGCCGCGCACAGAAGAAACCATCGGCCTTATCGGCGCCCGGCACTTTCAATTGATGAAACAGGAAGCTGTTTTTGTCAATACGTCAAGAGCGGCGGTTACAGACAGGGAAGAGCTGCTGCGGGTGCTGAAAGAACGGCGGATTAAGGGAGCGATCCTTGACGTGTTTTATCACGAACCGCCTGAATCTTCTGATTATGAATTGATCTCTTTGCCGAATGTGTTAGCGACTCCCCATTTAGCGGGCGCAACATTTGAAGTGGAAGATCATCATGTGAAGATTTTAAATAAAGCGCTTTTCAAATGGAAACAAGATCAAACCTGCTCAATACGTGAACTTTATAACAAAAGAGAACTTGAACCGGAAGGAGGAGGCTGTAATGACTGAACAAAAAGGCTACCTTGTATTTGACATCGGGACGGGGAATGCGCGAGTCGCGGTCGTGACTGCCGGAGGCGAAGTGACCGCGCTTGAAAGGGAAGACATTGAATATGTGACGGATCCGCTTTATCCGGACGGACGATATTTCTCACCGGAAGGGTTATGGAAGCAAATCAGCGCTATGGCAAGGAAGGTTATTGGCAAAAGCCCTCATATTACATTAATCGGAATCACCTCAACAAGCCAGAGGCAGGGAATTGTTCTGATCAATAAAGATAAAAAGGCATTTCTCGGTCTGCCCAACATTGATAACAGAGGGCGTGAATGGGAAGACGGGATTGAAGCAAAAGAAGAAGTGCATCAGCAAACCGGACGTCTTCCGAGCGCTTTATTTTCCGCCATGAAACTTGTCGGATTAAAAGCTAGACAGCCGTCTTTATGTAAAGAACTGAAGTACATCACAAGCATCAGTGACTGGGTGACATTTGAGCTGAGCGGTATTTTAAGCTATGAACCGTCACAGGCTGCTGAAACACTGCTGTTTGACGTAAGGAAAAAGGCGTGGTCAGAGACATTATGCAACATCTTCGGTGTGCCTTCTGCCATTCTTCCTTCACTCGTCCGATCTGGGACGGTTGTCGGAATGTTAACGTTTAAGAAAACGGCGGTTCTCGGTCTTTCTGAAAGAGTGCCTGTGATTGCAGGCGGAGGAGACACACAGCTTGCCATCAAAAGTGCAGATGCAAAGCCGGGAGATATCGTCATCGTATCCGGCACGACGACGCCGATTATAAAGATAACAGCTGAGACCCGAACTGAAAGTTTAAAGAATGCATGGCTGAATTGCCATACAGAAGAAGGTCAATGGCTCCTTGAAACGAATCCGGGTGTAACAGGACTCAATTATCAAAAATTAAAATCCATTTTTTATCCGAATGAATCCTACGGCGTCATGGAACAGGAAATCGCAAGTCTGCCGAAACATGATCATGCTTGTATTTCTGCGTTAGGCTCCTATTTATCGCCAGAGAAAAACGCACTGGCAAAAGGCGGATTTATTTTTGACGCCCCGCTGTCCCAAAACTTAAGCAGAGCCCATTTTGTCAAAGCCGCACTGCTGGAAATCGCTTTTTCAATCAAATGGAACTATGAGGCGTTAACAGAGGTGGCTTCCTTTTCACAAGATTATGTGAAGGTGTGCGGCGGCGGTTTCCAAAGTGATGCTTTGACGCAGTTTCTTGCTAACCTTCTCCAAAAGAAAATCTATAAGAGAGAGGGGTTCAGCCAGGCATCCGCAATGGGAGCGGCGATGATTTGCAACGAAGCTCTCGGTGTGAAAGCAGAGCTTTCGAGCCGCACAAAGGTAATTGAGCCGGAAGCGGATCAGACGGATCTCTTCCTATATGAAGAATGGAAATATACGCAAAAATTATTTACTCATTTTCAGCCGGCGGTGAAAGCCTGACTTGGGGATGAGATGACAACATGAAAGATTGCTGAGGAGGAACAAAAATGCTTAATAAGATAGGGATTCCGAAACAGCTCGCCTGGGGATTTTTAGGGGTCGTGCTGTTTATGATGGGGGACGGCCTTGAACAAGGCTGGCTCAGCCCGTTTTTAGTTGAAAACGGCTTGACGGTACAGCAATCAGCATCCCTGTTTACGGTTTACGGTATTTCTCTCGCTGTGGCGTCTTGGTTTTCAGGGGTCTGCCTCGAAGCCTTCGGCGCAAAGCGGACGATGCTTATGGGGCTGTTGTTTTACGTTATCGGAACAGCCGCGTTTATCGCATACGGATTTGAAAATCTTAATTTGCCGGTGATGTATGTCACGTATTTTATTAAAGGGCTGGGTTATCCGCTGTTTGCCTATTCATTTTTGACATGGGTGATTTACCGGTCGCCGAAAAACAGGCTCAGTACGGCGGTCGGCTGGTTCTGGATTGCATATTGCTGCGGGATGTTTGTATTCGGTGCTTGGTATTCAAGCTGGGCCATCAAATCCTTCGGCTATTTGAATACACTGTGGAGTTCAATTTTCTGGGTCTGCCTCGGCGCGTTTTTTGCTTTGATTTTAAACAGGGACCGCTTTGAAAAGAAAAAGGCAGATAAGCGGGAAAAGGCGCAGGAATTAATGAAGGGAATCACCATCCTTGCTGAAAATCCGCGCGTGCTCTCTGGGGGGATCATTCGGATCATTAACAGCATCGGAACATACGGATTTCCGGTATTCCTCCCGATGCATATGGCGCAGCACGGCATTTCTACAAATGTATGGCTTCAAATTTGGGGAACGATCTTTCTCGGAAATATCGTTTTTAACTTAATCTTCGGCGCAGTCGGTGATGCCTTCGGCTGGAAAAAGACTGTCATGTGGTTCGGGGGAGTGGGCTGCGGCATTTTTACTCTTTTATTATATTATGCTCCTGTTGTATCACATGGAAACTTGCTTTTCGTCAGCATTGTCGGTTTTATATGGGGAGGGCTCCTCGCCGGGTTCGTTCCGATCGGGGCTATCGTGCCGACGGCGGCCGGCAGCGATAAAGGTGCTGCCATGTCTGTGTTAAATCTGGCTGCGGGCCTGTCGGCATTTGTCGGCCCAGCGCTTGCCTGGGCGTTCATCGGGCTTGTCGGCGCTCAAGGCGTTGTATGGATTTTCGCAGCGCTCTATTTCGTAAGTGCAATCTTGACAAATCAAATCAAAATACCTGAAGAGAAAACGGTAAAACACAATAAAGCATTGCCTGAATACGCTTCTTAACAGCAGCGCCCCGAAAATTCGGGGCGTTTTTTACAGCTGCTGAAGAAACCCGGCAAAGCGCTGAATTTGTTCACGTAACGATTGTTTGTTTTCGTGAAATTGTTTGAAACGATGTCCGTTTGCTCCGGACGGATGCGGGAAGCCTTCCAGAATGAACGCATGACCCATTCTGCCGTTCTTCTTCAGCATGCGGCAGGCTGATTCTGCTGCTTTGCCGAGAGGGATAAGCAGAATGTCCTTTTCCATCATTTCTATTTCATCCGGAAAATATTTCAGCGCGTAACGGCTGAGAAGAGCTGACCTGCTGATTGCCGGCCGATGTCCCGTATAGTTTTTCTGTTTATAAAAAACAGGGTGTTTGATAACGGACGTTGTATGAAGAAGCTCCCGTTTTGAATCAAATAACCGGGATGAATCCTCAACGTGAAGCGCGGCCGGCAGACCGCATTCATTAAGCATTTCGATGATGTTCTGTCTCATTGAACCGGAAAGTCCGGCCGATTTTTTTGTTTCATACGCTATCGTTTCAAGCGTTTCGCCATCTTTTAAAAGCTGTGCCGCTTTTTTGTAAGCCAGCTGCATTTGAAAAAAACCGGGTGTGATTCCGGAAATGGCAACGACTGCATGAGGGTTAATATATTCATTATGAGGCGAATAATACAAATCCAGATCTCCGTCCTTGGCTAAATGGAAAGCCGGAGTCAGTAAATCCGATTTTGTAAACCCTCCCGAATATGATAGTGCTTTAAGCTGCTGCAAAAAATGCGCAAGCCGCTCACGATCGCAAATCATGTTATGCCTCCTTGAATCCGCCAGTTTCTCTTAGTGTCATCAAAAACGTCAGATGACATGCAGGCTCATACATCACTTTTACCGGCGTTCCAGAGCATCTTCAGGACGTGAGGCGTTCCTTTAACTTCGGCCGCAGTCGTTTGCACGGCTGTTTTTTTAGTGAGAAAATCTTCCTGCAGTTCTTTTTGCTTTTGCGATAACAGAACGGTTTCTGTTTTGATTTCATCAACGGACGTCTGCATGGACGCTGCTGTGGTGTTAATCTTCTTTATATCAGGCGCTGTATTTCTTTTAAAACGCACGGCGGATACGCCTGCATAAATGAATGCGGCAGCCGCAACGGCAGCACTGATATACAAAATGATGATCATCTGCTTTTCACCCCTTTTTTTCAGTTGATACCCTTTACGGATCGTGTTGAATCATTTTATTTGCTAATTGTTTTTTTTCTGCTTATAATGTGAAATCGTACATAAGGACATTCAGAAAGGGTGAAAGACGTGGAAAGCTTACAAAACAAAACGGCTCTTATCACGGGTGCGGGCAGAGGAATCGGCCGCGCCGCCGCTATCGCTTTAGCCAAAGAAGGAGTCAATATCGGTTTAATCGGCCGCACAGAAGCAAATGTCGAAAAGGTTGCGGAAGAAGTGAAAGCCCTTGGTGTAAAGGCATCATTCGCTGCTGCCGATGTAAAAAACCAAAAAGAGGTTGAACAAGCCGTCTCCTCTATTAAAGAAGAACTCGGTGAGATTGACATCTTGATTAACAATGCCGGAATCAGCAAATTCGGCGGATTTTTGGATCTTACGCCTGAAGAGTGGGAAGACATCATACAAGTTAATGTAATGGGTGTATACCACGTGACACGCGCCGTTCTTCCTGAAATGATTGAGAGAAAATCAGGAGATATCATTAATATTTCTTCTACGGCGGGCCAAAGAGGCGCCGCGGCGACAAGTGCGTACAGCGCTTCTAAATTTGCCGTTCTCGGTCTGACTGAATCTCTCATGCAGGAAGTCAGAAAACACAATATCCGTGTCAGCGCAATGACTCCGAGCACGGTTGCCAGCGACATGTCTATTGAATTAAATCTGACAGACGGCAATCCGGAAAAAGTCATGCAGCCTGAGGATCTTGCAGAATATATGGTTGCTCAATTGAAATTACATCCGCGCATTTTCATCAAAACTGCCGGTTTGTGGTCAACGAATCCTTAAACAAAAGGGGACCTGTCTTCACGACGGGTCTTTTTTGTTTCCGCAAACCCGAATAAATAGGCATAAAAATCCGTTTTTGCAGAAAAAAGAGTGAAAAAGAAACTGCTATCAGCTATAATTAAACTAAATAAACTATGTACCAAATGTTCATTAAGATTATTTTTCCCCGCCTCCAAAAAACAAATCTATACAAACCAAACTGTCCGAACGATAAAAGGGAAAACGGGATATAAAGAGAATATTTAGTACATGGAATAATTTGTTAGAAGGAAGGGTGCGCACATATTGAAAGAAGAAAAAAGAAGTTCAACCGGTTTTTTAGTGAAACAAAGAGCTTTTTTAAAGCTTTACATGATTACAATGACAGAGCAGGAACGGCTTTACGGACTGAAGCTTCTCGAGGTGCTGCGTTCGGAATTTAAACCCATCGGTTTTAAGCCGAACCATACCGAGGTGTACCGTTCACTTCACGAACTTTTGGATGACGGGATTTTAAAACAAGTAAAAGTGAAAAAAGAGGGAGCCAAACTCCAGGAAGTCGTTCTCTATCAATTTAAAGACTATGAAGCTGCGAAGCTTTACAAAAAACAGCTGAAGACAGAGCTTGACCGTTGCAAAAAGCTGATTGAAAAAGCCATTTCAGATAATTTTTAAATCAGGCCGGAACGCACCCGGCCTCCCGGGCTCAAAAGGTTTGTAAGGTATGTTCTGTGATTCATTATACATAATAGCAGGCTCGGAACAATACATATCAATAAAACCTTCAAACTTGACATCGACTCTTGAAGTGGTAACATAAAAAACGTGTGAAAAATACGAACAAAATACGAACAAGGGAGATGTTACCGATCTTAGATCAAAAGAAAGTTGCTTTTATCGGAGCAGGATCAATGGCTGAAGGAATGATATCAGGCATGGTCCGCGCAAAAAAAATTCCCAACCAAAACATCTGCGTGACAAACCGCCGCAATACAGAGCGACTCGCTGAATTGGAACATCAGTACGGAATTCAGGGCATTGCTTTTGACAGCATGAAAACCGAAGATATTGATGTCTTTATTTTAGCCATGAAGCCGAAGGATGCCGAAATCGCTCTGGCTACGCTGAAACGGCGTATTCAACCTCATCAAATTATTCTGTCTGTTCTGGCAGGCATAACAACCTCATTTATACAACAATCATTACATGATCGTCAGCCTGTTGTAAGAGTGATGCCGAACACATCCAGCATGATCGGCGAATCGGCAACAGCTGCGGCTTTCGGAGACCATGTCTCTTACGGTTCAGCAAAAACCGCGGTATCCCTTTTGGAATGCCTCGGGGACGTGTACGTGATCAAAGAAGATCAGATGGACATTTTCACCGGCATCGCAGGCAGCGGACCGGCGTACTTTTATTATTTAATGGAGTTTATTGAAAAAGCAGGTGAAGAAGCCGGCTTAGACAAACGGCTGTCCCGCAAAATCGGCGCGCAAACGTTATTGGGCGCAGCTAAAATGCTGATGGAAACGGGTGAAAAACCGGATGTGCTTCGGGAAAACATCACCTCTCCAAACGGCACGACGGAAGCCGGCCTCGATGCGCTCAGGTCAGAAGGCGGCGGAGAAGCCATTGCCAAAGCCATTAAACACGCGACCGAACGTTCTATTGAGATCAGCAAAACAATTGAAAAAACGGCAGCACTATAATCGTTAAAAAACAGGAGTGATACAGTGACGTCTCGGACGAAGATCAAAAGAGTCGCGGTGAAAATCGGCAGCAGCTCACTGACGAGCCTGCACGGGGAAATCAGCAGAAGAAAGCTGGAAGCATTGGTGGATCAAATCGCACAGCTGAAAGACAGCGGCTATGAAGTGATTTTAGTATCTTCCGGCGCAGTGGCGGCAGGTTATCGGAAGCTTGGATTTATTCAGAAACCGGAAAGCCTCCCTGAAAAACAGGCTTCCGCTTCCATCGGGCAGGGATTATTAATGGAGGCTTATTCAAAGCTGTTTTTAGCGCACGGTTATGTCGCATCACAAATTTTAATTACAAGAAGCGACTTTTCCGATGAATACCGCTACCATAATGTGCGCAATACGATGAACGTCCTTTTGGAACGGGGCATTATTCCGATTATTAATGAAAATGACACGGTCACAGTCAATCGGCTGAAATTCGGAGATAACGATACACTCGCAGCGAAGGTGGCAGGTTTAATTGATGCCGACATGCTTGTGATTTTATCAGACATTGACGGTTTATATGATGATAATCCGCGCAGCAACCCGAAAGCGAAAAGAATCAGACATGTAAGTGACATCACTCCGGAAATAGAAGCAAGCGCGGGAGATGCCGGGAGTGAAATGGGAACCGGCGGAATGCGTTCGAAACTGGATGCTTTTAAAATTGTGATGGCCTCCGGTATTAAAGGCTTTCTCGGGCAGGCTAACATTCCGGACATTCTGCTTCAAGCGGTAGATGAGGCTGCTGAAGGAACTTATTTTGAAGCGGAAGGAACCCTGCCGTTAAACCACAAAGAACAATGGCTTGCATTTAATTCCGGCCCCGAAGGCGAAATTGTGATGGAAAAAGAAAGCAGCCGCGATATCGCGAACGGAAATATGGAGCTGTCACCGCAGGACATCGAGCAGATTAAGGGCAGATTCAGCAGCGGAGCGGTTGTCAGGCTGCTTGATCAGCAGGGAGAAGAGCTCGGACTCGGCATCGTCAACTATTCCTCAGCCCAGCTGAAGACTTTTAAAGAAACGCCGCCCAAACAGACCGATCAATCAGTCATTGATCCGGAAGCGTTTGTCTGCCACGTTGAACTATCCATTCCGATCGGCTGAGAAAGATCTATAAAAATATGAAAAAGCCCGAGGCTTCGTTTTGAAGCTCGGGTTTGTTTTTTATTGATATTGTTCAAGTTTAGAGAAAAATTGAATGACAAAATGATAGAAATCATTTGCAGACGGAGCCAGTTCCCTTCCTTTTGGTTTAATAATGCCTACGGTACGCTTCACTTGAGGAAATTCAATCGGAATTTTGACCGTGAACCGGGGTGTGGTTTCTGCAAAGGTGCTTTCAGGTAATAAAGTAACTCCCATCCCCGCGGAGACTAATCCTTTAATGGCATCTAAATCCTCGCCTTCCGTCGATACAAGCGGCGCAAAGCCGGCCTGTCTGCAAGCGTCAATCGCCATGTTACGGAGAATAAACCCTTCAGGAAATAAAACAAATTGGTCGCCGCGCAGATCAATTAAGTGAATATTTTTCTGTTTGGCAAGCGGATGGTGCAGCGGAACAAGCGCGTAAATCTTTTCCGTGAATAAGATATTGCCTGTTATGTCGGGGAATTCCGTCGGAACGGGGCCGAGCAGCGCCGCATCTATATCCCTGTTTCTTACCGCTTCGATTAAAAACTTATAAGACCCCTGGCGGAGCAAAAACTCAACGTTCGGGTATTCCTCTTTAAATGCCGAAATCACCGTCGGCAAAAGCTGGCTTGCAAGGCTCGTCGGAAATCCTATTTTGACGGTTCCGCGATTCGGATCAAGATATTCATCAATTTGTTCCTTCGCGTAATCAATTGCTTTCATCGCCGTTTTAACATGTTCTAAAAATTGTTTGCCGATCGGCGTTAATTTAATATTTCTGCCTTCCCGTTCAAATAAAGTGACTTTCAGCTCTTCTTCAAGATTTGCAATCTGCCTGCTGATAGCGGATTGTGCGACATGCAGATGATCAGCCGCTTCTGACACATGTTCCCGTTCTGCTACCTCCATAAAATACCGAAGCTGGCGTAATTCCATTGCGTTCACACCTATCTATCTCATTTTGAGATGTATTTGATCTAAATTATATATTGTTTATATTGTTTTGAAAACTTACAATTAATTTAAAGTTGTCAGATTTTATGACCGATAATTAACGGAAACTGATCGGGGGAGAGGAATTATGACTTACAATCAAATGCCGAAAGCACAAGGTCTCTACCGTCCGGAATTTGAGCACGATGCATGCGGAATCGGCTTGTATGCCCATTTAAAAGGGAAACCTTCACATGACATTGTCAAAAAAGGACTGAAGATGCTTTGCCAGCTGGATCACAGAGGAGGACAGGGCAGTGATCCGAATACGGGTGACGGCGCCGGCCTGATGGTTCAGATCCCTGATGCTTTTTTTAAGAAAGAGTGCGGAGAAATGAGACTGCCGGAAAAAGGCCGTTACGGGGTAGGAATGGTCTTTTTCTCGCAAAATGAAGAGGAAAGAAAAAAGATCGAAAAACAGGTGAATGCATTCATTGAGCAGGAAGGACAGATCGTTCTCGGCTGGAGAACCGTCCCTGTAAATGTCGGAAAAATCGGAACAGTGGCACAAAGTACTTGCCCATATGTGCGTCAAGTATTTATCGGAGCCGCAAACGATTTGAAAGACAGCCTTGCTTTTGAACGCAAACTGTATGTCATCCGGAAGCAGGCGGAAAATTGGGGCGTTCAAGAACAGCTTGATTTTTACTTCGCAAGCTTGTCAAGCCAGACTATTGTTTATAAAGGGTTGTTAACGCCTGAGCAGGTTGACGCTTTTTATTTGGATTTGCAGGATGAAACCTTCGTATCTGTATTTTCACTCGTGCATTCAAGATTCAGCACAAATACCTTTCCTACTTGGGAACGTGCCCATCCGAACCGCTATCTGATTCATAACGGAGAAATCAATACGCTCCGGGGCAACATCAATTGGATGAGAGCGAGGGAGCAGCAGTTCGTTTCAGAAAGCTTCGGAGACGATCTTCACAAAGTGCTGCCGATTTTAAATGCCGAGGGCAGTGACTCATCCATTCTTGATAATGCGTTTGAATTTTTCGTGATGGCAGGGCGGAAACCGGCACATACGGCAATGATGCTGATTCCGGAACCATGGACGGAAAACACTCACATGTCTAAAGCGAAACGGGCTTTTTATGAATATCACAGCTCTTTAATGGAGCCGTGGGACGGGCCGACCGCCATTTCGTTTACGGACGGAAAACAAATCGGCGCCATCCTTGACCGTAACGGCCTGCGTCCGGCACGTTACTATGTGACAAAAGATGACCATATTATTTTCTCATCCGAGGTTGGCGTTATTGAAGTTGAGCAGGAGAACATTCTTCATAAAAAACGTCTGGAGCCCGGAAAAATGCTGCTCATTGACTTAGAGGAAGGCCGGATTATTTCAGATGAAGAAGTGAAAACAGAAATTGCCAATGAATTCCCTTATCAAAAATGGCTTGAAGAAGAATTGGTTCAAGTGAATCCTGACCCGGAAATCCGGGAAGAGGAACAATTCGATGATCTTCTCGTCCGTCAAAAAGCGTTTGGCTATACGTATGAAGATATCCAGAAGTATTTAATTCCTGTTATTAAAGAAGGCAAGGACCCGCTCGGCTCTATGGGAAATGATTCGCCGCTCGCCGTTTTATCCGATCGCGCCCAATCACTGTTTCATTACTTTAAACAGCTGTTTGCTCAAGTCACAAACCCACCGATTGACGCGATCCGCGAGCAGCTTGTGACCTCCACGGTGACATGGCTCGGAGCCGAAGGCGATCTGCTGCATCCAAGTGAAAGAAATGCCCGCCGCATTAAACTGTATACTCCTGTATTATCAAACGAACAGTTTTATGCGCTGAAAACACTCGTGCACCCTGACATTAAGAGCCAGAACATCCGCGCGCTGTTTTCCGATGACCTAGAAAAAGGCCTGAAGGATTTGTTTCAGCAGGCGGAAAAAGCGATCAAGGAAGGCGTATCTCTGTTGATTTTATCTGACAGGGCAATGAGTAAGGAATTGACACCGATTCCGCCGCTCTTGGCCGTCAGTGCGCTGCATCAGCATTTGATCCGCCAAGGCCTGCGAACAAAAGCAAGCATTATCGTTGAATCCGGGGAAGCGCGTGAAGTTCATCACTTTGCGGCTCTCATTGGGTATGGTGCCGATGCTGTCAATCCGTATTTGACTTACGCTACGTATAAGCAGGAAATCGATGAAGGCCGGCTTGATATTCCGTATGAAGAAGCTGTCAGCAAATACGGAAAGAGCGTAACAGAAGGCGTCGTGAAAGTGATGTCAAAAATGGGGATTTCAACTGTGCAAAGTTACAGGGGCGCCCAAATTTTTGAAGCGGTCGGCATCGGTGAAGACGTTATCGCCAAATACTTTACCGGTACTGCATCTCAGCTTGGCGGAATCGATATCGAAACGATTGCGCAAGAAGCGAAACAGCGCCATCAAGCGGCGTACAAGGATGATTACAGCCAAACTCTTGAGCCGGGTAGTGAATTCCAATGGCGAAACGGGGGAGAGCACCACGCTTTCAATCCGAAAACCATCCATAC
Organism: Bacillus sp. GZB; assembly: GCF_001975995.1. Taxonomy (NCBI): domain Bacteria; kingdom Bacillati; phylum Bacillota; class Bacilli; order Caryophanales; family Bacillaceae; genus Bacillus; species Bacillus sp. GZB. The sequence goes on from NZ_MTQG01000017.1 coordinate 938,256, forward strand.
CCTGCAATGGGCGTGCCGTAAGAATGATTACAGCCAGTTTAAGCAGTATTCTCATGCAGCGGATGAAGAACGAATCGGATTTTTACGCAATCTGTTCGCCTTCAAAGAAGACCGCAAGCCTTTAAAATTAGAGGAAGTTGAATCAGCTGCGTCCATCGTGAAACGTTTTAAAACAGGAGCGATGTCATTCGGTTCATTAAGCAAGGAAGCCCATGAGGCTTTAGCGATAGCGATGAACAGGCTTGGCGGAAAAAGCAACAGCGGAGAAGGCGGCGAGGACCCGAAACGTTTCGTTCCGGATGAAAATGGCGACGACAGAAGAAGTGCGATTAAACAGATTGCTTCCGGCCGTTTCGGCGTAAAGAGCCATTATCTCGTCAATGCGGATGAATTGCAGATCAAAATGGCGCAAGGGGCGAAGCCGGGAGAAGGCGGTCAGCTTCCGGGCAACAAAGTATATCCTTGGGTCGCGGATGTCCGCGGTTCTACACCAGGTGTAGGGCTGATCTCACCGCCTCCTCACCATGATATTTATTCAATTGAAGACTTGGCGCAGCTGATTCATGATTTGAAAAATGCAAATCGAAGCGCGCGAATCAGCGTCAAGCTCGTGTCAAAAGCCGGTGTCGGCACGATTGCGGCCGGTGTGGCAAAAGGCACTGCGGATGTCATCGTCATCAGCGGCTACGATGGCGGAACGGGCGCGTCGCCGAAAACAAGTATTAAACATACGGGTCTTCCGTGGGAGCTTGGTCTTGCAGAAGCTCACCAAACGCTGATGCTGAACGGTTTACGGGATCGCGTGGTATTGGAAACGGACGGTAAGCTGATGACAGGCCGAGATGTCGTAATGGCCGCCTTGCTCGGTGCGGAGGAATTCGGCTTTGCTACAGCGCCGCTTGTCGTTCTCGGCTGCGTTATGATGCGCGCCTGCCACTTAGATACATGTCCTGTAGGTGTCGCGACGCAAAACCCGGAGCTTCGCAAAAAATTCATGGGCGATCCTGACCATATCGTAAATTACATGCTGTTTGTCGCAGAAGAAGTGCGTGAATATATGGCAGAGTTAGGCTTTAAGACGCTTGATGAAATGATCGGACGGACAGACGTTCTTCATGTCAGTGAACGTGCGAAAGCGCATTGGAAAGCGGGCCAGCTTGATTTATCCACACTGCTGTACCAGCCTGAAGGCGTACGCACTTTCCGTACGGCGCAAAACCATAAAATCGACGAGTCGCTTGATATGACGGTTATTCTTCCGGCGGTGCAGGCTGCAATTGAAGCCGGTCAGGAAGCGGAAGCTGAAATCAAGATTAATAATACAAATCGCGTAGCCGGAACCGTGACGGGAAGTGAAATTTCTAAACGCTACGGAGCGGAAGGCCTGCCGGATGATACGATCAGACTTCATTTTACCGGATCAGCCGGACAGAGTTTCGGGGCATTTGTTCCTAAGGGGATGACGCTTCATTTGAACGGGGATTCAAATGACTACGTAGGCAAAGGGCTTTCAGGCGGAAAAATCATCGTGAAAGCGCCTGATGACTTCAATTGTGAAACTCACGATAACGTTATTATCGGGAACGTCGCATTTTACGGAGCAACAAGCGGGGAAGCGTACATTAACGGGCGCGCCGGTGAACGTTTTGCAGTCCGTAACAGCGGAGTCAATGTCGTTGTAGAAGGTATCGGAGACCACGGCTGTGAATACATGACAGGCGGACGGGTTGTCGTCCTCGGCGAAGTTGGCAAAAACTTCGGGGCGGGAATGTCAGGCGGTATCGCATACGTCCTGAGTGATGATGCCAAAGCATTTAAACGCAAATGCAATATGGAAATGATTTCATTTGAAAAGCTGACGGATGAGGCGGAGATCAAAGAAGTACAAGAAATGGTCAAACGGCATGCAGCGCTGACAAACAGCAAAAAAGCCGCAGATCTCCTGGACAATTGGGAAAAAGCCGCAGAAACCTTTATCAAAGTCATTCCGAAAAACTATAAACAAATGCTCCTCAGCATCGAAGAACAAAAAGCGGCGGGTTTATCAGAAGAAGACGCAATTATGTATGCTTTTGAAGCCAATACAAAGGTCCTCCAAACGCCTGCCAAAGATCATAAACAAGCGGTAGTACAGTAAGAAAGGGGAGAGGAACATGGGGAAACCAACTGGATTCATGGAAGAAAAACGAGAAAAACCGGCTGAGCGGGACCCTTTCACTCGCTTAAAGGATTGGAAAGAGTATTCGGCTCCATTTTCAGATGAAGCGTCAAAGCGGCAGGGGGCGCGGTGTATGGATTGCGGCACACCGTTTTGCCAAATCGGCGCTGATATCAACGGTTTTACGTCCGGCTGCCCGATTTATAATCTGATACCGGAGTGGAATGACCTCGTCTATCGGGGGCGCTGGAAAGAAGCCTTGGAGCGTCTTCTGAAAACGAATAACTTTCCTGAATTCACAGGGCGGGTCTGTCCCGCTCCTTGTGAAGGATCTTGTACGCTGGCTATTTCAGATCCGGCTGTTTCAATTAAAAACATCGAGCGGACGATCATTGACAAAGGTTTTGAGAACGGATGGATTCAGCCGAGAATTCCCGCGAAACGCACAGGTAAAAAAGTCGCTGTCGTCGGTTCAGGCCCGGCAGGTCTGGCAAGCGCTGATCAGCTGAATCAAGCCGGTCATTCCGTAACAGTCTATGAGCGTGCAGACAGAGCCGGCGGCCTGCTGATGTACGGCATTCCGAGCATGAAGCTTGAGAAAAATGTCGTCGAACGCCGTATTAAGCTTTTGACGCAGGAAGGTATAGATTTTGTAACAAATACCGAAATCGGCGTTGACATAACGGCAGATGAGCTGAAAGATCAATTTGATGCCGTCATTTTGTGCACAGGCGCCCAAAAGCAGCGCAATCTGCTGATTGAAGGCCGGGAAGCAAAAGGCGTCCATTATGCGATGGACTATTTAACACTGGCGACGAAAAGCTATTTAGATTCCAACTTCAAAGACAAACAATTTATAGACGCTAAAGGGAAAGACGTCATCGTGATCGGCGGAGGAGACACAGGAGCTGACTGCGTGGCAACCGCGCTGCGCCAAAAAGCGCGCAGCGTGCACCAGTTCGGGAAACATCCTAAACTTCCTCAGACGCGCACGAACGACAATATGTGGCCTGAACAGCCGCACGTCTTTACCCTTGAATACGCTTATGAAGAAGCGCAGGCAAAGTTCGGCAAAGACCCGAGAGAATATTCAATTCAGACGACAAAAATGGTGGCCGATAAGCAGGGCCGCTTACAAGAGATTCACACCATTCAAATGGAAAAAGTCAGAAACGAATTCGGAAAGTATGAATTTCATGAACTGCCCGGGACAGAAAAAGTATGGCCTGCTCAGCTGGTGTTCATCGCCATCGGTTTTGAAGGGACAGAACAGCCATTATTGAAACAGTTCGGTGTCAATTCGGCAAATCATAAAATTCAGGCGGCATATGGGGATTATAAAACGAATGTTGACGGTGTTTTCGCCGCAGGGGATGCGAGAAGGGGCCAAAGCCTGATTGTATGGGCGATTAATGAAGGCCGGGAAGCAGCGCGCGAAGTCGACAGTTATTTAATGGGGAGCACTGTTTTACCGTAAATAAAGGGGTTTATTTATAAAACCGGCTGGGATCAGCCGGTTTTTCGTATTGAAATGAAACCTCATTCTTCCTTTATTGGTCATATAAGAGTAACGTGGAAGATAACATATGGATTTTTGTTTTACAGAGTGGAGAGATTGTTTTCTTCCGCAGACTGAGACGATTTGCAAGCCTTGAGCAGTCGATTTGCGGGCAGATTTTAATTGATGAAGAAAAACATATTGAATTTCAAGCGGAAGCGCTAATAAACAAATAAGGGAACGGAGGGGTCCGCTCCTCCTTTTTTAGACATCTATACGAAAGCCGATATTGCCGAACTGCCGTCCTTCCCGCATTCTGTTAAAAGCGGCAGCTGCTTCACTGAGAGGGTACATGCGGTCGATAATGGGACGGATGCCGCAGCGGTTTATCAATTCCAGCATATCCGCGAATTCCTCATTGCTTCCCATTGATGTACCGAGAATATGAATCTGCGGAAAAAACAGCGAGCGAATAGGAAATCCGAGCTGATCGCCTGAACTGGCGCCGAATGTTACGATCCGGCCATTCGGTTTAATAATGTCAAGATAGTGTTGAAACAAGGCGGGGCCTACACCGTCAAGTATGATATCTGCTTTTTCGCCATTCAGCGCCTCATTCCAGTCACCGTAGCTGTCAATCGCCCGGTCTGCACCGTATGACAGTGCGATTTGTTTTTTGTTTTCACTGCGGGAGGTGACGCTGACTGTCGCTCCGATAGCTTTTGCCATTAATAAGGCGTAAGTTGCCACGCCGCTTCCGATACCCGGAAGGATAAGGTGTTCGCCTTTTTTTAATTGTCCTTTGGTAAATAAGGCGCGATAAGCGGTTAATGCTGATAACGGCAGCACGCCCGCTTCCTCCCAAGTCAGGTGTTCGGGTTTTAAAACGGCGTTTTCCGCAGGAACGATGACATAAGGTGAAAATGTTCCGTCGTTCGGACCGCCTAAAATATCAGGGACGGCTGGTACGTCCTCAACGGTCTTCCAATTCAGCACCGGGTTGATGATGACTTCTGCATGCAGTAAATGAGACCGGACGCCGTGTCCTATTTCGGTTACGATTCCCGCGCCGTCTGAACCGAGAGTAAATTCATGGTTTCCGGTTTCGTGGTTTTTCATTAAAAACAAATCACGATGGTTTAATCCGGCTGTTTTCAGCTTTATTTTTACTTCGCCGTTTCCCGGCCTTTTGTCAGGTGCCTGCCTGAAATCAAAGCCATTTTCGTGTATGATAAGGGCATTCATCATTCTTCTCTCCTTTATGATTGATGAGAAAGATTTTACAGGCTGTATCAGCTGCAGTAAATAAATGAAAATTGATAGCCGGCTATCAATAAAAATCATAGCAAGAAGGTGCCCTTACATGGAAAGCGGAGACTTAAAGATTTTTCAGGCTGTCGCCCGCAAAGGAAGTATTTCAAAGGCGGCAGAAAGCCTGCATTATGTTCAATCAAATGTGACAAACCGGATTCAGCAGCTGGAACGGCAATTGCAAACACAGCTTTTTTACCGCACAAATCGGGGGATGACGCTGACGCCCGCAGGTGAAAACTTATTGAAAGACGTTGACAGAATCCTTCAATTGCTGCATGAGGCGCAAAAAACGGCGCAAGAGGCAGGCGATCCGAACGGCCCGCTTCGAATCGGTTCTCTTGAAACGGCGGCAGCCGTCCATCTCCCTCAATTTTTCACGGAGTATTGCAGCCGCTACCCGAAAGTACAGCTGTCTCTGTCAACCGGTGATACACATACCTTAGTGCAGCACGTCTTACACTATGAGCTGGACGGCGCTTTTGTTTATGGACCGGTCGAATACGAAGATCTTGAGCAAGTCGCTGTATTTCAAGAAGAATTGGTCTTGGTCTCAAATAAGCGGAAAGGCAGTTTGCAAGACTTGTTGCGAGATCCGATTCTGTATTTTGCCGCGGGCTGTTCGCACCGCCGCAAAATAAAAAACATACTGAAAGAAGAGGCAGTACCCGCACATAAAATCATTGAATTCGGTACGTTGGAAGCCATTATTGGGGCGGTGCAGGCGGGGATGGGGGTTTCCTTTCTGCCTGCATCAGCCGTCCGTTATTTTCAAAATAGGAAAAATCTTTTTCTTCATGAGCTTCCTGAACAGTTTCGGGATATGAATATATCATTCATCTACCGGAGTGATTTATTTTTGACATCGGCGTTTGAAGAACTGCTGAATGGATTAAAAGCATTACTGAACGGAAGATGAGAAAACAGGACAGCTGTGTACGCCAATTTTTTTCGTTCTGGTTTTTCTTAAAAGAAAGCGGGTATCCGGGCTGAGCTCGATCAGCGCGATGAAAAACTTGGCTATAAAATCAGAGAAGCACAAATGAAAAAAATACCGTATATTGCGGTTGTGGGGGATCAAGAGTGCCGCCATCAATCTGTACATGTACGGCAATACGGGCGGGAAGACACATTTGAAGAGAATGTGAGTGATTTTATTTCCCGGATCATAAGAGAGGCAAAACAAAAAATAGAGATTTAATAAAAACAACATTGACATATCGTAAAATCACGATATAATAAAGCGTATGAAACCTATTGATGTTTTTAAAGCGTTGTCTAATGAGTCACGGCTTGAGATTTTACAATGGCTGAAAGAGCCGGACCGTCACTTCGCACCGCATGATGGCATTGATATGAATGAGATCGGAGTGTGTGTCAGCCAGATCACCGATAAGCTTCAGATGACACAGTCAACGGCTTCTCAATATCTTTCCATCCTTCAGCGGGCGGGCCTTATCCAAACAAAACGGATTGGCAAATACACCTATTATAAAAGAGATGAAGACGCGATAAAGGCGATGGCCGATTATTTTCAGCGCGAAATGTAGGGCTGAATCCTTTAGAAGAGGGATTCAGTTTCTTTTTCCGACTACACATCGACATATTGCGATTTGTTTCTTTTTGTTCAACTCTTTATATCGATATATCACAATATATCTTTATATAAATCATCAATGAAGGAGTGTGTCAGGTGCAAAATACCTGGAAGATTTACATTTTGGCAATTATCAGTTTTTTAGTGGGGACGTCTGAATATGTGATATCAGGGATGCTTGATAAAATTGCAGGTTCCTTGGGAGTTACTGTGGCAGCGGCAGGGCAGCTGATTACGATTTTTTCGCTTGTTTATGCAATCGGAACGCCTGTCATGATGGCCCTTACAGCAAAACTGGACAGAAGGAAGCTCATGATCTATGCTCTGGGGCTGTTTGTTATCGGGAATATCATTTCTTTCCTTGTGCAGGGATTCGGCTTATTTGCGGGAGCACGGGTGATTATGGCGCTTGGAGCAGGAACCGTGGTGGTCACCGCGCTTACGATCGCAGCAAAAATCGCTCCCCCGGGAAAACAGGCAAGTTCTCTCGCAACCGTCATTATGGGGTTTACGGCGGCGCTCATTATCGGTGTTCCGATCGGAAGAACTGTGTCTGAAGCTTTCGGCTGGAAAGTGGTTTTCGCCGGAATTGCGGCAATCGGGATCATTGCCATGCTTATTATACGTTTCGCGTTGCCTGAGATAAGAGGAGATAAACCGGTGCCGCTCATTCAGCAATTTTCTCTTTTGAAGAAACGAAAGGTGGCTGTCGGGCTGGCCATTACGTTTTTTTGGCTCGGAGGCTATTCGGTTGCGTATACGTACCTTTCTCCGTATTTACTGAACGTCACTCATATCGGCAGCGGAATACTGAGTACATTGCTGCTTATTTTCGGTGTTGCAAGTCTTGCCGGTTCTAAAGCAGGCGGTTTCAGCGCAGACAAATGGGGGGCGCGTATGACATTAACCGGCGGAATGGCGCTTCATGCTATCATGCTCATGTTATTGCCGTTTGTGACACATTCTGCTTTTGGAGCGGCGGCAGTGCTTATTTTTTGGTCCTTCGCCGCCTGGTCATCAGGACCTGCTCAGCAGTATCATTTGGCAACGATGGAGCCTGAATCATCGGGTGTATTACTTGGCCTCAACCAGTCTGTGATGCAGCTGGCTATGGCAGCCGGGGCGGGCATCGGGGGCATTGTTGTCACTCATCTGTCTCTTGCGTCAGTGACATGGATCGGATCAGCGGGTGTTGTCATCGCAATGTGCGGCGTGCTTTCGCTTGCGTCATTAACGTCTGAAAAAACCTCAACTGAATACAGTGCAGAATAAACAAAAGCCTCATTTCTCAGCTTGAGAAACGAGGCTTTTTGTCTAGTTATTTTTTCAAGTTTACGCCGATTGCGGCTCCGTTTCGGCTTGAGTCGGCAACTCCGGTGAAGGTGCCGTTTTCACGGTCGATCAGGATGCTTTGCACATTACCGATATCAACCGGGCTGCTGCCGAATTTATGCCCCATTTCGTTCAGTTTTGTGCGGGCATCTTCCGGCACTCCTTTTTCATATCGATAGGATGTCATGCTGTTTGTGTAAATTCTCGGCTCTTCGACCGCCGCTTTCAGATCCATGCCGTACTCAACTTTGTTCAGGATCGTTTGCAGGACGGAAGAAATAATCGTTGCTCCGCCGGGGGAGCCGACAGTCAGGACGGGTTCGTTATTTTTGAATAAAATAGTCGGAGTCATGCTGCTGAGCGGACGTTTATTCGGCTGCACTTCATTTGCGCCGCCAGGCACCGCATCGAAGTCTGTTAACTCATTATTCAACACAACGCCGTATCCGGGAACCATAATGCCGGAACCGAACAGCTGTTCAATTGTTGTCGTATAAGATACGACATTGCCGAAGCGATCAGTTACCGTGAAGTGAGTCGTTTGGCCTTCTTGTTTGTCAGTCGGCTGCTCCACTTGTTTATAGTTTGCAGAACCTTCCTGATAGGCCCAAGGATCGCCGGCTTTCGGTTTTTTATTGACTTTATCAATATCTATCAGCTGTCTGCGGGCATTGATATAATCTGGATTCAAGAGACCTTTGAGAGGGACGTTGACGAATTCTGGGTCCCCGGCAAATGCGGCGCGGTCAGCATAAGCCAAATGCATCGTTTCTGCGAGAAGCTGATATTTTTGCCAAGAACGGATATCATATTGAGAAAGCTTAAAATCATCCAAGAGGTTCAGCATTTGCAACAGGAAAACACCGCCCGAGCTTGGAGGAGGAGCAGTTGCGATATGATAGCCCTGGTAATCTCCCCAGATCGGTTCGTCAATCGTCACATTGAAGTTTTTAATGTCTTTTTCTGTCATTGAGCCGCCGAATTCCTGCACTGTTTCCGCTAGCTTTTTGGAGAATGCACCGTCATAGAATGCTTTTGTGCCTTTGTACTTAATAGCTGTAAATGTTTTGGCTAAGTCTTTTTGGATGAGTGTGTCTCCTTCTTTCAGAGGTTCTCCGTCCGGAAGAAATACGTCTTTTGCAGCAGTGTGTGATAATTTGTCTTTATAATCTGAGATGGCATCAGCTAAAACCGAATCGATCGGAAAGCCTTTTGAGGCAAGTTTAATGGAAGGGGTGATGAGTTGTTTCATGGAGCGTGTGCCCCATTTGTCGAGCGCTTTTTCTAGTCCTTTTAATGTTCCCGGAACACCGACTGCAGTCCCTTTCGTAACGCGTTCGGAGAAAGGAATGGCTTTGCCGTTTTCGTCAAGGAACATATCCGGTGTTGCGCCTGCCGGTGCGCGTTCCCGGCTGTCGATAATGGTGGTGTCTTTCGTCTTCGCATCATAAACCATCATAAATCCGCCGCCGCCGATTCCCGACATCATAGGTTCAGTTACGTTTAATGCGAATTGAATGGCAACCGCGGCGTCAACTGCATTGCCGCCTTTTTTCAGCACGTCGGCACCGATTTGTGAAGCGAGAGGATGGGCGGTGGCAACCATGCCGTCTTTGCCGACATCTACCTGTTTGTAGTCGTCATAGGAAAACGGGTGTTTCTTAGCCTGAGCGTGATAAGGGATGCTTCCGGCCGCGAGCAAAGTACTGAGCAGAACGATAAAACAGAGATTCATAAACTTTTTCTTTTTCATAGTCTGCCTCCTTTGTTTTCCGCTTACAATTATAGAGTAAGTAAAATGTGCTGTTTTCACAAGTGACAAACGGAATAGTCCGGTGTGCAAAAAGTTGGGGTTTCTGTGTGAATGTAATCAGTCGCAAATAGGCTAAATGGGAAACCGGACTGAAAAAGCTGTGAAACAAGCATAAAGACAAAAAATAAGCTACAATAAACAAAACAGAATTCACTCACATGACATATGAAAGGAACGTGAGCCATGTATTTAACGATCAAAGAGACAGCTGAGTTTACCAGTCTTCCTGAAGAATATGTGCACAATCTTGTTTTGACGAATAAAATAAGGGCCGTCCATGACGGGCAGCAATATTTAATCAACAAGGAACAATTTCAAACCCATCTCGAACAGCTGGAAAAATATAAGGAAATGATTCAAGAGTTTTTAAATGAGCCGCTTCCTGAAGACATTGATGTAAAAGATGAAGACTAGGACACAATTTCATATTGTGTCTTTTTTTTGCATTTTTTCGGTTGCTCACAAAAAAACGGATGCTCAGATTTCATTTTAAGGCTGTTGTTTTCATTTTTTAATACCTTAAGTATCGATTTGTTTAAAAGCTCGTCATCGGGCTGAAAATGATGTTTTTGAGTAATTTGTTGAAACTGTGTATCTGATTCACCTTATGTAACACTATGTATATTATGTTACATAAGAGCCTTTACCCTTTATCATTCAACGGGTTTCGGCTATAATAGTAACATAACTCTCAATATGTTACTTTACTAATTATAAGGGGTTTTTTGATGCATATCGTACAGCCGATCCGAAGTTTGGAGAAGATCCAGGAAGTCAAACAGTATTTAATGAAGAAAAGTGATCGTGATTATTTTTTATTTATTTTCGGCATGAACAGCGCACTGCGGATTTCTGATGTTCTGCCGCTTCGCGTGAGGGATGTAAGGAACAAAGACCATGTGTGGGCAACCGAAAGCAAAACGAGAAAGAAAAGAAAAATTCTGATACTGGAGTCTTTAAAGGCCGACATATACGCTTACACAAAAGACATGAAAGAAGATGACTATTTGTTTAAATCGAAACGGACGAATAAGCCCATATCCCGGATTCAGGCATACAGAATATTAAAGGAAGCGGCTGCCGCTTGCGGGTTGGAGGAAATCGGGACGCATACGCTTAGAAAGACGTTCGGTTATCATTTTTATCAGAGGACAAAAGACATTGCTGAACTGCAGAGGATTTTGAATCATTCTTCTCCGTCTATTACAATGCGTTATATTGGAATAGATGAAGATACGACGAGAGCCGCCTATAAAGTGTTCGGAGGGCTGTAGACTTGAAAAAAACGGCCGCCAGCGTTACTATAATAGAAGCAGGCTCTAGTAGCACAGCGGATAGTGCAGCAGTTTCCTAAACTGCAGGTCGGGAGTTCGAATCTCTCCTAGAGCGTTTTCGGCATAAGATAGGTGCAGATTAATAATGGCGGTAAAACAGAAAAACCCTTGTTACACAAGGGTTTTTTTCGTTTTTGCAAGCTTTTTATTTTTGTGAGAACCCGCTGAAAAACGATGTGATTTTATTTTTTTTTGCACATTTTTTGCACATTTCTATACAGATGTTTTCACGTCAGGCATTTTTTCAAATAAATCAAGGGTGTTTTGGGTGTCTTCTTCACGTAGTTCTTTAATTACATGTGAATAATAATTATGCGTGGTATCTATCTTAGCATGTCCTAAACGCTCTGAGACATAATAAATTGAAATCCTCTTGTAGAGTAACACGCTGGCATGTGTATGTCTCAACCCATGTATCGAAATTGGTTCTATTTTCAAGTCCGTCAATGTCTTTTTCAATATTTTGTTGACAAATTCGTTAGTGATGACTTTCCTAGAACTGCGAGGACTATAAAATACAAGATTATGTATGTTATCAGGCATTTCGGATAACAACTTTTTGAATAAATCCATTGTATTAGAATCCATTTTAATGGTCCTATTTGAAGACGCATTTTTTGTCGTAGCAAAACCCGTTCCTTTTTTATAATCCCAGGTTTTGTTGATTGTAATCTCATTTAATTCAAAGTTGAAATCCTCGAGTGTTAATCCCAACATTTCAGAAAATCGCATTCCTGAAGTGAGGGCCAGTATTAATAAATAATATCCGATAGACTGATCCTTGCGCACATATAATTCTTTTAAAAGCTTTTGACTTTCAACATAATTCAAGTGTTTTTCTTCCGGGCGTTTTGATTCCACGCTTCCAATCAATTTTGCTTTCCGGGTAAAATCAAATTGAATAATCCCTTCTTCAATTGCCTCTTGCACACAAGCTCTAATGTGCGTATTTATTTTTCTAACAGTTTCTTTTGCGTGTTCAGATCCAAACTTATTTAAAAACTCTTGATATTCTCGTTTAGTGATGTCATTGATATATCTTCCTGCAAAATTATCTGAAATTTCTCTAAGTGTAATATAGTAACCTTCACGAGTGATGGCACCAATATCAGCTCTATAAACATTTACCCAACTTTTAAAGTATTCATCAAAGAGGACTTTTTTTGTGCCCGGCGTTTTATATTTCCTCAATTTATCTTCAACCTCTGCGGCAGCCACTTGAGCTTCCTTCTTAGTTTTAAATCCGCCTTTCCTGATGGGCTTGGGTTTAGCGCTAACGCAATACTGCCACGTTTTACCGCGTTTTAGGAAACTAGCCATTTCATTCACTCCTATAGGGGGAACTTTAATTCTCCAATAATAGGATAGCACTATCTTAATTTATTTAAAAGATTGTTTCAAATAAGGCTTTTCGCTTAGTTAACCATTGTAAAATAAGGTATAATAAGTATTGAGAGGAATAAATTATAACGTAAAAAATCAAAAAATTCTAAATCTTATCGCCATCGTTCGACAAAATTTTCTTTGTGATTATGTTAAATTTGAGGTGAAAAGGTGATCATATGGAATCAGTAGCAACTAGAGATATAAGGATTCATATAAAAGAATTGATAAAGTCACCCAATGAAAAGCAGAATATGATTGCTGCAAAAATTGGGATAAGTGAAGGTTATTTAAGTAAGTTTCTCAGTGGGAAAGAGATAAACTTTTGGATGGTTCGAGAGATCATAAGGTATCTTGACCCGGATAATGAAACTGAACTGATAAAGCAATATTGTTTAAACGGAGTTAAGAAGAAGAATTATCCTGCAGCATTAGAATATTGTTATGCCAAGAGACTCTTTTCAGTTATAGAAAACTTAATTGATAGGCAAATTAAAAAAGAGGGTAAGATCAGTTCGTGGTCTGGAATCTATAAATTCATGTTGGAATACAGATTGTCACTTGGAAGCTCGGAATATATTGAGAAACTTAACGACCTCAAATCAGATTGTCATGATACAAAAACACTACTTCTTGTCTTAGAAATGTATGCTAATTACCAAAGCAGAAAGTATGAATTAACAATTGATAAAATTGGAACGATTCAAAAGAATATCAATATGATATCTGATCCGTTTCTAAAAATGGCATTCTCTGCTCGTTTAGAAGAGGTTTCTGTGAATCTGTATTTGAAGCAGGATAATGCTGTTTTTAAGGCTAGGGAAGTTGCTCACTCTCTTCGTGAGAAAAACCTTAGTGTTAATTTAAATTTGACAGCATTGTACATATTAGCGTTGTCCTACATGAACGAATCTTATTTTCTATCTTATGAATACTATAAGAAGTGTATTCAACTGCTCAGCACTTTTCCAGACAGAAAAAAAGAATTAGTTCAGAATAAAGAAGAAATAGCCATCCTGCAAGCATTTTGGGATAAGGAGATTCCGGAAGATTATCAGGTGACTACTTTTGCTAAGTCACTAGCGAAAAAGGATTCATTGAGTTCTTTTTATCAGCATGATTTTTATAAAAGCTACGCGCTGCTTTTTGACGGAATTAGAGAAGAGTCATCAGAAAAGTTGCTGTTATCGCTTTACTTTTTTTCACAGCAAAAAGATCAATTTCGTTCTAATCTTCCAAAAATATACTTGATAAAGTTAGGATTTAATTTTAATATTTAGTAACAGGAGGTGTTTTAGATGAAAAAGATGTCAATAGTCTTGATCTTGGCGTTCGGTATACTGACTGCAGGGGCCATAAATGGTTCATTTGACCATTCAAATGCAGAAGGTGAATTCCAAACAGCCGAGATTATAGTAGGCGCATAATTTCATCAACACCCTGAAAAGTAGATACAGACTTAAAAAAAGACGATGCCTTTGTTGGCAACGTCTTTCGTGCTTTTTGGGGAAGTTTCCTGTTTTCAAAAAAAACGAAAACAGGAAATTGTTTAAAAACTATTTTTTTTAATTCTTTTTTAAAATATAATATACAGGAACAAATGTTCTTTCGGAGGTAACAAGAAAATGACAATTGTATTTGAAGAACTTTTAACTATTATCAAACCGAATAACAAAAACCAGCAAAATCAATCTTCGGCTAAGTCATCCAAGAATTTAGCCTTAGATTCACGGTAAGACTTTAGGGCGTTAAGCATAAATTCTCTTTCATCTTCTGTTATTATATTGCCTTCATTATCAATAATGTTTGCTTTCTTTATTACATCAAGAGTTAAATTCCTTGCAAATACTAATTCTTTTTCTTCATCGCTCATTTTATTTAATTCATCTTCGTCTGTTGCGAAGTATGAAACATCGACATTAAAATATTTTGCAATTGCGTTTAATTTCTCATAAGAAGGCTTTTTTATTTTATCTCCTGCTTCAAGTTTCGAGAGATACCCCTGCGTTACACCTGTTGCATCGGCGAGTTGACGGAGAGTAAGCTTTTTTTGCTTTCTTAATTTTGCTATATTCCGTCCAATAATCTTATTTTTTTCCATCAGAAAGCAATCACCTTTCCACTCAACAGATTTTGTTTTTTACTGTAGTAATATTATAACATGCATTGTTTCCGATAGGATAAAAATTCATAAATTAGGGGTTTACAAAGCTATAGGCAAGGTGATATATTGAGTTTGTAATATTCCTGTAGGAATAATAAAGGAGGGGAAACATTGGACAGCAATATGCTATTTGGTGAAAAAATCAAAAAAATTCGCAAAGAAAAAAACATGTCATTCAATGAATTTGCTAACTTTACAGGGTTTACTACCTCCTATATCTATAAGTTAGAGAATGGAAAAATAAATCCAACTTTCAAAAGCATTAACCAATTCTGTAAAAAACTAAATGTACCTGCAGGATATTTTTTTAATCAAAAAGTTTCTTGTAGGAATATTGAGGAGGGCAAATAATTTGGAACAACTTCTTGATGTTAGCCTGTCAATTCCGATCCCTGCTGACAAAATTCTCATCAGTAGGGTGGAGCTTCAGGAACTAAGAGAGCAATCACTGTCCGGCGTCTATTGGAACATGAAAGACCTTGAGAAAAAGACAGCGCGCAAAAGCGAGTGGATTAAAGAAAACATTTTATACCCAAGTCGGTTCCGCAAATTTTTAGATTCAGCAAACGGGGGTTTTGTATTTTATCCGCAAGCTAAAGGGCAAAACTGGAGCTTTCAAGCTTCTAAAATGGCTGCCTTTTTAGATAAACACTTTGCTGAGATTTTCAACAAATAACCGAAAGGAGAATACATGTGATTTTAGAAAGCCGCATCTGGCTACATAATCAAATTCACGTAGTTATAAGTGAGTCTGTTAATACTCATGAAAGGGCTATTGCCGAACTAAAAGCTCAAGGCGGCGCCTGCATGTCTGATCAATGTCAGCAAAACACCCTCGGCTCTGTAATTGTAAACGGCAAACGGTCTGTATGGCCTTTGACGAAGGCGGAAGGAGTTGATCCTATTGTCTGAGGTTAAATGGATCAAGTTAAGTACCAAGATGTTCGAGGATGAAAAAATCAAGCTCATTGAGCAAATGCCAGAGTCAGACACGATCCTAATTATTTGGGTTAAACTCCTTGCTCAAGCCGGTAAGACCAATGCATCAGGTTACATTTACCTAAATCAGAATATCCCGTATACAGATGAAATGCTGGCAACTATTTTCAACAGGCCTTTGCCAATTGTTAGAATGGCCCTCAACACCTTTCAACAATTCGGAATGATTGAAGTTGACGAAAATAAATTTATTTCCATCGCAAATTGGGAGAAACATCAGAACGTCGAAGGTATGGATAGGGTAAGGAAATTAGCTGCGGAAAGAAACAGACAATACAGGGAACGAAAGAAGCAATTGCAGCTTTCTGCACCAGAAAAAGAGAATGACGTTAGCGTGACGTCACGTGACGGTGCAGATATAGATAAAGAATTAGATAAAGAAAAAGAATTAAAAGATATATTGTCGGGTAAACCCGACGACGCATCTTCTTCCAAAAACGAAAAGGACGAGATTCCTTACAAACTGATCATTGATTTACTGAACAAAGTAGCGGGCAAACGATACCGACCTACTACACCAAAAACAAAAAAAGACATCAAGGCACGCTGGAACGAAGGTTTTCGCTTTGAAGATTTTAAACATGTCATTCTAGTAAAAACTGAGGAATGGCTCAATGATCCTGCTATGAATAGATTTTTGCGCCCTGAAACATTGTTCGGTACAAAATTTGAATCTTACCTAAATCAAAAAGGAGGATCAGCGAATGAAGGATTTTACAAAGGAACAAGCGGCCGCAGTCCAGGGCGAAATATCTCGGAGGATGACATTCCATACTGATGAGCACGGCAATCCTGTTTACTGCGATAAACACACCCGGATTATCGGTGGAGAAGAAAAGCCGTATCCAGTTCAGCTCATTAAACTTCGGGATGGCTCTGCAAAGTGTCCCATGTGCGAACGGGAACAGCGCAATAAGGAGATTGAGCATGAAACCGAGGAATGGCGCCGCCGGATGGATCAAAAGGTTTTATCTATGTATTCACTAATCGCTGATCCCACACTCAAAGAAGCGACGTTCTCGACATTCCAAAGTTATAACCATGAAGACGAGCGGAACAAGCGCCGGATGATGGAGCTTGTTAAGCAAGTGAAGGCGGGAGCCGTCATGAATGTCTTCTTAACGGGTGAATCTAACGCAGGAAAAAGCCATCTCGCTATGTCAGCCATTAAAGAGCTGAACAAGAGGGACGCAGAAGGATACGCTAAATCAGCGTTGTTTGTAAACAGTGACGCCCTTATGAGGCGAATAAAGAACTCATTCAAGGACAGCTCTGAAAGGCTTACCGAAGCTTTTGCGATCGAACTGCTGACAAGGGTTGATTATCTTGTCATTGACGATCTCGGGGCCGAGGTGGGCGACACAGACAACGAAAACAGGGCGGCAAATGATTTTATTCATCGCGTATGGTACGGCGTCTCTACAGGGCGGCAAGGCAAATTCACGATCGTTACAACTAATCTATCCGGCGTGGCTCTGACTAAACTTTATGACAAGAAAGTCGTAAGCCGGCTCACGGCACACTTGGAAACAGTCAAATTCGAAGAGAAGCAGAAGGAAAGAAAAGGCCGTACTGCGCCCGCCCTGTCCTTTTAAGGAGGTGAAAACAGTTGATACAGGCAATCATGCCCGGCGTGTTGCAGATCGTCCCTGAACGCAAATTAACGGATGACCAGCGCAAAAAAGAAATAGACGAGCTTATCAAGGTTCTTGATCAAAAAATAGCAGACTACCAGAACTTTAGGGGGAATGCAGTGTGAGACGTGGTAAATGTCCGACGCGTGCGCAAAAAGCAATCATTAAGGCAAACGGCCTGACCATTGAAAACTGGCTCGTCTTGGAGCATCTACAGCACGAGCATCGTCTCATATTGGTTCACCGCTATATGAATTACAAAAGGGAGTGTTTAGCATGAGTCAGGCGGTCAACGCTGAACCGTTCGAGCTGGCTTTGGAGGATATGAATTATGAATGGTCAATGGTCCAGCTGAAAAAGGTCGTTCAATACTGGCATGATGGGAAATCAATTCTTGATATGTCGGAATTATTAAACAGGGATTCGGACGAAATCATTCTACTTGTCATGGACTTTGCAAGAAAAAATATCCTGCCCGCCCGTAAGAACGGTTTACGCGCTAACAAAAGAATAAGAATATCTGAGAAAACGATGAAAGATAAAATGTATCGACTGCGCTATTTGTTTGAAGAAAGCCCGGTGTATATCCCTTTTCAGGAGCTAAACTTCATGTTTTATGACAGCGAAATCAGGCGTTTCCGGGAGCTATGGGCGGCAAATGAGTCATATCTCAACATAGCAAAAGAGCTGAAACGGAATGAAGATGAAACGTTATTCCTTATCATCGACCAGGCAAAGAAAGACCTCATAGAGCCTCGGGAATCCGGCTTGCTCGGAAAGGAAGCGTCAGAAGATGAATGCAACAAGCAAAAGCTTCCGTTTTGAAAAAGCAACGGTCCAGCAACTTATGGTCATCGTGCGTTATGAAGACTGCGCCCCGGAGGTACGGAACGCGGCTTTACAAATGCTGATTTTGAAGGGAGTGGCAGACGTTTGGGACAGGCAGAACGAAAGCATTTAATGGAATGGCTTTTGCTTATCGGCTCTTATGGCAGAGATTTTTTAAACCGCCAGACAGATGAAGAGCTTGAGCGCTTATATAATCTTCAAATCAAAGGCATGAACAAAGAATAGGAGGACAGCACCATGACAGAAAACAAAAACTTGCGTCGGCACGGCGATGTTACAACACGGGTGATGAGCGAAGAAGAACGCCTTGAGTATATAAAAAAACACCCAATCATTTCGACGGAAAAACCAAAGGTTGGCATACAACTGTTCCCGTCAAACTATTGGATGTAAGGACGGCCGCTAAAGCAACCGCCACCGTATGGTAAATAAAAACTCGACACTTTTATTATACCATACGGAGGCTTTGAACATGCAGCCAAAACATATATCACTCAATCAAAATACAAGTGTTTCTCAATTTATTGAGCCTGGAAAGGTGTCCGTCATCGTGTTAGACGGCAACCAAAACGCCGCGTATGTCGTTGAGGCACCCGAACACGGTAAAACAATCATTCAAACAGTAAAAGGCGGCCTGGCTCGTTGTGATTACGAGATCGGCCATAAATTCAATTAGCAGGGGTTTTCCCCTGCGGGGGAGGAACGGAAAATGTATCAAAACGAAATTGCCCGCAAGTGTGAACGCTGCGGAAAAATATATTATTCAGCTCAATGGGTTGTATGCAAAACATGTCTTTTAGACCGGGAGGCCCGGGCATGAAAGAATTCAAAATCAACTTGTCAAAAGGTGAGGTTTTATATACCGGCTCTTACATTTGCGCCCTTTCAAAAACGCCAGCCAGTACACCTGAGCAAATTTCTTTAGAAGCAGCAGCCGAAAAGCTCGCGGAAGAGTTAATCATGCAACAGGCTATGAATCGGGAGCACCAGCGCCAACAGGAAGTCACGGTCATTCAGTTTCGGCAGGCGCAGGAAGATATTAAGTTGCTGCAGGAGGAGAACAAGCGTTATAGAAACGCATTAGAATTTTACGCTGATGACA
The DNA here is from genome assembly GCF_001975995.1 of Bacillus sp. GZB. NCBI lineage: Bacteria > Bacillati > Bacillota > Bacilli > Caryophanales > Bacillaceae > Bacillus > Bacillus sp. GZB. Next base: position 957,430 of record NZ_MTQG01000017.1, read on the forward strand.
CGACATACACAAATGAATTTGAAGACTGTCCGCCCGCTATTGATATGGATTGGGGCGCCGTTGCCAAAACAGCATTGGAGGGGGCTGCGGAATGAGAAAACCACTTCAAAAAGGTGAATTAGTTGTCATGCACACATGCTATGAAGCGAGCAAATACGACGGAAGAATTTGGTCCTGTACTAGCGATGAATTTACTTCTCACAGCGGCGCAAAGGTTGTTTTCTTAGATGGTTTTTCGGGATTCTTTGCGGCTGAATTTCTGCAAAGAGTGAACTTACCACAAGCGCGGGAGGTGGGGGCATAATGATGCCATTACAAGTAGAACTTCAACGGAACGTGAAGGCCACGAAGGACGAAGCAATGACCGTCGAGCAGGCGGCCGAGCTTTTAAAGGTTCACCCGGACTACATCCCGACTCTGGTCGCTCGAACTGACGATCTGAAAATGATCGGCGATACCATTATCGCTAAACGGGATAAAACAAATATCTGGCTGGTCGGGGCATGCGTGGGGCTTTTCTTCTTCGCTGTTTGTGTCTTGCCGGGATTGATGGGGTGACGGGATGGCAACAGCAGAGCAAATAAAACGCATGAACGATATTAATGATCTGATAAAGCTTATTGCAAGCATTGATCATCGTACATTCTACCGCAAGTCAAAGGATCGCATAGCGTATTTCAGATTTAAGAAAAAACTGTTCTTCGTTGATGATTACACGGGCGCTGATGTTTACCCGTATGAATTGGGATACGGCAGTTCAAACGGCTTTTCGCATGGGGGCAACATGTGGCAACTGGTCAACAGCTTCAGAAAATTCATCATAACAGGGAAATGCGGCGAGCTGAGGGATTATAAAGAAATATGGGCTTACAGCTATGAAGGATGTATGAAAATCCGTCAGAAGGCGAAGGAGATTGGTTTCATTGAAAATGTTGATTACCCCTACAGCTTTGATGAATGGGCGGATAGTAAATGATCGAATATCATTGCCCAGACTGAGATTATAAAAAACTTGATTTAGAAATCCGCGCAGATACCCGCTGCCCGCATTGTGGGCGCTGCATAGGTGGTGAAGTGGAAAAATAGAAGAGCATATTAGAATGCTCTTCTATTAGAAAATTAATAGACAAATACGTGTAACTGACCGTATACTGATCCATTTTTGAATATAGTTAAATATGCATTTCCAGCTTTATTGCCACGGACAAGTCCATTGGTATCTACTGTGAAAACAGCGCTATTATCTGAATGATAAGCGAATCCTGATCCTAAATATTTTGCATCTAATTGTTTAGAACCCCCAGCTCTCACTTCAAAAGTATCGTAATAGGCTTTAATTGGACCAGGAGATATAGTTGTTTGCATTTCATTTTTTTGAGGAGTTATCTCCTTAGCTGAAGCCATACCACTAATTGAAAAAGCTAATACAGGAATCGATAGTGCAGTCACAGCAATCTTTTTGAAATTCATTTTAAACACTCCTTTGGTTTTTTATGGAACACAGTAAGAATTCGAGCAAAATAACGATTATCCTTGTAAATAAATGTTAATTATTTGTGAATTAGGAAGGGGAAAATAATGAAAAAACTATTCAAATCAATCATTTTATCAGCTGCATTACTTACGGGAGCGGCGGCCGTTGCGCCGTCTGCTTCCGCCGCATGGTCCGGCTGGCAAAATGAATCCGGGTACAGCGGCCGGGTGTTTACGGATGCTGCGACATATACGGGCGGCGCCTCAACGGTGGACTGGAAAGCCGAGAAAAAAGGATCAAGGACACTTTATTACACAGCCGGCGTATACAAGAAGCGCAGCGGCGGCGGGCTGACTGATACGAATCTGGTACAGCGGGGCAGCTTCAAAACGGCAACGCCTCTGAAATCATTCAACGTGAAAACGATCCGGAATAAGACCGGAAAGGGAACCTATGTCATTCAGCTGGACTGCTACTCTGATTCCGGCAAGCGGAACTACATCGGAACATTTGAATCAGCAAAATTTCAAATCAAATAAGGGGGATTCGATGGCGCTGAGAATAGTTTTTCTGTTAATGGGGTTAGGGTCCTGGTTTTATTTCCAGTACGAATACAGGCCGGACATGAAAACGAACATCACGTTAATAGGCGCAATCATTGCATTCACGGCTGTGGCTTATTTTAATGATATTGATAAATTTAGAGAGAAGCATGATTGAATAGGCTGGTTTGCTCAAAAAAGGACGGAAAGAAATGAAAATTTGGAAAGGAAATTATAAAATGGTTTAGAAATATATGGTATGATAGGCTCGTTGAGTTCTGGTTAAAGGAGATTTTATTATGATGCGAACTACACCTAGCCTATTTGATGTAAACCGTTTTTGGAAAGGTTTTAATAAATATAAAAATTACAAAGTTGATAATAAACAACATGATTTTTTTAAACTGTTTCGTAACGAAATTCCTGAAGCATTTGAGAAGGTATTAAAAGAAAAGCAGTTCAAGAATCAAGATTATATAAGCATCAAAGCTTCCACAGGTACTGGGAGGATTTCTGATTCATTCTGGATTGCTTTTCTTGATAATCGATTGACTACCAAAGGGAAAAGAGTATCGACTCAAGTTGGTATTTATATTGTTTTATTGTTTTCAGAAAGCGGAGACAATTTTTATTTAAGTATAGCAACTGGCACTGAAAACTTTAACTTAACTGAAATTAGGGAGCAAGCTAAAGCAGGTAAACAATTCTTTGCTAGACAGATTCAATCAAATGAAAAGTTACTAGGATTTAATACGGATGAATTTTATTTGGGTACGTCCGCCAGGCCAAAAAAGTATGCTGCCAGCGCCCTCATCAACAAGAAATTTAATCTATTTACGTTTGATGAAGAGCAATTGCTTAACGATTTATTCATATTAAATGAACTCTTCTATGATTATGTCTATGAACATTATTTAGAAGAAAATAAAGGTGAAACTGAACAAGAGAATTTAATAAAGAAAAAAACGATTAGAAGAAAAGTAATAAATGTTGAAAAGTACAGGTTGCTTCGCAAAGAAAAAGAGATTGCTAATGAATTAACTGGTAAGGCGGCAGAAGAGTTTGTCTTTCATAAAGAAAAAGATTATTTAATAAGAGAAGGCAGAAATGAATTGGCTCAAAAAGTTGATTGGATCTCTAATAGGGAAGACGGTCATGGATATGATATAAAATCTTATTTTCCAGATGGCTCTGACAAGTTCATTGAGGTAAAAGGTACCAAGTTTAAAAACAATGATTATCAGTTTTATTTATCTGAACGTGAAAGAGTTGTTGCTGAAGAAAAAGGAAAAGAATATGTTTTAACATTGGTTGAGAACGTGAGGAATCCTAGGCTTATAAAAATCATAAAAGAGGTTAGGGACCCGATTCATAAAATGTGTTTAAAGCCGCTAAATTATAGTGGCAAACTGAAACCAGAGGGATTCCAAGACAATGACGAATGAAATATTAAAAGAACTAAAATCAATATCAATTACATTCATAAAATTTCTTTGTGTTTTAGCAGTACTAACGATTATAGCAATTATTTCTTGGCATTTGAAAGCATATGAAGTTATTTATTACATAATGGTAATAGGTGCTTACCTAATTATTTGGTTTTTAATATATTGTTGTTTAATAAGGCCGCAAAGAGTAAGAAGAGATAATTTGTACCTTTGGTTAGACCAACCGAATTTAACAGACAAAGAGTTTATTCATGATTTATCGGAGGTTCCTGTTAAGGACTTGTTAGAAAATTTAGAGACAATTTATAAAAAATTATTGATTTATGCAAAACTCGATATAATTAAACTAAAATTATTAAAGGCATACTTCAAGACAAAAAATTCAGGAAATATTATTGAGGTGCTTTTTCGCTCTTTAGTGGCAATAATTTCAGGACCTTTGTTATTATTTGTGATAAACAATAGACAATTATTTGTATTCCTAAAGCCCAAAGACTTCGCTGAGATTAATCCAACGTTTCTAACCGTGGCAAACATTTTAACTATAGTCTTGTTTTTCTTAAGTGTTCTTATGTTTTTTATATCTGATTCAGTAACAAATAAAAAAAGAAACCTTATAATTGAGGAAATACTCGACGTATGTATTAGCGAATGTAGTAACAAAAAATAAGTCCAAGAGGGAAAGCCTGCGGACACCAATCATTGCACAGAATCACTGTGCTCTGATTGGTGTCCGTTTTTTATTTGAACGGAGGGACGGTATGAAAGCGATGAAAAACGCCGCGCAGAACGTTGGTTTTAAAGAAAAACAGCCATCGTCACGCAAGAGTATCGAAAAAAAGCCACAGAAGCTTACTGAGAGAGATTTGGAGAATCTCATGGGTGTAAACAGGCCTACATATAAAAGAGGTCGTGGTGGAGCTTTTAGACAGCAATAATAATGGGAGGGAAATGCTATGAATAAAAAAGATAAAAACAACAATGAAAACAAAATGGATCAGTTGAGATTGAATATACCTCAAATTGACGAAGAAGCAACGAGAACGAAAGCAGAAAAGCTGCTCGAACAATATCGCATGTACTTGTTACAAGTGCCTGAGGATTTTTTGCCGAAATTGACCGCAACATACAGCCTTGTTCCGCCCAGCTTTTCGAATGAATTTCATTCCTCCACAGAAGACGCAGCATTAAAACGCATGGATTGGGAGATTGAGAGGGACCGGTTTTTAAAGAGAATTCAAAGAGCGGTTAACCGGCTTTCCCAAAAGGAGCGGCAAATACTTGTCATGCTCTATATGCAGAATGAAGAAATGTATGATTATGAAGTCTATGCAGAGATGAGACTCAGTCAGCGGAGCTACTACCGGACGAAAGCAAAAGCATTTTACCGGCTGGCCTTTGCCCTTCGCGTGGAAGTCTATAAGGACGGGGGCGCGCCGGAATGAATTTTGTTCAGCCGATAAGAGACCCGGAATGCATTTTCTATATCAAACGGTTTTTAAAAGAACAGAGCGAGCGGAATTACATGCTATTTGTCACCGGGATAAATTCAGGTCTCCGCATATCAGATATATTGGAACTGAGAGTAAGGGACGCCAAACGGCCGTATTTCAACCTTATAGAGAAGAAAACCAAAAAGAAAAAGAGAATTGAAATGACGCCGGAACTTCAAAGAGAATTAAAGGCATATATTGAGGGGAAAGAAGATCACGAATATCTTTTCAAAAGCCGCGAAGGGATCAACAAGCCCATTTCCCGGTCGATGGCTTATAAGATTCTGAGGGCTGCTGCTGAGTATGTCAATTTAGATGATATAGGCACGCACACGCTGAGGAAAACATTCGGGTACCATTTTTACAAGCAAACAAAAGACGTTGCCATGCTGCAGGAGATTTTTAATCACTCAGATCAGCGGACAACCCTTCGATACATTGGAATCAATCAGGATGCCATGAACAACGCCATGAAGAAATTCAAGATATAAGCAGGCTCATCTCATAAACAAGATGAGTCTTTTTTTCTGCATATTTTTATTGATTCCCTTCAAAAAGCAAACGTGGAATTCATTTTAGGGATATTGTTTGAAAACACGGATGGCAAGGGCTGACGGCACTTCGGGCAGTTGCACAGTATATAACATATGGGTAATTCGCGGATAATATGGATAGCTGATTTTTCTGTCAATTTATGTGGTAAACTATGAGATAAAGAGACTATATACTTGAGGGGGAATATTAGAGTTGAGCGTGGACAATTGGATTCAAATTGCGGGAATAACTGTTACTGGATTATTTAGTTTTTTAGTCTGGCAGGCAACAATCAATAGCAATAAATTATCTAAAGAAAATTTTGAATTTGTAAAAGAAATTAGGCAAATTGAGAAAGACATACATAATGAAAAGGAATTAAGGTTTAGAAGAACCTATTGTCACTGGGCCGATAAAAGAATTAACGCCATGCTACTGGCTCTTGTGTATCAACTTGGTGAGAGAAGTGAAAAAGAAGAGCTTATAAAAGAAGTTCCGAGAGAAGTTGGTCTGAGTAATGAAACAATGGCAAAGTACTTTACAATTCATGAGCAAGTAACAATACAACAAATATATGAATTGTATAATGATTTTTTAAAAAAACATTGGTTAATGGATGAGATCCATTTTTATGATGCAGGAGTCGGCGATTATCAGGAGTCGGCAGAATATTTATATGAGCTTGTGTCAGAACTTAAAAGCACTCTAAAGTTCAGTTTGTCTGAAAATGCACCTATGGAAGAGCTGATGGGTGATGTTGAATGGAGACCTTGAAATGGCACAAACTTGGCAGGATAACGGCACACCATTTTGTTTTAAATAAGTTATTATGGTAATAGGTAATAAACAGGCAGGCGCTTTCCCAATCGGGAGGGCGCTTTTTCTATTGTAGGGATAATATTGAGCGGCATTGGAAAGCCGTCTTACGAAGAAGTAAAACAATGGATAATGCTTGATCCATGCGGAAACGGAATAAGTCTATCTTGCAACGGCAGTTCGAATCGGTTATGTGAATGCTGCAACACTTATAGAGCGGTTGGAAGAGGAAGGTATTGTTTCTCCGTGGGATGGCTCTAAACCAAGAAGAACAATATTAAAGCAAGATTAATCACTCATAGAAAGATATATTAAATATTCATGTAGCGTCGTCTGATAGGAAGGCGATTTTTATAGGTGGGAGGTGAGAGCGGCTTCTGATGGAGCTGGGAGAGGTTAGAACCAACATTATTAGGCTGTTTTTTCAATAGTGAGGACGTTATTGTTTCTTAGTTCCTTTTTTATGTATAATGAATAAAAAAAGGATGAATAATTTGGCTATAGTACCTCTCATTATAAGTAGTTTTGCAGCTCTTATATCTTTATCTAGTTATTTCTTAACACGTAAAAATCTTCAAATTAACGATGCTCCCCGTCTAATAGCTAGCAATATAAAAAAGAGACTCGAGAATCAAAAAGTGACTATTTCTTTTGAAGTGAAGAACTATGGAAAAGGGATAGCTTTAAAAACCTTTTTAATTATCACCGTAAGAGGTGGAAATAAAAAGGGAGATCAACATTACTTATCTAAACCATTAGTAACTCTAGAACCCGAGAAAACAGGAGTTTTAGAAATAGTCTTTGAAAAAAAGGAAACAGAAGATCAAATCTCTGGTGCTATTTTGGTAAGTCAAGATTTTTTTGATAATTTTCATATAACAGAAACTAATTTACAATTCAACAACCAACATTTGAAGGAGTTTAGTAAACCAGTTAAGCAGATTTCAAAAATATTAAGAATGTTTACTCATAGAAGAATTAGGAAAATCATGAACCTTGCAAGCGATCAAGGCAACACAGCTGTTGACAGAAAACAAAAAGAGCAAAATGAAATTATTGAAGAATTACAAAAAGCATTTCGAAAGTAAAAAATCTCTTATTACTTATGTATTTTTTCAAATTGAATCTTTAAACCTTACTATGTATTTGTACTGACAAAAGTTCGACAAATTCTGCAAATGATTAAAACGCATTCTTTTTCGTCGATAAGTTAAGTAGAGGAGGTGACATAATGAGTAATTACCCATATACACATGAAAAGGGCAGCCTTGTTTATAAAAAAGAAAATTATATATTTCGCTTTCGTGGAATACATGCGGCTGAAATAGAAATTATTGATGTGCCTGGGGAAAATGCGGCATTTGCATTTCACATTGAAGAGAATAAATCTTTTTGGAGTGAAGTACCATCTTATTTGCTCAAAAAGTTGCATTCGGGTTCTGATGAATTAAAGCCTTTTGGAGTTGAACTGACTTTTTACAATGATAAAGACGCAGCAATACAAGTGGCTACAGACACAATCGAAAAAATTCTGAACAAGTACAAGAACCCAGGTAAATTAGATTTTTAATAATTTCTTTGAACAAAAAAAGCATCCTACAGGGTGCTTTTTATCATACAAATTATGAAGAATGAGGTTTAGAAGATGTACCCTATTTTAGTCGAGTTAGTAGACAATGGATTTGATTGGAACATATTAATTAGTTTATTAGGAGCTTTAGGAGTTTTATACGGAGCTGTTACCGGGGCTAATTCATATCGTAATCAGAAAGATAGAGAGTGGGCCGAACGAAGTTTAAATGGTGTTTATGCTCCTCTTTATCAATTAATTTGCAGCCAAGAAACATTTAGAGAAATGCTTGGAGATGACGATGAAAAATTTCCAGATGTCCCAGTTATATCTCATATTATTACAATAGATGATGAAGAAAAAGCAGGTATAATACATAGAGATTTTTTTATAGAGCAACTTGAACAAACGGACAAGGGACTCGCTTCATCAGAATTACTAAGATTAATTGGTGAATATAAGGTACTTGTATATTTAGAAGAGGCTAAAAAAGATGGCATTACACAAGAAGAAAAGGACTTGTTTGATAAAATAACTAAAGAAAAAGTGAAAGTAGAAACACTTTTGGTACAAGAAATAGTCAGAGGTTATTCAAAATTGAGGAAAAGTCTAGGGCGTAGGAATGCACCTGATGTGGAGACATATAATATTTTTTTAAAAAACGAATAGTATTGGTAATCGGTTGTTTGAAATAGCGAAACGACACGTTGGAAAAGATACTAAAGAATCAGTTATCATCACGGAGACTGATGTGAAAGATGGGAAGTTCAAAACTTCATGGAAGTCACCTGATAGAGAACCTTTTGATAAACAGGATTAAGGCATAATTAGTATTCTGCGCTTTCCTTTTGGAAGGCGTTTTTGTGTCCTCTGTAAACTGCGTCCGGTAAATCTCAGGATAGACAATCGTTGGTTAACGGCTTGAGTGCGGGCGCAGTTTAGAAAGAAAATATGATTGGAGGGATTGGAATGAAGAAAGCTTTGAGGCCTTGCAATGAACCAGGCTGCCCCAATTTGTCGCGAGAGGGCTACTGTGAACAGCACAGGCGAACCAAGCCGGCCTATGATCAATACAGGGAGTCTGCTGCCAAACGGGGGTATAACAGCAAGTGGAGGCAGGCCCGCGCTGGCTACCTGTCCAAGCATCCGTTATGTGCTGCCTGCTTGATGCAAGGCAGAAGAACCCCGGCGACAGTTGTCGATCATATCGTTCCACATAAAGGAGACATGAAACTATTCTGGGATTCAAGTAAATGGCAGCCCCTATGTGCCCCGTGCCACGGCCGGAAGACAGCGAAGGAGGATGGAGGATTTGGGAACAGAACATCAAGCGTGCGTGTGTGATCAATGTATGACCAGACTGCTTATCAAAGGCTGTTCAAAGATCAGGAAGCACGTCAACGGAATCAAAGAGCATTATATCAAGTGTCCACGCTGCAAGGCTGAGTATACATCCTTCTATACGAACGAGGACATCAGACGAATGCAACACAGAATAAGAAAGATGTTTGCTTTGCGTCGTAACATGAAAAAGGAATCAGCTGTTGATCTATATTCTAAGAAAATAGAAGCAGCACAAACTGAAATTCAAGCAGCCATGAGCCAGCTGAAGAAGGAGATGGAGACCCCCCACCCTTAAATCCCTAGAGGACGTTTGCCGGAGACCGCGCTCCCCTCCCCATTTTGATAAATTCCCTAAATGAAAATTCGGAAGGAGGTGAGGGAATGGCTAGACCGCGGCAACCTGTTGACTTGCTACTGGTGAAAGGCAAGAAAAACTTGACAAAGCAAGAGATTGAGGAGCGTCGAGCACAGGAAGTAAAGGCACCAAACGACAAAGTAAAAGCTCCATCATATTTGCCAAAAGACTTAAAAAGAGAGTTTAAAAAGATAGCGGATGAGCTAAAAAACATCGGAATTATGACTAATTTAGATGTGGACGCGCTTGCCCGTTTTTTGTTTGCTCAAAAACAATACTTGGAAATGACCGAAGTCTTACTCGAAACGCCCATTACTGCATTAGTTGAGGATGATGACGGAAATAAATTTGAAGTAGCGAACAAGACATACAGTGATTTGCTTATCAATCAAGACAAGCTGTTCAAACAATGCCGGCAAGCTTCTAGTGATTTAGGGCTGACCATTTCCTCTCGCTGTAAACTTGTTATCCCGAAAAAAGATGATGGGAAACCGAAGTCAAAAGAGGAAGAACGGTTCGGGGGCCGCATGTAATGCAAGAGATTACAGCCGAAATTCTCATTGAGCGGGTTTGGTCATATGCTGAGAAAATTCGCTCCGGAGAAATTAAGGCAGGCAAAAAGCAAAAATGGGCTGTAGAGCGATTTTTTAAAGATGTTGACCGGCTCGCAGAAGATGACTGCCCTTATTACTTTGATGCTGAAGCTGTGGTGGATTTTTATGAATGGTCGCAGCAATTTAATCATGTCGAAGGTATACTTGCAGGGCAGCCGATTGAATTAACAGACTTTCAGCTTTTTATTGCGGCCAATATATACGGATTCTATAAAAAAGAAAATGGCGCCCGCCGGTTCCGGAAAGCTTATATCCAGCTGGCCCGTAAAAATGCGAAATCGCAATTTTTAGCTTTAATAGCATCGTATGAGATTTTCCCGACACAAGAAAAACACCGGGTATTTATCGCAGGCTGGTCCCGCGAACAATCAGATGAAGTATATCAAGCAATTCTTGAGCAGCTGCATCACGCGCCGATACTCAAAGGGAAATACACCTCTGCTAATGGCCGCGTGAAAAAATATAAAACAAACTCCATTATCCAGCCTCTTTCCCGTGAGGCCCGGAAGCTCGGGGATGGTAAAAACCCATCATTGGGAATTGTGGATGAATACCACGCACATGAAACAAGTGAGATTTACGATGTCCTGGACAGCGGGATGGTCGCCCGGCGCAGTCCGTTAATGGCTGTTATTACGACAGCGGGTTTCAACATGGAGCGGCCATGCTTTAAGGAATATCAATATACGAGTAAAATTCTTGATCCAGACATTGACACGGAGAATGATGATTATTTTGTTATGATCTGTGAACTGGACCCGGAAGATGACATAAAAGATGAATCAAACTGGATCAAGGCGAATCCGATTGTGGCAACATACCCCGAGGGGATGGAGTCATTACGTTCTGCTTTAAAAGTGGCTCTTGAAGTGCCTGAAAAGATGCGCAGTTTCCTCACCAAAAATATGAACCGATGGGTTGACCAGAAGGACAATGGTTATATGAAGATGACAAAATGGCGCGCTTGCAGCGGGGAAATTCCTGATTTGCAAGGACTGCCCGTTTATTTGGGCCTTGATTTATCAATGACAACAGACTTAACCTCCGTTGGATATGTGGCCATGCAAGACGGCTTTTTCTATGTCGGTCAACATTCCTTTATGCCTGAAGCCCGAGCCAAAGAAAAAATGGCGACGGATAAAGTGCCATATGATTTGTGGAGAGAGATGGGATTTATCACTTATACATCTGGCGAAGCAGTTGACTATCAATTAGTTGAACAATGGATTATTGAATTTATTCATAAAAACCGTTTTCGACTACAAGAGACAGCATATGACAAGTGGAATGCTCTTCATTTAGCGCAGCGGCTTGAATCAAAAGGGCATACAATGGTGGAACTGCCGCAGAGAATCAATCATCTTTCATTACCAACAAAAAGCTTTCGAGAAAAGGTATTTGAAAGGAAAGTCGTGCATGGCGATGATCCGGTTTTAACATGGGCAATTAATAACGCAATTACGAAAATGGACCCGCAAGAGAATATCATGCTGGATAAAGCAAAATCACCGCAGAGAATCGACCCTATTGCGGCTGTTATAAATGCTTACGCCAGAGCGATGTATCATGACACAAACCATAGAGTAGATTTAAATAATCACTTCGGCTCTGGGAATTTCAGTTTTTAGGATGTGAGAAAATGAAAAAAGTCAGGAAAAAGATCAAAGCTTTTTTTAAGTGGTTTTTTCACCCCAAGTATATGAAAGCCCTGCTTTCTTTTTTCTGCTTGATAATAAATGATCTGCTGTTTATGGCGGGAGCCGCCTTTATTCTGACAGCTGTCTATAGATGGAGCACAAACATCGGTCTTATTCTGACGGGTGTCTTTTTAATGTTTTATGCGTACCTCATATCAAAGAAAGCGAGGTGATATAAATGCTGCTTGAACGAATGTTTGAGAAACGTTCTGGCTCGTCAGATCATGAAGATGGTTTTAACAACATTTTATTAAATATGTTCGGCGGCCGGAAAACAGCAAGCGGTGAGAGAGTGAGTGAAAGCAACTCACTTGTGCAGCCGGACATATTTGCATGTGTCAATGTATTATCGGATGACATTGCCAAACTGCCGATTCACACATATAAAAGAACGGACAGCGGCATAGAGCGGAAACCCGAGCACATGTCCGCGCATGCTGTTTATGCTCGGCCGAATCCTTACATGACAGCCTTCACGTGGAAAAAGCTCATGATGACTCATGTTCTGACTTGGGGGAATGCATATTCCTATATTCAATTCGGACCACATGGTTACCCGGAAGCGCTCTTTCCCTTGCGCCCTGATTACACGAATGCTTACGTTCATCCGACAACAGGCATGCTGTGGTATCAAACTGTGATAAACGGGACAGCCGTTGAATTATACGACTACGAAGTACTGCATTTTAAAGGGCTTTCGACTGACGGAATACATGGTAAATCACCTATTGGCGTTGTGCGGGAGCATATCGGGGCGCAAGCGGCTGCCACAAAGTATAACGCCAAACTGTACAAGAACGAGGCAACTCCTCGGGGGATATTGAAAGTTCCGGCGTTCCTGGATGAAAAACCAAAAGAGAACGTGCGCAAAGAGTGGAAACGGGTGAATCAAGGTGAAAATATCGCCATTATAGATAACGGACTGGAATATCAATCTATTTCCATGCCTCTGCAAGAAGCTCAATTTGTTGAGTCTATGAAGTTTAACAAAGCACAGATTTCCATGATTTATAAAGTGCCGTTGCATAAGCTGAACGAATTAGATAAAGCGACATTTTCAAATATTGAGCATCAGTCCATTGAATATGTCAGAAACACGCTGCAGCCGTGGATTGTGAATTTTGAACAAGAACTAAACGTTAAATTGTTCTTAGATCACGATCAGAAAAGCGGCCATTACGTGAAATTCAATATAGATAGCGAGCTGCGCGGCGACAGTAAGACGCAAGCGGAGTATTTGAAAACACTTCATGAAACAGGAGTGCTGAATAAAGACGAAATCAGAGAATTACTTGAGCGCAACCCTATTGAAAACGGCGACAAATATATCTCCAGCTTAAACTATGTGTTCCTCGATTTTGTGGAAGAATATCAGCGGCTTAAAGCTGGCGGCGCCATGAAGGGGGGTGACAACAAGAATGAAGGATAAAGAGGTTCGGCATTTGACGACGCCGATTGAGTTACGTTCCGAAGGTGAGGGGCAGAGTGAATATATCGAAGGGTACGCTCTCAAATTCGAAAAATGGTCAGAACGTTTGGGATGGTTTAAAGAGATAATCAGCAGAACGGCCCTTGACTCAGCTGACATGTCTAACGTCATCGCCCTTTTTAATCATAAGCAAGATTTTCCCTTAGCGAGAAATACCGTTTCCGAGGATACTGGCCGTCTTGAATTAGAAATAGACGGGATAGGCCTCAAATTCCGATTTAAGCCCTCAGACACGTCATATGCGCGTGATTTAATAAAGAATGTCCGGAGCGGTGTGATCAATCAATGCTCTTTTGCTTTTTCACTTGATTATGGGGATGCTGAGGCAGATGAATGGCGTATCAATGAAGATGAGGACATTTACGAGCGACGAATTAATAAAATCAATCGTATTTTTGACATTTCGCTCGTTACTACGCCTGCTTACAGCGATACTGAGGCGGTTGTAGGTGCCCGCAGTTTAGAAAAGGTTGAGCAGCTGAAAGAAAGACGTAATTCATCAGATGAAGCGTTAAAAATGGAATTGGAACTATTAGACCTTGTACTCCCGGAGTAAGGTCTTTTTTAGTTCAGAAAACAAGGAGGAAATGATTTTATGCCAATGCAAATGAGCAAGAAAGAAATCGCATTAAGACAACAGTTTACTGAAAAGAAGCAGCAAGCAGATAAGGCGCTGCAGGAGGGCAATACCGATGAAGCGCGTGCATTGCTTGATGAAGTGAAACAGCTTAAAAATCAAATCGAATTGATGACCGAGGGACGTTCACTTGATGTCCCGGATTTACCGGGCGGTGTAAACTTTGTGCCCGAACAAGAGCGCAACCCAGAGGGCAGGGCCGGCGATACAGGGGCAAAAGAAGAACGACAAAAAATGTTCACTCAAGCTTTCATGAAATCCCTCCGCGGCAAACGCTTAACGGAGGAAGAGCGCGATCTGTTTGAAAGTGAAGAGTTTCGTGCGATGTCCGGTAAAAATGAAGAAGACGGCGGCATTTTAATTCCGGAAGATATTTCGAGAACGATCAAGGAATTGAAACGGGAACAAGAGCAACAGCTTGAACAATATGTAACAGTTGAGCCAGTTGCGACCCGTTCAGGTACACGTATGCTTGAGAAAAACAGTGACATGACGCCGTTTGCCGTCTTAGAAGAAATGGACGAAATTGCAGAGACAGATCAACCGAGGTTTACCAAGCTTTCTTACAAAATTACTGATTATGCGGGCATCCTGCCTTTATCGAATACACTTTTACAAGATACCGACCAGGCTATTATGTCTTATGTCGCCAGATGGTTTGTAAAGAAATCAATCACAACGCGGAATGCTTTAATTCTTTCAATCCTTGATTCTTTGAAAAAGGTTCAATTCAAAGGCCTGGATAACATTAAGAAGACACTTAACGTAACCCTTGATCCTGCTATCTCTGCCGGAGCTATTATCATGACGAACCAAGACGGATTTGATTACCTTGATCAACTGAAAGACGGAGATGGAAAGTATCTCTTGAAGGATATTCCAAGTGAACCAACAAACAAAATGCTGTTCGGCCGCCGTGTCGTGGTTATTTCAAATAAAGTCCTAAAGACAGTCTCTGGAAAAGCACCAATGATTATTGGTGACTTGAAGGAGGCTATCGTTTTATTTGACCGCCAGCAGCAATCTATTGCTTCTACTGACGTGGGAGCTGGCGCCTTTGAAACGAACACAACAAAAGTACGTGCTATCGAGCGCGAGGACGTAAGGCTGTGGGATTCAGAAGCCGTTGTATATGGTCAATTAACACTTGATGACGCGTAAAAGGAGGGGGCACCATGCGTATACCAAAAAACTACACCGCCGACGGGGGAAATCGTACCGTCATCGGCGGTATTTTAGAAATTGCCGGGGGCAAGGTCATTAAAGATGGACAAGAGGTCAGTTTAGGCGGCAACCAATCTGAACCAGGACCCGGAAGCGTAACCAATGAAATGTTGGCGGATAAGTCGGTCCGCAGCAGGAATATCGGCACCGGCAGTGTAATGGAAGAACACTTAAATTCATCTGTTTTAGATCGTCTCAAGGCTATAGAAGATAAATTGAAAGAGCTTGCCGGTTCTCAGTCTGACGGAAAAACGGAATAAAAAATAAAAGGAAAAGGATGATTACAGATGGCTGAAGATTATTTATATGAAAGTAATGGAATCAAAACTTCATCTGAAAAAGGAAAAGACGGCAAGGCGATAACGCCGGTCTATCTCAAAGAAAACAGCGAAGAAAATCCGCTTTTTGTAAAAGGACTGCAGGGTGAAAAAGGTGAGAAAGGAGACAAAGGCGATACCGGTAAACAAGGTCCTCAAGGAGAACCGGGGGAACCCGGCCCGCAAGGACCAAAAGGCGATAAGGGGGAACCCGGGGAACAGGGACCACAAGGTGAACCGGGACCGGCCGGACCAAAGGGAGATACTGGCGAGCAAGGCCCGCAAGGTGAGAAAGGAGACAAGGGTGATCCGGCCGTTATTGAAGAAAGCAGCATTACGTATGAAATGCTTGCAGAAAAATCCGTCCGGAGTAAAAACATCGGAACTGGCAGCGTGATGCCGGAGCATCTAAACAGCGAAATTACAAAAGTGCTTGATGAATTGAAACAAAAAATGAATAACCTTGAAAGTGACCTGGCTGCTTTGAAAGGAACCGAAGAAGAACCGACAGAATAGGCGGTGTGTCCTGAATGGATTTAGAGGCTATTAAAAACTATTTAAAGGTCGAGCATGAAGAGGATGATCGCCAGCTCTTGAATCAAATAGCGGCGGCCAAAAGTCATATCATCAATGGAATAGGCCGGTATATTGAAGGGCACCCGCAATTTGAGCTGGTACTTCAAATGCTTGTTGAACATTGGTATGAAAACAAAGGGATATATGAGTCTGGGAAAACCGGCTCGTCTATCCCTTTTACTGCTGAAAATATATTGACGCAGCTGCGTTATGTATCTGTGGAGGAACTAGAAAATGAGAAAAAAGATCAGCCAACTCCGGCACCGTCTGACCTTTCAAAAGAAAACCGAGACACAGGATGAAGAAGGTAACTGGAATGCAACCTATGTGGACTTATTCACGGTCTGGGGAGCTGTGGAGGGGGCTGGTTCTCTTGGGAATAGCGAATCTATGATTGCCGGAGCATTGGGAGTCAAGACCCCCAAAAAAATCACGGTGCGTTACCGGAAGGATATAAAACCGAATATGCGGATTGTTAAGCGCGTTCCTAAAGAAAAGACGGAACGCGTTTTTGATATTTTGGACACTAACGATCCGGATGATCAAGGGGAAGAGCTTGAGATTCTTTGTCAGGAGGTGGGAATCAATGGCTGATATGAGCTTTGACGGCATAGATGATCTAACGCAGTATTTTGAAAAAATCGGCGGAGACATCGAAAAGGTGGAACCCGTAGCGCTAAAGGCCGGCGGTGAAATTATCGCTGAACGGCAACGCTCCCATGTTAACCGGAGTGATAAAAAACAACCTCATATGCAGGACAACATCACAGTCTCCAATGTCAGAGAATCCAAGGACGGAGTGAGGTTTGTGGCTGTTGGTCCGAATAAAAAGGTAGCGTATCGCGGGAGTTTCTTGGAGTGGGGAACTTCAAAAATGCCGCCGCAACCGTTCATAGAAAAAGGCGGGAAAGAAGGGGAGGGGCCTGCTGTGGAATTAATGGAGCGAATACTTACAGCGCCGATCAAATGACCTACTCTCCTAAAATTGAATTGGTGAGCACACTTAATTCCAGTGCCTTATTAAAAGGCCTGGCATCTGGCGGAATTCATAACCTCGGTGCGAATGATGTCAGCGCATTTCCAAGAGTAGTTTTTTCAGAGATTCAAGACGCTGATGAGGACTTTGCAGACAACAAGGCCTATTCGTTTGAGGTGCGTTATCAGATCAGCATATTCACTCAAGCGAGCACCCGCGGCAAAGAAACAACGATTGCTGCCGAAATAGACAGGCTTATGCGGGGAATCGGCTACAGCCGGTATGATTCTCAAGATTTATACGAAACAGACACAAAGGTCTTTCATAAGGCCAGACGTTATAAAAAAACCTATTATCAGGAGGTAAATTAGATGGGGAAAGTATTATCCGGCTTGGATATGTTTCATATCGCCGAAGTATTGAAAGACACGAAAGATGAACTTGAATTTTCGGTTCCAGATGAATTGCCAGGCGCAGTTAGTATGAAACTTGATCCGAAATCTGAAACAGAAACCTTCTATGCAGATAACGGTGCGTTTGCACAGTTAAGCAGCTTAGGAGACATTGACGGGGAAATGGAAGTTGCGGATTTACCCCTTGATATGCAGGCGAAAATTTTCGGGAAAACAGTTGAAGGTGGTATTCATTTCTCTAGTGCAGATGACAGGACTCTTGAAATTGCATTGGGTTTCCGCGCCAAAATCTCAACGGGTGGATACCGTTATTATTGGGCCTTGAAAGGAAAACCAGAATTAGTACCTGTTGAACATAAAACAGAGGAAGGAAAACCTTCTCCTCAACCTACCCAAGTCAAAATAAAATTCAGCCCGTTAACAAATTTGAAAAAAGGAAAGAAAAGATGGGAAGCAAAGGCGGAAGAGGGCAACGGAATCAACGCCGAAACATGGTTTAAACAAGTTGTCTATAAGGACATCACAAAAGAGGAACCGCCTGTCGTTGATGTTGGTAAATAATTCATTGAGCGCCTAAGAGCGCTCTTTTTATATGGAAAAGGAGGAACTTACATGGAAGCATTGTCTATTACACTTCGGCTTGATGGCAAAGATAAAAAATTTGTTACACCTGACCATATTACAGGTTTATTGTTCCGGAAGGCTGCAAAAATTACTGATGATTTTGAATCCCAAGATTCTGAACGTCTTTTTACTGATGAACAAATTGAATTCGTCTGTAATACCTTTGGCCAGAAATTCACGCCTGATGAGTTTGAAGAAGGGATTGACGCCCGGTTAGCAGGAAGGACAATTTTTGCTGCTGCACAGTATGTGTTGGGGAACATTGCAGATGCAACGGCTCTTTTAAGTAGCGGAGAAATTTCCAATGGTGAAGAGCCGGGGGAGTAAGTCTGTCTGAGTCAGTCCTTGATATGTACAACGCCCTTGAGGAAATAGGATATACGCAGAATCAAATTGACGAAATGGACATTGTCTATCATCTGAAAAGACTGGCTCGGAGAAAATCACAAGAGAAGGCACGAACGAAGGCAAAAAACAATGATGAACCTATGTATATTGATCAAATTCTCGGATAAGGAGGTGCCCGATTGAGCAAAGACATAAAGGTCAGGCTGTATTCGAATTCATCTGAGTTTAAAAAAGAAATGAGCGCCTGTGCTGTTCAAATGAAAAATTTGAAGTCGGAATTTGAAAAAAACCGTACGGCAGTGGGTGTGTGGGGAAACGAATTAAAAACTGCTCAAGTAACCGAAAAAACATTAACACAACAATTGGAAACACATAAACGCAGAGTAAAGGCGCTTGAGAGAGCTTACGCAGACGCGGCTATAAAAAAAGGGAAAGACATAAAAGAAACGCAAACCCTCGCCCGCCGTTTAAATAATGCTACTGCCGCAATGAATAAGACGCAAAACGCGCTAAATAGTACGACTCAGAGGATAAAAGCGTTAGAGGAGGCAGCGAAAAGAGCTTCCTCCCGCGTTCGGATCATGGGCGAACGAATGGATTCAATTGGCGGAAAAATGCGTTCCGTTGGTTCGTCAGTAGCTATGACATCGGGCATCGCCTTTGGTGCGTTGGCTCTGTCCCTACGTGATGCTGTTCAGGTCGGTATTGACTTTGAAAAGCAAATGAGTAAGGTCCAGGCCATTTCCGGCGGATCGGCGGCAGAAATCGCGAAATTGAGAGAGCAAGCAAAAGAACTCGGTGCAACCACTGTCTTTACAGCAAGTCAGGCAGCGGATGCACAGGGTTTTTTGGCAATGGCCGGATTTAAGGTTAATGACATTTATGATGCAATGCCCGGGATGCTCAGTCTGGCGGCAGCCGGCCAACTGGAATTAGGTGCAGCCGCGGATATTACATCAAATATCATGTCTGCCTTTGCTCTAAAAGCAAAAGAGTCAGGACACGCCTCGGACGTCATTGCTTACGCCGCAGCCAACGCAAACACCAACGTCGAACAGATGGGCGAAGCCATGAAGTTTTTGGCGCCGAACGCTAATTCTCTTGGTTGGGGAATGGAAGAATCAGCGGCCGCCATTATGGCTTTTGGTGACGCAGGTCTGCAAGGTTCAATTGCAGGGCAGGCTTTTGGTACATCCTTGATCCGTCTCGCTTCGCCAACGGGGAAGGCTTCGAAGCTTGTCAAAAAATTAGGTTTTGATTTCTTCGATGCAGCCGGAAACATGAAAAGCATGCCGGAAGTCGTTGAGGAAATGGAAAAAGGTCTGAAAGGCATGACCAAAGAGCAACAAGCGGCCGCATTAAAAACGATTGTGGGCGCTGAAGCATATAAACATTGGGCTGTCCTTCTTCAAAAAGGTTCAAAGGCTCTGGGGGATAATACCAAGGCGCTTGAAAAATCAGATGGAGCCGCCAAAAAGATGGCGGATACGATGCTGGATAATGCACACGGAAGCATAGTAGCTTTTCAGTCAGCACTTGAAGGGGCAAAAATCAAACTGACGGAAAGCCTTTTGCCTGCCCTGGGCGATTTAGCAAACAAGGGCAGCGACTTGATTATGATGTTTAATAATCTGGATTCCGGCACCGTGCAAACCATAGCGAAAACAGCCGTTCTGGCAACAGGTGTATTAGGGGTTACGACAGCTGTCGCCACCCTTACAGCTGGAATAGGAGCGCTTTTGGCGTTTACCGGTCCTGTCGGCCTTGCGATTGTGGGAGGCACAGCGTTGCTTGGCGGTATTTCGGTTGCTACTTACGCTTACACTGAGCAATTGAAGAACCAGAAAAAGCAGCAAGAAGAGGCGCGGGAATCCGCCTTGCTTTACGGCGATGGCGTTTCTAAAGCAACACAAAAATCTGCTTCCGCCTATGTGGATTTAAGGGAAAAGGCAGAACTGCAGCTGTTTGAATTGACGCGGGTATCTGGTTCAGAAGCTCAAAAGATGTCAGCTAAATTAGTTGAAACATATGCCAGCATGCGCGACCAGTTGATACAAGAACTTGAAGGACTTAAAAAGGATGCTCTGGTTGTCTTAAAAGGGCTATACGCGGACACCGATGAGAAAACAAAAAAAGCCGGCGAAAAGATGACTGACAAGATGGTTGGCGCAATTGATAAAGATATGCAAGAGGCTAGAAATAAACTGAAACAGTTAAATGCTCTACAAAAAGAGACGGGCCTCGTCACTTCCAACATGAATGCCTCACAAAAGAAGCAATTCAATGACATTGTTTCCTATTTTGAATTGTCTACAAGTAAATTTGCGGCCAATCAAAAAGAAGCATTAGCAATGCAAAAAGTAGTAACGGATCAGCAAGGACAGCTTTCATTTAAACAAGCTCAGAAGTACAACAACGACATTAAAAAAGTCTATGACGATGGTAAACAAGCCGCCAAGAAAGACATGGAATACAGAAATGATGTTATTGAGAAGTTATTTGCGCAGGGATATATAGAGGCTGAACAAAGAAGATCATTACTGAGCAAAAGCACAGCTGACTATAATACAGCTTTAACCAAAAATACCGATGTCTACGAAAAAAACTCGAGAGCCTTGTTTTCTAAAATGTCGAGAGATGGGAAACTCCTTGATTTAGAAACAGGAAAGGCTCTTGAGAGACAAACGGAGTTTACTACTAACTCTATGGGAATAGCGTCGCAAGCTGAAGAACAGGAGGCCGCATATCAAGAACGATGGGCGGCACGGCAAATAGACTATCTTCAAAAATTAGGGCAGTCCAAAGAAAAAGCGATTGAGACAACCCAACAGGCTTTAGAAGAGTTTTACCAAGGTATGGGGATGACCAAAGAACAAGCCCGTGAAGAAGCAAGTCAGATGGTTGCCAATGTTGAAGGGGAATTAGATAAGCCGACAAGCGCCAGCCAATCAGGGAAGAAGGTTGCTGAGGATTTTTCTGCCGGTTTGAAGCAGTCCACACCAGCAGTGATTGGTGGGGGAACGGTCTTACAGCAAGCCCTTAACAATTCGCTTTCCGCAGATAATGCCACGCCCGCACAGGCCGGACAAAATAAAGGAAATGCCTTTCGTACAGGTATCAATTCTACAAAGCCCGGTAATGCACAAGCGGGGGCGTCTATACTCCAATCTGCTTTAAGCGAGATGAGGAAAGGCGGCGGGCAAGCAAATGCAGCAGGACAAAACAAAGGAAATAAGCATAAAGCTGGTTTAACGTCTACCAAAGGCGCCAATACATCTGCGGCCGGCTCTCTTAGCTCATCGGTAACGAGCAATTTAGCCAAAACCTCAGACGGCGGAGGCGGTAAAAAGGCCGGAACTGAATTAGCCAGCGGCGTTCTTAGCAAAAAAGGCTCAGCAAACAGCGCCGGAAAAAGTGTTGCAAACAGCGCAAAAACAGGGCTGAAAAGCGTTAAGACACAAGGTGTCGGTACCGATTTTGTTACTGGCTTTATAAATGGAATGGGATCAAAAAACAGCTCTCTCTTCAGTGCGGCATGGAATCTGGGGAAATCCGCCTTGCGGACCTTAAAAAAGTCAATTGACTCTCATTCTCCCTCCAAACTAACAAAAGCGGAAGGAAACAACTTTTCTGATGGGTTTGCGTTAGGGATAGAGGACAAGGCCAAAAACGTAAAACAAAGCGCTGCTTTTATGGCACAGAACGCGATGACCTCGTTTAAGCAGGAATTAAATCAGATGGCTTTCAACATAAAGGGGGCTGCTGATCAGCTCATTTCAATGAAGTCGGAGCTTACTGTTCGGAATGAAGTTGACACGCCTGCCTTAAACCAAAAACTCGACGCTCTAATCACACTTCTGTCACAGCAACAGTCTGGCGGGGCAGGCCAGGCCGCGATACCTCAGCAGCCTATTATCATCCATCCGGCTGCGGTGCATATGGACGGCCAACAAATTGCGACGATCGCTTTTGAAAAAGGAGATGGCAGGATACTTGACCAGAAAGCTGCAGACCGATACAACCAGAATGCCTATAAAGGCGGTGTCAGATCATAATGCTAGATTTATATATTGATTTTAATAACGGTATGGGAGAACAAAGCTTATCACGCATTCTCCCTCGTTTTAAGGTGCGCAGCTTCACGCCTGACTCACCGAATATTGAACGAGAAACATCATCACTTCAGAGGATAAATGGTTTAGTGCCAACGCAGCACCCTCGGGACGTTGTTTACAAAGAGAGAAGCATCAAGGTTGAATTTTTAATTGATTCCATCATTCCCGAAACCTTTTATCAAAACCGGCATGAACTATATTCATTGTTAGTGCAGCCGTTTCCTTATTATATTTCGACGGACCTTCTGCCTAACCGTCGATTTCTTGTTACGTGTGACGGGAATTTTTCTATCCCTAAGGACAAACAGAAAAATCATGCCACATTTACAGTGGATTTCACGGACATTCTGGGGCTTGCCGAGTCGAAATATACCTCTTCTACCATCCAGAATTTCAATGGAGAGCACTGGAGTCCCGGCATGGGAATCCTTCGGAGAGATGATCTTGAATATCATTTCAAGAACCAAAAACGATTCAGCGTTTACAACCCCGGCGGCGCCGCGGTCAACACTTTGCAGCATGATTATAACGTCTTTCTGTGGGCCAAAGGGACAAACGTAACCATTGCGAACCAAACGAACGGGGAAAAATTGAAAATTGAGCAGGAGCTTAAACGCCCGCAAAAAGTCACATTCATCAGGCAGTATACTGTAATCGGGGATAAGCGTCTGAAAACATCCGGCCGTCTGCCGACACTGGATGTAGGATGGAACGATTTTGAAATTATAAACTCAAATGACTTTGAAATTTTATTTGATACTCGTTTTTATTATAAGTAAGGAGGGATGACATGGCTGCGGCTGACTTTATTAAAAGCCTGGTACCCGGGGCGCAAAAGGTACGGAAAAAATATAATGTCCTTGCCAGCCTTGTCATTGCTCAAGGCTGTCTGGAAAGTGGGTTCGGCACGAGCGGCCTTTCCAAACAAGCTTTCAATTTGTTTGGGATAAAAGGGACCTATAACGGAAAATACGTGTTGATGTGGACCAGCGAGCAGGACAAATACGGAAATGTTGAGAGGGTACAAGCTAAATTCAGAAAGTACCCTTCATACGCTGAGAGTTTGGCCGATCTGGGAAGCTTATATAATCGTCTTGATCGGTATAAAGCAGTGGTAGGGGAAACGGATTATAAAAAAGCATGCCGAGCCGTTCAAAAAGCTGGCTATGCAACAGACATCAACTATGCTAATAAATTAATTACCATGATTGAACAGTATAAGTTGATGCAATATGACGATGCGTCAGAATTGCCGAACGAGCCTGATGATCCAGAATCCCCGGAGACCCCGGAAGAGGAACCGAGCTTTCCGAGTAAAGAATACGCGGGTAACGACATCCCTCTTAATAAAAAATTGCCGTCAGATGTGGACTTTCCTCAGCTGCATGTTTCCACGAAAGACGGAAATGACGTTGTGGAAGTAACAGGCGTGATCGTTGATCTTACAGACGATACTACCGGAAAAAAGAGCTTTACCTTTACAATTACCAAAACAGAGAGCAATGCGACTGAATTCGATTTACTGGTCAACGACAATATTCTTTACATTGACGAAAGAAGATTCAAACAACAAAAATACTATATTACAGATGTAGACTTGAAGCAGGCTAAAAACGTCCTGACAAAAACAATCACGGCCAATCATATATTTACCGTTTTACTTGCTGAGAATCGAGTGGATGATACAGTAACGAAGAAATTGACCGTAAAAGAGGCCTTTGACATTGCGTTAAAAGGTACTGATTTTTCATATGTGCTGGAAGAGCCACAAAGCAAATTCGCCACCGCCGAAGAAGAGAATTTTGGTGATAAAAACTCTACCGAATTAATAGATCAGCTCATAAATGATTATGAGTTAGAGCTTGACGTGGATAATTATAAAATTCATGTCTATAAGAAAATGGGGAAAGAGATCCCTTTCACATTTGACTCTCGTTATAATATGCCGGGCATCAGTATCAAAACCAACTCGCAAAACTGTTCTACTCGTGCATGGGGATACGGCGCGATGTCTAAAGACAGTAAGAGCAATGACAAAAAACCGAAATACGTATTTGAGCCAATCTTGTATATCCATCCAGAGGAAAAGAAATTCCTGCGGGAAGGTAAGCCGAAGTGGGCCGACCCGATCAGAGACGAAACTATAAAAAAGTCGGGCAGCATGGTTTCTGCGCTGAAAAAACATGTGAATCCATACCCAGAAACAGTTGTAAGTGTAGATTATCAATATGTATACGAACCAAAATTGCTCAAAATTGAAAAGCCGTTCTGGAAAGGCGATACAGTCCACATTTTAGCCGACACAGCAGACGGAACGACTTATGAGGATGATGTGCGGCTCTTAACGATCCAATACAATCCGCTAAATCCATACAGCAGCCCGAAGCTGACTTTTGCCAATTTCAGAAAAGATATACAAGATATCGCGGTGAATCAAGCGAAGAAGCTGAGAGAACAAAAACGATATATTGATCAAATACTGACAGCGCTTTGATAGGCGTTTTTTATTTTGTCGAAAAGGAGAGTGAATACAGTGTTGAGGTTGAAAAAAAATTATGATACCACTAGAAACTCTCGTTATGAGGATGAGCTATCTGGTGATATGGAAGCTATCGAGAGTAGCATAAACGGGCTTGAAAGTGAAATTACACGTCATAAGAAAGCTACTACGGCACATACATCTGAGCAAATTGATCACGGAGGCTTTTCCTTACGAACTTATATTGACGGCCTCTATAATCGGGTGCGCAATCTCATTCTTAATGCCGATGGAACAAATGTAAAAGAAGTAGTGGACGCCCGTGTTAATGCTGATGGGGAAATTGCCCCATTGCTGAAAGAGCGTCTCGATAAGGAATATAACAAACTTCTGCGTAAAATCACCAGAAACGTTAACGTAGACGACTACGGGGCCGACCCTACCGGGGAGACAGACAGCACAGAAGCATTCAAAAGAGCGATCGGAAACGGAAAGGTGCGGCTCAATCTATCAGCCGGCGAATATGTCATAAGGGGCATCAAGCTGCCGTCATGGACGTATTTGATCGGCCAGGGCATGGGCGTCACCACTCTAAAGCTGCACGAGGACACGCCGGCCAGTGAGTGGGTTGTCACAAATGCTGATCATGCGAAAGGTAACCGGAATATCGTAGTGGAGGGTATGTCGCTTGACTGGAACCCTGATCGCCAGGGCGGCGTAAGTGCAACCGGTGGTGTACATTCAAGCTGTCTGCTTTTTGCGCAAGTAAAGTTTGGCATTGCACGTGGTGTTGAAGGCATTAATCCCGGCTTACATTGTTTTGATGTATCAGCGCCTTCTTATGACATCACAGCAAAAGATTACACGGCAACGGGGAGCAAATATATTTGGATCGACAAGTGTGTCGGCTCGGGGTATGGTGACGACGGCATTACGACCCATTACAGCGAGTATGTTTTCATCACAAACAATGTGATGACGAATCCGCGTGGCACTGCACACCGTAAAGGCGGAGCCAATTCAAATGGAATTGAAGTGGACGACGGCTCTAAGCATGTCTGGGTTATAGATAATTATACGGAGGGGAATGTGCGGGGCGTAGAGGTAAAAGCTCATAAGGAATGGCCGGCACCGAGTGACGTTCACATTCGCGGTCATGAATCATTTCGTGACGTTCGCTCATTTGATTTACGGCATATTGATCACCATCTTGTAAAAGACCCTTGGAGCGAGACGGCTCGTGATGTGACGTTAGTAGACTGCACATCCCGTGAACCCGTCTATAATTCGCTTTATGAAGGATTAGCTCCGAAAGCCCTTGTCGTTTCGGCGTACCAGCGTGTTCAGATAATCGGTTTTAAAGCGATTGGCGATCCAACATATGACTACAAAGACGGGTCGATCATTGCCTTCCAGTATAAGAGCAGGAAGATAACAGTAAATAACTTGCATATAACCGGATTTAAAAAGGCTGATTGTGACATTTATATTACCGGAGGCGATCAGATGACCGATGATGTATTTATTTCTGATTTTGTTATCCATGATTCCGCAAGAACCGGCATCGCGATAGGGGGCGGCGTGCGTAATGTCAACTTGTTAAATGGCCTTCTACATGTAGCAAGCGGAACGGCCGGCATCACCTCTCCGAACACTCAGACCAATATTTTTCTTGTCAGAGCTTACGGTTATAAAGATGCGGCTGTCCTTGCTGGAGAAAAGCATTCAGTCGTTCCGAATAACGTCAAGGGAGGATTTCGAGCAGCTTCCGGCTCGGGCCATGCACTTACGAAATACAGTGCGATTATTGCGTGTACGGGGCCGACGTACGCGAAAGGTGAGCGCAACCTGCTTGCAGGGAACGCCGGCGGCTCTTCCTCAGAAGGCTCACGCAACGGTGTCATGTTTTCATACGATTCTCATACAACAGGAGACGGGCCGTCCTCGGGTGTCATGTTCTCCAAGGCCACTAAGAACAGCAAATCTTACACAATGGTTTTAGGCCATGGAAACGGTAAAGCCTCCGAAGCCAACAAAAAAATTGAATTTAACGCAAAGGGCGGAACAGTCAAGGCCACGGGCGCAATAGAAAGCGTATCGAATTTAAAAGACTTGGCGGAGTATTTTGAATCAGCTGACGGAGCAAAGATAGAGGCGTCTTATCTTGTAGCGTTAGAGGGCGACAAAATCCGAAAAGCGCAAGAAGGCGACAAGATACTCGGCGTCGTTTCCAAGACTGCCGGCGTTGTGCTTGGCGGAGCTGCCTTCTATTGGAATGAGCGTTTTCTTCGTGATGAATTTGGCGGCATTATCTACCGGGAAGTATTTGACGGTGACGACATCATTACGATTCCAGCTGAGAACCCGAACTATGATCCGGAAGCTGAGTACAAGCCACGAGAGGAACGAGACGAGTGGCATATTATTGGATTGATTGGTCAAGTGTTCGTGCGCGTTGATGATACCGTTAACGTCGGTGACAGTGTTTCAGCAGTTGACGGCATCGCGACAAAGGCGGAAAGCGGCGGATACGGAACCGTGATGAGATTTGAATCCCCGTACGATGCGGAAAAAGGGTACGGTATGGCGCAAATGATGGTTACACCGCAGCACTAAGGAGGGATAAGCGACGATGTATAAAACGGGCAGCGTGCCGATCAACATTAATACAAATCCAATCAATGGCCGGAGTACAAATATACAATTTATGACGCAAGACACGGGCAGCGCAAAGCTGTTTTTTTCTTTTACAAAGGATGGTGTACCGTTGCCTCTGTCAGCCGTAGATGCAAAAATTGTCTTACTGTATGATGATGGATCGTTTTATAAAAAGAGCCTCACCATCACTGACAAGGTAAACGGCACAGCGGAATATGTGTTGTCCAATGCAGAACTCAAGCATTACGGAACGGTTAAGGCGGAAATCAAACTATATTACACGAACGGCCAAGCGCTGGCGACTTCATTTTTTACTTTCTCTATCGCCAAAACGTTAGAGGATCAGAACATCGTTCCGACAGCTGATTATTACATTGATGATTTTGAAACGCTGAGAGACGGGATAAACCACATCGTCGAAGAAATCAGTCAGACTGTCGAGGAATTACAGAAGAAATTTGCCGATCTGGAAGCTATTGAAACGAAAGAGGGCGCGCAGAAAAAAGCGGATGCTGCAGAGGAAAAGGCCAAGGCTTATACAAATGAACATGCGAATAATGAAGAAAAGCATATTGCGGCTGCCGAAAGAAAGGCGTGGAATGCCAAGGAAACCCCCTCCGGCGCGCAAAAGAAAGTAGACGCCCATGCGAACGATCAAGAAAAGCATGTTTCTGCAGCTGATCGGAAAGCTTGGGACAGTAAGGAAACAGAAGACGGAGCGCGAGATAAAGTCAATATCCATGCAAGTAACACGGACATTCACGTTACGGCCGAAGATCAAGCTTATTGGGATGACATGACCCGGCAGTTCAAAGCGCATAACTACAATCAAGAAAGGCATATATCTGCAGCCGAGCGGAAGACATGGAACGGAGCTGTCACATATGCCAATATCATGCTGAAGAACGGAGCCGCAGCAGGGACGCGGACACCGATGTATGCAAAGTGGGGGTCATTTTTAATCTTACGGGGGCATGTGAAAACAGACGCCGAAATCATATTCGGCTCCATCCCCGCGGCATACGCGCCCGCTGGCGGTTCCGTTATAACAGTGCCGTTAAGTGGTACAGGCGGCACAGCAAATTTGATCATTTATGATGATGGAGACTTGAAAATAAAATACCCGGACCCGGCGGACTCAAGTAAGATGGGCGGAGGCTACTATCTGGATGTGGTCGTGGGCTTTCAGGAAGGAGGGACAGCATGATTCAGGTTTATGAGTACGATGAAAATTTCATTTTGACCAAACCCGTTCCGATTGAGCCTGATGAAGAAGGAAACTATACAATTCCTGATAATTGCACAATCATCCAGCCTCCTTCTTTTATAAAGGCGATGTATCATCCAGCTGAGAAGATATGGACGGAGGCGGCCACAGAGGAAGAGAAAAAATCCTTGGAAAAGCAAATTGAAAGCGGACGCGTTCCTTCTCCCGTCGATGAATTGAAAGCTCAGAATGCGGCCGTTACAACGCAGCTTGCGGAAGCACAGAGCCTGGCCGAGTCACAAGCGCAAATGATTGCAAATCTTTATCTAATGCTGGCGGAGGGAGGGAAAGGGGTATGATGGATTGGTTTAAAAGCGTTAAAACCATCTACGGATGGGGACCGCAGTATTACAGTAATGCAGACGTGGCCCGTTTTGTTGAGTGGGGAAGAATTACAGAAGATGAATACAAACAAATAACCGGCTTGACCTATCCGATGACAAAACAACCTGTCAGTGTGGATTTAGGCGGCGCCGCAAACTGATCAACACCCGGAGAGGTGTTTTTTATTTTGCCTCGAAGGAGGTGATAACAATTGGAGGGAATATACGTGTGGATGAATTTTGAGAGCTTACAGATCGCAAGAGCATATCTTTTTGGGGAGGTGAAATATCTTGATTTAATGCTGGTGCTGAACATCATTGACATCATTACCGGTGTGATAAAGGCATGGAAATTCAAGGAGCTTCGGAGCCGTAGCGCATGGTTCGGCTATGTGCGTAAGATGCTTAGTTTTCTTGTGGTTATCGTGGCGAATGCTATTGATACGATTATGGATCTGAACGGCGTCCTGACCTTTGCGACCGTTCTTTTTTATATTGCAAATGAGGGCCTTTCCATCACAGAGAATTTAGCGCAGATCGGTGTTAAAATTCCGGCCGTCATCACTGACCGGCTTCACGTGATTGAAAGCGACAACGATCAGAAAACAGAAAAAGAGGAAAAAGCTGCTGAGTAAATTCAGCGGCTTATTTTATTACTCAAAAGGAGACGATGAAACATGGTGAAAATCACTAAAGACTTTATTCCAACGGGGCACAATAACAGACCGGGATACGCAATGAACCCGGCATACATCACAGTTCATAACACGGCAAACACGGCACAAGGGGCAAGCGCAGCTATGCACGCCCGTTATGAGAAAAATCCGGAAACACCCACCAGCTGGCACTTTACAGTAGACGACAAAGAGATTTATCAGCATCTGCCATTGAATGAAAACGGATGGCACGCGGGAGACGGAAACCGCGGAACTGGCAACCGGAAATCTATCGGCATTGAAATTTGCGAGAATAGCGATGGGGATTTTGAGAAAGCCGTGGCAAATGCTCAATGGCTGATCAAAAAGCTCATGAAGGAGCAGGGCATTTCCTTTGCAAACGTGGTCCCTCACCAGCACTGGTCCGGCAAGTATTGTCCGCGCAAGCTGCTTGATCGATGGGACTCCTTTAAAGCAGGTATCAGCGGCGCCCCGTCTAAAACGGTAAATTCTCCTGTTGATAAAACAAAAGAATCTTATATTAAAAATACAGTTGTTGCTGACAGCCTTAATGTGAGAACTCAACGCAATGCCAACTCGTCTATTGTGCTTGCTCTTCCTAAAGGTTCGACTGTCCAATATAAAAAAGGATCGACTCAAAATGGTTGGGGTTACATTAAATATACCAATTCTAAAGAAGCCACATACAGCGGTTACGTTAACGTAAGATATATCAAGAGTGATGCAGAGTTAGGGAAAACCTCTTCAAAATCTGCTCCTGCTAAACCTTCAAACAAGACTAGCGGGGGTATTAAGTCTGTAGGCAAAATTAAAATTGTTGGTGTTAAAAGTGCAGCCATTATTATGGACAAACCAGACCGTAAAAATGCCAAGAATGTGGATACGATTGGTCTCGGCAAGACAATTAACATCTCAGGTTCTGTTAAAGGTTCAAACAACTCTAAAGGCTATTGGGAAGTCATCCACGACGGCAAACGGCGGTATGTGTCTGGACAATATGGGGAAATGGTTTAAGTAAAACGCTTTTGAAATAATGAAAAAGCCCCCAAAAGGGGCTTTTATTTTGGTTCAATATTTATAATTAACGACATTTGAGGAATTTTAGCTAGTGTAACAAGATAGTCACCATCAAATACCTCAAGTGTATTTTGCTCGCTTTTTAGAAGATCGTTTACATGCTTAATATCAATTCCTAAAGCATGAAAAACCGTAAGTGTATTAACCAGGCCTATTTGAGAAGCCATATTATCTGAACCAGAAGTGGATAAATGTAAACGGTAGAATTTATGATTCTCGTCATACCATGCTTCCAAAGTGAAAGTTCCACCGGAGTTATCAGTTTCTGTTTTCAGTTCTCTGGTGTAAATTGTACCATCTTTGGCTTCGGTAAGTTCAAAGTCTCCGATATTATCTTTATTAATACGATTGAGACCAGAGGATTCAATATCTTCATCACTTTCAATATCTCGAGTCGCTTCATTAAAAGTCTGTACAAATTCTTCAGGACTGAAGTTAAATTCTTTTTGGTTATCTTCAACACTCCGGACGTCAGAGTCTTCCTCGTCTTCAGAATACATTGGCTCCTCTTCTGTACTTTCTGTGGCAGCAGTGACATCCTCAGTTTTGGTTTCGTGAGACTCTCGATTCAACGCACCCATAATGAAAAAAAGAGATAAAGCCAAAACAAGGCTTATTGGAGCTATTTGTTTACCTATTTTCTTAGTTTTTTCAAAGAAGATAAAAATCAATGCTGTAATAAAGACAAAGGTTGCTAATGTTGCAACAATACCAAGAATAATCATATGATCCCCCTCTTATTTTAAAACGAACGTTTACATTTTAAAGCAAAGGAGGATTCATTTCTATGCTTTGTAAAGGATTTGATAATGATTGGAATTGCGAACCGAAGACAAAAGCAATACTGGAAATATTATTGAAATAACAAAAAACCCTTCTCAAAAGGGAAGGGCTTTGTTTATATGGACTTTTTGTTTCTATTCTTCGTAGAGCTTATCTACCAATTCCGTAAACGAATTACATATATGACTCAGAGCACCCTCTGGATTTTCAAATGCAATTTCATGATCCCAAAAAACAAGAGGGGGATTACTATGATTCTTTCTAAAATCGAAACAGATCTCATTACCAAACACATCATCCGCAATAGGAATTACTTTATCAGGCATTCTGCCGTCTCGATAACGATTAGAAACGTTAATTATGTATGACTCACTATCCTCATGAAAACTATGTAAGTATCCGAAAGCAATCCCTTTTCTTCCTTCAAAATCAAAAGTCTCAGGAGTTGGTGTTGCGCCAGAATAACTTTTGACATATTCTAAGTAATCTTTTGGGAACTTTACTTGTAGCGTATTTTCTACTTCTTGAATTTCTTCGTTACTGATAGGATGTTCTCCGAAATCCCATTCAACCATGTTATTACTCTCCTTTTATCTGTATTCGGAACCTCCGCCCCAGATGTTTCTTCCACCAGTGTGACCTGTTTTACCATGTATATCTGAATCAACTAGCTGCATTATACCTTCATTTTGATGATGATGCCACGTAAACCCTTTTGGTTTTTTCCCTTTTAAAATTTGCTTCAACTGCATTTCTGTAAAGTGATTTTTCAACTCGGGATTTTTGTTGATTTCTTGCAACAGGAGTTCGGTTGCTTTTTTAAACTGTACAGTATCTTTTTCAAGATATAATGACTTATCAATTTTCACTTCTGCAACGGACTCAAATATTGGAAAACCATCTTTATCATAGGGTATACCTGTTATAGGATGCACATCATTTTTTAAATGACCATTTTTTAAGTTAGTTGTTACTGTATTTCCAAAGGCATCTTTATGTGTGAACGGCGCGGCCTGTGTCAGCATATCTTGCTTTTTTTGAATTTCTTTCTTTAAAAGCGGGGTGTTTTTTACATTATGGGTGTTTTCAATATCTTTTGCTATTCCAACAAGGGCAGGTTCGTTTTTATTTTTCAATAAAGAGTTGATATAGTCTGTTCCGTTTTTTATTCCTGTGTGTACATGGCTTGCAGCGCCAGGCTCCAATAATTTTCCCACCTTGGAGAAGCCTGTTTTTGCGAGTTTGTTTGATACTTTAACCGTCGAGCCCACACCTTTCAGGCCGACAAGGCTGCCCACCGCATAGGAGACATAGTGCGCTCGAGAGTACGTATCACCATTCACCATTTGATCATTCCACGAATCGGCTAGGTTTGTCCATATGATTTTTGCGTAAGACGGAGTATTCAATACGGTAGAAATCGTTTTAACAACCTTTTGTTCATCAGAGAGCTGATAAAAGTCCCAGGCGCCGACAGCGAGGTCTTTCAGACCTAACACAGTATCTTTCCCAACATCATAAAGGCCGACTGCAACCCCTTTGAAACCGTCTGTGAGTTCTTGCGTGTTTTCAATTTGAGTGAAATAACGCTGCTGTTCTTTTGTCAGGTTTTCATAGCCGATTGTTTTAGCCATTGAGTAGAACTCATCGGCATTCGCATAGTCGAAATTGTTTAGCCTTTCTTTTAGTTTTTCAACCTCACGTTCTCTTGCTTCTTCTTTCTTAATCGTAAGGTAAGCATCCGAATGCCTAGCAATCTCGCCTTTTTTCTTATGGATGTCGCTTTCACGGTACGCCTTGGCATTGTAATGAAGCGGAGTTGCGCTTTTTCCTTTGCCCGTGGCGTTTTGAAGCTGCTGGAAGTCAGCTTGGATGAACTGTTCGTTCGCTTCGGTTTCTGCGTATTCTTTCGTTAAATCGTGATCAAGCTTGCCGAGCTTATGTATGGTTTCGCTTCTTTTTTTGTCAGCTGAAGAGAGCTTCTGATCCGTGTTTTCGGTTGAAAACAGATCAAGCGAGATGATGTCTTCGATCTCTCCGAGGATGGAGCGCATGTCCTTTTTCTGCTCTTCCATAATCGCCTTTGATTTACTGAGGGCATGGGTGAGTTCGTGCTCCAGAAAAGATTCTTCTACATGAGATTCGGAAAGGCCTGCGTCTTCGACTTTGCCGGGAAGGCTTGTGAGAAATGCGATTTTCATATCGATCAGATCAAGCCAGCTGTCTGTGACGCCGGCGTGGTCCTGGAAAAAGGCTTTGATGTTATCTGCGCCCCGGCCAGAGAAATCGCCGTCACCGAGATCAGCCATGCCTTGAAATGCTTTTTTCAGGTTAACCATCTGGCCGCGGAGTTCTTTATATTCGTTTGCGCGTTGTTTAGCGGCAGAAAGCAGGGTGGTTGCTTCAAAGATTTTCATGCTCATATCCTTTCGCGATAAAGTGTTATTCAAAATTTTACCACGTTGAAACTCGGAGTAAAATAAATATCTTTAAGAATTCGAAATTCACACAGATAAAAACACTTAAAATATTTTTCACAAATTTAGCACAAGCATTGTTAAAAAAGCTTATATATCAACGTATATAGAGGTATATTGTACGTTCTCCTAGAGCGTTTTTTGTATGAGATAGGTGCAGCTTAATAATGTCGGTAAAACAAAACCCCCTTTGTTATACAAGGGGGTTTTGAGTTGAATATTTTGTAAGAATCTCGTGGAAATGATGTGAAAAAAGCCCGCTGTAAGCAAGCGGGCTTTTTCTTATATGACAGCATCAAATTGATTGACTTTCCAAGCGTTGTTTTCTTTTACGAATGTTACATCACGTTTTGCTGACGGAGAACCGTCAAGAGTCGGTACAGTGAAGCGGTATGTTTGAGCGCTTCCTTTTTTAGAAAGAAGAGTCATTTTTGCTTTTTTCCAATTCAGGAGGTTATCTCCGTCGCCGACAGGAACAGCCAATTTGCCGTCTTTTACAGTGAAGTGGTAATCTTTGAACCCTTTGTCAATCGCTTGCTTTGTAAAAGCGGGTGTCAGATATTTTACGGCTTTCGCTTTTGTTCCGAGGTCTTTGCACATAAATACATATTGCAGATTTTGATATTCAAACGGTTCAGATGTGCAATTTGCGTTTGATTTAAGCGCACCGCCGCTCATTGTGTTCCAGAAATGTTCTCTCGCTGACAGAGCCAGCTGAAGTGCTTGTTTTTGTGTAAGGTCATTAGGTGAAGTTTTTGCGGTCGCCGCAGTGCCCAATGACAGAATCAATGTAATAGTAGTGAGGAATAATAGCCATTTTTTCATGATATAATCTCTCCTTCAATCAATCTCTTTCTCTTATGTTACAAATGTTACAATAATTACGGTAAGATTACAATACCTTTTCAGAAATATTTTCCGGACTTTTTATTTTTATGGTTTATTTCCATGTAAGACGTGAGAAAAAGATAAAGAGTTTCATTGAACAAAAGGTTTTTACAAGCTGTCTGCTGAATAATAAAATGGAAGAAAATCAAAAAAGGAGTCCTACATATGGAAGTACAAGATCATTTAGAAACAGAGGAAGGCCGCGGCCAGTCTGTCTGGCGATCGATGTCACTGTTTTTAGTGCCGCTGCTTTTAAGCAATGTATTGCAATCTGTCGGCCAATTGGTCGGAATGGTATTTGTCGGAAGGTGGCTCGGAGTCGATGCGCTTGCCGCCGTATCGTCTTTTTTTCCGCTGTTTTTTCTGCTGATCTCCTTTACGATCGGAATCGGTTCGGGAAGTTCCATTCTAATCGGGCAGGCTTACGGCGCGAAAAACGAAGAGAGGATGAAGGCGATTGTCGGCACTACACTGACTTTTACCTTTATGATCGGTGTTGTTCTGGCAGTTGTCGGCAGTGTGTTTACGCTTGATATTCTGCGGCTGATGGGAACGCCGGAAAACGTAATAGATGTCAGTGTCCGATATGCGCGCATTTTGTTTTGCGCAATGCCGCTGATGTTTTTATATTTTGCGTATACGACATTTTTACGCGGAACGGGAGATTCAAAGACTCCGTTTTATACGTTAATCGTCAGTACAGTCATAAACATCGGGCTTTTGCCCTTATTGATTCTCGGGCTTTTCGGACTTCCGAAGTTCGGCATTTACGGTTCGGCGTATGCAACCGTAATTTCAAACATCGTGACATTTATCGTACTCATGGTTTATTTGCGGAAAAGGAAACATCCATTGGCATTTGACCGGACTGCGCTCCGTTCTCTTAAAATGGACAAAAAGCTGCTTGCGCTTTTACTCCGTCTCGGTATTCCGTCGAGCATCAATATGATTCTCGTGTCACTTTCTGAAATTGCGGTCATTTCATTTGTCAATCATTACGGATCAAACGCGACGGCTGCTTACGGGGTTGTCAACCAAGTAGCGAGTTATGTGCAGATGCCGGCGGTAAGCCTCGGTATCGCCGTTTCAATTTTTGCCGCCCAATCCATTGGCGCCAATCAATTCGGCCGGCTGAAACAGGTCATCAAAGTCGGCATCGGCCTGAATTATTTAATTGGCGGGGTGTTGATTGTGCTGATTTACACCTTCTCCCGGCAGATACTGGCTTTGTTTTTAACCGATCAGGATACACTCCACATTGCCCGCAATCTGATTATGATTACCCTTTGGAGCTATCTGATTTTCGGTCACGCTCAAATCGTTTCAGCGACAATGCGGGCGAGCGGTACGGTGTTATGGCCGACGATTATCAGCATTTTTGCGATTTGGGGAATTGAAGTGCCTGTGGCCTTTATTCTTTCTCATTATACAAATCTCGGCATTCTCGGCATTTGGGTCGGTTATCCGGCGGCTTTTGTCGTCAGCCTGCTGCTGCAATACGGATATTACCGGTTTGTATGGAAGAAAAAACAGATTACCCGGCTGATTCAATAAGGTTTTACCGCACATCGCTCAGTTCATACGGGCGATGTTTTTTTAGAGAAGGAAAATGAGTTTAGAAAATGGAATTCCTATACATGCTAGAAAACAAGGAAAGGGCAGGTGCTTATGACGATTGAACATACGACTTATTTAGGGGTTTCAGCCATTAAAGCGGAGACTGATCAGGCTGAATGCATCATTGTGCCGGAGTGGGGATCAAATGTCATATCGCTTCGGGATAAAAGAACCGGTATGCGGCTTCTTAGAGAACCGGAAACTGCGGAGCAATTCCGCGCAAAACCGATGCTGTACGGCATTCCCGTTTTATTCCCGCCGAACCGGATTACGGATGGGACGTTTCGTTTTGACGGCCGCGCGTATCAATTTGAGATAAACGAAGAGGATAAACATAATCATATTCACGGCTTTCTTCACAATCAGCATTGGAAAGCGGCGGCAGCGAAAGAAGAGGGGGATGGAATGACAGTCGAAACAGAAATTGATCTTTCAAAGATTCCCCGTGTTCACAAACAATTTCCGCACGATGTCATTGTCCGGATGACCTATACATTAAAAGACAATGTGTTTACGCAGCGGGCGCTGATTATCAACAAGGGAACGGAGGCTTTTCCTTGGGGGCTCGGCTATCATTCAACTTTTGTTTTCAATGAAGAGCGTTCTCGTCTATTTTTGACGGCTGACCGCATGTGGGAATTAAATGAACGTTTCGTGCCGACGGGCCGTTTATTGGATGTGCCTGATAAAGAAGCGTTCCGTCATGGGATGTCTTTGAAAAATAAACAGTTTGACGATGTTTTTCTTTCTTCCGGACGGAACGGCGGCAATAACGAAGCTGTTATTTATCATCCGGATGAGAAATTATCCGTTTTGTATCAGGCAGACACGTCTTTCAAGCATTGGGTGGTATATAACGGTGACGGAAAGCAGGGGTTTGTCAGTCTTGAGCCTTATACTTCCGTTACAGATGCATTTAATCTGAATCAGCCTGCATCACTGACAGGGCTTCAGATTCTGAAACCGGGCGAAGAAGCGGCTGCGTCATCCAGGATCACCATTTTGCATGACGAAGAATAGGAAAGAGGCGGGATAACATTGAAAACATATGTGAAACGCTTGAGCGCGGTGATTCTGCTTTTGATCATTGCCGCAGTTCCTTATATTGATGATGCGGCTAAGGCGGCTGAACAAAAAAATACTTTGCAAAAAGAGCTGGAACACATTCTGGATGAAGAGCCTGCTTTAAAGGGGGCTTCAGCGGGCGTCAGTGTCCGGTCAGCAAAAACAGGGGAGGTGCTGTTCGGCAGCCGGGAAGATATGCGGCTTAGGCCCGCATCACTGATGAAGCTGCTGACGGCATCTGCGGCGCTTTCCGTTCTCGGAGAAGATTACACCTTTAAGACAGAAGTACGGGCAGACGGCGCCGTAAAAGGAAAACAGTTGCGCGGAAACCTTTATTTCAGGGGAAAAGGTGATCCGACCCTATTGGTTTCTGATTTTGAGAAGATGGCTAAACAGGTCAAAGCCAGGGGCATCCATGTCATTAAAGGAGATCTGGTCGGGGATGACTCGTGGTATGACGATACCAGGTATTCAGTTGATCTTCCGTGGAGCGATGAAGGCCAATATTATGGCGCGCAAGTATCAGCTCTTACCGCTTCCCCAAATGAGGATTATGATACCGGAACGGTGATTGCGGAAATCAGTCCGGCGAAACAGCCTGGTAAAAAGCCGCGCATTTCGATTTCCCCCCATACGGACATCGTTCGTGTGAAAAATGAAGTGAAAACCGTCGCTTCTGATGAAAAGAAAGAATTGACGGTTGAACGGGAGCACGGTGGCAATGTGATTACGATAAAGGGAACCATACCTGCCGGCTCGGCAAAGGCAAAAGAATGGGCGGCAGTGTGGGACCCGTCGTCCTATGCTTTAGATTTATGGAAACAAGCGCTTACTAAACAAGGTATAACTGTAAAAGGGAAAGTCAGAACAGGGCGAATGCCGCACCGCACCCAGCTTGTCACATTCCGTACATCCATACCTCTTTCAGAATTATTGATCCCGTTTATGAAACTGAGCAACAACGGGCACGCCGAAATTCTGATCAAGGAAATGGGAAAAGTGAAAAAAGGGGAGGGCAGCTGGGAAGAGGGCTTGGACGTGATGAAATCGGAGCTCAAATCGTTCGGGCTGAATCCGGATGAATTGATTGCAAGAGACGGATCCGGCGTTTCTCATATTAACGGCGTATCCGCCGGCCAAATCGGAGAGCTTTTGTATGCGGTTCAGAAAGAAAAGTGGTACCCGGCTTTCCTTCGTTCGCTCCCTGTCGCCGGCGCAAGCGACAGAATGACGGGAGGAACCCTTCGTAATCGGCTGAAGGGCACCCCGGCGGAAGGCAAAATTAAAGCGAAAACCGGGTCACTAACATCAGTCAGTTCGATTGCCGGCTATGCAGACACAAAAACAGGAGATACGCTTATTTTTTCCGTGCTTCAAAACGGGCTGCTTGACGAAGATGACGGAAAAGACATTGAAGACAAAATCGCAGTCGTGCTGGCAAATCAATAAGAAGGGCCGAATCCTTAGAGGATTCGGCTTTTTTTGATGTCTGTAAAACATTATATTGCGATTATGAATCAATCTTTTCAAAAAGTAATACGGCAATATACTTCCTTTTTTTTACATGACACCGATTTTTCATTTTTAAACGTAAAACTTCTTTTCAGAAGGCAAAACCTTTTTAAAAGTGCAATTAATTATACATTTTATTCCTTATTATAGTGTTTAAGAACCAGTTTACAGTGTGCATACATACCGTTTTACATGGTATAAAGATTATAGAAATGAATAAATGAAGTGAGGAATATATACTATATTCTAAAAAATGTTAGAGAAAATTTAATTTTTTATTGTGATTTCTAAAATATGTTTTAAAATAATGCTATATGGATGATTTAGTCATATGCTGTCGAATTTTAATTGTAATTATTTCACTTTCTTATCCTCTTAAATTGAAATGGAGGGATTCCATTGAAGAACACTGTTTATTCTTTAACTCACGCCCAAAGAAGAGTCTGGTTTACAGAGCTGCTCGAGCCGGGCACAAGTATCTGCAATCTCGCGGCGTGCGTCAAATTCAGGGGGAATATCGACTTTGACGTATTGCGCCGTGCTTTAGATTTCTCTATCTTGCAAAATGATTCGCTCAGGTTTCAACTGACGGAAGGGGACGGCTCAGAACCCCAGCTGTATCTGGCCGGGCATCGGCCGATTTCTTTAGAGACCGTTGATTTTACTCATATTGATCAATCAGAGCGGGAGGCATGGATTGACAAACAGACGCGTGTTCCGTTCAAGCTGTTTCATTCACCGCTGTATCAATTTACTCTGCTTGTCATGTCAGACGAAGAAGTTTGGCTTTATTCAAAATTTCACCATATTATTATGGACGGCATCTCGCTCAATCTGCTTGGCAATCAGCTCATTGAAATCTACCAAAAAATCATGCGAAGCGAGGATTTGGCCGAACACCAAAGCCCTTCCTATCTCAGCTACATG
Source organism: Bacillus sp. GZB (assembly GCF_001975995.1). Classification (NCBI taxonomy): domain Bacteria; kingdom Bacillati; phylum Bacillota; class Bacilli; order Caryophanales; family Bacillaceae; genus Bacillus; species Bacillus sp. GZB. Next base: position 997,786 of record NZ_MTQG01000017.1, read on the forward strand.
GAAAAAGAACAGCAATACTTACAGTCTTCCCGTTTTCAAAAAGACCGTTCATTTTGGACTGAAACATACCGAACCGTTCCGGAACACCTTTCACTGGCGGAACGAACCTCTCATCTTAGACAAAGCACTGCGGCTTCAAGAGATACAATCACTCTTTCCCACTCCTTAGAACAATCAATCCGGCGTTTTTGCAAAGATCATAATGTCAGCATCATCTCTCTGTTTATGGCTTCGTTATACATATGCATCAGCCGTCTGACGGCTAAAAAGGATATTGCCATCGGTACTTATTACGGAAACCGGGGCTCCAGGCTCGAAAAGGATATGCTCGGCATGTTCGTCAGCACACTGCCGATCAGAATGACGGCAGATCCTGATGCGGAGTTCCTGTCCTTTGTCCGCAGCGTAGGAAAAGAGCAGCTGTCTGTTATGCGGCACCAGAAATATCCTTACAATCTTTTTGTCAATGAATTAAGGCAGATTCATCACGACCTGCAAAATATCATCGGGATTTCGATGCAATACCAGCCTCTCGCGTGGCGTCAGGCAGAAGGTTTCGATTATGAAACGGCGATGTTTTTCAGCGGGCATACGGCAAATGAGCTGTCCATTTTAATTAAGGAGCGGACAGATACGGGATTGATTGAGCTGAATTTTGATTATCAATCCGCTTTATTTACTAAAACATCGATTAAACGAATTCAAACTCATTTGCTGACGATCGTTGAAAATGCCGTTAGAAATCCAAACCAGCTGATTCGGCATATTGATATGGCGGATGAAAAAGAAAAGAAACGGGTGTTAACTGCGTTTAACCGTACAGAAACGGCTGAACCGCCGGCCCCGACGCTTCACGGGCTGTTTACCCGCCGCGCCGAGCTTTCGCCGCATCGTCCGGCGCTCCGTTTTCCGGGCGGTATGCTGACGTACGCCGAGCTTGATCAGTACACGGACAGGCTCGCCGTTCGGCTCCGCCAAAAAGGCATCCGCAAAGAAAGTATGGTCGGCGTACTCGCTGAACGCTCGCCGGAGATGGTGGTTTCAGTGCTTGCCGTGTTAAAAGCGGGCGGCGCCTACGTGCCGCTTGACCCGGAGTATCCTGAGGACAGGCTGCGCTATATGCTCGATGACTGCGGCGCTTGTCTCCTGCTTGCACAGCCGGGATTATCCGTTTCCGGTTTTTCCGGAGAAACGCTAGAAGTGTCTCTTTCTTCTCTGACAGGCGAGACGGAGACAGGGGCTGTCTCTGAAGAAGCGGATGCTGATTCGCTCGCTTATATCATTTATACGTCCGGTTCGACGGGAACACCGAAGGGAGTAGCTGTTGAACACCGTCAGGCCGCCGCCTTTTTATCAGGGATGCAAGGGCAGTTTCCGTTAACGGAAGAGGATATTATCGTGCTGAAATCATCCTTTTCTTTCGATGCTTCCATCTGGCAATTGTTTTGGTGGACGATGTCAGGCGCCTCCGTGTATCTGCTTCCTGCCGGATGGGAGAAAGATCCTGTGCGGATGATTGAAGCGTTTGCCTCAGAAAAGGTGACGACTGCGCATTTTATTCCGGCAATGGTCAACAGCTTTTTAGACGCGCTGGAAACGGAGCCTGAGGAAACAAGAACACGCCTCGGCAGAACACTGACACGCGTGTTTGCCGGAGGCGAAGCTCTTTCCCCACTTACGGCTGCCCGGTTTGCCGATCTGTTGCCGGAGACCATGCTTATTCACGGCTATGGACCGACAGAAGCGACGGTTGATGCGGCGTTTTACGTCTGTGACCGAAAACGGGACAGCGGACGGACAAGGCTTCCGATCGGAAAACCCGTTCCGGGTGCCCGTCTGTATGTATTAGATAGCGGAGGAACCATTCAGCCTGCGGGCGTGGCAGGAGAGCTGTACATCGCGGGGACAGGGGTGGCCCGCGGCTATCTGAACCGGCCCGAGCTGACGGAGGAGCGTTTTCTCGATGATCCGTTTTATCCGGGAGAGCGCATGTATCAGACGGGCGATATCGCACGCTGGACAGAAGACGGCCTTGTCGAATGGCTCGGCCGTTCAGACGGACAGGTGAAAGTCCGCGGCTACCGGATTGAACCGGGAGAAATCGAAGCGGCGATCCGGCGCATCGACGGCATTCGTGAGGCGGCGGTCACTGCCCGGACGC
>NZ_MTQG01000015.1:0-621 GCF_001975995.1 Bacillus sp. GZB
TAAACCTTGATGGTCCAAACATGGCCATCAATACGGCGTGCTCGTCAGGGCTTGTAGCTGTTCATCAGGCTTGTCAGAGCCTCAGAAACGGAGAATGCGATACTGCCATCGTGGCAGGGGCCAATCTTTTGATTACTCCTGATAGTTATAACGCGATGAATAAGGCGGGAATGCTGTCGGCAGACGGAGAGTGTTACGCCTTTGACAAGCGTGCAAACGGAATGGTGCCGGCGGAAGCCGTGGCCGTTATTGTTTTAAAAAGGCTGTCAAAAGCGGAATCCGACGGTAACCCTGTATACGCAACCATAGTGGGAAGCGGAATTAACTATGACGGAAAAACGAACGGAATTACCGCGCCAAGCGGACGTTCGCAAAGCCAGCTCATCAAAGAAGTGTACGATCGTTTTCATATCAAGGCAGAGGATATGGAATACATCGTGACCCATGGAACCGGGACAAAGCTCGGTGACCCGATCGAGATTAATGCATTGGCAGAGGCATTTAAAGACTATACAGAGGAAAGGAGCTACTGTGCATTAACGTCGACGAAACCGAATATCGGTCATACCTTGGCGGCTTCAGGGATCGTAAGCCTGATAAGCCTTGTGATGTCGTTGAAGA
>NZ_MTQG01000018.1:0-398091 GCF_001975995.1 Bacillus sp. GZB
CAGCGTTCGTCCTGAGCCAGGATCAAACTCTCCGATAAAGTAGTTTGACTGACTACGCACATCGCTGTGCGATTTATTTAAAACTTTGAATTAACAGGTACGTTTTGTCTTGTTTAGTTTTCAAAGATCATTATAATGGAGCGGGTGATGAGAATCGAACTCACGACATCAGCTTGGAAGGCTGAGGTTTTACCACTAAACTACACCCGCATTTGAATTGGCGCGCCCGAGAGGAGTCGAACCCCTAACCTTTTGATCCGTAGTCAAACGCTCTATCCAATTGAGCTACGGGCGCTTATCAGGCGACTTAATTATCATACTACCAATCAGTTATGATGTCAAGTGTTTTTTTATTTCTTTTCGAAGTCTTTTTCTCGACCTTATTTATTATACACGCTTTTGAGAATTTGTAAAGTCTTTTTTCAAAAGATCATTTTCTCATTTGTCGTTATCGCTTTGTTCATCAGCGACGTTTAATAATATACCATGCACTTCAAATTAGGTCAACACTTTTTACGAAACTTTTTTCTCACTTATTATTCCCTTCTATATAATAAATAAAAAAGCAGGATTCCTAGGAACCCCGCGTCTATTCAGATTACCCGCTCACCTCAGCTTCTGCGCTATTACGATCTGTTTTTTCATAAGCACGGAAGTTTTGTTCAAGCTGTTCGAGCGACAGACCTTTCGTTTCCGGAAGAAACCTTTTCACAAATATAACGGACGCTACCCCTAACAGGACAAAAATGAAGAAGGTTGCAGACAATCCGATGTTTGCGAGCAGGATCGGAAAAGTTAAACCCACAAGGAAGTTCACGATCCAGAGGCAGAAGACAGTGACCCCCATACCAAGTCCCCGCAATCGAAGCGGGAATATCTCCGACAGCATCAGCCAGGTCACCGGAGAGACAGCCCCCTGCTGAAACGCAAGGAAAGTGACTGTTAATGAAAGAACCACATAAGGAAGAGCAGGCGATCCTTTCAGCACGACAGACAGAACTCCGATCAAAAGCAGAACCGCAGTCGTTCCGATCAGCCCCGTCACCAGCATCGGACGGCGGCCGACTTTACCGAGAAGCCATATTCCCACAAAAGTCGCGAGCACCGAAATCACACCGTTAGCGATATTGCCGATTAATGCGGCTTTTGTCTCGAAACCGGCATCTTTTAAAATTTGAGTTCCATAATACATAATTGAATTCACGCCGGTGAGCTGCTGCACTACCGCAATTCCGATCCCGATAAACACAATGCGGCGCACCCACGGAACGGCAAGATCCTTAAAAGTCGCCTGCTCCATCTCAGCTTCCTTATGAAAGGCAGATTCAATCTCAGCGAGCTCAGACTTCGCTTTCTCTTCATTCCTTATTCGCCGGAGAACGTGCAGAGCATCTTCTTTTCTTCCTTTAGAAACCAGCCAGCGCGGACTTTCAGGAACTTTCAGCATACCGAAAAACAAGAATAACGCCGGAAGGGCCGCGATAACGAGCATATAACGCCAAGCGTGAGAGGTATCACCAAGCACATTGCCGATGATAGCATTACACGTGAAGGCAAGCAGCTGGCCCGTTACAATCATCAATTCATTTTGGGTAACCATTCTCCCTCGGCTTTCCGCCGGTGACATTTCAGCCAAATATGCCGGAACGGTTACGGATGCTCCCCCGACGGCAAGCCCCAGCAGAAAACGGGAGATGATCATAACCGATACGTTAGGCGCCAGTGTACATCCAAGCGTTGCTGCAAAGAACAAAACGGCAAGGATAAGGATATTTTTACGTCTGCCGTTATAGTCCGACAATCTCCCTCCGAAAACCGCGCCGATCGCAGCCCCCAAGAGCAAGGAGCTCGCCACCATCCCTTCAGTCAAAGCGGTAAGATTAAGCTGGTCAGCTTCCGCCATAAACGGCAGCGCCCCATTAATTACACCGGTATCGTAGCCGAAAAGAAGTCCCCCGAATGTCGATACTAAAATGATGGTTCTCAAAAATGAATGCTGGCTGCTATTTTTATTCATCTTCAAATCCTCCTAGTTTTTACACAGAGATAATATCGGAATATTCAGTTATCAATGTTTACACCTATAACGTCTGCATACAATTTCTGACTGTCCAAAACAGTTATATAAGAAGAAAATACTCCGAAAGCGTTATCATTTATAGTGATTATTCGCTCTCCCCTCTCGCCAAATTGTTACTTTATAGTTACTTTTTAGTAAAGTTATAATGATATTATTGGCACTTATGTTATTATCATAATTTTAAAAGCGCTTTCAGTCAATAAATATTTCAGAAAATTTTATAACTTACCTATATTATACCCACACATAATCAATTTACGTTTTCCATTAATGCATTTTCGTAACACGCTCAACGAATTACCCCGATTGTAATCAATAATTGATTATATATTGAAAACCCCCAACTGCTGATTGGGGGTTTTTGATTTATTCTTCGTTTATTGTAACGATCGTTCTTCCTCTCGCTTCTCCTTTTAAAAGGGCAGGAAGCGTATTCGGCAGCTCTTCAAGTGTAATTTCCTTTTGAATAAAGGCCTCCAGATCTGCAGGCTTGAAGTCATCAGCTAAACGCTGCCATGTTTTCTTTCTTGTCTCCATCGGACAGAATACGGAATCGATTCCCAAGAGACTGACGCCGCGCAATATAAACGGAAAGACTGTAGCCGGGAGTTTCGTTCCCGCTGTCAGTCCGCTCACAGCAACTGATCCGCCGTACTGAATCTGGCTGAGAACTGAAGCAAGCGGCTCACCTCCGACCGGATCGACGGCCGCTGCCCATTTTTGCTTTTGCATTGGTTTTAACGTGCCGTTATACACTTCATCACGGTGAATGACCGTCTTTGCTCCGAGGCTCTTCAAATAGCCGCTTTCGTCTTCTTTTCCCGTACTGGCCTCAACCTCGTAACCTAAGGTTGAAAGAATGGAGACGGCAAAGCTTCCGACGCCGCCTGTCGCTCCCGTGACCAGCACCTTCCCTTTTTCAGGAGCGGCATGGTTTTCTTCAAGACGCTGAACGGACAATGCGGCAGTGAAGCCGGCGGTTCCGATCGTCATGGCTTCTTTAAGTGTCAGACCTTCAGGCAGCGGCACAATCCAATCTGCCGGAATGCGGGCCATCCCGCTATAACCGCCAAAGCGGGAAACACCTATGCCGTAGCTTGTCGCAATGACTTTGTCCCCCTCTTTGAAACGGGCGTCATCTGAGGAAACGACGATTCCCGCTAAATCAATTCCCGGCACGAAAGGATACGACGTTACAATCTTGCCGTCAGGAATGGCAGCCAAGCTGTCTTTATAATTCACCCCTGAATAGCAAACCTTAATCAGCACTTCACCCTCGGGAAGGTCCTGAACCGCCAGCTCCCGTACGCTGACTGAAAACCGGTCTTCACGTTGATCGACTACTAACGCTTTAAATTGATCTGTCATCACTACGTCTCCTTAAAATGAATTGAATGGCTTTGGAAAAGCATAGAATAAGTTTGATTTGATTTCAAATGTCCTGCCCCGTGTAGTATGATCAAAAGTAAAAACAGCGAAAGAGTGGTTACGCAGCATGTCTGATAAACAAAACAAAGATAACAAAAACAACAACAGCAGCAATCAGCCATTACCGGACATTATTCATACCGCCGTTTTCAAGGCGCCGATACAAGTTGTCTGGGATACGGTCTCCACTGCGGACGGCCTGTCTCTCTGGTTTATGCCGAATGATTTCACACCTCAAGAAGACAGTGAGTTTCAGCTGGAATCTCCGTTCGGTCCGTCTCCTTGCAAGCTGCTGGATATTGAAGCGCCGTACCGCCTTTCTTTTTCGTGGGATACGGAAGGCTGGATCGTTTCTTTTGTCTTAAAGGAAACGGAAAGCGGAGATACGGAATTCACTCTCATTCACGGCGGATGGAAAGAGCCGGAAGCCGTTATCAATAAAGTCAATCGGAAAAGCTCCGAGATTCACAGTACGATGGATCAAGGATGGAACGGGCTTGTCAACACGAAACTTCGCGGGACGGTTGAGGCTTAACACAAAAGGACGGACACGGTTTCCGTCCTTTTTTTGATGCCGATACATAAAAACTGACTTTGCAAAGACACTAACAGAAGAACCGAAAACTTCTTTCAGGGGGCGCTGTTTATGTATTATTACAAAGAAGAGCTGATCAATATCATTAAACCGGACAAGCCGGACCCGGCCGCAGCCAAGGTGCTTCAGGAAATTTTAGGCGGGCACTACGGAGAAATGCGGACGATGATGCAATACTTTTTCCAAAGCTCTAATTTCAGAGGAAAAGAAAAACAGTTCCGTGACCTGCTTCGCGGTGTATTTTTAGAAGAGATCGCACACGTTGAACTCGTCCAAAGTACGATCAATGCGCTGCTAGATGAAAGCGGCGCTGAGGGCCCTGGAAATCAGGCAGCAGATCAGGCGCCGCTTGACGAAGCAGTTAAACACGCCAATCCGCACCATTTTATCATCGGGGCGCAAAGTTCTCTTCCTGTAGACGCCGGCGGCAATCCATGGAACGGGTCTTGGGTATACAACCACGGGAACCTGATTTCCGATTTATTGGACAATGTCGTGTTGGAATCAACCGGCGTGCTGCAAAAGACGCGCATTTATGAAATGAGTTCAAATCAGACGTTCAGAGAAACACTCGGTTTTCTGATCGTCCGTGACAACGCCCATCAAAATGCATTTACAAAAGCGTTGGAAACACTGGGTGTCGAATGGGGCAAATTATTTCCCGTGCCGAATTATGATATTGAAAAATACCCGGAATGCCGGAAATTCGTTGAGATGGGTTATCATAATACCCAATTTAATTTCAGACTGGATCCGACACGGATCGGAGAAATTCTGCAGGGAACGACGCCGAGCCGAAACGGCGGCGAATTAAGTGTGTCCGAGCCTCCTAAAGGTTTCCCCGTGCCGGAACTTCCCGAGCTTCCGAATGAGCACAGCCCCGGATTGAAAGATATGAACTTGTAACAAAAAACGCCTGTTTCGGGCGTTTTTTGTTTTTCTGAATATGAGGTTTGAATGTGTTTAAAACGGGGAATATAAGCCGGGAGATCTTGCCATACGGCCGTTATTATAATGTGAGCACATTGCTGTACATACTTCGTTTCGAAAGTTGTCCTAATTTTCCAGCCGGCCGGCTGGGTATGTTTGAATGATAATGGGAATTATGTAAAGAGAACAATGTCTTTTCTAAGGAGGCAGCGAATGTCTAAGCAAGGAAACTTCCAGAAAACTATGTCACTTTTTGATCTTATTTTAATCGGCATGGGAGCCATATTCGGTTCGGCATGGCTGTTTGCCGTCAGTAACGTCGCCTCTAAAGCGGGCCCATCAGGCGTTTTTTCCTGGCTGATCGGCGGGGGAATCATCTTATTGATCGGCTTGGTTTATGCGGAACTGGGCGCCGCGCTGCCGCGGACCGGGGGAATTATCCGGTATCCCGTATATTCACACGGACACCTGGTCGGATATTTAATCTCCTTTGTCACCATTGTGGCATACACGAGTCTTATTTCTATAGAAGTCACGGCAGTCCGCCAATACGTGGCGTATTGGTTTCCCGGTTTGACCGTAAAAGGCTCCGATTCTCCGACAATTGCCGGGTGGATATTGCAATTTGCGCTGCTCTGCCTGTTCTTCCTCCTCAATTACTGGAGTGTCAAAACCTTTGCGAAAGCAAACTTCATTATTTCGATTTTTAAATATGTCGTACCGATTACGGTAATTGTGGTACTGATTTTTCATTTTCACCCGGGTAATATGACCGTTCACGGATTCGCGCCTTTTGGTTTCACCGGAATTCAGGCCGCGATTTCCACAGGCGGCGTCATGTTTGCATACCTTGGGCTGCATCCGATTGTGGCTGTCGCGAGTGAAGTTCAGAATCCGAAGCGAAACATTCCGATCGCATTGATTGTCTGTATTATCGTTTCTACTATTATTTACACCGTGCTGCAGCTCACTTTTATCGGGGCGATCCCGGCGGATACCCTGAAGCACGGATGGCCGGCTATCGGGACTGAATTCTCCCTTCCGTTCAAAGATATCGCCGTTTTGCTCGGTTTGGGGTGGCTGGCGACATTGGTCATTTTAGATGCGATTTTATCACCGGGCGGTAACGGAAATATCTTTATGAATACGACTTCACGTCTCGTCTATGCCTGGGCCAGAAACGGAACATTATTCAGCATTTTTTCTAAAGTCAATAAAGAAACCGGGACACCGCGTGCCTCCCTTTGGCTTTCGTTCGGTCTGGCTGTTTTTTGGACGCTTCCGTTCCCTTCTTGGAACGCTCTTGTCAACGTATGCTCCGTCGCATTGATTCTGTCTTATGCGATTGCGCCGATTTCTTCTGCGGCGCTGAGAGTCAACGCGAAGAATATTAACAGACCGTTTTATTTAAAAGGGATGAGCATCATCGGACCGCTGTCGTTTATTTTTACCTCTTATATTGTATATTGGTCCGGATGGCGCACCGTATCCTGGCTTCTCGGTTCTCAAATTGTCATGTTTCTGATCTATCTTTGTTTCAGTAAATATGCTCCCAAAGATGATGTCAGCATACGCCAGCAGCTGAAATCAGCATGGTGGATTGTCGGCTTTTATGTCATGATGCTGATTTTCTCCTATCTCGGCTCGTTCGGCCACGGATTGGGCATTATCAGCAATCCGCTTGACCTGATTCTGATCGCCATCGGTTCGCTCGGTATTTATTACTGGGCAAAATATACGGGACTGCCGAAGGCTATGATCGACAGTGATAAATGACGAATGCCGGAAAGAAGTATGGTCTTCTTTCCGGTATTTTTATTTTAAGGGATGACAAAAAAGCGAATGTACGATAAAATGAATGACAGTCATTCATAAAAGGAGGAACCCCTCTATTGGCAAAACAAAGCTCGGGAAAATACGAAAAGATCCTGCAAGCCGCGATTGAAGTCATTTCTGAAAAAGGATTAGACAAAGCATCCATTTCAGAAATCGTCAAAAAAGCCGGAACGGCCCAAGGGACGTTTTACTTATATTTTTCTTCTAAAAACGCACTGATATCCGCGATTGCAGAAAACCTGCTCGACACTACGCTGGACAGGATAAAAGGGAAAACGGACGGTTCTGAAGATTTTTGGACGTTGCTGGACATTTTGGTAGATGAGACATTTCACATCACCCGGCTTCATAAAGATATTATCGTTCTCTGTTATTCCGGTCTTGCCATCGATCATTCGATGGAGAAATGGGAAGCCATTTATCAGCCTTATTATTCCTGGCTGGAAGGCGTGATCAATACGGCCATTGAACAGGGTGAGGTCCACAGCGGCATTCATGTCAGATGGACGGCCAGAACGATTATCAACGTTGTCGAGAACGCGGCTGAACGGTTTTATATCGGCTGTGAACAGGATGTCGATCTTGAAGTATATAAAAAAGAAATATTCAGCTTTCTCAAAAGAAGCTTGCAGAAATGATTGGCGGAGACCGATCATTTTTGACCGCTGCAAAAATGACTGACATTCATTCATAACTAACTGAGGTGACTGTATCATGTATTGGCTGCTTGTATTGATAGCCGGACTGTTAGAAGTAGTTTGGGCGTCCGCCCTGAAGCATGCGGATTCGCTTTTTGATTGGATTGGTATTTTCCTTCTGATTGCCGTCAGCTTTCTGATGCTGATCCGCTCTTATAAAAAAATTCCGATGGCTGCCGCATATACCGTTTTTGTCGGAATAGGCACCGTCGGCACATATGTAACGGGCATCATTTTAGGCGAATCGTTTTCAATCGGGCAAATATTCTTTTTGGCTTTGCTGTTGTCCGGCATTTTAGGAATGAAGGTATTTACGAAAGAAACTGAAACAAGGGGTGAACATTAATGGCATGGCTGCTGTTATTTATTGCCGGAGCGGAGGAAGTTGTAGCGGCCGTTGCCATGAAACATATTGACGGTTTTAAAAAAAAGTGGCCGCTGATTGTCATGGTAACAGGCTTTATGCTTTCATTCTTTTGTCTTTCCGGAGCGATGCAGGTTCTTCCCACAGGTGTCGCGTATGCGGCTTGGACCGGCATGGGAAGCATCGGCGTTTCGGCCGTGGGCATACTTTGGTTTAAAGAAAAATTCAATCTGTCACAATTGGTGTCTCTGGGGCTTATCCTCATCGGTGTCATCGGCTTAAAACTGACAGCGTGACGGCCTGAGACAGCTTTTCAAATAAAAAATAAAGGACCCTAAGCGGGCCCTTTGTTTTTTTTATGCTGTTTTGATCTGTTCTGCTTTTCCCGCTCCGATTCCGAAAATGAAAATCAGAACGGAGACTGCGATCAGCATGAATAACGGAACCGTCCAGCCGTGCGTGATGTCATGCAGCAAACCGAATACGAGCGGCCCGAACGCGGCAAGCAGGTATCCGAATGACTGGGCCATGCCGGAAAGCGCCGCGGCTTCATGAACATGCCGGGTCCGCAGGCTGAAGAACATCATCGCCAAGCTAAACGCACATCCTCCCGCAATTCCGATCAAAATGACCCATAGCGGAGTGAGAGCCGGGCTTCCGAAAAGAACGCCGGCAATGCCGATAAGGAAAAATAAAGCTGTCAGTCCGGCGAGTGCGCGCTGATTTTTCATTTTAGCGGCAGCAATCGGCACGATAAAAGTAATCGGCAGGACTGAGAATTGCATTAATGAAAGCATCCATCCCGCCTTACTTGAGCTGAGACCATTCTGCTGAAGAATTTCCGGCAGCCAAGCGATGACGGTGTAAAAAATAAGGGATTGCAGCCCCATGAACATCGTCACCTTCCAAGCTAGCGGAGACCGCAGCAGACTGCTTTTCTTCTCTCCGTTTGTCCCAGTCGTGCGGACGGGCAGTTCGCGTCCTCGCATTTGCGGAATCCACATGACGAACGCAATGAAAGAAAGGATAGCCCAGCAGCCGAGCGCGCCTTTCCAGCCTAACCCCGCTGAAGAGGCGATCGGCACGCTGATGCCGGATGCAATCGCGCCGCACAGATTCATAGAAACCGAGTAGACGCCGGTCATGATGCCTAAATTTCCGGGAAACTTATGTTTAATGAGACTCGGCAGCAGGACATTGCATACGGCGATCGACAATCCCAACAGGATCGTTCCGAAAAAGAGAGTGCCGATTCCGGCGATGGAGCGCAGCAGAGTTCCGGCTGTCAGGACAATTAATGATGACAGTAACACAATCTCGGTCCCGAAGCGCCGGGACAATAAAGGAACAAACGGTGACAGACATGCAAAGGCCAAAAGCGGCACTGTCGTAATGGTGCCGGCAGCCGCATTGGTCATGCCGAGGCTGTCCCTAATTGAGGAAACGAGCGGCCCGACCGATGTCAGAGGCGCTCTGAGGTTGGCCCCTATTAATATGACTCCGATGACCAGCAATATCAGTTTTTTACGCTGACTTGCTTGCAGAATTTGATGTTCGTCTTTAATTTTCATGTTCATCCTCCATGTGTATTGTATCTTTAAATACTGTGATGTATTGGTTGACGGCCTCCATGGCCTGATCCGGTTTCTGTCCGATAATCGCGGCGGTAAGCTGGGTGTGGATCCGTATAGCAGGGGTGATTTCCAACAGGTTATGGACTGACGCACAAAGCGCCTCCGTCATATGCTCGTATAGATCAGAAAGCATGTTGTTATGGGCCGCCTGTACAATGGTTTTGTGCAGCTTAATGTCGGCTTCGGCATACCGTTTTCGATCTTCATTTTGCAAGGCCGCTTCACATTCATCCAAGCATGCCTTCAGTGCTTTCAGGTCTTCGTCATTACGCCTTTCCGCCGCCAATCGTGCAGCTTCTCTTTCGAGTGCGTATCTGACTTCTAATGTTTCAAGCAAATTTGATTTTTTAATATGGCGGTAAAATGCCGCGCCGAGAACACTGGATGAGCTGACATACGTACCGCTCCCCTGCCTTGTCTGAAGCAGGCCGGCATGTACGAGCGCCCGAATGGCCTCACGCAATGTGTTTCGGCTCACATCAAATTGCTTCATTAAATCCAGCTCAGGAGGAATGCGCGTCCCGACCGGCCATTTATCCGATTGAATTAACGATTCAATTTGCGTCACCACTTGTTCTACGAGCGACAGTCTGCTTGTTTTGGATATCTCCATCAAAACACCTCTGAAATTTGTAGGATGATTCTATCATTGGGTAATATAACATAAAAGAAGCGAAGATGTAAATCAGCGGCAACAAAAAAAGAGTGAGTTTTTCTCTCACTCTTCGGCGCTTTTATGAACGTTTTATATTGACTGAGGTCACGACAAACTTGTCATGACGGTGGCGGGAAAATGAATATTCAAAGGGAGTGCCGTTGTCCAAAAAGCCTACATGCTCGACTTCAAGTATCGGGTCATCCGGCCGGCAGCCGAGATGTTGCTGATCGATATCATCCGACTTGCACGCTCTGATTTTTCTATGTGAGCCTGCGATTTTGAGCTGGAGTTCCCGCGTAATATGATCGTAGATGGAATGGTTGAGCACCTCGTCATTTATGCCGGGTATAAGGCTCGCCGGCATGTACGTTTTTTCAAGAACGTACGGTTCGCCTTCAACAATTCTGAGCCTTACTACATAATAGACGGGAGTCTTTTCATCGATGGCCAAATGTGCGGCGACATCTTGAGACGGAAACTGCACTTCAAACCGGATGACCTTGCTCTTGATATTCTTTCCTTTTAACAAATTGCTCAAGCCGAGAATTTCGTTGCTGACTACGTGAACGTGCTCATCCTGCATGGCTGATTGAATGATAAACGTGCCGTGCCCTCTTTTTCTGAAAAGCATCCCTTCAGCCGCAAGTGTATCAAGCGCCCGCTTCATCGTCATCCGGCTGCACCCGAACTCCGCAGCGAGCGTCTTTTCATCCGGGATCGGCTGATCTATGTCATATACACTGCTTTTAATCCTCTTTCTCATTTCGTTGGCGATTTTTTCGTACTTATTCATCGGTTTCCTCCGGCTGTATAATGTTTGATCTGTATAGACTCCTTACGGTTATCATAAATTTTTTTCCCTGCTTCATCAATGACGTTACAGCCGCCGATATTGAAATTGAAAGGATTTCCTCGAATTTTCTATGGAATCTCCCTCACTATTATGGTAGAATTTTTGCAGAAACGGACACAACCGAATATTGCATACATTGTATAACCTCAATGATATGGTTTGAGGGTGTCTACCAGGAACCGTAAAATCCTGATTACAAAAATTGTCCCGTACACTTTTTGTAATCAGGATTTTTTATTTTCTAAAAAATAAAAAAAGGAGTATCTGTACATGAATTTTAAAGTATTTCTGCTTGCAGCATCTACCATCGCAGTCGGATTGGTTGAATTAATTGTGGGCGGTATTCTTCCGCAAATCGCTTCCGACTTAGATATATCCATCGTCAGCGCAGGGCAGCTGATCAGCGTGTTTGCGCTCGGTTATGCGGTATCCGGCCCGCTGCTTTTGGCAGTGACGGCAAAGGCTGAACGAAAGCGGCTTTATTTAATCGCACTGTTTATTTTCTTCCTAAGTAATCTGGTCGCTTATTTCAGTCCCAATTTCGCCGTACTTATGGTGTCACGGGTGCTCGCTTCCATGAGCACAGGGCTGATTGTCGTCCTTTCTTTAACGATTGCTCCTAAAATCGTGGCGCCTGAATACAGAGCGCGGGCGATCGGCATCATTTTCATGGGGTTCAGCTCCGCAATCGCTTTAGGCGTGCCTGTCGGCATTATCATCAGCAATGCCTTCGGATGGCGCGTTCTGTTCTTGGGAATCGGCGTATTATCTCTCGTTTCCATGCTGATTATCAGCGTCTTTTTCGAAAAAATACCTGCTGAAAAAATGATTCCGTTTCGTGAGCAGATTAAGACGATCGGGACCGCCAAAATTGCCAGCGCACATCTTGTCACCTTGTTTACATTGGCGGGGCATTACACACTCTATGCCTACTTTGCGCCTTTTTTGGAAAGAACGCTTCATTTGAGTTCCGTTTGGATCAGTGTATGCTACTTTTTGTTCGGTCTGTCAGCGGTATGCGGCGGCCCGTTCGGAGGCTGGCTGTATGACCGTTTAGGAGCATTTAAAAGCATCATGCTTGTGACCGTTTCTTTCGCTCTGATCCTGTTTATTCTTCCGCTGACAACGGTTTCTTTAATCATTTTCCTGCCTGCGATGGTGATCTGGGGATTGCTCAGCTGGAGCCTTGCGCCGGCGCAGCAAAGCTATTTAATCAAAATTGCGCCTGAGTCTTCCGATATTCAGCAAAGCTTCAACACGTCCGCTTTGCAGATCGGCATCGCGCTCGGGTCAGCCATCGGCGGCGGCGTGATCGGACAAACCGGTTCTGTCACAGCAACAGCCTGGTGCGGCGGTTTGATTGTCATTATCGCTGTCGCGTTAGCTGTATTCTCTTTAACGAGACCCGCTTTGAAAAGAAAATCAGCATAAATGTGAGACCGCAAAAAAGCCAAAGGAGTTCCTTCGGCTTTTGCGGTCTTTTTATTTTGCGGCAGCAAGCTCGTCTTCTGTCACCCATTTATGATTGGTTACTTTTTGGCCGCCGTCAGTCGGTGTATAGTCGACCATATACACGGTTGTCTTTTGGGCTGAATCAATAACGGCTTCGGCGCCCTTCATGCCTTTCATATGGGATGCCTCGATCACGGCCTTGTCACCCGGTTTTAACGTTTTATCACCGGCGCCCTTCAGCTCTTCCTGAATGACCCATTTATGATCTTCGACGCGCTTTCCTCCCGTTTCCGGAGTGTAAGATACACTGTAAACCGTTGTATCATAAGCACCTTTTACGGTTCCTTGCGCATTTTTCATGCCTTTCATATGAGAAGCTAAAATCATGACGTCACTGCCGACCTTATAAGTCGGATTTTCGGCCTTCTTTAAACCTTTCGGCACCTCGGATGAACCTGAGTGATTCATGTCTTCGTGAGAGTGCGTTTCTTTGTCTTTCGCTTTTTCGCTTCCTCCTGAAGATTGGCTGTTGCATCCGGCAAGCGCCAGAACGGGGATCAGGAGAAACATGCTGAATAAAAATAGTCTCGCTTTCATTTCAAGAACTCCTTTGCCTTTTTGATTTTTCACTTTCCCTTTCGTTTTTTCAGTAAAACAAAAAGATGGCCTGTCATTTCTCCTAATTCTTCAAATCTCTCTTTATTGCCTTTCATCAGGTGAAATTGTTCACAAAATGTACACATTAATGGAGATGCAGTATAATTCAATTATCAGATAATAGGGGGAACTCATCATGAAAACGAAGGTTTTTGCGGTGGTATTGGGCGCTGTTTTAATGATTGCGGGGTTGCTTTTGGCAGAAGTTTCGCTTTATATGGAATACATCACAATGCTCGGAGCTATGATTTTTTCTTCTATATTTATGTCAGAGCCGAAAAGAAAATTTCGCGTCATCAAAGGGGTTTGACCTTTCTATTACCGCCGTCTTCTCAGGACGGCGGTTTTGTTTTGCATGTCACTCAGTCTATCCGCAAAGCCGTTTCTTCTGTGCCGTCCTGATATAAAACGAAATGCGGGGCTGTTTGTGCTTTATCACCTGCAAATTCAATTTCAAGCGGCAGCGCCCTGACAAAATAACGGGTTTCCGTCATTGGGAATAATTCGAATGGTGTCTGCCCGTCTATTGTAAGATACAATCGGTTTTCTTTTACCGCCACCGATGCATGTGTGTCATCCTGAAATGAGTAATTACCGGTAAATCTGCTGTAAATCGCAGGATCGATATCTGCTTTTTTCTGATCTGCCGGACGTTTCGGAATCACGTATGGCTGATCAAATAAGATGTTTACAGCCGCGGCAATCACAGCTTGTTCAAATTGATACGATTGTTCCATATTGCTTAGATAAATCAATGTTTTATTCTGGTCAATATACCGGATCATCAGAGTTGAATAGCCCGGCCAGCCTCCGTCGTGACTGATAATCTTCCCTTTTTGCCGGCTGTTTTGAATCATCCAGCCAAATCCGTATCCGAATTGCTCTTCTTCATTCCAATAGCCCGGTGTAAACGCTTGATCTTTAGACTCTTTGCCGATGATTTCTTCTGTATAAAGAGCCTGATCAAACAGATATAAATCTCTTATAGCGGAGTTAACGGTTCCGTCACCTTGAATCCCGTCAAGAAAGACGACATAATCGGTTTCCTCAAGTTCATCCGGCAGCACATATTCTCCGGAATGAACATCATACACATAGCCATATGCATAGTTCGGAATGTTTTCTTTACTCAGCCTTCTGTTATAAATCCGCGTATCGTGCATACGAAGCGGATGAAATACGGCTTGTTTCATAAATTCAGCAAAACTCATGCCTGATACAATTTCTATAATAACCGCTAACACCACATACCCCGTATTACTGTAAAGCCACTCCTTGCCCGGCGGGAAATAAGCATCCGGTTTATGCTGCTTAAGCATATTGATCACATCTTGATTAACGGCAATTCTGTCCCGGTCCCAATGTGTTAAGAACAACTCCATATAGTCCGGCAATCCTGACGTATGATGGAGTAAATGCCGAATGGTAATGCCCGGATAAGGAAAATCAGGAAGCCATCGCTCTATCATATCGTCATAACGCAGCTTCCCTTGCTGCTCTAAAATGATAACGCCCAAAGCTGTAAACGGCTTCGATACTGAGGCCAATTCAAAGACCGATTGGTCATTCAGCATCCTCTTTGTTTTCAGTTCTGCAGCGCCGAATGAACCCTGGTATAAGATGCGGCCGTTTTCCGCTGCCAATACAGCGCCGTTTATTTCATGTCTTTCGTCTAAAGTGCTGAAAAGCTGTTCAAAAGCTTGTTTTTTCTTATCGTTCATTTCACGAACCTCCATATACAAGCTGATTTACTCTTTTATACGAACGGCCGCTTTAGAAGTTTCAAAATTTTTCCTTCTCGAAACACCAGTCAGTATACTGCCGTTCAGGCAGCCGCGGAGGTTTGATGAATGTCTTTTATTCACACAATACTGTGCAGGCTTCAAATTCAACATGCTTCTCGTCTTTATTTGCACCGGCAATTTCCATGGTCGAAAACATCGCGCAGACGACGGCTTTGTATTCGTTCATGACGGTTTGAATTTCAATCAGGAACCGTTCGGATGAAGCCGCGTATTCCGTTACGTACTCTTTCATTTTGCCGATAATATCATCTGCCTGACGGCTGAAGCCGGCCGCCTCCAAGTCACTCTCAAACTGGTTTTTGTTGATCATATGAATATGCATTTTTTAAAGGCTCCTTTCAGCAGCATTTTGTGGTTATATCTACTGTAAAGGACAGGCTTGGATAAACTTTTAATAAAATATGAACAAAATATGAATTGGCTCATCGGCCTGACCGGCGGGCTTCTGGCTGTGCCTCGTTCCATTTGGACTACATGAAATAATGACTTCTTTACTCTATGAAAAACAGCTCATATATGATCTAATACCATTAAAATGAACGTTAGGAGGCGGCCTATGTCAGCAGCAGGAAATCGGCAAAAATTTTGGGTCATGGCGATGCTTATAGCGGTCTTTGCCGTGTTCGTTTTCTCTTTTTCTGAGAATCATTCACAAAAGGACTGGCACACGGCGGTTGACCAGGCGTCAGTGAATGTCTTCGGCCAGCAGATCTTTGAAAAAAACCGTCTGGCAAAAACACTCGACGCCCGTGAGGCAGAATCTCTTCTGACTCTTGTGAAACTTGCAAATGAAGAACATCACATCATCTAAAAGCCATTATAAAAAGCCTGTTTCCCTTTGGCAGAGGAAACAGGCTTTTTCCATGTATTATTGAGCATGTTTTTGTTCAATAAACCGGTCGATCCGGGCAAGGACATCCTTCATGTCCGTACATTCTTTAAAGCTTTCATTAATGGCTTGAATGCCTTGTTTGTATTTTCCGTTATGCAACACTTCTTCCGCGGCAAGCTTTACCTTTTCAGCGCTTACTTCATCTTTTTGCACTGTATAGCCTGCATCCAATTCAGTCAGGCGGCGCGCAACCATCGGCTGGTCTTTATCGTGCGGGATGACCACCAGCGGCACTTGATAATGAATGCCTTCATTTACACTGTTCATTCCGCCATGCGTGACAAACACGTCGGCCTGCTCCAGCACTTCAAGCTGCGGCACGTACGGAGCGATGATAAAGTTTTCCGGCGCCTGTTTGATTTTCGACAGATCGGCTTTTTCCCCGGCGGCAATGACTACTTTTCCTTCAAAATCTGAGAACGCGTCTATGCACAGATTGAAAAACGCTTCTGTGTCCCCGAGCACCGTTCCCATTGAGATATAAATGACTTTTTCATTCTTTAATGAGTCAATCGGGAAGTCGACGCGCCCTTTTCTCTTCGGAAAACTCGGACCGATAAATAAATACTCATCTCCGAATGTCTCACTTTCGGGCTGAAAATATCTGCTTGTATAGACGACGTTCAATTCACCTGTGTTGTTCATAAATTGAACCATGCTGTCAGGGGCGACACCGTATTTGTCTTTCATCTCGGCCAACAGCTCTTCACATTCCCTGTCCGGCTGAAACGGCACGCCCGATTCCGGATGGAGCGGCAGTATTTTCAGACGGTCTTCATTGAACAGGAAGGATGCTGAAGAAGAGATGCCGGGAATGTTGAGATAATCCCGCACCAGCTCTCCCGCACCGAATTTATCATAATAGACGGCGTCGAATTCAATGTCCTCTGCCAGCCTCTGCACAATATGTAAAATCTCCAGTGACGTTTTGATATGAACCTTTAAAAATGCAAGTATACCGGACGGACTGCCGGGATCAATAGGTGTCATTCTGAGCAGATCGCTGTGAAGATGAACTTTCGCCCCTACTCCTTCCAGTCTGCTTTTGTATTTTTCCGTTGAGATATAATGAACGTGATCGCCCCGTTCGCTGAAAGCCTTTGTCATACCCAAAGTCGGGTTTACGTGTCCTTCTGCGGGAAAATTGATCATCAGAATATGTTTCGCCATTTTTCAAACTCCTTTACCTTTTTTGCGTCTCTTCCATATCCATCATAAATGACGCGGAAAAAATCATGCAAGGAACATCCGTCAGGTCTTTATGACGGTTCGATGACATCGGCAAAAAAAAGACAAGGCTTTTCACCTTGTCTATCGTGATGATTCGTCTGTTTCTCCCGCTTTGAGCACGCCTTTCAGATGTTCTTCATCATGCTTGAGATGCTCCGTCATATATTGCACGGCTTTTGTTTTATCGCCCTTTTTTATTTCTTCAAAGACTTTCCGGTGCTCATGCAGGATAACCTCCGCACGGTCATCGCCTTTAAAATTAAGAACTCTGCAAAAATGAATCAGCACATTGACATGCTCAAGCAGCATGGCCAGCCGGCTGTTGCGGCTGAAATCCACAAGGAGCCGATGAAACGACTCGTTTAAGGAAATAATCTCAGTCTCTTTGACGCCTTTATTGATGGCTTCTTCCGTTTCCCGCAGCTGTTTTTCAATGAGGTCAATTTCACTCTCAGCCGCTTCATCAATAACCAGTTCGACCGCCAGTGATTCAAGTGACATTCTGATTTTATAGATCTCTTCAACATCCTTAACGGACAAAGAATAAATGACAAAGCCGTTTCGATCGTCTGCCGTCAAAAGCCCGTCCTTTTCAAGGAGCCGCATGGCTTCTCTGACCGGCGACCGGCTGACTCCGAAATCCTTGGCCAGCTGAGTCTCATTCAGCCGTTCACCCGGTTTAAAAATCCCGTCAAATATCATTTTTTTCAATTGGGAATAAAATTGCAGATAATACGGGATTGGCTTATCTAATTTAAAATTATCCATCTTTCCTACCTCTTCATACAATTTAGGCCTTATTGTTACCAAGATCATATAACAGTTTATCTATGGAAGCAACATTCCCGGGCTTGCCAGCATATCGGAGGTGCCGGAAACATGAAACATACAAGATTGCCAGCATACCGGTGGGCGGTGTGGGGAAAGAAGCAGTTCCGCAAGCGGAGCGGGTGTTGAACGCGATCGCCGAATTACATGGAGGCATTGTCTTTGATTTCACTTCTTTTCCGTGGAGCTGCGAGTATTATTTGGAACACGGGACTATGATGCCGGATGATGGATTAGAAAGGTTACAGCACTTTGATGCTTTGTTTTTGGGAGCGGTGGGGAATCAAAAACTCGTCCCCGATCATGTTTCGCTGTGGGGGCTGCTCATCAAGATACGCCGGGAATTTGAACAGGTGATTAATGTGCGGCCGGCGAAGCTCCTGCCGGGAATCACTTCCCCCCTCGTTAACCCGAAAGATTTTGATCTGATAGTCGTCCGCGAAAACAGTGAGGGCGAGTACAGCTCTGTCGGCGGCAGAATCTATCAGGGTGAGGACGAAATCGCCATACAAAACGCGGTCTTTTCCCGCCGGGGTACGGAAAGAGTGATGCGGTATGCTTTCGAACTGGCGGCAAGTCGGCGGAAACACGTCACAAGCGCGACGAAATCAAACGGTATTGTTCACTCGATGCCGTTCTGGGATGACATCTTTAAAGAGGTCAGCCGGGAGTACGCCGGGATTGAGACGGATTCCCAGCACATCGATGCACTGGCGGCCTTCTTCGTCACGCAGCCGGAACGCTTTGATGTCATTGTCGCTTCGAATCTGTTCGGAGATGTGCTGACAGATATCGGCGCGGCGATTATGGGAAGCATCGGAATCGCTCCCGCAGCCAACATCAATGTAAACGGCAAATATCCTTCCATGTTTGAGCCTGTTCACGGCTCCGCCCCGGATATTGTCGGGAAAGGAATTGCCAATCCTATAGGCCAAATATGGACGGCGAAATTAATGCTCGATTCATTCGGAGAAGAGGAACTGGGTCATCTCCTCTTACAATCTATTGAAACGGTCACAAACAGCGGCATTCTGACTCCTGATGTCGGCGGAAAACATTCAACGGAAGATGTCACTTCCGCTATTATTTCTCAAATCAAGAACAGATAATACGAAAAAAACCGCGGGCAGGAAAACTGCACAGCGGTTTTTTTCGTCTCAGACGGGACGGATCACGCAGAAACAGGCCGATTCACCTGTGAAGCCCGCAATACGGCCTGATTGATCCTTTTCTACAGAAAAAAACCGCTGTATATCACGAGGAGCATCCAGCATCTGTTTTTCCAGTAATGCGGCTTTCTCTTCAGTCAGGCCTGCCCGTTCACACCAGACGGTAAATTGAAATGGTTTCAAAAAGCAGACAGCGGATTCAATCCGGAAGCCGGCTGTCTCCAGAAAACGGAGCCATTCTGTTTTTTTCCACGCTCGAAAGTGGCTCTGATCCCGTTTCTTTTCAATGTCATTATAAAAATGGTCATATTCATCCTTTTCAGGTGCGGTATTGTCAATGAGAAGCAGTCTGCCGCCCGGTTTGACAACCCGAAACGCTTCATGAACAAAGGCTCTGACATCGGGAAAATGATGCGCTGCGATTCTGCATGTGACGATATCGAAAGCAGCATCGGAAAACGGCATCTTTTCAGCATCGCCTTTTTCGAATGACACGTTCGTCCATCCGTTTCCGGTTATAAATGCTTCAGCGGCTGCTAACATTTCTTCCGTGAGGTCATAGGCGATAACAGAGCGTACGAGAGGAGCGAGAGCGTTAGCCGTATGTCCGCCTCCCGTCGCGATATCCAGCACGTCCATATGCTTTTCGGCACCGGAGGCTGAAACGAGATACGCCAAATCCTCTCCTGCGGCGTGTCCTGGACTAGTCACATATTTCGCGGCGTTTTTGGCAAATTGCCGCTGCGCCTGCTGTTTAATTGAATCCTCCATTATACTCGGGCCCCCTTTTCTTTCTGATTGCTGCCTTAATCAAAATAAACGGGTTCGTCCGGATGTTTGAGATACGCAAACATCTTTTCAATCTGACTTTCTGTATTGCGGGCTTCAGATAGCGGCGGCAGTTCCGTTTCCGCAAAAAAACCGGCGGCGCTTGTTTCTGTTCCCTCCCTGATCCGGCCGCCGATGATCTCGCATTTGATAAACACTTTGTAAACGTGGGCGGCGGACGGCGGATGGGAATGGCATTTCTTATCCATTACAGCTAACAGTTTAACGGGCTTTACTTCGATTCCCGATTCCTCTTTTACTTCTTTGACAGCGGTCTCGCCCGGAGAAATCCCGATATCAGCCCATCCGCCCGGCAGCGCCCATCTGCCGTCGCTTTTCTCTCTTACCATTAATATGCTCTGATCTTTAAAAACTGCCGCTCTGATATCAACTTTCGGAGTGGGATAGCCCGTGTCACCGGCGAATACGTCTTTGATGATCCTTTTGTCGGTGCCGGTATGATGCGCCATGATATCCACGCTTATTTTTCTTATTTCTTCAAATCTCTCAATATCATATATGTCTTTGGAATAAGCCAGCCCCGCTTGCGCCGCGGATTGAAGCTGTTTTGCCCATTCAAGCCATTTTGGCTCCATTTTTTCACCGCCCGTTATGTTAATTGACGAAACCCCAAGAGTCAGGATATTGCACCTTGAGAGTACCGGTGCCCATGATCCGTTTCTGCTCCTTGTTTTCTGTTTATGGAGGAGCGAATCCTGCCGGAAATCAGAAAAAAGCCATTCATTTGCTGAATGGCTTTTTTTCATTTTCTATTTTTCTATCATGACGAGAACGACGCCTGAAACAATAAGAGCCGCCCCGATCCAGAAGGTTCCTCCGATCGTCTCTCCCAGCAGCAGCCAGCCGAGCAAAGTCCCGGAAAGCGGCTGAAAGAAGAAAAACAGACCGCCGCTTGCCGCATTCAGTAATTGCAATCCGCGATTCCAAAGCATGAACGCGCAGGCGGTTGAGATCACACCCAGATATAAAAGTCCGCCCCATATCTCAGGCCGGGCAAGCTGAGACAAAGGAATCTCCCGAAGCGGGCCCGCTGTAAACGGGGTCAGGATGACAAATGCGACGCAAATGGAATACGTTGTGACGACAAGCGGTGAGTAATGGCCGGGAACCCGTTTCATCAGCACGGACATCAAAGCCCATGTCAGCGCCGCAGCCAGAAGCGAGAGACCGCCGAGCTGGCTCGACATATTGAGATCTCCGTTCCCCACAATGAGCAATACTCCGATCGTCGCCAGCCCTGTCGATATTCCTTTTTTCAGCGTTAACCGTTCTTTCAACATCAGCCGGGCAAATACAACCATAAATGCGGGAGTGGATGCCGTAATAATCGCACCCATCTGCGCGGTTGATAATTTCGTGCCGATTTCCTGCGTGACGATCGAAATCGTGTTGCCGATCAATCCGATCGCAGCGATCAGTAATAAATCACGTTTATGAACTTTCCAGGATTGGCGTGTAAATAAACTGAGAATCAAAAGCGAAAGAAGCGCCACCGCATATCTCAGCCATACCAGTTCAAGCGGCGGAATGACCGCTACCACAACTTTTACAACGACATACATACCGCCCCAGATACTGGCGGCCAATGCCAAATAAATCGAACCGAACAATGTATTTTTCAATTTGATGCACCCTCCGTTATCATATTAGGTCACGTCATATGCCCTAACGGAGAGAAGCGCAGTCACCTTCCTCCATTAAGGGCGGAGAAGTGCTGCCGGTACATCATGTTCAAATAAGGGCGCTAGAAACATATCGTTTTTCACCTCAATTGCAATCTGATTTTTCTCATTATACAAGGTTTGTTAAAAGACGTAAATGAACGGCGGCATCGGCTTTATGGATTGCGGACTTGCAGCTGGATTCTTGTGATCTGATTGTCAAACCCGTCCGCCACAACCTCATCAAGCATATATTCTTCATATGCATAATCGCCCATTTCCAGCCCATACTCTTCAGTAAACTGCATGATGCTGCGGTAAGCCGCTTCCGCTTCATCCCCTATTTGGTACCCGACGGCATAAAGCCCTTTCGGCTTGATATGGAGGTCTCTATTCTCTATGCCTTCTTCTGTCTTCATATAAAAATGGGTGTAGTTGTAGAATTCTTTTTTCAGAATCTGCTCCCGCGCAAACAGTCCGCCGACCGGATGCCCCTGATCGAGTTCATGTACCCGCATATAGCGGATCAATTCGGAAATGGCGGCAGTATATTGCCGTTCTGGCAAATGGAGTACGGGCCGTCCTATCATAAGTGTCTCTTCATCTAATCGCTGCAATGAGACGGAGGAAAAGTCTGTCTCCAAGGCTTGTTCGGTCAGCTTCACCTTCGTCCGAATCATCCTTTGCAGGTGCTCCAGCTTTTTGATTTTGCTTTCGATTTCTGAAGATTTCTCTTTTAAAAGCGCGATGATACCCTCAGGGGTTTTGTCTGTTAAGAGCGGTTTGATCTGCTTCAAGGGCACGCCGACCTCCTTAAACAGACCGATGACCTGGAACAGTTCGAATTGATGATAGGAATAGTATCTGTATCCGTTCGCTTTTTTGATTTCCGGAGAAAGCAGGCCGATCTCGTCATAATGGAACAGGGTTTGTTTTTTTACGTGGCACAGTTTTGCAAATTCACCCGTTGTGAAGTATTTTCTGACGTCTTCGCTCATAATGCCTCCTTGACTATACGGTAACCATATCCTTTATGATGATCATTGTATCCGAGAGAAGGCTGATTCACAAATGGCTTACGCAATGAAAGCTTTACCGTCTCAAAAAAAGCGGAAGAGGAGTATCAAGTATGACGATTGAAATCAGAACAGTCACGGAAGAAAACCGTGCCGATATACTGGCGCTTCATGTAAGGGAAAGCCAGACTTCATTTATTGAAACCGCGGAAGAGTGCTTACAAGATGCTGAGGATTGCCGGCATTATCAGCCGGCCGGTCTTTATGTTAACGGGGAATTGGTCGGCTTTGCCATGTACGGATGGTTTCCGGAATATGATGAGGAAAATGAAAACGGCAGAGTGTGGCTTGACCGTTTTTTTATTGATGAACGTTATCAGGGACGGGGATTGGGCAAGCTGTTGCTTGATGCCCTAATCCGTCATCTCGTTCGAATATATGATTGCAGACGGATTTATTTAAGCCTGTTTGAAGATAACGTCCACGCATTGCGGCTTTATCAAAAATTCGGCTTCTTATTCAATGGAGAGCTGGACTTCAATGGTGAAAAAGTGATGGTGAAAGAGCTGTAAACCCTCTGTATAAAAGCAATTCGGCTTCTTGCCAATACCTTAAATTTGAGGTAACATAAAGATATTAGACGACGGTCGACGGACTACGGTCGATTATTAAAACCTGATACAGCGGAGCGGAACATGGTGATCAGGCATCTAAATGGAGGAGAAGATTGTGCTTATTATACTCGTTATGTTTCTTCTCGGGATTATTCTCGGGTTTATCGGCGCCGGGGGAGCCGGTTTTGTCATTGCACTTTTAACTATACTGTTTCACGTACCGATTCATACGGCTTTAGGCACCTCCCTTGCCGGAATGGCTTTCACAAGTTTATCGGGGGCATTCAGCCACTACCGTGAAGGCAATATTCAGATGAAAATCGGTCTCATCGTCGGCGTTTTTGCGGCATTCGGTTCGTTTTTCGGGGCAAGGCTTACTTCCCTTATCCCCGCAGATTTGCTGCATTACTTGACGGCGGGCATGCTGTTTTTATCTGCTCTGCTTATTTTAGTCCGGTTATTTATTGTAAAAGAAACACAAGAAGATTCCGGACAGCAAAGCAATCTGAACATATGGGTGAAAGCCGTTGTACTCGGTGTCATCGCAGGAATCTTGTCCGGAACGTTCGGGATCGGCTCTGCCCCTTTCATCCAAATCGGCTTAATGATTCTTTTGCGCTTATCCATCCGCCAGTCGGTCGGCACCACCATGCTTGTCATTATCCCGCTTGCGGTCGGCGGAGGACTCGGTTATGTGACGGAAGGATTTGTCGATTATATGCTGTTGGTCAAAGTGCTGATCGGAACGATGTGCGGCGCATATGTCGGAGCGAAATTCACCAACCTCGTGCCGAAAGTCATTCTGAAATCAGCCATCTTTTTAACACCGGCCATCGCCGGTCTCATGCTTTTATTTTAAACTGAAACGGGAGGCGGCCGCCTCCCGTTTTTTTCTGTTCTTCATCTGTTTTCGAAGAGCTTTTTCAGCTTTGCTTCCGTTTCGGTATGATCTACTGGCGTATACACACTGCAGCGCAGATCACTGTTGCCCTGAACCTGAAATGAAGTCAGGTTAAAGACCATTTTTCCCGCCTTCGCGTGGCGGAACTCAATTAATACTTCGGGTGCCGAGCTGACTTCGCTCTCATTCCACAGCGTATGAAATTCCGAATACGTTTTCTCCATTTCTTCTATAAACTGAGAATACCACGTATCAGCTACATACTGGCCGTAATACGTTCTGAAAATGGCGATGAATCCTTTCACAAAGTGCTCCCAGTTCACGGCTAAACTTCTTAATTCTTTTCTGGAAAACAAAAGCTCTATGAGATTCCGTTTTTCAGGAGGAATTTGTTCAAAATCTAAAAATACGTGAGCCGCGGCCTGGTTCCATCCCACGATATGACACCGCCTGTCCGAGATAATGGTGGGACAATAACGGAGCTCCTGCAGGATTTTTGAAAGCGACGGGCTGATAACCGCTTCTTCCTCCGCAGCAAACGGCTGCTTCACGCCCTCCTCAATGGCAAGGGCGTATAAATAATTTCTCTCATCTTTGTTCAGCTGCAACGCATCGGAAACGGCGTCCAATACGGCTGCGGACACTTTAATGTCTCTGCCCTGCTCCAGCCACGTATACCACGTGGTGCTTACGCCGGCTAATTGCGCGACCTCTTCTCTTCGGAGTCCGGGCGTTCTTCTCCTTGTGCCCATCGGCAGCCCGGCCATCTGCGGAGAAATTTTGGCCCGCTGCGTTTTTAAAAACTCTGAGAGCGCCTGCAATCTTCCTTCTGGTATCATACCGAATCTCTCCTCTCTTACCCTGGTATTTATTATACTAGGATAATCAACAACTTGTAATAGGATAATTACGAGTTAAAATAAATACATACCGAAGGAGGAATGACCATGAAAAGAGTTGTGATCACCGGAATGGGAGTGATTTCACCTCTCGGCAATGATGTGCATACATTTTGGAAACACCTGACGGAAGGAAAATCGGGAATCTCTTTCATCGATTCGTTTGATGTCTCCGGCTCCAAGACAAAAATAGCCGGCACCGTCCGTGATTTTGACGCAGAAGAAAGATGGGGCAGAAAAGAAGCGAGACGGCTTGACCGTTTCAGCCAGTTTGCTTTAGCGGCAGCGGAACAGGCGCTTGAAAGCTCCGGGATTCAGCTCGATCAGATTGACCGTGAACGCCTCGGCGTGTACGTCGGCTCGGGAATCGGCGGCATCACGACTTTGATTGATAACGTTCATACTTTAAATGAACGGGGAGCGCGAAAAGTGAGCCCAAGCCTTGTTCCCATGATGATCTCAAATGCGGCCGCCGCTCAAATCAGCATCAGATTAGGCGCGCTCGGCCCCTCACTTTCTCCCGTCACCGCGTGTTCCATCGGCAATACGTCGATCGGGGAAGCATTCAACGCCATTCGGAATGATGACGCAGATATCATGTTTGCCGGGGGAGCGGAAGCGGCGATTACGAATTTGTCATTAGCCAGCTTCGGCAATGCCCACGCGCTGTCAGCGAGAAACGAAGACCCCGCCGCGGCAAGCCGGCCGTTTGACGCGGATCGCGATGGATTTGTCATGAGTGAAGGCGCGGGCATCTTAGTATTGGAATCATTGGATAGCGCAATCGGCAGAAATGCCCCGATCCTTTGTGAGGTGCTCGGCTACGGTGCGAGCTCTGACGCCTATCATATGGTGGCCTCCCATCCGGAGGGAACGGGCGCATACCTGGCGATGAAAAACGCTTTGAAAAAGGCGAATGTTTCAGCGGAAGACATTGATGTCGTAAGCGCCCATGCGACAAGCACAAAAGCCGGAGATCTTTCTGAAACATTGGCCATCAAGACATTATTCGGGGAGCTTGCGTATGATATTCCGGTTACGGCCAACAAATCAATGCTCGGCCACATGCTTGGCGCGGCAGGCGGCGTTGAAGCCATCGCTCTGACAGAAAGCCTGAGACACGGCATCATCCCGCCGACGATCAATCTGCAGCACCCTGATTCGGCATGTGATTTGGACTATGTAGCAGACGGGCCCCGCCATCAATCGTTAACGATCGGCCTTTCCAACTCATTCGGCTTTGGCGGGCATAATTCGGCGATCGTGCTGAAGAAATATGAATAACGGGCATCAAAAAAAGGAGTGAATCATTTCACTCCTTTTTTGCTTTCTCCGGTTTTGTTGTTAAGGCGAAAAAAGCGATGGAACCGATAACGGATGTCGTGAACATAATTGCCCCCATCGGGACGGCCGTCGCTTCATTCATCCCCACAAGCGGCGACACGATGGAACCGAGAAGAAGCGGAAGCATGCCAAGCAGTGCGCTTGCGCTTCCCGCGCGGTGTCCCTGCTTTTCCATCGCCAATGTAAAGGTGCTTGTCAGCGTCATGCCGATCGTAATCATATAAATAAAAATTGAAATCACCAGTGCCGCCAGCGGTCCGTGAATGATCGTCATGACGAGCAGAACGGCAGTCGCCGTCATCGCTGTAATCACGCCGATTCTCAACAGGCTTTTTTCGTGAATGATTCCGCCGAAACGCCCGATGATAAAGCTTCCGGTAATGATCGCCAGACCGTTTATGCCGAATAAAACACTGAATACCTGAGGCGATACTCCGTAAATATCCTGATACACGAAAGGCGTTCCGGAGACATACGCAAAGCTCCCGCCGTGAATAAAACCGACCGTCAGCGCATAACCGATAAATGACCGATCCTTCAGCAGGCTTCCCATTGTCCGCACGGAATTTCCGATGGAGCTCGGAATCCGCTTTTCCGGCGGCAGGGTTTCTGTCAGCTTGAGCGCAATGATAAGAACAAGCAAAAACCCGATAAAGGTTAAAAAGAGAAAAATCGTATGCCATGATGCAAACGGAAGCAGTAAAATCGCGCCTCCCGTCATCGGCGCCACCATCGGCGCGACGGCGGTAATGACCATCAGCAGCGAGAAAAATTTAGAAAGCTCTCTTCCCGAAAACACATCTCTGACGATTGCACGGGATAAAACGAGTCCTGCCGAAGCGGTGAATCCTTGAAGAAAACGGGCAATCACTAATGTAGTAATGTTCGGTGCAAGTGCGCAAAACAGAGAAAACAACGCAAATAAAAAAATACATAGTAATAACGGTTTTCTTCTTCCCTTCGCGTCACTTAACGGGCCGACAACAACCTGTCCGATTGTCAGTCCGATCAGACATGCGGTTAAACTGAGCTGGACAAGCGATGCGCGGGCGCTTAAATCTTCAGCGATTTCAGGGAAACTCGGCAGATACATATCTATATTGAGCGGCCCCAGTATCGCAAGCATTCCGAGAAGAAAAGCCAGCGCAAGCCGCTCCTTACCGGTCGGATTATGCAGCATATCGTTCCCACCTTTCCTTTGTCAATCTCTCAAAACATTTGTATATTGTATCATAATTTTTTCTTTATTTTTAAAAGTTTTCAAAGGGCATAAAAAAACCAAGGGCTGTAACAGCCCTTGGGTCCGGGTCACACGGTAAAAGGTTTTACGCGTGTTTTTCTTTAAATGCTTTTGCGTATTGATCAGCCGCTATAATGGCATCCGCCACGTCGTCAGCCGTCACGTCAAAAGCGGCATGAATTGTTTCTTCTTCAATCGTCGCGGCTTCTGCCACTTTCATAATGTCCTCTTTAGATGCGTCTTTCAATTTGATGTCTTCAAGTGTGACAGGCAGCCCCAAGCTGATATAAAACGCGATATACCGCTCAATTTCCTCAAGCGAACGTTTTTCCAGCGCCAATTGAACGAGCGTGCCGAATGCCACTTTTTCACCGTGGGTCAAGTGATGGATTTCACCTTCAAGCGCGGTAAATCCGTTATGAATGGCATGTGCCGCAGCTAAGCCGCCGCTTTCAAATCCCAGTCCGCTCAAAAGTGTATTGGCTTCAACCACCGCTTCCAATGCGGGCGTAACGGCTTTCGCTTTCACAGACTCATAAGCGAGACGGCCGTATTTGAATAATACCGCTTCACATTTTTCCGCGATAGCCTCTCCGGCGATTGTCGGAATTCCGCCTGCCATCGTTTTACCGCCATTGGCGATGACACTGCGCGCCTCTATCCACGTCGCCATCGCATCGGCAATCCCTGATGCTAAAAAGCGCGGCGGGGCTTCCGCGACGATTTTCGTATCGACCAGAACCAAGTCAGGATTCTTATGATAGAAACGATAGTTTTCGAACGCGCCTTGTTCAGAATACACGACAGACAGCCCGCTTGTCGGAGCATCAGTTGAAGCGGCCGTCGGCACGATAACGGTATAGCCGTTTATTTCATCTGATACGGCTTTGGCCGTATCAAGCGTTTTACCGCCGCCGACTCCGATGACAATAGTCGCGCCTGCTTTTTCTGCGATGCCGGCAATTCTTTTCATTTCTTCCTGGGAGGCTTCGCCGTTGAAAACCGCCTCTTCAGAAGAGATATTGCTTTTCTTTAATTCAGCCGTCACCTTGTGGCCCGCGATATCCCATACGGTTTTGTCCGCGATGACGACGGCTTTTTCACCAACGCCCTCCAGATGTCCGCCGATCGTTTCAATGGCGTTTTTTCCCTGCACGTATTTGGCCGGACTGATAAAAATTCGTTCCAATGTCATCATCCCTTCTTCGTTGTCTCTCATTACATTTCTCTTATTGATAGAGCAGAAATGAAAACTCTTCTGATATCATTCCTCGTTTTAAATTGATTTAAACCTCATATACACTGCAGAAAAATCAATTTTCACGGCATTGACAAGATGTGAAGGTGTCTATATAATCTTCGATATTGAAGCTGATCATTCTTTACTGAATGAACAAACGAGATTGTGAATGATTCGTCTTAAAAATTATTTAGTTCTGCTGGATAATTTTTGAGGCGTTTTTGTTTTTTATATATTTTTGACTGCAGAGGAGGTTTTCACATGAAGAACATTTGCAAGGATATACTGATGATTATGGCCGGAGCCTTTCTTATTGCGGCGTCCGTGGAATTTTTCGTCATCCCGAATCATTTAGGGGACGGCAGCACCGTGGGAATCGCTCTCGTGTTATATTATCTTTTCCATATACCTGCAAGTATTACGACTCTGGTTGTAAATTTGATTTTTATCGGGCTGGCTTATAAATTTTTAACGAAAAAAACGATTTTATACACGATACTCGGTACGGGAATGACTTCTGTTTTTCTCAGCATCGTCAGCTTTATTCCGTTCGGCGTGCACGATATGGTGCTCGGGATTGTATTCGGCGCTCTGCTGATGGGAGCGGGGCTGGCATTGATCTTTATTGCTGACGGATCTACCGGCGGGACCACGCTGTTGGCGTATTTATTAAATTACACAAAGGGCTTTAACATCTCGAAAAGCATGTTTTATATGGATTGTGTCATCATTTTCGCATCCGTTTTAGCGATCGGCATCAATCATATGCTGTATACGTTTATATTCGTATATCTGTGCGCCAAAATCGTCGATATTGTCATTGAGGGTTTCCATAATAAAAAAGCTCTCACCATTATGTCTGACCAATACGAAGAAATCGCCAAAGCCATCACCTCCGAGTACGGCAACGCGGCGACGATTTTTTACGGATACGGCTATTACGGCAGCAAAGACAAGCGCATTATCTATGTTGTCATTAAAAAGAACGAATTGCTGAAAATCAAAAAACATGTTCAAAAAATTGACCCGAAATCATTTATCGTTATTCATGAAGTAAAAGAAGCTGTCGGAGGGCAATTCGGGTTTACAAACCTGCCCGCCGCCGCAAATGAAAAATAACCGCCTGCAGTGTATAGCTGCAGGCTTTTTTTATTCGGCTCTTCCCCGCTCAAAGGTTTTTTACATCTTTCAATCGAAGTAGTAAATGAAACCTTTTTTGATGGAGGAACATAAAAAATGAATATCAAAACTGAAAGGCTCGTAATTCGGACGTTTGAACCGGAAGATTGGCAGGATGTCTATGCGTACACCTCAAATCCAAATGTCATGAAATATATACCAGAGGGTGCCTTTACTGAAGAAGATGCCAGGAAATTCGTTACTGAAAACAGCGGTGAACATGCCGGGAAGTTTCCCGTTTTATTGAAGGATGAGAAAACGGTCATTGGCCACATTGCTTTTTTTCAGTATTTTGGCGATCATACGTATGAAATCGGCTGGGTGTTTCACCCGGAATACCAGGGCAAAGGATATGCTTCAGAGGCGGCGCGCGCCGTGCTGGCATTCGGGTTTAACAAGATGAAATTACACCGGATCATTGCGACATGTCAGCCGGAAAACATGGCTTCGCACCGGGTGATGGAAAAGATCGGGATGAGACTGGAAGGATTTTTTAAAAAATGCATCCCCCATGATAATGAATGGTGGGACGAATATTATTATGCCGTTTTAGAAGAAGAGTGGGAAGTCTCCAATCTGGAATAAAAAGGCTTATACCCTTTGCTTTTACAGATAAGTGTGTGCTACACTGTTTGTAACAAATACGAAGGGATGATGGGTGGACAATGATTAACTAATCTTATTTTGACCGTTTGAAATCAAATATTTCAAATCAGAAAAAATAGGATTAGTCTGCCCATTTTCTATACGATACGAAAGCTATGTAAAAATAGCTTATTTGATCATGCACAGGTACGGCTAATCCTTCCAAATCAATTGGGAGGATTTTTTTGGTCCTCCCTTTAAAGCGAGGGATTGACATATGAAAGAAATGTTAAAAATAAGCGGCATCAGTTATGAAATCAACAGTGTTCCCCTTTTTGAACAGATCAGCGCGAGCGTTCAGCAAGGTGACATCATCGGCGTTATCGGTAAAAACGGCGCCGGCAAATCGTTATTGCTGCAATTGATCTGCAATCAAAAAGCGCCGTCACAAGGACAGATCCAGATGATGCAAGATGTGAACGTATATATGGTGGAACAAGAAACGGAAGCTTATGATTCCGGCCATCCGGAGCCTGCGGAGGCAGCCTTGTTAGAAAAGTGGAACGTGCCCGCACGCGCCTTTTCGCAATTGAGCGGCGGAGAAAAATTGAAAGCCCGTCTTGCCAAAGGTTTCTCCTCCTCAAGCAGCCTTTTGTTATTAGATGAGCCGACGAACCACCTCGATCAGCACAGTTTAGAAATACTGCTAAATCAGATCAAGAATTACAAAGGCACCATTATTTTTGTTTCGCATGATCGTGCTTTTATAGATGCAGCGGCGACAAAAATCTGGGCCATCGAAGGAAAGAAACTCATTGAGCATAAAGGGAATTATTCAAGCTATATGGAAGTCCGCAAACAGAGAAGGCTGACACAGCAGCGGGAATATGAGAATCAGCAGCATATGATCAGACGGATTGAAGCTCAAATGAACGAGCTGAGCGCCTGGTCAAAAAAAGCCCACGCCCAATCAACGAAAATAGAAGGATTTAAAGAATACCATCGCGTAAAAGCAAAACGCACGGACGCCCAGATTAAATCAAAGCAGAAGCGTCTTGAAAAAGAGCTTGAAAAAGCGAAAGCAGAACCGGTTGAAGCGGAGTATGAAGTCCGTTTTTCCATTGAGCACCGCAAAAAAGCGGGAAAGCGTTTTTTAGAAGTAAGGGATGTCTCAAAGTCATATGACGGCCGAACGCTTTTTAAAAACGTGAATTTCACTGTGATGCACGGTGAAAAGATTGCGATTACAGGTCCGAACGGCAGCGGGAAAACAACATTATTGAAGGTCATCCTCGGTCAGGAAAAAGCGCAGGGCGGCATATGGATTTCTCCGTCTGCAAATGTCGGATATCTAACCCAGGAAGTATTCGACCTTCCGCTTGATAAAACCCCCGAACAGCTTTTTTACAAAGAAACGTTCGAAGCAAGGGGCAATGTTCAATCCCTCATGAAGCATTTAGGATTTACCGCAGCGCAATGGACGGAACCCATCGGCAAGATGAGCATGGGAGAGCGGGTCAAATGCAAACTGATGGCGTTTATTCTGGAAGAGAAAGATGTGCTGATTCTGGATGAGCCGACAAACCACCTTGATCTGCCGTCACGCGAGCAGCTTGAAGACACTTTGGCCCGATACGACGGAACGCTCATCATCGTATCTCATGATCGTTACTTTGTCGAAAAAACGACGGACATCCGGCTTGATATCTCAAACGGCAGCGTCCGAAAACAATGGAAAGAATCTCCCTCCGTCAGGGACGATGCTGAAGAACTGCGATTAAAGCTTGAAACCGAACGGCAGGAAGTCCTCGGAAAACTCAGCTTCATGACTCCGGCTGATAAACAATATCGTGAGCTTGATCAAAAATTCAAAGAGCTGACGGAAGAAATCAAGAAATTGAAATGAATGTAAAAACCCGTGATTGTCACGGGTTTTGTTTTGGAAAGCTCACGTATCATGAAGAATAATTTCAAACTGATTTGTACAACCTACGTTCAGATTTATTATGAGCATAGTTCAGGGGGACGAAGAATGGCCAAACGCATCGGAATTACGGGAAACATTATGGCTGATCAATCCGGTCCTTTCCCGGGTTATAATCGGGCATATGTCAATAATGATTATATTCAGTCTGTTTCTGAGGCCGGCGGTGTGCCGTTTATATTGCCGGTGATTCAAGAGACGGCGCTTTTAAAGGAACAGGTCTCTCATGTTGACGGGATCATTCTGTCCGGCGGTCAGGATATAGACCCGCTGTTTTACGGCGAAGAACCTTTACAGGCTTTAAGAAAGACCTTTCCTGATCGGGACGCCTACGAGAAGGAGCTGATTCTCACGGCGGTTGCATTAGAGAAGCCGATTCTGGCAATCTGCCGGGGGATGCATATGTTAAATGTCACTTACGGGGGAACTTTATATCAGGATCTGACACACGCTTCATTTGCTGAAATCAAGCACGATCAAGAAAAAGATCCGCCGTTAAAAACCCATCATGTTTCTTTTGAAAAAGGGACACGTCTCCATTCCTTGTTTGGCGATTCAGCGCGGGTGAATTCATTCCATCACCAGATCATAAAAGAGACGGCGCCTTCGTTTAAAGCCGCGGCTTATGCGAAAGACGGGGCCATTGAAGCGATTGAACGGACGGGTGAATTATTTGTCGTCGGCGTGCAATGGCATCCCGAAATGCTGACAAAAAAACACGAGGACATGAAAAAGCTTTTTTCTCTTTTCATGGATGCGGTCAGCACATAAAAAAAAGCAGATCATAACGATCTGCTTTTTCATTTTATTCTTCCGGTTTCTCCGGTGTTTTGCCTTGTGTCAGCTTATGGCCTTCGATATCCACATTCGGAATGATCTTATCCAGCCACTTCGGCAAGTACCAGGCCGCATGTCCCATCAGCTTCATGACACTCGGAATGATGGTCATTCTTACAATGAACGCATCGAAAAGAACACCGAAGGTCATTGCCAATCCCATGGATTTGATCATAGAGTCCCCAGCGAAGACAAATCCCGCGAAGACGAAAATCATGATCAGCCCCGCCGCTGTTACGACAGGCCCGCTATGCTTCAATCCGGCATGGATGGCTTGTACCGGATTTTTTGTTTTGACATATTCTTCTCTCATTCTGCTGACAAGGAATACTTGATAATCCATCGCCAGTCCGAAAAGAATACCGATTGCTAAAATAGGCAGGAAGGCAAGAATCGGGCCTTTTTCCGGAATGCTCAGCAAGCCGGTGAAATGTCCATCCTGCAGGACGAATACCGATAACCCGAGTGTTGCGGTCATTGTCAGCAAAAAGCCAAGAACGGCCGCAAGCGGCACGAGAAGAGAACGGAAAACGACGGTCAGCAATACAAATGCAAACCCGACAATAAGAATGGCGAATTCCGGAATGGCATCGTTTAACCGATCTGAAATATCAATGTTCACCGCGGTTGACCCGGTGACGAGCAGACGGATGCCGTTTTTGTCTGACAGTTTCCGTATATCCTGCACTAACTCTTTCGTTGCCGTATCGTTCGGCCCGGTTTCAGGCACTGCCGTAATGATGGCATAGTCCCCTTTTTCGTTCGGCATGGCAGGGGTGACGCTCGCCACATTATGCAAGTCCTTCATTTCGTTCACGGCGTCTTGGAATGCTTCATTTTTATTGCCCTTAACATCTTTTGCATCGGCAACAATTGTCAGCTTGCCGTTAAAGCCTTCGCCGAATCCTTTAGACAAAAGATCATAGGCGCGGCGATCCGGGCTGTCTTTCGCTTTCATTCCCGCATCAGGCAGCCCCAGCTCTAAATGCATGGCCGGCAGACTGATGACGGCTAAAAGAATAATGCTGAAAATGCTTAACAGAATAGGCTTCTTTGTAACGAAGCGCCCCCAGGCATTCGTGTCGGCGCTTTTCTTTTCTTTCTTCTTATTTGATGTCGGAATCATCCGTTTTCCTGCGACCGATAACACTGCGGGCACCAGCGTTACTGATGCCAATACAGCCATCAGCACACTGAGTGCCGCTGTCAACCCCATGGCAGACATGAACGGAATGCCGACAACGGTCAATCCGCAAAGCGCGACGATCACGGTCAGTCCTGCAAAAACGACGGCGCTGCCTGCCGTTCCCGCGGCTTTAGCGATCGATTCATTTTTTTGTACACCTTCGCCCAAAAACTGACGATGCTTCGTAAAGATAAACAGCGCATAATCAATCCCGACGGCCAGGCCGATCATTCCGGATAATGAGAGACTGACCGAGGCTATCGTAAAGAAATGTGTCCCGATTAACGTCAGCGCGACGCTTACGCCTAATCCGATCAGGGCCGTGACAATCGGCAGCCCCGCTATGACTAATGAACCAAACGTAATAGCCAGTACGACGAATGCCAGCACAACGCCGATAATTTCTGATACACCGCCGACTTCAACACCGGCCCCCGGCACATCACCGCTGAGCTCCGTCTGCAGGCCCTTGTCTCCTGCGGCAGACAGACTGTGTTTAATATGTGAAACAGACGCATCTGTAATGTCATCCGCCGCTTTTTTGTACGTAATATCGGCATATGCCACTGATCCGTCTTTAGAAATGGTTCCTGTCTCAAAAGGACTTGCAATCGAAGCGACTGAATGATCTGTTTTGATCTTCTTTAATGTCTCTTCGATCGCTTGTTTTTCTGATTTTGACGTCAGTTTTTTCCCATCTTCAGCACCGAAAATAACCCGTATGCTTCCTTTATCGGGACCCTTTGAAAATTCTTTTTGAATCATATCCATTGCCTTTTCAGAAGGTGTGTCAGGTATTGACATATCATCAGAAAAAGCAGGTTTTAACGAGATGGCGATCACAACCGAAGCGATCAGTATCACGAGCCACGCACTGATCATTTTTAATCGGTTGCGGGCAGACCATCCCCCTAATTTATATAAAAAACCAGACATCGAATACTCCTCTCCAATCATTACTTTCTGCCTAATTGTAGTTCACATTCACATAAAAAAAACGTACATAGGGGCATGTACGTTTGGGCAGTTTTTCATTATATATTCAGTTTCAGAATGCCTTTTTGCATGGCAATGGTGACGGCTTCCGTCCGCGAATCAGCGCCTAATTTGTTATAAATCGATGTTAATCTCGCTTTTACCGTCCGCTCTGAGATTCCTAAATCGAAGGCGATCGCTTTGCTTTTATGTCCTTTCGCAACGGCTTCTAGAACTATGATTTCCTTGTCCGTCAGCTGTGTTTCATTGGCATTTGCCCGTTCCATTTTCATTTCCCGGAAACGCCGCAAGATGTCCGGCTGCAGAAGCACTTCTCCCCTGACCGCCGCATCCATCGTATGAAATAAGGTTTCTGAGCTTGTGTCCTTCAGCAGATAACCGTTCGCGCCTGATTCGATGCCTTCTATCATCAGATGATCTTCATTATAGGTCGTCAGAATAATGATCGGCACATCAGAATGCTCTTTTATCTGTTTAATGGCTTCCAGCCCGCTCATTTCCGGCATGTACAGATCCATGAGAATGACATCGGGCTTTAGTTCTTCTGCGAGGCGGACGGCGGTTTTCCCGTTTTCCGCCTCTCCCGTTATGGTGTAATGGTCATTTGTTTCTATCAAAAGCTTCAGACCTTCTCTGACGACAAGATGGTCATCTGCTATTAACACTTTATACATGTTCCGCTTCTCCTTGAATTGGTATGATGATCTCAATTTGAGTTCCCGCTGATCTGGCGCTTGTTATACGGAAAATGCCGTTCATCATATTGACGCGTTCTTGTATCCCAAGCAGCCCGTAATGTCCGCTTTTTCTCATTTCTGTTCGGGCATCAAAGCCTTTCCCGTCATCTTTGACGGTTATGCGGATCCGTCCCTCTTCTTCCTGAACGGATACCCAGACATTCTTTGCTTCTGCATGCTTGGCGGCGTTTGTCAGGCCTTCTCCGATCATGTAATGGCAATTCTCCGCCGTATGAACGTCAAGCACATGATGCACGCTGTACTCTAAAAAACAAGACAGCCCGGAGGCTTCTGTAAAATGGTTGATTTGTTCAGTGATGCTTTCTTTTAAGAACCCGATCTCTTCTGATTTGCTGCGAAGGTTGTCAATGGCCGAGCGCGCATCAGCCAATGTGCCCTTCACTCTGTCCATTGATTGGCTGATGATGTCTTTCGCTCTGTCAGTGTTATCTTTCGAAAGATGAACTTGCACCGCTTCAAGCTGCATATGCAAGCTGACCAGCCCTTGTGCAAGCGTATCGTGCAAATCTCTCGCCATCCGCTGCCTTTCGTTTTGAAGCGTCAGCTGTTTCACTTGCCGGTGAGCGAGCTCTAATTTTTCAAGCGTCATCTGTGTTTTTATTTTTTCATCAACTTGCGCGAAAAATGTGGCCGCATACGTGATAATCACGATCATGATGGGAGCGGCGATAACGATGAAACGCAGCAGATGATGCGGATGCTCCTGGTGCAGGGCTGCTATGGACATTAAAATGAAAAGATAGAGTATGAGCAGCGTTTTTCCCTTATCCGCCATTCCGATAATCTGCCCGATTAAAAAGGCATAGAGACCGACGACTACCGCGATATAACCGCCGGCCATCAAGTTAGCCGATGTATATATGATAAATCCCTGTATGATGAAATAAAGAAACGTTTTTTTCTTGACCCAGCGATGGGAATGCCAATGCAGCACGGTAAAAATGACGATCAATATCGTGAATAACAGCAGCAAAAAAACCGTCCAGCTTTCATAAATGTACTGCAAAGAGACTGATGCGGCATATACCATAAAAATAAACGCCAGACCGGGCACCCGAAGCGCAAGCATATGCAATGAGCGTCTGTCACGGGAGACATAGTCTTCTTGATGTTTTGTACCAAACAATCTCTGTCCACTTCCTTTTAGCCGACCGGCCTTACGAGGTTTTATTCTATTTGTCATCATACCATAAGTGCCTTCTTCTCACCTTCCCCTTCTGTTCCTGCATGACGGGTGAAAGAAAAAACAGCCTGCGGGATTGTGCGCAAGCTGCTTTTGTTCATATCTTTTTTATGACCTTTCCCGGGTTTCAGCGGTCTCGTCTCCCGCGCGGCAAAACCGCCCGCATCAGAAAAACGTTCATGACACCAACAGCCATTCCATGTGAACAAGAGGAAGCGATTGTGCTCCTTCAGGCTTTTTATCCGCTTTTCTGATAAACAAAATTTGTAAGACTAGACCTCTTTTCTCAGGGGAAATTAACTACGTATTTCTACAAAGGGAGGTTTCAGACGATTATGGATAAGCGTGAATTAGCGGCTCACGAGTCGCTTGACTTACATGAAATCATTAACTTCAAGACGCTTTGTGTCGCGAAATCCAAGCTCATGCAAGGGCTTGTGTTTGATCAGGATCTGAAAACGTTAATGGAGAAAGATGTTCAGCAAGCCTCGCAAGACCTGGCTGATCTGCAGGCGGTTTATGAACGGGCATCTTTTCAGGCTCCTGTTCCTCAAAACCGGCCGACTTCGATCATCAATTGAAAGGAAGGTAAGCATCGTTGAATCATGACCATTTAGATCCAATCAATTCATTACACGTCCCTGAACTCGCAGATATGACATTCGCAATGGATTTTCTCATACGCGCCAAAGAAGGCGTCAGAAATGCCGCCGTTGCTTTAACAGAAACCGCTTCACCTGATGTAAGAGCTTTGCTGCGCAAACAGCTCATGCAGGGAATCGCGATGCATCAGGAGATAACAGACTTGATGGTCAGCAAAAAGTGGTTTCACCCGCATGATCTGAGCGAACAGTATAAATTGGATCAGCTCTCTGCGAAAAATACCCTCATGGTCGGAAATATGAACCTGTTTCCCGTTGAAACAAACAGAAAAGGGATGTTTGACCGCACACCTGATGAACACTAACACTGGAGGTATTACAGCATGAAGGCCGTAACGTATCAAGGAGTGAAAAACGTCGTTGTCAAAGACGTGCCTGATCCGAAGATTGAAAAACACGATGACATGATTATAAAAGTCACAAGTACGGCAATTTGCGGATCAGATTTACATTTAATCCACGGACTCATCCCGAATTTGCAGGAAGACTACATCATCGGCCATGAACCGATGGGCATCGTGGAAGAAACCGGTCCCGGCGTGACGAAAGTCAAAAAAGGCGACCGCGTCATTATACCTTTTAATATCGCCTGCGGAGAATGCGTTTATTGTAAAAATCACCTGGAAAGCCAATGTGATCAATCAAATGAAAACGGCGATATGGGCGCTTATTTCGGCTATTCAGGGAGTACCGGCGGCTATCCGGGCGGCCAGGCCGAATATTTGCGCGTCCCTTTTGCGAACTTTACCCATTTTAAAGTCCCCGAAACATGTGAAGAACCGGATGAGAAATTGAGTGTTATTGCCGATGCGATGACAACCGGCTTTTGGAGCGTTGACAATGCCGGCGTAAAAGAAGGCGATACAGTTATCGTTCTCGGCTGCGGGCCCGTGGGCCTTTTCGCTCAAAAATTCTGCTGGTTAAGGGGAGCGAAACGCGTAATAGCCGTAGACTATGTCAACTACCGTCTCCAGCATGCGAAACGGACGAATAAAGTGGAAATCGTGAACTTCGAAGACCACGAAAATACGGGCAGCTACCTGAAGGAAATCACCAAAGGCGGCGCTGATGTGGTCAT
The DNA here is from genome assembly GCF_001975995.1 of Bacillus sp. GZB. NCBI lineage: Bacteria > Bacillati > Bacillota > Bacilli > Caryophanales > Bacillaceae > Bacillus > Bacillus sp. GZB. Next base: position 39,322 of record NZ_MTQG01000018.1, read on the forward strand.
TGACGCCGTCGGCATGGACGGAAAAATGACGGATCTTGAGTTCCTCGCCAGCGGATTAAAACTTCAGGGCGGGGCGATGAGCGCATTGGTCATCGCGTCCCAAGCGGTGCGAAAAGGCGGAACGATCCAGATTACGGGTGTGTACGGCGGCAGATACAACGGGTTTCCCCTTGGCGATATCATGCAGCGAAACGTCAATATCCGATCAGGACAAGCTCCGGTCATCCACTATATGCCGTATATGTTTGAACTGGTGTCAACCGGCAAAATTGATCCGGGCGATGTTGTAAGCCATGTCATTCCGCTTAGTGAAGCGAAGCACGGCTATGAGATGTTTGACACGAAAACAGATGATTGTATTAAAGTTGTACTCAAACCTTAAAGAACGGAGGCTACAGAAATGACCAGCGCCTTACATGAATTACTCGAAATTCAGGAGATGGCATCTTTTAAGTCACTTTGTCTGACGAAATCTAAAACCATGAAAGCGCTCGTATCCGATCCTCAGCTGAAAGAAATCATGCAGCAGGATGCGGATACATCAACAAGGCAATTGCAGGAATTTGCCTCAATTTTATCTGATGCACAGCATGAATGAGGAGATGAATGACGAATGAATCCGATTATTGAATACTTGACGGGAATGAATGCACTGACAGACCAAATTGTCGCAATGGATTTATTGAATTCGGCAAAAAGCGGTGTCAGAAACTATGCGATGGCGGCGACGGAAGCCGGAACGCCTGAAGTGAAAGCGATCCTCACCCGGCACTTAGAAGAAGCCCTTGACATGCACGAGCAAATCTCACTCTATATGATGGAAAAAGGCTGGTATCACCCGTGGAACACAAATGAACAAGTCCGGCTCAATTTGCAAAATATTGATACCGCGCTCCGCCTGCCCGTCCTATAAATCGTTTTGCTGCTGAGACAGCACCCCTGACTCAAGCTTCAGTATTTCAAACTGAGAGCTGCCTTTTACAGCGCCCAGGCAACGAAACTCCCGCGAATCAGCTCTGCAGCTTCTCCAGCCTTTCTTCGGGCTGTTATTAGGGCTTGCGGCGGTGAATACGTGCGTGGCGGCCGCCGGGTGGTTCGCAAATAGAGCGAAGAAGGCAGAACAATTTGTTCTGCCTTTTCATTATTTTCTGCCCCATAGGCACAAATACTTTGCACCCGATTCGAGCGATTATTCACGTAGCTTGAACTCCCTTAAACGCACTCATCACCAGATCATGCACATAAGAATCATTCACCTCATCACCTGTGATCAACAGGCGATAGAAAATCGGTCCGTAAATGAGATCGATGCTAACGTCAATATCAAGATTCTCTCTTAATTCACCTTTTTGAATTCCCTTTTCCAGAAGGCCTTTCGCTTGGAGGCGGCGGGGCTGGAAAAATCGCGTGCGATATTCTTCCGCCAATTTTGCATCCAGCTGCCCCGCACCGATTAATTCCTTAATAACGGTTCCTTCCCGGCTCGTCAAAAACCTTGCTAAATTCGTGGCGTGGGTCAATATATCTTGCACTGTTGATCCTGTATCGGGCACAGGCAGTCTGTCCGTAGCGGTCGAAAGAAAGCTGTCCATGATAACGGCAGCCTTGTTTGACCACCATTTATAAATCGTTGCCTTACTCACTTTGGCACGCTCAGCAATTTTATCGACTGTCACCGCGTCAAAGCCATTTTCCAACAATAGGTCATACGCTGCAGAAAGAATTGCCTTATGTGTTCCTTCATCGCGCGGCCGTCCTCGTTTACTCTGCACATGAATCATTCCTTCCCGAATTATAAACGATACGTTCAGTATACTTAACCTGTATAAAAAAAGAAAACATAAACCCATTTACAAAACTGAACGTTTAGTATATTATTTGTTTATAACAAAAAACTAAACGTTTAGTTTATAAAATCACTTGAGTGAATTCTTGATGAAACACAGACTCCAAAAGCCTCTGCGTAAAGGAGATGAATCAGCAAATCATTTATCAAGCATTATAAAAACCACTTAAAAAGGAGTTCATTCATATGGCTAAAGAAACCAAACAAACAGCAGATCAGGGAATTTCACCTGGTTTAACCCTTCTTCTCGCAACGGCATGCGGTATCATTGTCGCTAATCTTTATTATGCACAGCCCTTGGCAGGATTCATTAGTGCGGCAATCGGGCTTTCTCCAAGCAGCGCCGGATTGATTGTCACGCTGACTCAAATCGGATACGTTGCCGGCTTACTGTTTCTCGTCCCTTTGGGAGACATTATCGAAAACAAAAAACTTGTCGTTGTATCGCTTCTTCTAAGCGCAGCCGCTTTGACACTGACAGCATTTGCGAAGCATGGAACACTGTTTTTAGCCGCTGCGTTTTTCATCGGACTGGGATCAATTGCAGCCCAAGTGCTAGTTCCGTTCGCATCATACCTTGCACCAGACGCCGCACGCGGCCGGGTTGTCGGCAATGTGATGAGCGGCCTGCTGCTCGGTATTATGCTTTCCCGTCCGATATCCAGCCTGGTCGCTGATATATGGGGGTGGAATGCCATATTTGCTTTATCCGCCGCGTTAAGTGTTGTCCTGGCAATCGTCTTATCAAAAGTGCTTCCTGCCAGAAAACCAACAGCAAACACAAGCTACACCGTCTTACTCGGTTCAATGTGGAAGCTGCTGCGCACAACTCCGGTCCTACGCCGCCGTGCCATTTATCATGCGTTTGTATTTGGGGCTTTCAGCTTGTTCTGGACGACTGTACCTTTATTATTGTCCGGCCCTGCTTTTCATTTTTCTCAAAAGGCAATCGCGCTGTATGCATTAGCGGGCATTGCGGGTGCAGCGGCTGCACCGATAGGCGGCCGTCTGGCTGATCGCGGCTTGACCCGGCTTGCCACCGGAATCGCTCTCGGTGTTGTCATCGTTTCTTTATTACTCCCGCTCATGATTCAGAGCAGCTCCCCCGTCGGAATAGCAGTTCTGGTGGCCGCAGCTATCCTGTTGGATATGGGGGTATCTGCCAATCTCGTACTCAGTCAGCGTGCCATTTTTTCGTTGGCACCTGAATTTCGCAGCCGATTAAACGGATTATTTATGGCAATCTTCTTTCTGGGCGGTGCTATAGGATCATCAATCGGAGGATGGGCATACGCCTCAGGCGGGTGGAGTATCACATTATGGATTGGAATCGCTTTTCCGGTCATCGCATTGCTTTATTTCACCACGGAGAAATAAGCCTTTCCCCAAAAATAAGCCGTCAGGACCAAGCTGATGGCTTTTTTTGGTGTATTCTTCTTTACATCCATCCGAACAAAAAATCCGGATTCATGAAAAGATGATATTGATTCTTTACGCCCCGCTCACATAGCCGGACTTCCAATTCTTTCAGCAGCGGTAAAACCATGTCATAATATGTTAAGAAATAATTGCGCCATAGGCAGGTGAACACATGAAGAAGTATTTATATAAACACCTTTTGTTAGCTCTCGTTTCGTCCGTATTACCTTTTTATTTATCTGTACATAGCAGCCGGATATTTGACGGTCGGCCTTGTTTTAGCTTGTATGACTGATATCTTGAAGAACCGCTGGACATTCAATAAACCGTCTACCATTCTATTGAAACTTATCGTTTACTTACTCATACCGTATGCTATTTTTCATTCTTTCTTCATTTTAATGGCGCCGTTGATTTATGTGCTGTTTGAGTCGTTATTCATCCTGAGAAAAGCTTCATAACCTGAAAAAACATACCGCATGCTGCCGGTATGTTTTTAACATGCTTGTCAGTTGTTCGCAGTGATCCGTTTGATGTTTTCTTCCATCAAGCCGGAAATGAGCTGTTCGTTTGTATGAGGAATCTGTTTGAGCTGTTGTACGACCAGCCCTTGTCTTGCAGCTGAATGATTTTGACTCAGCTTTGCTTTCCCCTCTATTTTGCTGATTTTGATTTTAAAGCCTTTTACCCCTTTGTTCATGCCTGCCAGCAATTTCGCATCGACATCCTCTAATTTGTACGGGCTGTCGGGGCTTTCGTATTTCAATACGAGATCACTCATCGACTGCACGGTTTCTTCCTCATCCAAAAGCTCCGCCTCTCCGTAAACATGAACCGCCACATAATTCCATGTGGGAACAGCCTGATTCGTCTCATACCATTTAGGCGAGATATAACAATGAGGCCCTTGAAAAACGGCTAACACGTTTTGGCCATCAATCTCTTTCCATTGGGGGTTCGGCAATGCAAAATGACCGTATAAGCATTCGTTATCCTTACTCATCATCAATGGCAGGTGGGTTGCATACGGCATGCCTTCCGCCGTTGAAAACAATGCTGCGAAACCATACTCTTTGATGACATCGCACGCTTGAGCTTCACTCAGCTGAAATGGAGCCGGAATATACATACAAAACTCTCCTCTCGAACATGGATTGATAAAGCGCTTTCCGCTATAATAAGATATCACCTGACATTTAAAAAGGTACAGTTAGGAATAAATACACATGTCAGAGGAGGACATCTGATGAAAAATATGATTTTCGCTTTCGAAAGCGACACCCCGAAATACAAACAAATTTACGAGCAATTTAAAACATTGATTGAGCAGGGAAATATTCAGGCAGATGAGCGGCTGCCTTCGATTCGGGAGCTGGCAGATTCCCTGCGGGTAAGCCGTAATACAACGCTGATGGCTTATGATCTTCTTTTAGCGGAGGGATACATTCGCGGAGAAACACGCAAAGGTTATTTTGTAAATGAAGTAGAACCTTCTATATTTCAAAAAGAAAACGATGTTGTTTACGCTGAGAAAACCGAATCAACTCAGCCCGTCCTGATTGATTTTCGCGCCGGAGCCGTCGATCAAAAGCATTTTCCTCTGAAAACATGGAGAAAATTATACAATCAAGTTTTGACATCAGAGAAAAGCTTCCTGTACGGTGAACCGTTCGGCGAGAGAGACCTGCGTGAACAAATTGCCGCTTATCTCTTGGAATCCCGCGGAGTGAAAACAGATGCGGATTCCATTATCATCGGCAGCAGCACGCAGCAGATGCTGATATATCTCAGCCGGATTCTGAAAGAGGATTTTTCGGGAATGATCGTTGAAGACCCGGGATTTGACGGTGCCAGAGCGGCTTTTCAATTTCACGGGCTATCTCTGAAAACGATGCCTGTCTATGAAAACGGAGCTGATTTTTCTCAATTACATGCAATGAAAGAAAAATTAATCTATGTGACCCCATCCCATCACAGCCCTTACGGCGTAAGCATGTCCATTCAGCAGCGCCAAACTCTGATCAATTGGGTGAATCATAGAGAGGGTTATATTCTTGAGGATGATTATGACAGTGAATTCCGTTATACACAGCAGCCGTTTCCCGCTCTTGCTTCCATTCAATCAGACCGGGTGATTTATTTAGGGAATTTCTCAAAATCCTTTCTTCCGGGCATCCGCATAAGCTATATGGTTTTGCCGCAGCGCCTTTTGCACCGGTATAAAGAACGGTTTATTCATTTCGAAAGCACCGCTTCTTCGCTTAACCAGCTGACCATGGCTGAATTGATGAAGGCCGGTGAATGGACCCGCCATATTAAGCGCGTGCGCATTGTTTACAGGCGAAAAATGCAGCACTTGATTTCACATGTAAAGCAGCAGTTCGGCGGTCATGTGACGATCATCGGCGAGCAGTCGGGATTGTATATATTGGTGAGAGTTCACCTGAACTATACAGAAGAAACATTAATCGAACGCGCTTTTCAGTACGGAGTGAAGGTATATCCTACCGCCGTTTATTTCGTTGCCGGAAAGCCTGAACCGCCGATCATAAAGTTAGGTTTCGCCCATCTCGATACGGATCAGATCACACAGGGCGTACAGCTTTTGAGAAATGCTTGGCTGTCATGAAAGAAAAAAGGCGCCGAACGGCGCCTTTTTTTATTTCGTATTTCTTGTGAATTTCGGCAGTCCAAATATGATGGCGGCGATGCCGCAGATTCCGATTAAAACGGGATAGAAAGAGTATGGCAGGATGCTGACTGGTGAAATATTCCCGAATTTTCCGGCTGATAACAGCTGCGCGCCGTAAGGAATCAATCCTTGAATCATGCACGAAAAGATATCCAGAATACTTGCCGATTTTCTGTTGTCGATGTTGAATTTATCAGCGATATTCTTTGCAATCGGCCCGGCTGCGATAATGGAGATCGTATTATTGGCCGCAGCCAGATTCGTCACGCTGACCAGTCCGGCAATGCCGGCTTCGGCGCCTTTTTTCGAACGGATTCGTTTCGTGATGAACTCCAGTAAAAAGTCGATCCCGCCGTTTTGTTTCATCACGCCGACCATCCCGCCGATCAGCATGGACAGGATGATCAGATCGCTCATTCCGGCAATTCCATCCGTAATCGCCTTAAAATAAGAGTCAAGCGTCAGGCTGCCGCCCGCTAATCCGATGATTCCCGTCAAAACCAATCCGCCGAATATGACAGCCATCACATTAATACCGATTAACGCAAAAACCAACACGGCGATATAAGGAAGCACCTTAATCCAGCTGTAAGATGCAGTTCCCGTATGGACGGCGTGGCCTGCCGGAATAAAAAATAAGATAATAACAGTCACAATGGCAGCGGGCAAAACAATCAGAAAGTTCGTTTTGAATTTATCCATCATTTGTGTTTTTTGCGTCCGGACTGACGCGATGGTCGTATCGGAAATAAAAGAAAGATTATCTCCAAACATAGCTCCGCCGACCACAGCCGCCATCGTAATCGCGCCGGAGATGCCAAGCTCTCCGCTCAGACCCGCACTGATCGGCGCAACCGCCGCAATCGTGCCCATTGATGTTCCCATCGATATAGAAATAAAACAAGCAATGATAAACAGCCCCGGCAGCAAAAACTGCTGCGGAATAACGCTCAAAGCAAGATTGACAGTTGAATGCACCGCCCCCATCGCTTCAGCCGCTGAAGCAAAGGCACCTGCCAATATAAAAATCATAACCATAATGATAATATCAGGATGTCCCGCACCGGAAGCGAACCATTCTATTTTTTGATTGAGCGATTTCTTCCGGTTAAATAACAGCGCAAAAGCTGACGCAATGATCGCGGCAATCAAGATCGGCAATTTATAAAAATCTCCGGTCACCAGACCAGAGCCGACAAAAAGCCCTACGAATAAGACTAAAGGCAATAACGCCCAAGGGTTCTTTTTATTGTTCATCTGGGTAAACCACCTCTTTTCAGCATTAAAGTCGCTAATCACAGTCTAAGCAACATTTCACACTTTAAAAGTCTGCAGTAAAAAAGTCAAGCTGAAAAAAGGATAAGTAAAGATTGATAAGATAGAAAAAGCTGTTTTGTTTCCACTCTTTAGAAAATAAAAAAACCAAAGCTCGTTTCCCTTGGTACATTTCATGCGGACCGGCGTCCGGGACACCTTCTCTTCATTCAGAAATACATTCAGCTTTCAATCTGTTTTTAAGTTTCGCTTCATTTTCAAGGATATCTTCGTAATCCTCAATCTTCCTGTTTAATCGTTTTATGGTTTCATCAATTTCCCTCTGTTTCTCCGTCAGCCTTTTCCTTTCATTTATCAGGATGTTTTTTCGGGGTTCAATCGTATGATCGGCTCCTTCAATAAATAAAGCGGTATATTCAATCAGCGCCTCTATCGACAGCCCGGCACTTCTCATGCATTTTATAAATTGAATCCAATTCACATCATCTTCATCATAATCGCGAATGCCGCTTTCATCGCGTTTTACCGGAGGAATCAGTCCTATACTTTCATAATACCTAAGCGTTGCGGCTGATAACTCAACCTGCTTTGCAGCCTGCGCAATCTTCATATTCATACCACCCGTCCTTCATACCTTTCATAAGCTTGCCATTATAGAATATCATTTCATAAAAAAATAAACCAAACTCCTTGACTTAAAGTCCGCTTTAACATTTAAAGTAAAATCGAACAGAGGATTCATCATTTTATCTTGGAAAGGAAGATAACCATGTGTAATAATCATCCGACTCGTGTATTAAGCGCTCCGCATGCAAAAGCTAAATTTGAACGAACGACGATTGAGAGAAGAGCATTACGGCCCCACGATATCCTGATTGATATTAAGTACAGCGGGATTTGTCACTCAGACATCCACAGTGCATTCGATGAATGGGGCGGCGGAATCTTTCCTATGGTTCCCGGGCACGAAATTGCCGGAGTTGTGGAAGCCGTGGGTGAAGAAGTCACCACATTTGCCGTCGGCGACCGTGTGGGTGTCGGCTGTTTTGTAGACTCCTGCGGGGAATGTGAATACTGCCTTAACGGAGACGAACAATATTGCACAAAAGGCGTTGTTCAAACTTATAATAACCTGGACTACGATGGAAACCCTACGTACGGCGGCTACAGCCAGAAAATAGTTGTCACTGACAGATTCGTTGTCCGGATTCCCGATCAGCTGGATTTGGATGCTGCCAGCCCGCTATTGTGCGCGGGCATTACCACGTATTCTCCGCTGAAACACTGGAATGCCGGCCCCGGCAAAAAAGTGGCGATTGTCGGAATGGGTGGGCTCGGACATTTAGCCGTTCAATTCGCGCACGCTTTAGGCGCAGAGGTCACCGTCCTCAGCCGCTCAATGAACAAAAAAGACGAAGCGCTTGAATTTGGAGCCGATCACTACTTTGCAACAAGCGATCCGGATACATTTACTGAGCTGGCCGGACGATTTGATCTTATTTTAAATACAGTATCCGCAAACCTTGACGTAGATGCCTACTTATCTCTGCTTCGCATTGACGGTACATTGGTAAATGTGGGAGCGCCAGCTAAGCCGGACTCATACAGTGTGTTCTCCTTAATCACGGGCCGCCGCAGCATTGCGGGTTCACTCGTCGGCGGTATTCCGCAGACTCAGGAGATGCTTGATTTCGCCGCCGAGCACGGCATTGCTCCTAAAATTGAAGTGATACCCGCCAATCAAGTTGACGAAGCGTACGAACGGGTTCTCCAAAGCGATGTCCGCTACCGTTTCGTCATTGATATTTCAACTTTATAATTCACATAAAAAACATACCAATATCTATTGGTATGTTTTTTTCTGTTCAGATTATTTTTTATTTCAGCAGCCAGCCGGGCACCGCTTTTATATAAACCAATTCGCCTATCAATTCAACGATCGTCTGTGTGACGATAACAGCGGCGGCTAATGAGGCCCAAGCATCCGGCAAAGCCAGCGCTAACGGAAGGACTGCGAGAGAATTTCTTGTGCCCGTGCTGAAGATCAATGCTCTTCCTTCGCCTGTATCCAGACGGAACGCATATGCGATAAACCTGGAAACAAACGGCATAATGAGCAGGAATAACAGATAGATTGGGATCACACGTATAATGATGTCAGCATCACTGATGACCTTGCCGATTTGTGTGGCGACGACCGCCAGTAAGACCAGAGCCATAAAAGGAACAGGCAGCCACGCCGTCCACTCTAACATCTTTTCTCCAGCCGGCTTCTTATCAGCCCACAATTGTGTCATCACTGCCGCCAGCAGCGGTCCCGCTATTAAACATAAGAATGCTTCCAGAAACGGTCCCGCATGAACAGCCCCTATCACTTCTTTCCCGATAAACAGCCACAGGTATAACGGAAGCAATATCATCTGAACGGCGAACAAAACCGGCGTGGAAGCCAGTATTAATCTCTCATTTCCTTTGCCGAGCTGAGTAAAGACGATGACGTAATCAATACAAGGTGTAAGCAATACCAAACAAACCCCTAATAATATAGGAGGAGATTGAGGAAAAATGGCGGTTAACACCCATACAACGACAGGTACAGCTAAGAAATTACCGATCAGTAAAGCCGCCATAAACTTGAGGTTTGACATGGCTTCCCTCAGCTTCAAGAATGGGATTTGGGCAAACATGGCATACATGAGAACAGCGATAAGCGGTGATATCGTCCATCCCCAGCGAAGTCCTGAATCTTTCCCGGCGATCCCCGCTATTCCTCCGATCACAAGAGTCACACCATATATCCAAATTTGCTGTTTTTCTAATGTTTCTCTGGTTATTTTCATTGGCTGACACCTCTTCCCCGCTCATTATACCTTCTTTTCTTCCGGAATTAAAAAACACCAAGGGTCTGTGACACTTGGTGTTTTTGGAACGCGGGTTATTGTTGTCAAAACCGCTTATGAAAGTTTACTTGTGTTCTCTGTCCTGCCAACGAATAAGGTCACGGCCACACTGGCTGAACTGACCAAAGTCCCCAGTACGGCAGCAAGAATTGTCAAAAAGCCATTGGGGATCAGAAATCCAATCGGAATGAGCCCCGCAAACGTGAGGACGATAAAACATTGATAGACTCCGGATATGATTCTCACAACCAAACTGCCAAAAAAGGACATGACGAATGGAGGAATGAACAAACATAAGATGATTCCGAGTGAGATCAATAAAATCATAGGCTCGTCAAAAGAAATGACACGATCGCCGGGAGACTCTTCAGCAGCCGCGAATACAGCAAATATAGACATTATCAGTGTAAGAAAAACAAGAAAAAACCTTTTCAGCAACGTTATGACTCCTTTTTTTATAAAAACGGGTATCTTTTTTTCAATCACAATAACCATTTTATGTTATCAAATGAAATAATATGAAGTCAATTGATGAATGAATCATAATAAAGCATGGCATTTTCTTCCGCGAAGCCGTATCAGCAAATGGTTTGAAGAGAAACAGAAACCTTGACATTACATCCGCCTTATCAGGATAAAAAAGGAATTCACTGCAAATTCCCTGCGGATTGTTTATTTTCACTGACTGCCAATCAATTAAAATGGTCAGACAAAAAACCACATTTGCTGTTAAAAAGTTGTGGAATAAAGCATCGCATCAACTGCACTATGACAAGCTGAAACGTTAATATTTTGTGTTTCAGCCATTTCATCATGCTGTCCCAATACCATTTTTTCTATAGTCTTTGCAGCAGCAAAGTCCTCTGGAATCCTATACTAATCTTCCGCAGCCGCTGCATCGGCCTTTGTCACATGAACTGTACCAAACGGATGGTTGGGAGGAGCATAAATTGAATATAGTTTTAACGGCGTATTACCCGTATTAATAACATTGTGCCAAGTGCCGGCAGGGACAACAATGGCATAATCATCATAGACATTTCTTCGGAAACTTAAATTATTTTTACTCTTGCCCATTTTAACTATCCCTCGGCCTTGCTCAATCCGTAAGAATTGATCTACGTGAGGATGGATCTCCAAACCGATATCTTCTCCAATACCAAGACTCATCAAAGTAATTTGAAAATGCTCTCCTGTCCATAGGGCCGTACGGAACGTATTGTTTTGTTTTGCGGCTTTATTGATATTCACAACAAATGGTTTTGGTCCATAATCTTTCAAGAGAAGGTTTCTATCTTCGTATGAAGGACGCAAATCACCATAGTTATTTGGAACAGTCCAATAAACAGATCTTCCATCGCTATACATCGGTACATTCACACAATAATAACATTGATGCGAAAAAGGTATATAATACATTTTTCATCCCCGCAATTTTAAATTTTTGTGATATTATCCTATGCTTTTTGTAATGAGAGTGTGCCACACTAAGGAATTCCCTTGTTCAGCCTAAAAGACTTAAGTTAGCAGAAACGTTTTGGCCACAAAATCCGTTTGCATAAAAAATACCAAAGGTCTGCAACTCTTGATAACACTGATGCAGCCGAGAAACTTGAACCTGCCCGGGGTATGCACTCACCAGTCCCGACAACCAAGAGATAGTGTGTTTTCTGGCTTGTTATTTGGGCTATTTCGACTTTTGCTTGAAAGAATTAAATTAGTGAGTCTGAACGAGGAGTGAAGCACGCGCTCCATGTGAATCCATTTAGTTCAAACTGAATATGCGCGAACTAAAATAGTTGCACTGATGGATAATTTAGGCACATGCCCTTATCAAAAACAATCTGGGTGCATATCCTGCTCCTAAAAGTCATTCATAAAGGGAGTATAGATATGTATTATTATTATCCGTATTATGTATATGATTACAGACAGCAGCCTGATTTAAGTCAGGCAAATCATAAAATGCGAAGCCATTTATCTGCGATTCAACAAATTCCAATACACTCATCCTCCTTTCAACAATCAATGGCTGCGGTAGTGAAACACTTGCAGGCTGTCAGCAGAGCACTCGCCCTGGGATGCGGTATGAGTTCAGAATTCAGATTTCTTCCAGACACTTGGGGATTACGAGAACTTCATATTGTACACGCGAAATATCTTACTCCGTTGAGCTATCACGTTTATTCCGCTCTAGGCGCGGCAGAGCTTCTCGCCTCCGGACAAGGCCGGGCTCCTCATTTTCCTCTTATGGTTGGCTGCATGAATTCAATACTTCGTCTATGGTCAAACTTCCCCGCAGCGATAGCAGACCTGCGAAGAGCAGCCGGTCACCAATACGTGTCATCTGTAGACGAGGCGGAAAATCTCCTAAGACCAATGGTTCCAGCCACACAACAGGCATTATCCATCAGTCAATCTGCAGTGAGTCCGGCTATTTGGCAGGCTTCCTTACGTGCCGCGCAGTTAGCTCGGGAAGTACGTCAGAATGTTGCACAATCAATGAGTCAGGGATCTTCTTATTAATTAAGCCAAAAGATTTTTTCGGCTTTACACAGTCACATAACCGGACTTAATCAACACAAAAAAGAGCAGTAAACACATAAGTTACTGCTCTCCTCAGTCTATCCACCGTTCATTTGTTTTACAATGTATTCAGCATCATTTCCTACACCTTGAAGCAGCGCTGAACCTCGCCTATGCTGCCAAGGCAAACCAATAAAATACAATCCTTCCACAGATGAAACACCCCGGTGATGTATAATTCGGCCTTCCTTATCCAAAACACCTTCTATTTTCATCCAACAAAGCGGATTCTTAAAACCAGTTGCCCAAATGATATTGTTTACTTCTAATGAAGATGAGTCTTTAAAAAAGATTTCATTTTGCTTTCCGGCCATGACTCTTTGTTTTAAGATGATCTTCTTCTGTCTTATTGCATGTTTTAATTCATACCCAAAGATGGGGTCGCCTTTCTTTTGAATGAACTTGCCTAATATTGATGTATGACTTGCACGTAAAACTCCAAATTTATCAAACCACCAAAAGATGCTTCTTTTTCCAATCCATAAAGGGAAATAAGCCGGTTTATTACTGCAAGCCAAATATGTAACTCTTTCTTTGGATAATTCAACAGCTATCTGAGCCCCGCTATTCCCGCCGCCGACGACCAGTACATTCCCAGGCGCCAGTTGTTTTGAATGTTTATATTGTGAAGAATGTAATTGATGAATATGATCGGCTACATCCCTTGATATTGATGGAATGTTAGGGGTATGAAAAGGACCTGCGGCCATCACAAGATTCTTCGTTTGATATTCTTCCCGGCTTGTTCTTATTAAGAAATAGTTCTTTAATTTTTGGACACTTATTACTTCTGTTCGTAATTGGATCGGGATTTCAAATCTTTCAACATATTTTTTCAAATAAGCAGCAATTTCATTTTTTGAAGGGAGTCCATGCTTGTCTCCTTCAAGCTGCATTCCAGGCAAAGAGCTGTACATTCGAGAAGTAAATAAAACCAATGAGTCATACCGGTTTTTCCAGTTTTCTCCCACTTCATGACTTTTATCCAAAATGATAAACTTTTGTTTCGACTTCTTTAGATAATATCCTACTGAGATTCCTGCCTGACCAGCTCCGATTACTATCGTGTCGTACATATGAATCCCCCCGCGGTTTTAGCTTAATTGCCAGAAGACAAAGTGAACCCCTATTAATGATGATGATGGTCACGCGGATTCTCAGTTTGGGCCTGACAAAGAATCGTATTGTCGTGATTATGCGCTGCTGTTTCCATTTGAATGGTTACATGTGTAATGCCTTTATCTCCAAGTTCATGTTCAATTTTGCGTAATATACTTTCGCTTTCTGAAATGGTCAGTTGATCGTTAACAACAGCGTGGCAGGAAAGAGCATTCAATCCGCTTGTGATAGACCATATGTGCAAATCATGAATGCTTTGAATTCCTTCTGTCTCTTCAATTGTATGAATGATGTCAGTGACATCGATATTTTCCGGAGTTCCTTCCATTAATACGTGGATGGAGTCTTTCGTCACATGGTAACCGCTTCTCAGAACAAGAATAGCCACAATGACACTGGCCGCTGGATCTGCCCAGCTCCACCCGAAGAAGATGATAAGGATCGCAGCCAGTATCGCACCTACAGATCCGAGCATGTCACTTATCACATGTAAGTAAGCCCCTCTTATGTTCAGGTTATTCTTTGTATCTCCGCCGTTCAGCATAATCCAAGCGACCAATATATTTACAGCTAACCCGATGATACTAATCGTCAGCATTCCGGTTGTTGCTACCTCCGGCGGATGAGAGAAACGTTTGATTGCTTCATAAATGATATAAAGGGAAATCAATATTAATGCAACACCGTTTATCACAGCTGCAAGAATCTCAAATCGTTTGTAGCCGAATGTCTTATGATGACTTGCCTTTTTTTCGGCCAATTTAAAAGCAATCAGAGCAACCATTAATGAGATTGAATCACTCAGCATATGGCCTGCATCTGATAAAAGCGCTAAACTATTGGTTAAAAATCCGCCTATCGCTTCTATTATCATATAACCTGTAATCACGATAAAAGAGATCAATAAAACCTTCCTATTGGATCCGCCAGCGTGATTGTGATTGTGACCCATAAAAATCTCCTCCTTATCTCATACACTGCATTTATTATTTCTTTTCTGTTATGAAGCATTCTAACATGGACACAAAAATAATCTTATATGATTATGTGCTCATATATGAATATATAGGTTCTTTACTGAAATGTCAAAATATTTTCGATGAAATGTCCAATACTTTATATTGCTCTTAATCAATGATTGCTATGAAGCCGCGGATTACAGTAATTACTTTAGAAAAATCGCTGCACTTCTATCGGGATGGCTTGGGTCTGCCTACAGAAGGAATAGCCTGTACAGAATTTGAACATGGCGCAGCTGCTTTTTTTGACTTGCAAACGGGACTTGCCCTTTGGGACCGCAAAAATATCGCACATGAATCAAACGTTACGTTAACTGCTCCAAGTACTGCGGAATTTACATGAGGACATAACGTCAGCAGTAAAACTGAAGTCGATAAAGTCATAACGGCAGGAGCAACGATAACTGATCCCGCTCATGATACTTTTTGGGGCGGATATGCCGGTCACTTCCAAGACCCCGATGGACACTTATGGGAAATCGTTTGGAATCCGCACTGGGGTATAAGTGAATAACCACATTTCAGAAATGAAAGCAACAATAAAAACACACCTGAATGTTCTGGTGTGTTCCAACAGAATGCAAACGCAGCATTTTATTTTGTTTCCCAAAACGATCAAACTATTTATACGATGGCGGGATGCTTTGCGGAAAACGGAATACATTTTCGGGATCGTATTTCGCCTTTATTCTTTGAAGCCTTGCAAAGTTTGAGCCATAATATGCTTTTCCGAAGTTCTCGATATTTTGATCCGGAACATTCACATATGAACCTGTTACATATGGTTTCATCAGCTGACGCACTCTTTCAACTGATGCAAGATTCGAAGCTTCTTGTGATTTATTTTTCCAACTGGCCGTCCATTCCGTATAAAACAATGGCCGGCGCCAATAGAAGGCTGTTTCACTGCTTGGAACTCTGCTTATCGCCCCGCCCCAATTGATAAAAAAGAAATTGGTTTCTGTCCCGGTCGCTTTTTCTAAAAATTGTCTCATTACTGCAATAGGTTCTTCCGGCCAAAGATTGAGCGCCCACGCCGAGGAGAATTTAACACTCTGATCAGATCTGCCGGGAATCGGTTCGTCAGGATCTAAGAAATCTATACAATCCGGGTAGTATAGTGTTTTGATTACTGTTTGTGCCGGCGTTCCGGCATTTAATAAAGGTTTTAATAATTGAACCAGCTCTGGTTTTGAACCGAGGAACAATCCTTCCACATGGCACAAGCCATTTACTTTGCTGTAAATCTCAAGGTAGCATCCTAATCGTTCGTCTGTAAACGGCGCCCATTTTTGCCACGCTTTAAATACCGTTTCTAACTGTTCCCACGGCCAAATAATATTAAAGACGGTTGCGGTTTTAGGGGCACGGTGAACTTTGAACGTATATTGGGTGTTATATCCGAAATTGCCTCCCCCGCCGCCTCTGGAAGCCCACAGTAAATCTTCATTGCGGGATTGATTTGCTTGAATAATCCTGCCTTTGGCATCTACCATTTTCAGTGCGAGAAGGTTATCGCTTATCAGGCCGATCGATCGGGAAAGCACTCCAAATCCGCCTCCCATTGTGATTCCTCCGATTCCGACGGTTGGACTGTCTCCGAACGGGGCCATAAAACCTTCCCGAGCTAAACCTTTTACAAGCGGGCCGACGTGAATGCCGGTTTGAACGGTTGCTACCGCGTTTTTTTCATCTAAGAAAACTTTATTCATGTCACTCACATCAATAACAATCCCATCACTTACCGTGGAAAGATTTTTATCCAGAGCATGACGGCCGCTTCTGACACGCATAGGCACATTCTTCTCACGAGCCCATTTAATAGCAT
Organism: Bacillus sp. GZB; assembly: GCF_001975995.1. Classification (NCBI taxonomy): domain Bacteria; kingdom Bacillati; phylum Bacillota; class Bacilli; order Caryophanales; family Bacillaceae; genus Bacillus; species Bacillus sp. GZB. Next base: position 56,006 of record NZ_MTQG01000018.1, read on the forward strand.
TACTTACATCGTATGAATTTTGTGCAAAAACAAAGACAAGCGGACAGACATCAACATAAGGGTTCCAATTCTTAACCGCCTCTGTATAGCCGGGGTCCCCTTTGAAGATGACGCGTCCCGTTAACTGTGCTGATCCCATCTATTTCACTCCCAATAAGCATTTGATTCCGATACCAGTATATGTAGGAATTGGACAAATTCTTAGACAGATGTTCTGCAAACTTATAAATAGACACATATACGCGAAGATGATTTGAAAACAAAAAAAGACAAGAGCGGCAAGCTGCCGAAACTCTTGTCTCTCCTGCCTTTTTTATCATGATAGGCACTTACATTTATTGGCGTGATATCCCGACCAAACTATGGAAGTCCATAGAACATTATGTTTGCCCTGCCATGCGTGGTTCTGCTGAGCAATCTTTCTGTTTGATCCCCCGACAAGAATCTTATTCTTTATCGTTTTTGCACCCCTGTACGGATAACATCAATACACATTGAATCTTATCTTTCACATGATGAAAAGCTCTTATTTTTTCTTCTTGTGCTTACGTTTGCAATCCTGTTTTTTCTCTTTCTTATGACGTTTTTTACATTTCGCTTTTGCTGCTAATTTTGCCGCTTCTACCTTTGCTTCTGCTGCTCTGGCTCTTGCTTCTTCCGCTCTTGCTATTGCCTCTTCCGCTCTGGCTCTCGCTTCTGCTTCTCTTGCTGCTTCCGCTCTTGCTTCATCGTCCGCCATATCAAAATCATGGCCAAGGTCACAGGCTTCGTTGTATGGCTTTTTCTTCTGAACGTACTGTTGATCTTCACCTTCGTTATAATACATTACGCCACTCCTTCTCTCATTTTTCAATCTTTACATACTATGTAAATAAATAACTGCAGCTTGGACTGGTATTATGATGAACCGGCACATTTTAGGGCAATTTTGATTTATCGATACAAACAGATTCTGGATGCTTGAATGATTTTGACGATTATATTAAGCAGCGTAAAAAGGGAGACTGCGAAAAAGGATGCTGCGCGCTGCAGCATCCTTCTTTACCAACTTTTTGTGTTTTTGACTTTTAGTTTGCTTGCTGTGTTTGTTTTACTGGTTCTTTGCTAAAAAGTCCGACAATGTTCCACAAGATAATTGCAGCAGCTATGATCAAACGAGCCGTACTGACTTCTTGGTTAGTAAACAATTTATAGCCATATATTGATCCCAATGCTGCTATGCAAAAAATATTGAACCATTTACTCCAACGCAATTAGAAAACTCCTTATAAAATGATTACATTTCCAAACAATGTATTATAATAATAACAAAATTTTTCAATATTTAACCTTAAATCATTCTTAATTGGTTTTCCTGATCATTTTCTCTAATCGTCATTCAATCTTTCGGAGTTTTGATCGTTTTTTGTTACAGGCTAGACCCAGACATCATTTTCAGCTGTTTGATCAGTTATTTCCTGCCCGGTATTCACAACACCTTTAGGTTCTGCAAGCAAAATGTTACACTCTGATTCTGCATAAGGTTTATGTTCAACATTTTTCGGAATGACAAACATTTCACCTTCATTTAATTTTACTTCTCCATCACGAAATTCAATGATTAAATTACCCTTAATGACAATGAAGACTTCATCTGTTTCGTCATGCTTATGCCAAACAAAATCCCCTTGTACCTTAACAAGTTTAAATTGATAATCATTCATTTCAGCGATTACTTTTGGAAACCATTGATCTTGGAACGCAGCTAATTTCTCTTGAAAATTAATCGGTTTATATTCCATTCTTTCCCCTTCCCGTGTAAAACTCAATCATTTAACTAGTCCCAAATTAAAGGCCTGTCAACCTCAGCAGTTCTGAGATAGTCTAAAAGCTGACCGGTATGTACGGACTCATGGTAAGCGATTCTTAATAACATGTCTCCTAGTTCGCGAATATATCCAACATCAGACCTGTCAATCTTTATATTTGTTAAATCTGTTTCGTTTAACGATTTGATGAATGTCAAAAACTCGGCCCGATACGGTTTTGCAAATTCTAATTCTTCGCTTACAGTGGTAAACATTTTTGATTCATAAGGATTAATAGTTTCCTCTGAAAACTCACTCATATTTTTCATTAAAATTTGATGATAAAGAAATTCTGCTTCTAATATGTGTCTTATCATTTCTTTACACGACATGGCTTCGGAATCCGGGCGCCAGTCCATTTTTTCCTCAGGTATAGCTGTCCATAACTTGATGCTTCGCCGTCTCACCTCTTCAAAATGTAAAACGATAAGGTCAATCGTATTCAAATATTTTTCCCCCTTTTATTTTTATAACCTATTCTCCTTCTTTCCAGGAATACCTTCATGAGCTGCCTCAAAAAATTAAAGATATATTCCTTTCGCCTCTAAATAAATAGTCCCATCCACATCATTGACAGACGCGGTGTTAAAAATGGTGAGAAACAACTCGCTAGATTGATAAATCGAACAATTTTAAGATAAAGAGATATTCATTCATCCATACAATAGACTCTGGCTGAACATATACTGAATGATAGTTTTCATCAGAAAGGAGAAATCAGCTTTGGCAAAATATCGGATCATGACCTTTGACGGGGGCGGTACATTAGGTGCTTTAAGTTTACAACTATTGAACAGACTGGCTGAAGAAAATCCGGCATTAATAAGCCGAACCCATGTATTTGCGGGAAATTCAATCGGTTCATTTACTGCCCTGGCATTAGCAAGCGGAAGATCTCCGAAGGAAACACTTCAGTATTTTGAGGATGAAATCCTGCCCGCATTCAGCACTTCCCGGCCGGGCGGACCTGTTTTCAATCAGCAATTACCATATTCCGGTTTTATTAAAGCGGTACGAAACTTTTTCCCGCCAGGCCTTCGTCTTAAAGATGTAAGAAAACGAATTGTTGTCCCTTCATTCAAATTATACTCCCCGGCACTGGATCGTTGGACGCCCGTATTATTTCACAACTTTCCCGGCTCTCCCTATTTAAATGAGAAAGTGAGTGATGTCATACTGCGGAGCAGCGGTGCTCCCGCGACACAGCGCGCCTATCAAAACTACGTGGACGGATATGTAGTGGCAACGAACCCCAGTACGGCCAGTATCGCGTTTGCGGTTGGTAAAGCCAACGTGCCATTGGATCAAATTGCGGCGCTATCCATCGGGACAGGTGAAGCCCCGACTCGGTTAAGAAGAGATACGAGGGGATGGGGAATGGTAAGTGCGGATAACATACGTCCCGAAAATCTGAAGAACCTTCCTCCAAATTGGGGAGTCCTTTTGGACAGGTCGCCTAATGAACCTTTACTGCCATTTCTTCAGATGATCTCCGGCGGAAATGGCTACTATGAATCCATGGTCAGCGCGAATCTGCTGGGAGATCGCTTTTTCCGGTTAGATCCGCGGATTCCTAACTTCTCCAAAACAGACCCTTCCGTGGTTCCCGCTGTCATTGAAATTGCGAACAAAACCAACTTACAGCCTGCGAATACATTTATAGAGAAAAACTGGAACGACAGCCATTAACTAAGTTAGAAGTTTATAATAATTCAATGAACAAAAAATACCAAGGGACTCAACACCCTTGGTATTATTAATGCGGCCGAGAGGGTTTGGACCTTTACGGGGTGTTTATACGCTGGGCATTCGATAAAGTGAAAGCTTAGCTTATTACCACCCGGCATTTCAAGCACTGAAGTTAAGCATTACATCCAACAATCGGGCCATTTAATTGAATAGGACTACTCAGTAGTCGCTTCCCATTACGTAAGAAAAGCGACTTTTTAGATTTGATTTTCAAGTTCCTTGACAAATTTTGAAAAGACCATTGACTATTCAGTTGAACTGTATTAAGTTTAACTATATAGTCAGACTGAATAGAGGATGAGGATATGAAACATAAATTATTACCGCTGTCTGAAACCATGCATTATATTTTATTAGCTCTGCGGGAGCCGCTTCATGGCTATGCTGCCATGCAGAAGATCGAAAAGATGAGTAACGGAACTGTTATTTTAGCAGCCGGCACATTATACGGCGCGATTGAAAACTTGAATAAGCATGGCTGGATTGAACCTGTTGGAGAATCGGGCCGGAGAAAAGTTTATATGATAACTGCGGAAGGAAGCGCCATTTTGAAAATGGAACAAAACAGATTACTTCATATTTTATCCCTGTACGAAGGAAGTGAATCGAATGAAGAAATTTAAGATGTTTTTTGATATTGAAAAAGAGGAGCAATGGCTGAACGAGCACCTACAAAAAGGCTATCACTGTACAAATATCAGCGGATTAGGAATATACACTTTCAAAAAAACCGACAAAAAATATGTAATGCGACTGGATTATCAAGATTATTTATCAAAGAAAAAGTTCAAAGACTACAAAGAGATCTATGAAGACTTCGGCTGGAGTTATATAAACAGCCCATGGCTTAGCGGAACTCGATATTGGCAAAAAGAAGATGATGATCAAAATGAAATCTTCTCGGATCGCCAATCAAAGAGTAATTATTATAAAAGACTAATGAGTTTTTCATCTTGTTTTGGTTTACTGTGCTTGTTTTATTCTTATTTGATTTACAAGGATTCAGGTTTATATTTAACTGAAGGTCTGTGGAGTATGGAAAGCGCAATGTTTTGGAAAGCATTTTTATTTGAAACTCCATTTGCCCTTTTGAGGTCGCTTCCCGCCCTTATGACTGTTCTATTTGGCTGCAGTTTCTTTAAAGCGTATCGAAAGTATTCAATGTTAAAAGAACAATAACACGGGGAAGTTACATTCAAAGAAGTAACTCGAGGATCATGTATTTGCCGAAGCCGGGCGCTTTAACGGAAAAAAGAAGCGCCCTGAATTTACTGATAAATCAGGTGACTTATTTTGTTAATAATACATACTTATTTACAATGGCTTGAGCGAGACAAGCTGATGAATCAACAAAGGTAAGTCCGCTTCTTTTTTGATCCGTGACCATATTTAAATCCGTACATGCAATGATAACCGTATCAACCTTTTCTGCTAATTCACGGTGTAATTCATCATATAATGTACCAGCCTTATCGATTTGACCTTGTTTAATCTTTTCTATTATGTGATCGACATAGATTTGCCAACTATCTTGATGTAAAAAATCATAACCTTCTCTGTTTAACGCTTCTTGAAATATTCCAGATTGAACCGTAGGAACGGTGGCTAAAAGAGCTGCTTTTTTTGAGCCTTTAGGTATTTTTTTTATGGTTTCATCAACCATGTTTAGTAAAGGGACTGAAATCGATTTTTTTATTTGATTAAAATAGATATGTGCGGTATTACATGGGATGGCAATAAAATCAACACCCGTTTTTTCAAGCTTTACAGCCCCCTGAATAATTGCCTTTTCCATGTCCGTATGATTGAGAGGTTTATTCATATAGAAAGGAGTCGGACAGGAATAAATCATCATATGAGGAAAATCCATGTCATGTATTGCTCCATATATTTTTTGGCACTCGTCTACTACCTTATCTACAAATGGCCCAGTAGATTTTGGCCCCATTCCTGCCAGTATTCCAATCATAATTGTCCTCCTCTGTAAAAATGTGTACGAATACGATCACGATGAGTTATTCTTGTGTTTCTCATCTGAATCTGCTCTCATTTCTTTTTGGCTGTCTTCTCCTATTTTATCATTTCATTAATCGAATTATCATATCTAATTCCGCCGCACGCAGAAGAATGGCAGATACATTAAGGTTATGAAATCTTGTTTTCATTACACTCTCTATCCTCCACTTTCATCACTTCTATATGTTTTCATGAATTATGGTTAAAAATCGGTGATTAAATTGTGCCCATATAGATTAGTAAAGTGTCATTGATGTCAAGTCATGAACTCCTAAAGGAGATTTAATAACTCATTTTCAACGAAAAACTGATTTCTGTTAATTAGTCGAGATTCCAAGATATACACGGACCAATTGATCTTTCCTTTTTTAGGACCCCGACAGGTTCCCTCTTGTTTTTTTAAAAAAGTTATTGACACCAATAAATGACCATGTTATCATTAAAAATTTGATATCTCACTCCATATATGGTAACCTTAAGTTAAGTTCCCATATATGGAGGTGGATTATATGTTTCAAATTGGCGATAACATTGTTTATCCAATGCACGGAGCAGGTACAATTGAAGCCATAGAAGAAAAACAATTCTTAGAGGAAAAACAACAGTATTATGTCATAAGAATGTCAATCAGTAATATGACAGTTATGATTCCAACGCGTAAAATATTGAGTTCAAATATACGGCCAGTTACTGATATACGTGCATTAAAACACATTTTACACATTTTTCAGCATGGAGAATCAGATAGGTTACTGCCATGGAAGCAAAGGTATGTAGTAAACACGAACAAAATAAAAACGGGTGAAATACAAGAAGGCGTTGAAGTTGTACGTGATTTAATGCGAATGAAGAAAGAAAAAGCACTTAATTCAAGCGAAAAAAAAATGTTGGATAATGCATATGAATTTTTGATTAGTGAACTGGAAGTCATTAAAGGAATCACTGAAAAACAAATAAAAAGTTTCTGCTAAGGTTAATTTTAAATAATGTTTTGCATTCCAAAAAGCACCCACGAGTTTTCGGAATATTACGATTAAAATATTTCAAAGACGCTTAACTTCTTCAACTTACTTTTAGAACATTAACCTCTTTTATTATTCCTACAATCTAATCTGTTTTATTTTTTTCTTCAACGAACATTTGAATTCTCGATGAAATAGTCACTTGATTTTTGTAATCCTGATTCACACTGGCACGGACATGGAGCCGTAAGGATGGAAGAGAGGCAGGGCTTTCATTGTTTTAGGTCTAAGTGATTATTTCCAGAAGAAAAAACAACCACTCTCCTCTTTATCTTTAAGAATTTCTTACATCTGCTCCCACAGTGAATAGCAGTTGTTTATCTTCTTTTCATAAAAGAGATATGCGAAATGTAACAAAGAATAACATACAGTTATATTGAGAACATAAAAACAAATCATTTATATATATTCCACATATCGTCAATCCGGTATGTTATACTGTAAACAATCCTTTGAGGTTTTAAACCTTTTTCTTACCTTGTAGCAACTGTCCCTACTCGAACGTTGAGTAGGGTTTTTTATTCAGTATGATACAGAGAACATAAAAAAACAGGCCCTATATAAAGAGCCTGTTTGTATAAACGATTGAAGATTAAGCAGTTTTTTGAACGTTAGCAGCTTGAGCTCCACGAGCACCTTGCTCAACGTCAAACGTTACTTTTTGACCTTCGTCTAAAGATTTGAATCCGTCACTTTGGATTGCAGAAAAGTGTACGAATACATCGTCTCCATTTTCACGTTCGATAAATCCAAAACCTTTTTCTGCATTAAACCATTTAACTGTACCTTGTTCCATTTTTGTTGCCTCCTAGTGTGTTACACATTGTATTACTATCCTTGCCCAAAGTATCATCAAGACGAAAAGTCGATATTCATACTATCCTTTACACGAACAAAAATAATTCTCCTTTATCATAGCACGAAACGGAAATAACTGCAAATTAATAATGTGTTCATTCATGTTTTATTTGTTAAACCTGTCGATACCAGTGCAAAATAAGATGCCTATTAATAGCTATGGTTTGAAAACACCGTGAAAATGAATCACGAGTGCCTTCAAACCCAGTACTTCATATTGATTGTTAAAGATTTCTTTAAAAAGCTCAGCTGTTTCTTGTTCAAGTACAAAATATTCTTGGCTGTTCACTGGTATAGCTTTGTTTCTGCAGATGTTTCCAAACGATCACTCAGGTATACCTCTATTTTAACGGTATTAACTTGTCATGTTTGTTCCTCAAACAATCAAAGTTTACGGTCTAAATAAACCGATTCACATTGGGGAGCATGGAGAGAGTTTGGCCCGATAAAGAGCTGGGTATAATCTTCATACACCTTTTGTATTCCGGCTGGTTCTGCTAATAAAGATTTAATCGGCCTGGAAAAAAGTATCTCATTTCCAATAATTTCACAAACAAATGGGAAAGATACTTATCATCTATGGTGTATGACGCTGTGACTTCAAAGACAAACGTTTTCGATACATAGAAGAACATCAGGGAAGGGGAAATTTTTAAAAAATGAATGAACAAAACCTAAGGACTTTGAGAAAACTGGTTACACCCTATGAAAAGTCCGATTTACAAAAAAGTATATGTCAAATCATTAACACATTGGTGCCATTTTTCCTGCTATGGTATTTGGCATATAAGAGCTTGTCCATTTCTTATTTCCTTACATCAGCGATTTCTGTCGTTGCGGCAGGTTTTTTAGTAAGAACCTTCATCATCTTTCATGATTGCTGCCACTATTCCTTTTTTAAGAACCGAAAGGCGAATCGAATCCTTGGAACAATAACAGGAATTCTGACTCTGCATCCGTTTGATCATTGGGCACACGATCATTCTGTCCATCATGCGACAAGCAGCAACCTGGACAAACGCGGTACGGGCGATATTTGGGTACTGACTGTTGAGGAATATAAAGAAGCCTCAACTAAGACAAAATAATGTACCGTTTGTACAGAAATCCGTTTGTTATGTTTATTATCGGACCGATTTACGTCTTCGGGATTACCAATCGTTTTAATCGTAAAGGAGCAAAACGCAAAGAACGGATGAATACATATGTAACAAACCTGGGGATCGTCGCTTTGGCAGCACTTTTATGTTGGGCTATCGGCTGGCAAACCTTTCTGCTGGTCCAGACGCCAATTTTTATGATATCGGGATCCCTTGGAATTTGGATGTTTTATATTCAGCATACGTTTGAGGATTCATATTTCGAAGAAGATGAGCATTGGGAATATGTAAAAGCAGCCGTTGAAGGAAGCTCTTTTTATAAGCTTCCAAAAGTCATGCAATGGTTAACAGGCAATATCGGTTTCCATCATGTTCATCATTTAAGCCCAAGAGTCCCAAACTATAAGCTTGAAATCGTGCATAACAACACTGAACCATTGCAAAACGTTCCGACCATCACACTGGCAACAAGTATTAAGTCGTTAAAGTTCCGCCTATGGGATGAAGAAGGCAAAAAATTTGTTGGTTTTACCCACTTAAAAAAAACTTCTAAAAGCCAGGTATCAGCTCGGGTAAGAACGGATTAAATAAACGCCCATAATCGATGATAATGGGCAGTGTATCTTGCAGAATAAAAGTGCAGACTCGCGCAAAGATTTTGTGCAGAGGTCAGCACTTTTTTAATGCCACATGCACTTACAACAAAAGTGTCAAAACCCTTGGTATCATTGGGATGCGGCCGAGAGGACTTGAACCTCCACGGGTTATTCACCCGCTGGGCCCTCAATAAAGTGAAACTGTGTTTTCTGTTATAAAACCATTGTTCTAAACACATTTGCCGCACTAATCGTTATTTATGTCTTGATCTATTCAATCAAGTTTAATCGATATTATTCGAAAGTGACATTATGAAGTTTTGACTGACCCCTTACCGTACTTAATAATAAATATCATGTTGATAGGTGTATTTTTAAAAAGCCCACTCACGAAAACGAGTGGGTTTACAAAAGCTCTAAACGTGATAAATCCCCTTTTTCAAAAAATAATCAGCTACTCTGATTGCAAAGTTTTCAATGTCTCCGTACATTCTTAGAAGGAAAATACCATTAGCGATGACACTAATGGTACCCCTTTGTTTCTACTCAATCACTTATTCAGCTTCTCCAACAACTGTAAAGCGTTCATTTATATGTTTTGGATTTTCGATTTCATCCAATACTGCAATTGCATAGTCTGCATAGCTGATATAACTTTCGCCTTTCGAATTCACAAGAAGATGATCTTTTCCCGACTGATAAAATCCAGTTCTTTTCCCGTCTGGGTCAAATACCGCTGAAGGACTGATAAATGTCCAGTTAATATCAGAAGTTTCCTTTAGTTCTTGCAAGTTACGACCTTGCCCTTTAGCTGTTGGAATAAAAATCTCCGGGAAATCAGGTGTATCCATTACACTGACAGTTTTATTTTCGTCTACATAAAGACTCCCTGCTCCACCTACAATTACAGCTCTTGTACCCGTTCCTTTTAATGCCCTAATTAATGCCCGGCCAGCATCTACATGTGCCTGTTCTTCTCCTAATGGAGCACCGAAGGCATTAACTATTACATCTAACTTTTTTAGATCATCCGATGTAAGATCAATTATATTTTTTTCAATGATTGAAATCTTTTCCTCTTTAAGTTTTGCAGCATCTCTTACAATTGCAGTTACTTCATGTCCCCTGCTTACCGCTTCTTTCAAGATAAGACTTCCAGCTTTTCCGGTTGCACCAATGATTCCAATTTTCAATTTAAAGTCCTCCTAATCATTCAAAATTTTAAATGTAACCATATTGATTACATGTAATAATTTTAGTTACACCTTAGTTATTTGTCAATACTTTTATCATCTTGTTAATTGAGCATATTAGAGTAAAAGAACTTGTAATACATTCAGTTACAAGTGTACTATTAAGAGTGTAAAGTAATTAGGATGGTGAAGAAATCATGTCTATTAGCAGCCGTTTTGCTGTAGGAATTCATATATTGGCTCTTATTGAAATAAATGAAGACGGAATTAGCACTTCTGAATTTTTAGCTGGAAGTGTAAATACAAATCCCGCCTTCATAAGAAAAATTATGGGGATGCTGAAAAAAGCAGGTTTAGTAAATGTTCGGCCAGGTATTGCAGGAGCTGAATTAGCGAAGGATTTAACTGAAATCACCTTACTTGATGTTTATAGAGCAGTTAATGTTGTTCAAGATAAAGAATTGTTTAGTATACATGAAAATCCCAATCCTCAATGTCCTGTAGGCCGGAACATTCAAAGTACAATTGGTCCAATATTTGAAATCGCCCAATCTGCCTTGGAAAAAGCTCTTGGGCATATCACAATTGAGGATGTGGTAAAGGATATTATTGAAAAAGAAAAATTGATCAATAATTGTTAAATGATTCACAGAAAATCTTTTATCATATTGAATCCAGCCCCGAATTGATATTGATTTTTTGATTAAAAAAGTGGCTTTTTTATGAAAAAGAACAGACATAAAGTCTGCTTCTTTTGATGAAAGATTTAGATTACGGTAAGGGATATAAATATGCTCATGATACAGAGGAAAAATTAACGACAATGCAGACGATGCCAGATTCTTTAATAGGGCGTTGAGTATTACTATCCAACAACTCAAGGTTCAGAAGCTAAGTTCAAACAAAGACTTGAGGAAATCTCGGATTGGTATAAAAGAAACCGCAAATCTTAGTTTAAACGAATATGTTCTGTATATAAAAATTATGAGGTATGGAGTGAATTGATAATGAATTATGATGAAATTAAAGATTACTGCCTAACCTTTCCAAACTCTTATGAAGACCATCCTTTCGGAGATGGTTGGACTGCAATTCGGCACAAAGGGAATAAGAAAATATTTGCACTTATCTTCACTCGCGACGAACACTTATGTGTCAACCTTAAATGCGAACCTGAAAGGGCTGATTTTCTACGTGGTCTTTTTGAAGAAATCAAGCCCGGATACCATATGAACAAGGAGCATTGGAATACTCTTACCTTAGATGAGGGACTCCCAGAGCACCAAATCCATGACATGGTAAAGTACAGCTTTGAACTGACAAAACCAAAAAGTAAAAAGGAAACATAACATCGAAGGATAGAACGCTCATTATAGATATCCATCCGGTGCAATTGTACAGAGGAATATGCAAAAACTTCAAAGCAGCAATTTTTAAATTTGTATTTACGAGATGATTTTTTCGTTATTGTTAGTCCTTTGTTTCTTGACATAGGTTGAACAAATAAAAAAGAGCAGACTCAAAGTCCACTCAATTAATTAAGATGATTGCTCATTTCATCCAGACACCTATTAAAAATGAAAGGTGACGATGATATGCCACAAAGGTCATTTAGCGTTTAATTAATACTGATAACTCACCTTCAAACACTTTTTCCTCTTTCTGATTATAGGTAGATAACAATACAGTAAGTATCCCCGTCTGGCTTTTATTTGGTTTTTTATCAATAACCTTAACAATAGTGTGCAGTTTATCATTAGGGTAAACGGGTGCTAGGAATTTTATATTATTCATTCCTGTCCCAGCAATAATATCGTCTTCATGACGCCCTTCTTCAATCCAAAGCTTAAAAGTAATAGATAACGTTTGTATTCCAGAAGCAATAATTCCATTAAATCTGCCCATTTTTGCTTTTTCTTCATTTAAATGCATGTATTGTGGGTCATACACTTCTGCAAAATTCATTATATTCTCTTTTGTTAATTCAAAAGATTTAGTTTGAAAAACCTGCCCGATGGTGAATTCATCCAATTTCATAAATAAATCTCCTTGAATCTTAACTTTATTATTAAATCTACGTAGCATTTTAACATACTGGCTCTCACACAACAACTTAACGGTAAAACAATTGTTCCCCTATCAGGAATGAACAAGCACATTGTTTTTGTTTCCTTGCCTTTAACCTCTTTATAATCAGGTGTTTTCTTATAAAGACCAAGGCGGTCGCCATCACCATCACCCGGCATATGTGCCATTTCCTCATAAGAATCTCCAAGCTTCTCATAATAAGAATAAGCAGTCAGCCTACGAGAACTTTCTTCTGGCTGATAAAACGCAAGTTGAATATATTTCCCGTCATCATATACACAAATTATGGCGTTATCTCTTTTGTGCTCATCTGATTCTGCTCGCATTTCTTTTCTGACTTTCTTCTCCTGCTTCATCACTTCATTAATCATTATCATATTTACTACCGCCGCACGCAGTCAGCAGAAGGATGAAGGTGACTGACAAATCATACGACCTACTATAAGTAAGTGGACAGTAACAGGTAAATTTCTATAAACAAAAAATACCAAGGGTGTCAAAACCCTTGGTATCATTGATGCGGCCGAGAGAACTTGAACCTCCACGGGTTATTCACCCGCTGGGCCCGCCATCTATATTCATAAAACTATTGCTCAGTTGTCAGCATTTGAAGTAAATTACGAATTTCCTTGTTATAACTTTTAATTTCTTCTTCATTACAACCGGTTTTATCAAATACTGCATTAGGTATCATTGTGACTTTTTCTTTAAACTCATTCCCTTCAGTTGTTAACGTAATAATTACACTTCGTTCATCCTCTTTTGAACGCTCTCTTATAATAAGACCTCGCTCCTCAAGTCGTTTTAAAACTGGAGTTAATGTTCCGGAGTCCAGATATAATTCTTCGCCTAAACCTTTAACAGATATTTTTTCCTTCTCCCATAAAACAAGAAGAACCAAATACTGTGATTAGCGTACAAGTTCTCGTTTTCTGCTTTGGACCCCATATAGAAAATAAAAAGCCAGCTCTCCTTCGGGAGAAGAACTGGCATAACAAAGCTTCTTGCTTCTTATTTTGCTGTATTGCTCGGACCTTTTAATTTCTCTTCGCTCTTGCGTCAATGTTTTATTATTAGGACACAACCAATAAAATAATGACGATCGAGAATAGCAACACTGCTTTTGCAAAGCAGTAAGCCCTCCAGAATATAAAAGAGCTGCAGTCATTGCTGTTCGGATAATCCCAGCTTATTCTGAGTCTGCATTTCGAGTAGCCGGTCAATTAAATGGATGTTTTTTTCATTCCTTTTCTGTTTGTTCCATTTTCCACCACAGTGCATCTTTTGGATTTTCAACAGCTTCTTGAAACTCAGCTTTAGAAGCAACTGTTGGGTAAGAACCTTTTAAAGATTTACCTGAAGTATCTTTAAATAAGGTTAACACAACTATTAAGCCAATTAAACTAACTGCTAATAAATAGAAACCCGGCGCCAAATTGTTTCTTGTCACATGGGTTAACCAAGAAGCAACTAAAGGTGTTGTTCCACCAAAAATAGAAACTGATAAGTTGAATGTCCAGGATAATGTACGATATCTAATGTCAGTATGGAACAACGTAGGTAAAGAGCCTGGCATAGTGCCTTCGTATACAGATAATACAATACCTAACATTAAAAGTCCTATAAATAAGAATGTTATATTCCCCATATTAAGAAATTGAAAAGAGATAATCGAAAATACAATTCCTAATACTAATCCAATTGATATAACTTTTTTATTTCCTAATTTATCTCCTAGTTTACCGAAAGTTAGAGCGAACGGTACCATAATAATCAATACAATTGCTGTAACCGGTGTACTTATATTATCACTTATACCAAGGTTCTCATCTAAATAAGAAGGCATATAACCTAACAATAGGTAATTGGTTATATTGAAAAATGCCACAAATACGATACATAAAAAGATATCTTTTTTATATGTTTTAATGACTTCTAATAAACCGGGTTGTTGTTCTTGGTTTTCAGAGATGTCATTTTCAAAGATTGGTGATTCATCTAAATGACTTCTCAAATATAAACCAAATAATCCTATTGGAATACTTAAGAAGAAAGGAATTCTCCATCCCCAACTATTCATTTGAACATCAGATAAAGTCCAGAAAAGTACTGTAACTAAAACAGAAGCTACTATATAACCAGATAATGTGCCGATTTCTAAACCGCTGCCTAACCTTATACGCTTATTATCTGGAGAAGATTCTGCGATATATACCATTGCACCAGCGTACTCTCCACCCACAGAAAAACCTTGCAGAATACGAGCTAAGAGTAATAATATAGGGGCCCATACACCAATCTGATCATAGGTAGGAAGCACACCAATTATTAAAGTAGATAAAGCCATCATTAAAATAGTAATTGTTAATACTATTTTCCGACCAAATTTGTCACCAACTTTACCAAAAATAATTCCGCCTACCGGTCTAAGCAAAAAGGCAATTGCAAATGTAGCAAAAGTAAATATTAACTTTAATTCATCGTTTTGAACTGGACTGAAAAAGTTTTTACTAATAATAACTGCCAAATAAGAATATAAAGCAAAATCAAACCATTCCATCGCGTTTCCTATCCCTGTAGCAAACACGCTTTTCTTCGCTTTTTGAATGTCTACAACGTTAATTTTTTTCTTGTTAAACTTCATTTAATAATATCGACTCCTTAATTATCAAATCCACATTATACAAGCGCATAAACAGTCCAAGCATGCAGTCCCAGAATGTATAGCGTAATGCTTCTCTAAAAGTCTGGGGGTTTCTGTTTCACCTGATGGAGAGCTAACGGCATAGTGGATGATTGGTTCAACTGTACCTTAAAAGACTAGACTAATATCCATATCAGCGCCAAATAACATTGTAAACCAGGAAAGAAGGATGAAATTCAGTTTTTTCGCTGGTTTCCTTAACTTATTTTTGCCGATTGGACTAAAAATAATACAAAAAGCAACAAAAAGAGAAACATCCAACAGATAATACCAGCCAAAGCGGTTAGTGATATATCCGTGGGCTGTGGTTGGTATTTTCTGCAGAATATTTGGAGAAATGATTCCCCTTCATACAGCTCTATTGTGAATATTATCACAATCGAAAAAAAACTTTTATTTCTTCAAAGTATCCTAAACCTTTATTTTAGTTCTTCCATTACGTCTTCCAATATGTTTATTATAAGATTGATGTCGTTCCTAAGAATTATTTACTGATTCTATCTTTATTACCCCACAATCAGGTGAAACAAAACACTATAAACGTACCATACCTTTTTAAAATCTGACAAGCTCCACAGGGTGATAGAAACCCGGCTAAAGCCCAGCTAGTCAATGGATAGAAGAAATTTTTTTGTTTTTCCCAAGGAATAACCGTCTGCGTTTAATCCAGCCCAATTAGAAAGAAAAAGAGCAGGAGTAATCCTGCTCTTTCATTCAAAACTTTAATTTGTATGAAGAATGTCGTATACCTTTTCGACTTTCTTTACCTATTAATCAGTATGCAGACTACAACAGAAATAAGTTGCACCGGGTATGAAATAATGGATGCATTTAAACAGGCCAATCACCGACAATTGAATTTATTGCATGACACCTAACAAAATTATTTTTTAAATCCAGCTGGAAATAAAGAAACATTTCTTAGGTAATGGTTTTATTTTTGGTAAATCGACATGTATTTGTATCCCCTTCCCTGTAATCCAAATGTTTCGATATGAACATTTAATCCTTTCATACATTTATCACAATTTTAACAAACTTTTAACTGAACTTGGTAAGTTGAACAAGGATTAAACATTGAATTTTGACAATTTCAAACTGTCATATGTTTCCATCATATCAAAAGAATCTCTTTAATGTGTTGTTTAGTGCTTTCGTTACGGCGACTATCGACGAATAAGAACCAAGCAAAGTATTGTCCACATAGTTTGAGTATTTTGATCACTTTGCAAATAAGTTATTGAAAACACACTACCTAAAATCACTGCAGCCAATAGACACCGGCTGATTTTCATCAATAATCTCCCCTTTTTTAATTTTCGTAGAGAGCATTAAGCTTCCTCGTTCATGAAAATAATCAGCGACTTCGATAGAAAAATTTTCAACACCAGCAAACATTTTCCTCGAAGTCTTCTTCCTTGCTTAGCAGCACTTTCTCTGCTTTTGCAAATTGGAGTTTGAGGCATTAGTAACTACCTATAATGATGAAAATATTTGTGCGATGTCTACTGCAGATGACTTACTTTAGGTAAGTGGGCAGATTGTGGGCAGTAGATCATTTAAAAATAAGCACAAAAAAATACCAAGGATCTCTCTATTACCCTTGGTATCATTGAGATGCGGCCGAGAGGACTTGAACCTCCACGGGTTATTCACCAGCTGGGCCCTCAACCTAGTAAAAACCTATCATGAGTTACAAAAACTTTTATTCAAAGCACCTGTTTATTTTATTTATACTTATTTTCATCATTTTTCATGAATTCTGAGCACAAACCGGGCACCTATTAGAGACCAAGGAAATCTGCATTTCATCAAGAAATATGTACTCATCGCCCTGCTGTAATTAGTTTCACATCATTTATTTCAGCTTCCCTCGCGAATACCGGATCAATGCTCAGCTTTAAGATAGTCAACCAATTTCTCCGCACTGTTCTTAACATCTTCTTTTGAAAGGTGAAGTGTCCCATATTGTGTAAAGGCAGGAAGAAAACGCATTCCTATATAGTTAGCAGTGACTTGAAACGGTCTGATAAGCTCGCTGATCGTGATATTATATTCTCCGCCTGCTTGATAATCAGATTCCTGTGCGCCTAAGGAGATAGCTAAGAGTAGTTCTTTTCCATGCAATTTAGTACCTCCAGTTCCATAAGCCCAGCCATGTGTTAACACATCATCTTCCCATTGTTTGAGTAACGCGGGACTGCTGTACCAATACATTGGGAACTGAAAAACGATACGCTCATGATCTAACAGGAGCTGCTGCTCTTTTTCTACATCAATGATAAAATTAGGGTATTCACCGT
This sequence comes from Bacillus sp. GZB, assembly GCF_001975995.1. Classification (NCBI taxonomy): domain Bacteria; kingdom Bacillati; phylum Bacillota; class Bacilli; order Caryophanales; family Bacillaceae; genus Bacillus; species Bacillus sp. GZB. The sequence continues at coordinate 73,482 of NZ_MTQG01000018.1, forward strand.
ACAGGTCATGAACCGTAATGTCATTCTCTTGCTTTAAACGATTCATCCAGGTTCTGTTGACAACAGACGTTTCCAAATTAGGGTGTATAACGATAACTAATGTTTTCATTTGGCTGATTATCCTTTCTTCGCCGATTAGTTATTATTGCTTTTGCGATAATGAATTGAATCTAATTTTAAAATAACAACTTATTTACACCTATTTTATCCTTTTTCATGAATTCAGGGCAACTAATTGGACACTGATTACATTAATAGCCCAAAAAAGGCTTAACCTTTTAAAAAAGATTAAGCCTTTTCAGTACCCTTATGCCCCTATCCTATTATCTCGTGTCTAAATTCTAATAGCTGATCATATAACAAGGCATCTTTGTTTTCCTCCATGCTTAGCAATACTTTCTCTGCTTTTGCAAATTGGAGTTTGAGGCATTAGTAACTATCAATAAATAATGAAAATATTTGTGCGATGTCTACTGTAGATGACTTACTCCAGGTAAGTGGACAGTTTGTGGATAGTAGATCATTTAAAAATAAGCACAAAAAATACCAAGGATCTCTATTATCCTTGGTATCATTGATGCGGCCGAGAGGACTTGTACCTCCACGGGTTACTCACCCGCTGGGCCCTCAACATTGTAAATCCGTATCACTGATTATGAAAGCTTGTTTTCATTACACTTTCTAACACCACATTACATCATTTCTATAGGTTTGAATGAATTATGGTTAATAATTGGTGAGAAAAAAAACCCCCTTAATTCCCCACTTCTCGAAATCTCATTACGTTCAATTCATTACCTCTTCTTCAACAATTTTTTCGAACTTCACATCCTATCCATGGTAATATTTAGATATAAACTTACTGAAAGGATTGTCCAATGAAAGTATTTGAAGCAAAGTCTTTGTTATCTGAAGCTGAAAACCGAGCAAACGATTATAAAGAGTTGAAAAATCAAATGATTAATTTAAGAAAAGCCTTTACGGCAGTTGCTGATCTTGATGATAGTGAGTTCTCTGGGAAGGGAGCAAACAATATTAAAGCATTTTTTCACGATCACACCGGTGTAGCTGATCAATGGATTGATTTAATTGATATGAAAATCGCTTTCCTTACTAGCATCTCCGGTATTCTGGAAGATGCCAGCTTATCTGATGCATATATCGAAGAATCCTTCTTAGAACACGAACTGGCAAACGCATATAGAAAATCACAAGCAATTATGTCCGAGCAGAAGAAAGCAATGAAAGATATACTGAGTGATATTGATGACATTCTTCCACTTGATTTATTTTCAACAGAGGCTTTTAAGGATGAGCTCTCGTCCGCCGAAAACAAACGAAAAAAAACTATTGAGAAAATAGGCGATACAGACGAGAACTTAAAAACTGAATATGCAATGACTGAACCTAACGAACAATTTATTAAAGCAGACTTTCAAAAGTTACAGGAGTCAACAGGTAGGGGCAAAAACGCTTCACCTATACATTATAATGCCAAGGCTTATCGCGAGAGTGACATACATAAGAAAAAAGGCGATATCGAAAAGCGGTCTGAAGCTTATTTAAAGCTCAAAAAAGAGGAAGCTAAACAACGCGAAATTAAAGATTTGAAAAAACAGCTTGTAAATGTAACAGATCCTGACGAGTATTTAAAAATTGCTGAAAAAATTGGATACGAAAATTTGGAGCCTGACCAAAAAGTTTATTTCCGCCAGCTCGAAGAACTTCAACAAAAAGCCGAAATCGGAAAAGGTATTGCAGTTGGAATGTATGAAGCAGGTAAAGATACCGTGATGGGTCTCTATCAACTTGCAATGCACCCTATTGAAACGCTTTCTGGAACGGTGAACGCCGTCTTACATCCAATCGATACTTATAAGATCATAGCAAAAGACATAGAAGACACTTTCCAACGTGATATGATTAATGGAGATAGCTACAGCAGGGCAAAATGGGTGTCCTATGTCGGCAGCACTGTTGTTCTTGCAATAGTTGGTCCAAAGGGTATTGATAAAGTATCCAAAGTTGCAAAAGCCGGTTCAAAATTTGCTGCAATTAAGACACTTGAAGTTTCAAAAACAGGAATAAAAAAAGGGATTGAATACGTTAAAATACCAAATGTTTTTGAACAACAATATGCAATGGCTGGCGGTTCAGGGACTTTTCCTTTCAACACAATTGATGGGGAGAGTTATAAAAACTCTGCACTTGAAGTTTTTAAGAACCAGTCTGCTACACATGGTATAAAAAAAGCAAAGCCGCATGAAGTTGTAAACGAATTAGAGACTTTTCAAAGCAGGAAATACATTTTTGGAGGACAATCATTTCTTATTGATAAACGTGGAATGAAGCATATTTTAGAGCGCCATCATCCTAGTTTATGGGATGGTTCAGTTAAGTCTCGTCAATCTTTTCTCAATAAAGAGATGACTGTTAGCGATGTTGCAGATGCGATAGAATCAATCATGAAACAAAACCGTGAAGAGTTAGTACAAAAAGGAACAAAATTCAGTTATCAAATTAGAGGAACGTATAAGGGTCAGCAATATGTTGTAGGCTTTCAAAAAGGAAGAGTAGGTCAATTCTATCCGGAAAAATAGGAGAGGTAAGAATGTTTTATATACAATCATTAATTCTCAAGCCAAATAAGAAGATAAAGGATCTTTCAGTCTTAAAAAAGAATGTTAACGATTACTTTGTCCCCCTTAACAATATAGAGGGACTAAAGAGCATAAAACCACAGTTAGACTCTTACTATTTATGTGGGGCGATTATTTTAAAATATGGTGAACAAGATTTGCTTGATGTCACTATGTGGGACTTGGTTGACCAATTGTGGGCTTATTTTTTAAATCTAATTGAAGAAGCTATTGAAACGGGAAAAAGCGAAACTTATTTTCCAGATCAACCCCTTCTATTGAAAATGAAATCAATATCGAATGATATGTTGTTATTTGAAATTGACCAAAAACAAAAAGTATTACTACCGAAACTTGATTTTTTTGAATCACTTTTAAAGAATGCGAAAAGTTTCTTTGAAACTATGAATTTTGTTTTAGAAGAAAACTGTGATTATGAGTATGAACTTAATAAGATCGATGAATTGCAAACCAAAATTAAATGTATGTGAGGTTAAATGTGAATTACTCTGGAGTGAAAAAGTTCTTTGAAGAGAATAAAAAATATTCAATTCTTACTGAAAGCGTCACTGATAAACAAATTAAAGAGATAGAAGAAGACCTCAAAGCAACCCTCCCAGACAGTTATAAGTGGTTTTTAACTGAATATGGTTCAGGAGGCGCGTTCGGGACTATGATACTCGGTTATGACTCTCATGGAGCTGAAGTTGTAGAACAAACCAAAGAATACAGAACGTTCTACAATCTTATACCAGGTCTTGTTGTTATTGAGTATATAGATGAATTCTCTTATTGTCTTGATACAAATAAAATGGCAGATGGAGAATGTCCTGTTATCCTTTGGGACAACCATGAAGGATATGGTTATACAGCTGCAAATAATTTTCTTGAATTTCTTCTTCAGCAATTGAAAAAAGGTAAAGAGGACTTAGACGAAGATCAGGATTGGGAGGATTAATATTTTACTACTCTTCTTAAAAAAGTACTAATTGTACAATAATATCCAAATAAATTAAAGTATTCTCAAAAAATACTAAGCACAGCACCTGTTCAACAAAATAGAACTGGTTCTTCTTTATATAGCTAAAGGGAAATTCAAATAAAACATACCAAATTTGTTTGGTATGTTTTTTAAATTTAAACTATTTGATCAAACGTCTCTATTGGCTCAATACCAAGGTAAGCATAAAAGGCTGGATTAATCCGATATCTTTTAGACTTTTTATTTCTTTGAGCAAGTTTGTCCGAGAGTTTATCAATTATTTTGGGAGGCCTTTTGCCACCATAATATTCAAATGTGTCCTTCTGTGTTTCTTTTCCAAGAAACGTTAATTCACAAAGAATTTTTATTACCTCATCTATATTTTGAGAGGTACAATTTTGCAAACATTCTATAAGTCTTTCTTCAGAGAGGATTGGCTGTTCTCCGACAAATTCATAAAAAATAGATTCAAGATCCTCAACCCTATTCCCATTTTCAGGGAACAAAGAAGACAAGGCATATTCTGAATAAGCGTATTCAGCAGCTAGAAAATCTTCTTCTTCAACTGTAGCATGTCCTTTATTCACTGCTTCTTGTAAAGCAGATTTAAAAAAGAAAATTATATCTCTAGGACGAGGAATTATTAAATTAGAAATAAAGTTCTTTAATGGAATACCATTTACATTTTCACAAAAATACTCTTTCCAAAGTGCCTCAGGGCTAGTAACACCGTTATTACTATAGTCAATTCTATTTTCAATAATTCTAAAAAGCATTATAGGTTCATTCCAAGACAAATTTTTGTAAGGGACCTTGTCTCTCTCGTCAACAAAGCTCATAAGTCTAGAATAGATATCACTTCTTAAAAAAACTATTAAAGAAAGATTGACTTTTACATGTTTATATGAACTTTTATGAAATTCATCTGTAACCTTATGAACAACATTTAATAGACCTGATAATAATTGACTCATACTTTCTAGTTCGGCACTATCATTCCATCCCTTGTCTAAATTATCTATTAATATGGTGACTTTCTCCTTATTTTCTAAAACCATTCCCAAATGATTTCTTAACTCTTTAATCATGGTTTCATGTAAGTATTCACTTACTCTTAATCTATTTTCTTCCATGCTCTCTTCGGCTGATAAAGAACTTAAGTTATTAACTACATTTTCTAGTCTTAATGTAAAATCAGCGTTTATTATTCTTTCTTGTGTCTTGACAAAACCTATAAAATTATCTTCTTCTTCAGTTCTTTGATAGTGAAGAGGTAAATTATCAAGGTACTCAAAAAACTGTCTACCAATCTCCGTGTATATTAGAAATTTCCATACACTCTCTATTAAATGTCCTTGTTCTGATCCTTTCTTTAAGTTGCTAATAATTTTTAATACACCTTCAAATTCATGACCTTGTGGCTGGATAGATACCACAAAATTTCTCTTGTCTTCTCTCATTTCACTTCTAATTTTAATTAAATTCGCAGTTTTCCCAGTGCCTTTACGTCCTACAAATAAAACTTGTTGTGCACTTAACGCTTCTTTATACTCAGCAGTTTCTAGAAAATACTCGACTAAATCATGATTTTCATTTTCTGCTACATGATCACCTATTAAAAGGTTCGATAACTTTCCTAGGGCCTTTTTTTCTTGTTTAAATTCTGAATGATCTGAACTCTTCTCGTTGAATTTGTTAACAATTGGTTCAAACCATTCTTTAAATAATGATTCACATTCTTCCGTATTTCTATGTGTCTTTAAAACATCCTCAAAATCCAATGGAGATTTAAACTGATCATGAGCTAGCAATATAGTTTTTTTTCCTAACCCAACTGACAAACCCGCTATAAGAGATTTTCTTGCAGTAATCAATGGCTTATCTTCTTGAGTATCCTTATTGTGAAAATGTATTACTGTTCCTAAAGCATTCGGCAATAAATTTAGATACCAACTTAATGGTTCACGTCCCTCATAAGGATCGTCCATCTTTTTAGGTAATCTTGATTTATTTATTATAGAGTCTATTTTGCTTGACTCATTTGTATTGATTTCGCATTTCATATATATTAAATTACTGTTTATTTCAGCATGTTCAGGTCTAAGGTCAATTTTAGTTAATGTTCTGTAAGGGCTATCGTGATAAAATTTTTTAACAAGCTCATCAGAATTTTCGTAACCATTGTAACCAATAGTAGTAATAGCTCTTAACATTTTGTAATTCTTAACAGAATCACGATGCGCAGTATTTAGCGTAATCCATATTTTTTTTTCTTTTGCAATAGCATAACCTAATTCATACAGTACATTAGGATTTAAGTATGTAAGATCACACATAAAAAGGTCACATTGTTCAATTGCCTTTAAAATGTTTTTTATTATAAATTTCCCGGAAATCTCGTAATCTTCCCATGTTGTAATTTTAATAGAGTGGCCTCTATTGATCTCTTCAACTGATTCACGAATATCTTGTAATAAGTCGGGCCTATGTGATGGATATGCATAAAAAGCCTTTGGAATTGCCATTGTCTACATCTCCTTTGAATTAATTATATCACCTAAAGTTTTATAATAAAAGAAGAATTTGGAACTCTTTTTATTTTCAAATTAGACACAATTCATCTCCTGCTCTAGTCCCAATCAGAAAAATTGAAAAGTTTCACAATTAAGGCTTACTTTAAGTAACTGGTGGGTTTTGGTGAGCAAGTCCTTTTTCAAGGCCGTATTTTCAGCATAAAAAAAAATACCAAAGGTGGTTAAACCCTTGGTATTTTTGAGATGCGGCCGAGAGGACTTGAACCTCCACGGGTTATTCACCCACTAGGCCCTCAACCTAGCGCGTCTGCCATTCCGCCACGACCGCGTGCTATGAAGCTGTCTTTCCACTAAGCATATAAGCTAGTGATGATGATCAGCACTTTGAAAATAAAGTGCGGGTGAAGGGACTCGAACCCCCACGTCGTAAGACACTAGATCCTAAGTCTAGCGCGTCTGCCAATTCCGCCACACCCGCGTGACAAGTGGTGAGCCATGAAGGACTCGAACCTTCGACCCTCTGATTAAAAGTCAGATGCTCTACCAACTGAGCTAATGGCTCGCTCTAAAAGTGATTCAAAATTTTTAAATAAAATGGCTGGGCTAGCTGGATTCGAACCAACGCATGACGGAGTCAAAGTCCGTTGCCTTACCGCTTGGCTATAGCCCAACGAAGGTAAATGGTGACCCGTACGGGATTCGAACCCGTGTTACCGCCGTGAAAGGGCGGTGTCTTAACCGCTTGACCAACGGGCCGTCTGGTTGAGAACTTATCTGGCGGAGAAGGAGGGATTTGAACCCTCGCGCCGCTTACGCGACCTACACCCTTAGCAGGGGCGCCTCTTCAGCCACTTGAGTACTTCTCCATATGGCTCCACAGGCAGGATTCGAACCTGCGACCGATCGGTTAACAGCCGATAGCTCTACCACTGAGCTACTGTGGAATAATCAGACTTTCTTTATTATAAATGATGCGACATATTGTGTCAAGAAGCAACATTTATTTTTTTAAGAAAGTGTCGTTGTCTCTCAACGACTTTTATAATTTAACATAGAACATTAAAATGAGTCAAGCCTTTTTAAAAAATTCTTTTGATTTTCCCTCTGCATTTTCCGCAGGCATATCTTTCCGGGTTCATTGCCCGCTTCTTTATATACTGTTGGCCGCAAGCCGCGCATCTATACATATATGTTTTCTTTTGTGGCTTTTTGGTTTGCAGCGGCGTGCAGAATCTCGGCGCTCCGACTTTCTGAAGCAGTTCTCTGAAGTCCTTGTCTCTGTGCTTGTACCCTTTTCCTTCAAGGTGAAGGTGGTAATGGCACAGCTCGTGTTTAATGATTCCTTCCAGCTCGCTCTGCCCGTGTTCGAGAAGATATTTTCGGTTTAATTCGATGTTATGGGAAGACAGCATGTACCGGCCGCCTGTCGTTTTCAGCCGGTCATTGAAAAAGGCCCGGTGACGGAACGGTTTTCCGAAATCTTGTGCAGAGATGTCTTCCGTCAGCTTTTGAAGTTGTTCGTTATCCATATGTGCACCCCGCTTTAAAAACATTGAACGGGACAATTCACCGTTCGCATACAATGAGTTAAAACCGACCTCTAACTAAAAGCTGAGGAGGAATGAGCCATGCCGAATTGGCTGATGAAACAAATGCAAAAAGCGTTTTTAGAAAAGGATAATTACCAAATCAAACTGCTGAATCAGTGCTGGTATTTCTACAGAAAAAAACACTGCTCGTAAGCAGTGCTTTTATTTTACCATAGACAGCGACACTCTGCCTTTTTGCACGTCCACCCCTTCGACCCATACGGTGACGATGTCCCCGACCGATACGACGTCGAGAGGATGTTTGACGTATTGATTGCTCAGTTTTGAAATGTGCACAAGCCCGTCCTGTTTGACGCCGATATCGACGAAAGCGCCGAAGTCTACAACGTTGCGGACGGTGCCCTGCAATTCCATTCCTTCCTTTAAATCCTCAAGCTGCAGAACGTCTTTTTTCAGCAAAGGCTTCGGTACTTCGTCACGAGGATCTCGCTCCGGCCTTGTCAGCTGCCCGCAAATATCTGCAAGCGTAATTTCCCCTATACCGAGCTCTTCAGCCGTTTCAGACAGCGGCAGTGCGCTTATTTTCTCTTTTGCGTCCGCGCTTCCGATCTGATCCGCAGTGAGCTGCAGTTTTTTGAGCAGCGCCTTTGTCTCTTTATAGCTTTCCGGGTGTATCCCGGTGCGGTCGAGCGGTTCCGGTCCCCCGGGCACTCTCAAAAAGCCGATGCACTGTTCATATGTTTTTGCGCCGAGACGCGGGATTTCTTTCAGCTCTTTGCGATTTGTAAATTTTCCGAGCTCTTCCCTTTTTTTAACGATATTACCGGCAACGGTTTTGGATAACCCGGCTACATATTGAAGCAGCGCGGCTGATGCTGTATTGACATTCACCCCGACTTGGTTGACGACGGTCTCAACGACAAAACGGAGTGATTCATTTAAATGCTTTTGGCTGACATCATGCTGGTATTGCCCGACGCCGACGGATTTAGGATCAATTTTTACAAGCTCGGCCAGCGGGTCCTGCAACCTCCGTGCGATGGAGACGGCGCTGCGCTCTTCGACCTGAAAATCCGGAAATTCTTCACGGGCGATTTCTGATGCGGAATACACGCTTGCTCCGGCCTCATTAACGATGACATAATAAATGTCCCGCTCTGTTTCTTTCAGCACATCAACGACGAATTGCTCTGTCTCCCGTGATGCCGTGCCGTTTCCGATCGCCACAACCTCGACTTCGTACCGGTCCAGCAATTCTTTGATTTTTTTCCGGGCTTCCGCTGTCTTTTTTACAGGAGCGTGCGGGTAAATGACGTCGATTTTCAGCACTTTTCCCGTCTCATCAACAACTGCCAGTTTGCACCCCGTACGGAAGGCCGGATCGACGCCGAGCACAACTTTCCCCTTCATCGGCGGCTGCAGCAGGAGCTTACGCAGGTTTTCAGCGAAAATATGAATCGCCTGCGCGTCTGCTTTTTCTGACAGCTCTTTGCGGATATCGCGCTCAATAGCCGGCTGGATCAGACGTTTGTAACTGTCCTCAATGGCTTCTTTCAGCGTTTCTTTCACAGGCGTTTCACGGTGTTTGATGATTTGCTTTTCTAAATAAGCTTTTATCTGATCGGCGGGCTGTTCGATCGCAATCTTTAAAATGCCTTCTTTTTCACCGCGGTTCATCGCAAGTACTCTGTGAGGAACGACCTTTTGGATCGGCTCTGCGTACTCGTAGTACATTTCATAGACATTTTTCTCGTCATCTGCGGCTGACTTGCCTGCCGCGGAAGTGAGAATTCCTTTTTTATACGTTTCCTGGCGAATCCACTTTCTGAAATGAGGATCATCCGAGATTTGTTCGGCTATGATGTGCTTCGCGCCTTCGATGGCTTCCTCTCTTGAAGGGACTTCTTTTTCTGCACTGATATATTGATCAGCGATGTCGTGAAGGCGGTTTTCTTTCGGGAGAGAAAGAATATAGTCCGCAAGCGGTTCAAGGCCTTTGCTTTTGGCGACGGTGGCTTTTGTTTTCCGTTTTTGTTTGAAGGGACGGTATAAATCCTCGACTTCCTGAAGCTTGACCGCTTGTTCGATTTTTTGCTTCAGCCCTTCCGTCAGCTTGTCCTGCTCAGAGATCAATCTGATGACTTCTTCTTTCCGCTGCGTCAGGTTTTGTATGTATTGCCACCGCTCGGAGATTGCCTGAATCTGCACCTCGTCCATTGAGCCGGTCTGCTCTTTTCGGTACCGCGCAATAAACGGGACGGTATTGCCGTCTTCCAGCAGGCGGATGACACTTTCGACATGTTTTTGGGATAACGCTGTTTCTTCAGCAATTTGTTTTTTCAAAAGGGCTAACGTTTCCATATCACAAAAGCCTCCATCTCTTCATTCTTTCTCTAGTGTATCAAAAAACGGCGGAACATAAAAAAAGCAGCCTTACGATAAAAGCTGCCCTAGAATATAGGTCAAATCATCACGTCTGGATGTTGTGTACGGATGAAGTGATTTTGATATATCTTCTATTGAGTGTCCCTGCTTTAAGCAGGTGCGGATATGCGGAACCTCAAGCCCATCCGTGTAGATGATGAACCTCGCCCCTTTTTCGTATGATGACGTATACGTTTTGTATCTTTGCGGTTTGCCTGAGAGGTAACCCGAAATCGGCAGCGGATGAAAGACTTCGCCTGATGGGGAGTGCAGGAAGAAACGGACGTTGCCGATCGAGCAATATGTCAATTCCCTTTTGATGAAATTGATTTTTAAGATGGAGGCAGTCGCCCCTCTTTTGTTTTTCATCGCTTGATTGCAGCGCTCAATGATGCTTTCCACATCCTCATCCGCATACGTTTCCACGATGTCTTTAATGGCTGACGAGGATTCGTTGGCAAGAGATCCGCTGCCGAGACCGTCTGCTACCGCGCAAACTAATTCTTCTTCATTCGCCTTCATAAAAAAGCTGTCGCCGCATATGGACTTGCCTTCTTTATTTAATTGGTATACAAGAGTTTGAACATGTTCATTTTCTTCAACCTGAATCATTACATTAGCTCCATGGAGGGATCTCCAATCAAGGCCTCTCTCAGTTTTTTGACCGCTTTCCGCTGCAGGCGCGAGACGTGCATTTGAGATATTCCGAGAATGTCCCCTGTTTCTTTTTGGCTTTTATTTTGCACAAATGTTAGATCGATAATCTGTTTTTCGCGGTCGGACAGCACATGAAGCACGCTTTTGATCATCATCTGCTGGTTGACGCGTTCGTATCCTTCCTCCTGCGAACCGACGATATCTAAAATCGTGACGGTGCTTCCGTCCGCATCCGCTTCGATGCTGTGATCGACAGACAGCGCCTGATAGCTTTTTCCCATCTCCATCGTTTCAAGCACTTCCTCTTCTGACACATCGAGAAAGGCTGCGATTTCTTCGACTTTCGGCGACCGCTGCGTCTCTGTCGTCAGCTGATCCACCGCCATTTTAATGCGCGGCCCGAGTTCTTTAATCCGTCTCGGGACGTGTACACTCCATGTTTTATCTCTGAGGAAGCGTTTGATCTCGCCGATGATGGTCGGAATCGCAAATGCTTCAAAGGATTTGCCGACCTCGGGATCATACCGTTTAATGGCTCCGAGAAGTCCGATCATCCCGACCTGGCGGAGGTCTTCATGAAAGCTTTTTCCTTTTGAATATTTCTTTGCCAGCATTTCGACGAGATTGGTATACACCTCGACGAGTGTTTCCTGGGCTTCTTTATTATCATGTGTTTGAAAGTCGCGTATGAGCCGATCAACTTCATCTTTAGTTAGTTTCGTAGTTTTTGATGGTTGTGCCATGATCAACTCGCTCCCCATTTAAATACTTTGTCATCGCCACGGTTACGCCAGAGTTGCTTTGAACTTTGACTTCATCCATGAGCGTTTCCATTAAATACAGACCGAGCCCTCCTTCTGACAATTGATCGACTGTGTGTGAAGGTGTGTACGGCCCGAGATCCTGCTGCTTCTGATCAAAATCAAAGCTGTCTCCCTGATCGGCGACAATGACCTCCAGCCGATCCTCAAACACACCGAACCGCACGGATACTTCTCCCTTATTTTCATCTTTGTATGCATGCTGGACAGCGTTTGTACAAGCTTCGCTGACAGCGATTTTTAAATCTTCAATGTCATCATAGGTATAGCCCATTCTGCTTGCGACCCCTGATAACGTAAGCCTGACGATTCCTACATATTCCGGTTCGGCCGGAATTTTCATCTCTATATAATCAACTGATGTACTCATTGCACGCCACCTTCTGACTTTGCCGAAATGTCGATGATGTCCTTAAGCCCCGTAATTTCAAACAGACGGACGAGCCGGTCGGAAAGATTCTCAAGCTTGAGAGAGCCGCCTTCCTTGCTCACCGTTTTAAACACGCCTACAAAAACGCCTAAACCCGTACTGTCCATATAATTTACATCTTTTAAGCAGATTCTCATGTCCTTCCCCTCGTTTGCCAGGGGCATCAGCTTTTCACGAACCACCGGAGCTGAGTATACATCGATTTCTCCAGCGATATTGATTTGTATATCTGAAAGATTCTCCTTCATATCTACCGTTAAATTCATCGTATCACCTCTGAAAGTTATCCTTACTCGTGCTAATGGCTTTTTACCCGTGCTGCTGTTTTTTTAAACCTTTCTTTTCAAAACAATTAACGTAAAATCGTCATGAAGCTGAAAGTCCTGGAGTCTCAGCAGGCTGTCGTAAATGTTTTTGACCATATCCTGCGCGGAGCAGTCCATATGTTCTTCCAGCATGCGCTGAATGTCGCTGCGTTCTAAGAAACCGTTTTCGGTACGGCATTCGGTGACGCCGTCAGAAAAAAGAACGATCATGTCTCCTTCGTCCATGTGCTGTTCATATTGGCTGTAATCAAAATCCTGAGAAATTCCCAGCACCAATCCTTTTGCCTCCAGATCATAAAACTTTTTTTCTTTTTCAGAGTAGTAGAAGCCCGGTTCATGCCCCGCAGAGGCATATGTAAATTGGTGATTTTTCGTATTGTAGTTTGCGTAAAACATGGTGATAAACATGCTTGAGTCCACGTTCTGTTCTACAACGCGGTTAAGATTTTTCAGCACTTGGGAGGGGTGAATGCCGATCTCCGGAAGAGAGTCCATGGCATACTTGATCATCGACATGCACAATGCGGCGGGTATTCCTTTTCCGATGACATCGGCTATCGCGATGTTAATCGATTCCTTGTCTTTGACAAAGTGATAATAATCCCCGCTCATCTGTTTGGCGGGGACGCTGATCGCCCCGATATCCAGATCTTCTTCTTCAGGAATTTTTGTGCCAAGCAGCGTCTGCTGAACATTTGCGGCAATTTCAATTTCTGAACGAAGCTCCTGCTGGATATCTCTCAGACTTTGATGTTCCTGATAAGCCATCCCGTAGCCAATCATGACTTCTATTAAAAAATCCAGCGAATGAAAAACATCTTCCGGCAGATCCGGATACAGTTCCTTTACTACTTTTCGGTGGATACTGATAATCTCCTCCGGAGGAACCTGATGTTCAATCGTTTTTCGGCTGAATTTTTGGGCTTGATATAAAGATGTTTCTGTTAATTCGGCTATATATCGGCTAAGCAGCTGATGATACCGCTGCTCTATAACCTCCCTGAAATCCACGTTCTAACCTCCTACCGAAGCCATTTCACGGCTTGAATCTCTGTTCCTTCCTCTGCAACAGATTGCAGGCTGAATTCGTCCATCAGCCTTTTGACGCCCGGAAGTCCCGCTCCCAGTCCGCCTGACGTTGAAAAGCCGTCTTCCATCACTTTACGGATGTCGGGGATTCCGGGTCCTTTGTCTTCTGCTATAATTTTAAGGCCTTTTTTCCCTCTGTCGTTTACTTGTTCTATGCTGACCTGGCCTTTGCCTGCATATAAGTAAATGTTTCTGGCCAATTCTGAGATAGCCGTCGTGATTCTGGCCTGGTCCACCGTACCGAAGCCTAATTCCTTCGCAACGTTGCGGCCAAGCTGTCTGGCGGCTACGATATCCCATTCTGTCATGATTTTCACACAGGATTGGTCGTTCATCGCTATTCCCCCAATTCCCGCTTCAATGTCTCAAGCCCTTGCTCTAAATCGAGCGCCGTTTCAATTTCCTCAAGTGAGATTCCGAGTTCAATCAATGTGACCGCCACAGCCGGCTGAATTCCCGTCAATACGACATTTGCGCCCATCAATTTAGACATGGTGATGACATCGCCGAGCACTTTCGCGATAAATGAATCGATCATGTCAACGGATGTAAGGTCAATGACGACCCCGTTTGCGCCGGTTTCATAGATTTTGTTCAGCAGATCTTCTTGAAAATGCAAAGCTGTCTGGTCGTCAAGTTCCCATTGGATGGATACCAATAAGCAGTTATACAGTTTCAGGATCGGGATTTTTGGATGTCTCACAATGTTATTCCCCCAATGAAACGATTTTTCGATTTGTCATTTCAAGCGCTGTTTGAATTCCTTTTTGAAGGGTATTCTTCGTAATAACCTGCGACAAATCAATTCCCAGATTAACGATCGTCTGCGCGATTTCCGGACGGATTCCGACGAGCAGGCATTTCGCGCCGACAAGCCGCACCGCTTCCGATGCCTGGATAATATGGTGCGCCACCATCGTATCAACGACCGGCACGCCCGTGATATCAATTAATACAACCTGTGAACGGTGCTTCACGACGCCGTTTAACAGATTTTCCATAATATGCTTTGCGCGCTCCGTATCAATCGTCCCGACAAGCGGCATGACCGTTACATGCTCAAATACCGGGATCAGCGGAGCCGACAATTCCTGAAGCGCGATTTTTTGCAAAGTAACCGTTTTTTCCCAGGAGATAGAATACTGATTTAAGATTTCCGTGTTGATCGGATTGAAAAAGCTGTCTATTTCCAAAATCAAATCTGCTCTGTCCTGATCGGCCATATTAAGGTCGACCATCGTTTCGTAAAGCAGTTTCCAAAACTCTGACAGGGTGGCTGAAAGAAGTTTCAGTGACAGGCCGAGCTGAACGGCGCGCAGTGCGAGTTCACTGATCTGCTCTTCCGTAGCCTCGTCATTTTTAGTCGATAATAAAAGAATGTCTATATAGTCTTTACAAATATTTTCACATATGTGATTCGTAAGCTGATAGTCTTCCTGATTGCCTACTTCTTTTAGTTTGGCTGTCCAAGTATCAAGCAGTTCATCATGCTGATCAATGATGAACTGATACACTTTCTGATTCGACATGGGTTTCACTGACCTCCCGACACAAAACAACAAATTTTGTTTGATTATCTCTTTATTATAGCGCTTATGTTTTTCGAAAACAAAAAAAGTTGCTCTTTATGAGCAACCAAAATATGACTAAAAATCAATGAGTGCCAAACTGATTTGCAAGGCTTCATCAACCTTATCCATCATTTCATCATCCAGATGAGTTATTTTATCCGTTAATCTTTGCTTGTCAATCGTCCGAATTTGCTCCAGCAAAATAACGGAATCTCTTTCAAAACCGTAGCGTTTTGCATCAATTTCGACGTGGGTTGGTAATTTCGCTTTCTGTATTTGGGCTGTTATGGCTGCAACAATAGCAGTCGGGCTAAAGCGATTTCCGATATCATTTTGGATCACTAAAACCGGGCGTACGCCGCCTTGCTCTGAGCCAACAACAGGAGATAAATCAGCAAAATAAACATCGCCGCGCTTTACAATCAAAATGATTATCCTCCGCTGACTAAGCGCTCAACGGTCGTTTCTGCTTCGCACTCAGCATAGTGAGCCTCAGAAGAGATATTCAAGTTGATTTTCGCCATTTCCATATACCCGCGTCTCATCAAATCACGGTTATGGCGAGTTGTCCGTTCGCTGACATACGCTCTCACTGCTTGTGATATCAGTTCGTTTCTGCTTCGTTTCTCCCGCATCGCTACACCATCCAATTCAGCTACTAAGTTTTCAGGCAAGCTGATTTTCATTTCGGTTCTTGCGCTGGATTCAGACAAAAAACATACACCTCCACCAAACTTACGGATACGACCAATACATCCATCCAGACATAATGATACCATTATTCAAACGTCAAGCAAAGCTGTTTTATAAATTCTCTTTTTCCGGATGACGGCTACTTGTTTGTATTATCTTGCAGTAAAGGATTTCTTACTTCCATTATACTCTCATTTTCCAAAAACATACGGGGAACGCGGGAACTAATGGTACAAGGGACCTCGTAATTAATCGTCTCAAGCCGCCCTGCGATTTCATCCATCGTGATCGTTTCTTCCTTCTGGCTGCCGATCAGGGTGACTTTGGTGCCCGGCGGATAAGATTGATCTAATTCGACCATCAATTGATCCATGCAGATTCTTCCCGCGATGTTCATCCGTTTGCCTCCGATCAGCACAGACGTGCCGCTCAGCTTGCGGAGCCACCCGTCCGCATAGCCGATGGGAACCGTTCCGATCCATTGATCCTTCTCTGCCGTATATGTTGCGCCGTAGCTGACGCTTTCCCCTTTGCGGATCTTTTTCACATGGGATAAAACAGAGTGCAGCGCAAAAGCCGGCTTTAATTGAAACGGAATTTCGCTTTGGATGTCAGCAGAAGGACGAAGCCCGTACATACTGATGCCGAAACGAACCGCGTTAAAGAAGCCTTTTTTAAGACGAAGTCCGGCAGCGCTGTTCGCGCAGTGCACCATCAATTCTTTTAAAGGAAGCGGAGCGATCAATGTTTTAAAGCGGTCAAACTGGAAGAGGAAATAATCTCTGTTTTTCTCATCCGCGGTAGCAAAGTGGGTGAATACGCCTTTACAGACTAAACCGGGATTTTGGCTGAGGATTTTTAACACGCTTTGGATTTCTTCCTCCGTTTTGACTCCGAGTCTGTTCATGCCGGTGTCGACTTTCAGATGAAACGGCACTGTTTCACTTCCGAGGTGGCGCGCAGCTTCCTGAAGCCATTCAACAGAATACCCCGTGAGTGTTACGTCATACTCGGCAGCTGCTTGTACATATTCGGGCGGCACGGCGCCAAGCACGAGAATCGGCGCTGTAATGCCCCGTTTCCTCAATGAAATTGCTTCATCCAGTATGGCTACGGCAAGACAAGAGGCACCCGCTTCAAGCGCGGCTTTCCCAACTTCCAAATCTCCGTGGCCGTAAGCATTCGCCTTTACAACCGCCATGAGATGGACGTTTTGCCCGATGTGTTTTTTCATATGCGTGACATTTTCTTTAATCGCGGACAGGTTGATTTCCGCCCACGTTTCTCTGTAAAAGGATGCTGTGTTCATTCGATACACTTCCTAGCATTATTTTCAATTCATATTGTTATTATCATACTAAAATTATTCTGCAAAGTGAAATGGAATCAAAAAAGAGGCCGACAGCGGCGGCCTCTTTTTTGACGTTATTTTGACGACTGTCCCTGCATGCTTTTGGCGGCTGCCACCATTTCATCTTTTGTCAGATCCTGTGATGACAGAAGATAATCCACTCCGTCATATGTCCACGTTAAAGACGTATCAGATAATGCGGCCACCGTGAAGCCGAGATTAACCGGTTCGCCTTTCAGCGTGACGGCAGAGGCGGCTTTTGCGATATGGGCTTTTTCTTGAATAAGGGTGAATGATTTTTCTCCGCCGTAAGTCATGACGATCCGTTTGCCATCCGCCGTTGAAATATCTTTCTCTTCAAGCTTTTTGACGCCGGCCGGAACTTGAAGCGGTGTTTTGACCGCAAATGAATCAGACGGTTTGGCGCTTGTGGCGACGTCCATCTGGGAAAGCGTCATATTTTTCTTCTCGTCAAAAGAGTCTTTATCAAACGGCTTGTTGAATTCAAAGCTTTTGAATTCGACTTTTACCATCACTTTCCGGTCTGTATCCATGACTTTGACGAGCGACGGGCTCATGTCCTTTTTGTTGAAAGTGATCTCCTGAGTCGGCAGCATTTTGTTGTGCTGATAGTTTGTTTTTGTTTCAAACGTGTACTTTTTATCTTTGGCGGAATAGACGGCGTCTTTGTCATGCTGTACGTCCTTTACAAGTGACTCAAACAAATATACTTGGCTGCTGTTATTCGGCCAGTCGCTTTGGAATCTGAAGCTCTTATTTAGAGACGGCGTGAGGACAAAGACTCCGTTGGCGTTCCGTAAGATGACTTGGTTTTGGTCTTTTTTCGGATTTTCCAAATAGACCCGGTACAGGGAAGGTTTTTTATGCCAGATTTCCACATTGTATACTTGCGGATCACTCCCCGTTTCGATGGTCATTTTGGCTTTCGCTTTGTACGAGGTGTATTCTTTCGCCTTCTTATCTAAACCGTTCACGATATCTTCCTGTGATTTTTGGCCGCAGGCCGAAAGAATAAGGACGGCAAGCAGTCCCGTTAAAAGCAAAACAAAGCTTTTTCTCACCTTTTTTCAACCCCTTCTTCTCAATTGATGTAAAGGGAAGAAATCGCTTGTTTGACTTTAACGGTACGCCCTGAACGGACGGACGCGTACCATAAAAGCCTCAAACAACTTGTCTCCCTTAATGCACTATCAAATATATGAAGGGGTTCCGGCTAATATGCAGACTAGCGTGACAACCTTTCAATCACGACCTGTGCCGCGGCGTATTCTTTTGTATGGGTAATGGAGACGTGAACCGCCGCGCCGTCAAGCTTGGCGCAGGCCAGCACAGGCTTTCCCGCCGTGTCGTTTCCGGTTTCAATATCCTGAAAGCTGAGCTCTTTGCCGATACCTGTGCCGTATGCTTTCGAAAAAGCTTCTTTTGCCGCAAATCTTCCCGCGAGAAATTCAATTTTCCTTTTGTCCGACAGCAATGTAAAACGGGCGTATTCAGCCTCCGTCAATATTCTTTGCGGAAACCTCGCCTGCCGGCTGAGCATGTTTTCAATTCTGTGCAGTTCAACGATGTCGATTCCGATTCCGAAAATCATGTGAATTCCTCCTAAAAGTCCGTACTAAAAAACGGTTTATGTCATAAACGTGTTACTATATATGTAACAAATCAGATGCAAAGGGGCTTGCGATGTTTATACGAACGGAAAATTTCCAGACTTTTATCAGACGTTATCCGGCCGTCAGCTGTATCTTGGCGCTGCAGGCGTTCTTGTGGCTGTTTTTCAGTATGCCGCTTCATTCCGTCATGATGTGGTCAGATGCTGTGACCGGCTATAATTACGGCGTTTCCTCGGGAGAATGGTGGCGGCTGGTGACACCGATGTTTTTACACGCGAATTTCACTCACCTTTTGTTTAACTCCATGTCTCTCTTTTTATTCGCGCCCCCGCTTGAGCAGATGCTCGGAAAAGTCCGTTTTCTGATTGTGTACATCGCATCGGGCATCATCGGCAATATCGGCACGTATCTTGCCGAACCGCTTGATTATGTGCATGTCGGCGCATCCGGCGCGATCTTCGGACTTTTCGGCGTGTATGTGTTTTTGACTGTTTTCCGCAAGGAGCTGATTGGCCGGGATCAGTCGAAAATGATTATGACCCTGCTTATCATCGCGGTGCTGTCGACGTTTATCAACTCTAATATTAACATTATGGCGCATTTGTTCGGACTGGCAGGCGGATTTTTGCTTTCCTTTTTATGCGTGCAGCAAAAAAAGCGGCGGTATTAACCGTCCGCTTTTTCATATGAATACCAGCGCCCGATGCGTTCGGCATCTTCCTCGCTGACATCCTTCAGCATGACATGCTCCATGTGGTGAGCTGATTTCACTGCGGTAGCCACAGATGCGAGCCGCCTTCTTTTTTGCAGAAAGGAGCGGCTGACTTCAAACATTTGCATTCTTCTTCTCAGCATAATCGTGGTCGTCTTCCCGATAAGCCTCGTGGTGATCTGAAGCCTGCCGCCGTTTATGCACCATGACGCTGTCCTAAACGAGGCATATCCAAGCACCATTTCGACGGGAAGCACAAGGAGCGATGCATATCCCCACGGTTTAAACAGAATACAAAGCGGGATGATCACGAATACCGAGAAGATTATGGATCGGAATAAATACCGGCGCAGCGCCCTTTTCGGCAAATGATTCCGGTTTTCTTCCAGCACGTAATCCGGTGTGAAACCATTCAGCATCACTCCGAGCTTTGATTTGCGGATGATCGGAAACAGAATCGTCTGTGCTCCTTCTTTCTCATTCCCCGCACTGCCGGCGCTGACAATCGCAACCGTCGCGTATCCGAATAATTGCCTGATCACATTTTCTTTCATTTTAATGGCTTGGATTTTACGGAGCGGGATCGTCACTTGATGCTTTTCAATAATTCCTCTGGTAATGACCAATTCGTGTTCTTTTTTTTCTATCTTAAAGTTGGCATGCTTGATCATCATACCGGCGATGCTTAACAGCCAGGCGATGAACAATCCTATGAAAATGATCACGGCGTATATGCCGATGCTCGCATGCTTGAGAAAGGAAAACCTGTCATAGAGCCAGTCCATCGGAAGTACTTCATCAATCTGAGAAAAGAGGGCGAATACCGCTGAGATGATGACACCGATTCCCCCGGATGTTGAGGCGGCCATAAGCAGCTCACCTACAGACAGGCGGTAAACGGATTGCACATCTTCCCCGCGCATCGGCTCCTGCTCCGCTGCGGTCTCCCCTCGTTCTTCTTGCTCCGCTTTTTGCTGAAAAACAGCCGCTCTGATCCGTTCCGCCTCTTCCACAGTAATGGCGGATAAGACGGCCTCGGCGTTTTTCCCTTCGCCGGCTGTTTCGATTTGAAGCTTAACAAGCTTAAAAAGCTGCTGAATGATGCCGGCACTCGTATTCATTGATTGAATACGGTCAATGGAGATGTATCTCTTTTTGGTAAAAAACAAGCCTTCTTCAATTCTGAATTCTCCGTCCTCAATCCGGTATGTAAATTTTCTCCACTCGATCACACTTGCCGTAATCAGCCAGATAAGCAGGACGGCGAGCGCAATGCCTCCGTAAAAGCGGATGAAGTGGTTGGAATTAACAATATAGACGAGAAAAAATGGCAGAATAATGTTTTTAATGGTTTCGATAATAATATGGAATAAGTTCAAAATCACGGCCGCCGGGTGCAGACGTTTCGGCTCAGACATCATCTTCCGTCACCCTTGCCAGACGGGAAATGGAATCCCTCAGCCGGTCAGCTTCCTCCATATCAAGCGCCGGAATGGAATGAACGGTTGCCGCCGTGGAGATTTTGACTGAGGCCAGACGATACCTTCTGAGGAGCGGGCCTTGTGAAGTATCTACGTGCTGCACCCTCACCATCGGCACAATGACCCGTTTGACAATAAAAATGCCGGATTGAATATCAATTTCATTTTCATGGACTTCATAGCGCCAGATCCTGTGCCTGATTTTCGGTATGGCATAGACGGATATCACTGAACCGAATATCCAAATGATGCCGAGGACTCCGGTGATCCAATACGGCCAATGGAAGAAATGGCTTAAAACAGCTGCTGCTATAACGGCCAGAAGACAGAAGGCGGACAGGATGATTTCCTGAAGACGCCAGACTTTTAAGCCGCTTGGACTGATTCGATTTTTTGGCTGTGCTCTCAACATACCTACCTCCCATTTTTTATCATACATACAAATACGGCTGATTTGCAAAAAAGATTCACTTTCCGGCATATCAAAAAAAAGCGGACCCCGTAAAAGGGTCCGCTTCCTGTGTCTTAGTATGATTTTTTCTGGCGTCTGTCACCTGAAGAACGGCGGTCGCTTGAGCGTTTTTTATCGTAGGAAGAACGGTTGTTGGTTTTCCCTTTGCCGCCGCGGTAGCCGCCGCCTTGGCCTTCTCTGCGCTTAGAAGTACGCTGGTTTTTATAGCGTTTGCTGACCATCGGCGCTTCATCAGTGAGGCGTACAGGCGTGCTGTCCGGCTCTTTTGTCGCCATTTTAATGGCTGCAGCCACAACTGTCACTGCATCATGATCTTCTAACAATTCCGCAGCTGCCGTCATGTAGAAGTTCAGGTTGTTTTCGCTGATCGCCGTGCGCAGACGGTCAACCGTCATCTGCTGCTGACCTTCTAATGCTTCGTCAAGCGTCGGCTCTTTCATGCGGTCCATTTTGCGTTTTGTCGTTTGTTCGATCGCGCGAAGCATGTTTTTCTCACGCGGTGTGATAAACGTCATCGCCATACCCGTTTTTCCTGCGCGTCCCGTTCTTCCGATACGGTGAACGTAGCTTTCAGGATCTTGAGGCACGTCAAAGTTGTAAACGTGGGTAACGCCTGAGATATCAAGTCCGCGGGCGGCAACGTCAGTCGCTACAAGCACTTCAATCGCACCTTCTTTAAATTTACGAAGCGCAACCATACGTTTCGCCTGCGTTAAGTCGCCGTGAATTCCTTCGGCCGCATATCCGCGAAGGTTCAGGGCTTCAGCAAGCTCATCGACACGGCGTTTCGTACGTCCGAATACGATCGCAAGTTCCGGAGACTGAATGTCAAGAAGACGAGTCAGGGTATCGAATTTTTTGCGTTCCTGCACTTCCAAGTAGAACTGCTGAATGTTGGACACAGTCATTTCTTTCGCTTTTACTTTTACGTGTTCCGGCTCAGTCATGAAACGCTCTGCGATCCGTTTGATCGGCGCAGGCATTGTTGCTGAGAATAAGAGCGTTTGGTGCTCGCTCGGTACATTTGAGAGAATGGATTCAATATCATCAATGAATCCCATGTTCAGCATTTCATCAGCCTCATCCATGACAACCGTATTCACGTTGTTTAAACGGATCGTACGGCGGTTGATATGGTCAAGAAGACGCCCCGGCGTACCTACGATGATATGCGGGTTTTTCTTCAATGCGCGGATCTGACGTCCGATATCCTGTCCGCCATAAATAGGCAGCACTTTCGCACGCTTATCTTGTCCGATTTTATATAACTCTTCAGATACTTGAATGGCTAATTCACGGGTTGGCGCGATTACGATTGCTTGAATATTAGGAGACTCGGGGTTCATTTTTTCAACAAGGGGTATACCAAACGCAGCTGTTTTACCTGTACCTGTTTGCGCTTGTCCAATGACGTCTTTATTTGAAAGTCCGAGCGGAATCGTTTGTGCCTGAATCGGCGTTGCTTCTTCAAACCCCATACGATTAATTGCCTTCATGAGATCAGAACTTAATTGAAAATCTTGAAACGTTATAGTCAAATTATTCAAACTCCTTCTAATTGCTGTTTCAGTAATGTCGTGATTTACCACTAAAAACCGTCCTTTCATCCAAAGGACAGGATCATACGTATACAAAGCCCGAATTACTTTACGTTTAATCTTACCATTACACTATGTGTTTTTCAATAAGGCGAGATGGTCAGGCGGCCGGAAGCGGCCTGACCGGATTCTTCCCGCGAACGAGGCCGGACCCTGCGCGGACGGGATTTCCCAGCCGGCGGTCTTTCTTTTTCATACGGACAGAATTATTTCACCCTGAATTAGTTTCTTCATTTTTGTATATTTTTATAATGCTGATCAGTATTTTTTCAGTTCTTCTCTAATAAATCTTTAACGATTTCTTCGAGCTTCATACCTCTCGATGCTTTAAACAGAAGGAGATCGCCGGAAGCGGCCATTTCCTGTATGGCGTGAAGCAGTTCTTTTTTGTCAAGATAATGGCTGACGCGCCCTTCTTCAAAATGCCGGCGCGCTCCGTCAGCGATGAATGCGCCGAGTGTGCCGTAAGTAAATACATGGTCGATTTCCGCCGGATTGACCGCAGCTCCGCATTCTTCGTGGAATGCTTTTTCTTCATCACCAAGTTCAAGCATATCACCGAGCACGAGCATTTTCTTCCGATAGCCTTTCATCGTTTCGATTAATTCTACCGCCGCTTTCATTGACGTCGGGCTCGCATTATACGCGTCGTTTACGATCGAGATGCCGTTGTCCGTTTTGACCAGTTCCAATCTCATCCCCGTCACCTTCAGGCGGCTCAGTCCCAGAGCGGCATTTTCCGGCGTAATGCCGAAATAGATGCCGGCGGCGTATGCGGCCATGGCATTCATCACATTATGTCTGCCGAGAACGGGAATAAAGAAAGAACGGCCGATCCCGTCGATATTAAAGTACGTGCCTTCTTCCGCCTGTTTTATTTCTTTCAGGCGGAGATCATTGTCCGCGCCTGCGCCGTATGTCGTTGTCCGGCAAGTGTACGTCTTTTCGCGAAGCAGCGGCTCATCCCCGAAATAAAACAGAACGCCGTCTTCCCGAAGTCCGTTTATAATTTCAAGTTTCGCCTCCGCAATTCCTTCTCTTGAGCCTAAATCCTGCATGTGGGATTCGCCGATATTGGTAATGACGGCAGCTTCCGGTTCAGCAAGACGGCTCAGAAAATCAATTTCGCCCCTCGCGCTCATTCCCATTTCTAAAACGGCGATTTCTGTATCTTCAGGCATGGCAAGCACAGTCAGCGGCAGGCCGATATGATTGTTGAAATTGCCGGCGGTTTTGTGAACGCGGTACTGAGTGCCGAGAACGGCGTGAAGCATGTCTTTCGTTGTCGTTTTTCCGTTGCTCCCGGTCACCCCGATAACCCGTGTGCCGAGCTCTTCCAAATAAGCTTTTGCCAATGTTTGCAGCGCCTCCAGCGTGTCATCGACCAGGATGACAGCACGCTCTTCCGGCGGATTCGGTTCAGAGCGGTCCCACAACACCGCGGAAACGCCTTTTTCGAAAGCCTGCGGCACAAAGGTGTGGCCGTTAAAATGCTCGCCTTTTAAAGGAATGAACAGCTGATTTTTTTCCAAAGTCCGCGTATCGGTTGCGGCGCCCTCAATCATTGTTTGTTCAAATACGGGATTTGTCAGTGTGCCTTTGACCATGTCTGCGATTCGCTTTACAGTTCGCTTTATCAAAGGTGGCACCTCGCTTTCTGAAAATGTTGTCTGTTACGGGAAAAGACACTGCCCCTTCAGGCAGTGTCCGTCTTCATTAAAATGTATGTTTAATCAGCTGTTTTTCGGCATGGCGTTCTTTTGCCAGCTCAACCAGCTGTTCGATCAGATCACTGTAATCTACGCCTGCTTCTTTCCAAAGCAGCGGGAACATGCTGAATGGCGTAAAGCCCGGCATTGTGTTCACTTCGTTAATGAGCACTTGACCGTCATTGGTCAGGAAGAAATCGGCGCGGACAAGGCCTGATCCGTCAATCGCTTTGAAGGCTTTAATCGCCATTTCGCTGATTTCCGCATATTGTTCATCCGTCACTTGCGCGGGAATCATTAAATCCGTGTCGCCGTCTTCATATTTCGCCTTGTAATCGTAAAAGTCGGTTTTCGGCGCGATTTCACCGACGGCGGAGCATTTCGGTTCGTCATTTCCGAGTACGCCGATTTCGATTTCTCTGCCGGCGATTCCTTCTTCCACCACAATTTTTCGGTCATACTCAAAAGCCAGTTCGAAGGCTTTTTCAAGCTCTTCACGGTTTCGGCATTTGCTGATTCCGACGCTTGATCCGAGGTTCGCCGGTTTGACGAAGCACGGATATCCCAGCTCCTCTTCAACCTGCTGTAAGCAGCTGTCCGGCGTCTGTTTCCAGTCCTTTTTTAAGAAAGCGGCGTACTTCGCCTGCGGAAGCCCCGCTTGAGCGAACAAATGCTTCATGATGACTTTATCCATGCCGGCTGATGATGCAAGCACCCCGTTGCCGACATAAGGAACGTTCAGCAATTCCAGCAGACCCTGAATGGTGCCGTCTTCACCGTTCGGTCCGTGCAGAAGCGGAAATACGACATCGATCGGCGCCTTTTCGTCAGGCGACGCTTCAGGAAACATTTCCCGGTTCAATGCTGATAGAGCGAAACTTTCACCGTTTTGTTCCAGCTGAAGCATTTTCACGTTGGAAACCGGCTCAGTCAGCAGCGGGCCTCTTTGCCATTCTCCTTTTTCAGTGATGTAAATCGGATGTATATCAAACTTCTCAGTATTAAGCGCTTTTGTTACAGCTAATGCTGTCTGCAGCGATACATTGTGTTCGGCTGACTTTCCGCCGTACACCAATCCTAGACTTGTTTTCAATGGATATTCCCCCCACAACAATTCATCTTTACTATCTTATCACTTTCCTCAGAAAATGATCTAATTATTTTTGGGCATTCTGAATATGAAAGCATTTGTATGTAATTCCTTTTTATTTTATATTAAAATGGCATGGAAAAGGAGATGTGTCATATGAAAAAAATCAGTACAACAGAACAATTTAATGAACTTATTCAATCCGACAAGGAAATCATCGTGAAATTTTTCGCTGACTGGTGCCCTGACTGCACGCGCATGAATATGTTCATCGGCGATATTTTGGAAGAATATAATCAAAATGATTGGTATGAACTGAACAGAGACGAGCTCCCTGAGCTTGCCGACAAATATCAGGTAATGGGCATACCGAGCCTTCTGATCTTTAAAAACGGCGAAAAGAAAGCGCATCTTCACAGCGCAAACGCGAAAACACCCGAAGAAGTCACAGAGTTTTTATCACAGCATATTTAATTCGTTTCACGATCTTTGTTTATGACTTCAGGCTCTACATGAACATGGACATGAGTCACATCATGTTCATGTTTTATTGCATACTCGACTGCATCGGCTACTTCATGGCCTTCTTTCACAGACAGTCCCGGATCTACCGTAATGACCATTTCCACATGAACCGTGCTCCCCAAATACCTTGCTTTCACATCCTTCAGCCTGCTGACCTCTTTTATTTCTTTCACTGTGTGTTTATACGGCTCCAAATCTTTCAGATCAAACCCGTCCGTCAATGAGTGGGAAGCATCTTTGAAGATGTCCCATGCCGTCTTACAGATGATGATTCCGATCAGAAAAGCAATGACCGGATCAATCCACGGCAGATGAAGCCGGGCCGTTAAGACGCCTATAAACGCCCCAATACTGACATAGGCGTCAGAACGGCTGTCTTTCGCCGCCGCATGAAGCGCAGAACTTTTAATCCGATCCGCAAGACGGCTGTTATATACATACATGCCGTACATTACAATCGCGCTTCCGAGCGCCGTCCATGCCGCAATGAAGCTCGGCTCGGCCTTCGTTCCGCTGACAATCGCCTTTGCTCCTCCGATCAGCACTTCAATACCGACCGCCATCATAATAAAAGACGCAATTAATGAAGAAATTGTTTCAGCCCGATAATGTCCGTAGGCATGATCACTGTCCGCGGGGCGCTGGGAAATCCGGAGCCCGATCAGCACAGCCAGCGATGCGACAATATCCGTGGCATTATTTAACCCGTCCGCTCTGAGCGCTTCAGAATGATAAATAAGACCGATCACCAGTTTGACGGCGGCAAGGATGAGGTACGCGGCGATATTAAGAATCGCGCCTTTCTCACCCCGTTTTAAGTTTGCCGTTTGATCATTCATGTAAGGACTCCTCCATTCTCATTCATAGTATGGATGGAAAAGCGGAAAAATAGCAGCTTTGATCTGTCAGAATCAAATCAATTCGACAGCATTATTCCCCGGGAAACTTTTTGTCGAAAAATTGGCGGTATTTTTCCTTTACATATGAATATGCCCATTGTATACTTTCATTAATTGATAATGATTCTCAATATCATTTGATTAGGAGGGTAATCATGAGGTCTTCTCCTCAGCTCAGATCATCAGTTGAAGGACGAAAAAAACATCTGATCCATTTGCTGATCAATAACGGAATATACAAAAAGTCGGAACGGCATTTATATGAATTATCGCTCGGAGAATTAGAAAGCGAATACAAATATGTTAGGAAGGTGCGGACTTATGGCGAAACGTAAAATAAAAACATACGAACAGCTGATAAAAGAAAACAAGGCGGCCATTATGAATAATCAAAAGCTGATGAATGTGATCTATGACAGAATTGACCGCAAGCATCAAAAACTGCTCCGGCACAACAGCCATACATAAAAAAGCCTTTTTCAGGCTCTTTTTTTTATTGCTCAAAGGCTTCCGCCGCTAATTTGCCGATGACCGCATCGTCCATCGGCGGATTGTGAAGGCCGGCCCGGGCATCCCGATAATACCGCTGAAGCGGATTGTTTCGCTCAAGGCTTTTTGCGCCAGTGATTCTCATTGCTTTATCAACAACAGAAAGGACGGCATTTGTCACAATATGTTTTGCGGCGCCGAGCTCGCTTTTGATGAAAGGGCGGCGTTTCGGGTCATCATACATTTGCGCCGCCGTGAAGAGAAACTGTCTCGCTTTTAACAATTCAAGCTCCATTTCCCCGACACGCTGCTGAACGGCCGGCACGTCTTTAATCGGTCCGTTCAGGCTGTTCGGCGAATATTCGGATGCAAACCGGACGGCATAGTCCCTTGCCGCTTGAGCGATACCCAGATAAGCAGCGGGAATGTGAAGCAGCCAGCCATTCACTTTCGCCGCTCTTGGCCCGCTGATAAGCTCCACAAGCCGCTCGTCATTGACCGTGACATGATCTAAAAGGAGATCATGGCTTCCGGTCGCCTTCATGGCAATCATATCCCATGTTTCTTCGACCGAGACGCCTGCCTGATCTTTATGAATGAGAAAAACACCGGTCGTTTGTTTTTCTTCAATCCATGCCGTCACAAGCATATAATCCAAAGTCAGCGAAAGGGTTGTAAAGGTTTTTCGGCCGTTCAGCACCCATTTTCCGTCTTTTTTGACAGCGGAGGTGCCGGGTCTTCCTCCCCTCGTCGGACTGCCGGTCTGCCGTTCCGTCGCTGCCCTGTTCAGGACAGCTCCCTTTTTCACCTCTTTTGTGATAAATGAAAAGACATCTTCATCCCAGCTGTTTCCTTCTCCGAGCTCACCCATGACGGATAAATGCCAGCCGATTCCGAGAGCCACGGCCGCGTCTCCCCGCGCCAGCCGTTCCTGAAACAGCACCATATCATAAACGGAAATGCCTGCACCGCCGAATGCCTCAGGTACTGTTAACGCCGTATATCCTGCGTCGCGCAGTATTTGAATTTTCTCCGCGGGAAAACGGCCCGCCTCATCATCAAGCGCGGCTGTTGTTTGAAATTCGTCTGCAAGCAGGCCGATTTTTTCCACCCATTCCCTCTGCCGTTCATTCTGTATCCATAAAGACACTGGAATCCCCCCATTATAATTCCGATAAAGTTAATAAGTATTATAGAGATTCAAGTCTCGTTTCGCAACTGTGAGGCTGTACAAAAAAAACGCGCTATTCCATGGAATAGCGCGTTCAGACTGCTTCCGGGCCGCGGTCCTGCTTGAGCCCGAGATAAATCAGCATATATGTGAGATAACCCATCGTCATCACAAGCCCGCCAAAGAAAAAGCTTGAAAAAATCGGCTCTTCAAACGCGGTAACCGCCGCAAGCACGATCCAGCTTGCATACAGGTAGATGATGAAATAACGGAATCCCGTCTTCAATTTATATAAGAGAAACAGCCCCACTGTAGAAAACAATCCCAGCGCAAGTCTGAAATAAACAAGATGTTCGAATTGGAACATGAATGACACAAAGGAAAAACCAAGCAATAACACAATCGGTAATGCGGTAATAAAATTTCTCAAGTGAGCACCTCCGTCATTACCTTTATTATAAATCAAAATAGCATAAATTATTGATTTATCGTGATCTTTTTCACAAAAATGTCATTCCTTTACTTTATACCCGAACATCGCGTTTGCAAAAGCTCCACCAAGCGACGGCTAAGAAGAATACGATATGGATAATGATAATGCCTGCGGAAAATAACGGCGTCATTCCCGCAAACAGCGGTTTCGCCCCGCTCATATATTGCGTCAGGTCAGTATTTGCGAACAGCAGAAAACTTCCCCATTTGTTTTGGAAGAGCGACATAATCGTCACGAGTGATTTTGCGCCGTACAGCACGATAAATGACAAAATGACGGCCGTCGCGCTGTTTCGGAATACAGAAGAACACAACAAGCCAAAACATGCCATCGCAAACGCCTCGACCCAGTTCGTGCCGATTACTTTCAGGGTGTTCATAAGAAGCGTCCCTGATTCAGATGTCACCGACATGCCGAAGAAAGCCATGCCGAACAGCAGAGACAGAATATAGTACGCCGCATACAGGTACAAGCTGACCAAAAATACGGTAATGAGTTTAGATACAAAAATCCGCTCCCGCTTTACCGGGCGGATTAACAGAAATTTGATCGTTTTCTTATCAAATTCAGCGGAAATGATCGTTGCCGCGATCACGATTGTTAATGCCTCAAGCAGAATATTCAGCCCGGGCGCGTACGCCATATAGCCGATGAAATTCTCATCCGTTCCGGAACTGATGACAAGCCGTTTAATGACAAGCGCCATAATAAATTGGAGAACGGCCATCAGAATCAGCGCCACTAATGAGACTTTTCGGTTAAAGAGCTTCATATGCTCATTCGCTGTCAATTTAAACATTCGTCTCCCCCTCCTCTTGAAGCGCCGTCGTCACTTTCATGAATTCATCCTCCAGCGATTCCGCATACGGCATGATGGAATACACGAGAAAGTCTTGTCCGACGAGCGCACGGTTTAATGCCGGGATGTCCTTCTTCGCTACGGTGACGGTAATGCCCCCGCCGTTTTTCTCCGGAGCAAACTGCTGTTCTGACAGCCATTCGAATGCTTCGTCAGCCGGCTGAATGTCGAGGACGGCTTTTTCTTCTTTTTCCTCAGCGCCGCGCAGAACAACCTCTGTTTTGATCTCACCTTTTTGAATGATGATGACACGGTCGCAAAGGTCCTCCACTTCACGCAATAAATGCGTCGCAAAAAGGATGCTCGTCCCTTCAAGCTCCGCGAGTTCCTTTAAGTGATCGCGGAAATCCTTCATTCCGCCGGGATCAAGCCCGTTTGTCGGTTCATCTAAAATGAGCAGATTCGGACGGTGAAGAATGGCCTGCGCAATCCCGAGACGCTGTCGCATACCAAGGGAATACGTTTTAACTTTGTCATGAACGGCATTTGTGAGCCCGACCCGCTCGATGACTTCCTGAAGCCTGTCCTCTTTGATGTTTTTGTGCATGTTGGCAAAGTGCTTCAGGTTTTCCCACCCCGTCAGGTACGGGTAGAATTCAGGATTTTCCACGATCGCTCCGATGGATTCAAGCGCTTTTTCGAAATCAGCATCGTGCTGAAAGCCGTTAATTGTAATCGTGCCGCTGTTTTTCTTTAAAAGACCGACGATGATTCGGATAAGTGTGGTTTTTCCCGACCCGTTCGGACCGAGCAAACCGATGATCTCGCCCTGCCTGACATCCATGCTGATGTTTTTTAAAATGTGCTTTTTGCCTATTGTTTTGTCAAGGCCTTCAATATGTAAAATCGGCTCAGTCATACAGCCTTCCTCCTTTTTCACAAAAAATAAACAGTGCCCGTACATAGGCACTGTCTGCATTATAACATTAGTCATATATTCGTGAAGAGCCGGAGCCGACGTTATGTCTTATCCGGGACCGGTCCGTTTTTTTCCTTCTCTTCATTATTGACGACATCCAGAATATCAAGCAGGAACACAAAAATCGGAATTCCGATAATCAAGCCCCAGATACCGAAGAAATGTTCCGAGAAAATCAGAACCGTAAAGGTAAAAAAGATCGGCAGTTCCGTTTTCGCTGACATCAGTTTCGGATTAAGGAAGTACGTCTCAATCGCATGGATGACGAAAATGACCAGCACGATGTAGATGACATACGCTGCGCCGCCCGTCGTATACGCGATGATGCTGAGCGGAATGAGCGAAATCACCACACCCGCCACGGGAATGAGCCCGAGGAAAAAGACCATGATTGACAGGCCGAACAGCTGCGGAAAATGCAGAATCGCCAATGCGATCAAGGTGAGGATACAGTTCACCAGCGCAATAATAAATTGGGCTTCAAGCACTTTGCCGAATGTTCTCGCAAACTTGCTGCCGAAATAAGCAAGTTCGTAGTAAAAAACAGACAGCTTGCTGTGCTGAAATTTTTTCATAAACTCCGTGAGCCGCTTTTTCTCGAACAGGAAAAACATGCTGAGAATCAGTGACATCACGACCTGCAAACCGAAAGTGCTGATATCGGCCAAGTATGTATACAGTACATTAAAACCTTCTTTTACATAGGAACCGATATTGATATCGCCGAACACGCTCGATATCTCATCATAAAACGGAATGACATCGGGATGATACGCGATGTGCTTGATCTGCTTAATCAGCTGTTCAATCTGCTTGGCAACAATCGGGTAAAAGACAAAGCCTCCGACAGTCGCCCCGACAGCCAGCGCAATATATAAAACGGTGATGACCACCCTCTGGCTGATCCGGAAAAAATGGTTCAACACGTGCCGGATGACAGTCTCCAGCCGATCCATCAGAAAAGTAAAAATAAACGTAAGCAAAATCAAATTAATCATACTTCGGAATACAACTAACACCCCAGTCAAAACAAGAAAAACGGAAAAACGTCTGACACCCGGATGCTGAAAAAATTTAAAAATAGCCGCCATTTATACACTCCTGCTAGGACAAAAAGCCCTTAGATTTCATCTTTCACTCTCTAATTGTAAATTATATAACAAAATGACGCTAAGGTCTTTGTCCACCTCCTAATAAATTTAAACAAATTTATCTTTTTTACTCATGGAGGCCGAAAAAAAGAACGGTATGCCCGATGCATGCCGTTCCTTTCCTTTTATACCGCCGTTTTCATTTCTTTTACGGCCTGTGTGCTTTTCGTTTCGTCAAACTCATTTTCGCTCTTGGCTACGATGATGGTGGCGATTCCGTTTCCGATCAGGTTGACGATCGCCCTTCCTTCACTCATAAAGCGGTCGACGCCGAGGAGCAGCGCCAGTCCCTCCAGCGGGATAACCTGAAGCGCCGATAAAGTGGAGGCGAGTACGATAAATCCGCTTCCGGTTACGCCCGCCGCGCCTTTTGATGTCAGCATCAGCACGAGAATGATCGTAACCTGCTGGCCGATGGTAAGGTCAACGCCGAACACCTGCGCCAAAAAAACCGTCGCCATGGAAAGATAAATCGAGGTGCCGTCCAGGTTAAAAGAATATCCCGTCGGAATGACAAGGCCGACAACCGATTTGGAACAGCCGTAACGCTCCATTTTATCCATCATCCGCGGAAGGACGGACTCAGAAGAGCTTGTGCCGAGAACGATGAGCAGTTCATCTTTAATAAAACGGAGATAGTTCCACAAGCTGAAACCGAATAGTTTGCAAATGATATTCAAAGCGACAAATACAAACAGGAACATCGTAACGTATACAGACAGCATCAGACTCGCCAGCGGCTTGATGGAATCAAGGCCGAAGTGCCCGATCGTATAGGCCATGGCCCCGAATGCGCCGATCGGCGCCGCGCGCATGATGTAGCCGATGATTTTGAAAAAAACGTGCGACAGTTTATCAAAGAAATCAATGATGCTTTTGCCTCGTTCACCGAGCGCAGCCAGGCCGACACCGAATAAAACAGAAAAGAATAAGACCTGAAGAATGTCGCCTTTTGCGAAAGCGTCAACCATATTTGACGGAACGATGTGAGTGATAAATTCAATCCAGTCAATCCCCTGTCCCCCGTTTTGGGTGTACTGAGAGACATCCCCTTTTTCAAGCTTGCTGTAATCAAGGCCCTCACCGGGTTTCATGATATTGACGACCAGAAGTCCGATAATAAGGGCAATGGTGGTCACGACTTCAAAATAAATAAATGCTTTTCCCCCGACTTTGCCGACTTTTTTCATGTCTCCCATCTTGGCGATGCCAAGCACGATCGTCAGGAATATGATCGGTGCGATAATCATTTTTACCGCATTGATAAATGTATCGCCGAGCGGCTTCATCTGCTTCCCGGCCTCAGGCCATACGAGTCCGACAATGACGCCGATGATAACCGCCGTGATAACCTGCACCGTAAGATTTTTGAAAATTTTCATCCCTACTCCCCCTTGCCTCTCGCTGCGTCTATACAAAAATGATAGCGTTTTCATACGAAGAGGGGAAGCTTATGATCATAACGGACATTTTGGTCTTTTTGGTCTCGGCTAGCGGACGAATTTGTAGCGGTTAACCGGCCGGCCCACTCCCCCGTATTGAATGTCGAGCTTAATCTGGCCGTCTTTCTCAAGAAAATCAAGATAACGCCGCGCCGTCACCCTTGCGATCCCGAGCGCTTTGGCGGCTTCTTCAGCTGAAAGCGGCTCCGTCTGCTGTTTCATATAGGTCAAAATTTCATTCATCGTAAAATGATTTAACCCCTTCGGCAGATCCCGGGACGGATTTTGCGGAATTTTAAGCAGCATGTCAAGCTGCTCTTGCGACATGGTGTCATGCTCTTCAATTTTCCGTTTATATTGTTTATAGTTTTCGAGCGCCTGTCTCATCCGCTCCAGCTTAAACGGCTTCAAAATATAGTCGGCCGCACCGTTTTGCAGCATAAGCTGGATTGTTTCTTTGTCTTTTGCGGCCGAGACGATGATGACGTCCACTTCGAGCTTTTGTTTTCTGATTTCCTGGAGCGTTTTAATTCCGTCTTTTTTCGGCATGTATACGTCTAATACCACGAGCCCGGGCCGCAGATCTTTTATAAGCCTGATTCCCTCGTCTCCGTCAGCGGCCGTGGCGATGACACTGAACCCCGAAACACCGGTGATAAATTCTTTATTCACCTCCTGCACCATCGGATCATCTTCAATAAGCAGCACCTTGATGTCCATCGAATGATTCCTCCCCCTTCATCGGAAATAAAATAGAAAATGCCGTTCCCTGTCCCTGCCGTGTGTCGACTTCAATGACGCCCATCCCTTTGTCGACGATTTGTTTGACGAGGTACAAGCCGTATCCCGTTCCTCCCGTTTTATTGACGGTAAACCCTTTGTCATAAAGGTGCGGGATGTGCTGATCGGAAATCCCGCTTCCGTTGTCTTCTATTAATATAGCAAGCACCTCATCATTTTGCTCGATACTGATGTCAATATGTTTGTCCTCCGTGTCCGCTGTTTCGAATGCGCCGAACGCATTCTCAATTAAATTGCCGAGCAGAACGACAATGTCATGCTGGTCGACATGCTCCGGAAATGTCGAGAAACTGCTGTTTTCATCAATTTTCACAGAAATGCCGAGCTCTTTTCCTCTTTTGATTTTGCTTAACAGCAGCCCCGCCGCAGCGTCATTCTGAATGGCCTGATGAAGAAAATCGGTGACGCTTTCTTGTTCTGACGATTCCTTAAAAGCAAGCTGGAGCGCTTTTTCTGATTTTCCGAGCTGAATCAGTCCCGCGATGGTGTGAAGCTTGTTCATATGTTCATGATTTTGAACTCTGAGCGCATCGACAAAATTTTTCACACCGGTCAGTTCTTCCGCCATTTTCGCCGCTTCCGTCCTGTCCTGAAAAATGGCGACGGCTCCGATGACCTTCTTTTTCATGACGATCGGAATTCTGCTGCTCATGATCACCTTTCCGCTGACTTGGATTTCTTCATTATATACGGCTCGGTTCCGCTCGACGATCTCAGGGAGGCGGGAATCTTTTAACACGTCCCAGATCAGCCTGCCATCGGTCTCTTGTCTGACATTGAATATCTGCTTCGCTTTTTCATTAAAAATGGTGATGTGATGCTGGTTATCGATCGCGATGACGCCCTCATTCATTGAATGAAACGTAGCGGTCCGTTCCTCATACATTCTCACGATCTCATGGGGCTCCAGCCAAAACATTTGTTTTTTGATGTGGCGGGCCAGTAAAAAGGAGCCGGCCAGTCCGAACCCGAGCGCCAGCAGAACGATAAACAGTATTTCATGTTTCAGCTGAAGAAGAATTTCACCGAATCCGGGCAGCGTTTTACCGGCCAGAACGACGCCGATCTGATTCAAATCACGGTCTTTGATGGGATAAAAAGCGCGGACGGCGGTGCCGATCTCTCCCTTTGCTTCGGAAAAATAAATGTGCTCGGCGAACGCCGCGGCTTCGTCCTCACCCCTTGAACGCTTTCCGATCATTGTGCTGACGGGATGTGAATAGCGGATATGATCCATATCCATGACGACGATGTAGTCCGCTTCATTGATGATCCTTATTTCTTCGACCGCATGGCGCACGTCTTCCCTTTGTTTTTTCTGCTCGAGGGCGCGTTTGACATCGGTCATCTCAGATACCGTCCGCGCGGTATTCATCAGCCGTTTTTTCAGCTCGCGCTCCTCTGTATGCTGAATATTGCCGATCAGCACGATGCCGACGATCAAAAAGGTAAAAAGCACGACGATATACGAAAGTATGGTGATTTTCCAGCGGATGGTGAGCTTTTTTTTCGTCATTGGCCTCTTCCTTTCCGTCTCTTTACGAAAACGGCCCGCCCGATTATGCTTGTTATAGAAAATGGCGGAGGGGGTTTTCGATGAAAAGCTTGCTGACTTGTCTCAGCCTGATGGTACTCGGTATCGGAACCGCTTTATTCATCGGCTTTCATGATCATTTCTCAACGGAAGAACCGTATTATGATGACGAACAAGAAGGCCTGAAAGATCAAATCGTTTTCAAATTCAGCCATGTCGTTGCTGAAAACACGCCTAAAGGGCGGGCGGCGAATAAGTTTGCCGACCTTGTCTATCAAAAGTCCGGCGGCACCATTAAAGTAGAGGTGTTTCCAAACGGGAGCCTCTATTCAGATAATGAAGAAATAAACGCCCTCCAAAACGGGGACGTGCAATTCATCGCTCCCTCCACCTCAAAGCTCGGATCACTGTCTCCCGAATGGGGTGTTTTGGATCTGCCGTACGCGTTTACAAACTATAAAGCCGTGCAAGAAGGCCTCAACGGCAAAATCGGCACACGCCTGTTCACTTCATTAGAAAAGCATCATTTGAAAGGACTGGCGTACTGGACGAACGGGTTTAAGCAGCTTACGTCAAATAAAGGACCGATCTTCACTCCGGACGATTTGAAAGGACAGGCGCTCAGGATCATGCCGAGCAGCG
This sequence comes from Bacillus sp. GZB, assembly GCF_001975995.1. Lineage (NCBI taxonomy): Bacteria > Bacillati > Bacillota > Bacilli > Caryophanales > Bacillaceae > Bacillus > Bacillus sp. GZB. The sequence continues at coordinate 110,170 of NZ_MTQG01000018.1, forward strand.
TGATCGAAGACCAATACCGTCTGCTCGGCGCGCACCCGCGGCAGGATTCCTTTAATTCCACGTTTCAGCTCTTGGAAAGCAATCTTGTAGACGGAGAAGAAAATACGATTTCAAATATCTATTCTAAAAAATTTTATAATGTTCAAGATTATTTGACAATCAGCAATCACGGGTACCTCGGTTATGCCGTGATGACCGACGAGCATTTCTGGAATTCGCAGACAGAAAAAACGAGAACCATCTTAACGGAGGCGATGAGAGAAACGACGGAGTGGAACGAAGCCTCCGCTGAGAAAATGAATAAAGACCAGCTTGAAGAGATAAAGAAGAATTCATCCATTCATATTCATGTGCTGAGCAAAGCGGAAAAGAACACATGGATGAAACGCCTCGACCCGATTTACGAACAATATGAACAGGTGATCGGCCGCGGGCTTGTGCAGGATTTGTTATCCTTGCGCCGCGAGCCTTAGCAGGACCAATACGCCCATCTCCGTTTCATCCCTTTTCCCGCCGGGGAAGTAAATAGGGACAGAGCAAAAAAGGAGATGGAGACATGTTTACACATACGAAAAAACTGCAGCATCCGGCTAAACCGGATCGTCCTGACCCGCTGTTCGCAAAAAAGATGCAGGAAATTTTAGGGGGACAATACGGGGAGATATCCGTCGCCATGCAATATTTGTTCCAAGGATGGAATACACGGGGCAATGAAAAATATAAGGATCTTCTGATGGATACCGCGACGGAAGAAATCGGCCATGTCGAAATGATCGCGACGATGATTGCGAGACTGTTAGAAGACGCCCCGCTGGCAGAGCAGGAAAAAGCGGCTGATGATCCGGTCATCGGGTCCATTTTAGGCGGCATGAATCCGCATCATGCGATCGTCTCAGGACTCGGCGCAATGCCGGAGAGCAGCACGGGCGTTCCGTGGAGCGCAGGCTATATCGTCGCAAGCGGAAACCTTCTGGCAGACTTCCGCGCCAATCTGAACGCCGAATCACAAGGAAGGCTTCAAGTCGCACGCCTGTATGAAATGACCGATGATAAAGGCGTGAAAGATATGCTCAGCTTTTTATTGGCCCGCGATACCATGCATCAAAACCAATGGCTTGCGGCCATTAAAGAATTAGAAGAACAGGAAGGTCCGATCGTTCCTTCCACCTTCCCGAAGGCTCTGGAAAAACAGTCATTCTCCCATAAGCTTATTCATTTCTCAGATGGAGCAGAAAGCGCTGAACAAAATTGGCTGAAGGAAACAGCGCCGGACGGAGAACCATTTGAATACGAAAAGGAACCGAAAGCGCACGGCGAAATAGCTAAGCTGGATCCCGTCCCGCCGTATGTCCACAACACGCTTCCCGGCCGCGAGTAAAGACACAAGCCCAAAACAAACTGTTTTGGGCTTTCATTATGCCTTCTGAACCGTCCAGTCCGGTTCGTATCGGATGTCCGGGTGATGTAACAGCTCGTGAATGACAGGTTCATCCTCTTCGTACAGCATCACTTCTATTGAAAGAATCGCAGCCTTCTGCTCGATTTCTTCGTATAGGCGGTCATGTTCGTTCTCCATAAAATCATCATAGGCCTGTCTGTTCTCCCAAACGCTGATGATCTCTGCGATGAACAGGCCGTCTGCGTTTTTCCGCCACCCGCCGGCCTGTTTGACGAAGCCATTTACACATGATAATGCTTCCCACCTTGACTGTGCTTGCGCAAATGCTTCAGCGTTTGCAGCGTCTGTTTCACATACAATCTTTTTGATCAGCATGACCGTTCCTCTGTGATGACTGTTTTCGCATGCGTATGCTCAACACAGAGATTCACGGTTCTGACGTATGAGCGGGTGCGGTGAATCGTGCCTTTCGGGATGAGCAGGCTGTCATTTGCTTTGAGCACTGCGGTTTCTTTGTCCTTAAAATCGATCAGCAGCTCCCCTTCCAGAACGATGAACCATTCATCTGAGTCAGGGTGATGGTGCCAGTCATATTCTCCCGTAAACACTGCGAGGCGCACACAGTGGTCATTGATCTCCGCGATTGAAAAATTATCGTGTTTTTCTTTGACTTTATTAGCGATAGCGATTAAATTCAGCATGTCAGACACGAGTGAAAAACCCCTTTTTCATTTTATTGTATCGCAACGGCGGCTCAGATCAAGATTTTCCCAAAATAAAAAGCGATCCAGCTGATTCGCCGGATCGCTTTTGATCTGCAGGTTGTCTGCCTTTTATGCTTTTATTAGCTGCTTCGTCTGTTTCCGCCTTTTTGGCCGATTTCCTTATAAAAATCTTTGTCATGATTTTTACTAGTGGCTTCTCCGCCTTTTTGGCCGATTTCTTGATAGAATTCCTTGTCATGGTTATTGCTTGTTGCTTCTCCGCCTTTTTCACCGATTTCCTGATAGAATTCTTTGTCGTGATTTTTGCTTGTTGCTTCTCCGCCTTTTTCACCGATTTCCTGATAGAATTCTTTGTCGTGATTTTTGCTTGTGGCTTCTCCGCCTTTTTGACCAATTTCCTGATAGAATTCTTTGTCATGGTTATTGCTTGTCGCTTCTCCGCCTTTTTTACCTGCTTCTTCTCTGCTCATTTTGTTATTATCTTGTGCCATTTTTGAATTCCTCCTTTAATTGGTGTTGGTTGTTGGTTTCCCGATTTCAGAACTGCTAAACAAAGAAAACACATTGAATGTGTTTTCGGGTGGTTTTTTATTATTCTGTATCGTGCATGCGTTTTAGAATCCGGCGTTTTTTATAAAGCATGATGCCTGTCTCCGCGATGCTTTCTAAAGCTGAACGGTTGGCGGACGCGCCGAAGATGATACCCGCGACCGGAACCATTTGCAGCAGTTTTTTCGCGGCGAACGTATCGCGGTAGCTGTAAACGACTTCCCGCCAGCCTTGGATTTGCGAGGCGACGCGCTGATAGGCGCGGTCGTTTTGATCATATTGCCGTAAATCTTGCAGGATCGCTTTTTTTCCGATGACGTCACTGGATGCAAGCTGGAGCAATTTGACGATAAACACGCGTTCTTTTTTGTCTTTCGGATCAAAGCCGTAAGCAACCGCGATATCCTGCAGCGTCTTTAAGGACAGGCCGAGCATCGCCGGAATGTCTGCCGCCAGCGTGAATACGCCGCCGACTCCCGTTGCGGCTCCCTGCACCGTCGCGGCCTTTACGCTTGTACGCGCTATGGCTTCTGCGATTTCGTCCATGACGGCAAGCGGCGCATTGCGGATGTCGTGAAGCGTTTGACATGTACCGTGCGGCAGCCGTTTTTGAAACTTTTTCATGATGCGCTTTTCTGATGTCAGGTACTGTCCGCCTGACTGAATAAACGTTCCCGTTTCATCGAGAATGAGTCCGATTTTCCTCTGAATAAATTGCGGTGTCAGCTTGTCCAAAAGCTGAAACGGCAAGCGGGTGAATGTTTGCCAGAACATCACCCTCTGCTGCGCCTTTTCCCATTTTTGAATGTCTCTCAGTTGTCTTTCCAGGTCTGTCCGCTCTTCTGTCACCCGTCCTGCACGTCCTTTCTGATTTCTTTGTTCATAGTATACCTTTATGGCGTTTTCTTTTTACACCCGGCCGGATTTTTTATCCGGAAAACATTCCATTGTTTAATTTTCTTCAAATTCTATATATTGTATAATTTTGAATAATACGATTGAAGGAGAATGTTGAATGCAATGGATTTATTTAAGTTTAGCGATCATTTTTGAAGTATTGGGTACGGTCAGCATGAAATTATCAAATGGATTTACAAAACTTGTCCCAAGTATTTTATTATTATTGTTTTATATCGGCAGCCTTTGTTTTCTTACTTTGACTTTGAAATATATAAGTGTCTCCATCGCGTATGCGGTCTGGTCGGGAATGGGGATCGTGCTGATTTCCGCGATCGGAATTTTTTTCTTCCATGAACAGTTCTCTGTCATAAAAGCTGTCTCTGTTCTTCTGATCATCATCGGTGTTGTTTCCTTAAACTTTATTTCTGAAAGTGAAACATCATCAAACGGCATCAGCGTTCATACGGACAAAAACAGATGATGAAAGGGTTAAAGGTTCTCTTCCTCATCACAGATATTGGATTTATCGTTTATTGGATTGTTACTTTTTTTGAGTGGATTCCAAAAAACATGGTGTTTAAAGATTATGATAACGCCATGATAATGGCCTGGAACTGGTCATTCTTTCCCTTAGATATTTTCATTTCGATAACCGGGCTGTACAGCTTGTTTCTTTATAAACGGAAACATGCGTTATGGCGGTCTTTCGCATTAATATCACTTGTGCTGACCTTTTGTTCAGGCCTGCAAGCGATTGCCTTTTGGGTATTTATCGGTGATTTTGATTTTATGTGGTGGGCATTCAATCTGTACTTGCTTCTTTATCCTTTATATTTTATTCGGAAATTGCTGGTCTCTCGTAAAAATAGCTGTCATTCTTTTTGATGAAGCGGTTTTCTTTTTCTCCAGGCGGGAAACACTTTTCATAAAGGAGTGATAGACATGCCTTGGTCTATGAAGGATTATCCGCAATCATTGAAGAATCTCGAGGAACCTGTGAAGAAAAAAGCAATCGAAATCGCGAATGCGATGATAGATGAGGGTTATGAAGAAGGACGGGCCATTCCCATTGCGACAAGTCAGGCGAAAGAGTGGAAAAAAAACGCTTCTAAGGAAGAAATCGATCAGCTGATGAAACACGATGATGAAACGAAACGCGGAAATTGAATCGGAATAAAGGAAAAACCCCGCTCTCAAGAGAACGAGGTTTTTCTGATTATAAACCGTAATAATAAGATAGTGTGGTGACTGAAACGTAGCCTGTCGCTCCTGCATACGTGACTTTCAGCCATTTATTAGAATTCGTGTAGTGGCCTTGGACATATTCTCCGGTTACCCAAGAACCTGTAATTTTTTTACCGCTTGAGAATGTTGTGATCGTTGAACAGCTGACCTTAGAGCATGAGCGCATATTAGCACCGTAAATACCGACTGTACCCCCGCTGGCTAAAATGGAAACGTCCGGTTCAGCTTTAGGTTTGAAAGCTGCTGCTGATGCAGAGCCGCCAAAAGCGAATAAAGAAACAGCAAAAATCATGGCGAAAGAAATGATCGACAAACGACGTACCAAGAAAATTCCCCCTCTTTTATCATATGGCTGGAAAGCTTTCCTGACGTTATTATACTTTTTCGCCCGGGAGACTGAAATAAGTCTAATGCTCCAACTTCTTTTCTTCGCAAGTGACCATGCCGATTCTTTATTTGATAAATAACAGCGGTTTATTGGACTGGAATCACTGATATATCGTTGATTCAAACGTTTATTCAGAGCGGCCCGAGTTTTTCCGGAGGTCATTTGAATGGTACAGAAAGGTTTTATCTTCCAATGGAAAGAAACATTATTATTCTATTTACCCGGGAAAACGGAGGAAATACAGCGTCTTTTTCTCAGGATCAGTTGGGCGGACAGAAAGTTGTGAAGTGATATGAGCAAGTGTCCTCTTTTCATCTTTTTAAAAGAACGCTCAACGCATCCGCGCATGATCGGACGCGGAAACACGCTTTGCGAACGGCATCGCTTCTTTCCCGGAACGATGCCGTTTTCATTTTCGGACCTTTCTTCGGCGGGATACATATCATAGATAAAACAGGGCATCTATGTGCCGGTTTATTGAACATAAAGAACTTGACATCTCATAATAGCAGATTTATGATGTAGATAAAATAATTTGCGCCTAGGAAACTTTTTGTTATTTAGCTAAAAATCTATCGGAATTTAGGTGAGACATAATGAGCAAAGACATCTCAGCACAATCACTGCAAGCAAAAGCCGTGCAGGATGCACTTGACGGCAAAAGCAAGGGATTCAAGCGGCTTCTGCCTTTCTTAGGCCCAGCCTTTATCGCGGCGATTGCCTACATTGATCCGGGAAACTTCGCTACGAATATCTCAGCTGGTTCGAAATTTGGGTATATGCTGCTGTGGGTCATCCTCTTTTCAAACTTGATGGCTTTTTTAATCCAAGTTCTTTCCGCGAAGCTCGGCATTGCCACGGGTAAAAACCTTCCGGAAATCGCCAGAGACCGGTATCCGAAATGGGTATCAGCCGGGCTGTGGATACAGGGTGAACTGGTGATTATGGCAACTGATCTGGCAGAATTTATCGGGGCGGCGCTCGGACTCAACCTGCTGTTCGGCATACCGATGGTTGAAGCGGCCATTATCGCGGCGATCGGATCATTCGCGATTTTAGAGCTGCAGCGCCGGGGTTACCGGGCGCTGGAAGCGGGCATCGCCGGACTTCTGTTTGTCGTGGTGATCGCCTTCGCTCTGCAAACCTTCTTTGCCAAACCTGACGCCGCTTCCGTTCTCGAAGGGCTGTTTATCCCGAAAATTGACGGAATGGACAGTGTGCTCTTGGCAACCGGGATACTCGGCGCAACCGTGATGCCGCATGCCATTTACTTACATTCCGCACTGACACAGCGCCGTGTCGTCGGAAAAACGGATAGTGAGCGGAAAAAGATTTTTAGATTCGAGACGATTGACATTCTCATCGCGATGGTGATCGCCGGGGCGATTAACGCAAGCATGCTCATCGTCGCTGCCGCGCTTTTCTTCAAGAACGGGCTGTATGTAGAAGATTTAGACGTGGCTTATCAGCAATTCGGCCACTATATCGGACCGGCTTCAGCCATTCTCTTCGGGATCGGGCTGCTGGCCGCAGGGCTTTCAAGCTCTTCTGTCGGCACATTGTCAGGTGATATTATCATGCAGGGCTTCATCCGTTACCGTATCCCGCTTTATTTGCGGCGTTTCATTACCATCATTCCGCCGATGATCATCATTATCTCGGGGGTCAACGCCACAGAAGCGCTCGTATGGAGCCAGGTCGTTCTTTCATTCGGCATCTCCTTTGCGCTCGTGCCGCTGATTATGTTTACAAGCAACAAACGCCTGATGGGCGCCCTGACGAACCGAAAATGGGTGACGGCTCTCGCCTGGCTGATTGCGGTTTTAGTGATCGCGCTTAATCTGTTTGTGATCTACGATTCATTCCGTTAGAAAAAACCGGCCATAGCGGCCGGTTTTTCTTTTGACGCCGGGTGCCGTTCGTATCTTTTTCCGGGCGTTTTTGGTATGATAGAAGAAAAATCGGAGTTTTGCTTATGTCAGTATTTATCCTTTTTTATCTGTGGATTGTGCCGATTGTCATCGGCATCTTCTGTTCTCTTATTGCTTATCGGACAACGGGTAAGAAACGTCTGTTTCCCGGCTTTTTGATGATCGCATTAAGCATCGTTTCCTTAATCACGGGGCTTTGGATCGGCGGGGTGAACTATCATGTGTTCATCGGGGGCATGTTTTTATTCGGTACGTTATTGGCCGGCTCCGCCTTCCCGTTTTTCTTCGCTCTTTCACGCAAACGAAAATAAACAGGCATGCCGCCTGTTTATTTTTATTCATTAACCCTAAATTATAAAACCGCTCCGATAAAGTGATTCCGCCTCAATCAGCCTGTACATGTGTTATATAGGCTCCAGCCCATGTCCCATCATCGAAACTGCAGCCAAAATGAATCCTGCTAAAGAAGATTTTGAATTATAAGAAAAATACTGTATTAAAATCCTATTTACCCCAAAAATACCTATTGATAGAATGGTATCTGAGAGGGGAAAATGTTCAAAGCGGATCATATCGGTCCCGCCTAAATACATAGTCTTTCATTTCTCTCTACACTACATTTCTAAAGGAGGATTTCCCATTAAACACGCAGCTAAAGGCATTCTGTTTGCCGCATCTTTAGCCCTTGTAACTACTGCTTTTGTCCCCGCATCCTTAGCTAAAGAAAATCATAATAATACTGCCAATGCCACTGGAACGACCAAATCATTTTTTTATCAGACTGATACGCAATTTTCCTACGGACTTAAAGCACAAAGCGATGCATCTGTGTCAAAACCAGTCAAAGATGTAATCAGAGAAGTGCTGAAAAATAAAACAAAATTATTCAATCTTGTTGAAAAATTAGCAGGAAAGAAAATAAGAAATGAACTCGAATCCGTTTTCAATGAACACATAGAACCGGTTTTAAAGAAAATGCTGAACGAGTATGTCGCCTTAAGCTGGGCTGACGTGGAAAAGAATCTTTATCTTTCACTTAAAAAGTCCGGACTTTCTGACAGCCAGGCTAAAAACCTCGCTCAATTGACAACTTTAGCAATGAAAGCATTTTAAAATCATTCATAAATGATCGTCAGGAAAATACGTATGAAGTAATGCAAAGTGCTGTTAGATTCACTCTAATAGCACTTTTTCATTGGAGATGTCACATGACTGTCTTTTTTACTGTTCTGCTCACTTTCTTATGCTGCCTTGTGATTTCATCTCTTATTTTTATGATTCTATTAAAAAAAGAGATCGTGGATACACCGCCAAACCGCTTAGCTCATGCAGCATTCATAGGGCTTATTGGATTCTCCCTGTTCTTCGCTGTGACTGTCCCCAGCCTGATTATTTGTTTTGCAGCTGTAACTGTAAATCATTTTTTCGGAGAATATATCATCTATGGTTCACTTTCAGACTTATACATATTTTCTGTCGTCGTCAGTATTTTAGCTTTAGTTTATATGCTAATCCTTACGGCAATTGTAAAAGGAATGACTCATGTTTTGACATTACCTGCTTGGTCAGCCTATATCCTTGAATTCATTTTTGCATGGGCTGCTGTTTACTTCTCAATTCAATACGTTTCCAAACATATCATTGAGAACATATCTATATTTCAAGGTGGAGAAATTCTTCTTTCGTTGTTCATCACTTTCTTATTTTCGGGATTGGATATCCTTTTCACTAATTTGGATAAGATCACAAAAGAGAAATTAGACTAAGGGGGTAACAAATATGAGGATCATGACATATATATCCTATTTTTCTATTTCTTTAGTTTTGCAGGTGGTATGGCTGCTGTTAATAAAAAGAACCTCTAATATATCTCTGATAGATATGATTACGGTGTCCTTCTTATTCACCCTCTTTATGTTCATCTTAGATCAAATTTTCAAAAAAAAGCGGACAAATTAGGGACTGTTTTTTAATAATCCTCGGGCTTCTCTTTCGTTTTGAAATGATTCCGGATCTGGGGATGTTGCGGCGAACCATTCATTAATCTTTAACACCAGCCTCTGTATAACACTTCTCCTTTTATATAACATCCTGACTTTTCCGTCATATATTCAAACGAAAAAACTGCAAAAGGGAGTAATAAAACATGATATTGTTTATTGGCAAGTTCATGTTGCTCTTTTTACTCTGTTCGCTGGCATATTATTTGTTTAAAATTGTTTATTACAATATAGGGAAGAACATCGCGCTTAAAACCCCGAAAGGGACAAAGACAAACCGGACGGCACGTGTGTTTGTCAAAAATGGAACTACACTGAATGATGGAGATTACTTTATGATCGCTGTTGTGACCGCTCTCTGGCTGTTCTTGAGATGAATTGCACTGAGCACTGGTCCTTCATAAGTTTCTTGATCAGCCATCGCCCGCCAGCCGTGGCTTTTCACAATCTCCGTTTTCGTTTAGGACGGCTATATGCAAGCCAAGTCGCTCAACAAACAAAAAAATAAACAGGCATTGCTGCCTGTTTATTTTTTTATAACCGCCGGCTTGTTAAAACAGCCGTTTTAAGCTTTTCTTGAGTGACGGCATTTCGATTTTTTGGTTTTCAAAGAAGTTTTTCAGCATGTATTTGCTGAAGCCCTTCGCTTGGCCGTAAGTGATTTTTCCCAGAAGCGGCGGCTCATCGCCGATAACGGCGTCAATAACGACCGGCTCGTTTGAGTAAAGCGCTTCATGAGAATGGTTCCGCCTTCTTATTATTTCTTAAACAACAAACCGATTCAAAACCAATTTAAAATATTTCATTATTTGGAATATCTGTGTAAGTTTTGTATAACAAAAATTAAAATAGAGTGAGGAGGGAAACATATGATAATCAGAAGCGCGGAACCCTATGATGTAAAACAATTGACCGATTTAATGTATTTATATATCGTGGATTTTTATAAAAGACCTAAGCCACCGATTGAAAAGACACATCATTTGATTGAAATGTTATTTGAGAAGAACAGGGGTATTCAATTCGTTGCTGAACAAGATGGGGAACTTATTGGCTTTGCAACATTATATTTTAGTTTTAGTACGACAAAAGCAGATAAAATAACAGTAATGAATGATTTATTCGTGATAGAAAAAGCAAGAGGTACAGGAGCAGCCAAAGAACTGTTTAAAAGATGCGAAACATTTACAAAAGAAAACGGGTATGCGCATATGTCGTGGATAATTGCATCTGATAATTACCATGCACAAAAATTCTATGAAAAGATGGGTGGCTCCCTTGGAAATTGGCTGACCTATTCCATATAACCCGGGATGACCTTATTGAAGTAAAAACTAAAATAAAAAGCCGGGCTTTTACTATGGCTTATCTGGGTAAATAACTAAAAAATAAACAGGCATGCTGCCTGTTTATTTTTATTTTTTAAAACAGCCGTTTTAAGCTTTTCTTGAGTGACGGCATTTCGATTTTTTGGTTTTCAAAGAAGTTTTTCAGCATGTATTTGCTGAAGCCCTTCGCTTGACCGTAAGTGATTTTTCCCGGAAGCGGCGGCTCGTCGCCGATGACGGCGTCGATGACGACCGGCTCATTTGAGTTGAGCGCTTCATGAAAAGCGGGAGCCAATTCCTCGTGTTTCGTCACTTTGATCCCTTTTGCCCCGCAGCTTTCTGCAAAAGCGGCGTAATCCATATTTTGCAGCTGGGTGACGTAGTCAATGTTGCCTTTGACCCGCTGTTCATATTCAATCATGCCTAAATTTTCGTTGTTTAATATGAGAACCGTAATCGGCAGTTTATATTTAACAGCTGTCGGCAGATCCTGCATCACCATTGAAAATCCGCCGTCTCCGCAAATGGCGATGGACTGCCGCTCAGGTTCGGCAAGGCTTGCGGCAATCGCTCCCGGAAGCCCGCATCCCATCGTGGCGAGCCAGCTTGAGACGATAAAGTCCTGCTTCTTCATTTTAAAATGGCGGGCCATCCACACCGTAACCGTTCCGACATCCACTGACAGGACGGCGTCTTCTGCGGCCGCATCCTGAAGCCGGGCAATGACCTGCTGCGGCTTGAGCGGATGAGTCGCTTCGGTTTCATCCTTTTCGATTTCCTTCCACCAATGCTTCATGTGCTCGGTGCAGGCGTCCAAAAATCTTCTGTCTTCTTTATATTCAATGTATTCCGTCAGCTCTTTCAGCCCCAGAGCCGCATCACTGACGATTCCCGCATTGACGGGATAGCGCTTGCCGATTTTCGCCGGATCCGAATCAAGCTGAATGGCGGGCGTATCATCCGGGAGATAATCCCTGTATGGGAACGATGTGCCGAGCATGATCAGCAGATCGCATTCCTCCATTGCTTCGTAGGCGGGCTTTGTGCCGATTTGCCCGAGATTCCCGAGAAAGTGGGGATGGCTGTCAGGCACGACGCCTTTTGCCGGAAGGGTAATGACAATCGGAGCGGCCGCTTTATCGGCGAATGCGAGCAGCTCCTCTTTTGCTGATTTTAACCCTTGGCCGGCGAGAATGACCGGTTTTTTTGCGTTGTTAATATATTGCGCGCATGTCACGAGATGTTCTTTTTTCGGCTCTATATCAGCTTTGAGGTATATCGGCGATGTGTAAACCGGCTCCCGTTTGATTTTTTGCGCGAATAAATCATCAGAAACAGTTAAAACGGCAACGCCTTTTTTGCTGTAAGCCGTGCGGATCGCCTGATTCAGAAGATCGGGCAGCGCTTCTGCCGTATGTACTTGCTGGTTGAATACCGCCACGTCCTCAAACATTTGTTCTAATTTGATTTCCTGAAAGCTGTCACGGCCGATTTCATCGGAAGCCACCTGTCCCGCAATCGCCAGCACCGGAACGCCGTCCGCTTTGGCGTCGTATAAACCGTTCAGCAGATGAACGGCCCCCGGTCCTGCGATTGAAAGGCAGACACCGATCTGGCCGGTCAGTTTTGCCTCAGCCGCGGCTGCCAGGGCTGCGACTTCTTCGTGCCGGGTTTGGATGAATGTCAGGTTATTCCGTTCATGTCTCAGTTCTTCGATAAATTCATTAATGCTGTCTCCGGGAATGCCGTATATATGACCGACTCCCCATTGTTCAAGCAGCTCCGTCATTACGTGTCCTGCTGTTTTACTTGGCATACTGCATCCTCCTTTTACCTGTATTCATCCCCTTTTTCATACAGGTTGAAACACGAGCTATATTCTCAGCTTTTTTCTTAGCAGATCAAGGATGGATAACAGATTTCGGTCTTTAAGGACTGCCTTTTGATTTGCCGCCCCATTGAGTCCGTCTTTTATTTGCCGTTTTCTGTTCGGCACCATGAACAGCGGCAGCCGGTTTGGGGAAAACCAGCGTAAAGCGGCGGTTTCCGATCCGTTCATCAGCGGTGTTCCTCCGGTAATGGCTCCGATGAAAACGTGCTGTGTATCTTCAAATGCCGGCCTTTCATACTCACCGGATTTTTGCAGGATGGTCACGTTATACCCGGTTTCTTCGAAGGCCTCTCTGACGGCTGCGGCTTCAGGTGTTTCACCTTCTTCAATCCTGCCCCCGGGCAAATCCCATAGTGGAACGTCTTTTCGTTTTACGAGCAATATGTCCCGCCCGTCATTTTGTATGATGACAAAAGCGCCTTGTGCCATGTCGTCCTCCTTTACAAAAAAGACCGCGGCATTTTAGCCTGCGGTCTTTGCCGTTACTTTTTAAAATGATACGGCAGGGTGGCGACGATTATGTCCTTCTTCCAAAACAGCCGGACGCGGAGCAAGAAGGCTGATTGGTTGTGAAGGATGGTCTGCCAGCGTTTTTTCGTGATGAATTGCGGAAACAGCACCATCACGGAGAACTGTTCTTTTTTCGCTTTCTGTTCGACCGTTTCTAAAAACTTATCAAACGGATGAACCAGACTGCGGTATGAGGAATGCAGGGTGACGAGGCGGACGCCGTTATGAAGTTCTTCCCAGCGCTTTTCTACCTTTTTTTCGTTTTCTCTGTCAAAGGAAACATGAACCGCAATGACCTGATCTGATAATGATTTCGCATACTGAATCGATTTTTGGACGACGGTGGTGACACCGGCGACAGGCACGATGACGACGGTTCCCCTGATTTCCTCAGGCTGCTGATCAACGACCCGCAGCTGTTCGCCGACCGCGGTGTAGTGATTTTTAATGACGAAAAACAGCATGACGACAGCAGGCATGAATAACAGCACCGGCCAGACAAGATTGAACTTCGTCGCGAATAAAATGCACAGCACCATAAATGAAATGGCGGCGCCGCATGAGTTAATCAGCATTTTTACCGCCCAGCCCTTCGGCTTCTGCCTGATCCACTTGATGCACATTCCCGTCTGCGACAGCGTAAACGGAATGAACACGCCGACGGCATAAAGCGGAATTAAATGTTCCGTGCGGCCGCCGAATAAAAGAATGAGCAGGATGGACGCGATACCGAGAAAGATGATGCCGTTTGAAAAGCCTAACCGGTCGCCGCGGACCGTAAACATTCTCGGCATATACTGATCGCGCGCTAAATTAAACGCCAGCTGCGGAAATGCGGAAAAGCCCGTATTCGCCGCAAGCACGAGAATCAATGATGTAACGCCTTGAATGAAATAATACACCGTATGCCGTCCGAAGGTTTCCGCGGCGATTTGTGAAATAACGGTCTCGTTAGGCTTCGGACCCGTGCCGTAGCCGTACGCCAGCACCGTAATCCCCGTAAATAAGATCGCCAGCAGAATCCCCATCATGGCCAAAGTGCGGGCCGCGTTTTTTGCCGGAGGATTTTTAAAGGCCGGGATCGCGTTTGAAATGGCTTCAACACCGGTCAGCGCCGAACACCCTGAAGAAAAGGCCTTCAGCAGCAAAAACAGCGTGATGCCCGCCACAGGTGTGCCGATCGGCGTGTGTTCGGCCGGATGAACCTGGCCCGTCATGAGTTTAAACAGCCCGACGACGATCAAAAGGACAAGCGCCGCCACAAACAGATAGACGGGATACGCCAAAATGGACGCCGACTCTGACAGTCCTCTCAAATTTAAAATCATAATCAGAATCACAAGCAAAACAGCAATGAGCAAATGATGCGGGTGCAAAGCCGGAAATGCCGATGTAATCGCGTCAGTTCCGGCAGAAATGCTTACCGCCACCGTCAGAATATAATCAACAAGCAATGAGCCGCCCGCAATCAGGCCCGGCTTCTCACCAAGGTTTTCTTTTGACACCATATAAGCGCCCCCGCCTTGCGGATAAGCGTAAATAATCTGTCTGTAGGACAGAATCAAAGCAAGCAGCAAAATGAGAACACCCGCTGCGATCGGAATGGAATACCAAAACGCGGCCGCGCTTACCGCAGCCAAAATGATCAGAATCTGTTCCGTTCCGTAAGCAACTGATGACAGCGCGTCTGAAGAAAGCATGGCGAGCGCCTTGAGTTTCGTGAGTTTCTGCTCTCCGGCAGCCTGTGATTTCAGCGGTTTCCCAATCAAAAATCTTTTGATTGAATGGTACATTTGTTGTCTTCCCCTTTTTTTCATTTTCCGTTTGATTTACAAACCCTTACTGCTATGATGTCTCCGAATGCTGATTGCATGCCATATTTCAGCACAGCAAAAAGACACAGAGGCAAACGGATGCCCCTGCGCCATAATCGTGCACAGGTTTCATTCATCTCCTCTCATGAACGCTTACGAGGTTAGCTGTCGGATTCGGGCTGATGAGAGTTGGCCCTACCTGAAAAAGGATTCACCCCAAGCGGCATCACGCGCCGCAAATTGGTTCCCCCGCTCTGATTACAGATTAAGCGATATAGATTATAAAAGAGATCATACTCCCGTCCCGTTCAGTTGTAAAGGGGCTTTTATGCTGTTTCAAAAATAAAAAAATCACCGCCAAAAATGGAAATAAAAATACAAAAAAAAGAGGCCTGTTAACGGCCTCTTTTTCCATCATTACTCTTCGCTTTTTTCATGATCCGCTTTCCTTTTTTTCCTTCTTGCCGTCAGCCAGATCAGACCGGCCGCAATGATCATAAGCGCCGCGAAAACAGCAATATACGTAACGTTCAGTGCTGCGGACCGGCTCTTCGTATCAACCGCCGAACTGCTGTCATCGGACTTGATTTGCTGATGGTTCGAAAACAGCTGCCGGCCGGCCGTTTCGTTAATGACGGTTGCGGCATCGCTTGTGCTGTCTAAAAAGCTGATCAGCTCTTTTGTGACAGACGCGCCGCTTCCTGATAACGGAGCAAAAACAGCGATGCTCCGGCCGGAGTCCCAAGGTGATTCCTGGGTAAACGCGACTTGTTTCGTCGTCTCATTAAGCATCTGAAACGAAGAAACATCGTACGCGCCGCTGCGGTCTGACGGCACGAGAAGCTTAGAGGCGTTTGATTTCAAAAGCGGAATTTGCGGCAGGCCTCCGATAAACACAACATTCCGGCCTTTGGCATCCGTTTCCTTCATGTCTGATGCAGTCTTTACGGTAAAGCCGTTTCCGAATGAATCCGCCACCAGAGAAAGTTCTTTCAGTGTCTGTATGTTTACGCCATCCGGGATGACGATCACTGTTTTCTCTTTCCCGCCGCCCGCAAACGGGAGCGGCCATTGCCCGAAATCAGCTTTCTGCGCCGTATCGCTTACCGGATACGTCAGCGTGCTGCTTTTATCAATATAGACCCATTTGTTTTCGTCACGGTCGATACACGGATTGTTATGTTTCAAACCTGATGTGACAAATTGCAGATCAATGTACCTGCTGCTTCGCAAAAGCTTCGGATCAATCGGGATGGAGACGTGGTAAAAGCCGTCTTTATCTTTATTGCCGAGATCATCAAGACGCACCGCATTCGGCTGTCCGTTGACCGTGACGTTCAGCTCCGCTCTCTCGGCGTCATTTGCTGAATCCGCCTTCGTCCGGATCGATTCCGACGTCTTTAATGTAAGTGAAAGCTTGACCTTACCGTCTTTATCAACAGCGGCCGCCGCAGGGTAAAAGAAGTGCTCTGACGCCGTTTTGTTTGATCCGACCGTTACATTTCCCGCGCCGAAGTCCTCTAGTGTCAGTTTATTGCCTGTCTTTTCCGCAGCGGGCTGAAGGCGGCCGATTGTCAAAGTATCTCCGCCCAGCTGGCTTGAATAAGCGCTGTCTGTGATGACGCGGATTTTATCCGCCAGCGTTTTGTCTGATTGCGCCGTGACAAACAGGACGGGCTGCCGTTTGTTCCCTGATGTCAGAACCCGTTCAGCGAGAAGAAGTTTGTTGTCTTCCGCTTTGATGTTCCCCCGTTCGAAAAGTTCTTTTATTTTCCCGTTCCAATGCTGATCAGCGCCGATGACAATTGACGGATTGCTGATTTTGCCGGCGTCGGATTCTTTTACATAGGATACCTTCAGCCTGCTGTCTGCCGTTTTCAGAAATGCTTCTGTTTTGACTGCGGCTTCAGCTTCCGCCGAGGTCGGTTTGTCAGGAAGGATAATATCGGTTTCTTCACCCGTATTGCCTGATTGGGCAAACGGATACGGGAAATGGCCGAGATCCGCTCCCTTTGACTTGCTTGCTTCTGAAAGCACAAGGCGGCTGTCCGGATAAATTTTTATCCAGTTGCCTGACGTATCCTGCCTGACGCAGACGCCCTCTTTTAATACGCCGTAAAATCGTAATGATACATTGTGAAAGCCTTGGGCGGATTGGCTTTTGCTGAGATTGAGCTTCACCGTTTTCCGCTTGGAACTGCCGTCAAGCTTAATGGATTTGACGGGTTCATCATCAATGGCGATGGTTAAAGAAGACGGGGCAATTAATAAGTTTGACGCCTCGTAATCAATCAGAAGCGACTGATCGGCATTCGAAGCTCCCGCAGGAATCTGATAGGTCAGCTCTGCGCTGTCTTTCGCCCCGTACAGTGTCATCAGATCGCCAGTCAGCGCCTGCTGCTCTTTTGCGCCGGCGCTTGTTCCGAGGGCGGAACCGTCCGTTTTCAGTTCCCGGGCCGCGGCCGCCTGCCCGTTAGACATCAATAGCAAAAGGCCAGTTATCAATATGATCGCTTTTTTCAAAAAGGTCACCCGCTTTTATTTTGATTGTATCGCTCCGTTTTGTACCACTTGACTTCCTGCTTGAACAAGCGGTGCTTGATCTCTGTGAATAATGACCAGATGACGAGCACGATCCAAGCCTGGGAGTATGTAAAGTACATCAGAAATACGATAAAGAAGTTTTGTTTGTTCATTTCTGTTTTTTCAATGCTTAAAGTAATCATGACCTCAGTCATAAACAGGAAAAAGGCCAGTATCCACAAAATCATCGCCAAAAACCCGACAGCCAGATGCAGGTCGTAAAAAAGATTGATGATAAAAATCGTGTTTGACATGATCACACCGAAGAAAAACAAAAAATACGTAAAAAAGAAATAAAACAGATCGAAGATGATCCGCTTGCGTTTCAGCTTAAAAAATTGGGATAAAAACTTGAGAACAACGTATTGGTTGCCGCGCGCCCATCTTGTCCGCTGACGCCACCACACCTTCCATGTCTCAGGCTCCTGCTCCCATGTCACAGCCGCCGGGAAAAAGCGGATATGATAGCCGAGATTATACACGCGGATGGTCAGCTCGGTATCCTCCGCCAGCGCCTTATCATCCCAGCCGCCGAGCTGTTCGATAATGCTCCGCCTGATCGCGAAGTTCGTTCCCGGGATGGTGGCGATTTTGAACCATTTCCATCTGCCGCCCTGCGCCATCCACTGAAAGCAGATGGTTTCAATATTGATAAACTTCGTCAGGATCGTTTTGGCCGCGTTGATGACACGGAATTTCCCGACAACCGCTCCCGCTTTCTCATCATTCATCAGACCGAGAACCAGGTAGTACACCGCCATTTTTTCCGGCGTGTTGTCCGCATCATACACGCAGATCACGTCTCCGTTCGATTCCGCGAACCCTGAGTTCAGCGCCGAAGATTTTCCTTTTCCGGCGTTCGGGGGCTTTGTAATGACCATTTTAATGAAGTCATACTGACGGGAAAATTCATTGACGATGTCTCCCGTCCGGTCGGAGGAGTTATCATTAACGACGATGATCTCAAGCCTGTCTTTCGGATAATACAGATTCACCATCGCCTTCAGCGTCTGCCTGATGACGACCTCTTCGTTATGCGCGGGAATGAGCACGCTGACCTTCGGGAGCTCCCCCATCTTTGCGCGCCATTTCGGAATGTTCCGTTCGAAGGTCATATAATGCCTGAATCCGCCCTGCATCAGAAACATGTGATAGAGAAGCATCACCCATATTAAACTTAATGAGATAAAAAACAGAATGTTACTCAAGGCTCCTTCTCTCCTTAAAAATTCGTTTTTTTAATGTGGCGCGCAAATAAAGGACGTAGCAGGCGAACATGATGATAAACAATAACACCACGCCGGAGAGAATCCAAAGCGCTTTTTCCAGAGGCGTCTGCTGATGGTGATTGAAAAAGGCCGTTATCGGATGAATCTTGTTTTCCACATGAATGGTCCCGTCTCCGTCCGTTTTGATCTTGACGCTGTCCGACGTTACCGTTTGCTTCGTTTTCTTCAGATCGAGCCACTCGCCGCCGGGAATCCGCTCCATCTGATTGACGAGCTCGGGGAGGTATTTCATGCCGAGATACGGATGGTAGAAACCGCCCGCCGTTCCGCCGCCGAAATCAATCATCTGCGAAATATGATTCTCCATATCTCCGAGCGGATTTTCCTTTGAGTTATCGGCATAACCGATTGTTTCAGGGTACAGCGTCATCCCGTCAAGCATAGCCGGCTTTGAGACGAACGGAGGGGCGCCCGAGGTTTTCCACGTCGTGCCGCTGAGCTGCACTTGTCCGAAAATGCTGGAGAAATAAGAAGATGCGATTTTGTAGCCTTCTTCAGACATCGTATAGTGCGGCGCTTCGAATGACAGCGGGTAAAGGCCGAGCTCTGTCAGATCGTCAATCGCCTGCTCCAGCTTCGTTCTCGTGTAGATTTTTTCTTTTTCACGGAAAGGCTTCACATACGCCCGGTACGCTTTTTCATTCGGAAAATCCTGTTCCTTTTCAAGCTTGACCGGAGTATCATCCGCATTTTCTGACGTAATCGGCTGATCCGCTTTGGCATCCCAAAATTCAAAGCCTTCTCCCGTTTCGCTGTATCGGTATGCGTGCGTGTAGCCGTGAATAATGATGCTGCCGCCCATTTGCTGAAGTTTTTTCAGGACGCTGACCATTTTCGGCTTGTCCGCCAGGTATACTTTTTCTCCGTTTTCCGGATTGAGATAGACCGGAATGACCGCCAGAATAAACGGAATGTGTCTTTTATGCAGGTAAGCGCCCGCTTCGTAAAGCAATGTTTCATCTGACATCGGACTGATGTCTTCAAGCCGTAAATAAAGGAGGGTGCCGCCCGCTGATTCTCCGAATGCGTTGCGCAGCGCTTTCGCCGTCAGAAACGAATCATTTAACAGGCTCGTCACACCGAAATAATAGTCAGAGCGCGCCGTTTTCCACATAAAAGGGCGGGTGCTGCCGTCACCGGACCGGTATGTATAAAGGGACTTTCCTTTTACTCCCGATACGCCGAGCACGGACATCCCTTTTTCAAGCGGCATGTCTGTTTTTTCTTCTTTGCCGTAAATGCGGTATACCGTTTCTTTCTCTGTCAGGGACAAACCCGCAAATTGGCGGAACTGTCCGGCGTTATAGCCGATGCTGATAAGCTGCTGCGGCATGCTGCTGATCAGAGACACGAATGATGTGCTGAGCTTTTTTTTCGTGACGCCGTAATAGATGACCCGCCGATTCTTTTTGAGGTCCGCGGCTGTGATGTCTCCGTCGCTTTTCACGGTGACGGCGGATGAGAAATGGCCCGCGGTCAGATCAAGCATTTTGACCTCAGCGGTTTCTTTGCCGTCCGTGCTTGTATAAATAATGAGAATGCCGTCCTTTTTGTCTTTTGCTTCCGCCGTAAGGGGAACATAAACCGCCGAAATCATGAAGAGCGCCGAGAGTAAGAGACGTATCCATTTAGAGTTCATTCATCATCATCTCGTTTTCCAGTTCATTTAAAAATTGCTCGGCCGTTTGTAAATCCTTTCGGTACGCCAAGTAACATACACGGAAGGTGATGGAGACGTATTTACCGTTTTGCAGCCGGTACGTATCCAATTCCTTTTTCAGCTTCGCCAGAACGGCCGGCATGTTTTCTTCAGGCGTATGGGTCAGCACGATGCCGAACCGTTCGGCGGACGGCCTGAATTTTTTGTCTGTTTCCCGAACGCTTGACCGGATTTGGCGGCTGATAAATGCCAGCAGGCGGTCGGTCTCTTTTTCTCCGTAGAGGGATTTGAATTCCTTGAAATAATGCATGTGCAGCAGCAAAAAGACGAAGGAATTGCCGTAGCGTTCCGCCCGCTTGATCTCCTCGGAAAGCTCCAGCTTCATCCGCAGATGGTTGTCAAAGCCGGTCACCCTGTCGACGGCGACAAAGCTCGTAATCTCTTCACGCAGCTGTTTCACTGAGCGCTCAAGCCCCTTCGCCAACTCGTGAATCCTTCCCGCTATGTAAGAAAAGACGAGCAGCGCAATCCCCCAAATGACCAGCACCTGCAGACTTTCGGCACCGGCAGACGCCATAAAGCTCCCGGTCTGAAACCACAGGAGCAGGCTGCCGAGAACAAATAAGACGAGTAAGGTGATGACGAGCGCATAGATTGCCCCGAACCATATGCCGGCTCCCGTGACAAGCAATGTGATGCAGGTTATCAGAAGCCCTGCGGATTGCTGAGACGCATAGTAAATAAAAAAAGACAGCAGCACCAGCATAACTGCTGTGTAGCTGCACAGTTTTTGTGATTCATTGAATGATATTTTCATTAAACAATTTCCTTTCAGCCAGAAGCGGCAGCAGATTATCGAAAGAATGTGTATCGCCCCCGCTCATATAGCCGCCGTAATCAGGTTTCAGCGTGTCCAGTGTTTCAAATGAAGTCATTCTTTCATAAAGCGGCTTGATGACAGCCGGATCAGCTTTTTGTTCTGCTAAAAAAAGAACGGCCAGGGCGTAAACGGACGGTGATTCGTATTGAACCGCCGGCTCCTTCGTGTCTGCGCTGTATCGTCCGTACAGCTGTCCGCGCGACTTAAATTCCTTTATCATCCATTTCGACAGCACAGCGGCTTTGCCATCGCCCCGCTTCAGATTCACGGCGGCATACAGCTGGTCGATGACATTGACTTCGCTGTCATATTTGTATTCCTTAGTTTCGGTATTGAACGATTTCGGCAGAAAACCATTTTTCAGGGGCGCAAGATTGAGAACATCGAGGTTCCGGTTTTCCGTTTTCTCATCGATAATCCCCTTTTCTCTGAGCATCTGTAAGGCGCCGGGGTCGACATAGGACAACGTCACGGTCTTTGACGCGGCATTTGAAGCGGCATCATAATAATCCGTAAAATACCCGTCATTCGTATTGTATTTTTCCAGCGCCTTCCCGATCTGCACCGCTGTTTTCCCGTATTCACTGTTTCCCCATAGGGTTCCGGCCTCATTCAGACAGTTCATGATTCTGAAATCGTCAATTAAGGCATTGGTGCCGCTCGCTTTATTCCCGTCAATCTTCCACGACACGAGCTCGTTTTTCGTCAGAAACGAATCGGTGAGAAGCTGATATTGCGCTTGAAACTGCCGTTCATCTTTCCTGTTCAGCAAAAATGCCATCCATAGTCCGAGAGACTCAGATAAATATTCCGGCTCATCGGATATGTTCGTCCGGATCATCCCCCGCCCGTTCATCAATTTATGATAAATAAAATGCTCTGCGGGCTGAAGCGGTCCGGACGGTTCGGCCGCCGCCTGTTTTTCAGTGCCGGCCTCCGCGCACCCCGCCGTCAGAACGATCGAAATCAAAAGGATCATCAGACGAAAAACGAATTGTTTCACAGTCCATCCTCCTATTTTATAAACCCTTTTTTAGACCCATATCTTATTTTTTCACAAAGTATTTTTACTATATAGGAAACGATAAAAGAATACTAGCATTTTTTCACATTGGGAAATTTTAAATGGGAGCGCCGCCTGCTCACCTTTTCCCTCTTCGTCTGGATCGTATCCCCATTACAGTTAAAAACACAACAAAAGGCAGCATTTCTTTACAAATGCTGCCTTTCACTGATCTATTTATCCAGGCCGAGTTTTTTCAGCTGTTCTGCCAGCGCGTTGTTCATCGGCTCCTCTTTGTTTTGGCTTTTCATATAAGAGTTGATGTCCCGCTTGGATGCGCGTCCGGATTTATCTTTCGCCTTGCGCTTTTCAAAGACGGACAGTTTCTCCCGGTGGCCGCATACACATGCGAAGGTTTGGCCTTCGCCCTGGCCGCGAAGCTCCATTTTCTTATGACAGTTCGGACAGCGGGCGTTTGTTTTTCTCGCCAGCGTTTTCCGGCTGCCGCACTCACGATCCTGACATACGAGCATCGTGCCGCGTTTGCCGTTGACTTTAAGCATCATTTTGCCGCAATCAGGGCAGGCGGTGCCTGAAATGTTATCATGTCTGAAAGTCTGGCTGCTGTTTTTGATTTCCTTCACCGTTTTGCCCGCATATGTTTTCATGTCTTTAATGAACACGGCGGATTTCAGTTTGCCCGCTGCGATGGCGGAGAGCTTTTGCTCCCACTCAGCGGTTAAGGCCGGCGATTTTAAATCTTCCGGGACGAGCTGTAAGAGCTGCTTCCCTTTTGACGTAATGAAAATATCTTTTTCTTTTTTCTCGATTAAGAAACTGTTGAACAGTTTTTCAATGATATCAGCGCGGGTGGCGACTGTTCCGAGTCCGCCGGTTTCACCCAATGTTTTCACAAGGTTCTTCTCTTCTCCCTGCATAAAGGCGCTTGGGTTCTCCATTGCGGATAACAGCGTGCCTTCATTAAAGCGCGCCGGCGGTTTCGTCTGTCCGCTCGTTTCTTTCAGTGATGAGACAGTGAGGCGCTGACCCTGCTGAAGATCCGGGAGCGTCTGGTCTTTGTCTTCCTCATGATCGTCGTCATCTTCGTACATATCATACACGGCTTTCCAGCCAGGCGATTGAACCGTTTTCCCTTTTGCGGTAAATGTTTCGCCGCCGATATCGGCTGTGACCTTTGTTTCTTCGTATTCGAACGCCGGCATTAACACGGCGAGAAAACGTTTGGCGATCAGATCGTAAAGCTTTCGTTCTTTGTCGCTGAGGCTTGAAAGGATCAGCGGCTCCTCTGTCGGAATAATGGCATGGTGATCCGATACTTTCGCATCATTGACGAATCCTTTATGCGCTTTGACGCCCCGCTTCAGTATTTGATTGACGTATTGCGCGTACGGCTTAACTTCCATGCCGTTTAAACGGTCTTTTAAAGTCGGCACGATGTCTGCGGAAAGGAATCTGGAATCTGTCCGCGGGTAAGTGACAAGCTTATGCTGTTCATACAGCTTTTGAAGCACGGACAGCGTTTCTTTTGCGGAGAAACCGAAGCGCTTATGAGCGTCCCGCTGCAATTCCGTCAAGTCGTAAAGACCGGGTGCGAAGCTTTTCTTCGCCGTTTTTTTCAATTCTGAAATGACTGCCGGCTTTCCTTGCAGGTCTTTTGCCAAACGGCCGGTCACCGTCTGATCGAATGTTCTAGTCTGCTTTGTTTTTTTATCCTGCCATGTCAGCGTCATCTGATCAGCCGCCGCACGGAGACCGTAATAAGGAACGGGTTTGAACGCCTGAATGTCCGCTTCACGCTTGGCGATCATCGCCAGTGTCGGAGTCTGGACGCGTCCGCATGACAGCTGCGCGTTAAATTTCGTCGTAAGGGCGCGGGTCGCGTTGATGCCGACGATCCAATCCGCTTCCGCTCTGGCAACGGCGGAATGATACAGGTTTTCGTACTCTTTGCCGTTGCGGAGCTTTTGAAATCCTTCTTTAATCGCCTTATCCGTCACAGAGGAAATCCACAGCCGCTTAATCGATTTGCGGACGTTTGCCTTTTCGATAATCCAGCGGGCCACAAGCTCCCCTTCCCGTCCTGCGTCTGTAGCGATTACGATCTGGCTGACGTCTTTTCGGACAAGCTGAGCTTTGACCGCATTGAACTGTTTTCCTGTTTTTTTAATGACGACGAGCTTCAAAGGCTCCGGAATAATCGGCAGATCCTCAAGCCGCCATGATTGAAATTCTTTGCCGTATCCTTCAGGGTCAGCGAGCGTTACCAGATGTCCGAGCGCCCATGTGACGATGTAGCGGTCGCCTTCAAGATATCCGTTTCCTTTTTTATGACACTTCAGCACGCGGGCCAAGTCCCGGCCGACTGAAGGTTTTTCAGCTAATACAACTGTTTTTGACATGCTTTTCACTTCTCTTTCTTTCACAATCATCCTGTTATTATAACAGACTTCCTCACGCTCTCTCTAATCGAGGACGTTTTTTGTGTCAATTTCTGAGAAAATGACGTGGGTCACGGTTTGGGCATACGGAGAGGTGCGGTTAATGAAGTGTTCGATCGTTTCCAGGCTGTCCGCGTTCATCTTCAGCATATAACACGCCGCCCCGGCGACCCGAAAACAAAATTCAATGTTGGGAATGGATTGAATGTAGGTTTTGAATTGATCGTATTTTCCGTTTTTCACCGTCGCTTCGACAATGCAGGAGACGGGAAGCCCGATCTTTTTTTGATCAATGTCCAATGTATAGCGCTTAATAACGCCGAAAGATTCAAGCTGTCTGACACGCTCTGTGACGGACGGGGCTGACAATTTGATTTTTCTGCCAAGCTCCCGCATGGACAGGCGGCTGTCCCGCTGCAGCTCTTTAATGATGCTCAGATCAACATTATCTAGTTTCATGACTGTAGTCCTTCCTTACCCTTTTGGCTATATTATCAAGAGAAATCCGAAAAATGACAAGAACAACAGGCTGAATTAATAAAGGTTTTTTAGGAACTGACGCGAAATGGTCATATTAGGACTGCCCTTTGCTTATAGTATAGAGGAAAAAGATGTCCGACAGGAGGGAGCTGTATGTTACACACGCCGATCGGCAGACTTCGCACGATGGGGTTTATTGAAGGAATGTCGCTTTTGGTGCTGCTGTTTATCGCGATGCCGCTGAAGTATTGGGCTCATCATCCGCTCGCCGTCACCATTGCCGGTTCCATTCACGGCGGTTTGTTTATCATTTATCTGGCGGTGCTGGCGTATGCGGCGTTTACTGTCAAATGGCATGTGAAATGGTCAGCCGCCGGTTTTATCGCGGCCTTTATTCCGTTCGGTAATTTTATTTATGACCGCGGCCTGAGAAATTATCAATAAAAAAACTCCTCTGCAGAAGAGGAGCTTTTTTCATGCGTTACATCCATTTCGTCACCCAGGCAATATAATAAGCGCCGGGGATGAACACGAGCTGGGCGAGAAGCGTGCCCGCCACCCTTGATGTCACCATCGTCAATGATGTCCATTTTAAGGAGACGTAGCTGCGCTTACCCTTCGCCACATCGTCTGCCAGTACGGATACTTTCGGGTCAACAAACACAGCCAATAGCATAGTCGCAACTCCGTTGATTAAGCCTGATGCCATCACGGCCGTCGTGCTGTGCTCAGGCGCCAAAAGGCCGGCGTACAGAGCGGACAGAACGCCGATCGTGTAAATAGACGTAATGACCATATTAATGACAAACAAGCGTTTCGGAATCATTCGGAATTGAAGCCCCTTTAAATAGGAGACTGACGGCCGTCTGATATAAGAACGCGCATGCTTCAGCCCGTTCAGTGAAAATCCTTTTTTAAATACCTGCATGACGGAGCCTCCTCCGTCCGCCAAGTGTATAATCGCCCTGGTGAATAACGCGACGAATGTCGGCAAAAGACAGATGCCGAGTATCGTTCCGACCGTGGAGCCGAATATTAAAAATCGAAACTGGGCGCCCACAAGAGACAGGGCGTTTGATCCGGCAGCATCAATCAGATGTCCGGTAAACGGCTGCTGAACCATGTTTGACATGCGCGACACGATGACCATGACATTAAATAATGACAGCGCGGACGCGATAAATCCGACTCTTGCGCCGGAAAGGCGTGTTGCATAGGCAAGCGTTTCAATCGAATGTATCAGCAGCAGAAAACAGAAGATAAACAGTACTTGTGAAGTAATAACGTGCAATGTATGATTCCTCCAAATCTTTTCTACTGATTAGACTCTGCAGACTGCGGCGAGGTTTCGGCCGGTTACAT
The DNA here is from genome assembly GCF_001975995.1 of Bacillus sp. GZB. Taxonomy (NCBI): domain Bacteria; kingdom Bacillati; phylum Bacillota; class Bacilli; order Caryophanales; family Bacillaceae; genus Bacillus; species Bacillus sp. GZB. The sequence goes on from NZ_MTQG01000018.1 coordinate 136,566, forward strand.
AAAAAAACCGCCCGGATGCCCGGCGCGGTTTTGTCTTATTCTTTTCTTACGCAAATAAATAATATATGGTTGCCCGCCTTAGCCCGCGGGTGATTCGTATAAACAGTTCCGACAGAATCATTCTTCGAAAGTAAACACCATGGAAGTTCTTGAACACAAGACAACGAAAGCCCTACCTCTCAATCGTCACTGCGGCTCCGAAGCCGCGCCGGTGTGAATTGTAAAACAAAAAGTCTTTTTTCCATCTCTTCGTTAGGGGCGAATGTCAGAAGGAAAAGAATAAGCTCAGCTTTTTTTCAAGCTGTCCGTTGAAGCCTGAAGCTTCTATATCAAAACAGAAAAAAGAAGTTTACTTTCTTTTTTATTTGCATGTTGTCACTTAGCAATTAAGTATAACAGATTGCCCCTGAATAATCAAATGATTTATTAAAGTTCCAGCTCGGCCGGCGTTTTTTCACCCGCGTTCATGAGCTTGATCTGCTTCGGTTCAATTTCCAGAATCACAAGGTTCGGATCGTCTTTTCCGTCAAACCAGCGTTCCAGTTTCGGATCCCACAGCTTTTCTTTTAAATCGGCTGAGTTGTTCAATTTGGCGGTTCCGGCCACTTCCACATAAGCGTCACCGAATCCTTCACAGTCATACCCTAACAGAATATGAACATTCGGATTGTTTTCAATTTCTTCCGCTTTATGAGTGTCTTTGCTCGTCGGCGTGTAAATCGTTAAGCCGTCATGGAAAAATGTCATGTAGCGTGAATGCGGTTTGCCTTGCTCTACCGTCGCAAGCGAACCGACTTTATGATGATCCAGTACTTCAAGCACTTTTTCTTTGATTTCATTTTGATTCATGAAGAATCACTCCTTTTTAACGTCTCCGCTGTTACTTTTCCACATTGGGGAGACATTTAAACCAAGAAATGTGCTCTTCTGCCGATCTTCGCTCCATTCCCGCTTCAGCATGCTGTAGTTCACCGTGTCATGATAGGCGCCCTGTACGAAAATGCCTTCTCTCGTCAGTCCTTCTTTCTGAAATCCGAGCCGTTCCGCCACCGCCCTGCTTTTCGTGTTTTTTTCAGCCGCGCTGATCATGATGCGGTTCAGGCCGAGATCCTGAAATGCATGGGTGATGACCGCCCGGCAGCTTGCGGTGATAATGCCGAATCCTTCATGCTCTCGATCCAGCCAGTAGCCGATCTCTGCTTTTTGATTGACTGGATCGGCATTATGGATGCTGATCATGCCGCAAAACCGGCCCTTCACAAAAATTCCGGCGTCAAACCCATTCTCTTCCGCGTATTTATAGCGCCATTCGGGGATGATCACATCTCGGTACGTATCGATATCAGCCAGTTCTTCCGCCCAGCTGAGCCATTCGCTGAGATGGTTTTGATTTCGCTTCATAACAGAATACAATTCGTCCGTATCTTCTTTGGCAAGCAATCTGATCGTCAGATGTTCCCGGATTTGACAGGAAAACACGACCGCACCTTCTTTCCTTTATTAGCCATTATACAGGTAAATTCACTTTTTTCCATACAAAAAAAGATGAGGCGTGCAGCCTCATCCTTAAATGCGCGGGTCAGTGAAAACATCGTGATCATCCGTGCTTGTCGATGACATTTCCGTGACGACCGCCCCTTCTTCTCCCGCTTGAAACCAATGCTTCGTATCCGGCGGAATGGTGTATTGTCCGCCCGGCTCAAGCACAATCTCATGCCAGACGGTGTAGTATTCCTTGTCTTCTTCCGGCGGGAGGACGCTTGGGTTCTCTGTCTTTTCGCCTTCCACGTAGAGATACACCTTCCCCCAGCGGCAGCGGAATGTCTCTTGTTTTCCCTTCTCGCTGCCGACCGGCGGATGGCGGTGTTCCGGACACGTCTGGCGCGGGAAGAGCACCAATTCTTTCGAACAGTAGCGGTCTGTATTCACGTAAATAAACAGCTGAAGCCCGGTTTCCTTAAGCTTACCTAAACCGTAATCCATAATTTGAATGTCTTCGACTTCATCATCAGTCAGAACGATTCCCGCTTTTTGATAGTATGCATTCACATCATGTTTCGATATCGTCATGCTTCAGCCCCCTTATGTGTTTACAAATCCGCCGCCGTTGACATGCAGCGTCTGCCCGGTCATATAAGATGATTCATCTGAGGCCAAGAGCACATAGCAGCCGACATGTTCAACAGGCTGGCCTGCCCGGCCCATCGGCGTAGTCTGACCGAAGGAAGCGACTGTTTCTTCTGAGAATGTCGCCGGAATGAGCGGTGTCCAGATCGGCCCCGGCGCCACGGCGTTGACACGGATACCATCGTTGACGAGCGCTTGCGCCATGGATCTCGTAAAACCGTTAATTGCGCCTTTCGTAGCCGTGTAGTCAATCAGCTGCGGATTGCCAATATAAGGATTAATGGATGTCGTATTGATGATTGCGCTGCCCGGCTTCATGTAATCAATCGCTTTTTTAGTCAAATAAAATTGTGAGTAAAAGTTTGTTTTAAAGGTTCTGTGAAGCTGGTCGCTTGTGATGTCTTTAATGCTTTCTTTCGGATGCTGTTCCGCGGCGTTATTCACGAGAATATCAAGACGCCCGAATTCTTCAACCGTTTTTTCAACGGCTTCATTACAAAAGTCTTCCTCACCGACATCGCCGGGGATTAACAGACATTTTACGCCTTCTTCTTCCACTCGTTTTTTTGTATCTTCCGCATCACCGTGTTCATCAAAATAGACGATCGCGACATTCGCGCCTTCCTTCGCGTAAGCAACCGCTACGGCGCGTCCGATACCGCTGTCGCCCCCTGTGATAAGTGCAGTTTTCCCTTTTAATTTGTCAGCGCCTTTATATTCTTTGTATTCGTAAACAGGCGCCGGATTCATTTCGTTCTCAATGCCCGGCTGGCGATTTTGTGATTCCGCCGGGAATTCCTTCGGATAGTTTTCCATGTCAAGTTCCTCCTTCTTGTTCGATCTCATATTTCTTGTCTACCTCGTCAGTCTTCCGGATAAACATGAATGAGACAGTTCAAAATGTTTTCGGAGTAAAATGTTTCACATGGAACGCAAGAAAAAAACCCGGCTGGCAGCCGGGTTTTTGTTTTCAATTATGAACGGACCGCTTGTTTGCGGAGCACGTCTTTTCTCACTTTTCCAAGGTTGTTTTTCGGAAGTTCGCTGACGAACTCAATGTCCGGAATTTTAAAGGCGGCAAGACGTTCTTGAAGGAAACGGGTCACTTCTTCTTCTGTCAGGCCTTCTCTGCCGTTTGTCACGATGAACGCTTTCGGCTTTTCGCCGTAGAGCGGATCAGGGATACCGACAACCGCCGTTTCGAGAATGCCCGGCACTTGCTGAATGACCTCTTCAATCTGGTCGGGATAAATATTGTCGCCGCCGTAGATGATGACATCTTTATAACGTCCGGTGATAAAGATAAATCCGTCTTCATCCACATAGCCGGAATCGCCGGTATGGAACCAGCCGTCTTTCAGCACTTTTCGTGTCGCTTCTTCGTTACCTTCGTAGCCTTTGAATAAAAACGGACTTTTCACAACGACTTCTCCGATTGAACCTTGCGGAAGGAATTCACCTGTTTCCGGATCTACAACGCGGACGTCCACTTCTTCCATCGGTTTACCCGCGGAAGCGGCTTTATCCATTCCCATTTGCGGATTCCAAGAGCTGATGCCCCACGCTTCCGTGCTTCCGTATCCGTGCATGAGCGGAATGCCGATGTCGAGATACTGTTGGATCAGACTGCTTGGCACCTTTGTTCCTCCCGTCATCATATAAACGATAGAAGACATGTCAGTCTGATGCGTTTCCCATGCTTTCAGCAGGTATGTGAAATAGACTGGCAGCGCCATGATGGTTTGAATTTTCTCTTTTTCGATGAGCTTCAAGTTTTCCACAGGGTCCTGATTGTCGGTCATAATGAATGTCGTTCCGCTCATCGTACCGACCATCTGGCAGATAATCGCGCTCGTATGGTAATTCGGATGGCATGCTAAGAAACGGACATGCTGCATTCTCCCCGTGTAAGCCAATGTCGCGTTTACGTAGTTGTATATGCCGCCGTGAGTGATCATGCAGCGTTTCGGATTGCCGGTTGTACCTGAGGTAAACATCAGCAATGCCGTATCGTTTTCAGACACCGTTTCGACGTCCGGTGTTTCACCGGAGCCTGTCAATAAAGCGTCAAACTGAGGCGTTGTCTCCGCAGCTGTTCCTGTTACGACCTTCAGTTTAAGAGAAGATGCAAGCGCAGGAAGCACTTCTTCCATGATCTCTTTAAATTCAGTGCCGTAAAAAACAGCTTTCGGTTCACAGGCTGCTAAAATGCCCTTCATTTCGTAAGGTGTTAATTGCCAGCTGACCGGCACAACCACCGCGCCGATTTCGAGTGCCGCAAACATGACAATGGATGCCGCGTGGCCGTTTTTGCAAAGCATCGCCACTCTGTCGCCTTTTTTTATTCCTTTATCAAGAAGCGCTTGTGCAAGCTGGTTGATTCGTTTTCGATATTCCGCGTAGGTCAGGGTATGCGCACCGCTTTTTACAGCTTCGATCTCTTCGCTATTTGAAATGTCATGCAGAATCAGATGCTGTAATGTCTCCATATTTTCATCTCCCATAATGATAAATCACAAAAAAACTCTGTCAGATTTTCTTTCTCACGCAACCCATTTTAAACCAAAAAATATAACTTGTAAAACTATTTTGTTTTAGAACTATTCCATCGGTGAATGATACAATAGTCCCGTGTTTTTAGTTTCTTCCCTTCCCCTTACCCTCATACATGCATAAAAAAACACACCCCACATGAGGTGTGCGCTTCCTGTTTACCGCTGTCCTTTCTCCTGAATAAAATGATAAAACAGCTTGTTTAAACGTTTGTATAAATCGGCTTCATCCTCCGTCTGGAAGGCTTTTATACTGTCTTCGGACTCGATGATGGCCGAACTGACCGCACTTAGTATTTCCGACCCTTCAGCGGGCATATCAGCCGGCGCCATCATCACCAAAGCGCGGTCGACGGTCAGGGAATTTCCGTCCATGCCTTTGACACTGCATGGAGCTGTCAAATCATAAATTTTGAAAAAAGGCGTGACAATTTCTTCATTTTTGAGATGGTACAGGGCCATCGCCGTTCCCGGAATGCCGAGTCCGCCCTGTCGTTCACGCTCAGCAAGGCACTGTGCGGTTTTTCGGGCATTATGAACCAATCCTTCTTGCTCCAGCATGGCAAACAAATGATCTAAAAACAGTTCGTACTCCGTGTTTGAATCAATCGATTTGATCGAAAAGTTCCGCAGCACGCTTTGGATAACCGCCGCGTAATGCGCCATACGGCCGGCCGCTTCCAGCATATCAGGCGTCTCCGGCTGCTTCTCTTCTCTTTTACCGTTTCTTTTTTTGTCAAGAATCAGCGGAATCTTTCTTTTGATGTACTGCTTGACCTGATCAGCGTCTTCTTCGTTTAAAAGCGGACTGACCATGACGTAATCAATGTTTTCATACGGGATCGGAACGGTGGATACGATCATGTCATACGCGGTGATGTCTCGATCCTTCAGTTCGATGAGGGAAGACATATCAAAGGAACGGATTTCCGGAAGCTCTTTTTTCAGCCTGGACGCGAGCATTTTGGACGATCCGATGCCGCTTGAACAGACGATCAGCGCTTTGATCTTCGCTTCTTCCCGTTTGATTTCCAGAGCGGAGCCGAAGTGAAGAACGATGAAAGCGATCTCATCATCAGAGAAAAGAAGCCCCGGAAAGAATTTTTCCATTCCTTCTTCTACGGCCATGTACAGCAGAAAGTAGTCGCGTTTAATTTGCTCGGTCATCGGATTGTACATGTCGATATTTTCTTTTACCCGGTTGATCGCAGGCTCCAGATGGGCGATTAAACCGTCGTATAAAGAACCGTTTTCCGTCAGATCAATTTTAATTTTTTCAGAAATGAAGCCGATCAGCTGCTTCGTTTGCAAGGCCGTTTCAACCTCTATGTCTTCCGGTTTGAATTCCGTTTTGTATTTGCGGTTGGCGCTCCGCAAATGAATGGTGATATAACCGATCTCAGCTTCCGGAATTGAAACGCCGAACGCTTTTTCAAGCTCTTTTGCCATTTCCAGCGCAGAGCCGTACTCCTTCGTCTGCTGCAGCGCTTTTAGTTCCGAATCCTCCATCGTGATGGTTTCTCCGAGCCTGATCCGGTCCATCGCAAAGGTTAAATGAACCGCAAGCGCCATGTATGAGCTGTCAGATAAGGCGATCGCGATTTTTTCCTTGAGCTGTATTAAGAGCCGGTCCATTTTCAAAAGTTCCGCTTTATTTACGACGCCGAACATTTTTTCAGCATCGTCCGGTTTTCCTTTAATATTCAATTCAACCGCTTCCAAAAAGCTTTGAATATCAAGGCGGTTGACGATGAGATTGCCGACGATTTTCCGTTTCGCATTTTCCGGCCCCGTCAGCTGAATGCCGAAGCCCCTTTTTCGGATCAGCGTCAAGCCGAAGGGCGCAATCCAAGTCTCCAGCTCATCCAGGTCATAGCTGATCGTCGCGTTTGTCACTTGCAGTTCGTTCGCCAGACTGTAGAGCTTAATCGGCTCTTGAGACTCTAATAGTGAACATAGAATTAAAAGTTTCCGCTCCTCAGCGCTGTATTCATACTGTTCATAGGACAGGTCTGACAGGAGTTTTTGTTTGTCCTCCGGGTTTCCTACCGCTTTCAGTCCTTTGCCGGGCTGTTTATCAAGTGCCAGACCGAATGATTCCATCATCGGTTTGATTGTTTTTAACTCGCGGTGAACGGTTCTTGTGCTGACTTGTAAAGCTTCCGCCAGTTCATGCACTGTCTCGTACCGGTTCTGCAGTAAAAGATGTTTCATTAATTTTTGTTCTCTCGCTGTCATATACATGAAACGCGCCTCCAGATTTTCTAGTTGTGAGAAGTATGGCATATGGGGAGTGCTGCCGGGGAAAGTGGTGTAAGTTATAATATAAAACGCTTTCAATGATTATTCAACCATTTTCAAATGGCAATTTGGCACTGGGCCGTGTGACAGTATTGAAAAAGAAAAATGTGTCAGATAATATGCCATGACGCTTGTTACTCTTGATCCGCACGGCTATACTTCAAAGTGACCTTACTTGTTTTTAGACATTGCACACCACATAAACAAACGCCCGGAAGATACCTTCCGGGCGTTTGTTCTGTTTATGGAATATCGCAGCCTTGGACACCGGTATAAATCCGGAACCACTGATCATGGCTGAGTTTGTACGCGGATGCACGCACCGCGGCGGAAATGCGGTTCTCTTTTCCGCTGCCGACAATCGGCATGATGTCTGCCGGGTGGGTGAACAGCCATGCGTACATGACTTCGTCAATGGAAGCGGCGCCGATTTCTTCCTGTACGGAACGAAGCGCGGCACGGATTCGGAGGTCCTTATCTGATTGTCCGGTAAAGACGCTCCCGCCCGCAAGCGGTGACCACGCCATCGGCGGAATGCGTTTTTCCTGACAGAAATCCAGCGTGCCGTCATGAATATTTTCCAGCTCGTACGCCGAGATTTCAATTTGGTTTGTGATAAGCGGATCATCCAAATAGGATTCGAGCATTCTGTACTGGTGCGCTTTAAAGTTCGACACCCCGAAATATCTGACCTTTCCCGAGCTTTTCAGCGCGTGAAACGCTTCAGCCACAGCCTCCGGGTCCATAAGCGGGTCCGGTCTGTGAATGAGCAGCACGTCCAGATAATCCGTATTCAGATTCAAAAGCGACTGCTCCGCCGACGCTAAAATGTGAGACTTCGATGTATTATAATGATGCGACTTGTTTCCGGGCCGTTCCGGTGATTCAATGACAATCCCGCATTTTGTGACGATTTCGATTCGCTCCCTTATTGAAGGCGAAAGGGACAAAGCGCCACCGAACAGCTTTTCACACGTATAACCGCCGTATATATCGGCATGGTCGAAGGTGGTGATGCCTTGGCTGATACACCATTCAATCAGATTCAGCAGCTCTCCGTCTGAAACATTCCATTCGTTCAGACGCCAAAGCCCGTGTATCACTCTTGAAAATTCCAGGTCTTCAGCCAATTGAATGCGCTGCATGTGAAATCCCCCTTTTTTCTTAGAGCCTCTTGTATCTCTGTTTTCAGGAATTGCCCATGCTGTTTCATTCTGCTTCGGCAGCCGATTTTCCTTTCAGCCCGCAAAAATCGTCATTTAATGATTCTGAAACTGCTTTTTCGCTTTTTCAACGACGTAATGGCTTCCGCCGCGTTTTTTGACGTCTTGAATCATCATCGCGATCAAAAGGTCTTTCTTTTTATAATCGTAACCGACAAACCAGCCGTTTTCTTTGCCGTCTTTATCTTCTTTAGACGTTTTCAGCTCGGCTGTACCGGTTTTTCCGGCTACGGTAATGCCGCTTACGGCCGGCTGATATGCAGAGCCGCGCGGATCTTCAACGACGCCTCTCAGCCCTTTTGTGATTTCTTCGGCGTTGGCTTTCGATACCACTTGCTTATGCCAGATTTGCGGTGTTTTTTCTCCGTCTTTGATCAATGTCGGTTTGACGAGATTTCCGTCTGTTACAAATGCGGTATAGTCAGCCGCTAAGTGCAGCGGAGACATCATCATCTGCCCCTGGCCGTAGCCCGTATCTCCGAGAAGGATCTCGGAATCAAGCTTGCCGTTAGCGATTGAAGACTTTTCAATCGGAAATTGGTACGGAATCTCTTCATCAAAGCCAAATGTTTTTAATCCTTTTGTAAACGCGTCCGCTCCGGCATCTATGGCATTTTGCGCAAAGTAGATGTTGTCCGATGTGATCAGCGCGTTTTCGAGATCCACTTCATTCAGGCGCTCTGATACGCGTGTGACATGGTAACCGCCCCAGCTTGAATCTTTCTGCCACTCTTTTCCGGTGATTTTTTTCTTTTCTGACGCTTTCAATGTGCCGTTTGTCAGGCCGACTGCCGCGGCAATCGGTTTAATCGTTGATCCCGGCGCATAGAGTTTGTTGAATTTCGCTGAAAACGGATTGTTTTTATCTTCATTCAGCTTTTTCCATTCTTTGCCGCTCCAGCCGAAAATAAAGCCGTTCGGGTCATAAGACGGTGCGCTGACGAGCGCGAGTGTCTCTCCCGTTTGCGGTTCGAGGGCGACTGCCGCTCCGCTGTCATCTTTCATAGAATCATACAGCTTCGTCTGCGTTTTCATGTCAATCGTTACATGAATATCCTGCCCGCTTTCGGCTTTCTTTTCAGCAATGACCTCACCTGTTTGCGGGACGTAAATTTTCCAGCCGGCCGTGCCGCGCAGCTTGTCTTCATATACATTCTCAAGGCCGGCGATGCCGATTTTGGAAGTATCACTGTATTGGCCGTCTTTCGCTTTTTTCAGCTGCTCCGCTGTGATGGTTTTAATATAGCCGGTCAGATGGGCCGCTTTTTCGCCGTACGGATAGTAGCGGGAGCTGACTTTCGTTTTCGTCACGCCGTCTAATGCGAGCAGGCTTTTGACCTTGCTTTCATCATCCGGTCTGATTTTTTGAATCGGGACATAGGAGTCGTCTTTTACCCAGCCCTGGTTCAGTTTGCTTTTGATATCGTCTTCAGAAAGGTCCAGTTTTTCAGACAGTTTTTTGATCACGCTGTCTTTATCCTTACCGAGTTTTCCAGGGATAATGCCGATTTCCGGCACCTCGGTATTCACGGCGAGACCTTTTCCGTCTTTGTCGTAAATTTGTCCGCGCTTCGGTTCTTCATTTGCGATCTGCACGGTTTTGTCATCGGAAAGCTGTTTGAAAATAAAAGAAGGATTCCAGTCGATGTTCCATGATTCTCCATCGTCTGTTTTTTCCTTTTTCAGGACGGCCGTGTTTTCAAAAGCGACCTTCCCTGCTTTTGTATCCATGCTGACCTTATAATCGATGTGCTGGAGGTCATCTTTTTTCTTGTCGTCTTCGTCCTGTTTTTCGGCAGTGACTTTCAGATTTTTGACCCCTGCTTGTTCATAAATGGTTTCATATCGTTTTACAAAATCCTTTTTGGATAGCTTTTTCTTTTCATCCTGGGTGAGACTTTGGTACATCTTATCGTAATGACCGCTGTTCCAGTCTTTTACGAAATCTTTCATTCTGTCTTCGGCCGATTCCGTTTTCGAGCAGCCGATCAAACCTATGATTCCTGCGAGTAAAAGTAATAGGTATAACCCTTTTTTCACTGTCTATTCCCCTGCCTTCCAACTGTTATTTTCTCCTAAACCAAATCAGGCTGGCAAGGATTTTTTTCTCATAGTGTTTAAAATTTTTTTGTTTTTCCGGCCATCACGGGCCATATTCTTATACAATGTATCTATTAAAAAAAGGGGGAATTTCAGATGATCAGAGAAGCAGCCATGCTTTATGTAAAAGAAGGTCTTGAGGGGGAATTCGAAGAGGCATTCCGCCGGGCGGAGCCGATTATCGCGGGTATGAAAGGTTATCTGTCCCATTCCTTGTCCAAATGTATGGAAAAGACGCATAAATATTTGCTGCTTGTGGAATGGGAGACATTAGAAGATCATACAAAAGGCTTTCGCGGATCGCCGGAATATCAGGAATGGAAAGCCTTACTGCACCGTTTTTATTCACCATTTCCCGTTGTGGAGCATTTTCAGGATCTATCAGACTCAGATCGCGTGAAGCGTAAAACCGATTAAGGAGATTGACCATACAAAAACGGCGGTATAGATATTGAATTTCCCGGAGCCGTCGTTTTCTTTCCGTTTTTCCTCCAGCCCCTGAATGAACATGACCGCACCGAGAAACACGAGCATAACCGGCTGTATGACAGAGGTATGTTCCGCATACGTAAATGCGGCGGCCGCAAGTATAATAATCAGCATCGCGAGTGACAGTTTTAAGGCGCGCAGCAAAGCAATCCATCCTTTCTGTTATCATTTTTTGAACACAATTCTATTTCTGTCTTTATCCCCCATTATTCTAGCGTATTTTTTGCGCGGATAGAACGAAAGTCGGACAATTTTAAGTTTGTTTTAAGGAGCACGAAAAGCGCGCTCCCGATGAAAAGGAGCGCGCGGTTATGAGCGGGCGAGGCTTCCGTATCCGAGCCCCCGCAGGACGCATGCCATGACTTCATATCCCTTGCTGTTGGGATGTACGCGGTCATGAGAGAGATATTCATTCATTTTTCCTTTGAAAGCGCTGTGGACGTCGGCGATTTTGACGTGCGGCGCCGATGCGAGTGTGCTGAGGTGCGCATTATAAGAGGATATCCATTTTTCTGCAATGGAGATGCCCGGGAAAGGATTGTATAAATTGAAAACGCGGATCTCATAAGGAGACGGGTGCGGCCCTTTTAAGGCAGCGATCTTGGCTATCATCTTTTCAAAGTTCTCATGGCAGTGACTGGACACGCTGGTGAACACCGAAGCGTCCGATGTTTGCTGATATGCCTGAACCGAATCGATCAAATCGTTGCCGCAGCCTGTAATCGTAATCATATCAGCAGCCTGAATCCGCCTCTGAATGTACGGCAAGGACATAAGCCCGAGAATTTCTCCCGTCTCAAGGCCTGATTTGGCAAAGATGGATACGTCGGTTCTTGTCTGTAAATCTTCTGCCATCATACGCCCGAACCGCTGGACAAAACCGGCGGAAAACGGCCCGGATCCCCTTCCCGTCGTCAAAGAATCCCCCAGCGCCGTATAAACAAGTCCCATTTACTTTCCTCCACTCGTTACTATCGATATTGTAATGTACGCGAGTGAAGAAAAATTGGCTCGGTCAATAACCCAATTTCTCAGAAATATGCTGTGCGGCGTTTTTGACCTTTTCGGTTAAATACGGCAGCCTGTCCTCTGAAAACCGGGCTTCGAAGCCGGCGATGCTGATTCCGGCAGCCACCTTACCTTCGTGATTGAAAATCGGCGCCCCGATCGCCGCCGTGTAATCTTCTAATTCCGAATAGCTGATCGTAAAACCTGATTGTAAAGATCTTTCAATAGATTGAAGCAGTTCAGCCCGATCCGTCATCGTGCCTGAGGCGATTGCGGCAAGCTTTGTCTTCTGAATGTATGTGTCAATCTCCTCTTTTGGCAGAAACGATAGAATGCTTCTGGCGCACGCTCCCGCGTACAGCGGCGACCGGCGGCCGATTGCCGTATACAGGCGGACGGTTTGGGTGCCTTCAATTTTTTCGACGTAAATAGCTTCATCCCCGTCCCTCATGATCAGCTGAACGGCCTCATCCACTTCGCCGCACAGCTCTTCCATAATCGGTTTGGCTATTTTCCTGATATCCAGACGTTCAGAGACGAGCTGGCCGAATTGTAAAAAGATCAGACCAAGCTGATAACGGCCGTCCGCCGCCCGGGTGAGAAACCCCGTTTCCTCCAGTGAGCTTGCCATCCGGTGAACCGAGGTCTTCGGCATCTCCGATAGAAAAACCAGTTCATTTAAGCTCAGGCTCGGTTCAGTCAGAAACAAATGAAGCAGTTCCATTGATTTGATGACGGTTTTGTTTTTATTTTCCATGGTCTTTAGCCCCTTTGTCAGATCAGCCATTCCATTTTGAGCCTTGCTTTCAGCTCCTTCAGCTGCTGTTCCTTCTCCAAAAGCAGCATTTCCGCTTCCTCCAGCGAAACGGCCCGGAACGTGATATGTTCCCCCGGCATCGTTTGGGCGACGAGAGGAAGATCGGCGGATATGATATGCGCCATCCGCGGATAGCCCCCCGTCGTCTGTCTGTCAGCCAGCAGAATAATCGGATTGCCGTCCGGCGGCACCTGCACCGTTCCGAACGTCACGGCCTCAGACACCATCTCCAGCGGCTCCCGCAATTCAAGCGGAGCGCCCTTCAGCCGGTAGCCCATTCGGTCGGATTGAGGCGTGACCGTATATGACTCTTGATAAAAACGCAATTTTGCTTCTTCTGTAAAAGCGTGAAATTGAGCGCCTTCAAGCACTCGTATGACCGGATTTTTTTTCAGCGGCAGAAATCCTCTGCTGCTGACAGACCAATCAGGCGCTGAGAAACCATGCTGTCCGAAAGAATCGCTCAGACGGTACGCGATTGATTCCGAACATGGCGTCATACGGCCGAGCGGCAGCTCATCATCTTTTTGCAGCGCTCTTCCGCAAAAGCCGCCGATCCCCGCTCTGACATACGTGCTTTTGCTTTCCATGACGGCGGGCACGTCAAATCCCCCCGCGACGGCGAGATATGCGCGGCTCCCCATCTTGCACGGCCCGAATGAGACGACGCTGTTTTCCTTTATCAAAACCGGTTTCCACAGAGGAGCGGGCTCCCCATTAATATGAAGGGCAAAATCAGCTCCCGTGACGGCAATAACCGCACGTTCTGAAAATTCAAAGGAAGGCCCGGGCCCCATAAGCGTAACTTCAAGCCCCGCCTCTTTTTCTTGATTTCCGGCAAGAAGATTGGCGATGCGCAGAGAGATCGTATCCATTGCGCCGCTTCCCAGCACACCGTATTTCTGATAACCCGTCCGCCCCGTGTCCTGAACCGTCGTCAAGAGACCGGGCTTTACCACTTTCATACTCATTCGGCTCCCTCCTTGATGCGGCTGTATTCCTCTGCCGTGATCCGGACGAATTTCACCGTATCGCCCGCTCTCAAAAGACTCGGCGGATGTTCTTCCGGCCTGAAAAGCCGGAGCGGGGTGCTGCCGATCAGCTGCCAGCCGCCGGGAGTGGATATCGGATACACACCGGTCTGCATTCCCGCGATTCCTACTGAACCGGCCGGGATGGACGGCCTTGGCGACGCCTTTCTCGGCGCTCTGATCCGCTCAGACATTCCTCCTAAAAACGGAAATCCCGGTGCAAATCCGAGCATATAAACGAGATATTCGCCTTCAGTATGAATACGGATGACGTCTTCCGGGGTCAGATCGTTCATCTCAGCGACCTCTTCTAAATCAGGACCGAAATCACCGCCGTAGCAAACGGGGATTTCCATCACCCGGCGCTCTTCCTGGCGGTCTGTCATTATATGACTGAGACGTTCTGTCACTTCTTTCTTGACCAGGGCAAAAGGAGAGACGCCTTTTTTTATGTTTGAGACGGCATACACATCATAAAAGATCGTTAAGCTTGTGAATGCCGGAATACATTCAACGAAGCCCGGAAACGGCCGTTCTTCCATACAGGCTGCCGCCGCATGCACCCGGCTGTTGACCTCTTCGCTGATGTGCCCGCCAAAGCGGATGATAACGGCGGAATCACCGTACGGCTGTATATCAAGCGCTGTATTTCCGCTATACTGCATCATTGTCATCACCTCGTTGTATTCTTTCTCACTTACAGGACAGCAAGCGATTCATTTCGTATATCGGTGATCAGCATGTGCCCCGGTGAATGTGTTATTACGATGTCAGGCTTTGCTTCCATGGTCACCGCCTGGGGTGTAACGCCGCAGGCCCAGAATACGGGAACTTCACCTTCCCGCACCGTTACGGCATCTCCGAAATCCGGCTGTTGCAAATCGCTGATACCGATGCTTTGCGGATTTCCGATGCGGACGGGGGCGCCGTGCACGGCGGGAAAACGTGACGTGACCTGCGCCGCCCGGACTGCAAGCCTTTCCGGAATCGGTCTCATGCTGACGACCATCTTTCCCGAAAACGGGCCGGCGGGAACACAGTCAATATTTGTTTTATACATGGGAACGTTCACGCCTTCATCAATATGCCTGATTGGAATGTGCTGATTGATAAGAGCTTGCTCGAATGAAAAACTGCAGCCGATCAAAAACCCGACATCATCATCCTTCCAATACGGCGTAATATCCGTTACCTCTTCAGTAAGCACGCCATGCCGATAAATCCTGTATTTCGGAAAGTCCGTCCGGATATCAGCTCCCTGCGCAGCTATTGCCGGAACGGGTGAACCCGCATCCGTCACGTCAAGCACCGGACAAGGCTTTTGATTGCGCTGGCAGAATAAGAGAAAATCAAAGGCAAGATCCTTTTGCAAAACGACGAGATTGGCTTGTGCGTAAGAAGCGGCCATCCCCGCCGTCGGCCCGGTCATCTGCCCCTTCCTGATCAGCTGTCTGACTTCTTCGGGGCTCATGTCACTCATATTGTTTTTCATATCATCAGCTCCATAGCTGCGGCATTTGCGTGAATAATGTATAGATGCCCATAACCGCCATGACAACCACTACGATCGCCCCTGCAATCGTGAGCCAGATCGGATGCTTGTAATCGCCGACGATTTTTTTCTTATAAGCGCCCAACAGAATCATCGCTAATGCAAGCGGCAGAATCAAGCCGTTAAGCGAACCGACCGCGACCAGAATTTTGGCAGGCTGGCCGATCGTGACAAAAATAAGAGTGGATACGATGATAAAACCGATAATTACGCCATGTGAGTGCTTTTCGATTTTTGTTGAAAATGATTTGAAAAATGATACCGATGTATAGGCGGCGCCGATGACAGACGTGATAGCGGCAGACCACATGATGACGCCGAAAATTTTATAGCCTACATTTCCCGCCGCAAGCCGGAATACAGAAGCCGCCGGATTATCAGGATCAATGCTCAGGCCCTTTGAGACGACGCCGAGCACGGCGAGAAACAGGGCAATCCGCATAATCGATGTAATCAGAACGCCTGTGATGGAGCTTTTCGTAACCTGAGGGATGACTTCTTTCCCTTGGATGCCTGAATCAAGCAAACGGTGGCCTCCGGCAAATGTAATGTACCCGCCGACTGTGCCGCCGACAAGCGTCACGATCGCCAGCACACTGATATGATCAGGCATAAAAGTTTTCACAACGGCGTGTCCGACCGGCGGAGCCGTCGTTACGGCAACATACACCGTCAATACGATCATGACGATGCCGGCGATCTGCATAAAACGGTCCATGACTTTTCCGGCTTCCTTTATGACAAAAATCAGCACCGCGACCGCTGCGCTGATTAAAGCGCCGATCTCCGGTTTGATTCCGAATAATACTTGAAGACCGAGACCCGCGCCGCCGATGTTTCCGATATTAAACGCAAGTCCGCCGAGCATGACCAGAAAAGCAATGGCATAACCGGCGCCCGGAAGCACCATATTGGCAATCTCTTGGCCGCGCTTTCCGGAAACCGCGATAATCCGCCATACATTGGTTTGCGCGAAAATGTCCAAAATAATAGAAATTAAAATGATAAAGCCGAAGCTTGCCGCCAATGTATTGGTAAACGTGGCCGTTTGCGTCAGAAAGCCGGGCCCGATTGATGATGTCGCCATCAAAAATGTCGCGCCTAAAAGAATCGACCATTTGCCGGAAGCCTTTCCGGCTGTTTTTTTCTTTTGCTCCATGCTGTCTTCCTCCCTCTGCTGCTCAGTCTTTTGCAAGCGCGCTGATTTGAATGTCTGCCGCTTTTAATTCTTTTTTGATTGTTTTTGCGAATGTGAGGGCGTGGGCTCCGTCTCCGTGAATGCAGACCGTGTCCGCTTTCAGGCTTACAGCTTGTCCCTTACGTGATGTCACCGTGCTGTCTTTCACCATTTGAATCACTTGACCGACCGCTTTTTTGTCATCCTGAATCAGCGCATCCGGCTCTGAACGCGGCGTCAGCGTGCCGTCTTCCTGATAGGTGCGGTCCGCAAACACTTCGCTTGCCGTCCTCAGTCCGATTCGATCTCCCGCTTTAATCAGCTCGCTACCGGAAAGCCCGAAAAGAATAAGCCCGGGATCAAAATGACAGACCGCCTGAGCGATGGCTTCTGACAGGCCGGGATTGACAGCGGCCATATTATATAAAGCGCCGTGCGGCTTCACATGCTGCATCTCGACACCTTCTGCTTTTAAAAACCCTGACAGCGCGCCGATTTGGTACAGCGTCAGATCATACGCTTCCTCGGGTGTAATCGCGATCTGCCGCCGCCCGAATCCCTGCAGATCGAACAGCCCGGGATGAGCGCCGATTTTCACGCCTTTTTCCGCCGCAAGCGCAACCGTTTTGCGCATCACGCTAGGATCACCCGCATGAAAGCCGCAGGCGATGTTTGCAGATGTCACATAATCCAAAATCTCTTCATCCAGTCCGATTTTATAAGCACCGAAACTCTCTCCTAAATCACAATTGATGTCAATCTGAAACATAAGACCCCTCCTGTATTGTAAACGTTTTATATTATTATCATTCCGCTATTCGGAATGACTATTCCGAATTGTTGAATTTCTCTTCATTATATTTAATTCTGACAGGTTTGAACATCCTTTTGTCAGAAAACCTACCATGGACCTAGTCATAAATCTGACAAAACAAAAAAAAAGAGAGCCTCATACTGAGACTCTCTCTTTTTTCTATTATAACACCCAGTGGCGGATCGCTTTGGCAACCCCGTTTTCCGTGTTGACATCAGTCACCCAGTCAGCTGTTTCTTTCACAATGTCCTGCGCATTCCCCATGGCGACGCCGACACCCGCTTTTTCAATCATGGCAATGTCATTCAGACTGTCACCCATGGCCATCACATTTTCCATCGTGAACCCGAGTTTTTCCGATACCTTCGCCAGCGCAGCCGCTTTGTTGATACCGAGGGCATTGACTTCGATGTTGATCGGGCTGGAGTTTGTGATCTCGAGCTCCTTGTATTCCTTGAGCTCTTTCAGCACCTCATTCCGCACTTCGTCATCCTCGATTTCGAATCCGAACTTGAGCCACTGATGATCCGTAATCGTTTCCGGGAATTCCCCTCTCCACACTCTATCGACGGTAGAGGCCCAGAAATTCGTGTTGTGCTTATTCCTCAGATCCCATAATTTTTGAATATGATCGGTATGAAGAAGCTTGCGCTCAACCAGCTCAAAGTTGGAATCCCAGATTTCGCTGCCGTTTGCCGTGATTAAAAAGGATGACAGCTCGAGAGACTCAGCCAGTTCGCGGCAGGTCATTAGCGTGCGTCCTGTGCTGATGACGACGTGAATTCCTTTCGCCTCCGCTTCCTTGATCGCCCGCCGGTTTTCCTCCGGGATGAGCTGCTCGTCATTGAGCAGGGTTCCGTCCATATCAATCGCGATCAGTTTAATATCTGCGTCTTCTCTTTGTATCGGCATATATGTACCTCACTTTTTATAATGTAGTCGTCTCTATTTTAATACATATGACCCACAGGAACAAAAAACCGCTTCCTGCGTTTGGCGGGGAGAACGTTGAGGAAAAGAAATATTGAGGTGATGGAGGATGAAAGAAAGAAAACAAAAGAACAAACCGAATGAAAATCCTGAACATCATGATTTAACCGATCCGATTCCGCTGGAAGAGCTGAAGGAAAACGCCAATGACGAAAAACACAAACATGACCAAAGGGACAATTCACAAAGTGAAAGAGATTATGATACAAAATAACACCTTGTCCGAAAGCCGCCGCTGGAGGCGGCTTTTTTTACGATGGCTGGATAAATATGCTGAGCTCAGCTTCCGCCACAGGCTTCCCGGCAACGGACGCTTTCGCCCAGCCGAACACAAAACCGCGTCTGATTCGCGTGACCTCAAACAAAAGATCCAGACGGTCTCCCGGCAAAGCGGCACCTAACCTTTCCGCTTTCTTCACCGCGGATAAGAGACCGAGGCCGTCACCGCCGGTAATTCCCGCGCAAGCCGCCGTTTGGGCCATTGCTTCAATGACGAGCGAAAATGGCATCTCTCTTTGGGATTCAGTTATAAACCAGTCATTTTCACTGATGTTTTTGTAAGCAGCCGCCCATTTTCCGGCTTCACTGTTCGTCGTGCCGTCAATTAAAAGAAACGGATAACGATGTGGCAATAGCTTCTGATTCATCACGCAGCCTCCCTTCCCTCTCATTATAACGCAAGAAAAAACCCGCGTCCCCCCGACGCGGGTTCATTTTTATTGATTGAGCTTTTTGAGCACGATGCCGTGCAGCGGTTCATGCGGCTGAATACCGCAAATGTCTTGAAGAACGCGGCTCGTGCCTTTTTCCGCGATAAGCTTTTGCAGCTCAACCGCTTCCGGATCATCCTGATAGTCAAAGCGCAGGGCGGCGGCGATGCCTTCTGCCAGCGCGTTCGGTTCTTTTATTTTTTTGGCCGGCCCTACTAATCTGTCATTCGCTCCGAGTTTTCTGAGCGGTGATCTGGCAACCCTCGTCACATCATCCGTGATGTATTCATTTTCAAAGCGGCCGATGATTTTTTTCATGTACTGCTCGTGTTCGGATTGCTTAAAGCCGTACGCTTTCACCAAGTACTCGCCCGTTTCTGAAAGTGCATCGTACACGACACGCCGGATTTCCGGATGGCTGATGGCCTCTTTGACGGTTTTTAATCCGCGCTGATAGCCGACGTACGCCGTAACGGCATGACCGGTATTGACGGTAAACAGCTTTCTCTCGATGAAAGGCGTAAGATCATCCGTAAACAACGCGCCTTCCAGTACCGGCTGGCCGCCGGCAAAGCCGGTTCTGTCTATGACCCATTCAAAAAACGGTTCTACGGATACTTTCAGCGGATCTTCATGGTGCTGAATCGGCACGATCCGATCCACCGCAGAATCCGGGAAGCCGACCGTCCGGTTCACGAATTCCCGCTCCGCTTCCGTCAAATGTCCGAAAACTTCTTTTTTCAGAAAACTGCTGCCGCCGATCATATTTTCACAGGCAATGATATTGAGAGGCTCAGAGGACGTTCTGCGCTTCAGCCCTTCCGCGATGGACGGGGCGATGAGTCTGAGAACGTTCGGGCCCACCGCCGTCGTAATGATCGCCGCTTCATTGATCAGCCTGTACAGCTCTTGTTCTTGCACCGCGCTGTTGATGGCTGAAACGGGGCCGATGATTTCTGTCTGCCGGCCGCCGTCGGCAAGCTCCACGGTATATTCCTTCTTTTCATTGAGAAGGCTGACCATCGTTTCATTCACATCAGCGAAAACTACCTCATAGCCGGAATGATGGAGCAGGGCGCCGATAAAGCCCCGCCCGATGTTTCCCGCTCCGAAATGAAGGGCAATCATGTCAGTTCACCTCGCTGAAAATAGCGGCCAGTTCTTCTTCCGTCTTTGCACTGATCAGCCGTTCGATGTTTTCTTCCTCTGAGCAGATGATGGCGATGTTTGACAGGATGTCTAAGTGTTCATTGTTTTTTCCGGCGATACCGAAAACGACCTTTGCCGTATTGCCTTCACCGTATTCCACACCGTCCGGAATCTGGATGACGGAAATGCCTGAATGAAGCACCTCATCCTTCGCATCTTCCGTGCCGTGCGGGATCGCGATGAAATTCCCCATAAACGTGGATGATGTTTCTTCACGTTCGAACATTTTTTCCACATAGCCGTTCTTCACGTAGCCGTTATCAATCAATGTCTGTCCCGCGAGGCGGATGGCATCCTCTTTTGAGTTCACCGTCTGGTTCAGTTTGATGTTCGCTTTAGCCAATACTTCCATGATGAAGATCCCTCTTTCTGTTGATTAGTTTTTAAGCTTTTCAATCAGTTCATCGTATTTCGGGCTGTTCAAGAAATTATCAACCGAAATGTGCACCGCCTGCGGCAGCTTCGCTTTCGCGCGGTCAGTCAGGTCCTTATGCGTAATGACGATATCCGCGTCATTCGGAAGATTATTGATCGACGTATTTGTCACATCAATATCCAGGTCTGCTTTTTTCACTTTGTTTCTTAAAATGGAGGCGCCCATTGCGCTCGATCCCATACCCGCGTCACACGCGAAGATAATGCGGCTGACTTGGTCGGCGGAAATATCAGCGGCGCTGTTTTCCGGCTCTTCCTCTTTGTCCGCCAACGCGGCCGCAGCTTCGCTTTTCCTGCCTTTCATTTCCTGCATTTTTTCCGCCGCGGCTGTCAAATCTTCTTCGCCCGCTTTAGACGATTTCAGAATAAGCGCCGAGACGATAAACGATACGGCCGCGGCAACGATGACGCCCGCCAGCACGCCGAGATAGCTTCCTTTCGGCGTCAGCGCCAAAATGGCGATGATGCTTCCCGGAGATGATGCGGCGACAAGACCCGCGTTAAAGATCGAGAATGTAAGCAGTCCGCTCGCTCCCCCGGCGATCGCCGCGAGGATCAGCATCGGTTTCATTAAAATGTAAGGGAAATAGATTTCATGAATCCCCCCGAAGAAATGAATGATCGCCGCTCCCGGAGCCGTCGATCTTGAAGAGCCTTTCCCAAAGAACATATATGCCAGTAAAATACCGAGTCCCGGCCCGGGGTTCGCTTCCACTAAGAACAGAATGGATTTACCCGCTTTGGCGGCCTGCTCGATTCCGATCGGACTTAAAATGCCGTGGTTGATCGCGTTATTCAGGAACAGAACTTTCGCCGGTTCTACGAAAACGCTTGCAATCGGCAGCAAATTCGCGTGGACAATGACTTCCACACCTGCCGCCAGCAATTTGTTAAGAGACAGGACGACCGGGCCGATCGCATAAAATGCGATAATCGTCAGCACAGCTCCGATAATTCCCGCCGTGAAGTTGTTGATCAGCATTTCAAAACCCTGTCTGACTTTATCTTTAAACACACGGTCTAATTGTTTAATGAGATAACCGCCCAAAGGCCCCATAATCATTGCCCCTAAGAACATCGGAATGTCCGCTCCGACAATGACTCCGATGGCGGCCGTCGCTCCGACGACTCCCCCGCGGTGATCGTAAATCATTTTTCCGCCCGTATATGCGATTAAAAGCGGCAGTAGATACGTAATCATCGGGCTTACCAATGTATTCAGCTGCGGATTCGGAAACCATCCCGCAGGAATAAACAGCGCGGTGATAATTCCCCATGCGATAAATGCGCCGATATTCGGCATGATCATACCGCTTAAATAACTGCCGAACCGCTGTATCTTCACTTTCATGCCAGCTTGCTGTTCTTGCTGCATGTTCATTCCCTCCCTGTTTGCTTGCCTTCAGATGAAAATAAATAAGACACGGGGTTTCTCTCTCCCCTGTGTCTTCATCATAAAACGCTTACAATCCCCATTCAATGAAAAGTAAAGAGGAGTTTGGCACAGAGACTGTGACAACTCCTTAACAAAAAAAAGACACCTCATCAAAGGTGTCTTACCGCTTTCTGTATATAATGTGTCCTTTTGTGACGACGAGTTTGGCAATGAGCCGCTCACTGACAATAAACACCGGATACGCACATACGAGCGCGAAAATGGCGGCCGGCACATACCGCGCTGCCGGAAACATCGGCATGACGGCGGTTCTGGCCATCTGCACAAGATAAATCAAAAGCACCGTGATCGCAATGGCCGCAGCCATAATCGGAGCTGATACTTTATATTCACGCAATTTCACATGGCAATGCCCGCACTGAAACTGGCACGGGATCATGGATGATCTGACCATGTCGCCTGTAATCGGCTTGCCGCAGTTCGGGCAGGTCGTTTCTTTCATGTTTATTCCTCCATTCAACTCTTCTATTATAACAGAGTCTGACTACGTCTTTTACATTTGTGATTGTTCAACATTTTTTCACATATTTTATCATCAGGCTCTTGTGTGCATTTGTGAAAACATCTACTCTTAGAGGGAGGTTCATCACTCATTCGCATAAAAAGGAGGATGCAGAATTGCTTCCGATTCACAGACAGCAAACCTTGCTTGAATGGCTGAAAGAAGAGGGCGCGCTGAAAATCTCTGACATAAGCGAGAGATTCGGCGTCTCCGAGATGACCGTGTACAGAGACGTCAATCAGCTGGCGGATGCAAACCGGATTATCCGGACACCCGGCGGCATTACGCTCCCTCCCGCTTCAGAACGAAGCGCCAATCAATGCGGCTATTGCCTGCGGCCGATTCAGCATTCGTATTCTGTTCAGCTTATTACCGTTTCACAAGCCGTTGAGCAGATGTGCTGCATTCATTGCGCGATTTTGCGGTATGAGGATAAAAAGGAAGAAGTGTCCCACGTCATTTGTAAAGATTTTCTTCTCCAGACGACGCTGACGGCCGCTTCCGCATACTTTTTAGTCCATGCCGATATTGACCTTCACTGCTGCCGGCCTCAGGCGATTCCCTTCTCAACGCTTGATTACGCAGAACGGTTTCAAAAAGGATTCGGCGGGGTCATTTGCACCTTTGACGAGGCGGCGGACATCATCTTACACGACAGGCAGAAGGGATGCACCTGCAGCAAGACATAACAACAACCAACCGGAAGGCGGTGTCATCATCCATGAGACAGAACAAACGCTGGCTCATCTTTTTGCTGTTCCTTGTTTTGATTCCGAAAACAAGCTTCGCCCACGCCTACATCACAAACTCAAATCCGGGTGAGAACAGCGAATTAAAACAAGCGCCGAAGCAGATTGAAATTGAGTTTAATGAACAGATTGAAGAAGGCTTCCACTCCATTAAGGTCTATAATTCATCCGGCGAACGGGTCGATGCGGGAAAAACGGTGATTCAAAAAAATGATGCCCGCATCATGACCGCGGCATTGAAAAAAAATCTGCCGCATGATATTTACAGAGCGGAATGGAACGCGGTATCGGCCGACGGACATCCGGTATCCGGCGTCATCCCTTTCAGTATCGGAAAAGCCGGCGGAGAACTTCGGGAGCAGACATCATCGCAAGCGGCGCTTCATCCCGAAGCGGCCATCGACCGCGGTATTTTGTACACCGCTCTCTCCCTGTTTATCGGCACGGCTTTTTTCCATCTGTTTTGGTACAGAAATAATAAAGGTTCATCAAAAGCAAAACGAACTGTAAAGCTGCTCGTGATTTCTTTATGTTTAACGGGGCTCGCGCTTATCTGCCAGCTCCCGATCCAGACGAAAGAAAACGCGGGCGGCGCTTGGAGCGCCGCGTTTCAGCCGGACTATGTAAAAGAAACGCTTCTGAAAACGGCAGGCGGGTACGTCTGGATGATCCAGATCAGCTTATTTATCCTGCTCGCCCTGTCCATGATCCCGCTGTTGAAGAAGAAAGCATTCCGGTCATTTGCGTACTGGACGGCGCCGCTGTTGTTCTTCTTCGCTTCGCTTTTGGCAAAAGCATTCGCCGGGCATGCGGCGGTTATCGACGAAAAAGCGGTCGGCATCGCAATGGACTTTCTCCATTTATCGGCCGCGTCTGTATGGATGGGCGGTATCGCCGCGCTTGTGCTGCTTCTTTCATCAGAGTGGAGAAAACCCGATAAAACCATCGCTTGGGAAACGGTCAGACGGTTTTCTCCTTGGGCGTTCGCCTCTGTCGGTGTGCTGTTATTTTCAGGCGTGCTGAACGGATTTTTCATTATCCGCACGTTTGATTCACTCTTTCACACCGCTTACGGTAAGACGCTCCTTTTGAAAATCGGACTGTTTGTCATCATGCTTGTGCTCGGCGCCGTTCACGTATGGATGACGAAGTTCAGCAGAAAAAGGAGCATCAGCGCAACGATAAAGGCCGAATGGGCACTAGGCATTGCGGTGTTATTTACAACCGCCGTCTTCACAAGCCTGCCCAGTCCGCCGCCGCCTGCGCCATTGCCTTTTAACGGCTCAGAAACGATCGGAAACGGGGAAACCCTGTCCTTGCACATTACGCCGAACCAGCCGGGTAAAAATGAATTTCAAGTCATTGTCACCGATCACAACGGCAGCTTGGTAAAAGACATTCAGCAATTTACGGTCACTGTTTACCAGACGGGCTTCAGCGGCAAACAGCATGAAAGCACCTTTGATTTGAAGAAGACGAAGGAAGGCACATTTGAAGCCGCCAACCTGTCCATCACCGAAAAGGGAAACTGGAAGATCAAAGTCCACGGGCTGACAAACGATTTTAATGAAATCAACCAAATATTCTCAACGACAAACTAAGGAGTGTATCTCATGTTGAAAAAAAAGGCTTTATTATTCATATCCGCCGTGACCCTGTCACTCGTCGGTTTTACGGCGACAGCAAGCGCCCACGTCTCAGTCAAACCCGCAGAATCCGCGGCCGGTTCTTGGGAAACATACACGATGAAAGTGCCTGTGGAAAAGAATGAGCCGACAACGAAAGTCGTGCTGAAAATGCCCGCCGGCGTTGAATTTCAGCAGTATCAGCCGATTCCGGACTGGAAAACATCCGTATCCAAACATGATGACAAAGCGGTCTCCGTCACTTGGGAAGCAAAGGACGGCGGCATTCAGCCCGGCCAATTCCAGCAGTTCACGTTCGTTGCGAAAAATCCTGAAAAGAGCGGAGATGCCGCTTGGGACGCTTACCAATATTACAAAGACGGCAGCATTGTAGAATGGACGGGTGATGAGAAAGCCGACACGCCCCACTCGATTACGAAAATCACGAAATCGGCCAGCGTGACGGATGCGCACGGAGCTGAACAGTCAAACGAAGAAAGCAAATCCGGCGTATCAGCGCTTGATATTGCGGCCATCGTTCTGTCAGCTGCGGCGATTATCCTTTCCATCGCGGCGCTTGTAAAGAAAAAACGCGCGTAAGCAAAAAGCGATCCGGCTCTAAAGAGCCTGCGATCGCTTTTTTTCTTATCCGCGGCCTGCCTGGAATGACGGATATTTGGTCATTCCTCCGTCAGCAAACAGCGTAATGCCGGTCACGTAGCTTGATTCCTTCGAAGCAAGCCAGACGGCGACAGCCGCGATTTCTTCCGGCTCACCGATATATCCCATCGGAATCATGCTTTCCACATCTTTTCTCTGAACGGGATCCGCAAATTTTTCCGCGTTGATCGGCGTATTGATGGCTCCCGGTCCGATATTGTTAACACGGATGCGCTTCGGCGCGTACTCAAGCGCCAGCGTTTCCGTCATCAATTTGATGCCGCCTTTACTCGCCGCGTAGTGAACAAACAGCGGCCACGGAATCATTTCATGTACGCTTGACATGTTAATGACGTTTCCTTGAATATCATTCTCTACGTAATATTTAATGGCTTCGCGGCTTCCTAAGAAAGCGCCGGTCAGATTGGTATTGATGACTTTGTTCCAGTCTTTGAGCGGCATTTCATGCGACTGAACCGGATTTTCCATGCCGGCGTTATTGATCATGACATCCAATGTGCCGAATTCCTTCACCGCGGTCTGCACGATGTTTTTGACATCTTCTTCTTTTGTGACGTCTCCTTGAACGATGACCGCTTCGCCTCCCGCTTTTTGAATCTCTTCTTTAACGGTTTGGGCGTCTTTTTCATTACTATAGTAGTTAACCACGACTTTCGCCTGCTCCTGTCCGAAGCGGATCGCCATCGCTTTTCCTAATCCTGATGAAGCTCCCGTAATGGCAACGACTTTTCCTTTTAAATCCGTGTACATGTTCAAACCTCCTGCATATGTTATGAATTTGATTTCGCAACGCCTAAGAATACCGCGGCCACAATGATCAGGATAATCCCGATGGCAATGGCGACCAGCTGACGCTTCGTTTTGCTCTCACGGAGAATGAAGATTCCGCCGAGCGTGCTGATGACGATCCCCATTTGAGAGAGGGAAAAACTTGTCGCAACTCCGACGCGCGGCTGTGAGATGAACAGAAACATATTCCCGAGCGCCCAGATGATTCCCGGCAGAATGTTCTTGAGGGCGTACTTATTAAACGGTTTATGCTTGTACGTCAGGAGCAGTCCGCCGATGACCATCCCGATCGCCTGCGGCAGTAGCGCTGACCATCCGGATACGCCGAACAGCCGGGCCACAACGACATAGACCAAATAACCGAGCGTGGAGATCAGCAGGATGACAATGCCTTTTTTTAAGTTTCCCGGTTCTCCGTCCGCCCGCCCCTTTTTATCTTCTAAAGATGTGAGCACAATCCCGATGATGATAAAAATAAGGGCGAGAATACCCAGCGTAATCGCGATCGGGGTTGACCATTCTTTGAATACGATCACACCGAACAAAGAAGTCGAGACGAGCTGCATTCCCGTTGATATCGGCATCGTTTTTGAAACGCCCATCAGCTGTATGCTTTTAAGCTGATTGCTTTGGCCGAGCGACCAAAACAGCCCCGAGATGATGCCGACAATAAAAATGCGCCCAGACAGCACCGGGTGGACAAACAGATACAGCACAAACGAAACGATGAGCGCCCCGATTGTCGTTCCCAGCGTCTGGCTGTAAGGCCCGCCGCCTAATTTGACGTTAAATAACACGATGCTCCCCCAAAATAAAGCCGGGAGAAGAGCCAGTAATATATCCATGATGGCGACCTTCTTTCAATCGTATTTGCTGTTATTTTGTCTGGAATCGAACCGATTATTCCCGCAAGATCAAAAAAGCCTGCCGGCGATATTCACCGGCAGACCGCTCAATAAAAACAGCCCCGCTTAGAAGCGGGGCTTTCTTTTCGGCTCATTAAAGTCCGATAGACATGTATTTGGTTTCCAGGTACGGTTCAATGCCTTCCGTACCGCCTTCACGGCCGATGCCGCTTTCTTTCATTCCTCCGAACGGCGCTTGAACCGCGGACGGACCGCCGTCATTCCAGCCGATGATGCCGTATTCAAGCTGTTCAGAAATATAGATGCCGCGGCGGTAGTTTTCTGTGAAGAAATAAGCCGCAAGCCCGAACGGCGTATCGTTCGCAAGCTTGATCGCTTCATCAATATCTGAGAACGTAACGATCGGCGCAACCGGGCCGAATGTTTCTTCATGCATGATGTTCATGGATGTATCTACATTTGAAAGCACGGTCGGCGTCACGAAATAGCATCCTTTTTCATCGTTTTGGTCATACGTTCCGCCCGTCAGCACTTTTGCGCCTTTTTCCACGGCGTCATTAATTTGGCCGACGATTTTATCGAAGCCTTTTTTGTTGATGACAGGGCCGACGTTTACGCCTTTTTCAAGACCGTTTCCGACTTTGAGTTTCGCAGCTTCTTCACTCAGTTTTTTCGCAAACTCGTCTTTCACGGATTCGTGTACGATCAGCCGGTTCGCACAGACGCAAGTTTGGCCGGCGTTTCTGAATTTAGAGGCCATTGTTTGGGCTACCGCCAGATCAAGATCAGCGTCTTCATCCACGATCAGCGGCGCATGTCCGCCAAGCTCCATTGACATATGTTTTACGGTGTCGGCGCTGTTTTTCATCAGGATTTTGCCGACAGGCGTTGAGCCGGTGAAGGTAATTTTACGGATTTTCGGGCTGCTGGTAAAGACGTTTCCGATTTCGGCTCCGTCACCGATCACCACTTGCATCACGTCCTTCGGAATTCCCGCTTCATATGCGAGACGCGCAAGGGCGTAAGCGGAAAGCGGCGTATCCTCCGCCGGTTTGATGATGAACGTACAGCCTGCCGCCAAAGCGGGCGCGGCTTTTCTTGTAATCATCGCATTCGGGAAATTCCACGGCGTGATCGCGGCTACCGGGCCGACCGCCTGACGGGTGACGACAATCCGTTTGCCCGTTGTCGGCGCAGGTACGGTTCTGCCGTAAATCCGTTTTGCTTCTTCGGCGAACCATTCAATATAGCCGGCGCCGTATAAAACTTCTCCGACCGCTTCTTCGTACGGTTTGCCGTTTTCTTTCGTAATTAATTCCGCAAGTTCTTCTTTATGTTCAACAATCAGCTCATACCATTTTCTTAAAAGTGAGGCACGTTCTCCCGCTGATGTTTTGGACCATGATTGAAACGCTTGATGTGAACGTTCAATCGCTTTTTCAACATCTTCGGCCGTCTGCTGGGGGATGCTTTCGATCGCCTCTCCCGTTGCCGGGTTGTACACTGTTAATTGTTCTGGCATATTGAACATTCCTTTCTCTGCTATAGTAAAGCCATTGAATGCTTGTTGATGTATCTTATACTTTCATGATAGCAGACACATCCGCCGGCATTCCAATAATTGAACTCACAGAGCTGCTTCGATAATGGAAAGGCCTTCTTTGAGCTGCTCATCCGTCACGACAAGCGGCGTCAGGAATCTGATAATGTTGCCATTTATGCCGGCCGTCAGCAGCAGCAGCCCGTTCTCGTTCGCCGTTTTAGCGATCGCCGCGGCTTTTGCTTTGTCCGGTTCCCGCGTGTCCGGATCTTTGACAATTTCGATGGCCGCCATCGCGCCGAGTCTGCGCACTTCTCCGATGCAGGCATGCTCTTTTTTCCACTCGAGCGCTTGATGCTCAATGATCCGGCCGATCTCCTCGGAACGCTGATTCAGCCCTTCTTCTTCAATAATATCCAAGACCGTAAGCGCAGCCGCACAGCCGAGCGGGCTTCCCGCATATGTGCCCCCGAGTTCACCCGGCGCGGCGGCATCAAGCATTTCCGCCCGGCCGATGACGCCGCTCAGCGGCAATCCGGCCGCAAGTGATTTGGAAACGGTGATCAAATCCGGAACGGCTCCGAAATGTTCAATCGCAAAATACGTTCCCGTTCTGGCAAAACCGGTCTGAATCTCATCCGCTACAAAAACAATGCCGTGTTTTTTACAAAAAGCGGCGACGTGCTGGACGAAACGTTTTGACGGAATGATGAAGCCGCCTTCTCCCTGAACCGGCTCCATTACGACACAGGCGACGGTTTCCGGTGCAACTGCGGCGATAAAGAAATCCTCAAAAGCGCTGATGATAAAGTCGTCATACTGCTCGTCGCTCATGCCGGCCGGCTTTTGATAATAGTAAGGAAACGGCGCCTGATACACCTCTGAGGCAAATGGGCCGAAACCGAATTTATAAGGCTTCACCTTGCTCGTCATGCTCATCGTCATGTTCGTGCGGCCGTGGAACCCTCTTGTAAATGACACGACAGCCTGGCGCTTCGTATATTTTCTCGCGATTTTCACGGCGTTTTCCACCGCTTCCGCCCCCGAATTGAGAAAAATCGCTTTTTTCGCATGATCTCCCGGCGCAAGGGCGCAAAGTTTTTCGGCCAGCTCAATATAAGACGGATACATCATAACGTTAAAACCCGGGTGAATCAGATCCTCCGCCTGTTTCTTCACGGCCTCCACCACTTTCGGATGGGAATGGCCGACATTCAGCGTTCCGATCGCTCCGGCAAAATCAATGAATCGTCTGCCGTCCAAATCGTACAAAAGCGCCCCTTCCCCTTTTACCGCCATGCCGCGGTTTCCGTTGCCGACCCCCTTGGAAACGAATTGATCCCGTTTTTGCTGCCACTGGGCAGTTGTCACTTCCGATGATGCTGTTCGACTCATAGATTCCATCCCCCTGCATTGTTTTCTTATCATTCTGACTTCTTTTTGGTATGATGAAAAGTACCAAAATCAATTTATCCATGGTATCAGAAAGGAGCAGGGTCTGGATGCTGACGATTTCCATTGATCATTCGGAAACGGCGGATTATATCTATCAGCAGATCTATCAGCACATAAAAGCGGCCGTTTTGAAGCGCAGCCTGATGCCTCACACAAAGGTGCCGTCTAAACGGGAGCTTGCCGAGACGCTGAAGGTCAGCGTGAATTCAGTGAATTCAGCTTATCAGCAGCTGCTTTCAGAAGGTTATTTATATGCGGTCGAAAGAAAAGGCTTTTTCGTGGAGGAAATTGATACGGTTTATCATGAAGAAGCGCCTTCGCTCCTATTGCCTGATGATTTGAAAGAGCGGGAGCCGGATAAGAGCGGCTGGATTTCGTTTTCTCATATGAGCGTGGATACGGCGCATTTCCCCCTGAAAAGCTGGTTCCGCTGTGAGCATAAAGCAGCCGCCCGTTCATTTCATACACTCGGTGAACTCGTCCATCCGCAAGGTTTATATGAAGTCCGTGAAACAATTTCGCGGCTTATTTCCCTGACAAGGGGCGTTACATGCCGCCCGGAACAAATCGTGCTCGGAGCGGGCACGCAAATGCTGGTGCAGCTGCTGACGGAACTGCTGCCCGAAGACGCGCTCTACGCCATGGAGAACCCGGGATATATGAGGATGTACCGGCTGCTGCAAAACCTCGGGAAAAAGGTTGCGACGATCAGCCTTGATGAGAAAGGCATGTCCATGGACGAAATCGAAAAACGCCGGCCCTCTGTATTGATCACCACGCCTTCCCATCAATTCCCCTCAGGCGTGATCATGCCGGCTTCCCGGCGGATTCAGCTTTTAAACTGGGCCGCCGAACAGAACGGCCGCTTCATCATTGAAGATGATTATGACAGTGAATTTAAATATGACGCCGATACGATACCGGCGCTTCAAAGCCTTGACCGGTTTCAAAATGTCATCTACATGGGGACCTTTTCAAAATCCCTTTTCCCAGGTCTGCGCATCAGCTATATGGTTCTGCCGCCCGGGCTTTTGCGGACGTTCAAAGAGAGAACGTATGACCTGCATACGTGCAGCACGCTTGCCCAGCTCGCGCTGAAAGAATTTATCGAATCAGGTGAATATCAGAAACATATTAAAAAGATGAAGCAGCATTATAAGAACATGCGGGAACGCCTCATTTCGGCTTTGGAAGAAACATTCGGTGAAAGAATCAGTGTAAAGGGCGCCAATGCGGGGCTTCATTTTGTCACTGAGTTTGACTGCGCCCGTTCAGAAAAAGAGATATTGGCACGGGCGGATGAAGAACAGCTCGATCTGTTTGCGATGAGCCGGTTCCGTCTGAAAGCGGGAGGCGATTCAAATAAGCCGCAGCTCATTCTGGGGTTCGCCCGCCTGAAGGAGAGCGATATTCAAGAAGGCGTCCACAGGCTTTACCGGGCGGTTTTCGGCGCATAAAAAAACCCCCGGAATTCGGGGACTTATTTACCAGCGGTCCGGTTCTGTCTGCAAAATCGCCTCCAGCAGGCCGGGAAACGCCGCTTGTAAATCATCTTTGCGCAGGGAATAATAGCGGTGCTTCCCGTCTATGCGCACCTGGGCGATCCCCGCTTCCCGCAGCACTTTGAAGTGATGGGACAGCGTTGATTTAGCGACCCGGACATCAGCGCAGGTTCCGCACGTTTTTTCTGTTGTTTCCGCCAATTGTTTGACCAGCTCTAAGCGGAGCGGATCACTCAGAGCATGAAGAACCTTTGTCAGCTGTAAGCGTTCGGTTTGAGGATGGTTTGGAATGTTCATGAGTCAAATGTAACACAGATCATCGGCGGGTGACAATTTAGGCGGTGAGGGTTTTTCCTTTACCATTCGCAACGAAACATGTTACAGTTAGTTCGATAATATTCGAACTATAACAAATTAACCCAATCAGGAGGAATAACCATGATCGTCTTACAGGCTTACATGAAAGTAAAAGCGGATAAACGCGAGGAATTTTTAGGAGAAGCGCAATCACTTGTTCAGCATTCACGCGCAGAAGAAGGAAATGTGCAATACGACCTTTTCGAAAAAGTCGGTGAGGAAAATACATTCGTCATGCTTGAACAATGGAAAGATGAAGAAGCGATGAAATTCCACAACGCAACTGACCATTTCCAAGGATTCGTGGCAAAAGCAAAAGAAGTGCTGAGTGCGCCGCTTGACGTCGTCCGCACAGAACTGTCAGAGTAATGAAAGGATGAATGACATGAACGAAGTCCTTCAATTATTAACAGACCACCGTTCCATCCGCAGCTACACAGATGAACCCGTATCGGATGAACAGCTGGGCCTTATCATCCAAGCCGCTCAGGCAGCGCCCACTTCCATTAACGGCCAGCAATTTACCGTTATTGCGGTGAAAGATAAGGAACGGAAGAAAAAAATATCCGAATTGGCGGGCGGCCAGCCTTGGATTGACCAAGCGCCGGTTTTCCTTTTATTCTGCGCTGATTTTAACCGCGCCAAAATTGCGCTTGAAGAATATAATGATACACCGCTTGAGATCACGAACGGTTTAGAGTCCGTTCTAGTCGGAGCCGTAGATGTCGGGATTGCGCTGGGTACGGCAACGGCTGCGGCTGAATCAATGGGACTCGGCACTGTGCCGATCGGCGCCGTGCGCGGCAAGCCGGACGAACTCATTGAATTGCTGAAACTTCCGAAATACGTTTTCCCGGTTTCCGGTCTCGTCATCGGCCATCCGGCAGACCGCTCCGCGAAAAAACCGCGTCTGCCGCAAGCAGCCGTTCTGCATCATGAAACGTATCAAGAAGAAGATTTAAGAACCCATATCGAGGCCTATGACAAGCAGATGTCCGAATACATGAAAAAACGCACCGACGGACAGGAAACAAGAAACTGGTCACAAGGCATCACTTCCTACTATAAGCAGGTTTATTATCCTCACATTCGTGAAATGCTTGAAAAACAAGGATTTAAGACGGATAAATAAACGTATCAGCCTGCCGGAACACTCCGGCAGGTTTTTTCTATTTCTCAAACAAAAGCGTTGACACTATGTAAAAATTTTTGTTAATATTTTCATCATATACTCATTGGTTTTCTGTGAACCGATGAGTTTTCTATTGTGACGAAAGAAGGAATCTGGGCTTATGAATGATAAGAAAACGGATATTCTGCTGGCGGCAAGGAAGCTTTTTTCCGGGAAAAGCTTTTCGTCGGTTTCGATGCAGGCGATCGCAGAGGAGTGCAAAGTCTCCAAAGCATCTTTATATAAGCTGTTTGAATCAAAGGAAGACCTGCTCCTGGAGCTGCTCGATTTTAACCAGAAACAGATGGTAGCAGCCGCTTCATTATTGAATGCAGAAACAAGCCTCTCCCCTGAGGAACGGTTTGCCAAAAAACTGATGGCTGAGCTTGAAGGCTTCAGGCGCAATCAGCAGTTTTTTAATATGCTGATGTACGGAAGCCCCTCTTCCATTAATGAGCGGGTAAAACGGCATATTCACAGGGCCCGCTCCACCTTTATCTGCTGGCATCGCGATTCACTGATTCAGACGTACGGCGAAGACATTATTCCTTATGTATGGGAGCTGGTGATCGTCCTGCAGGGGCTCCTGAGAGAATGCATCACGCTGATTAAGCTGGAAAAAGAACCGCTCGCCCTGGAGCCGCTCACGGAGTTTATCATCCGCCACCTCAATCTCATCGTCGAAAACAGGACAACCGAAACCGCTTTGCCTCAGGAGATGATTGACCTTTATATCGCCTCCGCTTCCTCATTTGAGCCGAAAGACAAAACCGTATTGCTGGCTGAAAGCCTGAAGGAACTGAAAGAAGCCGTCTCAGCCCTTCCGGAGGAAAAATATGACGCCGCAGGACTCGCTTCCGCGGCGGCTATGCTGGAGAAAGAATCAGCGGACAAACAGCCGCGGGATTTTCTTATCAAAGCGCTCATCGGTTATTTGGAGCAGGCCGGACCGCTGCACCAGCCGCTTGCAGCCGTTAAAACATTGCTCAAACTATAAAGAAAGAAGGAATCAGCTTGAATAAGAGTATTGAAACTGCACCATACAAACGCTCTGTCATTGTCGGGATTCTTTTGGCGGGAGCGTTCGTCGCCATTTTGAACCAGACACTGCTTATTACGGCGCTGCCGCACATTATGAATGACTTCAATATAGACGCCAACAAAGCGCAATGGCTGACAACATCGTTTATGCTGACGAATGGGATTTTGATTCCGATTACCGCATTTTTAATAGAGAAATTTACGAGCCGCACCCTCTTGATTTCCGCCATGAGTATTTTCACGGCGGGCACCATTGTCGGCGCATTCGCCCCGAATTTTCCGGTGCTCTTAACGGCCCGGATTATTCAGGCGGCCGGCGCCGGGATTATGCTGCCTCTCATGCAGACGGTATTTCTCACGATTTTCCCGATGGAAAAGCGCGGCCGCGCCATGGGTATGGTCGGCTTGGTTATTTCGTTTGCGCCGGCGATCGGCCCGACGCTTTCCGGATGGGCGGTCGAAGCATTCTCTTGGCGGTCTTTGTTTTATATTATCTTCCCGATCGCGGTCATCGATTTGCTTTTAGCGATTATTCTGATGAAAAACGTCACGACATTACGAGAAACACAGATTGATATTATATCCGTGATCTTATCGACCCTCGGATTCGGCGGCCTGCTTTACGGCTTCTCAAGCGCCGGTTCATCAGGGTGGACCAGTGCCGAAGTGCTGACTTCGCTGCTTGTCGGAGCGGTCGCGCTGATTTTCTTTATCGCAAGACAGATGAAGCTCAAAAAACCGATGCTGGAATTCCGCGTGTTTTCTTTCGGGATTTTCAGCCTGACCACCCTGCTCGGAACGCTTGTCTTCGCGCTGCTGATCGGAACGGAAACCATTCTCCCGCTTTACACGCAAAAAGTCCGGGGCGTATCCGCGTTTGATACCGGATTAATGCTTTTGCCGGGCGCGATTGTGATGGGGATGATGTCTCCGTTTATCGGCCGGGTGTTTGACAGAATCGGCGGAAAAGGCCTTGCGATGACCGGATTCTTCATCATCCTGCTCACGTCCCTGCCGTTTATGAATCTGACGGACTCGACATCTCTCATTTGGATTGTCGTCGTTTATACCGCGCGGCTTTTGGGAACAGCCATGATTATGATGCCGGTGACGACAGCGGGAATCAACGCCCTGCCGCGCCACTTAATTCCGCACGGCACAGCCATGAACAATACCGTCCGCCAAGTCGGGGGTTCTATCGGTACGGCGCTTTTAGTTTCTGTGATGAGCAGCCAGGCCGCACACGCCAATGCGTCAACTCCGGGAAACGCCGCCCTGCACGGCATGAATGCGGCATTTGTCGTAGCCGCCTGCATCGCGCTGGCCGGCTTCCTCTTATCTTTTACATTAAAGAAAAAACCGCGTCAGCCCGAGCAGCAGCAGGCCGTTACGCGGTAAACCAAAAAGAACCCGATCACGTATGTGACCGGGTTCTTTTTTTACTTCTCGATTCCGTCTTTTACTTCTTTCACCATCTGAGCCATGGATTCCAGGCCGCCTCCTGATAAATACCATGTAGCTGAATCAAGGTAGACAACATGGTTGTTTTTCACGGCTTTCACCGATTTTACATAATCATTTTCAACCACTTGTTTTGTTGAAGATTTTGTGCCGATCGCTGTTCCGCGGTCAACGACAAACATGTAATCAGGGTTTGTTTTGGCGATATATTCATAGGAAATGCTTTGTCCGTGCAGTGAGGCTTCGATGTTTTTGTCAGCCGGTTTGACGCCGAACACATCATGAATGAAGCCGTATCTTGATTTAGATCCGAACGCGCTGATTTTGCCGTCGTTCGCCATCACCACTAACCCGTTTTTATCCGTGCTGCTTGTCTTTTTCTTCAGATCGGCAATGGATTTGTCGATTTTCGCAAGCTTATCTTTCACTTCATTTTCTTTGTTAAAGATTTTGCCGATCACTTCAGTGTTTTGCTTGAATCTGTCAACGTAGTTTGTATAGTCATCATCAAGATAAATCGTCGGCGCGATTTTTGAGAACTCTTTATAAGAATCAGATTGTCTGTGGGCGATAATGATTAAATCCGGATCAATATCCGCGACTTTTTCAAAATCCGGTTCTTTTAAACCGCCGGTATTGGCGTATTTATCACTATTATATGAAGATAAGTATTTTGGAAGGTTTTGTTTCGGAAGTCCCGCCACGTGATCCTGTAAACCGAGTTCATCCATCGTGTCCAGCATTCCGAAGTTGAATACGACGACTTTTTTCGGATTCTTCGGCACTTTGACTCCTTCTTTGTTCAGATCATCTTTGATTGTGATTGTTTCTTTTGATTTGCCTGATGTTTTGTCCCCGTTTCCGCATGCAGAAACAACAAAAATCGTAACTAGCGCAATGAATAGCAATGCGAATTTTTTCATGACTTTCACCTCATCTGGTTTTTAAGAAAAGTACACACCGATCCGCTGACTGTCAATCTCTTGAATCGGGATGGTCATATCATAAATATCTTCAAGCACGGAGGTTTCAATGATCTCCTCCGCCGGCCCTTCTTTGACGATCCGGCCGTTTTTCAGTGCGACGATATGGTCTGAATATACGGATGCGAAGTTGATATCGTGAATCACTACGACGACCGTTTTTCCGAAGTCTTCCACAAGCCGCTTCAACAGCTTCATCATTTCAACGGAATGCTTCATATCTAAATTGTTCAGCGGCTCATCGAGAAAAATATAGTCCGTATCCTGAGCGATGATCATCGCGATAAACGCCCTCTGACACTGGCCTCCGCTGAGCTGATCGAGGTATTTATCCTTTAAGTCATCCAGCTTCATATAACTGAGGGCCTGATTGATATGCACCCAATCTTCATCCGTCAGTTTCCCCTGGGAATACGGAAATCTGCCGAAGCTGACCAGGTCTTTAATCGTCAGTCTTATATTGATTTGGTTCGTCTGCTTCAAGATGCTGATTTTTTTTGCCAGATCGTTGCTTTTGCAGGCCCCGATCTCTTGCCCGTCGACCGTGATTTCCCCGGAATCCGTCTTAATCAGCCGGCTCATGATAGACAGCAGCGTGCTTTTTCCCGCGCCGTTCGGACCGATAAATGAGGTGAGCCTGCCCTTTTGAATGGATAGAGACGTTTTCTCAAGGACGGTTTTCCCTCCGTATTGTTTGCTTACATTTTTGACCTCTACCATGATTTATTCTCCTTTAACAGCAGATAGATAAAATAAATCCCGCCGGCAAAATTAATGATGACGCTCAGCGTCGTGGAAAACGTGAACACTTTCTCCACGACGAACTGGCCTCCGACGAGCGCGACGATGCTGATCAGGACGGAACCCGCGATTAAATACGTGTGCCTGTAGGTTTTTAAAAACTCTCTCGCCAGATTGACGACAAGCAGTCCTAAAAACATAATCGGCCCGACAAGAGCCGTAGAGACAGACACAAGAATGGCGACGACAATGAGCATCTGTTTCACAAGCTTATCGTAATCAATCCCCAGGTTGACGGCGTGCTCCCTGCCGAGCGACAGCACGTCAAAAAACCGCGTGAACCGCCAGACATAAATGCCCGTCAGAAGAAAGACAGCACCGGCAAACCATAAAAGATCGGTGTTGATATTGTTAAAGCTGGCAAACATTTTGTCCTGAACAACCTGGAACTCATTCGGATCAATCAGCATCTGCATAAAGGATGACAGACTGTTGAACAGCGTGCCGAACACGACGCCGACAAGCAGAAGGAAAAACACATTCCGCCCCTCGCCTTTAAACATGAGCTGGTACAAAACGAGTGACAAGAGCACCATCAGCCCGACGGAGATGACGAAATTAAGATTTTTGTTCATCATGACGATATTCATTGAACCGAACAGGAACACGATGACGGTCTGAATGAGCATATACAGGGAATCGAGGCCTAAAATGCCCGGTGTCAGTATGCGGTTATTTGTAATCGTCTGGAAGATGACCGTTGAAAACGCGATCGCTCCTCCGGTGAGCATCATGGCAAGCACTTTGAAGCATCTTCTCGGCAGGGAGTATTCCCAATTGCCCAGTCCGTAGAACAGGAAGAATCCGATACATATCATGGCGAGCGCCGCCAGCAGCGTAATTTTTTTATTATGACTCATATGCTTTTCTCCTTAACAGCATATACAGGAAGATGCCGCTGCCGATAACACCGACCATCAGGCCGATGGAAATTTCGTACGGGAAGATGATCACCCTTCCCAAAATGTCGCAAAACAGCACAAAAACAGCGCCCAGCAGAGCGGTGTGAGGCAGGCTGCTCCTCAGGTTGTCCCCTTTGTAAATCGACACCATATTGGGAATGATCAAACCGAGAAACGGCAGCATCCCGACGGTCAGGATCACCAGTGAAGCGATGAGCGACACGATAATCAGACCGATATTGACGACGCGTTTGTATTTCAGGCCGAGATTGACGGAAAAGCTCTCTCCCATTCCCGCCACCGTAAATTTATCCGCATACACATAAGCGATGATCACCAGCGGGATACTCAGATATAAAAGCTCATACCGGCCTTTGACGACCAGTGAGAAATCCCCCTGCAGCCAGGACGACAGGTTTTGGATCAGGTCGTATTTATATGCGATAAACGTGGCGACTGAGCTGACGATATTCCCAAGCATTAAACCGACGAGAGGAATAAAAATCGCATCATTAAACTTGATTCTCTCGAGGATTTTCATGAACAGGAAATTTCCCGCCAACGCGAAAACGAAAGCGATAGACATTTTCACAAGCGGACTGGCTGACGTAAAAAGCATTAATGAAATCAAAATTCCGAGCCTTGCCCAGTCCATCGTTCCCGCAGTCGTCGGCGATACAAATTTATTCCGGCTGATCTGCTGCATGATTAATCCGCAGATGCTCAGGCTCATGCCGGCGATGATAATGCTCACCAAACGCGGCAGCCGGCTGTCAAACAATGTACCTGCCTGTTCTTTATTTAAATGAAAAATATCCAGCGGCGACAAATCTTCTACACCGATAAATATAGAAGTACACGCCAAAACCGCCAGTAGCAAAAGTAAGTAACGTAGCTTCATGCTGCCTCCCTGCACCCATCACAAACGGTATGACTGATTGCCAAACAACTCCCATATACCCCACTCGTAATGATTATCATTATCAACGACAATTATAATCTTATCATCTTTCCAAGCGCAGTCAATACAGTTTTGCTTTCAAAAGCGGTCATCCGCGGGCCGTACACTAAATTGTCTTACAATCAGTCTATCAAGAATTTGCAGGATTTTCTATAACCTTCATTTGGCTGCTTATCATTTTTTGCACATGATGACACGCTTGAGGGAAACAAATCTGACAAACAGAGGAAAAATTCCTCCATGTAAATACAAATGTTCTCCCCACGTAGAAAAAATCCTTGATTTACATGTTTGAAAGAGAGATAATAAAAATTAAATTTGTGAGAAAATTTAAATATTAGGGGATGTAAATCATGAAAGTTGTAAAATTCGGAGGCAGCTCTCTTGCGTCAGGAGCCCAGCTTGAGAAAGTGTTTCAAATCGTGACGGCTGATCCCGCGCGGAAAGCCGTCGTCGTATCGGCACCGGGAAAACGCTTCTCGGACGATACAAAGGTGACGGATCTGTTAATCCGCTGTGCGGAGCATTATTTGCAAAAAGGTGCAGCGCCCGAGCTTGCCGAAACGGTCATTGAACGGTACGCAGCCATCGCGCGTGAGCTGAATCTGGATTTCTCTATTATAGAGAGAATCCGCAGTGACCTATTCGCTCTCTTAAACAGCTGTAAAACCAATCCCGAACAATATATGGATGCGGTGAAAGCGAGCGGCGAGGACAACAACGCGAAGCTGATCGCAGCCTACTTCCGACGGCAGGGCGTGAAAGCGGAATATGTAAGTCCGAAAGAAGCGGGGCTGTATGTGACGAATGAACCCGGAAGCGCGCAGGTGCTCCCTGAGTCCTATGATCATTTGTACCGCCTGAGAAACCGTGAAGGCTTGATCATTTTTCCGGGATTCTTCGGTTACACGAAGGAGCATGAGATTGTGACGTTTTCCCGGAGCGGTTCTGATATTACCGGCTCCATTCTCGCCAGCGGCTTAAAAGCCGACTTGTACGAAAACTTTACTGATGTGGACGCCGTCTATTCCGTCAACCCGTCAATCGTGCGGCATCCGAAAGAAATTAACGAACTGACGTATCGGGAAATGCGTGAGCTCTCCTATGCCGGATTTTCCGTTTTTCATGATGAAGCGCTGATTCCCGCATTTCGGGCCGGCATCCCCGTTCAGATTAAGAATACGAATAATCCGGATGCGAAAGGAACACGCGTCGTCAGCAGCCGTGACAATACGAACGGGCCAGTCATCGGCATCGCAAGCGACACGGGCTTTTGCAGCATTTACATAAGCAAATATTTAATGAACCGGGAAATCGGTTTCGGCCGCAAAGCCCTTCACATTTTGGAGGAAGAAGGATTGACGTATGAACACGTTCCATCCGGCATTGACGACATCACGATCATCCTCCGGCACAATCAGATGGACTCAGAACTGGAACACAGGCTCGTCACCCGTCTGAAGCAGGAACTTCAAGCAGATGAGGTCACAGTCAGGCATAATCTGGCGCTGATTATGGTCGTCGGGGAAGCGATGCGCCATAATGTCGGCACAACCGCCAGGGCATCCAAAGCACTGTCGAAAGCCGGCGTCAACATCGAGATGATCAATCAAGGGTCATCGGAAGTCAGCATGATGTTCGGAGTGAAAGAAGAACAGGAAAGACACGCGGTGCGGGCACTGTATGACGAATTTTTTGCCGGAGTCTTACTCTCATAGGAAACCGCCTCTTTTTTCTCTTGTCCACTAATATCCCTTACAAAGCAGCTTCTTTTACATATTGTATGGTATAGACAATATGGAGGTGAAGCTCATGTCAGGATATTCTGGAATCAGCTCTTTCGCTTTGATCGTTGTTTTATTTATCCTGTTGGTTATTGTAGGTACTGCCTATGTTGGCGGTTTCTAAGCATCGCTCCGTCTATATGAGGACGCTGCGGGTTTTGACCTGCGGCGTTTTCTTTTGTTTTCCGCCGCTGTCCGAGTCCGGACGCGCAAAAAAAGACTGCCGGGAACATTCCCATGCAGTCTTTTCCTTTGTTCAGGCTATTTTCTTCTCACGTCATTCCTCTTTCAGCTACATGGAAGTCAGCCTGATCTGTCTGGCCTGCTCCTGTCACTGTAAAAATCGCGGCGGCTGCTAAACAAATAACAAACCATTTAGATTTCAATTTCATACAAACCCT
Source organism: Bacillus sp. GZB (assembly GCF_001975995.1). NCBI lineage: Bacteria > Bacillati > Bacillota > Bacilli > Caryophanales > Bacillaceae > Bacillus > Bacillus sp. GZB. The sequence continues at coordinate 178,128 of NZ_MTQG01000018.1, forward strand.
CACTCCTTTGTATTTGTTTCCTTGCCTCTTCGACTTTCAGAAAATAGTCAGAAGAAATCTTAAAGCAATTTTGTTCATAGTAATATTTAGCTGCTTCTAGTGCTAAATCCTCTATATCGGCGTATAAATTTTTATCTTCCAGGTAACGGAAACACGTGCTGATTGTTTCCTCATCCGGTTTCGCCTGATACAGAGCCTGCAGCCATTCGAATTTTACCGTGTAAACGGGATCGTCTGTTTCTTTAGCATATTCATATCCCCGCTTGTGATATTCCGACGCTTTTTCTTTTTTTCCGAGTTTAAAGTAAATGAGTGTGATTAGAAAATATGCTTGAGGAAGAGAATTGACGATTCTTTGTGATTCAAATGTATCAACCGCCCGTTCAAAGTACGGAATCGCTTCGCCGATGCGGTCCTGATTGTAGTAGCACAGTCCGAGATTATACAGCGCCCTCCCGACAAGCTGCGCTTTTTGTTCTTTTTCGGCCATTTGCAGAGCGTGCTGAAAATGTTTGGCCGCCTGTTCAAAGCGCCTTTCATCCATTAAATTGACGCCGAATACAAAATGGCATTGAATGATCCGGACGTTATATGTGTCCTGCTCTACGTAAATTTCATAAGCGTTTTTTATATGTATCAAAGAAAAATACGTTTGTTTCATATGATAATAAGCTTCGGCCACTTTAAAATAAAACTCCGCCCGTTCCACATGGTCCGATACGAAGGCCAGTTTTTTCTCAGCTTGTTTATAATATGTAATCGCTGAGATAAATTCTCTTTTATCAAATTCAAACATGCCTTTGAAAAAGTTGACGTAATAATCGAGAAGCCCTTTGAGGCCGGCCTGGCTGTTATCAATGTTATCAAGAATTTCCGACAGGGTCGGCTGGTCTTCTATCTTCAGTTTTTCCAGCGGCTCCAAGTAGTCCAGCATCAGCTGATGGCGAAATTCCATGAGGGAATAATAAAGCACTAAGTTCGAATCAGGCTCCATATGGTCAAGCTCTTGTTTGATCTCGGCCTTCAAGATCTCCGCATCCGGCACGCTGAATGTTCTGATGTATCGATACCACTCGTTAATTTTCTGCCCGACTGCTGAAGAAGGAATTAACCCGCTCTTCATTCCTTCACCCTCCCCATCCAAGACCTGTTTACCAGTTATTTTATCACGTTTCCGTGTCTTTCCATCCCGAAAAACACGCAAACTTTGTTTCGGCAGAGCGCAATTTTCCGAGTGAAGATAAAACAGCCGGCAGCCAGACGGGACTGCCGGTTTCAAGATGATTCATGTTTCGTATTCAGCGGAAGGCGGATTGTAAAGGTCGTGCCTTTTCCTTTTTCGCTGTCAATATCTATCGTGCCCTTGTGCATTTCAACAAGCTGCCTGACGATGGACAGGCCGAGTCCGTATTCGCCGTATGCCGTATTCGTCCGGGACACGTCCGCCTTATAAAACCGCTCCCATATATGCTCAATTTCCTCTTTGGAGATGCCGATTCCGGTGTCTTCGATCTCAATCACCGTTTCTTTATAGCCTTCATACCCGCGCAGCGTGATGTCTCCGTTTTGCGTAAATTGAATGCTGTTTTTCGTGATGTTGACGAGAATCTGGATCAGCCTGTCATAATCGGCGAACACTTTGACGCCGTCCTCCGCCTGAATCCGCAGCTGATTTTGTTTTTCCTCCGCCTGCTGATTGAGATGCTCTTTAATAATTTCAAACACCTCGATGAGCGGCAGACTGAGCTTGTCCAGTTTGATTTGCTGGGATCTGATTTTTTCATAATCCAGATTTTCTTTCACGAGCCTGAGCATCCGCTTCGTTTCTTCGCTGATCAGCGAGAAGCATTTCTCTTTATCTTTTTCCGGGATGGTGTTGCTGTTAAGCCCCTCCACAAGTCCGTTAATGGTCGTCAAAGGCGTTCTCAGCTCATGGGAGACATCGGCGATAAATTGGCGCCTCCGTTTTTCCAGGCGGTCAATCTGCTCTCTCGATTGCTTCAGATTTTTGGCCATGATGTTGAAGTCGGACGCCAGCATGCCGATTTCATCGCCGCCGCTGTTCTTGAGCGAAATATCGTAATCACCGGACGCCACTTTTCCGGTCGCATCCCGCAATGTCTGAATCCGCTTGACGTGAAATTTAGATAAAAGCCAGCTCAGCAGAATCGTGATGATAAGGGTGCTGATGATCGCGTAAATCATATAGCGGTTGACCTGGCTGATCATCTGCTCGACCCCTCTGACGGGAGACACGAGCAGCACCGCGCCTTTAAATTGATTGTTGATCAAAAGCGGTTTTGCGACAAGCGACACTTCCAAGCCTTCCGTATTAAAACGGTTCATCTCCGCTCTGATCTGAACGGTTTTCCCTTGCTTCAGCAAGTGCCACTCTTTACTTTTCAGCTTCTCGCGCGGCGGCATATCGTCAGGAAAAAAGTACGGCCGCTGATGTTCATCAAAAATAATAAACCTGGTCTCGCGCGTTTTTAACATGTCCTGATACGGATACAGGCGGCGCAGATCAAGATCGCGTCCGTTCAGCTCACTTGTGATCTGCTGGGCATAAGAAGACAGCTCATCCACTTTATTTTGATACGCAAAATCTTTCACAAAGTGCGAAAACAGGGAAATGATGATGAAAAAGGCCAAAATCAAAATGCTGACATGGCTTAACAGCAGCTGATATAAGTATTTAATCCTCATCAAATTTGTATCCTACCCCCCACACCGTGTATAAAAACGGTTTTTCGTCACTGGACAGTTTTTTGCGCAGCCGTTTAATATGAACATCAACCGTACGTTCATCGCCGTAAAATTGATACCCCCACACCTGCTCAAGCAGCTGCTCTCTCGAAAAGACCTGGCGCGGATTTTGTGCGAGATAAAAGAGCAGATCGAATTCCTTCGGCGTCAGATTCTCGACAGGCTTTCCGTGCAGAAACACTTCCCGCGTCTTCTTATTGATTGAAAAACACGCCGTTTCGATCAAGTCGCCGCTTTTTACGGTCTGCCCCGTCGCCCGGTATCTTCTGATCACCGCTTTAATCCGCGCTACTAGCGTCAGCGGGCTGAACGGCTTGGTGACATAGTCGTCGGCCCCCATTTCAAACCCGATCACCTGATCAGACTCCGTGTCCTTTGCGGTCAGCATAATAATCGGCACACTGCTCGTCTCTCTTATTTTCCGGCAGATCGTCACTCCGTCCATAGATGGAAGCATAATATCCAGAATGACCAAATCCCAGTCCTCTTCCGTGAACCGCTGATAGCCTTCCACTCCGTCATGGACAAATTCGGCTTCAAATCCTTCTTTAAAAAAGAACATTTCCGTCATGGTGCATACGCTTATATTGTCTTCTATCATTAATATCTTCATTGGTTCCTCCGCTTATCTTGACGCTTTTACTTATAATAGCACCATTTTACCCGGATATTTTCGGGTTTCACAATTGTTAGTTTTTATTTCATCACCCGGAAATAGTTTGTTCATATTTTTTTCACACATTTCTCCTACTATATACATATCGGATAACCGGTTCTAAAGAAGGTCGGTTTTACAAGATCTGACACCCACACGGAGGAACAGACATGAACTTTATAAAAAGAGCCTTTTGGAGCATGAAGGCAAAAAAGGGAAAAACGTTTTTGCAGCTGGTTGTGTTTTCAGTGATTTGCATTTTTGTCCTGTCCGGTCTTACGATCCAGTCAGCGGCAAAGAAATCAAGCGAACTGGCAAGGCAGCAGCTCGGCGGGAGCGTCACACTCCAGGCTGACCGCCAAAAGCAAATGTCGCAGCAGCAAAAAGACGGTGAAAAGAGGACGTTTGAATCAGCGCCGATTTCCGTCTCGGATGCCAAGAAACTTACATCTTTACAGCACGTTAAAAATTACAACTTCCTCACGGCAGCGTCAGCAAACGCAGAAAGCTTTGACGCGATAAAAAGCTCAGGCGAATCAGCCGATAACAGTTCCGGCGGAAGCCGTTTTCAAGGCGGCGGAAGACAGATGATTTCAGCGGACATTTCGGTCGAAGGCGTGCTCTCTACGGCGCTGCTTGATGATTTCACAGGCGGGAGCTCAAAAATCACTGACGGCCGCGCCATCACAAAAACAGATGCGGACGCAAAAGTCGCAGTGATCAATGAAACGCTGGCAGATCAAAACAAGCTGAAGGTCGGCGGCTCCATTACGGTTTCCTCAGCAGCGGATGATTCTGTGAGTACAAAGCTTAAAATTGTGGGAATTTATAAAACAACATCATCAGGAGACGATCAGGCAGAGCATTTTTCATTCTTAAATCCTGACAATAAAATCTATACGCCTTACACCGCCGCAGCGGCGTTAAAAGGGTCTGATAACAAAAACAAAATCAGCTCAGCCGTTTATTATATGGATGATGCAAAATATATTGACTCATTCGTTGCGGCTGCGAAAAAAACATCTATAGATGATAAAACCTACACGCTGACGACAAATGATCAGGTGTATCAGCAAATGGTCGGCCCGATTGAAAATGTCGCGTCATTTTCTAAAAACGTGGTGTACCTTGTATCCATCGCGGGGGCGGTCATTCTCGGGTTGATCGTGATGATGTCGATCAGGGAACGCAAGTATGAAATGGGTGTCTTAATGGCGATCGGCGAAAAGCGCTGGAAGCTCATCGGACAATTCTTAACGGAAATTCTGATTGTCGCGGTTATCGCCATCGGGATCGCATCCGTCACGGGCAGCCTTGTGGCGAATCAGCTCGGAAATCAGCTTCTTTCCCAGCAGGTCAGCTCAGCCGATGATTCACAGCAGCAAACAAGCGGCTGGGGCGGAGGAGAAATGCCGCGGGGAGGCGGCATGTTCGGTCAGCATTCATCCGGTGCAGATGTCATCAGTACAATGCAGGTAAACGTTTCGCTGAATGACCTTCTGATTCTCGGCGGGATCGGCGTCGCAATTGCCGTCATCGCCACATTACTGCCGTCTGTATCAGTCATGCGGCTTCACCCTAAAACGATCCTGACCAAGCAGGAATAAGAGGAGGCAGCATAATGAGCCTATTAACCTTTCAACAGACCGGCTACTGGTACCAAGATAAATCACAGCCGCTGTTTCAGGATATAACGATCAGCTTTGAAAAAGGGAAGTTTTATACAATTGCCGGCGCCTCCGGGACGGGAAAAACAACGTTTCTGTCTCTGGCGGGCGGCCTTGACACACCTAAAGAGGGAAGCATCCTTTATAACGGAGAAGACATCTCCAAAATCGGATTAACCAAATTCAGAAATCAATATGTCTCTATCGTCTTTCAATCTTATCATCTGATCCCGTATATGACGGCGCTCCAGAATGTCACAACGGCGATGGAGATTACCGGATCTAAGGAGAACAACAAAGATGAGTCCGCGCTCAGCATGCTGGATAAAGTCGGCATCACCGAACAGCAGGCCCGTCAGCGGGTGCTGACATTAAGCGGCGGACAGCAGCAGCGCGTTTCAATTGCGCGGGCTTTCTGCTGTGACACGGATTTGATTTGCGCGGACGAGCCGACGGGAAACCTCGACGAGGATACGTCAAAGGAAATTGTCCGGCTCTTTCAGGATCTGGCGCATAAAGACGGCAAATGCGTCATCATGGTTACGCACGACGAACAAATTGCCAAAGTGTCTGATATCAACATCCGCTTATCAAGAGGAAGTTTCACGGTCAAAGAAAACGGCACGGCCGTTTCCTGATACCGCGCCCCTGCCAGCGCAGACAGGGGCGCACCCTATATCCCCCTATTCAATAGAAGTGAACGTAAAAAGAGCGAGGGCTGCATCCCCTCGCTCTTTTTATTTATATCAGCTGTAAATAACGGTCCATATTTGATTGTCCGGCTGCTTTGATCAATTCTTCCGCCTTTTTCTCTTCTCCCGGCAAAGCGAGCCGGAGCTTGTCTTCAATGTCTTTTTCAGAAAAACCGTTTCCCGGCGCTCCTTTCGGACAGTCGATACGTGTTTCATAGACATGACCGCCGGAAGCCGTGACCCGTACAATTGTAAAACGGCCCTTCGGAACGGCGTTGTCAGCCGGCTGAATTTGGTCATCGCAGCTGCGGTGAATCCGCTCAAATCCTTTTTGAAGGGATTCCGGGATCGGCTCGGATGTGAAATGTTCAACTGAAAAATCCTTACCGTGCAAAGCCAAGGTGATCACATATTCTACGCTGAACCGTCCCGCTTCGCCTGTTTTCGGACGCCGTTCTGTCAATGCGGCGTCCCCTCCCGGCGGATAAATCACGTCAATCCGTTCCGTTTGGCCGAAAGTGAGACCATGTTCGGCCTTCAGCTTGAGAATGGCGTCCGCCGCATGATGGGCCGCCGAGCAAAACGGATAAACCTTAAACCAAAGTCCCGGACTCACAATCCGCCAAGGGTTTCCCCACCCGTTTACAAGCAGGGTTTCTGCCCGTTCAAGATCGCCGTACAGTCCGAAAAAACCTTTCTCCCCGTCAAGCGCATGAGCTGAGCCGCCGAAACCGGCCTTTGCAAGCTTTACGGCGAACAACCCGGCTTGGGCGGCCAGTCCGGCGTGGAGCGGCTTCATTTCTGTCCCGAATTGCACTCTCATGCCTCCGGAACGGGCAGCCGCAAACCCGATTGCTTTCTGCAATTGGGTTTGATTCAGATTCTCCGCGAATCCGACGGCGCATGCGGCCGCAATGGCACCTAACGTTCCTGTATTGTGCCAGCCTTTCTCGTAATGATGCCTTCCAGCTGACTCGCCGAGCCGCGCCATCACTTCGATTCCCGTCACATAAGCGCCGAGAAAACGGCTCTTGTCTATCCGGCCGGCTGATGCGGCTGCAATCAAAGCCGGAAGGATGACCGCGCTCGGATGTCCTCTTACATCAGAATGAACATCGTCAAAATCAAGCGCATGTGCGATGAATCCGTTAATGAGCGCGGATTGGGACGGCGTGGTTTTTTGATTTCTGCCGATAAGCGGCGCTATCGGCACCCCGCCTTCTTCTTCGGCCAGTTTTACCAGCTTTTCAACTCCTTTATCCCGTCTCCCCGCAAAAGCCGCCGCTGTAAAATCAAGCAGTCCTTTGCGCGCTTCTTTCATCGCTTCGGCGGATGTTTCCGGTACAGACGACATGACGGCCTGAGCAAGTCCGGCCGTCAGATTTTCCGTATTCATTCCGTCTGCTCCAATACATTGACGGCAAGCCGGGCGAAAAACTCAGCCGCTTTCGGGAGCGCTTTTTCGTCGAGTGTGAAGGCGGGATGGTGCCATTCTTCTGTTCCGTTTGTTCCCATCCAGACGAAGAAGCCGGGGATTTTTTCTTGATATAACGCGAAGTCTTCGCCGCCGGGCGACTGTTCTGCCCGAACGGTTTGAAGCCCGAGATCTTCAGCCGTTTGTTCCGCCGCCTGTATGAAACGGGCGTCGTTCATCACTGACGGCAGGTAAGGAAACCAGCGGAAGTCAGCCTCTGCCCCGAATCCGGCCGCGATTCCTTCAGCAACCCGCTTCATATGTTTCGGAACAGCGTCACGCGCTTCTTTTTGAAACGTCCGGACGGTGCCTTCCATTTCAACATGGTCCGGAATGACATTCCAAGAACTGCCCCCCTGAACTCTTGTGATGCTGACGACGGCATTGTGAAGCGAGCTGATGTTTCTGCTGACAACCGATTGCAGGCCGCCGATGATCTGTCCTGCCGCCTGAATCGGGTCAATGCTGTTGTCGGGGATTCCGGCGTGGCCGCCTTTTCCTTTCACGGTGATTTCAAAGCGGTCGACACTCGCCATCAGCGGGCCTTCTTTCAGACCGACCGTGCCGACGGGGAGGTCAGGTTTGTTATGCATGCCGAATATCGCCGATACACCGTCAAGCGCGCCGGCTTCAATGACCTGTCTTGCTCCGGCGGCGATTTCTTCCGCGGGCTGAAAAATAAACCGCACCGTTCCTTTCAGCTCATGCTTTCTCTCATTTAATAAGAAAGCCGTGCCGAGAATAGATGCCGTATGGAAATCATGGCCGCATGCGTGCATCACGCCGCTGTTTCGCGAAGCAAACGGAAGGTTTGTTTTCTCTTCGATCGGCAGTGCGTCGATGTCCGCTCTGACGGCGATGACGGGGCCGCTTTTATGTCCTTTGATTTCAGCGATCACTCCGGTTTGAAGTTTCGGCACATCAAGAACCGTGATTCCTTCTTCCTCCAGCCAGCGGCGGATTTTATTCGTCGTTTCGAATTCCTCGCCTGACAGCTCAGGGTGTTCATGAAGGTCGCGGCGGATATTGATTAAACGTTTGTTTAATGATTCATACGTTTCATTTGCCATTTCTTCTTCTTCCCTTCTTAGACAAGTTCGGCAGGCTCTCCCACTTGCTTAATGAATTTTTTCGTCCGTTCGTTCTGCGGATTGTCAAACAGCTCCTCCGGCGTTCCCTGTTCGATGATGCGTCCGTCCGCCATAAAAATAACTTTGTCGGCTACTTCACGCGCAAAAGCCATCTCATGCGTGACGATGATCATGGTTGTCTGTTTTTCGGCAATTGATTTGATGACTTGGAGCACCCCGGCTACAAGCTCAGGGTCAAGGGCTGAAGTCGGTTCATCCAGTAAAATCGCGTGAGGATCAACGGCCAAGGCTCTCGCAATCCCGATCCGCTGCTGCTGCCCGCCTGACATCGTAATCGGGTAGCTGTCCGCTTTGTGTTCTAAACCGACTTGCCGCAGCAGGTCCATACCGATCTGTTCCGCTTCTTTTTTCGGTTTCTTTTGCGCGGTGATCAGCGCCTCTGTCACATTTTGCAGGGCGGTTTTGTTTTTGAACAGGTTGTAATTCTGAAACACCATCGCCGTCTGCTGGCGAAGCTTGTGTACGTCTTTGCGCGAATAGGACGCTGCATTCAGCTTTGCATCACCGATTTCAATGATGCCGTCATCCGGGCGCTCCAGCAGATTCAGACAGCGGAGGAGCGTTGATTTTCCCGAGCCTGACGGGCCGATGATGGCCGTGACTTCGCCGCTTTTGATCTCAAGATCGATCCCGTCAAGTACGGTAAGGTCTTTAAATGCTTTTCGAATATGTCTGACTTGTATCATCCTGAGCCTCCTCCTATGTGCGATAAGGCTTGCTGATCGCCCGTTCGAGCAGATCCTGCAGCACACTGTAAATAATCGTAAGAATCCAGTACATGACCGCGACGGCTAAATACGTCTCAAAATATTTGAGGTTGCCTGATGCGTACATTTTTCCTTGGGCGAACATCTCCATCACACCTAATGTAAAGGCGAGCGATGTTTCTTTTAACAGGCCGATAAATGTATTTCCCGTCGCGGGAAGCGCGTTTCTGACGGCTTGCGGGAAAATGATCCGTCTGTACGCCTGGGATTTTGTCATTCCGACAGACAGACAGGCTTCAAGCTGCCCCTCATCGACTGAGTTGAGGGCCGCGCGGAAGATTTCAGCCAGGTAGGCGGCATTTTTCAGGCTTAGCCCGATAATCGCCGCAGTTAACGCCGTCATCTTGCTCATTCCGGGAAAGAGCTGAGGCAGGCCGTAATAAATTAAGAAAAGCTGCACGAGCGTCGGCACGCCCCGGAAAAATGAAATATACACCTTTGACAGCTGGTGAAGCACAGGAATACGATTTTTTGTGATAAGCGCTAATATAAGGCCGCCGATCACGGCAAATACCATGGCCGCGACGGCCATTAGTAATGTGATCGGCAAGGCTTCGATTAACGCGGGAAAAGCTGAAAACATAAATCCCCAATCAATGCTGTTCATTCTCGATTTTCACCGCCGTTTCTTAATGCTTTGCTTCCTTTGTGATATCTTCGTTAAAGTACTTTTCAGACAGCTTTTTCAGCGTGCCGTCTTTCCGCAGGTCTTCAATGGCTTTGTTTACTTTTTTGCGGATTTTATCGTGAGCCGCATCTTTCGCAAACGGGAAAGCGACTTTTTCATAGACAATCGGGTCTCCTGCTAATTTCAGAGGCAGACCGGTCTTTTTGATCTGGGCGATCAGGACGCTGCGGCTGTTTACATAAGCGTCAACCCGTCCGTAAGCCACGTCTTTCAGCGTGCCTTCTTGTGTTTCATATGTTTTTATGTTGATTTTTTTATCCGGGTCCTTGCTCTCAAGGTTTTTCGCGTGGTTTGAGCCCAGAACGGCCGCCACTGTTTTTCCTTTCAGATCATTGACTGATTTGATGTCTTTGTTATCGTTTTTGACGACGATTTGAGTGCCCGCATACGAATACGGTTCTGTGAAGTTATACGTTTTCTTGCGTTCGTCCGTGACAGCGACCTGGTTTGAGATGGTGTCGAGTTTGCCGGTCTGGAGCTCGCCCATCAGTCCGCTGAATTCAAGCAGCTTCCAGTCCAGTTTCATGTTGATTTTTTTCGCTACGGCTTCCATGACATCCACGTCAAAGCCTGTCAGCTTGCCGTTTTCTTTATATGCGAACGGATAGCTTTGCCCCGTGGCGCCGACATGCAGCACGTTATCGTTCCCTTCGCTTTCTTTTCCGTTTCCGCATGCTGTTAAGACCGCCAAAAGCGCGGCAGACAGCAGCAAAGCCCATGTTTTCTTCTTCATTGAAATCCCGCCTTTTCCTATTAAAATGTTAATCCTGCAATTGTTTTTTTAAATAGATGGTGATGTGCCCTTTTCCTAAATCCTTTTCGCCTGCACGGACGTAGCCTTTCCGCTCGTACATGCCGATCAGCCACGGATGCTTGTCCGCTGTGCCCAGTGATACGAAAGGCGCTTTTAATGTATCGCGGAGCACTGTATTCTCCAGCCACTCCAGCATGTCTGAGCCCGTCCCTTTTTTTCCGGTTTCAGGATCGACGGCGAACCACCAAATATGAGGGACACCGTACGGCCCGGGATTCGGCCCCCACGGCATCCGCAGAGAAATCGTCGCCAGAATCCGTCCGTCTTCCTCCAAAACGTAACAGGCGTTTTTTTGTATGTTATTCAAAACGAGCTCCTTATCCGCCGTTGCTGCGGCAAAGTTGATGCCGAGCTTGCGGATCGGTTCATACGCCCGCAGTGTCAGTGAAAGCAGCTCATCAGCGTCTGCCTCCGTTGCGAGCCGGTATTGTCTTGACATGATGAGCCCTCCTTTAGTCGGCATATCGGTTTGCCGGTTTTTCCAGTCCGAAATGTTCTCTGAGCGTCGTTCCTTCATACTCTTTTCTGAACACGCCCCGTTCTTGTAAAATCGGAATCACTTTGTCTACAAAAAGAGTGAGACCTTCAGGCAAAAGCGGCGGCATGATGTTGAAACCGTCACAAGCTTGTTTTCCGACCCATTCTTCCATCTTATCGGCAAGCTGTTCTGGCGTTCCGACAAAGATATGATGGCCTCTTGAACCCGCCACATATTTGTACAGCTCGCGGATGGTCATGTTATCCCGTTTGGCCATCTCCTGAACGAGCTTGAACCGGCTTTTAACGGCATTCGACGCATCCGCATCCAATTCAGGAAGCGGGCCGTCAAGCGGGCAGGCGGAAAGGTCGACGCCGCCCAGATAGTTTTGCAGAATGTTCAGGCCGACAGACGGAATGATGAGGTCTTGGAGCTCTTCATATTTTGCCTGCGCTTCTTCTTCGGTATCGGCAATAACGGGAAAAATTCCCGGCATGATCGCGATTTTTTCAGGATCACGGCCGAAAGAAGCCGCTTGTTCTTTAATAGATTGATAGAATTCCTGCGCGGACTCCAAATGATTTTGCGCGGTGAAAATGACTTCCGCCGTTTTGGCTGCCAGCGCTTTTCCGTCTCCTGATGATCCGGCCTGAATAATGACCGGGCGCCCTTGTGGTGTGCGGGCGACATTTAACGGCCCTCTCACGGAGAAATATGTTCCTTTATGGTTCAATTCATGCATTTTGTCTTTATCGAAAAAAGCTCCTGATTCTTTGTCACGGATAAAGGCGTCTTCCTCCCACGAATCCCATAATCCTTTGACGACTTCAACGAATTCTTCCGCGCGCTGATATCTGAGATGGTGCTCAAGATGCTTTTCGCCGCTGAAATTAAGCGCGGTCGATTCAATCGAAGATGTGACGACATTCCAGCCCGCACGGCCGTTGGAAAGATGATCAAGCGATGCAAATTGTCTCGCGATATGGAACGGTTCGCTGTATGTGGTAGATGCGGTCGCCGTCAGACCGATGCGGGATGTGACCTGAGCGAGCGCCGACAGCAGCGTAAACGGCTCAAAGCGCGTCAGCACATTCGGATGTGATTTGCCGTCTATTGATAAACTGTCCGCCAAAAACAGCATGTCCAATTTCCCCCGCTCAGCTGTTTTCGCCAGTTCTTTGAAATAATCCAAATTCATGCTCGCGTCCGCCGGTGCCTGAGGATGTCTCCAAGAAGCGACATGATGGCCGGTGCCCGCGAGAAACACACCGAGTTTGATTTCTTTTTTCTTTGTCATGATGGATCTCCTTCTATTCTGAAATACGGTTCGGAAAACATTAACACGACTAAACCTATATTTCCTAGTAATTTTATAAGAATAAATCAAAATGTACAATTGTCAGGCAAGTTTGTCAATGCATTAAGACAAAAATCATGATTTTTAAAATAACCCGGCGCACCGGCCGGGTTATTTCTTCGAAACTGTATAGACGGTCCCTTTGACCTTTTTCTTAATAACGGCAATGATAAGCAGCAAAACGGGGAACAGCACTTGAAACGGAAGATGAATATAGATCGGCACAATGTTTAAGCCTTCATTCATGTGTTCCGAAAAATTGCTTGCGATGCTGATGGAGAGAATCAGCACCCCCAATCCGACCGGGAAGGCCAGCTGGGACGGATTTTTTTCTTTAAACAGCGTGGACACGCCCACGACAACCGCATATGTAAAAAGGCTGACTTTGAAAAAACCGCCGATGACGAGCACGAGCATGAAGAAGACATCCAGCCGGTCTAAAAACTCTTCCACTTTAATTGTCTGTATGGTGCTCAGCAGCGGAAATTGAGAGCGGAGCATTAAGTTGACGTCCAGCACACAAATATTAATCGCCACTGACATTGCCAAAAACAGCCCGCTGATGATAATCGCCATAAATCCGGTTTTCTTCACCTTTTTCCGATCTTTTAAATAAGGGAAAATCATGACAAACACGATTAATTCACCGAACGGGATGAACATCGTCTGTTTAAACACGGAATAAATGACCGTTCCTGCACCCTCCGCTAAAACGGGCTGGAGAAATCTGAGGTTTATCGTGCCTGAGCTGATAATGAGGATCAGCCCGACGGCTGTCAGGAAATACATAATGCCAAACAGCAGCTCGCCGGCTCTCGCTATCACTTCAATTCCCTTTCTGACCGCAAATATCGCGGCGATCATCAGCATGGCATTCACAATTAAAATCGGCGTGTCCTGATAGGCGAAGGTGACAAGCATTTCGCCAAAATCCCGCAATACGCGGGCGGCGATATAAGCAAAATAGAGAATATAAAGAAGTGAGACCGCCCAGCTCAGATGTCTGCCGATCAGTTCGTTCATGTAATCTCTCGGAGAAGACTCAGGAAAAAATTGATACAGCGCCTGATAAACGTAGAAAAGTCCGAGACCGGTAACGCACCCGAGAAGCACGGACAGCCATGCATCCCGCCCGGCCATCGTGCCCGGCGGGATCAATAACGAACTGCCCAATTCAAACAAAATGATCATAATAAACAGCTGACGCGTGCCGATTTTCGCATTTTCCATACGCTTCGCTCCTTTCTCCTCAAATCAATCATGCTCAAGCTTGTCTGAGAGAGGATTATTCCGCAAGCCCGTTCTTCTGATAATGACTTCCGTTTTGACATCTACGGGGAGATTGGGGAAATATTCTTCATCCCACTTCCCTTTGAACTTTTTCCATTTGTCCGGATGCTTCCGATAGATCAGGTCTCCGAAGCCGACGAAGTCATTCTTATGGGCTTTTATATCTTCAATCGATTTGGTGATATCTTTCTCAAGCTGTACGCTGAGCGCCTTTTGCATCGTCATCAGCACTTGCGGATCAGACAGATGGAAAGGGTATCTGACAGCGTCCACCAGCCCCTCGACCTGAGCATGCACGTGAATATGCGGTTTTCCGTTCGGAAAAGTGGCCGTCACCTTTGTATTCTGGCGGGTGACCTGCAGACTGATTGCATGCTTCACGTTCTTCCAATCCGCATTGATGAACGTATGCTTGATCCTATTGAGCAGCCATACAGCTCCCACACTGTCGTCATCCTCAATCCAGTAATCCAGCCTCCCATCCTTTTTGAACACCGCCAGTCCGTCCGCTGACAGCACTGCTTTCGGTTCAGTTGTCTGCGTATTTTCCATCGTAGGACCGGCTTTATCGTCTCCGTGCATTTCATAACCAGGAATAAACGGCGACCCGGTCGGAGAAGCGAGATCAATCAGAACGTCCTGAAGACTGGTTTTAATGACTCTGCCGTATTGTTCCTGCGTGAAGCTGAGCGTCTTGTTCACTTTATTGGAAGGGATTTTATCAATCGGCGTCAGCACTTTAATAATGTCTTCCGCCTTGGAATTATGCGCAATCACAACGGTTGCGGTCGTCCTGAATTCGGTGTCGCGGTCAAGATTGTCCAGAATAAAACTGAGCCCTTCCTCTTTCGCCAGTTTTTCACTGAACACCACGAGATTCGTATGCGCAAAATAGAGCCTCCTGGACACTTTCATCGAGCCTTTTCTCAAAGCTTCCGTCAAATTGTCTCCGGACACCGAATAGACGGAAACCGGAGGCCGGTCTCCCGCTCCGCCGCCCTGCAGACCGCCGGCCACGTTTCCCGGATTGATAATTTGAAAGTGAAGGACGTACTTTCCCGTTTCGGTCCGGTCAATACCGATCGCGGAAATCACCGCTAAATCGGTCAGCTCCCTTTTATCCCAACATCCGGATACAAACAAAAGGGAAACCATCGTACAAAGGATAAGCATCCATTTACGTCTCTTCATTACCGTCGCCCTCTTCTACATCTTTATTAACCATTCCTCTGGATGTCTCCGGTTTCGGTCTTTGATGTTCCCCTTGGCGCCTGTTGTTTTCCTGTACGAGCAGTCCCGGCCTTTTTTCATCCGCCCATAACGGAGCGCGGAGGAGGGAATCCTTCAGTCCGCCCGGGGTTAAAGGAGCGAGCGGGGACATATACGGAAATCCGAATGAACGCAGGCCGCACAGATGGACAAACATCATGATAATGCCCAGAATCAGCCCGTAAAATCCCATGACCGCCGCCGACAGAATAAAGAGAAACCGGATCAGCCGCGCAGATATCGCCATGTCAAAAGCCGGGGTCGCAAAGCTGGCAATCGCCGTCAGGGCGACGACGATAACCATGGCCGGGGAAACAATGCCGGCCTGTACGGCGGCCTGGCCGATGACAAGCGCTCCGACTATGGAAACGGCGGAGCCGACAACTCTCGGAAGCCGGACACCCGCCTCCCTGAGAATCTCAAAGGCCACTTCCATCGTCAGCGCTTCAATCACGGCCGGGAACGGCACCGTCTCCCGCTGGGCCGCGATGACAATCAGCAGCTGCGTCGGAATCATTTCCTGGTGAAAGGTCGTCGCCGCCACATAAATCCCCGGCGCCACCAGTGAAATGAAGAAGATCAAAACCCGCAGCACCCTGATGCTGGTGGCGATATCAAATCGTGAATAATAATCCTCAACCGATTGAAAAAATTGAATAAATAAGGCCGGCGCGAGGAGAACGAACGGCGTTCCGTCCACTATAATCGCAAATCGTCCTTCCAGCAGATTCCCCGCCACAACGTCCGGCCGCTCCGTATGATATACGGTGGGGAACACAGAAAACGGCGCGTCTTCAATGAGCTGTTCAATGTAGCCGGATTCCAGAATGCTGTCGATGTCAATGTGCTTCAGCCGCTTGCGGACTTCCTTAATCAGCTTTTTATCGCAAATTCCGTTAATATACATCAGCGCGACATCCGTATTCGTTTCGTGTCCGATCTCCATTTTTTCAACCCATACATCAGGCGTTTTTACATACCTGCGGATCATGGAAATATTGGTTTGCAGAGATTCAGTGAATCCCTGCCGCGGGCCGCGGAAAGAGACCTGAGTGCTCGGCTCTTGAATGGACCGGTGCTCTCCCCCTTCCGTGCTGGCGATCAGCGCCTTGTCAGCCCCGTCGACAAAAATGAGCGTGCTGCCCGCCACCAGCCCGGCATAAAGACTTTTCCATTTTTCCTCCTCTTTCACCCCGCCGATCGCAAGCGTTTTATCGTATATCAGGCAGACCGCTTGTTCCGGCTGAACGGACGGAATGTCGATTAAATCCTCCAGAAGGGATTGGCTGACAAGCTGTTCGTCTACCAAACCGGCGATATACACAATTGCGGCCGGAAGCTCTTCTTTTCCGATTTTCAGCCGGCGGATGACGACATCGGCACTGTTGCCGAACCTCTCAGACAGCTTCTTCATATTTTGCTTTAAGCTGAGGGAGATCGGCTCATCCCGCTCTTTGTCCGGCTGGCTGTCCGCTTCTTTTCTGTCTTCATTGTCACGGTCGTTTCGATCGGCTTTTTTTTGTTTCTTCTGCTTAAAAAATGGCGGCATATCGCAAAAAACCTTTCCTCGTTTTTTTCATATTCTTCCTGTACGGCAAAAGATTATGCACGGCGGAAAGTCTGTATAAATTTTGCGTAATCGAAAAGGATAAAAAGGGAGAGTGTTGCTCATGAAAATATTGGGAGTTTCATTTTTTTTGCTGGCTGCCTTGCTGGTGATTTCAATCGCGATGGATATGCTGCAAGGTTTCAGTTTCTATGGAGCGGTCCAAAACAACCTGTCCGCTTTTAAATTGACCACCTTCTCAGAATGGCTGATGCTGTTTTTATTCGCCCTCTTTTTAATCAGAGAAATGATTGCGTTATATAAATCAGGTAAAAAAGATGCCTGACAGGCGCACGGCTGTATTGTGCCAAAAAAGAACACATCCCTCCTTCTCTCGGAGTTCATGTGTTCTTTTTATTTTTCCGATGCAGATTGTTTTCAGATGACGATATTTCCGCTTTCCGTATCTGTCGTGTGTTTCACAATGACGCCTCTGATTATGCGGTTGCCGATGATTTTGGTGCTTGCGGAGGAATTGGTTTGGATGGCGGAAGCAGAAGCGGCGGAAAGGTTGTTGATGGTATTGCCCGACACGAGGGAATTGGAGGCTCCGTTCAGATAGATGCCGATCGGGCTGCCCGCCGTTCGGTTGATCGTGAGCGTATTGTCTATGACTTCATGCGTGCCTGAGTTCAGATACACGGTAACGATGAGCGGTGATGATTCAAAGCGGTTGCTGATGACAGAGGTTCCCGAGGATGTTGAACTGAATACGGGATAGTTTTTATAGTTCTTAAAGAGATTGCCTTTGATGACAGCCCTTGCGTCATTTGTCACAGATACGGCATAGGACTCCGCGGCGCCCTGATACGCATTCGGAATGAGCGTATTTCCTTCAATAACGGCATTTCCGCCTGTGACCCATATGCCCCGGCTGAACGATGTCAGCACATTTTGTTTTACGGTGATATTGCCGGCCGACATGCTGATTCCGTCTGTCACCTGATTCAGAGTGTTATTCGTAAAGACGGCGTTTTCCGAAAGCGTCGCCCGCATCCCCGTGCTTCGTCTCGTTTCGGAACGTCCGTTTTCAATGACATTGCCGTCAACGGTCACATCTTCTGCCTGATAGACGGAAATGCCCGTATTTTCAAATTGATTGATTTTGTTGTGGGTGACGAGGACGCTTTTTCCCCTTACATCTATTCCGGTGGAAAAACCGGTAATCAGATTGTTGGAAATGACGGCATTGCTGCTGTCCTGTCCTTGTGACACACCTTGTCCGGCGACTGCGGTCCTTGAGCCGCCGTCTGACCGAAAGAAGACATTCCCCGAAATGACGGTATGTGCCCCATACCCGTAGCTGATTGTGTTATCGGAATGATTTCCTTCAATTAACACATTATATCCGTTAAAACTGGTGACTGAGCTTGCGGCGTTTCCGGAAAAGAAGTTGTTGCGGACCGTAATATGAAGAGCTTCCTCATAATCAATATCGCCTTCTCCGTACGATTCAATATCGATTCCGAATTTCGGAGCCGTTCCGTTCCCTTGCCCGGCGTCTTCAATCACGCATTCTTCCACCGTAACGGTATGGCAGCCGGTGATTGAAATGTTGTTCCGCCTTGACTGCCTGATCTCACAGCGGCGGATGGTCACCTGTTCTGAAGTTTCGTAATCACTGTTTGTTTTTAACCCGAGCGGGCTGACAATTATGCCGTCTCCCGTAAAATCCGAAATCTTCACATTTTCGATCAGCACATTGCTGCTGCCTTCAATACAGATTCCAAACCCCCATTCATGGGTCGACCGCAAAGGGACATTGGTATACGTGTGTTCATCCCGTTCCCCGATGATCCGGCCGCCGGTGATGGTGACATTTTCACGCCTGCCTATATAGAAAGCCGAGTAGCCCCAGGAGCTGTTCGGCGCCACTTTAATCGTGCATTCCGGATCTAAAACGATGGTGAGATGGCTCGGCACGTTAATCCCGGCGTTCCGAAACGGCTGGCTTCTGTCCCCGCCAAGCGTGCCGTTGATTTTATATGTTCCGGGCGGAAAAAACACCGTATGACAGCCTTCGCTTACGGCCCTGGCCAAGCATTGATTGATGGCTACCGTCACGTCGGTTTTTCCGTCTGCCGCCACACCGCAATCCGTAATATCCAATATACAATTCGGCAAGTAATAATCTCCTCCTTCCTCTCTTATTGTCATCTTATTCCGCCATATCCCGCTCCGCCTGTACATACTTTAAATTTTATTAAAAAAGTTTATAAAGATAGTTTCGTCAGATAATATAACAAAATAAGTCATTGGAATTAGGAAGATTCGTCTATATTCAACGTTTTAATATCTTTTCATTCTGGAATTTTTTGAATTCAGTATAAATTATATTGACACAAGTATTATATAAGAATATGATTTTTGTAATACACTTTTTTAAGAAAGGGTTGGCTCAGGTGGCATCTATTGATAAGGACTCTATAACAGAAACTGTGCCGCAAAGAGGCTTTTTCGGTCATCCCCGCGGCTTGTTTACACTGTTTTTCACCGAATTTTGGGAGCGTTTCTCCTACTATGGTATGAGAGCCATATTGCTTTACTATTTATACACGGAAGTCGCTCATGGCGGTCTCGGCTTTGATAAAACGACCGCAGTTGCCATCATGTCCATATACGGGTCTCTCGTATACATGTCGAGCGTCATCGGCGGATGGCTGGCCGACCGGGTATTCGGCACGGCAAACACCGTATTTTACGGCGGAATTTTAATTATGTTCGGGCACATCGCTCTTGCCTTCCCTGGCAGCACGGCGGCGTTTTTTACCAGCATGGCTCTGATCATTATCGGAACCGGCCTGCTTAAACCAAACGTATCCAGCGTTGTCGGAGATTTATATACGAAGGAAGACGAGCGCCGCGACTCAGGTTTCAGCATCTTTTACATGGGGATCAACCTCGGCGGATTGCTTGCGCCGCTAATTGTCGGAACACTCGGACAGAAGTACAACTACCACTTAGGCTTCGGATGCGCCGCGGCCGGTATGTTCCTCGGACTGATTGTTTTCGCTCTTACGAGAAAGAAATACCTCGGCAAAGCAGGCTCCAATGTACCGAATCCGATTTCTAAATCATCAGTGATCGGCACGGGAATCGGAGTGGTCATCGCAGCAGCCGTTATCGTCGTTCTGATTCAAACCGGCTGGCTGACGATCCAGCGTGTGATTGACACCGTCAGTATCCTCGGCATTGTCATTCCGGTTATTTACTTTATCGTGATGTTCACAAGCAAAAAAGCGACGAAAACGGAAAAATCACGGCTTGCGGCTTATGTTCCGCTGTTTATTGCAGCCGCAATGTTCTGGGCGATTCAAGAGCAGGGCGCGACGATTCTTGCTTTATATGCGGATCAGCGCACGAGACTTTCCTTTGCGGGCATGCATCTTGAGTCTTCATGGTTCCAGTCTCTGAACCCGTTATTCATCGTTATTTTCGCGCCGGTGTTCGCGTGGATCTGGATGAAGCTCGGCAAACGCCAGCCTTCAACACCGATTAAATTCGCGATCGGCATTATCCTTGCCGGATTATCATTTTTAGTCATGGTGCTTCCGGTTATGGGCGGAAGCGGCGAGCTTGTGAGCCCGCTTTGGCTTGTGCTCAGCTTCCTTTTGGTTGTGCTTGGTGAGCTTTGCCTTTCACCGGTCGGTTTATCCGTCACAACGAAACTTGCGCCTGCCGCTTTCTCAGCGCAGACGATGAGCATGTGGTTTTTAACAAACGCCTGCGGTCAAGCCCTGAACGCAAAAGTAGTCGGTTTGTTTGATAAGATTTCTGAAGCGGCCTACTTCGGCTCAATCGGTCTTATTTCGATCATTCTTGGTATTATTTTGATTCTTCTATCTCCCGTTATTAAACGGGCGATGAAAGGCGTACAATAAAAGAAAAGCCTGCGGAATCGTCCGCAGGCTTTTTTTATGCGTCTATCGTTTTAACTCCTCAAGTGTTTCTCTCCATCTCTTCAAGACATCTTCCGGTTCGTGGAGCTGGATGGCCGGTCCGGATGTCAGATCCGCGTATTTCGCCCGATCTTCCTTGACGGTGATCACGCGGCAGCTGAACCGTTCCCGCTCGTGTTTCGCCTCTTTCAGCGGCGGAAGCGCCTCACATTCCAATGTGACGTAATATGCGGCTCCTCCGTGCCAGGCGATGAAAAGCGCTTGTCCCGAATGCAGCAGGCTTTTTACGGTCGTCGTGTTTTTCCATAAGGCGAGCCGGAGATTTGTTCTGCTCACGGCCACGATTTCACCGGCGCTGATCATAGCCGCGTGCGGACGGCCTTCTTTTGTCACAGATTGCAGCACAAACGCGTCGTGCTGCTTTTTTTCAAGCTCCGTCCCATCTAAAAGTCTGTAAAGCGCCTCCGGCAAGTGCTCCGTCAGCATTACGCTTTTCTTTCCGGGACAGCGGGAACATGTGCGGCCGTCTCCGTTTCTTTCGGATCAATTTTAAATGCCGGGTTGAATGCCGCCGGATTCGTGATGCTTTCCGGTTCACAGGATCTCCATGTGAAAAAGCAGGTTTGGCATTGGTATATTTCCCAAGCGCCTTTGACCGGCGATTGGCTGACGGTTTCTCCTTTTTTCGATTCACAGCGCGGGCATGTTTTCATTGCAACCTCATCCTTTCTTATTGATTCATTAAGTCCATCAGTTTTTGTTCCCACTCTTTCGTTGTCAGCGGAGAATCAAGCGGCTGCGAATAATGGCCTCTTGTTTCCGGCGCGACAGGCGTTGTGGCG
This sequence comes from Bacillus sp. GZB, assembly GCF_001975995.1. Taxonomy (NCBI): domain Bacteria; kingdom Bacillati; phylum Bacillota; class Bacilli; order Caryophanales; family Bacillaceae; genus Bacillus; species Bacillus sp. GZB. The sequence continues at coordinate 199,543 of NZ_MTQG01000018.1, forward strand.
TCAAGAATCATTTTGTGTGTCATCCCTGCCGGATCAGACCCCGGGTCAAGCGGAAGGACGGACAGGTCAGGAATGATGACTGCATCGTGTTTCGGATGCATTTTCGTTGAGAGCGCCCACATGACTTGCGGCAGGTTAAACGGATCGACATCTTCATCCACGACAATGACCATTTTGCAGTAGCCGAGTCCGTGCGGCGTGGTCAGGGCGCGCATGCCGACCGCCTTGGCAAATCCGCCGTAGCGCGTTTTCGTGGAAATAATGGCGATCAGCCCGTGCGTATACATCGCATTCACGGCGACAATTTCGTTCGGATAAGCTTCCTTGAGCTGCTGGTAAAGCGGCACGCACGTATTAATGCCGATCATATAATCGCACTCCGTCCACGGCATGCCTAAGTATAAATGTTCAAAAATCGGATTGTTTCTATGATATACCCGTTTGATTTTGATCACCGGCATGCTGCGGCCGCCGGAATAATGGCCCGTGAACTCACCGAAAGGTCCTTCGTATTCCCGTTCTCCCGCAAGGATCTCTCCTTCCAGAACGACTTCAGCGCCCCAAGGGATATCTAAATCAGACAATTTAGATTTGACGATTCTGTAGGGCTCCCCTTGAATCGCGCCGGCCATTTCATACTCGGATTGATCGTATAACAGCGGAGTTGACGCAGCCGTCGTAATCACCGGCTCACAGCCAAGCGCGATCGTAACGGGAAGATTCACGCCGCGTTCTTCAGCTTGGCGAAGATGAATCGCAATATCATGCTGAGGCACGGGCTGAATGCCGAGGCGGTCTTTTCCCTTTACCTGCATTCTGTAAATGCCGACATTCTGCTTGCCGAAATTGTCCGGATCTTCAAGATCGCGGGAAATGACACACGCTTTATCCAAATAGTAGCCGCCGTCCCCCTGGTTGATTCTGAATAGCGGAAGGATGTCAAATAGATTGATATCTTCCGTTATTTCATTTTCATGAAACGGCGCGGTTTCTTCCCGTTTGACCGGCACCGGAAATGCATCGTACCGTTTGGCAAACTCAAAGAATTGTTCTTTTACAGGCGTATCTTTCGGCATGCCGAGCATCATCGCGTGATTCGGCCACGAGCCGATGACATTCAGAGCCACCTGCGCATGGTGATGTCCGTAAATATTGTTAAACAAAAGCGCAGGGGTTTTATCCCCGAGATTGCTGGCTGCACGCGCGGCGGCGCCCAGATCCGGCTCCGGTTTCACCTCTTCGTCGACTGTTAAGAGCTGCCCTTCTTTTTCAAGAGCGGCGAGAAATTCCCTAAAATCCTGATAGGCCATTATCAGATTCCTCCTTTTTGTTTTTCAATTCCGTACCACCGTTTCGCTTCCGGCAGACGGATGCCGAACTGATCGAGCGTCCGGAACACAATATGGTCGATCAATTCATCCATGTCAGCCGGCTTGTTATAAAATGCCGGCATCGGCGGAAGAATGACGGAACCCATTTTTGTAAGCGCTAGCATATTTTCTAAATGAATTTGGCTGAGCGGCGTTTCTCTTGTCAGCAGCACAAGTTTTTTCCGCTCCTTCAGAATGACGTCAGCCGACCTTGTCAGCAGATTGTCAGCCATTCCGGTGCGGATGCTTGCCAGTGATTTCATGCTGCACGGAGCGATGATCATCCCGTCCGTTTCAAACGAACCGCTTGAAATCGCCGCTGCCTGGTCTTTGTGAGAATACGTATAGGATGCGAGTTTCTCGACATCTTTTAACGTATAATCGGTTTCATGTGTAATGGTGACATTTGCCCAAGGAGACACGACAAGATGGGTTTCGATCTCCGCGGCTTTTAAATATTCTAAAAGCCTGATCCCGAATATCGCTCCCGTTGCCCCGGTCATTCCGATGACGAGCTTCATATTGACCCCTCCTTTACGCTTGAAATGTGGTGTCAAAACCATCATACTCCTGATATATCCATATGAAAAATATTCGTTAAATCTATGTATCATACCTTAAAGGTATAAAAGAAAGGAGCGAGCGTTCTCATGGATATCCGGCAATTGCGTTATTTCATCACCATTGCCCAAGAGCAGAAAATCACGACGGCCGCCAAAAAGCTCCATATGGCACAGCCGCCTTTAAGCAGACAGCTGAAACAGCTCGAAGAAGAATTGGGCGTCATTCTGTTTGACCGCAATAAAAAGAAACAAATGACCCTTACATATGAAGGAAATGTCTTTTTGAAAAGAGCGAAAGAGATTCTTCATAAGTTTGAGGATGCCATTATCGAGGTACAAGAGCTGAAGGAAGAAGTGGCCGGCACACTTGCCGTCGGGTCAACCATTTACTGCGCCGCGCTCATGCTTGAGAAAGTGTCACAGTTGAAAGAGCGGTATCCGCATCTCACCTTTAACATTTGGGAAGATGAACCCGTCTCACTGCTTGAGCTTCTGGAAACCCGGCAGATTGACGCCGCCGTCACCACCACCTTGATTAAAAACGACGGCATTGAATCGAAGGAGCTTGAAGACATTCCGTGTGTATTGGTGCTGTCCGAGCATTCAAAACGACTGTGCGGAGAAACGATTAAACTGAATGACATCGCCTCTTTGCCTCTGATCCTTTTGCGCACCGTCAATGGAAGAGGTGTGTATGACCAAGTCCTCCAAGTTTGTGAACAGTATGGTCTCGACCTTCAGGTTGTCTGTGAGTGCCATGACTCCGCGACGCTCTTGAGCCTCGTATCATCAGGGTTCGGCGCCACAATTCTGCCTTTGACGATGATTCCCGTCCATATGCGCTCGCATGTCAAAACGGTTATCATCGAAGACAACCCGTTTGTCATGACACCGGCCGTCATCTGGAGGAAAGACAGCTACCTGCCGAAGCCTGTCAGACAGTTTTTGGAATTATTTTGATCCCGGAACACGAAGAATTCCCGCTCATGAAAACCAATTACTTGACTCATACTAAAAAAAAGTTATCCTTTACAATTGGGAGCTATTTTTTCTCAATAAAACTACTCAGAAAAGTGGGGAATAAAGAAGATGAAAAAAGCATTATTCGCTTTGTTCATGATGGTCAGCATCGCAATGCTTGCAGCCTGCGGAAACTCACAGGACAGCGGATCTAAGTCAAAAGACGGCGATCTTTGGGCTTCTGTCAAGAAAAAAGGCGTACTGACCGTCGGCACAGAAGGAACGTACGAACCGTTTACCTTCCATGATAAAAAGACTGACAAACTGACCGGATATGATGTTGAAGTGATTCAAGAAGTGGCGAAACGCCTCGGTCTGAAAGCTGACTTTAAAGAAACACAATGGGACAGCATGTTTGCCGGATTAAACGCGAAACGGTTTGACGTCGTCGCCAACCAAGTCGGCAAAACAGGCCGTGAGAACCAATATGATTTTTCTGATAAATACACAACGTCAAATGCAGTCGTCGTGACGAAAAAAGACAGCACGATTGCGAAAGAGGCTGATGTCAAAGGAAAAACAGCGGCTCAGTCATTAACAAGCAATTACAATAAATTAGCGAAAGAAGCCGGCGCGAAAATTGAAGGCGTTGAAGGCATGGCGCAATCCCTTCAGCTCATTCAGCAGGGCCGCGCTGATCTGACTTACAACGATAAGCTTGCCGTACTGAACTACTTAAAAACGTCCGGCAATAAAAACGTGAAAATCGCGTTTGAAGCAGGCCAGCCGCAGCAGACGTATTTCGCATTCCGAAAAGGAAGCGGCGAACTTGTGACTCACGTCAACAAGGCGTTAAAAGAAATGAAAGAGGACGGGACTCTTTCTAAAATAGCGAAAAAATGGTTCGGCGAAGATGTTTCTAAGTAACTTGCCGGAGCCCGTGATTGCAACAGCCATTCCATGGGATTTGGTGCAGCAGTCATTCTGGCCGATTCTTTCCGGGGGAATCTATTACTCGATTCCCCTTACCATTCTTTCCTTTATTTTCGGAATGATCATCGCGCTGATGACGGCGCTCGCCAGAATGTCAAATATGAAACCGTTGAGATGGGTGTTCAGCGTATACGTATCAGCGGTGCGCGGCACTCCTCTTCTCGTTCAATTGTTCATCATTTTTTATCTGTTCCCGACATTTAATATTACGCTGGACCCTTTCCCAAGCGCAGTCATCGCGTTTTCATTAAACGTGGGCGCCTACGCTTCTGAAATCATCCGGGCATCTATTTCATCCGTGCCGAAAGGGCAATGGGAAGCCGGTTATACGATCGGCATGACCTATCGCAAGACATTGTTCCGCGTGATCCTGCCGCAGGCGTTTCGCGTGTCCATTCCGCCATTATCAAATACATTTATCAGCCTGATCAAGGATACATCTCTCGCGTCACAGATTCTCGTCGCGGAGCTGTTCAGAAAAGCGCAGGAAATCGGCGCGCAAAACCTTGATCAAATCTTGGTCATCTATATTGAAGCCGCCTTTATTTATTGGATCATCTGCTTCTTGCTGTCAATCGTACAGCACGTGATCGAACGGCGTCTCGACCGTTATGTGGCCAAATAAGGAGGTTTCGATATGCTTTCCGTCAAAGGATTAAATAAATCATTCGGACAGAATGAAATTTTAAAAAAGATAGATATGGAGATAGAAAAAGGGAAAGTCATCGCCATTCTGGGGCCGTCCGGTTCAGGAAAAACGACGCTTCTGCGCTGTCTGAACGCGCTTGAGATTCCCAATCGCGGCGAGCTGGCATTCTCCGATTTTTCAATAGATTTCTCCAAAAAAGTGAAGCAGGCTGATATTCTTCGCCTCCGCCGCAAATCAGGCATGGTCTTTCAGGCGTATCATCTGTTTCCTCACCGCACGGCGCTTGAAAACGTCATGGAAGGACCCGTTCAAGTGCAAAAGCGCGACAAGGAGCAAGTCAGAAAAGAAGCGATAGAGCTTCTGGAAAAAGTCGGACTGAAAGACAAAATGGATTTATATCCGTTCCAGCTTTCCGGCGGTCAGCAGCAGCGTGTCGGCATCGCCCGCGCGCTTGCGATTCAGCCCGAGCTGATGCTGTTTGACGAACCGACGTCAGCGCTTGATCCGGAGCTGGTCGGCGAGGTGCTCAAAGTGATTAAGGATCTGGCGAACGAAGGCTGGACGATGGTCGTCGTCACCCATGAAATCAAATTCGCGCAGGAAGTGGCCGATGAAGTCATCTTCATTGACGGCGGCGTCATTGTGGAACAAGGACCGCCGGCCCACATTTTTTCCGCGCCGAAAGAAGAACGCACGCAGCGGTTTTTAAATCGTATACTGAATCCTTTGTAGGAGCGGGAGAAGAAGCGAAACACTGATTTCGCTTCTTCTTTTTTTTGGCGGTTATGCTACAATGACAATTAATGAAATTTTATGAAAGGAGGGACCTCTTTGAAGCGGGAATTCTTGATGCGCTGGACGTTTTATTTTGCCGGTCTGTTGATTTTGTCTTTCGGGGTATCGTTAACCATTAAAGGAAAAGCTCTCGGCATCAGCCCTTGGGATGCCTTTCATTATGGGCTTTTTCAGCATTTCGGGCTTTCTGTCGGCCAATGGTCCATCGTGGTCGGCGCGGTCATTGTGGCTTTAACCTGCCTGTTCACGAGGACACTCCCGAAAATCGGCGCTATCTTAAACATGGTGCTGATGGGAATGTTTATTGATTTCTTTTCGTTTCTGCTTCCTGAGACGCACGCTTTTTCCTTAGCGGCCGTGTGTTTTTCTATCGGATTGCTGCTGATCGGCTGCGGCGTCGGTATTTACGTATCAGCAGGGCTCGGCGCGGGCCCCCGGGACTCTCTGATGATGCTGATATCTGAAAAAACGGGCTGGAACGTGCAATGGGTGCGGAACGGCATTGAGCTGACGATTCTTGCCGCAGCCTGGATGATGGGCGGACCGATCGGCGCCGGAACCATTATTACGGCTGTTTTGACGGGGCTGATTCTGCGTTTTTCTTTGCCGCAGTCCTCTAAGCTGTTAACATACGCGATCTCCGGGCGGGCAACGTCCGTTCATTAAAAACAAAGCCGAAACGGTTTTGTTTTTTTATTTTCGGACAGCTTTCGTCTGATATGATAGGATGGTTTTGACAATATTTTCAGACGGAGGATCTGGACATGAAGATTTACGGAGTATATATGGACCGCCCGCTTTCTGCAGGGGAAGAGGATCGGATGATGGCAGCCGTGTCCGCCGAAAAGCGGGAAAAATGCCGGCGCTTTTACCATAAGGAGGATGCTCACCGCACCTTGATCGGCGACATGCTGATCCGCACCGCTGCGGCGAAGGCTTACGGACTTGATCCGGCCGGGATTTCATTCAGCGTTCAGGAATACGGAAAGCCGTACATCCCCGCGCTTCCGGACATGCACTTTAATATTTCCCACTCCGGTCGCTGGATCGTGTGCGCCGTTGATTCAAAACCGATCGGCATTGATATTGAAAAAATGAAGCCCGGCACGATTGATATCGCCAAACGGTTTTTTTCGCCGACGGAATACAGTGATCTGCAAGCGAAACACCCCGATCAGCAGACCGATTATTTTTACCACCTGTGGTCGATGAAAGAAAGCTTTATCAAACAGGCCGGAAAAGGGCTTTCCCTGCCGCTTGATTCATTCAGCGTCCGCCTCAAAGGCGACGGCCATGTGTCCATTGAGCTTCCGGACGGGCATGAACCTTGTTTCATCCGCACATATGATGCGGACGAGGAGTATAAGCTGGCCGTTTGTGCGGCGCATCCCGATTTTTGTGATGGGATTGAGATGAAAACGTATGAAGAGCTGCTGTAAGCATAGAAAAAGGAGGGTGTCCCCCTCCTTTTTTGTCAGCCTGATATTTCCGCCTGTTTCTGCAGCTGCTTGGCTTCTTGATAAATTTCTTCGAACAGATCCGCGATGTGTTCTTCTTCAACACATGAAAATGCGATTCGCAAATCGGTTTCATTAATGGATATCGTCCCGATTCCTCTCTTTTCAAGCAACGACACTCTCAATTCGCCGGCGTTTATGTCTTTCAGCCGGACACACATGAAATAGCCCGAGTTAAACGGATAAGGCGTCCATACGTCTTCATAGTGCTTGTTTTCTGCAAGAACGGCTTTCACTTTGTCAGCCCGTTTTTTCATGATGTTATATTTCAGCGATTTTTCTTTCTCGTATTCCGGTGACTGCATCGCCCGCAGCATAAACGTTTGGGACGGGTGCGGGGCGCTTGAAATCGTTCCCCTGATAATCCCTTTTGTTTTTTCCTCGAGCACGCGCAACGCTTTTTCGCTTTTTGTGCTGTACGTAATAAAACCGACGCGGAAGCCCCACGCGTAATTTTCCTTCGTCGCGCCGTCTATTTTCACGCAAAGCACCCGGTCGTGCACTTGGGCGAGTTTGCTGAAGATGGATTCCTGAATGGCCGTTTCATCGTAAAACAGATTGTAATACGCATCGTCTACGAGCACGACAATCTCTTTGCCGGCCTCCGCCGCCTCCAGGATCACGCTGACGATTTCTAACGCTTCCTCTTCTCCCGGCGTATAGCCTGTCGGATTATTCGGGAAATTCAGCACGACAATCGCCTTTTCTTCCTGCTTTTTCAGCAGCTCGGACAGCCCCGCCGCATTAAAACGCCCATCCTGCTGAAAAAGCGGGTACGTCTCAATGGATGCCTTGCGCCGGACACCGAAAATGAAATTGTAATTTCCCCAATATTTATCAGGCAGAAGCAGTGTATCCCCTTCATTGACGAACAAGTCGGCGGCGATGCTCAGCCCGTGTGTTAAAGCGTTTGTCACGATCGGCGTGCTGATGTCTTTGCCGGCTAATGAAGGATTTTCGAGACGCATTTTTTTCAGCCATTCCTGTCTGAGCGGCTCTTTTCCCTGCGGCGGAGCATAATCGTAGATATCATCGGGGTTATAGGCGGACAGTGTCTCTTGAATATGGGAAAAGTGCATGGACTCGCCTTGTGAGGTGGCGATTCCGATCGTGGCATTATACTTTCCGGCCTTGGCTTTCGCTTCCGCCGATTGTGTCAGCACCCCTTTCGGATAAAACAACTCTCTGCCCAAATCAGAAAGCATATGAAGCACGTGCGGGTTTTCTTCAGATAATGTTCTGTTCAGCTCTTTTGCTGCATCATTCATGTACGACAATCCCTTCAAAATTATATTCCATCAAATCATAACATAAAATTTTTGATAAATGAGAAAACGCGCGGGCGGATTTTGTTACAAAAAACAGACAGCGAATGCTGTCTGTCATATCCTATAACAATTGGCCTGCCGTGCTCCTGTTAATAATCTCATAGATTCGTTCCGCCACTTTTTCAGTTTCACTTAATATGAACATGTGGCCGTCCGAAAACTCATGAAATACGGGATTGTCGGCCCATTTTTTCCATCCGTCCGCATCTTTGATACATTTTTTATCTTTCCGCCCGTTAAATATATGGACGGGTGATTGAATCATGTGAGAATCAGACGGACGGAAGCTTTCAAGCGCGCGGTAGTCGGATCTGAAAGAAGGCAGGAAAAATGACATGACCTCCTTATTCTCCACTAACTCCTGCGGCATTCCGCCAAGCTCGATAATATGGGCGAGAAATTTTTCATCATCAAGATGAGACACTTTTTTCCTTTCCACGTGCGGCGGCTGAATGGCTGAGATGATCACGGCCTGCGGGTAAATGCCCTCCCGCTCCAGCTTTTGCGCCAGCCTGAAAGCGACCATGCCTCCCATACTGTGGCCGAACAGCACAAACGGGCGGTCAGGATGGAGATTCAACTCCTGCTTGTATAAACTGACAAGCTGTTCAAAATCATCAACGGGGGACATTTGATTTGTTCCGTGTCCCGGCGGTTCCGCGGCAAGCATCTCACACTCACCTTGAAGATAGGTGTGGAGCGGGCGGAATGATGCGGAATAGCCTCCTGCGAACGGAAAACAGATAAGCTGCGTTTTTTCTGTGGTATCGAACGATTTAAAGAGCTGGACCATTGGCGGGCTTCCTCCTTTTCTATCGTGAAGTTGTCAGCTTCAGATGTTCCTTCCTTAGGAATTCGAGCAAATATGCCGCATTCCTTTCGAGACATTCTCCCTGAAGCATTTCTGCGTGAGTACCGCAGCCTTTTTTCACACGGTATTCACCTGTCGTGGCTTCCTCCCACGAAGCGAGCCACGGCGGCATCGCAAAGTCCGGTTCTGACGTTAATAGATCTATATCCGCTTTGACCGTGCCGGTGCTGACGGTATGCACGAAATAAGAATAAAACGCGTTTGTTTTTTTGGCGAGACCTTCTTTGACGGCTTCGTTATTCAGCGCTTCATTGTCCCGGTTTACCTTCATCAGCGCCTGGACATCACTTTCTACGGTGCGGCCTTCTAAGTCGCTGATGCCTTGTTTTTTATAAGAATCAACCATGATCAGCCGCTCCACTTTACGTCCTTCGGCTTCAAGCCGTTTGGCCGTTTCAAAGGCGAGCGTGCAGCCTGCCGAGTATCCGAACATCTTGACCGGTCCTTCCGGCTGGAGCTGATTGATCAGCTCTGTGTAGCGTTCGATGCGGTTGTCTTCCTCGATAAAATCAAACGCACAAATTCTATAGCCGGACAGCTGTTTTGCCAGCGGCTGGTACATCAGCCCGTAACCGAGAACCGGCGGGAACGCAAACAGTGTGTCAGACTGATTTTTATTCATGATGGTGAGATCTTTCATTCCTTTTTCTTCACCGTGAAGCAGATAACCGGCAATGTCTGCGATTGTCGTCGCTTCGAATAACAGCTGCACCGGAATGTCCGTACCGAGCTCTTTTTTAATGCGCGACGCTGCCGTCATCGCTTTTAAGGAATGGCCTCCGAGCGCGAAGAAATCATCATGAATCCCAATCTGCTGTCTGCCGAGGATGTCGGACCAGATGTGTGCAATTGTTTCTTCCGTCGCGTTTCGAGGCCCGATCCATTCTTTCGCCAGCTGAGTCTGATCCGGTTTCGGCAGCTGCCGTTTATTGACCTTCCCGTTTGTCGTTAACGGAAGCTCCTCTAAGAAAGTAAAGGTTTGCGGCACCATGTAAGCAGGAAGCTGTTTTTTCAAGTGCCTCTTTACGTCTTCAGCTGAAAGCGGCATCCGGTTCACGAGGTAGGCGTTGATTGATGCATCTCCGTACTCATGGCGGTCCGCAACAACGACCGCATCTTTCACACCCGGGTATTCCTGCAGCTGCTTTTCGATTTCTTCAAGCTCAATCCGGTGTCCGCGTATTTTGACCTGGTCGTCAATACGCCCGGCGTATTCAATTGTTCCATCCGGCAGCCAGCTTGCTAAATCCCCTGTGCGGTAAAGCGTTTCTCCCGGCTTGAACGGATTTGGAATAAACGTTTGCTTCGTCAGGTCATGACGGTTCAGATACCCTTTTGATACACCCATTCCGCTGATGCACAGTTCACCGACAGCCCCAAATGGCTGAAGCTGATTTTGCCCGTTAAGAATATAAACACTTGCATTGCTGATCGGCTTTCCGATCGGCAATGAGGAAATGGAATCCGGTATATCATGCACGACGTGAGCTGTCGCAAACACCGTTCCCTCAGTCGGCCCGTAGCAATTAATCAGCTTGCCAGGCCCCATGATCTCAAGCGCCTTTCTGACGTGAGGCACAGACGCGCGCTCACCCCCGAATAACACACAGCGAAGCCCCTTCAGCCACTCCTCTCCTGCATCGGTGAGAAGATTAAAAAGTGCGGTTGTCGCAAACATGACATTGACATTCTCCTGCCGGATCAGATCAGTGAGCCGTTCTGTATCAAGCAATGTATGTTCATCTGCGATAATGAGCCGTGCCGCATTCAGTATTGATGCGTAGAAATCAAAGGTAAATGCGTCAAAGGCGTAATTGGAAACAGATAAGAACGTATCTTTTTCAGAAAATGCCATGTAATCTACATGCTTGACCAATCCTTGAATATTGGCATGAGTGGTGATATTGCCCTTCGGCTTTCCGGTTGTGCCGGATGTATACATAATATACGCCGGATCATCGGGATCAATTGCGGTTGCAGGATCGCTTGCCTGTTCCTCAAACCGTGCTTGATCATCGATGATGAGTGTTGTTCCTGTATACGGCAGCTGAGCCGCTTTTTCTTTCATCTCCTGATGTGTCAGCAGACAGGCTGCCGCACTGTCAGCCAGCATGTACGAGATTCGGTCTTCCGGCAGCTTCGGATCAACCGGCAGATAAGCCGCTCCTGCTTTTAATACGCCGAGAATGCCGATCACCAGTTCAAGCGAGCGCTTCGTGTACAACGCGACAACGGAGCCTTTGCCCGCACCTTGCTTTTGCAAACGGCGCGCAAGACGGTTCGCTTCCTCATCTAATTCGCGGTAGGAAAGAGTCTGGCCGAAATACGTAAGCGCCGGCGCATCAGGATTTACATTCACCGCTTCCTTGAACCAATCCGTCAGAGGCTTCGCCTGATGAGTCTGAGCCGGCGGGTTTAAGCCGGTAAGCAGAAGCTCTCTTTCCTTTTCATCAACAAGTCTGATCGTATTGACAGGCTGATCCGGCTTCTGGATGAGCTGCTGAATCGCAGTGAGAAGCTGAGATTTTAAGCGCAGGATAAACGCCTCATCAAACACATTCCCGTTATAGGCAAGCTTAATCAGCATTTCATCACCTGGAGAAGCCATCAGGTTGAGATCATAATTCGATTTCTCAAAAACATGGACGTCCTCCATATCAAAGCCGTTTTCACTGTTCTCTTCATTTTTTGCATCCTGAAGCGGATAATTTTCAAACACAATGATGTGGTCAATCAGCTTTGGCTGATCGGCCTGGCTTTGGATGTCATAGAGCGGCACATATTGATGCGGCTCAGACTGCAGCGATTGCTCCTGCAGCTGCTTGAGCAAGCCGTTAAATGTGGTATCCCCAGACAGCTTCACCCGCCTCGGAACAGCATTGATAAACAGCCCGACCATATGTTCAACGCCTTTGATTTCTGCGGGACGCCCGGAAACGACTGTGCCGAAGATCAAATCGCCGGACTGCTGGTAGCGGCTGATTAATACACTCCAAACCGCCTGCAGCGCCGTACTCAAAGTGGTATGCTGCGATTTTGCAAGCTCGGTAAATGCTTTTGTTTCCGCCTCCGGCAGTGAGAAGAGCAGCTCTTTCGGCTCATAGCCGTCCTTTTGTTTCTTTCTTTGCTCCGCAAATGTCGTTTGTCCTTCAAAATCTTCTAAGTACCCGCGCCAGTAATGCAGTGATGCTTGTTTATCCTGCTTTTCAAGCCACTTGATATAGTCTTTATACGGTTTGACCGGCGGCAGGCTGTACGGCTTTTGTTCGCGCAGGGCATTATATACCTTAAACAGATCCTGCACGACGATGCCGAAGCACCAGCCGTCCAAAATGATGTGGTGGTAGCTCCACACCCATTCAAAGCTTTCTTCCGATTTTTTAAAAATGGCTGCCCGCATCGGAATATCCCGCGTCAAATCAAAGCCCTTGATCTTATCCTGTTCTTTGTATTCATTGATTTTGGCTGTTTGCTCGCTGTCCGTTACATGTGTCAGATCGATTTCTTCTATCTGAAACTGCCGTTTTTTCAATACGACTTGGACCGGCCTTTTTACTTTTTCGTGAATGAACACGGTACGAAATACATCGTACCGGTCCATAATCACATTCATGCTTTCTTCAAGGCATTTGATATTCAAGCTGCCTTTTACTTTCATTGTCATTTGTTCGATGTAAAAACTTTGGCCGGGATTCAGGAGAGTATGAAACAGCATTCCCTCCTGCATCGGCGACAAATAATACATGTCCTGAACTTGATCTTTTTTGAACTGGCTCATCTGCTCCGCTCCCCCCTTCTGTTATCTGTTTTTGTCACGTTAAATTCTCCTCAAGCATGTCAAAGATGTCTCCCATTTCATCCATCTCAAGATCCTGCGCGCTGAAATCGCTCGGCGTAAATTCTTTCTCCTCTTTGGCCGTGCAATGGCGGATGATCATTAAGAGATTGTCTTTAAACCGCTGCATCTGTGTTTCGACGGTGCTTCTTTCATATTCTTCCTGATTGTATGAGCAGGAAATGACGAAGCGGCCGCCTGTAACCATCCCGCTGAAGCTCAGTGCGTATAACGCCTCTGACTCTTCGCTGACTTGACGTCCCATATCATATGGAGACGGCTCAAACCATTCCGTTTTCACTTCATTGTCAAACTGCCCCAAGTAGTTAAAACTGATTTCAGGCGTGACGCCTTTTTCTGTTTTATCGGATGACAGATACCGGAGAATCCCGTATCCTACACCTTTATCAGGAACGCGCCGCACCGTCTCTTTTACCGTTTTAATGACGGAAGAGACGCCGTCTTCCTTGCTGATCTGCAGAATCAAAGGATATTGGGCCGTAAACCAGCCGACCGTCCGTGAAATATTGACATTCGGTATGATTTCTTCCCGGCCGTGTCCTTCTAAGTTGATGCCGACTTTGCCGTTTTCCGTCCATTCACCGATCGTTAAGCCGAGCGCGCTGAGCAGAATGTCGTTGATTTCCGTTCCGTACGGATGATGAACATCTGTGAGCAGCTGCGCCGTTTCTTCCTCAGTCAATTCACATTTCACGGCCGCCGTATGTTTGACGAGCCGTTTGTTCGGATCATGATCTTTCGGCAGCGGCTGGAGTTCTTCCGCATCTGCCTGCGCCCAATAATCCGCCTGCTTTTTCAGCTCTTCTGATTGCGCAAATGTGTTCAGCGCCTCCGCCCAATCTTTAAAGGAGTGGGTTTTCTGCGGGAGGACGATGCTGTTTTGCTGCTGCGCCTGTTTATAACCTGAAGCGAAATCCTCAAGCAGAATTCTCCATGAAACCCCGTCCACGACGAGATGGTGAATCGCGATTAACAGATGATCGCCTTGTTCTGTCCGGTATTGCTCCGCTTTTAACAGCGGACCGTTCTCCAGATCAAGACTTCCCTGAAGATGATCGGCAAGCCGCTGAATCTGGCTTTTCAGCATATCCTCGTCAGTTCCGTACAGATCAACGATGTCAAAGCTTGCCTTGCATTCTGTGGCAGGGAGGTATGTCTGAATGATGCCTTCCCTTTCTTCACGGTAAACCATGCGGAGCGCATCATGGTGTTCAATCAATGCTTGCAGGGTTTTTTCCACCAGGTCCGGATCAAAGCCGTCTTTCGCGTGAAGCATGACGGATTGGTTCCAGTGGTGTTTGTCGGTAAAGTTTCGTTCAAAGAACCAGCGCTGGATCGGCGTTAACTCCGCTTCGCCTTCGACAGGTCCCTGGTCAGCCTGCTTGCCTTCCGTCCGCTCCACGTAGGAGACGAGCTCTTCGATGGTCGGATGCTGAAAGAGATCCTTCATCTCCAGCTTGTAGCCATGCTGGTTCAGGCGGCTCGCCATTTGGATGCCTTTGATCGAATCGCCGCCGAGCGTGAAGAAATTATCGCTTACGCCGATCTGGTCAAGACCGAGCACTTCCTGCCAAATGTCGGAAAGCAGCGTCTCCATCTCCGTTTCCGGCGCTTTATATACGGCGCTTCCCGCTTCAATGTCAGGCGCCGGCAGGGCTTTTTTGTCAATCTTTCCGTTTGCGGTGACCGGAAGCTCGTCCATCTCCACCCAGAACGCCGGCACCATGTAGTCAGGCAGCGTGTCTTTCAACGCGGATTTGAGCGCTTCAATATCGTCCTGCTGAGGCGCGACATAGGCGCAAAGCGCGGTATTGCCCGCTTTGTCTTCCACCGCCGTCACCGCTGCGTCATGAACGTCCGCAAGCTGGGCGAGGCGGACTTCGATTTCTGAAAGCTCGATTCGGTAGCCCCGCACTTTGACCTGCTGGTCGATACGGCCGATGTATTCAATGCCGCACTGCGCGTTCCATTTGACGAGGTCGCCGGTCCGGTACATGCGCTCGCCGGGCACGAACGGATCTGCGGTAAACCGCTTCGCCGTTTCTTCTTCACGGTTCAGGTATCCGCGCGCCAGACCGCGGCCGGCCACACACAATTCACCGGCAATGCCTTCCGGCTGCACCTGATCGCCGTCGCCGAGAATATAAACTCTCGTATTGGCAATCGCCCGTCCGATCGAAAGCGATCCTTCCTCCGGATTGATGACGCCGCTTGTCGCGACGACGGTGTTTTCCGTCGGGCCGTAGTTGTTGACGATCGTGTACGGCTGTTTCACCGCCCGCTTCAGCTTGTCACCGCCGACGAGAAGCATACGGAGAGAGGTATTTTCCAGCTCCATAAATTGTTCGGCCAGCTGCGTCGGCAGGAAGGTGATGGTCACGCCGTTCTCCTCGAAATAGTGATTTAAGCGGGTGATATCCAGCCGGATCGCTTCATCAATGACGTGAAGCTCCGCGCCGATGGTCCATGTCGGGAACATTTCCCAGATGGAGGCGTCAAAACCGAAGCCCGCGTATTTGGCGCTTTTATCATCCGCCGTCATGGCGAATGCGTCGTGATGCCAGAAGCACAGGTTCACCAGCGCATGGTGTTCGACCATGACACCCTTCGGCTGTCCGGTCGTTCCTGACGTGTAAATCATATAAGCGAGATGATCCGCCGTTGTTTCCGTCTGCGGGTTCGCTTCATCGTTTTCATCAAGCGGCAGGCTCAGAATGGAGCGTCCGCCGTCAAGCAGAATCGTTTCTCCGTTGTAGCTTTCCGGCACGTCCAGCTCTTCCTGTGTGAGAAGAAGCTTGGCGCCGCTGTCCTGCAGAATGTAGCTGATGCGCTCTTCCGGGTAGTCGGGGTCAATCGGCACAAATGCCGCGCCCGCTTTCAGGACGCCGAGTACGCCCGCGGCCATTTCCAAGGACGGCTTCGTCAAAATGCCGACACGTTCGTCAGCCGTGACGCCGCAGTCCATGAGAATGCGCGCGATGCGGTTCGCCCTTGCGTTCAGCTCGCCGTACGTCCACTTCGCGCCGTTGTATGCCGCGGCCGGCCGGTTCGCGTAGCGGGCGGCCGTTTCCTCAAAGAGACGGTGAACCGTTTTGTCCCGCGGCACAGAAATCGTTTTTCCTTTCCATGCGTTGAGGAGGGCTTGTTTTTCAGCACCGCTGATCAGTGAAATCTCAGGCAGCTTTCTGTCCGGGCTTTCTGCCGCTTGCTTCAGAATCCGCAGGAACCCGGCGCTCCACTTTTCAATTGTTTCTTTTTTAAACAGATCAGCCGCATATTCAAACTGAAGGCCGAGACCTTCTTGATCCGTAAAGCCGCCGAGTGTCAGATCGAATTTCGCCGTGCCTTGGTTCGACTCATATGGAGTGATGCGCAGGTTCTCCAGTTCCAGTGTTTCTTTATCCGGATCTTCTGTCGTCACCATCACCTGGAACAACGGGTTGCGGCTCATATCTCTCGGCAGGTCAAGCTTTCCGATCAGATCCTCAAACGGATAATCCTGATGCGCCAGCGCGTCGAGATTGGTTTGTTTCACCCGTTCGAGCAGCCCGGCGAAGGTCTGCTCTTTGCGCGTTTCATTGCGAAGCGCAAGCGTATTGACAAACATCCCCGGCATTTCCTGAACTTCGGCGCTCGTTCTTCCGGCGGTCACCGAGCCGATAATGATATCGCGCTGCCCCGTGATTTTGCTCAAAAAGACATGGAACGCGGCGTGAAGCACCATATGAAGAGTCGCTCCCGATGATTCCATTAATTCACGCACCGCTTTTTCCGTTTCACGCCCCGCTCTGAAACGGACGGATTGTCCTTTAAAACTTTGGACCGGCGGACGGGGAAAATCGGTCGGCAGATTCAATTCAGGAAGCTCGCCGGAAAATGCGGAGAGCCAATAACGCTCATGGTCTTTCATCCGTTCGGCCTGCTCAGGTTCATTCTGCCAGACGGCGAAGTCTTTATAGTGCAGGTTCGGCGACGGCAGACTTCCCCCTTTATAAAGGTGAGCGAGCTCTTTGACCAGCATGCTTCTGGACACGCCGTCGGCAATAATATGATGCATATCCAGCAGCAGCAGGTGTTTCTTTTCATTCAGTCTGACAAGAGCGGCCCGAATGAGCGGAGCCGCACTCAGATCGAACGGCTTAATGAATGCCTGAATGATAAGATCCGCTTTCTCCTCGTCCGCTGCTTCAAAGATGTGCAGGTCAATGTCAGCCTGTTCTGCGATCTGCTGCATCGGGCGGCCGTTTTGATCGATAAAGGACGTCCGCAAAGACTCGTGGCGATTGATCATCTGATTGAGGGCTTCCTGAAGCCTTGAAATATTGACTTCTCCTTCCATCAGAAGAACGGACGGCATATTATAGCTGATTGTCTCCCGGTCAAGCTGGTTCAGTACGTACATCCGTTTTTGGGCGGATGATAACGGGTACGCGTCTGCACTGTCTGCCGGTGTGATCACCCGATATCCCTCAGATACCGCCGATTTTTCGATATATGCGGCAAGCAGGCGGACAGTCGGCTGTTCGAACAGCGCTTTTAACGGAACCGTTTTGTCCAGTTCAGCCTGAATATTGGCGAGGAGCATCATGCCTTTTAAAGAGTGCCCGCCGTAATCGAAGAAATTATCGTCGATGCCGAGCGTATCCGTACCGAGTGTCTGTTTCCAAATGCGGCACAGCTTTTCCTCCAATTCCGTTTCCGGCAAGGCTGAAACTGTTTGCGCCGTTTGGCTGACGCCCGGTTTCGGCAGGGCGTTTTTATCAGTTTTTCCGTTGGCTGTGAGCGGAATGCGGTCTACTTCCACGAAATAAGCCGGAAGCATATGAGACGGCAATGTTTCGGAAAGCCGTTTGCGAAGCTCAGAGCCTTTCAGCTCGCTGCCGGCTTTATAGTACGCGCACAGTTCCGGCAGCCCGCCTTCGCTGACTGCGAGAACGACTGCCTCCTGAATGCCGTTTACGCTTAACAGCACGGTTTCAACCTCTTTTAATTCAATGCGGTAGCCCCGGATTTTCACCTGATCATCCGCACGGCCGATAAATTCAATCGTCCCGTCAGGAAGCCTGCGGACGACATCTCCCGTTTTGTACATCAGGCTGTCCGGTGAAAAAGGATTTGAGAGAAATTTCTCCGCCGTCAGCTGCGGACGGTGAAGATATCCTCTGGCAAGCCCCTTCCCGGTAATATAAAGCTCGCCGCTTGCGCCCGGAGGAACGAGCTGCATTGCTCCGTCCAATACAAGCGCGCCGGTATTCGCGATCGGGCGGCCGATGACGGGACGCTGCTCATATTGATCAAGGCGCTCCATATTGATCCGTCCGGCAATGGCGCCGATCGTCGTTTCCGTCGGCCCGTAGTGATTGATGAAGTCGGTATGGGCGTATACGTCATGAAACTTGCGGACATCGGACGTGATGATCTTTTCTCCGCCGAGCACCACTAAACGAAGCGGGCTGAAACGGCGTTCTGCCGCAAAACGGGCTGTATTGACGATCATATGGAACAATGACGGCGTCAGTTTCATACACGTAATGCCGTTTTTCTGTATATACTCACCAAGCTGATCAGGCGACGTGTACGTCTCTTTCGGCACAATGTGCAGCTCGCCGCCCGCCTGAAGAATCGGGAATATAGCCGTATAGCCGAGATCAAATGCGTAAGAAGACAGCAGCACAGATTTGTCAGCTTCGGTCAAACCGGCTTCACGGCTGAACCATGTGACATAATTGATTAGATTGCGGTGCTCCAGCTGGACGCCTTTCGGTTTGCCCGTTGTTCCCGAGGTATAAATGATATAGGCAAGCTGGTCGGCGCCGGGCTTCGTTTCAAGCCGGCCGGCGCTTTCGTTCTGCCATTCTCCGTCTTCCATTACGATCGTTTTTCCTTTATAAACGGCGGCAGCGGTCATGTTTCTCTCATTGACGACCAGAAGCTTCGTTCCGCTGTCTTCAAGAGAGTAGCGGATTCTCTCTTCAGGAGTCTCCGGATCAATCGGGAGAAATGCCGCTCCGGCTTTCATGACGCCGAGAATCGCGGTAATCAAGTCGGCCGAACGATCCATCATAATGGCCACGATGTCCTCACTGCCCGTTCCGCAAGCCTGAAGGTGGCGGGCAAACCGGTTCGAGCGTTCATCAAGCTCACGATATGTCAGACTTGTTCCGCCCGCAACCGCCGTGAGATCAGGCGTTTTTTGCGCTTGCCGTTCAAACAGCGAAACAAAAGTGCCCTCAGGCAGATCCGCTTCTGTACGTTTTTCATCAGAAAGGAGCGCTTCCCGTTCAGGAGCGGACAGCAGGCTTGCGTCGGCCAGCTGAATATCCGGATTTTCGGCGCAGGCTTTAATCAGATTGACAAAATGAGCACTCCAGCGGCGGATGGTTTCGTCCGCAAATAAGGCTTTCGCATAATCAAAGCTCAATCCGACCTCTTCTCCGCGCTCAGCCGCTTCTAAGGAAAGATCAAATTTAGCGACATGATGATGCATGGAGTATGAAGAAATCTCCAAATCTCCGAGCCGCAGGGCCGGGATCTCCATGTTCTGCATATTAAATAACACGCTGAACAGCGGACTCCGGCTTGTGTCCCTCGTTAACGGCAGTTTTTCAATTAATTCTTCAAGCGGATAGCTTTGATGCTCAAAAGCTTGAAGGCTCGCCGTTTTCACCTCATCCAGAAATTGTTTGAACGTTTTTTTGCCGGCAGGATGCGATCGAAGCGCAACTGTGTTGACAAACATGCCCGGCACGTCTTGGAGATCAGGATGCTGTCTTCCGGCCGCCGGAGACCCGACTATGATGTCTTCCTGACCCGAATATTTGGACAGCAGCACTTGAAAAGCGGCTAACAAGAACATGTACATCGTCGTATCCGTATCAGCCAGCAGCTTCTTAATCTGCGCCGTCACCTGTTTATCAAGCCCGAAGATGACGCGTTCCCCTTCAAAACTGCGCTCGGCAGGACGCGGGAAATCAAGCGGCAGATCCAGCACCGGCAGATCGCCTTTGAACGTATCAAGCCAGTAGGCTTCGTGCTGATCGAGATTTGCTTTTTCACGCTGCCAGATTGAAAAATCCTTATAATGAATCTTTGGCAGCGCAAGCTCCGTGCCTTGATAAAGCTTCGCAAGATCACCGATGAAAATGCCCATTGAGCTTCCGTCCGTAATAATGTGGTGCATGTCAATCAGCAGAAGATGCCGGTCTTCTTCAAGCCGGATCAGCTTCGAACGGACAAGCGGCGCGCGGTTGAGCGCAAACGGCCTGATAAAGGCTTTTGTCAGCTCTTCTGCATCTTCTTCCCGGCCCTCGGCGGTTTCAAGCTCAAACGACACATTTTTATGAATGGTCTGCACAACTTCTCCATCTGCCATGTCAAACGACGTACGCAGTGTCTCATGACGGTTGATTAATGCCTGCATGGCCTCCTCAAGACGCTTTTTGTCTACTGATCCTTCCAGCAAAAGTACAGCAGGGACGTTGTAGCTCGTGCTGGCCTGTCCGAGCTGATTAAGGATATACATCCTGCGCTGTGCTGAGGAAACAGGATAATGCTTCTGATAAGGCGCTTGTCGGATCGGTTCAAACTGCTGTTCCTCCTCGCTCTCATGCTCCAAATAATGCGCAAGCTCCTGAATGGTCGGCTTTTCAAATAACACTTTAATCGGCACTTCTTTTTGAAAGTGCTCCTGGATTTTAGCGGTCATCATCATGGCTTTTAAAGAATGTCCGCCAATCGTGAAGAAATTGTCAGTCACACCCGCTTTTACACCGAGAATGCCTTCCCAAATGTCCGCGAGTTTCTGCTCCGCTTCCGTTTTCGGCGCTTCGTATTCTTTTTGAACGGCTTCAGCCTGAGGCTCAGGCAGCGCTTTTTTATCAATCTTTCCGTTCGCCGTCAGCGGAAACTGATTCATCTGGATGAAGTGCGCGGGAATCATATATTCCGGAAGTGATTCCGAAAGCGTTTTGCGCAGGTCTTCCGGCGAAAGAGCTTGGTCTGCTGTAAAGTAAGCGCAGATTTCATTTTCATCCGCTTTATTTTTCCGGATCACAGCCGCAGATTCCGTCACATTCTCCGCCTGGCTGATTTTCGCCTCGATTTCGCCGAGCTCGATTCTGAAACCGCGGACCTTTACTTGGTTGTCAATTCTGCCGAGAAACTCGATCGTGCCGTCCGGAAGCCACTTCGCCAAGTCCCCCGTCCGGTATATCATTTCATCCGGTCTGAACGGATCGCGGACAAACTGCTTCTCCGTTAATTCAGGCAGATTCACATAGCCCCTTGCCACTCCGCTTCCGCCGACGCACAGCTCACCGGGCGCGCCGATCGGCTGGAGGTTGCGGTTTTCGTCCATAATGTACGCAGTGGAATTTCCGATCGGCTTCCCGATCGGGACCGAACCGTCGTAGTCCTGATCAATGAGAAAACTCGTCGAAAACGTCGTATTCTCCGTCGGCCCGTAGCCGTTCCAAAGCGACAGCTCCGGTGATGCCTTCCTCACTTTGCTGACGATATGCGGCACAAGCGCGTCACCGCCGATGATGAGGTGCCGGAGCGTGTTAAACATGCCGGCATCCTTTTGGGCAAGCTGATTAAACAGCGGAGACGTCAGCCACATTGTCGTGATCCGCTGCTCTTTCAGAAATTGGGCGAATTGTCCGGCGTCAAGCAGCGTCTCTTTTTTCACCGGGTGCAATGACGCTCCGTTCAGCAATGCGCCGAAGACTTCGAAGGTTCCGGCATCGAAGCTGACAGCTCCCGTTTGCGCCATCCGGTCTTCTTCATGAACCGGCACGTAATTCGAATGTTTGACGAGCCTGATGATATTTCTGTGTTCAATCATGACGCCTTTCGGTTTGCCGGTCGATCCGGATGTATACATGATATACGCCAAGTCGTTGCCGCCGGCCGGAAGATTCAAGTCTGTTCCGCTTACCGTTTCATCCGCGCTTTCATCCAGCATGACGACCGGGACTTGCAATGCGCCCGCTTGTTCTTGATAGTCCTGAACTGTCAGCACGAGCCGAATCGAGCTGTCGTCCGCCATAAAGCGGAGACGGTCCTCCGGAAAAGCCGGATCAATCGGCACATATGCGCCGCCTGCTTTTAAGACGGCAAGCATTCCGACAACGGTTTCCGCAGACCGGTCGTTCATAATAGCGGCGGTCCGGCCTTTTTCCAGCCCGCTCTTCACAAGGTGTCTCGCCAGGCGGTTGGCCGCTTCGTTCACTTCACGGTAGGTCCATTCGCGTCCTGCTTCTTTTATCGCGATGCTTGCAGGCGTCCGGTTTGCCTGTGCTTCAAACAAACGGTGAACGGCCTCCTCTTCCGGAAGCGCCGTTTTCGTATCATTGAATACCTCAACAATCTGCCGCTCTTCTTCGCCTGAAACAAGGCCGAGTTCCCGCACGGGCGCGTCAGGCGTTCCGACCGCCGCTTTCATCATGCGGGTCAGATGGTGCGCCGTTCGTTCGATGGCATCATGAGCAAAAGCCGCTCCGTTGTATTTGATTTTGACAGTCCACGTTTTTCCCGGATACACGATAAGATTGAAATCAAAGCTCGTCTGCTCAAAAGCATGTTCCACTTTAATGGAAAAGCCGAGTCTTTCCTCCATGCCCCCGTTTTCCAGCTCTTTGTCCAGCGGATAGTTTTCAAACGCGACCAAATGATTCAAGAGGCTGCCGTCCAGGGCGGAGCGCTTTTGAATGTCATAGAGCGGCACATAATCATAGCGCTCGGCTTCCACGGCGTTTTTCTGAACTGCCGCCATCACGTCCGAAAAGGCTGCACCTTTGTCAATCTTGATTCTGACGGGAATCGTATTGATGAACAGCCCCGCCATCGTTTCTATGCCGTTGATTTCTGAAGGACGGCCTGATACGACGGTGCCGAACACCACATCGTCTGTATAGTTGTATTTGCTGACCACCGCACCCCAAACGGCCTGAAACAGGTTAGGCCCCGTGACTTGATGCCGGTTGGCGGTCTGCTGAATCTGCGCGACCAGCTCTTCATCCCAGACAAAAGAATATTCTTCATTTTGGTAGTCTTTCTTCTCTGATGCCAGACGGCCCGGGAGCAGGCTCGGCTGTTCGAAATCCGCCAGGCGGCTGCTCCAATATTGTTCCGCCTCCTCATAATCCCGGCCTCCGAGCCATTTGATATAGTCAGAGTAAGGTTTGCCCTGGCTTCCCCCGGCGGGCCGGCCGGCACGAAGCGCTTCATAGTTTTGAAACAGGCTTTTCATCAAAACGCCCATACTCCAGCCGTCCATGACGATATGATGATTGCTCCAGACGAGATACAGCCCCTTCTCACTGAGTCTGAACACCGCCGCTTTAAAGAGAATATCCTTCGCCAGATGAAAGCCCTGCTGCTGCACGCCGCGTTTATAGCGTTCGATATACTCAGTTTGGCGCGCTTCATCTAATTGACTGATATCTTCATAGTGCACCTTCGTCTTCCGCTCCGCCAATACGACTTGGCGCGGTTTTTGAAGCTGCTGGTGCACGAATACCGTACGCAGGATGTCATATGTCCGGATCAGCTCATTGACGCTTTTTTCAAAAAGCTCCAGCTGAAAGCTTCCGTGAATCCTAAGCTCTAATTGTGTGAAGTAGGAGGAAGAATGCGGATCAAGCAGCGCATGATACAGCATTCCCTCCTGCATCGGTGTGAGTGCATACACCTTTTGAATCGATTTTTTGCTCATATGTCACCTCTGTCTTTTCTGTTAGAGAATTTCCATTAATTTATCAAGTTCATCAAGCGTCAGATCATCATCGCCAAGATCGCTAGGCGTAAGCTCAGGTCCGTCTTGGGCCAGGCAGTGATCTATGATTTTCAAGAGGTGCCCTTTAAAACTGTCACTGAACGATTGAATGGTTTTTTCATGAAATTCGAGAGAATGATAGGCAAACGTCATCGTCATCTGCCCATTTTCTATAAATCCGACAATATCAAGCGCATTCGGCTTCTCTGTGTCAGGGCTCAGCGATTGTCCTGACGGCATCCCGGATCTTGTAAATAAGCCGGAATCCGACATCTCATTAAACTGGCCTAAGTAGTTAAAGCTGATATCCGGATCAATCTCAAATGAAAGATTCTCTTTATGCTCAGGCGCCGTTACATAACGCAGAATGCCGTAGCCGACTCCTTTGTTCGGGATGTGTCTGATGTCTTCTTTCATTTGTTTCAGCTGATATGAAAGATCGTCGGCGTGCTTCATCTCAAGGATCATCGGATACATGCTCGTAAACCATCCGACCGTCCGGGTGATATTCAAGCCGTCAAGAATGTCTTCGCGCCCGTGGCCTTCCAAATGAACGCCGATCGTGTCTTCCCCCGTCCACTCTTTCAGCGCCAGTCCGAGCGCCGTGAGCAGGATGTCGTTCATTTCGGTGTGATAGGCTTCATGTACGTTTGTCGTCAGCTGTTCAGTTTGTTCAGGCGTCAGAGAGAAGCTGACTGTTCTCGTATGTCTCATGCGCTGATCACCAGACTGCCTGTCTTTCGGAAGCTGAGTGCATACCTCTTTTTCCTCAAGCTCTCTCCAGTAATCCGCTTCTTTCAGAAACGCCTTCGTATTTGCATATTCTTTGATTCTCTCGGCAAATTCGGCGAATGAATGTGTTTTCGGCGGCAGCGCTGGTTCATTGCCTTGCTTCAGCTGCGTATAAACGGACGTGAAGTCCTCCAGTAAAATCCGCCAAGATACACCATCCACGACTAAGTGATGGATTGCGAGAAGAAGGTGGTCTCCATCTTCAGCCCGGAAGAGCCCGGCCTTCAAGAGATGTCCTATTTCCAGTGAAATACTGCTTTGAAGACGGTCTGCTTCCCTTTCGATACGGTCCTCATGGTCTTCAGCAGGTCCGTTCAGCTCAAAGACGTTCAATTCAACAGACGCATCCTCAATCCCTCTGTAATACGGTTTTTGTTCACGATAAATCATCCGGAGCGCATCATGGTGCACCGTCAGGACATGTAATGTTTTTTCTGTTATCTCTGGATCAAAGCCGTCTTTTGCGTGAAGCATGACGGATTGGTTCCAGTGGTGTTTGTTCGTGAAGTTTTTCTCAAAGAACCAACGCTGGATCGGCGTTAACTCCGCTTCGCCTTCGACAGGTCCCTGGTCGGCCTGCTTGCCTTCCGTCCGCTCCACATAAGAGACGAGCTCTTCGATGGTCGGATGCTGGAAGAGATCCTTCATCTCCAGCTTGTAGCCGTGCTGGTTCAGACGGCTCGCCATTTGGATGCCTTTGATCGAATCGCCGCCCAGCGTGAAGAAATTATCGCTTACGCCGATCTGGTCAAGACCGAGCACTTCCTGCCAAATGTCGGAAAGCAGCGTCTCCATCTCCGTTTCCGGCGCTTTGTAAGCGGCGCTTCCCGCTTCAATGTCCGGTTCCGGCAGGGCTTTTTTGTCAATCTTTCCGTTTGCGGTGACCGGAAGCTCGTCCATCTCCACCCAGAATGCCGGCACCATGTAGTCAGGCAGCGTGTCTTTCAGCGCGGCTTTGAGCGCTTCAATATCGTCCTGCTGAGGCGCGACATAGGCGCAAAGCGCGGTATTGCCCGCTTTGTCTTCCACGGCCGTCACCGCTGCGTCATGAACGTCCGCAAGCTGGGCGAGGCGGACTTCGATTTCTGAAAGCTCGATCCGGTAGCCCCGCACTTTGACCTGCTGGTCGATACGGCCGATGTATTCGATGCCGCACTGCACGTTCCATTTGACGAGGTCGCCGGTCCGGTACATGCGCTCGCCGGGCACGAACGGATCTGCGGTAAACCGCTTCGCCGTTTCTTCTTCACGGTTCAGGTATCCGCGCGCAAGACCGCGGCCGGCCACACACAATTCACCGGCAATGCCTTCCGGCTGCACCTGATCGCCGTCCCCGAGAATATAAACTCTCGTATTGGCAATCGCCCGTCCGATCGAAAGCGATCCTTCCTCCGGATTGATGACGCCGCTTGTCGCGACGACGGTGTTTTCCGTCGGGCCGTAGTTGTTGACGATCGTGTACGGCTGTTTCACCGCCCGCTTCAGCTTGTCACCGCCGACGAGAAGCATACGGAGAGAGGTATTTTCCAGCTCCATAAATTGTTCGGCCAGCTGCGTCGGCAGGAAGGTGATGGTCACGCCGTTCTCCTCGAAATAGTGATTTAAGCGGGTGATATCCAGCCGGATCGCTTCGTCAATGACGTGAAGCTCCGCGCCGATGGTCCATGTCGGGAACATTTCCCAAATGGAGGCGTCAAAACCGAAGCCCGCGTATTTGGCGCTTTTATCATCCGCCGTCATGGCGAATGCGTCGTGATGCCAGAAGCACAGGTTCACCAGCGCATGGTGTTCGACCATGACACCCTTCGGCTGTCCGGTCGTTCCTGACGTGTAAATCATATAAGCGAGATGATCCGCCGTTGTTTCCGTCTGCGGGTTCGCTTCATCGTTTTCATCAAGCGGCAGGCTCAGAATGGAGCGTCCGCCGTCAAGCAGAATCGTTTCTCCGTTGTAGCTGTCCGGCACGTCCAGCGCTTCCTGTGTGAGAAGAAGCTTGGCGCCGCTGTCCTGCAGAATGTAGCTGATCCGCTCTTCCGGGTAGTCGGGGTCAATCGGCACAAATGCCGCGCCCGCTTTCAGGACGCCGAGTACGCCCGCGGCCATTTCCAAGGACGGCTTCGTCAAAATGCCGACACGTTCGTCAGCCGTGACGCCGCAGTCCATGAGAATGCGCGCGATGCGGTTCGCCCTTGCGTTCAGCTCGCCGTACGTCCACTTCGCGCCGTTGTATGCCGCGGCCGGCCGGTTCGCGTAGCGGGCGGCCGTTTCCTCAAAGAGACGGTTAACTGTTTTGTCCCGCGGCACAGAAATTGTTTTTCCTTTCCATGCGTCAAGGAGGGCTTGTTTTTCTGTTTTATTCACCAATGAAAGCTCAGAAAGCTTCGCAGCCGGATTTTCCGCTGCGGCTTCTAACAGTTGAAGCCAGTAATGCTTCCATGTCTCTGCCGTTTCCGGTTTAAACAGCGCGGTGTTATATTCAAGCACAAACGTTAAGCCTTCGTCTGTGTCCTCAGCCGTCATTGTCAGGTCAAACTTGGCTGTTTTTCTATCAAACGGATGGTGCTTCAGCTCAATTCCTTCCATGACCAGATCTTCCGCATTTGCATTTTGCATTGAGAATACCGCATCAAACAGCGGATTTCTGCTCGTATCACGCTGCACCTCAACCTTTTGCAGAAGGTCTTCAAGCGGATAATCCTGCGCGTCAAATGCATGTAAAGCGGTTTGTTTCACTTCTTTAAGATAGTCCGTGAACGTTTTGTCCGCTTCCGGATACGTACGAAGCGCGAGTGTATTCACAAAAACACCGATGACGTTTGCGAGATCCGCATGTGACCGTCCCGCAACCGGCGAACCGACAATGATGTCATGCTGTCCGCTCAGTTTTGAGAGAAAGGCGCTGTATGACGCTAGCAGCACCATGTACATGGTAGAATCCGTTTGTTTCGCAAGACTGCGAAGAGCCGACGTCTGTTCCCCAGTCAGAGAAAAGACCAGCTTGTCTCCTTCAAAGGTTTGCACGGCCGGACGGCTGTAATCAGCCGGCAGCGTCAATACCGGAAGCTCGCCGTCAAGCTCCCGAAGCCAATGCTCCTCCTGCTTGCGGTACTGCTCTGATTGAATAAATTTCTGCTGCCATACCGCATAGTCTTTATAATGAATCCGCAGCGGCTCAAGCATTTCGCCGCCATACAAGCGGGACAGTTCATCTATCAGCACGCCCACTGAAGCGCCGTCCGAAATGATATGGTGCATATCAAACAGCAGCAGGTGGTCATGTTCAGCCAGCTTGACCAGTCCCGTTCTGACGAGAGGAAGCTGATCCAGGCGGAACGGCCGGATAAAGCTCTGAATAATCCGTTCAGCATCTTCTTCAGAGGCTTCATAATATTCCATGTCGATATCAGCTTCCGCCCATATGCGCTGAACCGTTTCTCCATCCTTTATGTCAAATGTCGTTCTGAAGGCTTCATGGCGTTCTGTCAGCTGTTTCATGACGGATTTCAGCTTTTCTGCATCAAGCTTTCCTTTTAAGCGGAGCACAGACGGCATGTTATAGCTTGTTTCAGCGCCTTCCAGCTGCTGAAGCACGAACATCCGCTTCTGCGGTGAAGAAACCGGATACGTTTCCCGCTCGGCAGCCGGTGCGATGCTCTCTGCCGTTTTCCGCTCAGCCCCTTCAATCAGCTGCGCCAGCCCCGCAGCCGTCGGAGAAGTGAACAGATCCTTTAAGGTAAGCTGCACGCCGAATGTCTTCTGGATAAGGGCCAGCAGTTTCATCCCCGCTAACGAGTGGCCCCCGATCTCAAAGAACTGATCATGGACGCCGACCCGCTCCATTTGCAGCACCTCAGCCCAAATATCCGCCAGTTTTTGTTCTGTTTCATTGCGCGGCGCCGTATATGACACGGCATTCGCTGCGGTCACATCCGGCATCGGCAGCGCCCGCCTGTCGATTTTTCCGTTTCCTGTAAGAGGCAGTTCATCCAATTGAATAAAGACGGACGGAATCATATAAGCCGGAAGATCCTTCGCCGTATGCTCCCTCAGCTCCCGGGAAGAGATTTCCCTGAGGCCGACAACATACGCGCAAAGAAGTTTGTCACCCGCGCCCTGATCCACAGCGAGCACAATGCATTCCTGAATCTGGTCATGACTTTGAAGCTGATGCTCAATTTCGCCAAGCTCAATCCGCTGACCGCGAATTTTCACCTGATGGTCGATACGTCCGATAAACTCGATATCGCCATTCGGAAGCCATCTGGCCAAGTCGCCCGTTTTATACATCCGTTCACCTTCCTTAAACGGATGCTTTACAAATTTTTCTTCCGTCAGTTCAGGACGGTTGTAGTAGCCTTCTACGAGACCTTCCCCGCTGACGCACAGCTCTCCCGCGATACCCGCCGGCTGAATGCGTCCGGCTGAGTTCATGATAAAGACTTCCGTATTGCTGACCGGTTTCCCGATCGGAACGGAGAGCGTATCCTCTTCAATGACATCCACCGGATGGTATGTCGCAAACACTGTGCTTTCCGACGGGCCGTACATATGAAGCAGTCTTCCTTTTCCGACTGCCGCCAGCGCCTTTTTGACATGTTCTACAGACGCTCTTTCGCCCCCGAACATGATTTTCCGAAGCGTCGTCAGACAGGACGGCTCCATATCAACAAGCAGGTGGAACAGGGCCGTCGTAATCATCAGAATGCTGACGTTCTCCCGTTTGATCACACGGGACAGACGTGACATATCCAGCACCGTATCTTTCGGGACGATCACAAGCTTTGCACCGTTTAACAGCGAACCGAACATATCAAACATAAAAGCGTCAAAGACGTAGTTTGACAGACCGAGCACTGTGTCCTCTTCAGAAACGGTCAAATAGTTCGTGTTTTTTACCGTCCGCAAAATGTTGGCATGTGTGACGATGTTTCCTTTCGGCGTTCCCGTCGTGCCAGATGTATAAGTGAGATTGGCAATCGTTTTGGAATCAAACGGCAATGCTGGATTGCGAGAGTCCTTTTCATAGCTCGCCTCATCATCAGCAAGCACAATGACGCCTTGAAAACCGGCCTTTTCCGCAAGCGGCTTGAGACTTTGCTGAGTCATGAGCACATTCGCCCCGCTGTCGCGGAAGAAATGCTGAATCCGCTGAACCGGATGCTCAGGATCAATCGGCACATAGGCGGACCCCGCTTTTAACACAGCCATAATGGAAACAATCATATCCATTGACCGTTCACACAGAACAGCCGCGGTTTTTCCGCCGCCTCCGACCGAAAGAATATGCCGCGCAAGCCTGTTGGCGCGTTCATTCAGCTGCTGATACGACAGGGTTTTCCCTTCGAACTGAAGAGCCGTCCGGTCAGGGTTCTTTCGGACCTGTTCTTCAAAGATCTGCACGATCGTTTGCTCTTTCGGGTACGCCGTGCGCTCCGGATTGAACCGCTGTAATTGAGTCAAAGCCTCCCGTTCAGAAAGCAGATCATATTCGCTGATTTTCACATCCGGCTGAGCTGCCGCGCTCTCCAGCAGACGGACATAGTGCGCAAGCATGCGATCCGCAGTTGAGCGCTTAAACAGCTTCGTGCAATAATCCAAATCAAGCGCAAGGCCTTCCGCTGTTTCCCGGGCCTGCATGGTCAGGTCGAATTTGGCGATATTGAAGTTTGTTTCATGAAGAGACAGCGTCAGATTACCGATCTCCGGAATTCCGTCCGAAGCATTTTGCAGACTGAACATCGTATCAAATATCGGATGCCTGCTCATATCCCGGGGCACGTTCAGCTCCTCTGTCAGCCACTCAAACGGATAGTCCTGGTGAGAAAACGCGTCCAGCACCTGCTTGCGCACATGACCTAACAAGCCGGCAAATGTCTGATCCTGCTTCACGGAGCTTCGCAGCGCAAGCGTGTTGACAAACATCCCGATAAGCCCCTCGGTATCAGAGTGATTTCTTCCCGCTGACGGTGTTCCCACGATGATGTCTTCCTGTCCCGAATACTTAGAAAGCAGCGTATAGTAAGCTGATAACAGCACCATGTAAAGGGTGGCTCCGTTTTTCTCGGCAAGCTTCTGCAGCCGTTCCCGCAGCATTTTCGGCAGCTTGGCGGACACGCGGTCACCTTCAAAGCTTTGCACCTGCGGCCGCGGATAATCAGGGAGCAGCTGAAGCACCGGCAGTTCGCCGCTGAAGACTTCTTTCCAGTACGCCCGCTCCTTCTTGTAGCCTTCTTTCGCCCGTTCCGCCTGCCATACGGCATAATCTTTATATTGAATGCGCAATTCAGGCAGCTGATTTCCGCCGTAGATGTCAGCCAGTTCCTTCAGCATGATGGAAATAGACACCCCGTCAGAAATCAGGTGATGCATATCAAACAGCAACATATGGCGATTGTGACCGAGCGTTTGCAGGCCGATTCTGAACAGCGGCGCCTCAGATAAATCAAAACGGCGCACAAAGTCCTTCATGACCTGTTCATTCGTTCTTCGGCGCGCTTCGATCATTTCAATATGAAACGGAACATGTTCGTGAATCACCTGTCTCGGCGTGCCGTCCTCTGATTGAAACGATGTTCTGAGCGCTTCATGCCTGCTGATTAAGGCAGAAAATGCACGCTCAAGCTTTTCACGGTCTAAAGCGCCCTCAATCATGGCCGCAGCCGGCATGTTATACCCGACTCCCGCGTCTTCAAATTGGCTCGCGATATAAGTCCGCTGCTGAGCGAGCGAAAGCGGATAGCTCGCCTGCTTCTCAGCCGGCTCAATCGCACTGAATGCCGGTCCTTCGTTTCGGTTTTCCGCATAATCGGCAAGCGCTGCAATCGTCGGATGCTCAAACAAGTATTGCAGCGGAATTTCAACGCCCATTTGCTTATGAATTTTCGTCAGAAGCGTCATGGCCTTTAATGAATGACCGCCTGACTCGAAGAAATGATCATAAATGCCCGCCTTGTCCATTCCGAGGACTTCCTGCCAGATGACGGTGAGCGTTTCCTCCGTTTCATTTCTCGGCGCGGCATATTCGGACGAGCTGACAGCCTGCACATCAAGCGCAAACAGCTTTTTGCGGTCCGCCTTCCCGCTCGGCGTGAGCGGAATTTCGTCCGTTTTTGTAAAGTAAGCGGGCACCATGTAATCAGGAAGGTGCTTTGACACATACTCTCTGTACTCGGCAGGGTGAAACTCGGTTCCTTTTTCCTGAACGATATATGCGCAGACATCTAAGCTGCCCTGCTGATCCGGCCGTGCCAGCACGACGGCCTGCGCCGCGCCCGGAGCTTTTCTGAGCACCGTTTCAATTTCTCCCAGCTCAATGCGGTAGCCGCGGACTTTCACCTGATCATCTTCACGGCCGATATATTCGATCGTCCCGTCCGGCAGCCAGCGCGCCATATCACCCGTGCGGTACATGCGGCCGCTTCCGTTAAACGGGTCTTGCAAAAACTTCTCTGCGGTCAAATCCGGCAGATTTAAATAGCCGCGGCCTACACCGTCACCCGCGATATACAGCTCACCGGCCGTGCCGTCGGGCTGAAGCCGCTGGTGCTTATCCAATATATACAGACGGGCGTTGCCGAGCGGTTTTCCGATCGGAACGTACGCCGCCTGTTGATTCATTCCGTTATCGGCTGACACCTGATGCACGGACGCATCTACGCACGTTTCTGTCGGCCCGTAGACATTTGTCAGACGCGGCGCCCTGCCCGATTGATGAAAGAGCGTCATCAGCTGCTCGGCAACAGCCGCGGACAGGCCCTCTCCCCCAATGAGCATGTGGCGCAATTCAATTCCGCTGACATCTCCCGCCGCAACCATCATCTGCAGATGCGCAGGCGTTCCGTCAGTGGCTTCAATCCGGTTTTGACGATAATAGTCCAGCAGTGCCGAGCCATTCGTTACAGTCGTTTTCGGCACGATATAAAGCGTCTGTCCCAAAAGAAGCGATGCAAAAATCTGTTTGACGGACGCATCAAAATGAAACGGAGCCAAAAGCGCCATTCTTAACGTCTGCTCACCGCATTGATAAATCTCCTGCTGCAGTGATTGCACCAGATGATGAACTTGCTGGTGCTCAATCATCACGCCTTTCGGCCGCCCCGTTGTACCTGACGTGTAGATGATGTAAGCCAGCCGGTCTGATTGTGTGCTGACACCGTCCGCAGCCGTTTCAAACTGAACAGCCTCGTCAAAATCAATCCGTTCGGCATCCGCTGCAGGCACCTGTATTCCGGTCTCCGTCAGAACAGCCTTCGCTCCGCTGTCCTCTAAAATGTACTGAATCCGATCCGCCGGAAAGTCAGGATCTATCGGCACATAGGCTCCGCCCGCTTTCAAAATTCCCAATATTGCCGCAATGACACGCTCAGATCGGCCAAGCAGCACCGCGACAGGAGAATCGGCTGATATCCCGGCTTTAAGAAGGCGTCCGGCAATACGGCCTGATTGTTCATGCAATGTGCGATAGGACAATGTTCGGCCTTCATACACAACCGCGGGTTTGTCAGACAGTGACTTCACTTTCTCTTCAAACAGCCCCGGTATCGTCATCTCCTTGCGGTAATTCACCGGATTGCCGGAGGCCCGTTTCAGCAGCCGCTCTTTCTCGGATTCAGAAAGAAGAGTAAGTTCATCAATTATGCGATCAGGAGATGAAATCGCATCTTCAATCAGCGTGATCAAACGTTCAGAAACAGATTCAATCTCTTCCCCCTTGAAAATGTCGCTGCGATAGTCAAAATCAATTGTCAGTTTCCCGGTGTCCCATCGTTCCTTCACATGAATCGAAATATCATTTGTACCGCTTCCGCTGAAAATAGGGTCTGTCAGGAAGGACAGATTCTCTTTTTTCTGCCACTGCATCACCTGGTACTCCAGAGCCACCGTAAACAATCTGCTCAGCGAACTTTTCGAAGCGCGCAAATCATTGACAAGCAGGTTATACGGATACTTTTGGTGGCGGAGAATTTTCATCAGATCCTTCATCCGGCCTTTAACGAATTCCAAGAACGACTGTCCTCCGTCAACGCTTGTCCGCACAGGCACCGTAGATACGAACATCCCGAGCATCTGCTTTTCTTTCGCATTCGTCCGGTTTCCCATAAACGTACCCGTGACAACGTCATCCCGGCCGGTCACTTTGTAGAGATAAGTGATCAGAGCTG
This sequence comes from Bacillus sp. GZB, assembly GCF_001975995.1. Lineage (NCBI taxonomy): Bacteria > Bacillati > Bacillota > Bacilli > Caryophanales > Bacillaceae > Bacillus > Bacillus sp. GZB. The sequence goes on from NZ_MTQG01000018.1 coordinate 233,175, forward strand.
ACTGGAACAGAGACAGTACGCTGACTTTATGCTCCTCGCAGAATGAATGAATGCGGCCATATAAGTCATGAGGAATTTCTTGAGAAAACCGTTTCGCATCAAGACCCGCATCTGCCCGGCTCCGTTTCAGGGACACAAGCTCCGGCACGGTCTCAAACTGCCCGTTCCAAAAGTCCCGATCCTTCTTAAACCGCTTCGACTGCACATATTCCTGCTCTGTCAGCACGTGCTCGATAAAAGAAGGAATCTCCGTCTGTTCCCCACTTGTCCCGCCTGAAAGCTCCAAATAAATATCAGTAATCGCATTGCCCAGAATCGTCATGGAAATCCCGTCTGAAATAATGTGATGCACATTAGCGTAAAACCAGACCTCATTTTCACTGATCGTGTGCACGGAAAAACGGAATAAATCCTGATCATATAACGCCAGAGGCTTGCCAGCTTCTTCACGCCCCCATTTTGACAGCTCGTCCGCAGAGCAGCCGGCTTGCCTGATATCCGTGTGCCCGATGGAGAGCGGACGGTATTCGCTCACATATTGAACGGGCTCCCCCTCATCATCAAGCCGCAGACGGATTCTCATCGACTCATACCGCCGGACGAATTCCTGTATCGCTTTCTCAACGTAATGAGCCTGTACGCCGTCTTCAGAAATGAGTTTCCCGAACCCGGCTAGATTTGAAATACTTGTCTTCGGATAGAATTTTTCTGTATACCAGATACGTTTTTGAGCATTTGTTAAAGGATAAAAAGTTATTTCCATATGTGTGCGCCTCCCCTTTTTAAGATATAGTTGTCAATTCTCCCTTAGAAACAGCCTCCCTCTATGTCCCTAACTCATTCTCAAGCCAAAAGAACCACTTACCTCAAAAACGATCCCGATTCAATCACCGCCGAAATCCGTCATCCGTTCACCCGCGCAGTCCGAAATACGGCATCAAATTTATGAGAAATCAAGACAAAAAGCCATTGATTGTAAGCACGAAAGGTTTACCTATTTCTGCATGTATTTCTATATATCTACTTACGTTCACTTTATATGAAAATATTGTTTTTATCACCGAAAAATGGGTGAAAAGTTTCATGCGGCACACCGAAAAAAAATCCGACAAATCCAGAGGGTATTTTGCGGCATCCCGCAATTTATTTTCAAAAATATTATTTACGTAAAATTAAAAATCTTTAAACTATAATGAAAATCTGTCGAATATCCAGTTATGGCAGAAATAAAAAAAATTTACGTACGTAAGCTGAACCGGAAAAAACAGCGCAAGAACCGAAACAGACGGCCCGAATGTTCGCAATATGATTTCATTAAACCGCAAAAAAAGCACTCTATTTTACATAGAGCACTTCAAAAAGATTCCTTTATTGCAGTTTTATCAATGTTGATTAATTCCATATAATCTTTTCCCCACTTATACATGGCGTCCAGAATCGGCATAAGGCTTTCTCCTTGCGCCGTTAAAGAATACTCCACTTTCGGAGGGACGACAGGGTAAACTTCCCTGTGAACGATCAGATCCTGCTCCAGCTCCCTGAGCTGATTCACAAGAATTTTGTGCGTAATATCCGGAATTAAAGCTTTCAGCTCATTAAACCGCTTCGTCCCTTCTTTTCCCAAGTGCCACATAATCAGCATTTTCCACTTCCCGCCTATCACGGCAAGCGTCAATTCCTTTTCGCAATTAAACGTTTTCTCATCCATTCGGCTCACGGACAATTCTCCTTCCTCTTACTTTTTGTACGGTCATCATCTATTCATACACGCTTACTTTTTCACACAACTTTCATCAGTTTATACTACCACGCAGTTTTGCTGAAACAAAGCGCATTGCCTGCGGGGACAGTATCCTCAAAGTAACTATTAGACTTCAAAGTGCGTACTTCTCAACATGCGGGGCACTCTATAGAATGGAAATACATGAAAAAGAGGAGTGGATATAAAGTGGAATTACAGCTGGCATTAGACTTAGTAAATATCCCGGAAGCAATTGAACTTGTGAAAGAGGTCGAACAATATATAGATGTTGTAGAAATCGGCACTCCCGTTGTCATTAATGAAGGACTGAAAGCCGTGCAGGAAATGAAAACAGCCTTTCCTCACTTGAAAGTGCTTGCCGATCTTAAAATCATGGATGCAGGCGGTTACGAGATTATGAAAGCGGCAGAAGCGGGAGCCGACATCATCACCGTTTTAGGAGCGACAGACGACTCAACGATCAAAGGGGCGGTTGCCGAAGCAAAAAAACAGCAGAAAAAAATCCTCGTCGACATGATAAACGTAAAAAACCTTGAAACACGGGCAAAAGAAATTGACCAACTCGGTGTTGATTATATTTGTGTTCATACGGGTTATGATCTTCAGGCAGAAGGAAAAAATTCATTCGAGGAACTGACGGCGATTAAAAAAGCGGTCAAGAGCGCTAAAACCGCAATTGCCGGAGGCATTAAACTTGATACGCTTCCTGAAGCCATCAAACAAAACCCAGATTTAATCATTGTCGGCGGAGGCATTACGGGAGCTGACAATAAAGCGGATGCTGCTGCTAAAATGAAACAGCTGATCACACAAGGATCATGAAAACGACTGAATACTTACATGAAATACTAAATGAAATATCCCGCACCGCAGCATTAATATCCGACAGTGAAGCTGACAAGCTTGCGGATCAGATTTTATCGGCAGATCAAATCTTCACGTCCGGAGCGGGACGTTCCGGCTTTATGGCTAAAGCGTTCGCCATGAGGATGATGCACATCGGTCTGAACGCTTACATCGTCGGTGAGACGCTTACCCCTCCCCTCCAAGAAGGCGGTCTCGTCATCATCGGCTCAGGCTCAGGCGAAACAAAAAGTCTGCTTCATACGGCTGAAAAAGCCAAAAGTCTTAACGGTATCGTCACTGCATTAACGATTAACCCCGGCTCAAGTCTCGGCAAACTTGCGGATCTTACAATAACGATTCCCGGCTCTCCTAAGGAAGAGACCGGCGGAGACAGAAAGACGATTCAGCCGATGGGTTCTTTATTCGAACAAACTCTTCTGCTGTTTTACGATGCGGTTATTCTAAAAATCATGGAGAAAAAAGAATTGAATTCAGCAGACATGTTTACAAAGCATGCGAATCTGGAATGATTTGCTGACGGCCTTCTTATCAGATGGCCGTCTTTTTATCGTCTTGTTGCGCACGGTCATACAGGCCAAGGTTTTCGGGTCGGACACTCGCAGACGAAGATATCCTGCCGGTGAGCTTATCGCTATAATAAGTCAATTGACGATACGGCCGCAACCGCTCATTCTGAATAGGGAAACGGCAAAAAACACTTTCTGATCGAATTTTTAATGAATAAAGTTGATTTGTGCGGATGGTTTTACAGATATTCAGCTGAATTGCGGCTGAGAAATATATTTTAACAGCTTTACAGCCGGCCGATTCTGCTTTATTCTTGGACCAGCTTAACAGCAATTAAAACTGGAGGTGATTGATACTCTTGAAAACATTAAAAGCACTGCTGCTTGTTCTTATCATCATTGCCGGAGCAGTCGCGGCCCTGATCAAGGGTGATCTTTTCTCAGATAACGAGCAGACCGTTCAGAAGAATGATTACGACAAGGTAATCCTATTTCCGTCCGATCGATATCCGGAAACAGCAAAGCATATTAAGGACGCGATAAAAGAAGGGCATTCCAGCATATGCACCATTGACAGAGACGGAGTACATAAGCGGCGTGAGCAATCTCTTAAACATGTGCCTGTCAAAACGGGATACGATAGGGATGAATGGCCGATGGCGGTTTGTAAACAGGGCGGAAACAACGCCTCCGTAGAATATATTTCTCCGGCAGACAACCGCGGAGCCGGCTCATGGGTCGGACACCAGCTTACCAATGATCCCGACGGAACGAGAGTATTATTTAAAATTAAGTAAAAAACAGGAGGAACAGCGCATTGATTAAATCATGGAAACCGCAAGAACTGGCCATTTCTTATCATCAATTTACAATCTTCCAAAAAGATTCAGAGCCGCCTGTTATCGATTGGACCGATGAAGCCATTGAAAAAGGATATGCGGAAGCTGACAGAGCTGTTTCATTTGAGGCAAGGAGAAATACGAGGGCATTTATCGTTCTCAGGCTTAACACAAGTGAACCGGTACCATCCTATGAGAAAAAAGCGACTGTTCCCTTTGAGGCTGTAAAAGATGGAATTGAGATTGAAAGCGTGATGTCAAAGCGGCTTTTCTTTCATATTCCGAAAGGCCGATACACCCTTACCTGTTATTCAGTGCCTGCCGAAATATCCGATCTTCATGCGGATACGTATATAATTGATGCAGCCGCAATGTAAAAGAAATCCCTGAGAGAATCATATTTCTCTCAGGGAACTTTTATAAACTTTTACTGTTTGTTTCAATTACATTCCGTACCAATAAAAACTTTTTTTCCTGATCTGTTCAGAGCAATCCCGATAAAAACAAAAAAGCAACCGGCTTGCCGGATGCTTAAGAATGATGATGCCGCTTTTCCAATTTATGAGGCGGCGGCTTCGGAACAAACCCATTTTGTTTCATCATGTTAAAGCGCCTGTCCATATGCTGTTTAATATGTTCTGCTTTTTCTTTCGGCAGGACCCCGTACTCGACATATTTGGATATGACATGTTTTCGTTTTTCGAGCACTTCTTTTTCAAGTGATTCAATTTCTTTTTTCTGCTGTTCCGTGAGTGACATTGTTGAAGGCATTTTTGTTCCGGCGGCGTGTGCCGGCATTGTGAAAACCATTGCTGTAATGAAAAACGCAGCTAAAGACAATGCAGCTTTTTTCATGATTCTTTCCTCCTTTAACGTTTGTTATATGTTTCTCCCTCATCCATTTTTTATGCAAAAAAAGAGCGAAATTATTCGCTCTTTTCAATCGATTCGTCCGGCAGCGCGTACGTGACATACGTTCCCGCTACAAAATCGTGGATTGACCGTTTGTCTTCTCTCATTCCGACCATGAATGCGCTCACGATCACACCGATTCCAAACGTCACCCCATATATCAGCCCGCCCACAAGCACTCTCAAAATCATAGTGAGAAAGCCTACCTGAGTTCCATCTTTTTTGACGATGCGGATACCGCAGATCTTTTTGCCGATAACATAACCGTTCCAGTAGACAGGGAGCAAAATACCATAAAGAGTCAAAATAATGCTGATCATTGCGCTCTCATTCGGATCTTTTCCTGTTGCCAGCATAAAAATAATCGCCAAAGGCACTGAAGTAATTAAATAGTCGAGTACCACGGCTCCCAATCTGATCCAAAATCCCGCCGGTCTGTAAATATTCATCGTGTTTCTCCTCACTATGGCTTTAAAATCACTTTAATGTTGCCATCTTCTTTTTTGTCAAATATATCATATGCAGCAGGAGCTTCCGCAAGACTCATTTTGTGTGTAATGATGTCCGTCGGATCAATTTCATTTTGTTCGATCATTTGATACAGCATCGGCATCAGATGAATAACGGGTGCCTGGCCCATTTTTAAAGAAACGTTGCGTGTGAAAAAATCACCGAGCGGAAAGCCGTCCGCTTCAGAAATGTATGCGCCCGTGAGCTGCACGGTTCCGAACTTCTTAACGGCTTCTGATGCTGTAAGAATCGGACTGATCGTTCCGAACTGATTCGGTTTTTGCTCTGTTTTTTCTTTTGAAAGCGGTGTGCCGTCCATTCCGACACAATCAATCACTACATCCGCGCCCCCTGACGTTTGTTCATGCAGCAGTTTCCCGATCTCATCATGTTCTGAAAAATTGAAGGTCTCTGCTCCGTTTATGCGTCTCGCATGTTCAAGGCGATGCGGGACTTGATCGACTGCGATAACCCGCTTTGCTCCTTTTTTCCACGCGAATTTTTGCGCCATTAATCCGATCGGACCTGATCCCAGAATAACGACTGTATCTCCTTTTTTCACTCCGCTGTGCTGGACGCTCCAAAAGGCGGTCGGCATGACATCTGACAGAAGCAGCACCTGCTCATCTTCAAGCTCACTGTCTGCCGGAACCAGAAAAGAAGAGAAATCAGCATAAGGAACACGTAAATATTCAGCCTGCCCGCCGGGATAATTACCGTTAAACTCCGAAAAACCGAATAAGCCGCCGGCATCTGTATGAGGATTTGGATTAGATTCATCACACTGGCTTTCCATCTGGTGCTTGCAATAATGACATTCTCCGCAGCCGATGTTAAAAGGAATCACGACCCGGTCGCCTTTTTTCAGCTTTTTGACTTGACTGCCCGTTTCTTCAACGATTCCCATCGGCTCATGCCCGACGATATAACCCGGATCGGCGGGTATCCCGTTTTTATATAAATGAAGGTCTGAACCGCATATCCCGGTTGCGGTGATTCGAACGATGACATCTCTCTCATCTTGAATGGCGGGTGCCGGGACTTCTTTCACTTCCATATGTTCTTTTCCTTGGTATGTCAGTGCTTTCACACTTGGTCAGCTCCTTTTTCATCACTCCTTCCCTTTTCACCCGCTTCTAAACTTGGCCGGTATGTTATTCGGCCCGCTGAATATCCCATTGAAAAGGATCTTCAAGCTGCGACCAGTCGGAATCGAACTCAGACGGCGTGAGCAGGCACTGATCCAATTCCTTTGTAATGGCTGATTCATCTAAATCTGTTCCAATAAACACCAGGTTCGTATGACGATCTCCGAATTGGTCGTCCCAATCTTCCAGAATCTCCGGTTCCTGCTGTTTGATCTGCTCCTGCTCAAGTTTCGGCATTGCCGCCACCCAATAAGAAACAGGCTCAATCGAAACCGCCGGACCCGCCTGAGACATCAGCAGCGCAAGGCTGTTGCGGGTTGCGCACCAAGCAATTCCTTTTGCGCGCACAATGTTGTCAGGCATTGATTGATGCAGCCAGCTGTCAAAACGAACGGTATGAAACGGCAGACGCCGCGAGTACACAAACGAAGTGATGCCGTACTCTTCCGTTTCCGGAGTGTGCGCTTTATGACCTGCCGTCAGTTCCTTTATCCATCCTGCTGATGAACTCGCTTCCTCAAACTCAAATAAACCGGTATTCAATATGTATTCGGCGGGCACTTCTCCGCGGACGGACCGGATCAGTCTGGCACGGGGCTGTAAAGCGCGAAGGACCGTTTCCAGCTGTTCAAGCTCTTTTTCGCCCACCATGTCGCATTTATTTAAAATGAGCACATCACAAAACTCGATCTGGTCAATTAATAAATCGGCAATCACCCGTTCATCCTCTTCTCCCGCCGCTTCCTTCCGGTCAAGAAGGCTGTCACCGGACTGGAAATCATGCCAGAAGCGGTTTGCATCCACCACGGTCACCATTGTGTCCAGCCTGCAGAATGTTGTCAGATCAATACCCATTTCTTCATCTATATAAGAAAATGTCTGTGCAACGGGAATCGGTTCGCTGATCCCTGTTGATTCAATCACTATATAATCAAATCTGCCGTCTTTCGCGAGTTTCTCAACTTCGACTAATAAATCTTCACGCAGCGTGCAGCAGATACAGCCGTTAGATAATTCTACGAGTTTCTCATCCGTCCTTGACAAGCCGCCTCCCTGCTTCACCAAGCCCGCGTCTATATTTACTTCGCTCATGTCATTGACGATGACGGCAATTTTTAAACCGTTGCGGTTTTGTAAAATATGATTCAAAACGGTCGTCTTACCGGCACCAAGATAGCCGCTCAATACTGTAACCGGAATTTTTTTCATATAAATAGCCCCCTATCAAAATAGAATGATTACGATTTATATTCCGCACCTGCCCCTTTTTCATCATGATGTATATTGTCTCAAATCGTAACCGTTACTATTTATTCTGATATATTCTCCGCTGAAAATCAAGTGGAAATGATAAATCATAAAAAAGACACGCTGTCATACGTGTCTTCCGCCCAAACTTAAACATCCGCAGGACTGTTTTCAGTGCCATAGCTTTTTCTCCAAAAATAGCCTGCGGCCAGAACAAGCACAAATGCGAGCAATGCGATACATGAAAAAGAGATAAAACCGATCGCATAAGTTCCCGTCATCTGCTTCAATGATCCTAAAATATTCGGAAGGAAAAAACCCCCTATGCCGCCGGCTGCTCCGACGATTCCCGTCACCATTCCGATTTCTTTTGCAAAGTGCTGAGGGACAAGCTGAAATACCGCTCCGTTGCCCATACCGAGCGCCATCATTCCGATAAACAGCAGAACGACAACCGTTGAAAGCGGAGGCAGGCTGCTGACTCCCGCCATACACAGAGCCGCGATGACAAACAGTACAGCGAGAACTTTCGCACCTCCCGCACGGTCTGAAATCCAGCCTCCTGCAGGGCGAAAAAAACTGCCCGCCGCGACACATATTGTGACGAAATCACCGGCATAGATTTTTGACAATTGATATTGATCAACGAAAAAAATCGCCAAAAAACTTGATAATCCCACAAAACCTCCGAAAGTGACGCCGTACAGAAGACAGAAACACCATGTCTCCTTCTGCCTGAAAACGTGAAGGTAGTTTTTAAGCGGATGCGGTGCGGGCTGTGCAGGAGAGTCCTTCGCCATGACGATAAACAGAATAAAAACGATCATCAACGGAAGAAGCGCAATTCCCATTACACTGTGCCACCCAAACTGTTCTGCAAGGCGGGGACCGAACAATGTCGCAAACAAAGTACCGCTGTTGCCGGCACCTGCTATCCCCATCGCAAGCCCCTGCAAGTGAGGCGGATACCATCGGCTCGCCATCGGAAGCGCAACAGCAAAACTTGCGCCCGCCACGCCCAGCAGAATGCCGATCGCATACAGCTCAGTCAAAGAACGGCCGCCGAATGCCCCCCAAAGCAGTGGGATCATCGTGATCAGCATCCCGATCACGGCTGTTTTCTTCGGCCCGATCCTGTCCGTTAACACACCTAAAATGATCCGAAACACAGATCCTGATAAGATCGGCAGAGCCACGACAAACCCTTTTTCAAAAGAAGATAACCCGAAATCCTGAGAAATATAAACGCCGAGCGCCCCCAGCATTACCCAAATCATAAAACTCACATCAAAATATAAGAAGGAACAGAGCAGAGTGAGCGGATGACCGCTTGTTTTTAATTCCGACAGCTTCATAACATTCTCCTTTCCGGTCTTCTATCATTTCAAATTGCTGAATCAAGAATATATGACCGGCATTCACCGGAAAAGACATGTGTAAGATAATGCGACACATTTAATGCGTTAATCAGGCAATGTGCCATAATTTCTCATAGAGAAGCAATCTTACAGGCAGCTGCAAAGGAGGTTTGGCGAATGAAGAAACAACGATTAATTGCAGCAGGGAACGGAATGGCCGGAATCCGCTGTATTGAACATATTTTAAAGATGAACCGTGACATGTTTGAGATTGTCATTTTCGGAAGCGAACCTCATCCCAATTACAATCGCATTCTCTTATCCTCCGTTTTACAAGGTGAGGTTTCGCTTGATGACATTACGCTGAATAGCCGCGAATGGTACGAAAAAAACGGAATTACGCTTTACACGGGGGAAACGGTTGTACACATTGATACAGAACGGCAGGTTGTCACAACGGATCGAAAGCGCAGCATGACTTACGATCAAATCATCCTTGCAACTGGCTCCTCTCCTTATATTCTCCCCATACCCGGAGCAGAGAAAGAAGGCGTCTGCGGCTTTCGGACAATAGAGGACTGCCAATCCCTTATCAATGCGGCCGGCCGGTATCAAAAGGCGGCGGTCATCGGCGCCGGTTTATTAGGTCTTGAAGCGGCCGTCGGCTTACGGCAGCTCGGCATGGACGTCAGCGTCATTCACCACTCTTCCGTCATTATGCAAAAACAGCTTGATCAAACGGCATCCCATCTGCTGCAAAAAGAACTGGAGCGAAAAGGCTTAGTCTTTCTTTTAGAGAAAGACACGGCATCCATTACAGGAAACTCACGGGCGGAAGGCATCCGTTTCAAAGACGGTTCTTCCATAGAAGCAGACCTGATTGTCATGGCCGCCGGTGTGAGGCCCAATATCCGATTGGCTGCATCTGCCGGACTTTCAGTGAACCGAGGAATCATCGTCAATCAATTCATGCAGACGAACAAACCGAATGTGTATGCCGTCGGTGAATGCGCGGAGCATGACGGGATTGTATACGGATTGGCGGCGCCGCTTTATGAACAGGGAAAAGTGCTCGCGCAGCATCTATGCGGCGTCCCGTGCGAAGGGTTTCAAGGCTTTGCACAATCTGCAGCCTTAAAAATAGCCGGTATTGATGTATGGTCGGCAGGAAAGGTGCACGAGGATGAGCACACAGCCGGCATATTGTTCCATGATGAGCATGCAGGCATCTACAAAAAAGCGCTCTTTGAGGACGATAAACCGGCCGGCTTTATTTTATTCGGGGACACGCGCGGTAAACAGCGGCTTCTCGACAGTCTTGTGAAGCAAAGAGATATTTCCATCGTGAAAAAACAGCTCATGGAACCGGATCAAGGCGGTATATCCTTTGAATCCATGCCTTCCCATGAAACCATTTGCCAATGCAGCTCAGTGACCAAGGGCTCCATTGAAGAAGCGGTGAACAAATATGGCTTAAAAACCGCGGAGGAAGTAAAGCACATGACAAAAGCGTCCGGGTCTTGCGGAGGATGCAGGCCGCTCGTTGAAGACTTGCTGAAGTATATGGCGAGCGATGATTACACAAAACCCTCCCGCCAGCCTTCGTTTTGCGGCTGCACCGATTTGACGGAAGAAGAAGTCATCGCGGAACTTCGGCGCCGTCCGTTCACTGATGCCGCCGAGGTAATGAAAGAGATCGGTTGGAAAACAGAAAACGGCTGCCGCATTTGTATTCCGGCGCTTCACTATTACCTGGAAAGGACGCGGCCTGATTTTATGCAGTTCAATGAAATATCAGCAGAAGAGACATACACCCTGATTCCGCAAATGTACGGCGGACTGACAAGTGCGGCAGAGCTCAAAAACATCGCAGACGTCATCGAAGCATACGGCATCCCCGGCGTTTCGATGACTGACAGTCACCGGCTGAGGCTTTCCGGAATCAGGCCAAATGACCTTGCAAGCATCAGAAAAGCACTGAACATGCCGGTTTTCTCCCCCCGGCACCGCTGGACGATTCAAATCAGATCATGTACGTGCGGACAGCATCGCTCCTTTCAAGAGCTGGCAAGCAGGATTGAACGAGATACCGACATGCTTGCCGTACCCGCTTATGTATCCGTCAGCTTGTCATGTGAAAACAATTGCACCGATGCTTACATTCAGGATATCGGCGCGCTTCAGACACAAACTTGCTGGGAGATTTATATCGGGGGCGTCCGCGGAAAACAAGCTCGCGCCGGCAGCCTTTTTTGTGTGACGAATAACGAAGACAGTACCGCCGCTATGACGAAAGGCCTTATTCAGTATTATCGCGAAACGGCTCACTACAACGAAGCGATTTACCAATGGGTTGACAGACTCGGCCTCGTCCATATCAGAGAAATGCTGTTTGAAGAAGATATGCGGACACAGCTTCTGAAAAATCTCCGTTCAGACATATCCCTGCTGCAAAACCTGTCTGCCGGGAAAACGCCATACGAAAGGATGAAGCTTTTTGACTGAACCGATGCTCCGTTATTTCCGTGACAAACTGCAAGATATTCAATCGGAAAAAACATATGAGACGCAATGCCCGTTCTGCAGCATGCAATGCAAAATGCAGCTTACGGAACAAACCTTCGCAGCACGAAAGAAATACACTGCAATCGGCATTGATAATCCGACGACACATGGCCGTTTATGTACAAAAGGCGTGAATGCCCATCAGCATGCCGTGCACTCTTCCCGCATTACACGCCCCCTGCTTAAAAAAAACGGTGAATTTGTGCCTGTTTCTTGGGCTGAAGCGCTGAATCGCATAAAGGAACAAATCAATCTGATTCAAACCGAACACGGCAATGATGCGATGGCCGTCTACGGGAGCGCCTCAATTACAAATGAAGAAGCCTATCTGCTTGGAAAGTTCGCACGGGTCGGCTTACAGACGAAATACATCGATTACAACGGGCGGCTCTGTATGTCTGCCGCAGCAACGGCGGCCGGCCAGACATTCGGCGCGGACAGGGGCCTGACGAATCCATTATCGGACATTCCGCATACACGCGTCATCATCCTGGCAGGCACCAATATCGCGGAATGCCAGCCGACGATCATGCCGTATTTTGATAAAGCGAAAGAAAACGGGGCTTACATTATCGCCATTGATCCCCGGGAAACGGCGACGACCAAAATAGCCGATCTTCACCTGAAAATCAAGCCCGGCACAGACGCCGCCCTGGCAAACGGACTCGTCAAAATCTGCATTGACGAACAGCTTACAGACAAAGACTTTATCCGCACCCGTACAAACGGATTCGATAAGCTCAAACGGCATACCGACGCTTTGGATCTGAAAGAGATCTCCGAGCAGACAAGTGTTCCTTTGGAGCATATGCGAAAGGCCGCCGTGAAGTTTGCCAAGGAAACATCCGGCATGCTGTTTACAGCGCGGGGGATCGAACAGCAGACTGACGGTACCGCGGCGGTGAAAGCTTTCTTAAATATGGTGCTGATCACGGGAAAAATCGGCAAGCCCTTCTCAGGTTACGGGGCGATTACCGGTCAAGGCAACGGACAAGGCGCGAGAGAACACGGCCAAAAAGCGGATCAGCTTCCGGGCTACCGTTCTATCGAAATTGAAGAACACCGGGCGTATATTGCGAAGGTGTGGGGGATTCATCAGGATGAGCTGCCGCGAAAAGGCGTCTCAGCCTATGAAATGATAGAAAAAATAGCTAGCGGCGACATCAAAGGACTGTTTCTCATGTGTTCCAATCCGGCTGTTTCCGGCCCAAATGCGAATTTCGTCAAGCAAGCAATCAAGAAACTGAGATTCTTTGTCGCAGTTGATTTATTTATTTCTGAGACCGCGGCATTCGCAGATGTGATTTTACCCGCCTCCTCTTATTTGGAAGACGAAGGCACGATGACAAATGTAGAAGGCCGCGTGACATTAAGAGAAGCGAGCCGCACCTGCCCCGGAGAAGCGAAACATGATTGGCAGATCATCTGTGACATTGCCTCGGCTCTTGGTAAAGGGCATTATTTTCCCTATACGTCGGCGGAGGAAATCTTTAACGAACTGAGAGAAGCGAGCCGCGGCGGAATTGCTGATTACGCTGGCATCACCTATGACAGGCTCAGGCGGGAAGGCGGCATTCAGTGGCCATGTCCTGAAGCGGATCACCCCGGAACCGGGCGATTGTTTGAGCACTCATTTGCCCATCCCGATCACAGAGCTGAATTAAGCGTGATTCCAAATGAACCGGCCGTCCCGAAAGAGAAGCCGAGCGCCGGCTATCCGCTTTATTTAACCACGGGAAGGGTGATGTCTCACTACTTAACGGGTGTCCAAACGAGAAAAAGCTCCGCCCTGGCTGCAAGACATTTCGAATCCTTTGTGGAAATCCACCCAAAAACGGCAGCCGCCTATCATATCGAAGACCGTGTTCTCGTGAAAGTAGAATCCCCCCGGGGCAGCATCACCGTCCGGAGCAGATGGTCGGAGAACGTACGAAAAGACACATTGTTTGTCCCCATCCATTGGTCTGACACGCAAAACGTCAACGATTTAATTGGTGAAGCCTTCGATCCGGACTGTAAAATGCCCGGTTTTAAGATGTGTGCGGTACGAATCAGCCCTATCTAATTTTTCATAAAATTTTTAGATTTTTTCGTATTTTTTGTTACATTTCATAACATGCATCTTAAATATTTGTTTTTGCTGTGCTACGCTGAAAAAAACAAAGATAAGGAGCGGATCATCTGATGGGAAAAAAACAGCTAGTCCTTGTTGGAAATGGAATGGCCGGGGTAAGAGCGATTGAAGAAATACTGCGTGTTTCAAAAGATGAATTTGAGATTACAATATTCGGGGCCGAACCTCATCCCAACTATAACCGAATCCTTCTGTCAAAAGTGCTGCAAGGCGATACCGACATTCAAGACATTACGTTAAACGATTGGAACTGGTACAAAGAAAACAACATTCAGCTGTACACCGGTGAAACAGTCATCAAAGTTGACACGGAAAACAAAACCGTCATCACCGATGCAGACAGAATCCAGCCTTACGATGAACTCATCCTGGCGACAGGCTCTGTCCCTTTTATCCTTCCGATTCCGGGCGCAGACAAACAAGGCGTCACGGCATTCCGAGACATAAAAGATACCGACACGATGCTCGCCGCGTCAAAACAATATAAAAAAGCAGCCGTCATCGGCGGAGGACTGCTGGGTTTGGAAGCCGCGCGCGGACTGCTGAATCTCGGCATGGACGTGTCTGTCATCCACCTCGCCCCATTCCTGATGGAGCGCCAGCTTGACGCAGCGGCGGGACGCCTGCTGCAAAACGAGTTAGAAAAACAAGGCATGACCTTTTTCCTTGAAAAACAAACCGAAGAAATTCTCGGTACTGACCGTGTCGAAGGCGTACGCTTCAAAGACGGCACAAGCATCAAAGCTGATCTGGTCGTCATGGCGGTCGGCATCCGTCCGAATACACAGCTTGGCACAGAAAGCGGCATCCCGGTAAACCGCGGAATCATTGTCAACGATTATATGCAGACTGAAATTCCGCACATTTACGCGGTCGGTGAATGTGCCGAGCATCGCGGAATCGCATACGGTCTTGTGGCGCCGCTCTATGAACAGGCAAAAGTGCTGGCCAAGCATATTTGCGGCATTGAAACAAAACCGTACGAAGGCTCCGTTCTCTCCACTCAATTAAAGGTATCAGGCGTCGAGGTCTTCTCTGCCGGCGACTTTGATGAATCAGAGGACAAAAAGGCAATAAAAGTGTTCGATGAACAGGACGGCATTTATAAAAAAATCGTCCTGAGGGGCAATCAAATTGTCGGCGCTGTTTTGTTCGGAGACAGCAGCGAAGGCAACCGCCTGTTTTCTATGATTCAAAAAGAAGCAGATATCTCTGAAACCTCCAAAATATCAATCTTACAGCCTCTTGATCAGGAAGCAGGCGCAAGCATGACCGCGGCAATGAGCGACGATGAAATCATCTGCGGCTGCAACGGCGTTTCAAAAGGCGCGATTATTCAAGCCATTCAGGAAAAAGGCTGCACATCAACGGACGAAATCAAAGCATGCACCGGGGCATCCCGTTCCTGCGGAGGCTGTAAACCGCTCGTAGAAGACATTCTTCAATATACACTGGGCTCAGAATTTGACTCATCCGCGCAAAAAGAAGCGATTTGCGGCTGTACCTCACTGTCGAGAGATGAAGTTGTAGAAGAAATCAAAGCCAAAGGGCTCTCACATACGAGAGAAATCATGAACGTGCTCGGCTGGAAAACGCCGGAAGGCTGCTCCAAATGCCGTCCTGCCCTCAACTACTACTTAGGCATGATTAATCCGGCTACATACGAGGATGACAGAACATCCCGTTTTGTGAACGAACGGATGCACGCCAATATTCAAAAGGACGGAACATACTCAGTCGTTCCCCGGATGTACGGGGGCGTAACCAACTCTCAAGATCTCCGCAAGATCGCCGATGTCGTCGACAAATATGAGATCCCGCTCGTTAAAATGACCGGCGGCCAGCGAATTGATCTCATCGGCGTAAAAAAAGAAGATCTGCCGAAAGTATGGGCCGAGCTTGATATGCCGTCAGGCTATGCGTACGGAAAAACACTCCGCACGGTAAAAACGTGCGTAGGCGAACAATTCTGCCGCTTCGGCACGCAAGACTCCATGGCACTGGGTATTGCGCTTGAGAAAAAATTCGAAGGGCTCAATACGCCTCATAAGGTCAAAATGGCCGTGTCCGCCTGCCCTCGGAACTGTGCGGAATCAGGCATTAAGGACCTTGGCGTTGTCGGCATCGACGGGGGCTGGGAGCTTTATGTCGGCGGAAACGGCGGAACCCATTTGCGCGCCGGTGATTTGCTGATGAAAGTAAAAACGAATGAAGAAGTCTTAGAATACGCGGGTGCTTACCTTCAGTACTACAGAGAAACGGCAAACTATCTGGAGCGGACATCCGCATGGCTTGAGCGCGTCGGTTTATCTCATGTCCAATCCGTATTAAACGATCCGGAAAAACGGCAGGAGCTCAACGACAGAATGAATGAGACACTCTCTGTCCACAAAGATCCGTGGCAATACTTTCTTAAAGATAAAAAAGCATCTAAAGATCTATTCGAAAATGTCGTCACGACTTCATAAAACAGTAAGGGGGAACGGACATGGTTAATAAAGATATGACAAAGGTTTGCATAGGCAGAGTAAACGAATTACCCGAGGAGTTAGGAAAAACCGTATATATAGAAGATAAAGAGCTTGCCGTATTTAAGCTTTCTGACGGGAACGTCCGCGCCGTCGAAAACCGCTGTCCCCATAAAGGAGGCGTCCTGGCTGAAGGCATCGTCAGCGGAGAATACGTCTTCTGCCCGATGCATGACTGGAAAATCTCCTTAGGAGACGGAAAAGTCCAAGAGCCGGACCATGGCTGTGTCAAAACATACGAAACACTGATCGAAGGAGAGAATGTATACCTCCTGTATTGATCAAAGACCGGATCACTTTTTCAAGTGGTCCTTCATTTTTTAAATTGCTGAAGGGATGACGCCATCATGAAAAACGGAATCGTATATTTTGTCGGTGCCGGACCAGGAGACCCGGGGCTGATCACCGTAAAAGGAAAACAGGCTCTGGAGAAAGCGGATATCATTTTGTATGACCGGCTCGCAAACCCAAAGTTTCTAGAATACGCCTCACCGGACTGCCGGTTCATTTATTGCGGAAAGCTGCCCGACCGCCATTTTATGAAACAGTCTGAGATAAATGCCCTGCTGATAGAAAAAGCGGCGGAGGGCTACACCGTCGTCCGCTTGAAAGGCGGAGACCCAAGTGTGTTCGGCAGGGTCGGCGAAGAAGCAGAGGCGCTTCATCAGCATGGCATCCGCTACGAAATGGTGCCCGGCATCACCTCGGGAATTGCAGCGCCGCTATATGCGGGAGTCCCCGTTACCCATCGTGATTTCGCTTCGTCCTTCGCGATGATCACCGCTCATGATACATCATTGCAAGGCAGGCCGAATCTCGACTGGGAAGGGCTTGCCCGAAGCGTTCAAACGCTTGTGTTTTACATGGGCGTTAAAAATCTGTCATTTATATGCCGGAAGCTTATGGAGTACGGAAAATCCCCTTCCGTTCCCGTACTCGTCATTCAATGGGGAACGTGGGGGCGGCAGCGGAGTGTTAAAGGAACGCTTCAGGATATCCATGACAAAGTTCAAAGCCAAAACATCACCAACCCTGCCATTATCGTCATTGGTGATATTGTCAATTTTCAAACACACAGCTGGTTTGAAAGCAAACCGTTCATCGGACGGCATATCATGGTGGTCACTCATGGCGATGATGAACATACATTGACAGACAAGCTGCGCGAGTATGGCGCCGATGTTATTGAATGGCCGAAGCGGATCGTTAAAAAAATGCCCGCAAACGAAAACATCCTGAAACAGATCAGCACCTTTGAACAACTATTTTTCACATCACGCCTTGCGGTATGCGAATTCTTTGACACACTGGCTTTCAAGCAGATCGACATCCGCCGGGTGACCGCAAGCCTGAATGCAGCGACTGAAGCCGCAAAGACGGAACTGACAAAACGGGGCTTTCTCCTATCCGAATGGCAAAATGATTCTCCGCATTCTCTCATTGTAGGGAGCCGTCAAGCAGCAGAAAACTTGCCAGACTCAAAATCATGCCCGTTTTATATCACCCATGAACATATCTCGGATGAGCGATTCACTTCCATGATCGAACGCACGATCAGTGAGTCTCCTCTGCAAATGATTATCTGTACGGGCAAAGAATCCGCTCAGCATTTGATCAGCGCCGGAAAACAAATCGGCATATCACCGAATCCATCAGGAAACCGCCCTCCCGTCATCTGCATGGGCGAAGACGTCCCCGCCGGCTGCGGGTTTACCGCCGTGAAAAATCAGGAACAGTTATTTGCGTTTATACGAAATGAAATGAAAGACATGCTCGTTCACAGCTGATACGCCGGAATGCTTTTCTGACCCCCGGGCTCAACATCGGGGGTCAGCCCTTTTTTATTGTGTCACCAATTTTTTATGATGAGTCGAATACATCGCCATCTGATCCGCCTGCGGGTCCAAATAGGCTTTGGCGCTGTTCACGGCGGTCGGCCCCTCCGTGAAACCGCCGGCAATCAATCTGAGCTTGCTTTCATAATGGGCGGCGTCACCGGCGACAAACACGCCCGGAAGATTCGTCCGCATATGTCTGTCAGCTTTAATCCTGCCTTCTTCTATCTCAAGCCCCCAGTCCTTCATCGGACCGAGATCAATTTTAAACCCGTGGTTGATAATGAGCTCATCAAGCTTGATGACTTCAGAAAGTCCGGACTCAGTTTGACAAACGGTGACGCTCTCGATCCGTTCCCCGGTGCCATTGAGATGCTTCAGACGATACGGCGCAAGCACCCGCACGGAAGACCGCTTCATTTTCGCCACGCTGCTTTCCAAACCGCCAAACTCCTCACGGCGGTGCAAAACGGTAACAGACGCCGCAATCGGTTCCAGCTCATTCGCCCAGTCAACCGCGGTATCTCCCCCTCCGGAAATCACGACATGCTTATCTCGAAACGCATCAAGCTTCTCCACCTTATAATGAAGGTTCTTTCCTGAATACCGGCTCGCATCCGCGCTGTCAAGTTCATTGACCTCAAGCGTCCCCATGCCGACGGCCAAAATCACCGTGCGCGTATAGTGCTTTTCCCCTTTGGAACTTTCGAGCACAATGGTTCCGTCTTCCAGCCGTTCAAATCCGGTCACCCGCTGATTCAACACGATATCCGGCTCAAATGTCGCCGCCTGCTCCTTCAGCTGCCTAATCAGCTGTTCCCCGGCAATCCCGGGTATTCCGCCGATATCACGGATGATTTTTTCAGGGAAAAACATAGACACCTTCCCTCCGAGCCGCGGTAAAAACTCGATCACCTTCGTTTTCAGCTCCCGCATCCCGCAATAAAAAGCCGCAAACAGGCCGATCGGGCCTCCGCCTATAATCGTGACGTCGTACACCTCATGATTTTCCGCCATCGTTCTGCCTCCCGTTTATATCTATACTTCATACATTTTTAATTGAGAATCAATATCAATGAAAGTATAACACATATGGAGGAGCAGTGTTTATTCATTTCTCATCTTGCGGGAAAGGAGTGATTCAGAAGTGAGGTTCTGAGATTGATAAGCGGGAAGGTATTAAAACTGAAACCAGTACGGCGACTGGTTTCTTTTTTATCTCTTTTTCATCAGCATGATATCGAGATACAGCTGGCACCTTGTCCTGAAGTCGTTTAAATTAATTGATGTCATGTCAAGAATCTGTTTGATGCGGTAGTTCAATGTGTTTTGATGAATAAAAAGCTGTTCTGCGGCTGGTTTTGTTTTGCAGTTATTGAGGAGATAGATTTCTAACGTTTTCAGCAGTTCGGTGCTGCTTTCTCTGTCTTTGGCTTTTAATAACGCTAAATCATCGTTTACATATTCCAGTGAGGCGTTTTTTTCTTCGATGCTTTCAAGATAGCGGTAAATCCCGAGCTTACTGTATTCGTACGGGATATTTTCCTGGTTTCCGGTAATTTCGGCGGCCTTTATAACTTCAAGGGCTTCTATATAACTTTTGCCGAGCTTCAGGATGCTGCTGTATTCATTGCCGATTCCGATATAGATGGGAGTGGGGATCTTCTGAAAGTGAAAATGAGTCAGCAGTTTGTGGATGAATTCAGATGCTGCCGAAGTGCCGGAGCTTTTTTGCGAGAAGCTTGCGACGACGATGACAATATTGGAATCAATGGTTAAGACGTGACTGACTTTATCCCGCAAATTCAAGTACGATTTGATATTTTCCTTTACATCTTCGACTGCCTCCCCATCCCCATTTGCGGCATGCAGGACGACTACCGAAAAAACCGACGGCAGCACGGCGTTCATCTTTTCCGCTTCCCGCCTGAACTCCTTTTCAGAGGAGAATTGCTGAAAGATCGCCCGTTTCACCAGGTCTTCCGCTCTCTCTTCTTTTTCCTGTTTCAGCCGGTTCGTTTTGTAGATGATTTTTCCGACATGGAATGAAGTTTCATATAAAAAATCGAGCTCCTCGTCCGTCAAGTTTCGGTCGAGCTCCTGAATCCAGATGTAGCCCATCACTTCCCCTTTATGTTTTGCGCTTACAACCACTCTCTGATTCAGTCCGATACTGTCTATTTTTTCGACACGGAACGGTTCAGGAACGGTTTTCAGCTTTTCGATCACCCCGTCCTTCAGAAACCTTTCAAAAATCTGCACGGGGCATTTTTTTGAGAATATCGTCTGCTGGTTGGCGGAGTCGAAGTGATTAATGTAATAAGAATTATAGGCAAGCAAAAAGAAATCCGCGCTTTCCAGAATAACGGGCTTCTGCAATTCATAACTGATGAAATCAATTAATTTATCAATGTCCGTAAATGAAAAAACTCTCTCTAAAAGCTCTTCCATACCTATTTCTCCTATGCTCTTTTTATCTTTATCATACTCTGAGGGGTGACTTTTTGTATAGAAAAAAATTCATATACTCCCAAAACGGAATGATCCGAAAGCCTGTATCGTGAAAAGAGGAAAAAGGGCGGTCCCTTCTTCCTCTCGTTCCTTGCTTTTATTGAGAAAGTGTATCACGGTAGTCATGAAACTGATCTGTGACATCTTTTGACGGAGCCTGTGTCAATAAGCTGACGACAAATACAGCGGCAAGGCTTACAGCAAAGCCCGGAATGATTTCGTACAAAAAGTCTGAAAGACCGGCATTCGCCCAAATGATTACGGTAATCGCTCCCGCAATCATGCCGGCGAGTGCCCCCCATTTCGTCATCCGTTTCCAAAATAAACTGAGCAGTACGACCGGCCCGAATGAAGCGCCGAATCCCGCCCATGCATAGCTGACAAGACCAAGTATCGTGTTGTTTTTCTCCCAGGCGAGCACCAGAGCGACGATTGACACCGCAAGCACTGCCATTCTCCCCAGAAATACGAGTTCCTTATCAGAAGCTGAACGCCTGAACATGGACTTATACAAGTCCTCCACTAAAGAACTGGACGTAACGAGCAGCTGAGACGAAATCGTACTCATAATGGCCGCTAAAATCGCAGAAATGAGAAATCCCGTAATAATCGGGTGGAACAGAATATTGCCGAGCTGAATAAAAATGGTTTCCGGATCATCCAGCTTCAACCCGCGCTGGTGGTAATACGCGATTCCCGCAAGACCCGTAAACAGCGCGCCGAGTGCAGACAAAATCATCCATCCCATTCCGATCCGTCTGGCGCGTTTGATCTCTTTCACAGATGTGATCGCCATAAAGCGCACAATAATATGCGGCTGCCCGAAATAGCCGAGCCCCCACGCAAATAAAGAAATAATGCCAAGGACGGTGGTCCCTTTGAACATATTAAACAGTTCCGGGTTGACGGAACGGATATCGGCAACGGTTTCCCCCGGGCCGCCCGTATGGAAAATCGTCACAATCGGCACGAGAATAAGCGCCGCAAACATGATGATCCCTTGGACAAAGTCCGTCCAGCTTACCGCCAAAAAGCCCCCGAACAAGGTGTAGGCGACAACGACGCCTGTCACGGCCCACAGGCCGGTGTGGTAATCCCACCCTAAAATGCTGTTGAATAAGACACCTCCGGACACCATGCCGGATGATACGTAAAAAGTGAAAAAGACGAGAATGACGAGACCCGAAAACAGTCTGAGAAGCTTCGTATGATCACCGAAACGGTTTTCAAGGAAACCCGGAATGGTGATGGAATTCCCCGCTTTTTCGGTATACGTTCTCAGCCTCGGCGCCACGAAAAGCCAGTTCGCCCAAGCCCCGAGCACAAGTCCGATTACTATCCAAGCGCCGCTTAATCCCGTCGAGAACATGGCGCCAGGAAGCCCCATCAAGAGCCATCCGCTCATATCCGCCGCTCCCGCGCTGAGCGCTGTGACGGCAGGGCCTAAAGAACGCCCACCGAGCATGTAATCCGTCAGATTCGACGTCCGTCTGTAGGCGAAATAACCGATAAACAGCATGCCCGCCATATAAATACAAATGGAAATAATCAACTGAATGTTTGCTATGGCATTTCCTCCTCCGCTTTATAGGTTTATGGTGAAATGGACACCCCCCGCGAGGAGGATGCCCATTCAGTCCCTCTTAAAACATTTCACTGATTGTTTTCGCCTGCATGTGGAGGGCCAAATAATCCGGGCCGCCCGCTTTTGAATCAGTGCCGGACATTTTGAAGCCTCCGAACGGATGGTAGCCGACAATCGCTCCCGTACAATTGCGGTTGAAGTACAGGTTGCCGACATGGAATTCCTGTTTCGCCCGTTCAATATGTTTGCGGTTATTTGTAATGACCGCGCCTGTCAAACCGTATTCAGTATTGTTGGCCACTTCCAGCGCTTCATCAAAGTTTGATACTTTAGAAAACGCCACGACAGGCCCGAAAATTTCTTCCTGCATGAGTCTGGCTTTCGGATCGAGGTCCGCGAAGATCGTCGGCTTGATAAAGTAGCCTTTTGAATCATCTCCGGTGCCGCCGCTTACTAAACGGCCTTCTTCTTTTCCGATTTCAATGTAGCTCATGATCTTGTCGTAAGAACCTTGGTCGATGACAGGTCCCATATACACGTCAGCGCTGTCAGGGCTTGCCGTCACTTTTGATTCAGTGATTTCGATGACGCGCTCCAATACTTGATCATACACTTTTTCATGGACAACTGCACGTGAACCTGCAGAACATTTTTGTCCCGCGAAGCCGAATGCTGATGTAAAGATGGATTGAGCCGCCAATTCAATGTCCGCGTCCTCATCGACAACAACCGTATCTTTACCGCCCATTTCAGCGATAACACGCTTTAAATGCTGCTGGCCCGGCTGCACTTTCGCCGCGCGTTCGAAAATTCTCGTACCGACTTCACGTGATCCCGTAAACGTAATGATGCTTGTTTTCGGGTGATCGACGAGATAGTCTCCCACTTCCGCTCCGCTTCCCGGCACAAAGTTGACAACGCCCTTCGGAAGACCTGATTCCTCAAGCACTTCTACGAATTTCGCCGCGATGACCGGTGTCGCGCTTGCCGGTTTAAGAACGACCGTGTTGCCCGTTACGATCGGTGCCACCGTCGTTCCCGCCATAATCGCAAAGAGGAAGTTCCATGGCGGAATGACGACCGTTACGCCGGTCGGTGTGTAGACATATTGGTTCTTCTCGCCGTCGCGGCTGTTGACCGGCTTGCCTTTTGCTAATTCAACCATCTGGCGCGCGTAGTATTCCATAAAGTCGATGGCTTCCGCCGTATCCGCATCAGCTTCGTTCCAAGGTTTTCCCGCTTCCTTGACGAGCAGGGCGGAGAATTCGTGCTTTCTGCGGCGGACTTTGGCAGCTGCGCGGAACAGAACGGCCGCTCTTTCTTCAGGGGATGTGTATCTCCACTCTTCGAACGCTTTCGCAGCCGCTTCAATCGCCTGCTCAGCGTGCTCCTGGGACGCCTTTGACACTTTTCCGACGACTTCTTCTTTGTCTGCAGGGTTAATGGATACGATTTTCGCTTCCGTCTCTACCTTTTCACCGTTGATGACGAGCGGATAATCTTTTCCCAGATACTCATTTACCTTCGCAAGCGCTTTCTTAAATTCTTCAACGTTCGATTGATCTTGGAAATTCGTGAATGGTTCGTGTTTATAAGGTGTAGTCATTGTCATCTCTCCCTTTTTTACTTCTTAGTCATTCCTTTAAAGGCGAATGCGATGTTTGAGGGGCGTTCGGCGAGCCGTCTCATGAAATAGCCGTACCAGTCATCCCCGTAAGGCAGGTAGACTCTCATGCGGTATCCTTCTTCCACCAGGCTGAGCTGGGTTTGCGAGCGCATGCCGTACAGCATCTGAAACTCAAAACGGTCGTTTGAAATGCCGTGCTCTTCGGCAAGCTGTTTTGTAAACTCGATCATTTTGTCATCATGCGTGGCGACTGCCGTATAATGTCCTTTTAAAAGCTGTTTGCGGATGAGTCTTTTATAATTTTCATCGACGTCGCTTTTTTCAGGATAGGCCACCTTTTCCGATTCTTTATAGGCCCCTTTGACAAGCCGCAGAAACGGATTCAGCGGGCTGAGGTCATCAAGATCCTTCTCCGTTCTGTACAGATAAGCCTGCACCACGGTGCTTACATATTCATACCGGCTCCGGAAGTCTTTAAAGATATCCAGCGTTTTCTGGCATCTCGTTTCATCTTCCATGTCAATCGTCACCATGACTTTATGTTTTTCAGCCGTCTGGAGGATTTTCGTCATATTTTCATAGACGAGATCGAGATCTATATCAAGACCTAAAGACGTCATTTTTAATGACACTTGGGAATTCAGCTGTTCATCAGCAATTAAGGCGATGGTCTGCATGCACTCCTCGGTGCGTTCTTTCGCGACGTCACCACTGTTTACAAATTCCCCCAAATGATCGACAGTAACTGACAGCCCCTGGCTGTTCAAATGTCGGATTGTCGGGATAGAACTGCGGAAATCCATTCCTCCGATGATTTTGCCGGCTGCCACACGGCTTCCCCAGCTTCGCGCCATCTTATTGAGAAAGCTGCTCTTGGATAAAAATAAGAAAAAATCTCTTGTAATCACTTCCAACCTTAACACCCCGCAATCTAAGAAGTATTTGTATGAGTCTATTGTAAATGGACAAAACACCCTCTCACAATATTCTAAAAATACAAAGATTCTGATAAATTTTTGTGGTTTTACCACAATCAGCTTCTTAGATAGCAGGCGGATTATGCCGAAAAAAGGCGGACGGAAATGACGGCAATCGTCAATTTCCGCCTTTTTCCCCCCACGCCTCTTCGACGGTCTGAATCAATAGCTGATTCAGTTCCTCCGTTATGTCAGGTTTCGGCGTTTTGATCGTTTTGACATAGTGCCCGATGCGTTCTATTTCTTCTTCTATAAACGCATGAATCATCGTATTTCTCGGTTCCGGAGCCAGCTCCTGACCGCTTTTTTTCCTTGTAAGCAGTATATTGATTTCAGAAATGAGCGCTTCATCCGTCAATAAGGCATCGGCCAGTACGGGAAATGACATCGGCGGTACGGAGCCGAACGTTTCAATCCATCTGCAGGCAAGGAGAGGACGCAGAACATAAAAATACTTTTTAATCTTCACTTCACTGCCCTGCAATTCCGTTTTTTCATTCCGTTTTGCCATATTGAGATAATGATAAATGCAGGCTTCAGGCGAAAAGGCGCGGATTTTCAGTTTTCGAAGCTTTTCAGCCGCTGAGAAAGCTTCATAATAGATCATCTCAGAAGAGAGCCATTCCAAAAGAAGCGGATTTGATTTTTTAAAAAGCCGCAGCGCTTTTCTCAGTTCCCAGCCGCTGATGTCTAGCATGTCATGAATCGGCTCTTCTATGACATCCCTATGCGGTTCGATCGAAAAGTACCATTCTTTTTTCGGCACATAGAGAAACCGCACATCGTAGTCGCTGTCGCTTGACGGAAATCCCCATGCGCGGCTCCCTGATTCTACGGCGTAAAGCACCTTGACGCCGTGCTGTGCTTCAATTCGTTTTAATTCTTCGATGATCCTTTGTTTCATCTGTATCCGTCCTTTTCCGTGTCATTCCTGAAAAAAGCCCAAGTACTTGGGCTTTTCGCTGCTGTCAGCCTTTCAGATGCGCTTTCAGAAAGGCCAGCTTTTCCGTATGGAAAGAAGGTATGTATTCATGTCCGAAATATCGGTACACCTTCAATTCTTTTTCCGTTTCCAGATGGTTGTAAGCGGCAAACACCGTCGACGGCGGAGTCACGCGGTCAATCAGCCCGATGGACATGAGCACCGGAACTTTTACGCGGTCCGCCAGATTCATGATATCAAAATAGGCCAGTGTATTCATCGCGGCCTTCTCCGTCTCAGGGCTGCCGTTCTTTCTGAAAAAGGAGTTAATCTCAAGATACGGCTCATCAAGAGCGACATCAATGGCCCGCTCAAAATTGCTTAAATAAGGATAATCGGCCGCAACCGCTCTCGGAATGTCAGATAGTGCCGCCGCGGCGATTGAAAGTCCGCCTCCCTGGCTCCCGCCGATGACGGCGATTCTCGTTTCATCCACTTCATCAAAGCCGCTGATGACTTCCAAAGCCCGGACGGCGTCTAAGTACACGCCGCGGTAATAATATGTATCTTTATCTAAAATCCCTTTCGTCATCCAGCCGGGAACGTGTCCATGCGGTGAGACGCTTGTATCTGTGCTGCTGTGCTGGCCGCGGACAAGCATCCCGAACGCGGCATATCCGTGAAGCGCCCAATTTACGATGTCATGTATGTCCCCGTCATAGCTCGCGTTGTAGCCGTGGTATTTCACGATGGCCGGATGCGGGCCTTTTCGGTCGGGAACGGCGTACCATCCCTCAATTTCCGCCTTGCCGAAGCTCCGGTATGTCAGCCGGAATACTTTCACGCCGTCAGCCGGGTAGCTTTCAGGCGTCAAATCAGGCTTTGCCTCTTCCTTTGCAAGCTCATGTAATGATGATGCCCAAAAATCCGAAAAGTCATGAGGAGCGGTTTTATTTGGTTTATAGGTTTGCAGTTGGTCGAGCGGCAAGTCGTATAATTGCATATCCGATTATTCTCCTTTGTTTTATAAGATTTAATTTTCTGACTCTATCTTAACACGATTTTACACTCATTTTCTAAACATTTTAATAAACGTTTGTTTAAAAGAAAACAAAAAAGCCGTACGCTCACAGCGTCACGGCTCTTTTTACATCGGCTGATACAGATCCCAGCCGATTTTTAACGTTTCTACGATATAATCGGCGATTTCTTCTGGTTCCAGATTATCCGTTGCCACTTTTGAATTATGTTTATCATAGATGCTTTGGCGCTCGTTAAAGAGCTGCTGCATTTCATCCATGGAACGGTTATGCAGAACGGGACGGCTTTCAATCAGCAGGTCAGCCCGCTGCTTCCAATTCTCCCATGATAGATCCAGATGGAGCACGAGACAGTTTTCAAGGCAGCACTGTCTGATTTCCTCTTGTTTAAACGAACCGCCCCCAAGCGACACGATCTTGAATTTCGTATTGCGGCAGATATCTAATATATAATCCTTTTCGGTCTGACGGAAAAAGGCTTCACCTTTTTTCTCAAACATTTCAGGGATGGACATATTGAAATCTTTCTCAATCTGCAAATCAATATCAATGAAGTCTCTGTATAATTTCTTAGCGACCAGCTGGCCGATTGTTGTCTTTCCGACCCCCATGAATCCGATCAGTACGATATTTCTTTCTCTTACGGGAATGGCACGTTTTGCGTTCATCTTCGGCGAAATCCTCCTAAGAAATGAAAAAGTTATGTTTATTATATGATAACTCAATATTGAAATATAGAGATAATGCAATGAAAGAAAACCCATCCTTTATAAGAAGAGATGAGTTTTTCTTTCTATCGGAGCGTAATGCGTTCCACCTTTCCGACAATGAAAATATAAGAACATGCCCCGATAAATGCGACAGCGCCGACAAACAGAATCGCTCCGTTATATGAACCGGTCGCAGAAACGATAAACCCGATGATAAGCGGGGTGATAATGCCGGCCATATTGGCGAAAAAGTTAAACACGCCTCCTGCCAATCCGATTGTTTCGCTTGGCGCCACCTCACTCAGCATCGTCCAGGATATATTGGACATGCCCTGCGCAAAAGAAGCAATGGATAAGATCGTCAAAACCGCAGGAGCAGAATCCGTAACATTCGCGAGCACGATGGAGCCTGTCAGCAGAAGACCGAGGATGACGGGGGTTTTTCGGGCAACGTTCACCGACACGCCCCGTTTCATCATTCCGTCAGACCAATATCCGCCGAACAATACGCCGAAAAAGGCGGCGATATACGGGATTGATGCGGCGAAGCCGACTTTCAAGAATGCCATGTGCTTTGCCTCCGCCAGATAAGTCGGAAACCATGTCAAAAAGAAGAACAGCGTGGAGGCTACGGCGAATTGGCCGATATACAAGCCGACAAGCTTGCGGTATTTAAGAAGCTGGACGAAATCCCGCCACGTGATCCTGCCGGCTGATTCAGACACCTCTGTCAGTCCGCCGCCTTCTCTAATATAATCAAGCTCTTCCCGGTTCACTTTCCGGTACCGATTCGGCTCGTGATACATTTTGAACCAGAAAACGGAGAAAACAAGCCCGAGCACGCCTGAAGAAATAAAGACGGCGCGCCAGTCAAATGCCGTTAACACCCAGAATAAAACCGGTGTGGCGAACGCCAGTCCCACATATTCCCCCGCCGTATAAACACCCGTCGCAAAGGCGCGTTCCCGCCTTGGAAACCATGTCGTGACAATCCGGTTGTTTGCCGGAAACGCAGGCGATTCAGCCAGCCCGATCATCAGGCGGCAGCCGAATAAAAACCCGAAACTGGCCGCAAAAGCCTGCACTCCGGTGAAAACAGACCAGATCATTAAAGAAACGCCGTACGTCCGTTTTGACCCGAATTTGTCCAAAATGAGCCCGCCGGGAATCTGCATACCCGTATAGGTCCAGCTGAATGCGGAAAAGACGACGCCCAAAAGCGCGGGGCTTATGTTCAGCGATGTCTGAATGGACGGGGCGGCGATGGATACACTGGCACGGTCTATATAATTAATCGCAGTGATAAAAAACAAAAGAAACAGTATCACATAACGAGCGCGAGTCGGTTTATTGCGGACGGGACTGAAGTCCGTCAGCTCCGTTTCATTTTTCAATGGCTTCTCCCCCCTTACTCGAATGAAATTAATTGTACAACACTTCGGTCAATTATTTAATACTTTGACGCAAAAAAGCGCTAAACAATTTGTATGCCGCACTGACACCCTGCTTATAAAAGTGTCTGCCCTTTTCACCTGTTTATCCGTATCTCACCCGGGGAAAAGTACACATATGATAGACAGTTACGGGAGGATTACCGATGAAACTGAGTTTTTGCACAACAGGATTTAAAAAAAAGCATATTTTCGACATCATTTCTTTCGCGAAGGAGCACTCCTTTGACGGAATCGAACTGTGGTACGGACACGCCAAACAATATATAGAGGAAATCGGCCCGCTCGACAGGCTTGATCAGCAGCTTCAGGAGGATGGCATCGGGGTGCCTGCCGTCAGTTTATACACTGACTTCGCCGCTCAGGATGAAAGGCAGGCGTTAAAGGATGTTCAAAGGGCATTAAGCGCGGCACGACAGCTGCACAGTCCCTTGATCAGAGTCTTTGCCGGCAATCTTCCTTCGCATCGGACGTCACCGGAAAAGTGGCAACGTGCGGTTGATCAATTTCAGCAGGCGGCACGGCTCGCAGATGACTATGAAGTCGATATCGGGATTGAGATTCATTACGATACGTACGCGGATACACCGGAGGCGGCGCTGGCATTTTTGGAGGATGTCGGACATCCGCGGGTCCGCACCATTTTTGACGGCTCCAACCTACACGTCAATCACGTTGACCAAATGTCCGCTTTAGAAAAGCTGTATCATACCGTAAGCCATATTCATCTGAAAAACTATCACTGGAATTTTGACAACTGGTATCTCAGCAAGCCGGTGTCTGTTCTGCAAGGCGATTTACGGCAGGAACCCTTTCTGAAAGAACTGTTGAACAGGCAATACGGCGGATTCGTATCACTCGAATACTTCGGTCATCATGCTGAAGCGCATATGAAAGAATCCCTGAATGAGATCAGGCACTGCTTTAAGAAATAAAAAACATCCCCTCCGAAGAGATGTTTTTTTCAATTTAAGAAAAAAATTTTAGAAATAAAGGAGGAATTATATGGATAATCGTCTAATTATTAACACTGTAATACATTTCATTTGAAAAGGGAGTGTTCGAAATGAAATTCAAAAAAGTGTTAACCGGTTCTGCGCTGTCTCTTGCCTTACTGATGTCTGCCGCTCCTGCCTTTGCCGCATCACCAACAGCATCCCCATCCGTGGAAAATAGCCCAATCTCAACGAAAGCAGATGCCGGCATTAATGCCATCAAGCCCGTTCCAAGCCCTAACGGTATTTTCGCTGCTTCTTTCGAACTGAATGGTACAACATGGATTTTTAAATACAAATACTATGACAGCAGCAAAGGGTATTGGGTAGGGATTTATGAAAGTGTAGATAAATAAAAATGAAATAAACAAAAAACCTCCCTTTCAAAAGGGAGGTTTTTTTCATTCTATTTCCACCAATCATCAAACATTGATGCCGGCACCTGGCGCTTGTGCTCCGTACTGAGGTAGCGTTTTTCCAGCGCCTCAATCACTTCGGAAGAAACGTCCTTGCCTTCTAAATAATCATCAATGTCATTGTATGTGATGCCGAGTTCGGTCTCATCCGTCTGCTGCGGTTTTTCATCAAGCAGATCGGCCGTCGGTAATTTCAAATACAGGCGTTCCGGCGCGCCGAGCTCTTCTAATAAACGTCTGCCCTGGCGTTTCGTTAATCCGGTCAGCGGCAGCAGATCAGCTCCGCCGTCACCGTATTTCGTGAAGAAACCGGTCACCGCTTCAGCCGCATGGTCAGTTCCGATGACAAGCAGCCCCTCTTGTCCGCCGATGGCATATTGCGCGATCATCCTCATTCTGGCTTTTACATTTCCTTTGTTAAAGTCAGACAGCTGATCGCCCGTTTCTTTTTTGTACTGATCGGCGAACGCGCTGACAGCGGACTTAATATCAAATGTCCATGATTTATCAGGTTTAATGAATTTGAGCGCCAATTGGGCGTCATCCTCATCCTGCTGTGTGCCGTGCGGAAGACGGACGGCGATAAATTCCGCGTTTCCGCCTTCTTCTCTGATGCTTTCAGCCGCCAATTGGGCGAGGCGTCCCGCAAGCGTGGAATCCTGCCCCCCGCTGATGCCGAGCACAAAGCCTTTGGCACCTGTTTTTTTCAAATATTGTTTCAGAAAGTTCACTCTGTCCTCAATTTCTTGTTTCGGATCAATCGAGGGTTTTACATGGAGATCATTCATAATTTGTTTCTGGATGCTCATCCCAATCACTCCTCCTGCATTGTTTCTTTATGATTCATTTCCCGTTCATGCTGAAAATGAATCATGCCACTATGTACGACTCTTTGTTAAATATAGCACAGGTGCAGTTTTTAAGTGAATCAAATACACCGGGATCAGCTGATTTCCACCCGCAGCGCCGTGATGCTGTCGCCGTTGCATTTTCCTTTTTCGATCGGACAGGATGAAAATGCGACGACGAGATCCATTTCCGCACGGAGCCGTACATAATCACCCGCGTCAGAAAGAGGCGTTTCGACTGATAAGTTCCCCTTCTCATCGAGCACCGTGTTCATAAAGATGGCAAATGGGTAATGCATATGCGGCCGCGGCACCCCGAACGGTTCAAGCGCCCCGCTCATATTGTCATAGCACGTATCCTGGAGCTCGTCTTTATGCTTTCCGTATAAAAGCCTGTTCATATCCGGACGGCAGGCGGGAAGCAGCAGGTCATGCTTGCCGACTGTATCCTCAATCAGCGTCAGCATCGGCTTGTATAAATTCGAATAAATATGGTCACCCGTTTTTACATGAATAGACTGGTTGGCATCAATCGTCGCACCCTGATCAAGATGTTCATAAAAATCCTTGGCATGATATGCCGTAAAATCAGCCACCTGCTGTCCTTCCACATCGACAACTTTTATAATCTGCCCTTTGTGAACCTTCAGGCCGAGCCCTTTTTTCGGCGGTACGATAAATTGCTGTGTCATCAGACTGCTCCTTTTTTCTTCTATTATGAACTCCGGCCGTTTGTTTCATGTAAAGCAATTTATTGGATGTATATTCCCCTTCTGACGGCAGCAATCTAAGCTTTGATAAAGGGGTTGAACTTCATGAGTAAATCACAGGACCAGCCTAAAGGAAATCTCGCTTGGTGGCAGCTCTCCTTAATCGGCGTCGGCTGCACAATCGGGACGGGCTTTTTTCTCGGGTCCAGCATCGCTATTGTCAAAAGCGGATATTCCGCGCTGATCTCATTTCTTATTGCCGGGCTTGGCACCTATTTTGTCTTTGAGCAGCTCGCGAAGCTTTCGGCTAAACAGCCCGAAAAGGGGTCTTTTTGCGCTTATGCGAGAAAGGCTTTCGGCACTTGGGCCGGTTTCAGCAACGGATGGGTGTACTGGTCGTCCGAGATGCTGATCACGGGAAGCCAGCTGACAGCGATCTCGCTGTTTACGAAGCATTGGTTTCCGAATGTGCCGCTGTGGATTTTCGCCTCCATCTATGCGGTGCTCGGTCTTTTGATTATATTTACGGGGCTGGCCGTTTTTCAAAAAACGGAAAATGTGCTCGCTGTTGTCAAGACGGCGGCGATTTTTATGTTTATCGTGATCGCCATATTGGCGCTGTGCGGTATATTTTCTCATAAACCGGATGTGCAGGTGCCGAACGAATCAAAGGATTTGTTCCCGCACGGAGCGATGGGGTTATGGACGGGATTGATTTATGCGTTTTACGCCTTCGGAGGAATTGAAGTCTTGGGGCTGATGACCGTACACTTGAAAAAACCGGAGGAAGCCTCAAAATCAGGCAGACTGATGCTTGCCGTACTTGCGGTGATTTACGTCATTTCTCTCGGCCTGGCGCTGCTGTTAGTGCCGCTGGGCAAATTCACCGAACAGGACAGCCCGTTTATTACATCGCTGAAGGGTTTTCATTTAGATATCATTCTTGATATTTTTAACGGAATTTTTATTATTGCGGGATTTTCCACGCTCGTCGCCTCGCTGTTTGCCGTGACGACATTGCTTTGTACAATGGCCGATGACGGGGATGCGCCGAAATGCTTCAGATTAAAGGAAAACAAAAAAATCTGCTGGCCCGCGCTCGGATTGACGTTTGCCGGACTCATCGTCTCCATCATCCTGTCATTGGTGCTGCCGAAAAATATATATGAACACATGACAACCGCGGCGGGCCTGATGCTTCTTTATACGTGGCTGTTCATTTTGTTCTCGGGCAAGAAACTGCTTGAAACGACAAAGATGGGAACCGCACAGATTGTTATCGCCCTTGTGCTGATTGTCGCGGCCGTCTCCGGGACGCTGTTTGAGAAATCGAGCCGGCCCGGTTTTCTGGTCAGCCTTTGTTTTCTCGCCGTCATTGCGATCGTGACATGGATCGTACAAAAAAAGCAGGGACACAGCCCTGCCGGATCATAGCTTATTTCATCGGTTTAAACAGTCTCTTCAAATAAGAAAAGGGACACTTTGACACTTGCGTCTCATCATCACGGAGGAAATATTGCTTCCATTCTAAATTGTCTTTTCCTCCGTACCACCCCAATCGGGGATGAAGAGGGGCTTCATCATACGCCTCTAAGCGTTTTCTGATCAGCCGGCTCATGTTTCGTCCGAACGCGGTTGAATCGTTTAATCCTTCGAAAACCCATCTCGGCTGAAACGCCAGCATAAAAAACGGGAAGCTTCTGCTTTGTCTCGCTTCATGCGCAGGCGTCGCGCACAGAATAAAATACGGTTCGCCGTCAAAGCAGAACTCCCATTTATAATGTTCAGGGTCTTCCGGCATGTCTTCCGGCCAGTCTTTCGGGTCGCATCCGCTCAGCCGGTTTAAAAAAGACCAGAACAGCTCTTCATACGCCTCAACGGAATAATGCTCAGCTAAATCCTCAGGCGTATCAAAAATCACAAGCAGCGACGCGTATCTTCCGGTATTCCTTGAGATCTTTCCGTACTCTGACAGCAGCATCCCCACTTCCTCCGGGGTTCCCTCTTCGCGGGGATCACCCGCAAAGGAGATCCGGAGCTGATCTGTCAAAAATCCCTGACGTCCGGGAATGCACGGAAACGTATCCGCTTTATCGCCTACTTTTTCTGATAGAAGCTCAAAAGCGACTCTCTGCCAATTTGGCAGATCCAACAACTTTTCCTCAAGGCAACTTTTTGTGTACAGCTCGCTTGCCATCAGCCCACCTCCAGTATCGTCAGGATACGTTATGATGGAGACAGGCGATGGGTGACAGTCCTTCTATTTATGAGATGAGCATTTGAATCCCCTGCCAGCCGAAATAAAATCCGAAAACGATCAAAGACACACCCGCCGCTCCCGTCAGCCAGCGGAGCGCTTTTTCATGAAGGAGATTTCTGAAAGTGCTCGCGGCGACCGCCATGCAGAAATCCCAGATCAAAATGCCGAGAAGAATGCCGGAGCTGTAAATCAAAAGCTGATTTGTATCGAAGGATTCAGCGGTTTTAGCGAGGATGCTGCCGTATATGCCGAGCCAGAATAAAATGCTCAGCGGATTGGAAAGAGAAATAAAAAATCCCGCGCCGAATGTTTTGTAAAAAGCCGGTTTTCCTTTTCCGCTTCTGACATTCATGGCTTCCCTTATATTTTTTAGCGTTTCGACTCCCGTATAGGTCAGCACGAAAAAACCGAAGAGCCACAAAAACGTTTTTACAAAAGGAGCGGTCAAAAATTGAGACAGCCCGAAATAGATCAGAATCATATACAGCCCGTCCGCGGCCATGGCGCCAAGACCGAAAATCCATGCATGCCAAAAGCCGTTTTTGATGCCTTTGTCAATTTGCGCCGCATTGACCGGTCCGACAGGTGCTGACAATGACAGCCCGAGAACGATGTAGCTTAAAAAGATGTTCATTGGCTTCCCCCTCATTCATGCAACTTGTACAAGTTATTCATGAATGGGCCGTGCTATGATATATTATTTTAATTTCTCAAGCTCGTCTTCCATCATGTCCGTCGCTTTTCCTAAAAAATCGAATATCAGCCGCAGTTCTTCTTCTTTATATTGCCGGCAAAGGCTGATCGTAGACTGGGATAAGGAGCTGAACAATTGCTTCACATTCGCTTTTCCGGCTGTCAGCGGCACGATAATCACCCGACGTTTGTCTTCGGGGTCTTTTTTCCTCATGACATATCCCGCTTTTTCGAGCCGGTCAATGAGCGCCGTTACCGAACCTGTGCTGAGACCGGTTTTTTTCCCAAGCTCGCCTGCGGTCATCGGGCCTGCTTCATTTAAGATATCAGCTGATTTTAAATCGGTCGGAAACAGACCGAGAGATTGAGCGGCCGCCTGATGAAAAAGGATCGTCCTTGTGGCCATCTTTCGGAATAACTGTATCGCGGTTTCCTCCGTCTCGCTTCTGGTATTTCTTGTTGACAACTGACAGGCCTCCCTATAAAATCAATTTATCTTGACGATCAAGATAATTTTCGGCAAATCTAATATGATCATAGCAAATTTAATGATCAAAAGTAAGTATGGGAGGAAAAAGCATGGAACAAACAGCCGCGAAGGACGCCTCGACGAAGTTTGTCGTCATCGGTCTTTTGCTGGGCATTTTAATGTCGGCTATGGATAATACAATCGTTGCCACTGCGATGGGAAATATCGTGGCGGACCTCGGAAGTTTCGATAAGTTCGCGTGGGTGACAGCATCATACATGGTAGCCGTTATGGCCGGTATGCCGATTTACGGAAAACTGTCCGATATGTACGGACGCAAACGTTTCTTTTTATTCGGTCTTATTCTTTTCTTAATCGGATCCGCGTTATGCGGAATCGCCCAAACAATGGATCAGCTCATTATTTACCGCGTCATTCAGGGAATCGGCGGAGGCGCGCTGATGCCGATCGCCTTCACGATCATTTTTGATTTATTTCCGCCGGAAAAACGCGGAAAAATGTCGGGCATGTTCGGTGCCGTTTTCGGCCTTTCCAGCGTTCTCGGGCCGCTTTTAGGCGCGCTCATTACCGACTCCATCAGCTGGCACTGGGTGTTTTACATCAACGTGCCGATCGGTATTTTATCATTGTTTTTCATTCTTCGTTACTATAAAGAATCCCTTGAACACAAGAAGCAGAAAATCGACTGGGCCGGCGCAATCACACTGGTGGTTTCCATTGTCGGTCTGATGTTCGCTCTTGAGCTCGGCGGAAAAACGTATGATTGGAACTCCGTGCAGATCATCGGTCTGTTCGCTGTGTTCGCCGTGTTCTTTATCGCCTTTTTTATCGTGGAAAGAAAAGCGGAAGAACCGATTATCTCATTTTGGATGTTTAAAAACCGTTTATTTGCTACGGCACAGATTCTGGCGTTCCTTTACGGAGCCACGTTCGTCATTTTAGCGGTGTTTATCCCGATCTTCGTTCAGGCTGTGTACGGAAGCACCGCGACAAGCGCGGGCTTTATTTTGACGCCGATGATGATCGGTTCTGTTATCGGAAGTATGATCGGCGGAATTTTCCAGACGAAAGTGCGGTTCCGCAATTTAATGCTGATTTCCGTGGTCGCTTTCTTTATCGGAATGCTGCTGCTTTCCAATATGACACCGGATACGGCGCGTACGATGCTGACGGTATTCATGCTGATCTCAGGATTCGGCGTCGGCTTCAACTTCTCACTGCTGCCGGCTGCGTCCATGAACGATCTGGAGCCGCGTTACCGCGGAAGCGCCAACTCAACAAACTCGTTTTTGAGATCATTCGGTATGACGCTCGGTGTGACGATTTTCGGAACCATCCAGACGAATGTGTTTACCAACAAGCTCACAGATTCATTCAGCGGCATGAAAGGAGCGGGCGGCGCGATGCAGAACATCGGAAATCCGCAGGACATTTTCCAGGCCGGCACGCGCGCCCATATTCCGCCGCACATTCTGGATCGCATTATTGACGCCATGTCGCAAAGCATCACATATGTATTTACGCTTGCGCTGACGCCGATCGTCATTGCGGCCGTTACCATTTTGTTTATGGGAAAAGCGAGAGTAAAAACCTCTCAGGAAATGGCGAAAAAAGCGAATTAAAAAAAGCAGTACATGGCGTTTGTCATGTACTGCTTTTTTGTTTACTCTGCGAAATGCGGAGCGAGAATATCTTTCAGCACGTTTGCGCTGCGGCTGAATTGAGCCTGTTCTGTTTCATTCAGCTCAAGTTCCGTCACACCTGCGATGCCGTTCCGATTGACGACGGCCGGAACGCCGATAAAGACGTCGTTTACACCGTATTGGCCGTCCAGATATGTGCTGACGGTTAAAATGCTGTTTTCATTACGCAAAATCGCTTTTGTGATGCGGGCGAGGCTCATCGCCACTCCGTAATATGTCGCGCCTTTTTTCTCGATAATATGGTAGGCCGCGTTTTTCACATCGTCAACGATCTGATCCAGCTCGTCCTGTTTGTAAGCTGCATTTTTCTCCAGCAATTGCTGCACCGGCACTCCGCCAATATTGGCGTGACTCCATACAGGAAGCTCGGTATCGCCGTGCTCGCCGATAATGTGGGCGTGTACGTTTTGCGGAGCGGCTCCGAAGTATTCGCTCAGCATATAACGGAATCGCGCAGAATCCAGTGTCGTGCCGCTTCCGATGACGCGTTCTTTCGGCAGCCCGCTGAATGTCCATGTCGCATAAGTGAGAATGTCGACCGGGTTTGTGGCAACGAGGAAGATGCCGTCAAATCCGCTTGCCATTACTTCACCGACAATGCTTTTAAAAATGGCGAGATTTTTTTCGACCAGCTCAAGTCTCGTTTCGCCCGGTTTTTGATTGGCTCCGGCACAGATGCACACGATATCGGCATCCTTGCAATCCTCATATGTGCCGTAAGATGTTTTGACCGGATGAGGCGCAAATGCCTTTCCGTGATTTAAATCCATGACATCTCCCATGGCTTTTTCTCTATTTACATCAATGATCACAAGCTCATCTGTGATCCCTTGGTTAATTAACGCAAATGCATAACTGCTTCCAACAAAACCTGCTCCGATTAATGCTACTTTGTTCACTCGTTCGTTCATCATATATGCTCATCCTCCAGTGTTTCGTGGTGTCTGTTTTTATCTTGTGAAGTATTTCACATTTATATTGTGCAATACTTCACAAACTTTTGCAAGAGAAAAGTTTGATTTTTGGACAAAAAAATATCGGTGATGGTTTCCGGATTGTTGACAACATCCTAAAACGGAACCGTTTTAGGATGCTGTCATCTTTTCAGCGTGATTGAAAACGCGCTGTCCTTTTCCTAACCGAAGTAAGGGTTTGATGTGATGATGGCCCTATCCATTAATGCGGAAGATAACCGTTTAAACCGGAGTTGTTATACAAACCATTCTGCACATAATCAAAGCCGGGCTGGTTCTGTCCGGGCACTTGGGCGCTGCCATTGTTAAAAATCACTTTGGCATTGGCCGTATCCGCATTCGCAGGCAGCGTCAGCGTGTAAATTCCATTTGCATTCTTAGTCATTGCTTTCCCGGGCCACGATCCGGTTAATTCTATGGCCCTGCCTCCATCATGTTTGTAAATATATACATTTACCTGGCCCCAATGATCCGGATTTTGATAGCCAATGATGTTGGTTTGGGCCGGGTCTTTTTTGACAAACGTGTATTCTTGGGTTCTCGCTGCACCCTCGACGTTCGTTCCGGTTAACTTGATGTTGTATGTCGTGCCGATTGGATCTCCTTTCCCGATCGTTAATCGGTCCCCATCCTTAAATGCTGTCTGCTGCCCATTATTGATTTGGTAAACGGCTTTTGTTGTTTTCGCATTTGCACGCAGGGTGACCGTCAGCTGATCATTGAAAGAATGGACTGCCCCCGTTTGGTAATTCTCAAGAAAGACATGAGGCGCATTCCCAATATCATCAGGATAAAGAACAGCCGCCGATCTGGCATTGATCGTACCTGTCAGTTTGCCGTTCGCTACTTGAAATGAACCGGCGCCGGCCCTATTATCATACCTGCCGTCAGGTAATTTCGTTGAAGTATTGATGGTGACAGAAGACGATCCTGCATTTGCCAGCACAACGCCTTTTGAGCCGCGCTGATTCATAAAGATTTGGTTGTTCCCATTCGGATTCGAGAGTTCCTCAGGCTGCCCGGCCATTACATTGTGAAATGTATTGACCGCAGTGATCGCCTGATCTTTAAATAAGGCGCTCCCGCGATCTCCTATTTGACTTTTTCCGGGAAATCTTACACCATTTCCTCCGCCCTCAGGTCTGGAAAAGAAAAGAGGCGTGCTTCCTGAGCGGGAACCAATCACTGCCCAGCCTAAACGAATATCGTCCTCACTCATCCATGTGGACTCTTCATCATCATTGGCATACGTATCATGTGATTCCACCCATGTGACTAACTTGTCCGCAGACACGTCAGATGCATAATGGGAGATATTCGACACACTCAGATTACGGTTCTTTAAAGCGGATCTGATGGAATGCCCGTAGTTAGAAGCCGTCACATTCATATAATTCGCATAAGCTGTATCTCTGGACGCGCTGTCTTGCAGGATTTCTCCGTATTGGAACTCCGCTGATGTATTTGCGATATTCGGCCAAAATTGGCTGCCGTAATTCCCATCATCCGGAAGCTCTATATGCTTGGCGGCATCATAGCGGAACCCGTCTGCTCCGTCATTCAATGCTCTTTCCAAGAAACGTTTCAGATAGGCCTGCACCTCAGTATTCTGTGTATTCCAATCATACAGCCCAAGCAATGAATTTTGAGTGACGTCCCATCGATCCGACCAATTTTTAATTTGTGTGTTTCCATGGGTCCAGTTTGGAATACGCTTAATCTCGTCAGAAATCGCGCCATAATCGCTGGTAGTATGATTGATAACCGCATCGACAATGACTTTTACGCCATATTTTTCCGCGGCTGCACACATGTCCTTAAATTCTTGTTCAGTGCCTAAGTAACGGTTGCCGATTTGGTACGATGTCGGCTGATACAGCCAGTACCAGTTCCTCATGCTTTTATCTCCTTGGTTCCCTTCCTTTACTTGGTTAATCGGAGACGTCTGAATGGCTGCATAGCCCGCATCACGAATATCTTTCATATTTTGTGTTAACGTATTGAACGACCAATTCCATGCATGAAGGATGGTCCCGTTTTTGACCGATGACGCGGTCACCTTATTCGATTTGTTTGCAGTTTCAGCGTTTGCAGCCGCCGGGCCTGACAAAACCAAATAAAACAGCAATAAAAATCCGGCGAATAACGGCAGTAAAGAGGTTTTGAATCGTTTTTCAAACATTTTTGACACTCCTTATTTGATTTTTGAAGACTGACTGCGGAGTCAAAAATTCCTCTTACTCTTTCTTCAGCTCCTTTCAACTGTTGTGAAGACTGGAGAATTCTGTTAACGCTTACATTTCAACTTATCACACACTCTCTATCAAAGCAACGTGACAGAGTGAATTCAAATCTATATTCCTATCAATTAAAAAGACTTCCCGCTTTCAAACAAAAAAAGAAACCACCTGTCAAGATGATTTCTTTTTTATTTCTTTTATCGCTCTTCTGTAAGACAGCTTCACAATGACATACCGAAGCAGAAACAGAATGCCTCCGCAGACGATAAAAAGAAAGATCATTTTCAGCCAAGCAAAGAATGTATGGGGAAACCCCCTGTCGTACATCGTAATCGCCGCTGCCGCAAAAGTGACCGCAATTGAATCTATCCGCTGCTGCTTCACCCGCTTTTGCAGTTCTTCTTTGGTGTCTATTCTCGGCATGAGCATTCCCGACGCTCCCGCCCTGATGCAATAATAAACAATTATAATGAAGAAAACCGCCAAGCTACCGGCCCATTCCCTAAACGGACAGTTCAGAACAAGTCCGCGTACGATGATGTCAAGCAAAGACAGTGTGCCCACAAGCATTCCGACTTCTGACCAAATCATTCGTTCTTTCTCTTTCACACTCTCACTCTTTCCATTCACGTTTGAAAGTCCGTTCCGACGCTGATTCATGACTTCCTCCCGTACTATTAAGAATGGCTTACAACTCCCATTATATCTTGCCGATTCATAATGATAAACCGAAATATCATTGACAAAAATGTTAATAAGGACCCCAATTGATCAGGACGCCTATGCAGATAAACACGAGACCGATGACAAACCAAATCAGCGCCAGTGGAATCATGAAGCGAAGCCACTTTACGTACGGAATGCCGCTGGCAGCCAGTACGGCCATCAGCACGCCGGAAGTCGGATTGACACAGTTTACGACGCCTTCTCCGAGCATGACCGCTTCAACCGCGACCTGTCTCGTGATGCCCATCAGATCGGCAAGCGGCGCCAAGATCGGAATAAATACGACCGCCTCCCCTGAGCCCGATGAAATCAGAAAATGAAGCAGAGCGCTGGAAATATACATTCCGATGGCGCCTGCCATCGGGCTGAAACCGTGCAGCAGTGACGCAAGTCCATTGACTACCGTATCAAGCAGCTTTCCATGTTCCAGGATAACGGAAATGCTTCTCGCCATTCCGACGATCAGCGCACCGTAAACGAGCCCCTGACAGCCTGTAATAAACGTTTTTGCGATATCATTTGCCGCCATTCCCGCAATCAGGCCTGACACGATTGAGATAAAAATGAACACGGCGGCCATCTCTGAATCAGACCAGCCAAGAGTAAGCGCGCCGTATAAAAAGCCGGCAAGCGACAAAGCCGCAACAGCCAGAATCAATTTATGGCGGACGGTAAACGGGACATGCTTGTCCTCCGGCTCAGAAACCTGCGGGAATGAACCTGCCGCCGGAAACCAATCGTTCCCCAGCAGACTGGCGTCCTTTGCTTTTCTGAGTTTTCTCGTATACCGATAAATATATAAAATAGATGATAACAGAAAACAAATGTAGACGGCAATCCGCAGGCCGATACCGGAAAACAGCGGCAGCTCCGCGATGCTTTGTGATAACCCGAGCGGTGAAGGTGATAAAATCGTCGCGTTAAACCCGGCATAGCAGCCGATATAAATGACGGCCGCTCCGGCCACGGCGTCCCATTTCAGCGAGCGGGCGACGATCAGGCCGATCGGAATAAAACCGATCACGGAATTAACGACGATGCCGGTTGTGCCGAGGATCGAAAATAGAGATCCGACAATCGCAATAAACAGCAGCTGTTTTGTGCGGAACGTACTGATGACATTACTGATCAATCCATTGATGGCGCCCGTTTTCTCCAAAATCGCAATGGTGCCGCCCGTAAACAGGATTAAAAAAATAATCGGCGCGGAACTTGTCATCCCTTCCTGAATCGCGGTAAAAAAAGCGATCGGGCTGACAGGAGACTGGTCTAAAGAATGATAGCTTCCCGGGACGGCGGACGTCACACTGCCCTTTGTCACCCTGTCAAATTCCCCCGCGGGAACGATGTACGACGCTATCGCGCATAGTAAAGCGACAATGAACAGCAGCACATAAGCATCAGGCATCACAAACAATTTCTTCTTTTTCAATACAGGTTCGGCCTTCGGCACAGCCATAACATCACCATCCCGCTTTAAATTTATAAACTATTCAGAAAATACAGATATGTGCTATATTATATACAGACCGATTGCCTGTTTTCAATATCAAAAATAAAAAACAGACAGCTTTTGAAGGAGGACTTACGGCATGAACAGACTCACAGCGCATGAAAAGCAAGTCATTATGGATATTTTTGACCACCTGCACGCCAATCCCGAAGTAAGCTGGAAAGAATATCAAACAACTGAATATCTGACTGAAAAACTGAAAGAGGCCGGCTGCCGAACCCGCACGTTTGATGATTGTACCGGTGTTGTCGGCGAAATCGGAGAAGGCTCGCCTGTTGTGGCTGTCCGGGCGGATATTGACGCGCTGTGGCAGGAAGTGGACGGTGTCTTTCAGGCGAACCATTCATGCGGACATGATTCACATATGACGATGGCGCTCGGCACGATGATGCTTTTAAAGAGTCAGCCGAAACTTCCGAAGGGCACCATCCGCTTTATTTTTCAGCCGGCTGAAGAAAAAGGCGGCGGAGCGCTGAAAATGATTGAAAAAGGCGTACTGGATGATGTTGATTTCTTATACGGCGTGCACGTGCGCCCCGTACAGGAAACGGCAAACGGCCGATGCGCACCGTCCATTCTGCATGGCTCAAGCCAGCATATAGAAGGCCTGATTATCGGAGAAGAAGCCCACGGCGCGAGACCGCATCTCGGCCTTAACAGTATCGAAATCGCCGCTCTTCTCGTCCAAAAACTCAGCTTCATTCATCTTGATCCCGGCATCCCGCATTCCGTGAAGATGACAAAGCTTCAGGCAGGCGGTGAGAGTTCCAATATCATTCCGGGAAAAGCATCGTTCAGCCTTGATCTCCGCGCACAAACAAATGCCGCCATGGAGAAATTAACCGCCGAAACCGAAAGAGCCTGTGAGGCGGCGGCTGCCGCATTCGGCGCAAAAATCGAACTGCAAAAAGAACACAGCCTCCCGGCAGCCGAGCGAAACAAAGAGGCGGAAGCCATCATGGCATCTGCGATAAGCGGCATTCTCGGAGAAGAACATGTGGATGAACCTCTTGTGACAACCGGAGGAGAGGATTTTCATTTTTACGGGTTAAAGGTGCCGAACTTAAAAACGACGATGCTCGGCCTAGGATGCGGTCTGGAGCCGGGGCTTCACCATCCCCAAATGACATTTGACCGAAGCGCCATCTTTACAGGCATTGAGATATTAACGGCTGCCGTCCTCAAATCGTTTGAAGCATAAAAAAAGCAGCCCGTTACAGGGCTGCTTTTCTTCGTTATTTCTTCAAATCTTCAATTGAATTGACGTTTTTCATATACTGAGGAACGACCAGACCCATCTTGACGCCTGTCAGACTCGTTCCTACATCTTCATATTTGCCTTTATATTTAGACGCATATGCCTTATGGGTATTCGGAAGCCAAGCAGACAATGACGCATCCGCGCTGCCTGTCGCAATCGCAGTCCACATCGGTCCCGCCTCCACTTGCGTCAGCTTCACGTCATAGCCGAGGTCTTGAAATACTTTTCCGATTACATTCGTACTTGCGATTTCACTGTCCCACGCCACATAAGCCAGGTTGATTTTATCCCCTTTAACTTTATGGGCGCCTTTTGTCCATTGAGCCACTTGGTCTTTGTGTTTTTTCACATATTCAGCTGC
This sequence comes from Bacillus sp. GZB, assembly GCF_001975995.1. NCBI lineage: Bacteria > Bacillati > Bacillota > Bacilli > Caryophanales > Bacillaceae > Bacillus > Bacillus sp. GZB. Next base: position 277,400 of record NZ_MTQG01000018.1, read on the forward strand.
GGCTTTGGCCGGCTTTTCGCCTTCCTCAACGGCAATCATGACTTCTCCCATATCGTCCTGCGTCCATTTGAACTGGCTGAGAACTTTGGCCGCGTTAGGCTGTTCCTTACTGAAGCCGGTTCTTGTAATCGTATGAATCTGCTCGGCAGTTCCGTACGTTTTTTTCGGATCATCAAGGAACTTCAGCTTGTATCTGGAGAACATCCAGTGCGGCGTCCAGCCCGTTACGATGATCGGCTTTTTCCGGTCATATGATTTCTTCAATGTCGCCGTCATGGCAGCACTTGACGCCGTGACGACATTCCAGTCTTTCAATCCGTAATCCTTCACGGCCTCATCCGTCAGGGCCATGATTCCCGATCCCGGATCAATACCGATAATGGTTTTGTTCACCTGGTCCGCAGCCGTTGCCTTACCATCAGTCTGCGAACCGCAGGCAGCCAAAGAAAGAGCCAGCGCAGCGGTAACGCCGACACCGATGATTTTCTTAAGCATCAGGCATTCCCCCTGCTCTTCTTCTTCACTTTAATGTTTTGCGTGATACGGTCGAGTGTAATCGCTACGATAACGATCGCGATACCCGCTTCCACTCCGACACCGGTTTTCAACTGTGTCACGGCGCTGTATACTTCAGAACCGAGACCCGGCGCACCAACCATGGCCGCGATAACGACCATTGATAAAGCAAGCATGATGCTTTGGTTAATACCGGCAAGAATTGTTTTTGTGGCAAGCGGAAGCTGAACCTTGAACAGACGCTGAGACGTCGTTGAACCGAATGCTTCCGTCGCTTCAATCAAATCAGCCGGAACTTGTTTAATACCGAGAACCGTCATGCGGATCGTCGGAGGCATTGCGAAAATAACAGATGCCACGACGCCTGGCACAACCCCGATATTAAAGAAGAAAATTGCAGGCAGCAGATATACGAAAGCCGGCATGGTCTGCATTAAATCCAGAATCGGTGTAACAATGCGGCGGACCGTTTCTTTCTGAGACGCCCATATGCCGATCGGAACCCCGATAATAATGGAAATCAAAACAGATGTGACGACAAGCGCCAACGTTTGCAGCATCGGCGACCAATAGCCCAAATAATCAATAACAAGGAATCCGATTAACGTAAAGAGTGCAATTCCTCTCGTACTGATCCACCAAGCGAGAGCTGCAAAAATAACAGTCAATAAAATAGACGGGATGAAACCCAAACCGCTCACAATCGCGTTTACGAAAGCGGCCAAACCGTTTGAGATTCCGTCAAAGAAACCTCCGAACGTCATGGTAAGCCAGTCAACAAACCGGTCAACGATATCTGCTAACGGAATTCTAGGCAATCTGTCCATTTACTTCACCCCCTGAACAGAAGAATCCTGAGCTTGTTCAGCAGAATCTTCAACATTTATATAATCGTTATTTCCTGAAAGCGCGCCGATTAATGCGCCTTTTACGACAATGCCTTTCATGCGGTCCTTATCATCCGTGACGGCGATCGGAATATTCGCATCAGACACGACATCGAAAATTTCCGTCAAGTATGTGCTTTCATGCACAGTCGTAAATTCAGTATTTAAAATATCCTGAAGCGATAAGTCGGATTCCACCGCTTTTTTCGCATCCGCCGCGTGAATGACGCCGAGAAGCTGTTTCTGTTTATCAACGGCGTAAATAGAAGAAATACCGAGATTCTTCATGAGCTGCAGCGCTACACGAGGCCCTTTGTCAATTCGCACGGTTTCAGCGCGCTTCATGATGTGGCCCGCTGTCAGAACTTTGGATAAATCAACGTCCTCAACGAATTTCTCAACGTATTCATTGGACGGGCTCATCAGAATTTCTTCAGGCGTCCCGATCTGAACGATGTTACCGTCTTTCATCAGCACGATTCTGTCGCCGATGCGCAATGCTTCATCAAGATCATGCGTGATGAAGATGATCGTCTTGCCGACAGAGTCATGAAGGTCTAAAAGCTCATCCTGCATGTCTTTGCGGATCAGCGGATCAAGCGCACTGAAAGCTTCATCCATCAGAAGAATGTCAGGATCATTCGTCAATGCGCGCGCAAGTCCGACACGCTGCTGCATTCCTCCGCTGAGCTGATCAGGGAATTGGTGTTCAAAGCCTTCAAGACCGACAAGTTTAAGCGAATCAAGCGCTTTTTGCTCACGCTCTTTTTTGTCGACGCCTTGAAGCTCCAGGCCGTATTCCGTATTTTCAAGAATCGTTCTGTGCGGAAACAGTGCAAATTTTTGAAAGACCATGCTGATTTTTTTCCGGCGCACTTCCCGGAGCTGGTCTTTTGACATATTTGTTATCATGTCACCATCAATATAAATATTCCCGGCAGTCGGTTCAATAAGCCGGTTTAACAGCCGAACTAAAGTTGATTTACCGCTCCCCGATAGACCCATGATGACAAATATCTCCCCATCATATACATCAAAGTTTGCTTGATTGACACCAACGGTTGATCCGGTTGCTTTCAGGATCTCTTTTTTGTTTTTTCCGCTGGACAGCATCTGAATGGCTTTTTTTGTCTGTTTTCCGAAAACCTTAGATACATTTTCGACTTTTATCTTAATTGGTTTCTCATCCAAATTCATATTTTCCCTCCATAATAAGCAATCTTTAATACCGTAACACGTTTGTAATAAGTCAAACAAACATCATAATCCCGTTTATTTTGTATCATTACTTTAAAAACATCCCTGTGTCTTATTTTCCTCTGGTATGCTTCTAAATACTCTCTAATCCTCCTTATTGAGGATAAATTATAAAGGAAACCGGGCTTTTATCAGGCTTGAGAACGTTTCCATCGAATGTGCTGCAAACTGATTTCCTATCCTTTTTTTACAAAAACAAGAATTTTTTTGCGACATTGTCCCGGAAAAAGAAGTTTTCGCCTCCTGAAAATAAGGAATATTAAGGAAAAATATAGGTCTGCCAACAGACAGCTCACTAAAAAAAGCACCCCAAAAGGGTGCTCATTGCGCAAGCTCTGTCTGTTTCGTTTCTTTTCCGAGAATAATAATGGTGATGACAGCAATCAGGATGGCCGCACAAAAGACGGCGAAAATCACTGTAAACGAAACGTTCCGGGCTGCAAGCGATCCGACGAGAAGCGGACCGAAAATGCCGCCGATTCTGCCGACGGCCGCGGTTGTTCCGGAACCGGTCGCGCGGATCGCTGCAGGGTACTGCTCCGGTGTATAGGCGTAAAGCACGCCCCATGCGCCGAGATTGAAGAAGGACAGCAGCATGCCGGCCGTGAGCAGCATGCCCAATGAATCCGCGGCACCGAAGAAATAAGCGCTGCCCGCCGTTCCGAGCAAATAGATGACTAAGATGGTCTTCCGCCCCGCTTTTTCGATCAGCCACGCCGCTGAGAAATATCCGGGAAGCTGGGCAAGCGTCATCAGAAGGACGTATTCGAAGCTCTCAATCATGCTGTAGCCTTTCATCAGCATCACGCTCGGCAGCCATAAAAACATGCCGTAATAAGAAAAGACGACGCAGAACCAAACGACAGACAGCAGCACCGTCGGCCGGATATACGGTTTCGTCCAGACACTTCCCGCCTGCCCGCGTATGCTTTTTTTCTGCGGCAATGCCTGATGCGCCGGTGATTCCGGAAGGCTTCTCCGCAAGTACAGCGCATAAAATGCGGCCAGCGCCGTTAAGAGCAGCGCGGCCTGCCAGCCGAATGACGGTATGACAAAGTAGGAAATCACCGCCGCAAGAAGCCAGCCCGCGGCCCAAAAGCTCTCAAGCAGCACGATGATCCGTCCCCGCTTTTCGGGAGGGGACGCTTCTGACACGAGCGTCGAGGCGACAGGCAGTTCCCCGCCAAGCCCCATTCCGATCAGAAAACGCAATATGAGAAAAACCGTCAATCCCGTTGCGAAAGCGGATATGCCGCTTCCGACAGAAAAGAATAACAGCGTGATCATAAACACTTTTTTCCGGCCGATCCTGTCGGCCAGCATTCCGAATACAAAGGCGCCCGCTGCCATACCGATGGAATTGACGCTTCCGATCCATTTCATTTGATCGGGTGTTAAATTCCAATCAGTGTGAAGCGCGGCGATAATAAACGATAAAATTCCGACATCCATCGCATCAAACAGCCAGCCCATTCCGGCAATCGCCAGAAGTTTTCGCGGAGTGACGGCAGGTTGTTTATTCATAAGCAGCACCTCAAATCGAAAATGATTACCGTATAAGTTTACACCTGTCTTTACACATTGTCATTATCTTTTTTCACAAAAAAATCCCGCTTGCCGTAAGCAAGCGGGGTGTATGTTAATTCTTTAAGACTGCGGTTTTAATATTATCCTGAAGCTGTTGAATCCGTTTCGCGCCGTCTTCTCTGATACGTCTGTTCTCTTCCTCGATCTGTTTCGTTTCCTGCATACCGCTGACAATCGTATTCCAAGACGTTTCAATCGTCTCAATGTCAATGCTCGGACGGCCTGCCATACGGGCAATTTCCACGCTTTGATTTGAGATATTTTCAGCGTTTCGCTTCAGCATTTCATTCGTGCGGCGGTCCAGCTCGCTCATTGAATCAGCCACAAGCTTTTGCCGTTTGACTGTGACAGCCTGAATGATGCCGTTTTTGAAAATCGGAATCGTAATGACGAAAGCGGAATTGATTTTCCCGATGAGCTTCGTATTTCCGCGCTGAAGGAGGCGGATCTGCGGCGCCGTTTGCAGCGCCACCATCCGCGCCATATCTAAATCATAGACACGTTCCTCAAGCGCCTGAAGCCCGTCACGCAGCGTATCAAGCTGCATTTGCGCAAGCTGGTTTCCGCCTGCCGCTTTTTCTTCATAAGAAGGAATGAGCGCCTGCATTTCCTCAAGCTTCATCTGCCCGGCAACGACATACTTTTCAAGCTCCATGTAGTAGTTAATGTTGTTTTCATACATCTCTTCAAGCGTATGGTTCGTCTTTGCCATTTCATCTTTGTATTTTGAAATTTCGACGTGGATTTTTTCAATTTCTCCGCCCAGGGTGCGGTACTTTTGAAAAATCTTTTCAATCATGCTGTTGCCGCGTTTGAACATTTTAGCGAGAAATCCTTTTGGTTCATCGAAATCATTTTTGTCAAAACGGTCCATGATTTTTCCGAGCTGCGTCAGCATTGTGCCTGAATCCGTGACACTTGTTGTTTTCATCATATTTAAGATGCGGTCGGAGAACTTCGAGATTTCAACTGCCGGTTCTTTTCCGTACTCAAGCAGCTCCATTTGGTTTTTCACGTCAATCTGCTGTGAAATGCGCTGCACCTCAGGGTCTTGGCGCAGCTGCACCCTGATGTCATCTGCTTTTTGTTCAGAAATCTCTTCATTTTTATCAAGAACAAGCGGATTTTGATTTTCTGTCATGTTTATTTACTCTCCCTGCTTTTGCGTAATGGTTCTAAACAGCTTTCTTACGAGTGACGGCTCCTTATATTCCTGCCGAAATACCATGTCCTCCAGCCAATGGACATCAAATTGGCTTTCTTCAATATAATGCTCAATGTCTTGATGGCCCGGCGGATTATACAAGATGATATCGACGCCGAATTTATTTAAAAACAATAGAGCGGCGGCGTCAGAACGTGTAAGTTCGCCATTTTGTTCCGTATGATATAAAACGAGTTTCGGAACGGTTTGGGCGTAATCAAACGTCTGAATCAATTGCAGCAGCGAAGCGGGCAGGTTCGTCGCCTGGCGGAACAAATAGATTGCGGCATCCCTTGCCTGCTCCCCGGGCAAAGCCTTCAGCCCTGGGTTTCTGCACATGTCAGAAATCACATTGGCGATGGCGTTCTGCACGCCTGACGGGAGATGCTTGTACTGCCAGATGTTGCTTCTTTTCAGCCTGTCCGCGTCAATCGCTCCTTCTTCGTTCAAAACCTGACTGTAGTGATACTGGTAGTTGGCTTTCAGCTCTTCCGTAAACGGAAAACTGCGGATCATGTGTGTCTCCTGATAGTCTGCGGCGGTATGGAGTCTGTTCCAATATTCTTTCGTATCTTTGGAAACCCCCATCACTTTCGCAAAAAGGTTCGGAACGGCCACCCGCTCCCTGTCCGCTTTAAATTGCGGCCGGATAAACGCCCGCTCCTTCGCAATGAGAAATAACTCATCATACGTCGTTTTTAATGTCACGGACTGCGGGGTATGATCCCTGAACTGCCAAGGCTTATACATCATAGATTCCTCATGGTTCAGCACATGCTCAATTTCTTTCGTTGACCGGTAGGCCGTCGTGGACGTTCTGTCCGGCTTTTCTTTCGGGAATGGCTCAAGGCCGCCTGTTGCGGGGAGCTTTATCACAAAGCTGAGTTCCTCATCCGGATCAATCAAGCTGAACGGGTCTTCCGCAGTCGGATGAAACAATAGGACGTCACAGCCGATCAGCATGAGATAATAGAGAAAATAGAGCTGGCTTTTGGTAGCGTCTCCATACCACACCACCTTCGGCATCTCACGCTCTATATCGGCTTGTTCGAGCCATGGATTCAGGTGGTTCAGCGAAAACTTTGACACATCCAAGAGCACACGCCGGAAATCGGGATGATTCAGCCCGTTTTCATGCCGGTCCGCAAAGGTTTCCAAAAGCGTCATAAACGCGGTTCTCAGCCGGCGGTGCATAAGCGGATCAGCGTGTTTGGCAAGCAGCCTGCCCCCATCGAGAAACGCGACAAATCTGGAAACCGAAAGCCCTTTCTCTTTTTGATTGACCGAATGGATGTGCTGGAGCGCCTGAAACGTTTCCGGCGCGATGGTCTTATCCAGCGTCTCGCTTAACACATGGATGTTTTCATGAGAAGACAGCTCGAAAAGCTTATTGTAATACTCCGTCTCATCATAAGGAGTACCCAAAATCCGGACGGCAAGACGGGTAAACGCCAGCCCGTTTTCCCGCTCGTAACCGGGACGTTCCGGCAGCGGCCGCATCAGAAACGTTTCCCAGTCATCGTTTTCCGGCTCGGCCTTTCGGATCACCAATTCTTCCTGCCTCATCATTTTCCTCCTTTCTCTTCATGATGATCGGTACAAAAAAGGAAGGAAATGAACTCTCCCTCCTTTTTTGTTTTATTCTTCTTTAGATGCAGCCGTTTGCTCCTGAACCTGCTTTTGTTTGTTGAAATAGTGGATAATAAACGTTACCACAAACGCAGCGATGATGATTCCGAAGAACACCACGTGCGGCATTTCATAATCAAAGGCGCTCGCCGCCATTTTCACGGCGATAATCCCGATCAGCACAAAAGCCGTATTTTCAAGCTCAGGGATTTTATCAATTAAAACAAGGAATACTTTTGCGACTGTACGCATCATGAGAATGCCAAGCATACCGCCGATCAAGAGCACCCACACTTTTTCCGATACCGCAAACGCGGCCAGAATGCTGTCAACAGAGAAGGCCAAATCCATTAACTCAACTGAAACGACAGTGGCCCAGAAAATTCCGAACGTACGGACCATCCATGAATTTTTCTTCATGCCTTCCGTATCGTCATCACCTTCTCCGATCCAGAAATGCTTAATGACGAGCCAAGCCAGGTACAGCGCGCCAAGCACTTTAATCCACCAGAACTTAATGAGCAGCATTCCGATCCCGATAAAGATAAAACGGAAAATATATGCCCCGAACAATCCGTATGTTAATGCTTTCTTCCGCTGTTTTTCAGGCAGATGCCTTACCATCACCGCAAGCACTAACGCATTGTCGGCCGACAGCAGCCCTTCCAGCAGAACCAAGGAACCGATCAGCCCCCATGATACAGGGTCAGTCAGCACTTCACCCCACATTTTCCAATCAAAAAAGGAAGCGTAGGTCGACATAATATGATGTAGAAAATCCAAGTTTTTTCCTCCTATTTAGTAAAACGGTAATTTCCTGCTTACACCTGCAAGCCGTAATTCCGGCAAAGTGATGCCAGACCGCCGGAAAACCCGCTGCCGATGGCGTTAAACTTCCACTCAGCCCCATGGCGGTAAAGCTCACAAACGACAACCGCCGTTTCAATCGAGAAGTCTTCCCCTAAATCGAAACGAAGCAGTTCATTCTGGGTGTTTTCATCGACGACACGCACGAACGCGTTCGACACTTGTCCGAAATTTTGGCCGCGCGCTTCCGCATCATGAATCGTGACGGTGATGCCGATCTTTTCAATATTTGCGGGTATTTTTGAGAAGTCGACGATAATTTGTTCATCGTCTCCCTCGCCCTCGCCCGTCCGGTTGTCTCCCGTATGGATGACACCCCCGCTTGGGTGTTCCAGGTTATTGTAGAAAACAAAATCAAGATCATTTACACAGTTGTCATGGGCATCGACAAGAAAAGCCGACGCGTCAAGGTCAAAGTCATGCCCTCCGGAGTACTTGTTCGTATCCCAGCCTAAGCCGATCACCGCTTTTGTAAGGCCGGGGTTCGTTTTTGTCAGATCAACACGCTGTCCTTTCGCCAATTGAATAGCCATGTGCCGTCTCTCCCTTCTGTGTGTGATATGGTTCAGCCGATTTGCAGGCCGTAATCTGTCGCAATACGGGCCAGTCCGCCTTGGTAGCCTGAGCCGATCGCGGAAAATTTCCATTCGCCGTTATGTCTGTAAAGCTCCCCTGCGATAATGGCTGTTTCAATTGAGAAATCTTCAGCCAGATCATAGCGGATCAGCTCCTCATTTGTCTCTTCATTGACAATGCGCACGAACGCGTTGGAAACTTGTCCGAAGTTTTGGCCGCGCGCTTCCGCTTCATGAATCGTGATGACGAATGAAATTTTGTCAATAGCCGCGGGCACCGCGCTCAGGTTGACTCTTACGCTTTCGTCATCGCCCTCGCCCTGGCCTGTCAGGTTGTCGCCTGAATGTGCGACAGAGCCGTTTCCGCCTTCAAGCTGATTATAGAAAATGAAATCATCAGGCGACGCGCATCTTCCTGCTTCATTTAATAGAAAGACGCTGGAATCTAAATCAAAATCATGTCCGCCGTCGTATTTGTTTGTATCCCAGCCAAGGCCGACAACGACTTTAGAAAGACCCGGATTTGTTTTAGTCAAATCTACTTTTTGTCCTTTTGCCAATGAAATTGCCATGTGTGCACTCTCCTTTTTATCGTTTAGGCGTATCGGTTAACGATATCGCCGATTTTTGTATCGTTTGTGCCTTCTCCTACTGCGGCGAATTTCCACTCGCCGTCCTGGCGGTAGATTTCAGCCGCGATCAGGCTCGTTCTGCCTGAATAGTTATCTCTTAAATTGTAAGTCACCAGTTCTTCGCGATTAGCCTGATCAACGACGCGGATGAACGCGTTTTGAATCATACCGAAGTCCTGTTTTCGTCTGACGCAGTCGTAAATATTGACGACAAACACAAGTTTATTAATCTGAGCGGGCACTTTCGCCAAATCGATGAGAATTTGTTCATCATCGCCGTCGCCTTCACCCGTCAGGTTGTCACCCGTATGTACGACACCGCCGCACCGGCTTTTCAGATTGCCGAAATAGATGACGTTTTTGCTGTCTGTCATTTTATCATTTTCAAGCATCAGTACGGAAGCGTCACAGTCGATATTGGCACCGCCTCCGCCAAACAGCTTTCCGAAAAAGCCCCCGGATGATACAGGGTCCCAGCCGAGTCCGACCAGCAGTTTTGACAGGCCGGCTTTTCCTTTTGTTAAATCAATCCGCTGTCCTTTTTGTAAAGAGATCGCCATATGATTCACTCCTATTCTGTAAGGGTGCCGCTAAGCACGCCGCAAGTGCGCATTTTTACTAAATTCCGGGACAAGAATCCCGGTGTTTATTAAGATATACGTCTTTTATTATATCAAAGTTTCATAAAACATAAGAATTTTTGGCGAAAAACGGCGAAAAATTACTTCCTATATTCTCCTTCGTTCCGGAGAGAATAGAGAAAACAAAGAAATTGACGGGGACTGAACATTTTTCCTATCCTTGTATCAATACATGTCAGGAAAGGGGCAGACGAGTGATTGATTTAAGCATACTTGATCAGGCGCCCGTATCCAAAGGAAACGGGCCGCACGAGACGCTCCGCCGTTCAGCGGAGCTCGCCCGCCTCAGTGAAGGATGGGGCTATAAGCGGTACTGGTTTGCCGAGCATCACGGCACAAGAGGGCTCGCAAGCGTTTCGCCGGAAATTATGATCGCTCATACCGCCGCAGCTACAACATCCATCCGTGTCGGATCAGGCGGCGTGCTGCTGCCGCAGTACAGCCCCTATAAAGTCGCGGAAACTTTCCGTCAGCTTGAGGCGCTGCACCCGAACCGGATTGACCTTGGGGTCGGACGCTCACCGGGCGGTACAACGAAAATCCGGCTCGCCCTCACAGACGGGGTAAAGAAAAGCATGACCGAGTTTAACAGGCAGCTTCAGGATTTATCATCCTTTCTGACAGATTCAGTTCCCTCGGACCATGCTTATGCCGGAATAAAAACAGCGCCTTTGATTGAAACAGCCCCGCAGCTTTGGGTGCTCGGCCTCGGGGAAAACAGCGCCAGACGCGCCGCTCTTCAAGGTGCGGGCTATGTCTTCGGCCATTTCATTAATCCGGAACGCGGGGAAAAAGCTTTTCAGATCTATCGGGACCATTTCCGGGCCTCCGTCCATTTTTCCGCTCCCGCCTCGCTCTGTGCCATTTTCGTCATATGCGCGGCTACGGATGAAAAAGCGGAAGAACTCGCCTTAAGCCAGGATTTATGGCTTCTTCGTGTCGGAAAAGGCGCCGACAGCCGCGTGCCGAGTGTGGAAGAAGCGAAGGCTTATCCGTATTCGCCGGAGGATCGTAAACAGATAGAAGAAAACAGGAAGCGGATGGTGATCGGCTCTCCTGCCGCAGTGAAACGCCGTCTGCTTGAACTTTCCGAGCGGTATCAGACAAAAGAGATGATGGTGCTGTGCAACGTCTTTGATTTCGAAGCAAAAAAAGAGTCATATGAGCGTCTTGCTGATATATTTCTGTAAAAAAAAGCCGTCAAACGGAGCAGCAGATGAGACTGCTGCACCGCTTAACGGCGGTTTTTTCGTTCTTTTCCTTTTTTAAACGCATTCCACATCCCCTGCAGCGTAAACCCGAGCAGAAGCAGAATGATTAACAGTAAAGTGATTGACGGCCCCGGAGGCGTTCCGAGCTGGTACGAAGACGTCAGCCCCATGAACACACTGAAAAGAGAAATAATAATGGCTGCCGCAAACACCCATTTAAACCCTTTGGCGATACGGATTGCAAAAGCCGCGGGCAGTACGAGGAGCGCGGAAACGAGCAGCACGCCGATAATCGGAATAATGACCGAAATCGCCAGCCCCGTCACGATGCTGAATGACATTGACAGCAGGTTTGTGTTAATGCCTGATGTCTTCGCCGTCGCCTCGTCAAAGGTAAGAAGATAGAGCGGTCTGTTTAATATAATGAAATAAAGCAGAATCAGCAGGGTAATGCCTCCGATAATATAGACCTGCTGCTGGCTGACCGTGACAAGCGATCCAAATAAATATTGATCGATGCTCATTGACGCGCCGCCTTTTGACAGGCTGATCAGAAACATCGCAAACGACAGCCCGGCCGCCATTAAAATTGCGATAGATACCTCTGAATATGTACGGTACGCCCGCCGCATGTATTCAATGCCGATAGCTCCGATCGTGACGACAACGATGCTCGCCGCCGTAATATTGGTACTGAGAAAAAAACCGATGGCCACGCCCGACAATGAAATATGAGACAGCGTATCCGCCATCAGCGCCTGTCTTCTCAGCACGAGATATACGCCTAATATCGGCGCCATAATTCCGATCATGCTTCCCGCTAGAAAAGCTCGTCGCATGAATTCCAAGTCAAACATTTCCATCCGCCTTTTTCCCCCCTCTCAAGCCGTATGACTTTATCCAGATACTGCTGTACTTCGTTTTGTTCGTGTGTCACCATGACGACGGTGCGGTTGTGATTTTTCACCTGATGGTGCATAAATTCGTAGAAACCCTGTCTGCTTTCATAATCAACCGCGGTTGTCGGCTCATCAAGCATCAGCAGATCCGGATTGCTCGCAAGCATTCTCGCAATGCAGATTTTCTGCTTCTGTCCGCCGGATAAATCGCCGATTTTCCGATGGCGGAAATCCCACATTTCCACCATCTTCAGCGCGTTTTCCACCTCGTGGTGATCCGTTTCGTTCAATCGTTTAAACCATTTTCCTTTCGTATAACGGCCTGATTGCACAAGCTCCAGAACCGTGCTTGGGAATCCTGCGTTAAATGAAGAAATCTGCTGGGGAACATAGCCGATTGTCAGGCGTTTTCCGGCTGCGTTTTTTTTACTGATCTCGGCCGTTCCTTCCCAAGGTCTGAGCATGCCGAGCATGACTTTCATCAGCGTCGATTTTGACGCGCCGTTCGGTCCTGTAATGCCGACGAATTCGCCGCTTTTGATTTCCAGCGACACGCCGTCAAGCACCGGTGTATGCGAATAACCAAAAACGATATCTTTTAATGTAACGAGATTCATGCTGACCTTCCTTTCCCGCATAGAAATAGTGTGCACCCCGCGGCGCACACTATGTTATTTAACCAATAGCGAATCTTTCAGTGCATCAAGGTTTTTCTCCATAATGTCGATATAACCGATGCCTTTATCCCGTTCTTTTTGGCTTAAACCTTCCAGTGTATTGAGCACTTCCGTTTTCGCGCCGATTTCACCGGCAAGTGTATCTGCAACTTTAGGCGATGCAACTTCTTCAAAGTAGATGATCTTCACATCATGCTTTTTGGCAAACGTTTTGAGATCCGCCAGTTTGGCCGCACTCGGCTCTTCTTCAGGAGAAAGGCCTGCAATCGCGACTTGTTTTAAGCCGTATTCTTTGGCGAGATAGCTGAATGCCGCGTGCTGTGTGATCAGTTCTTTTTTCGCCGCTTTATTTAATGTTGTACGGTATAGTTTATCAAGATCCTGCAGTTTTGCAATATATTCTTTACTATTTTTCTCATAGTATGCTTTATTCTTCGGGTCCTGTTTTACGATCTGCGCCGTAATGGTTTTGACCTCTTTTTGCGCAAGAACCGGGCTGAGCCACACGTGAGGGTCCATGCTGTGGCTGTGGTCATGACCCTCGTGTCCATGTTCCTCTTCCTCTTCATCCGAACCTTCGAGTAAGTCAATTCCTTTTGACGCCTTTACAAACTTCGCATGATCAGAGCTCATGCTTTTTTCCGCTGAAGGAACCCATGTCTCCATATATTCGCTGTTGTATACGAAAAGATCGGCGTTTTGAATGCCGGCGATATCCTTCGGCGTCGGCTCCCAATCATGGGGTTCGACCGAAGACGGGATGAGAATGTCTACATCGCCTTTGTCTTTGACAATTTGTTTCGTGAATTCGTACATAGGATAAAAGGTCGTCACGACGTGCAGTTTGCCACTTTTCGAAGAACCTGACGAACCTTTTGAAGATGAATTGCCGCAGCCCGCCGCGATTAAAAAGCATGCCGCAATGACAATGATTCCGCTCCATTTTTTAAACAAGCCGTTTCCCCCTGTTCTGTAAATCAGAATGATGACGATTTCCAAAGCGTACTTTCTCGTTCATTTGTTACCTATACCATAATAAAACGAAGTAATTACGTTTTGCAAGATTTTTTTTCTAAATTGATATCCGATTTACCTAAAAAGCCCCCGTCATGTATGGACGGGGGCGTCATATCACATATCAGGCAAGCAGATAAACTCTTGTTTCGTATGGGCGGAATGTGATGCGGGATCCCGTGCCGCCGTCATTTTCATAGTTGCTGAGAAGCAGCTCGGCGCTTTCAGGTTCGGAGCCATCCGGCCAATAAAAGACGGCTTCTTCTTCCGATACGTTGCTGATGGGCATGAGTTTTTGTCCGTTTGCCTGTCTTTCATACACAAACAGCTGCGGGTCATCAGGAAGCAGCAGCGTGTAGCTGCCTTTTATGATATCAGCATACTGTTTTCGCAGGCGGATCAGTTTTTTGTAAAAGTTCAATATAGAATCGGGATCATCCTGAGCCTCGGCCGCATTGACGGTTTTGTAATTGGGATTGACCGTGAGCCACGGTTCGCCCTCCGTAAATCCGGCATTCTTGCTGCCGTCCCACTGCATCGGTGTACGGGCATGGTCCCGGCTTTTCGCCATAATGGACGCCATGACTTCTTCCCTGTTGCGGCCCATTTCAAATACCCTTTTATGATACATATTGACGGTCTGAATATCTTGATAATCCTCTATTCTGTCAAACGGAGCGTTTGTCATGCCGATTTCTTCCCCCTGGTAAATGTACGGCGTGCCTTTCATGAAATAAAGCAGGGCGGCAAGCATTTTGGCGGATGCTTTGCGGTATGTGCCTTCGTCTCCGAAACGGGATACGATCCGGGGCTGGTCATGATTGCACCAATACAGCGTATTCCAGCCTCGATGTTCCAGTTTTTCCTGCCAGTCTGTGAGCACTTTCTTCAAATCGGATAGCTCAAGCGGTTTTACATCCCAATGCTCTTGGCCCGGCTTTTGATCAAGCTCCATATGCTGAAAATGAAAAATCATATTCAGTTCATGCTCATCGGTTCCCGTGTAGACCAGCCCTTCCTCAGGCGTCACTGATCCGGCCTCGCCGACCGACATCACGTCATATTTGGAAAATACCTCTTTCGTCATTTCTTTTAAGTAATCATGTATCCGTGCCCCGTTTGGCCGGAAAGGCTTCGGATCGGCCCGGCGGGCGATGTAGTCTTCATATGGCGGCAAATATTCTTTTTTTGACAGAAGATGGAGCTGGTCTATACGCAATCCGTCCACGCCTTTATCGAGCCAAAATCTCATCATCTCGTACACTGATTGCCGAACCTCGGGATTTTCCCAATTCAGATCGGCTTGTTTGACGGCGTTCATATGCAGGTAATATTCGCCCGTATGTTCTTCGTACTGCCAGACGGATTGTCCGTAATCCGACACCCAATCGGTCGGCGGGCCGTCCGCGGTGCCCGGCCGCCAAATATAATAATCGCGGTATTTGCTGTCCGGATTCATTTCCGCCTCTTTGAACCAAGGATGCTCCGTGGAGGTATGATTTAAGACGAAATCCATCACAAGCTTTAATCCGCGGCTGCGGCATTCTGTAAGCAGATCGTGAAAGTCCTCCATCGTTCCGTAAGATTCCATAATTGCTTGATGATCCGTCACATCGTAGCCGTTATCGACGTTTGGCGACGGGTAAATCGGGCAGATCCATATCACATCAGCGCCAAGTTCTTTTATATAATCGAGACGCGCGATAATCCCCCGCAGGTCGCCTATGCCGTCGCCGTTCGTATCTTGAAAGCTTCGCGGATAGATTTGATAGACAACGGCGTCTTTCCACCAGTCATTCGCCATCTTGCGATCCCCCTGTTTTTTTAGAAAACCATTTCCTTTATGACCCTGCTCTAAACAAAAAAGAGAAGGTTTCCCCTCCTCTTTTATCTATCCAGCTGAGACGGATAAAGCGTCATGCCTCCGTCGACGAAAAGTGTCGTTCCGGTCACGTAACTCGCTTCTTCCGACACCATCCATGCAGCGGCCGCGGCGACTTCTTCCGGTTTTCCGAAGGCGTTCATCGGAATTTTTTTCAGCTGGGCTTGTTTATGTGTTTCATCTTCCAGATCCTTATTGGACTCCGTGGCGATCGTGCCGGGAGCGATGGCATTCACCCGGATGCCTTTGTCTGCGTAATTGAGCGCCATCGTTTCCGTCATCATTTTGATCCCGCCTTTGGATGCCGAGTACTGCACGTTTTCAGGACGCGGTATTTGCTGATGAACGCTCGATATGTTTAAGACCGTTCCTTTTTTGCCGCGCTCGAGCATATGTTTCAGTGTCGCTTTCGCCCCCAAAAAGGTGCCGGTCACGTTGACGTCGATGACCCTTTGCCAATCCTCCAGGCTCATTTCATGGGGCATCGCTTCGGTCCCGTTAAAGCCGGAATTGTTGACCATCACGTCCACGCCCCCGAAATGCTCCTGGGCGGCATGAAACAGCGCCTGAATCCCTTCTTCTGAGGATACATCGGCTTTTACGGTGACGGCTCTGCCTCCCGCTTTCTCAATGATGTCCGCCGCTTCTTCCGCTCCGGAGGAATCACCGAGGTAATTCACAACCACATTCATCCGCTCCTTGCCGAAGCGTTCGGCAATGGCCTTTCCGATTCCTTTCGAAGAACCTGTTACGATTGCTGTTTTTCCCTGTAAATCCTGATACATTGTCTCTTTTCCTCCCTGATGTTAATACAGAGCATGTACCCGGTTTTAATCAGCTGAAAACAAAAGAGATCATAAAAAGAACGATGAAACCGAAGCTCCCTCGTTCTTTTTTTCATTATGCGTAGTTGTTCATTTGCAGCCTTTTTTGCACGCCGACAAGCCTGCTGAAAAAATAAGATGCCGCTTTGTAGTTCTCCCGTTTATGAAAGAAATGAGCCGCGTCCTGAAGCAGTTCCTCTGTGTCAGCCAACAGCTCTTTTGATTCCAGAATGTCAAAATACTCTTTGAGCGAATCCTGTCCGCCTTCCCCCTGATAAAGCTCTTTAATCAGACGGAATTTCGTCATATAGATCTCATCTTCCCACTCCGCAGCGCTTCTCATGCCCCGCGCGCAGCTGGCGGCGGCTTCACTGTATTTTTCCGTTTTAAAGTAGATATGTGTGAGTGAAAAAACAGCCTGGATGACCTGCCGGAAGCTGTGTGCTTCAAATCCGGCAGCCGCCCGTTCAAAATCCTCCGCCGCCTTGCAAAAGTCACCCAGACTGTACATACAGTGCCCGATATTATAATAGGCCGCAGCAATCATATATTGATCATCAAGCCGCTCCGCGTGTTCCAAGGCGCATTCGAGGTATTCCAGCGCTTTTTTATGCTGCTGGGCGTCCATCAGATTTCCGGCAATGATAAATTTGCACTGCACCCTTCTCATTCCGTATAATTCATATTTCTTGTAAATATCAAGCGCCTGCCCCGCGTAATTCATCGAAAAGAAAGTCTGCTTGATATGATAGTACACCTCAGAAATTTTATACAGAAACTCGGCTTTCTCTATGTCATCTTCCACATATTCAAGCTTTTCCTCAGCCCGCTTATAATGAGAAATCGCTGAGATGAAGTTTTTCTGCTTAAATTCATACATTCCCCTGAAATAGTAAAAATAATATTCCAGTAAGCCGGTCAGCTTTTGCTGGTTCATCTCAATCTCAGTGAGCATTTCAGAGAACGGAGGCTGGCAGTCGCCGTCTTTCATGGGTTTTAATTTATCCAGCATGATGCGGTGCCGAAATTCCATCAATGAAAAATACAACAATAAATCCTGGTTCTCTTCCATATCTTCGAGTTCATATTGAATCTCCCGCTTCAGCGCTTCAGCTTTATCGGCTTCAAACGCGCGGATCAGCTTATACCATTCATTCATCTTTACGGCCACTTCTTCAGATGGAATCTTGGATTTCATAGATTTGCCTCCTTCCTCCGGCTACTAATTATGTTATATTTTATCATAGCAAATTTATGGCAGTGAGCAAACAAAGATTTTAATCAATTAAAGAAAGAGAGAATTCACCATGAAACGACCAGTCAGAATTGCGCTGCTTTTGATCCTCTTCTTTTCCGCAGACCTATGTTTTTCCTATGTGCAGAAAGAATTGAGGCCGCAGACGGCATTACAAGATAGAGCCATTCCAAGCGCTCTTCATCCGCTCGTGAGGCAGAATGCGGAGCTATTGCAGACGGCCGCTCTGAAAAAAGGCATCACCGTCGTTATCACAGAGGGTTTCAGATCAATTGAGGAACAAAACGAATTGTACCGTCAAGGACGTTCAAAAAAAGGAAATATCGTCACCTACGCAAAAGGCGGGGAATCTTACCACAATTACGGCCTTGCGATCGACTTCGCCCTGCAAAAAAAGGATGGAAGCCTGATTTGGGATATGACGTACGACGGAAACCGAAACGGCACGCCCGATTGGCTTGAGGTCGTATCGATTGCCAAAACGCTCGGTTTTGATTGGGGAGGCGATTGGAGAGGCTTTAAAGATTATCCTCATTTACAAATGATCCCTGGCTAATAAAACCTTTTCTTTTTTCGCTTTTGCGCATCAATGTACGGAGGATAGACAGGCCTGTACACAAGCTTATATCCTTCATTGCCGGACGGCGTAAAATCGCGCTGCCACTCCAGCCGCAGATGGAAATCGGATAAAAAAGCGGCCTTTGCTTCTTCGGGAGTAACGGCCGGCACCGGATTGATCTTCTCCAGCTGCTCCGGGTCAATGTCAGGCGCCATGTAAGCTTCCACAAGCCCCGTTACGGGACTGACAAGTATTCTCGCAGCGCCGAACCGCAGCGGAATATCCTGATGCCATATGGAAAAATGGAAGCGGAACCTGCCCCTTCCGTCCGTTTTCAGCGGGTTCATTTTAAAAAACTCGTCCGCTCTCGGATAAAGCTTGTATAAAAATTGAAGCGCGACGGCCTCACACTCTTCCGCAGAATAAAAGGCCGGGCCCTGATGCTCAATAAAAGATTTAAAGGCTGTCATTTTCCCTGTCTTTTTGTCCGTTTTCATCTTCATTGTATTTTTGTTGCTGGTTTCAAAATAGCTTTCGATACTCAAATCTTTCCGTTCCGGAACCGACCCTTTCCGCCATGTCGTTCCGATCTCATCCCCGAGATCGCGCCGGCGCGTCTGAACCATATCCGAGGTAAACCCCATCAATTCATCCAGGCTGATTTCCCGTTTATGTTCAAACGCGGGAAGCGGTTTTGCCGGCTCATTCCTGTCTTCGCAAAGCTGCTGATCCGGCACGATATCATCTTCACCGGCCGGATAGCTGTAAGCCGGCAGAATCGGTTCATAGACGAGACGCGGTATTTTCTCAAAATTGACCACATCATAGACGAGACTGAATGTCAGCACACTCATATAATGCGAGACGACTTTTTCCCGATCGACGAATGTTTCCGGGACGGGCGCTTCACCCTTATCCCCGTAATAGATAAACTGCACGACGAAGCCGCTCCTGGTTACATCAACGAAAAAACCTGAATCGGGAAGCGGCCGGCCGAGCACTTTTTTTGTATAGATAAATCGGATGCACCCATTGCGTTCTTCCCTCGCCTGAAAGATGAAATTCATAAAAGTAAGCGGGCGGTGTCTCGCCGCAAACCGAAGAGCCGTCAGCTTTAATTCGGCGTCTGACAGCTGCATGTCTGAACCCGGACAGTCGTTGCGTGAATAGGTAAGCAAAGATCCGTCGTCGCCCAGCTCAATCGTTACCGTTTTATCCGGATGGTTACGATTTTTCCATATATAATAGGCTCTCGTTTTTTGTTTTTCATCATAATCTTCTATTTCAAGCTCATAGTGCGGCGGTATGTTCCCGATCTCCAGCGCTTTTTTTCTCAGATGTTCTTTCAGCAATGGGGTCATCCTTTCAGAAGAGTGTATAAAAAAGAACTGTTTTTAATTATATAAAAACGCCCTTATCCTTTTAAAGGGAAGAAAGTGCCTTTTATGTGTCTATTTTTAGCAAAGAGGGAAAAGAGCCGTATTCAGAGCGGCACTTTTTCATACAAATGTCACACTCCCCGTGAAACCCCCGGGACGAACGCCCATGACCTTCAGCCTATTAAACTCGTGATCGCTTCTCCCGTATGAGCCTCAATAAACCGCGGGAAAACCGGTTTGTATACGAGCCTGTACACTTTCCCGGAGCTGTCGTCATCGTAACAACGATCCCAAGCGAGCTCTGCTTTGATGGCCCGGCGGATCGCGTCCTTCGCCTCTCCCAATGTCAATGAAGGAACGGGATCGATTTCCTCGAGCTCTTTCGGATCAATTTCCGGCGGCATATATACAGTGACAAGACCCGTCTTTTTGCTGACACAGATTCTCCCCTCTCCGAATCGCAAATCAACACCGCCCGAACAAGCCTTAAATGTAAGCCCTGCGTTTTCTCCTTCATCATCCGGTTCATCATATTGAACCCGGAAATACTGATCCGCTTCCGGAAACATGGCGAATAAAAAGCGGATGGCCATGTGATGGCATTCTTCCTCAGAAAACACCGGTTCGCCTTCACTATGTATAAATGACATCACTCCGGCGAGCCGGCCCGATTCTTTATCCTGCATTGTTTTCAATACGTGTTCATTCCGTTCTTTAAACAGACTTTCAAAGCTTTTATCTTCCCGTACGGATTTTGTTTTTTCAGGACGCCAGGCAATGCCGATGCGGCCGTCCCCAAGATCGCTTTCCCTCTCTTTATAAAAACCGTCGTGCAGCCCGATCATGTCATTGATGCTCATTTTTTCCGCTTCAGGTGCAGGGCGTGAAATCGGGACATACGGCCGCGTGTCGTCTTCCAGTTCTTCATATTCGTCTATTTCTTCATTCTCTTCCTTCAGGTCGGCCGATATCGGCCGCGTCGGAGACACGATTTCATAGACGAGATGAGGCTTGTCATCCCCCTGCATATAGACGGACTGATGCAGGACGGTGAACAACAGCTCTGCTTCTATATGTTTGACAAAGTGAGCCAATGCTTCCCGCTTGTCCGCAATTGTCCCGGGCCTTACAAGATCATCGGCCTTCCCATGGTAAGAAAAACCGGTTACTTCCCCTGTCAAAGAGAGGTCGACGTAAAACCCGGTCAGCGGAAGCGGCAGACCGTCAGCCATCTGAACATAGGAATATCTCACATCGCCATCATTTGCGGAGCCGATTGTTTCCAATTCAAACTCAGCCAATGCCCCCGGACGATGGGTTTCTAAAAACGCCCGCATCCGTTTTTCTATGTCCGATTCCGAAAGAGGCGGCAGATCAGTCCGGAAAGCCGGACGGGATAAGGATTTCAGTTTTCCGTCCCGGTCTAATTCGACCATGATGCCGGTTTCCGGATCATTCTTATCTTCCCACCAAAACAGAACCTCATCTTCCTGGTATTCTTCCACTTCCACATTACTCTCGTAGCGGGCAGGTACGTTTCCGATTCGGAGAGCCAGCTGTTTCAACTCTTCTTTTTTCATCATAACACTTCCTTTTCTTCCAAAAAGATTGATGATTACCAAGACTCTTTTATACAAAACTAGTATAATTAACCTGTCCATCTTCATGACTATAGAATTAATCATTAACAACAGGGGGTAAACCAGATGTCCATCAAAAAAATGAGCGCCGTGTTTTTCATTCTGCTTCTCACGGCATTTACCGCCGCATGCAGCAGCGAAACGAGCGGCGGCCAGGAAAGCAGCACGGCGAAAGTGAAAATAAAAGAGACAGCATGGGCCGCTTCAGACGATACTGAACATCCGGCCGCGCTGAAAGTAACGGTCACCGTCAAAAATACGGGCAAAGACCCGCTTACCGTCAAAAGCAGCGACTTCTCGCTTTATCAGGATGACGCGAAAACAGCCAAGGCCGATAAGGAAGACTTGATGCAGAGCGGCACGCTTCATGCGGGTAAGACAGTGACGGGCAATCTGTACTTCACGGCTGACGAAGGCAAATCATATGAATTGGTATATCAGCCGCAGGCAAAAGACGCGAAGCCTTTATCTTATAAACTGAAAGTCAAAGGCACAGCCTCAAAAGCAGTACCTGACCCGGCGGACGCATTATCCGCCTACATTGATGTGATGCTGTACGGCAAGCACAATAAAGATTTCACCCGCCTGACCGGGGTAAATGAAAAAATGACGGCCGCCGCATATCAGGAATCGGCGAAAGCCAGCTTTATCACCTCAGCAGGCATTTCACAAGAACAGGCGGATCCAAAAGCCATTTCCGCTATTATTGACGCCATGTCATCAGCGCTGCGGGATAACACAGAGCTCAAGGTGCATACCAAATCCATGTCAGGCAAAAAAGCCGTCCTTGAAGCAAAAGTGACGCCGCTTGATATGTCTCCGCTTGCGGGCCAGCTGCAAGACCGCGTGCAAGACTATGCCGGAAAGCACCCCGATGCTGATGAAAACGAAATTGTCAGCCACCTGCTTTCTGTCTATCCGGAAGAGTTTATGCGCCTGAAACCGGCTTCTTCTTCCGTTACAAGAGAAATCGAGATGAAGAAAAACGCCCGCGGCCAGTGGTATCTGGATACAGACGCCGATCTGGAAGGATTGACAGAAGCGTTTTTGAAAACGTCCTGACAACAAGAAAGGAAATAGCGCAGGCTATTTCCTTTTTTTATTTTCACTTAAAGATGTCACTGATATATTGAACCTCATCCTCGGTTAACTGCACATGAAGCGCGTCCAGATTGTGTTTCAGCTGGTCAGGGCGTTTGGCTCCGGGAATGATCGCATCCACCGCCGGCTGCGACAGAAGCCATGCGAGTGCGATATGCGCTGTCTGCGCCCCTTTTTCCTCTCCAACGGCCCGAAGCTTATCCACTCGCTCCAGATTTTGGCGAAAAGCTTCTCCCTGAAACGGCGACCTGTTCTTTCGGCTGTCCTCAAAGACTGTGTCTTTTGTAAACTTTCCCGTCAGCAAGCCGGAAGCAAGCGGAAAATAAGGAATAAAGGAAATGCCGTTCTTTTCACAATAAGGCAGCAGATCATGCTCCGCCTCACGCTGAATCAGTGAATATTCCGATTGAAAAACCTCTAAATAGCCGTCGGCGTTAAACTCCTGCAGTTGCCGGAAGCTGAGATTGGACGCGCCGATTGCTCTGATTTTCCCTTCGTCCTTCAGTTCTTTTAGCGTGCCCGCCACTTCGGAGAGCGGTGTTTTGCCGTCAGGGAAGTGGACGTAATACAAATCAATCACGTCTGTTTTCAGCCGCTTCAGGCTGTTTTCCGCCTCACTCCGGAGAAATTCACGGCTGTTGTCCAGCTCGATTTGTCCGTTGACTTCTTTATGCGCGCCTTTTGACACAATCACGAGGCTGTCCCGCACGCCGCGCTCTGCGACAACTTCACCGATTAACTCTTCGGAACGCCCCAAACCGTATATAAATGCCGTATCAATAAAATTGACGCCGCCGTCCAACGCTGTGCGGATGAGTTCTTTTCCCGTTTCATCATTGAGATTGGGAAACAGATTATGTCCTCCCACCGCATTAGCGCCAAAGCCGATACGCTTTACCCGTAAATCCGTCCTGCCCAGCGTACGTGTCTCATCCATAGCTCAGGCTCCCTTCCTTTTATCGCTCTGTTTAGTATTAGATAGACGGTAAGAATTATCCTGCCTGAGAGCCTATCTATAGAAAAAACCTTGAAAAGCGTTTGCCCTTCAAGGTTTTTTTGCTGTGTATTAAGATGTCAGAGCTGCGGCGAAGCGTTCGGCTTCATCCGTGAGAGCACCCTCGATTTCCTTATAGCGGCTGGAAATCGTTGAGGCGCTGACGCCGTACTTCTTCGCCAGCTTCGCTTGAGAAACGGACGCGCCGTTCAGAGAAATGCTGTTCACGTAATATTCGACCGCCGCTGCGAAAGCTTCAGGCTTTCTGATCGTCGGTGTTTTTTTGACACAGAACGTTTTCCACAGATCAATTACGGCCGGAACCAGCTCAGCCGGGTATTCATCCCCGCTCAGGCCTTTTTCAATAGCGTCCGCCGTTTCCTTCTCCATGTCGTTCGCCCACTCTGTCTGTTTTTCTTCAGCAGCCTGCTCAGGCTCTTCCGCCGATCCTAAAAGAGCGGCCAGCACAGTGTCGAAGTTTTCCTGCATAAAGCGCTCAGGCGATTTTCCTTCCGCAAGGGCCGGGGCCGCCGCCTTTTTCACTTTGCTGATCAAAGCTTCGGCCCGCTTCACAGGGAAGATCGTAAATTGCATGAAGAACTCGGCTTTTTCCGCTTCGTGGATCGGATAGCCGAGAATCAGGCTTCCCGCCGGCGGAAGATCCTGCTGGCTGACGTCCATTTCCACTTTGAATTGTTTTTTCGTCATCACATCTTCAAAGTGAATCATTCCTTCTTTCACATCTTCAAGAACCATAACGGCAGGTGTCATGCTTTTCCATGATTCAACGATTTCCCGTGTTTTCGGGCGGTTGATGCCGCCGGCTTTTTTCTGAAGATATTCTTCAAAAATCGTCTTGCCGCCTGCCAGCGGACGGAAGAAAATTCCCCAGATGCCGAGGTTGAAGACTCCGATGTCTTTTGTCTGTCTGTCCAGCTCCGTAATGAACGCGTGCTGGTTAATAAATGATGATATGCCGTCTCTATGTGCTGTAAAGGCGTACTCCATTAGGCTTTCCTGAATCTGTTTCGCTTCTTTTGCCGCGATGTCTGCCGGAATGGCAGCTTCTTTGCTTCCGCAGCATTTTTTATATTTCTTCCCGCTGCCGCATGGGCAAGGGGCATTTCTTTTCACTTTTCCCACAATAAACCCTCCGAATTCTGATATAACTTTATTATTTTAACAAAAATAACTTCAGAGGGCTTGGTTTACGGCGAAAAAAGAATATGGAAGAAAAAAAGCCCCCGGGATATTCTCATTCTCCGGGGCTTTGAAACTGTTAATTTGTATTTTGTCCGCCGCCGTTCAGACCTTCTTTAATCAGCCCGTTTACTTGGCTGTTCATCAAAAGTCCGATGTGTCCGACACCGTGAATCTGCACGTTTTTCCCGCCGATCAGTCGTGACAGCGGGTTCAGGACGATTAAGTCCGCTGAGCTGTAAATCGATGTATATAAAATCTTTTGGTTCGGATCAGTCCCCGGAAGCGCCCGGTTGGTCACAAGGCCGTTCGCTCCGCCGAGTGTGACGACGTTTGCGATTTTGTCTCCGCCGTCAAGATTTTTAATGTAATAGAGCGTGTTGGCGCCGCCCATGCTGTGCGCGACGATATCGACTTTTTTCGCACCTGTTTCGCTGAGCACTTTTTTCACGTAATTGGACAGTCTCGGCGCATTGTGTCTGTTGTTTCCGGTTTTGTCTAAGAAATCAATGGCGTACATCTCTTTTCTTAACCAGCCTTGGGATGCCAAGTATGTTTTGATTCCCGCGAAGTTAAAGGACGCCCCGCCGATTCCGTGGACCATGACAACAGGGTTATGCCCTGAGGAGGCTTTCGATACGGTCGGCTGAAAGGCAAATACGGAAATGACGGACAGCATACAAACTGTAAGGATGACTAGAATTTTGTTTTTTATTTGTTTCATGAACTTTCCTCCTGCTATGTAATATTTTTGCAGTTTTCATTCTATTAGAGGAGAAAAGGAAAAAATAGTGTATTTTTTACTGTTTTAAACAATTTAAAAAGAGCGGAAAAATGAGAAAGACGCCCCTTTCCCGAAAGCACGCTTATGCTTTAATACGGCATACCGAAAAAGGAGAGAACACCCGGTTCTCTTCTCCTAGTACTCATTGAAATAGGTTTGAATCCGCTTAGGGTCATGCGTTTTTGTCAGCGCAAGCATCAGAAGAATCCGCGCTTTTTGAGGGTTGAGAGAGTTAGAAGCTGTCAAATGGTCTTTTTCATAATCTCGATTAGGTGTTACCGTTCCGTTTCCCGTCCTTGTGGAGTGGACGGCCTCATTGACCCGGCGACAACAACGGGCTTGTCACTTTTGACCGTCAGATTGAGAAAGTAGGCGGTTTCCTCAAGTGTGTCTGTTCCATGTGTAATGACAATGCCGTCTGTATCATCAGAC
Organism: Bacillus sp. GZB; assembly: GCF_001975995.1. NCBI lineage: Bacteria > Bacillati > Bacillota > Bacilli > Caryophanales > Bacillaceae > Bacillus > Bacillus sp. GZB. The sequence goes on from NZ_MTQG01000018.1 coordinate 303,046, forward strand.
TTGAGCAGCTTGTTTACCCGTTTTGCAAGTTTCAGCAGTGTCTCGTTATTCATATTCTGGCTGCCGATATTCACAACCTGTTCTCCGCTCACATGCGCGACCTCTTTTATCTCCGGAACGGCCTGAATCAGGGCATCAACTCCGATTGCCCCCGCCGTGTACTCCGTAGCTGACGTCTTTGAAGGAGCAGCGCCTGCAATTGTGCCGCCGGCGGCAAGAATTTTAACATTCGGAAGTCCGTCTTTTTTCGCTGAGGCTGCGGCTGCCATCCGGGGCGGTGTTTCTTTCGCTTGAGGAGATTGGGAGCAGCCGGCCGCGATGAAGAGCAGAGCCGTGATAAATGTAATGAAGGGCATGAATTGTTTTTTCATTCTTTTCTCTCCTTTTCTTTATTTATGAAGATTTTCCTCTCACCGGTCAACGCGCTTGTCAGGCAACCTCCCGAAGAAAATAACCGTTAAAAAACCTTGACACCGTCATGTGAAATCAAGATAATAGACCAGTCACTATATTTTAAATTTGTCAAAAATCAGTAAGGTGGGAACATTATGAGCTATGGAGATTCTCGTGAAAAAATCCTCGCCGCGGCAACCAGGCTGTTTCAGCTTCAGGGGTATTACGGCACGGGGCTGAATCAGATTATTAAAGAAAGCGGTGCGCCGAAAGGTTCTCTTTACTATCATTTTCCGGACGGCAAAGAGCAGCTCGCCATTGAGGCTGTCAATGAAATGAGCCATTATATCCGTATGAAAATAAAAGAAAGCCTTGATGCCCATCCTGATCCTGCGGAAAGCATTCAAGCGTTTTTACAGGACTTATCAAGCCAATTCACATGTCCGGAAAACTTTGAAGGGTTTCCTGTCGGTTTACTGGCTGCCGAGACTGCTTTAAAGAGCGAAAAGCTCCAGCAGGCCTGTCAAAGCGCTTATCAGGAATGGGAGAATCTGTTCGCGGGCAAATTGAGATCAGCCGGTTTTTCTGATGAGAAAGCGGCGGAAATCAGCACTGTTTTAAATGCCATGATAGAAGGCGGCATCATTGTGTCCTTAGCCAAAAAAGACAAAATGCCGATCCTCCATATTTCTAAACAAATCCCGAACCTGCTGAAGACATAAAATACGAGAGACATGTACGTATAGAAAGAGAGGAGAATGATTTTGGAAAACGCTCAGCCTTCCAAACAATATAAAGTCATGCCGATCATGATTTCTTTACTGACGGCAGGGTTTATCGGCATGTTCAGTGAAACGGCGCTGAATATCGCCCTGACTGACCTGATGAAGGAGTTACATATCACTCCTGCGACCGTCCAGTGGCTGACGACGGGCTATCTGCTCGTTCTCGGTATTCTTGTCCCGGTATCGGGTCTGCTTTTGCAATGGTTTACGACGAGACAGCTGTTTATCGTTTCACTCGCTTTTTCCATTATCGGCACGCTGATTGCAGCGCTTGCACCGAGCTTTCCGTTTCTTTTGGCGGCAAGAATCGTGCAGGCTTTAGGAACCGGGCTGCTGCTGCCGCTGATGTTTAATACGATCCTCGTCATCTTCCCGCCGCATAAGCGCGGAGCGGCGATGGGGACGATCGGGCTTGTCATCATGTTCGCTCCTGCGATCGGTCCGACATTTTCAGGGCTTGTGTTAGAGCATTTGAACTGGCATTGGATTTTCTGGATTTCCCTGCCGTTTCTTGTGTTGGCTCTTTTATTCGGCATCGCCTACATGCAGAACGTGTCTGACATTACAAAACCGAAAATTGACGTGCTTTCCATTATTCTGTCTACAATCGGGTTTGGCGGCATCGTATTCGGATTCAGCAATGCGGGCGAAGGATCAGACGGCTGGTCAAGCCCGACGGTTATCGGTTCGCTCACTGTCGGTGCGATCGCGCTCATCTTATTTTCCATCAGGCAGCTGACAATGAAGCAGCCGATGATGAATCTGCGCGCTTTCCGCTATCCGATGTTTGTTCTCGGTGTCGTGATTGTGTTTATCTGTATGATGGTTATCTTATCGACAATGCTCCTATTGCCTATGTATTTACAAAGCGGACTGATGCTGACGGCGTTTACGTCCGGGCTCATCCTGCTGCCGGGCGGTATTTTAAACGGCTTTATGTCTCCGGTGACGGGGCGCCTGTTTGATAAATACGGACCGAAGTGGCTTGTCATTCCCGGGTTTGTCATCACGGCCGCCGCACTTTGGTTTTTCTCAAACATTACCAGCACTTCAACGGCCATTCTCATCGTCGTGCTCCACACATGCTTGATGATCGGCATTTCCATGATCATGATGCCGGCGCAAACGAACGGCTTAAACCAGCTGCCGCCGGAATTTTATCCGGACGGAACGGCCATTATGAATACGCTCCAGCAGATGGCCGGCGCAATCGGCACTGCGGTGGCGGTCAGCATCATGGCAGCCGGGCAGAAGAATTATATGAGCACCGTGAAAAACCCGAATGATCCTTCCGCATACTCTCACGCGCTGATTGCGGGCGTCCAGCACGCCTTTATCTTCGCGATGATTGTCGCTGTTATCGGCTTGATCAGCGCCTTGTTTATGAAACGGGTCAAAGTGAATCACTCATAAGAAAACAGCAGGCTCCCCGTGAGTCTGCTGTTTTTTTATATACCGCGCGCTTCAGCCAGTTCATCAATCGCATACATCAGATCATCGGCCGTGTTATAGAAATGAGGCGCCAGCCGGATGATTTGTCCGCTGGGTGCGCATACGATGTTTTTCCGCCTCAACAGCGCAGCCGTTTCCGCCGCTTTTTCATCCCGTATGGAGATCATGCCGGGTCTGTCATCGGCAGACGGCGGCCCTGTGAGGTGCAACCCTTTTTCAAAAGCGTATTCATACGCAAATGCGCTGAGTTTTTTTACTTCCCGGTGAATGCGGTCTGTGCCGGCATCGTTTACTAGAGATAAAGCCGCCTGTGCCGCATATATGCTGATAAATGCCGGGGTTCCGGTCTCAAAGCGTTTGGCTCCGTCCGCATAAGAAAAACGGGTTAAATCCAGCATCGACGCCCGCTGCTGCCCGAACCACCCGGTGACTTTCGGCTTCAGCCGTTCGGCAAGTTCCTTTCTGACATAAAGAAACGCCGTTCCCGGTATGCCGAGCATATACTTTCTCGCACCCGCGGCCAGCATATCAACTCCCCATTCTTTTACATCAATCGGGATGTGCCCCGCTGATTGATAAGCATCGACAAAAAGAAGCGATCCCTTCTTTGCGGATATCTCGGCAATGCGCTTCATATCCTGGACAAAACCGGACGTATATGACACATGGGGCACACAGGTGAAAAGCGTCTGTTCCGATATGTACGTCTCATACCGCTCTAACGGGATCATTCCATCTTCAGACGGCACGACTGAAAGCTCCATCTCAGTCTGTGCCTTCAAAATGTGGGCGATCGCCGGAAAATCCAATTCCGTATACACCGCCTGTTTCTTTCGGCAATCCGGTAAAGCGGAAACGACGGCAGAGACAGCAGCCGTTACTGAAGGTAAAACGGCGATTTCTTCAGGATGGGCGCCGATCAATTTCGCAAATTCACACCTTGCCTGCTCCGTTCGTCCAATGGCTTCTTCCCAGTTTCCGCCATGCTGAAGCAGGCTTTCCTGATAGTCATTGATCGCTTTTGAAACCGGCAGGGCAAGAGCGCTTTGAGAGCAGCTGGCGAGCATCGTATGTGTGCGGAGCGCCGGAAATAAAGATCGGTATTGCACCAGAGGCGAATTCAAGACGTGTTTCCCCCTTCGGCAGGAATATATGTCCATTATAGAGTATGGTAAAAAGAAAAGGAGGGTTTTATATGGAGAAAAAAGTATTGCTGACAGGCTTTGACCCCTTCGGCGGGGAAACGGTCAATCCTTCATGGGAAGCGGTCAAACGGCTGAATGGTGCCGCTGAGGGCCCTGCCTCTATCGTATCTGAACAAGTGCCGACCGTTTTTTATAAGTCTCTTGCCGTACTGCGCGAGGCGATCAAAAAGCATCAGCCTGACATTATCATCTGTGTCGGACAGGCAGGCGGCAGAATGCAGATCACGCCGGAACGGGTCGCGATCAATCTCAATGAGGCGCGCATACCGGATAACGAAGGAAACCAGCCTGTCGGGGAAAACATTTCTCAAGGCGGTCCCGCGGCCTATTGGACCGGCCTTCCGATCAAACGGATCGTTGAGGAAATCAAAAAGGAAGGCATTCCCGCGGCTGTATCCTACACGGCGGGGACGTTTGTATGCAATCATCTCTTTTACGGGCTGATGGATGAAATCAGCCGCCATCATCCGCACATCCGCGGCGGGTTTATACACATCCCGTACATTCCGGAGCAAACCTTGCAAAAGTCTGCGCCGAGCCTCAGCCTGGATCTCGTGACAAAAGCGCTCAAAATCGCCGCGGTGACCGCCGCGGCGCATGAGGACGATATTGAGACCGGCGGAGGCGAACTTCACTAAGCTGCAGACGGCGCCTCGGCCCATTTCTTCCGGTAAACGATGCGGGACAGCGTCACACTGATTTCATAGAGGACGAGCAGCGGAATCATGACGAGAAAGTCAGACATAAAATCCGGAGGCGTAATCAGCACCGAGACGACGATCAGCACAAAATACGAAAGCTTCCGCGCCTTTGCCAGCCGGGTTGGATTCACGATTCCGAGCCGTGTCAGAAACATGACGGCCAGAGGCATTTCAAACAAAAATCCGAACGGCAATGTAAGATTCAGCATAAAGGTAAAATACTTGTCCGCCGTAAATACCATGTCAAAATGGCCGGCGGATAATTGTGTTAAAAATCCGAGCACAATCGGAAACAGCACAAAATACCCGAAGGAAATTCCGATAATAAACAAAACCGAAAGCCCCGGAATGTAAAGCAAAGCGGCGCGGCGTTCAAACGGGGTCAAAGCCGGCGCCGTAAAACGCCAGAGCTGAAAAGCGGCAACCGGAATCGTTGCCGTAAGGGCGCATATTCCCGCAATCATCATATATACCCATAAAATCTCGCTCGGCCCTAAAACGGCCAGCCTGCCATCCAAATCCTTGATCAGCCAGTCATAAATATCCTGCACAAACCAGCAGGCGCCGATAAAAAACACGAGAAAGGCGATAACGGTTTTAATGAGACGCTGCCGGATCTCCTCTAAATGCCCGATCAAGTGGGTTTCTTTTTTATCCAATCGTACATCCTCCTTATAGAGAAAGAGGCAGAAGCGGATTCGTCTGCCCCCATGTCAGGATTCAGCCTGCCGTTTTGTCTTTCTCAGCCGTCTGCTTGTCCGGCTCTTCATTTGAGACCAGTGTTTTTGCGGCGCTTTTAAATTCAAGCAGCGTGCGGCCGGCGGCACGGCCGATTTCCGGAAGCTTTGAAGGCCCGAAAATGATGAGAGCGATGACGAAAATCAGGATCAACCCGGGAATGCCGATATTTGAAAACATGAGTGTGCCTCCTTATTGTGAGATTTTGGCCCGTTTCTTTCTCATTTGCTTTTCATGCGCATTGTTATGGGCGAAGAAACGATCCTCTTCCACCTCGTTTGACTGCTTTAAACCGCCTGCAACCGCAGCTTGAGAGACCTTCCGAATCCCCGTCTGGTCTTTCTGATAAATGAATGAAGCCCGCGTGAATACCTCAGCCCCCGGCTCCGTCACGTACGGCACCACTCTGTAATCCGCTCTCCATTGGGCAGGGGTCACCGTACAGCGGACATAGCCGCGGTAATCGTTGAAAAACTTAATATGCGGGTTTTGTTTTAAGATCTGATCCGTATCGGCCCGTTTATCCGCCCCGTTTCCTCCAGATGTAATGGAGGTCCCGACGAATTCGGCTCCGAAAATCTTTGAATTCGTTTGATTAAAATCGGTATGCAGGTTTGACGCCCAGCTTGCGTGAACATCACCCGTCAGCACGATGACATTGTTCAGGTTTTTGCTTTTTATAAAATTGATGACCCGCTCCCGCTGAGCCGGGTAGCCGTCCCATGAATCCATGCTGTATATCGGATTGGCGGTTGTTCCGAAATTCCATTGCGCGAAAAAGATTTGCTGCGCCAGCACATTCCACTTCGCTTTTGAGGCGGCTAAATTTCCGAAGAGCCATTGCTCCTGTTCTGTCCCCATCAATGTACGCTTCGGATCTCTCCACTCATCAGAAGGCGGCTTATTCCCGTCGCCGTTGGCCTGATCATCTCTGTACTGTCTTGTATCAAGCACATTGAACGATGCTAAATTGCCATAAGAAAATTGCCTGTACAGCCGCATATCAGGACCGTTCGGCAATGACATGCGCCTGAGCGGCATGTGTTCATAATAAGCCTGATAAGCTGCGGCCCTCCTGAGCACAAACGCTTCAACGGATTGGCCTTTTTCAGGGATAATATTGGCATAATTGTTTTCCACCTCATGATCGTCCCACGTCACGACCCACGGAAATGCGGCGTGGGCGGCTTTCAGATTGGCATCAGAGCGGTATTGGGCATGACGGTTGCGGTAATCTGACAGTGTATACACTTCAGCGCTGCTGTGCGTCCTGACATTTCCCGTTTTTGACACATATTCGTTCGGTCCGTATTCATAAATGTAATCTCCGAGATGGAACACGAGATCAAGCTTTTCCTTCGCCATATGTTTATACGCCGTATAATAGCCGTGTTCATACTGCTGGCATGAGGCAAATGCAAACGTCATGGCGGATACGTCAGCACCGGGAGCGGGCAGCGTTTTCGTCCGGCCGACGGGACTGAGCTCATGCCCGCTTTTAAACCGGTAATAGTACACTTTATTGGGCTTGAGCCCGTCCGCCTCGACATGGACGGAGTGTCCGAGATTCGGCTTGGCCATTTCCGTTCCGCGTTTGACGATGTGACGAAAATGTTCATCAGCGGCGATTTCCCATTTTACCGGCACGGCCTGCTTCGGCATGCCGCCCCCATTCAGCGGGTCAGGGGCAAGACGCGTCCAGAGAATGACGCTGTCAGACAGCGGGTCGCCGGAAGCTACGCCGAGGGTGAACGGATAGTTTGAAAATTTCGGAGCGGCATTCACTTCAAACGCGCCGATGGATTGCGCGATCGCTAACCCGAGGGAAAGACCGGCGATTTTCCCGGCGCCCTGTATAAATGCGCGGCGGTCAAACGTATTGTTCTGAAAGCTTTTGTTCTCCAATTCCTTGATCCATTCATCTAAACGGCCGTCATGTGTCATGTCAGTTCCCCTTTCGTCTCATTGATCGCCCTTATTATAAAAAAGAAATGTTAAACCGCTATGAAGAAGTGTGAAGGGTTTGTAAGGCTGAAAAATGGACGGCGGGAGACATTTTTCACATTGTTTCGACAAACCTTGCCCCGCCGGGAGAAAACCCCCTCTGTTTCTTTTTGGCTTGTCATCCGTCAAGCGAACTTTTTTCCTATTTTTCTTCACAAGAAATTAAAAAAACACCGTTCATTCTCAGAACGGTGCGCCCGGGATTAAAATGTATTGTACACGTTTTCGCACGTTTCACCTGTCGGCTGATAGAAGCAGTGGGATTTGAATCTCGCGACAAACGGCTGATTATACCAAGTCGGCGGGCAGTTTCCCGGCGGCTTAAAATACCACAGACTGAACTTAGCCGGCCAAAACCGTTCTCCGTTAATCGTCCGGCGGGCAAGCCTCCGCTCGGATTCACGCGGTCTCTGGTAAAAGTATCCGTGAGTCACCGCTTCAAACGCGTGCGGCTGAAACACCATCTGCCTGATGGTGCGCAGGCCTTTAAAATCAGAACAATTCGCCCGCACCCGATTGATTCCCACATTGCCGACCAAAAGCATTCCCTGCTTCCCTTCGCCTTCCGCTTCCGCCCTGAGCAGCCTTGCCATTAGATCCAGATCGGCGCTCGACGCTTTTACGACTGCCATCATGACACCTCCCGTATTTTCTCCCTTCATCATATTCAGCCGCGGCCCAGTGATGACAGACAAAAGCCAGAAAACAAATGTTCACGAAAAAAGGGTTTATATTTCACGTTATGAGGAAACATACTAACATGATTTCCATAAGGAGGAATTCGCATGGAACACATTAAAGCGCTTGCCATCAAAGGCATTATGACCATCATTATTCTGTATCTGATACTCGGCTTAGGTTTTCGCTTTACATTCGGCGACGTGCTGCTGATGACCATTGTGCTGGGAGCCGTTTCTTACTTTACGGGCGACCTGTACGTGCTGCCGAGATGGAATAACATCACGGCGGCGTCCGCTGATTTTGGAATCGCGTTTCTTGTTGTCTGGCTGATGGGAATGCCGCTGTCCATGGGCATTTCCGGAGGAAGACTGGCGTTTGCCGCTCTTATTTCCGCCGTCATCATCGCCGTCGGAGAATATTTTTTCCATATCTATCTGATGAGAAAAGACTTGGGCGGGTCCCGTTTTTTAGAACCCCGATCCGAATAACGTAAAAAAGGCCGGATAAAAGCCCCTTTAAAGGGGGCTTTTTATTTGTAAAGTATAAACGCTTTATACATCTTGATATAACTGATAAACCCTTTTCAGCCTTTCTTCGAGCTGTTCAAAATGAACAAAGCGGGCTTCTCTCAGAAACTCAGTCCCATCAATGAACAAAAGAAGCACGGGAACAGTGAAGACTGAAAATCTGCCGGCAACCTCTTCTACCTCGTCAGCATTGATATGCCCCAATTTGATATTCGGAAACTGATCCAATACTTTTCTGAGCTGCGGCAGAACAGCGTGACATACTGTACAGGCGGGTCTTGAAATGTAGATAAAACTGAATTGATGCTGTTTAATAAAATTCTCGATAGAATCTAATGAATGTAATTCTGCCATCTCTTTCAACAAAACCCTCCTCCAATCGGCTCGTCTTTCATGACCAAGCTCATCAATACGCGTACATTCACTATACACATTTATATTGAACATATCCGCTTTTTTGCTATTCAGAGCACCTGAACGTTGTGCTTGAAAATAAAAGAACAGTTACCGCTTTTCAGTAACTGTTCTTAGATACTTATATTAAAAATGCAAAGCGTACGCCCCTGAACCGATGAGTGCAACTCCGATGGAGACTGCAATCAGCACCAAGTTATATTCAAAACCGCCGGCACCGTTGGCAAATCCTTTCGCTCCATGGACTTTTACGATGGCACCTAACATAATAATCGTTATAATAGCAGCTCCGAGCGGGAGGAAAACACCTAAAATAAATAGAATTCCGCTTGCGAGTTCCCCGAGACCTGATAAAGCGGCCGCGGCATTACCTGGTTTAACTCCAATTGACTCGAACCATTGTCCGGTTCCTTTAATTCCGTATCCGCCAAACCAGCCGAATAATTTTTGTGATCCATAAAACAGAAACACCACACCAATCATGATTCGAATAAGTAATAGTCCTGCATCTTCCATTTTTATCTCTCCTTATTTTTCATATTATATGATGTCTGCAAGGCAGCTGTTTACCAACAGTCGCTTCCAGCAAACATCTGTTAAATGTATGTCTTGTTATTTTTCTTCATGCTTCACGTTCATCTATCAATCAATCTAATTCTCTCACTTCAAACGGCAGCAGCCCTTGTTCAATTTGTGCCCGGTGCGGTTCATACTGCTCAGGGAGCATCAGTTTTCCGCCCATTTTTTCTTGTGACTCATCATGGGCAAAGCCCGGCGGATCAGTTGCAATCTCAAATAAGATTTCCCCATGTTCTCTGAAGTAAACCGCATTAAAATAGTTTCTATCCTGAACAGGAGTCACACCATATCCGTGCGCAGCAATGAACCTTTGCCAATCTAATTGATCTTCGTCATCCTGAGCCCGCCAAGCGATGTGATGGACCGTGCCGATACCCATTTGCCCGCGGCCGATAGGCGTTAACTTAAGGTCAATCACATTTCCGATATCACCGGCAGAACGATAACGAACGAAGTCTCCTTCTTTACCGACTCGCTCAAGCCCCATGATATTTTCCAGCAATTCACCTGTTTTTTCAGGCTGTGCTGATAACAGGGTTGCACCGCCAAAGCCTTTAATGGCAACATCCGGGGTTACATCTCCGAAAGTCCACGTATTGGCCTCCACTGCTTCTCTTTCCACGATTTCTAAATGCAGGCCATGCGGGTCATCAAATTCTATATATTGTTCTCCAAAACGCTCGATTTTTGTGTATGGAATGTTGAACTTTTCAAGTCTCTTTTCCCAAAACGCCATGGCACCCTTCGGCACGGCGTAAGATGTCACGCCAACCTGTCCGTCTCCAATGATGCCTTGGCGGGCGCCCGCCCACGGAAAGAATGTGATGATTGTTCCCGGCTTCCCGCCTTCATCCCCAAAATAAAGGTGATACGTACCCGGATCATCAAAATTGACCGTTTGCTTAACCAATCGCAGCCCCAGCACTCCAGCGTAGAAATCAGCATTCTCTTGAGGGTGACCGACAATTGCCGTAATATGATGGATGCCCATCGTTTTTTTCGCCATTTTTATTTGCTCCTTTACAAATAGTTAAATATACTCCACAAACTCATTCACAGGCTTTCGGTAGCCGCGCGGCCTTCTGCTTTCTATTTTTTCTTTCCCGATTGTAATCATCATGACGACCTCAAATTGATCATCTATCTTCAAAATCTGTTTCACGGCTTCAGCATCAAACCCTATCATCGGACAGGTGTCCCAGCCTTTTTCCTTAGCACTCAGCATAAACATCATCGCAGAAAGTGAAGCATTTCTTATCGCCTCATCTCTCTTAAATGGTTCTCCCCTGTTTTCATAAAACGAAACGGTGTCTTGAACCATGTGATCATACTCTTGTTTATTTAATACCCCCAGCATCTTCAATCCTTCATAGATGTCAGCCGCTTGCTGATATGCCTGCTTATCCCCTAAAACCAAAAGAACAGCTGATGAGCTAAACACTTTATATTGTCCGTTTGCGGCCTGTTTCAGCTTTTCTTTTACATCCGGGTCAAGAACCGTCACATATTTTGTGTGCTGCAAATTAAAAGCTGATGGAGCCAACGCAACCAATTCAAACATTTCATTGAGCTCATCTCTTGTGATTGGATGTTCTGGAAGAAAGTTGCTTGCAGATCTTCTTTCATTCACTAGCTGTACAAATTCAGCCATTTCCCTCGCACCCCTTTTATCTCGAATTCGAGATATTATAGTATAAAAAATCAAATAACGTATGATTAAAAAACGAAACGTTCTCTTCACTGATCTTTTCGTGATTCAAACGATCGGCAGGTTCTTATACTGCACTCTAATTAAATTATCTTGAATTAAAAAATCTTGAATTCGAGATAATAATAAAAGATAAACACTCAAATGTCAACAGTTCTTTTTTTAATTCAGCGCCATTTTGTCTGTGTACTGTTTAGCCCTGCTCCAACTTTTTTTCTGTCACCTTATTTATTAGGAAACAGGAAACAACCTTGCTATAGACCCACTCGAAACTGAATTGGTACGATAAGCAAAGTGATTACACAAGAAAGGATACGGAGAGCGAATCAAAAGCGCCTCTATTTTTTTGTGCAGTTTTATAGGAGGAAAAAATGACAAGTGAAAGAGAACAAATAAGCAAAAAAGTTGCTTTGATTGCATTGATAGCCAATCTGATCTTAATGGCAGGAAAGATCTTTTTTGGACTGATAGGCGATAGTGAAGCAGTTTTTGCCGACGGTATACATTCTGCAGCGGATGTCGCGGCTTCAATTGCTGTCCTGGCCGTCATCGGCATTTCTAATAAGCCGCCCGATCAAGACCATCCTTTCGGGCATGGCAAAGCTGAGGTCATCAGCGAAGCGATTGTAGGAATCATATTAGTGCTCGTTTCCGTGTATATTCTGATAGAAGCGATTTCGTCCTTTGTTGAAGGTCCAAGCATCCCGCAATACAGCGCATTGTTTGCGGCTCTGATATCCTACGCGGCTAAGCAGATCTTATATCGTTATTCGATCAAACAAGGGGAAAAATGGAACAGTAAAGCGATTATAGCGATTGCATACGATCATAAAGGCGATATCGTTGCCTCTCTTGCCGCTTTTATCGGCGTCCTATTGGCGATTATCGGGAACACACGCGGATGGTCCTATCTGTTGTACGCTGATGCAATTGCCAGTGTCATCGTGGCGTACCTCATTTTTAAGATTTCAATGGAATTAATCAGGCCGTCTGTTGACGTTCTCATGGAAAAAAGTGTTGATCCCGAACTGATAGAGGAATATAAAGCCGTTATTTTGCACTGCCCTCAAGTCAAACGGCTCGATAAAATCCGAGCAAGAGAACACGGCCACTATAAATTGCTTGATGTCCGGTTATCTTTGGATCATGATTTGACGATTAAGCAGGGACACGATATTGCCCGCGAAATCCGAAATGAAATCCAAAGACACTTTTCAGATGTTGAAGAAGTGCTCATCCATGTGAATCCTTATTTTGAAGAATGAAAAAGCAGCTTGTAGAGAAAATGATGTTTTTCTACAAGCTTTTTTGTTTTGTGCTGTTTCTTTACATATTCATTTGATTTCAGTTGCAGAAAAAGCACTCCCGCATGCCTAGCCTTGCTTGGCTGGGTATGTGGCAATCTTCAACATCATTTTGAATAAGATCAGCGGATCAAGTGAGGGATGGCCTTTATTTTCGCTGCAGTAAGGTGTGACCTTTTCAACGATGAAAGAGAAGTCTATGTATTTATCAATTTTTCGAAGAAGGTGATCCTCTTCGACGAGTTGGTCAAACAGAACGAATTCGGCTGTGTTTCGAGAAAAATTTCTTGTGTGGAACATGAGAAAGAAACCGTTTTTTTCAGTCTTTCTTTTATTTTATGAAAAGGGAAAAATAAAGGCTGTCGAGATTTTCTCGACAGCCTGAAGGCCGGATAACGGCCTTTTTCGTTTGATTTCACTGATCAATATGCTTTCTGATAAAATGCAGCAGCGTGTTTCCTTGAGCGGTCAATATGACGCCCTTCGCGCCGCACTTCGGACAGGGCGTCCCTTCTTTCTCCTCGCCGGTTCCTTCACAATGCGGACACGTGAGCTCAAGATCGTCGGTTGCGATCACCATGAATATCCCTCCTTTTTGATTGTCTGTCCGTCTCCAGTCACTTTCCATGGCCATCACCTCCTTAACAATACAAAAAACCCCGTCCATCAAAGGACGAGGTTTTCGCGGTGCCACCTTTATTAACGGCTGAAGAGCCATTCTCTCAAAAAGTACAGAAACACACGGTTTCAATACTCCTTTCTTGATAACGGGGAAAGAATCCCGGCACCGCCTACTGTCATTTCAGCGCAGCAATTCAGAAGCCCATTCGGCACCGGACGGGGATCGGTTCACAGCGGCCACCGACTCTCTGAACCCCGCGCGCTGATGCGTACTTACTCTTCCTCAGCATTGTTAATCCGTTCTTTTATTTTAAAATGTATCATACGCTGTCATCCGGCGGAAGTCAATAACCTTTCGGATCGGACAGGCCGAGCATGTCCCGCGCCATTTGCATATGCTCCTCTTGCCCCGTCTGAAGCGCGAACTTCGCCGTTTTGTTTCTTTTTCTCCTAATATCACTTGATAAAGGACAAAATCCTTGGCCGGATCAGCAACCTTTGCCTCCGTCCAATCGAGGAGACCCGTCACACGCTGATTTTCGCCGATCAAAATATGCGGAGGATGCAAGTCGCCATGGATCAGCACGGAAAAATCAGGCCAGTACGAGCTGTCATTTATCCACGTTTGCCATCTTTTCCAAAGCCAGCTTACCGGCTGCCTCCGCTGACAAATTTTGATCCTTCGCGTAAATCTTTCGCCTCCAAAAAGAAGACGTGAATGAATTTTTTCATATTCACTTTAACCGGAGAAAGCGGCACGGTTTCCTTAGCCTGCATTTCTTTCATTCTCTTGCTGACAGCAGGGAAATCAAAGAATTTCGAGGCGTAATATTCAAATTTGGGGTTTGAAAAATCAGTTGTGCCCAATGAAGCGAAATGGTTTAACGAATGAATGACGGCCCTTCTGATCCGCTGTTCCGAGGCTTTGATTTCTCTGTTAACCTCGGCTTGTGCCGCCGCAGGCCCCAGCTTCCGGATGGCGACGTTTGTAAACATCTGCTTTAAAGACGGGATGTTTCTTTCCGCCTGTTCATCCTCAAATAAATAGTGAAGGACGGCCATGAGGTCATGCGCCCCGCTTTCTCCCACGATGCCTAATTCCGATAAAAGAAATTTTCCTGTTTCTTTGATTGATTTCTCGTGCATCCCCCCAGGCCCGCTTTTTTTCGGCTCATTCCGCTGAATAAGACGGCTTAACGAGTGTTGGATGTCGCCGATCGAGGTTTCCAGTTCAATCCGCTCTTTTACTTTTCGCAAAACGGTGACGATCTCGATTTTGTTGATCGGTTTGTGGATAAAGTATTCGATGCCGAGAGAATAAGCTTCTCCCACCATTTCCTTAGCCTCCACCTGCGATATCATCACCGCTTTTCCGTTGTACGACCCTTGAAGATGCCGGATCGTCTCAATCCCGTCCCGCCCCGGCATCAGCAGATCAATTAATAAAATATCGACTTGTTTAAAATGGAGATAATGCCCTTCAATCTGGCTTCCGTCCTCTGCCTCACCGACGACTTCGCCTAAGTCCTCGTCCTCGATCATCTGTTTTAAAATGGAACGGATCGCCCGGTCATCATCAGCTATAAAAAACCGCATATTATGAGTTCATCCTTTCTGCAATCAAATGCTTCACCGGCAGCTTAATCGTAAATATGACGCCTTTTGGCTTGTTATGAAAGGAAATGTCTCCGTCAAGTTCAGTTACGATTTCCTTCACGTAAGTAAGCCCGATGCCCGTTGAAGGTGTGCCGAATTCATCGTATTTGGATGTAAACCCGGGATCATAAACGACCTCTCCAATTTTTTCCGGAATGCCGGGACCGTCATCTTCCGCCTGAAATTCGGCCATCTCCCCCTCAGCCCTGCGCAGTGCGAGGCGGATCTCACCCCTGTCTCCCATGGCTTCGACGGCATTGGCGGTCAGATTATTTAAGATCGACAGGACGGTAAAGACGTGATAATCGGGATGTTCTCCTTCAATCACGCTCCGGAATTGAATGTCCTTGCCTAAAGATTCGGCGTATTTTTCATTGATTCGGATGACGATGCCGACCAGAGCGGCGGCATTCATGTAATCCCGGAATCTCTCATTGGAAATCAGCTTCGACAGGCCGGCGAATATTCGCTGATTGTCTTTTTTCACTTCATGAATTTCTCCCGCAAGGCGCAGCATTCGGCTCCCGAGCTCCCGGTCGTTCCCGCTCATTTCCCGATACAGCTGATAGGATTCTTTCGTCACATGCTCTGTCGTTTTCAGCGTTTTTTTCAAATGAATCGTTTCTTCATATAAGTTAGACACAATCATCAGCATATGCTCATGCTGCTTTCTCGTTTGTTTTTCCCTGACCTGAGATTCGTGCAGCTTCATCACGTTGAAAAAACTCAGCACAATAAATGTGTGAGAAACAGCGATAACCGCAATATCCGCCAGCTTGTCCGGCATCATAATCTGCCGGCCGCCGGAAAACTGAACCGTCATTTCAACGGCATCGGACGCAATTTCAATGAGAAAACCGAGAAAACCGATCATCAGCGGCCGATCCCAAAAAAGCCTGACCTTCAGCACATAAAACAAGCAGGCATATGTAAAGTAAAAAAAGAAACTGGGATATTGGCTGAAAAAAGCCTCCGTAAAGCCGGCATGCTCTCCTCCCCAACACGCCAGGCCGATCCGGAATGCCACAACGGCTGCACCTGTCAACAGCCCTGACAATACTGCCGGCACATGCCGAAGCAGCAGCAGAAAAAAGAAAAAAGCCGGGGCGCCGAAGCTGATCCGATATACCTCATTCAGGGGGTAAAATTTCAGTTCCCCCGCCAGCGGCACGGTGATCAGCATAAGGGCGAAAAGATAGCCGTCTTTTTTCAGTAAATAGTCGAGCCTGATCATAATCACTTCCTTCTTCTGTCTATTTTGAACAAGACCGATACAGTCCGCAAATTTCTTTAGACCCGAATGGCGGGACACTCCGGCTGATTTATAAATCTATCGGCTTATTTTAAGAATGATTTTGTCGTATTTTGTATGATTCTGTAGATGTCATTATACATTAACATGGAACACGCTATTTTTGAAAACGTTTTCCAAGACCGGGTTCCGCTTCGGACAGGCTTGCAATAGAGGAGGAATGTTATGAAAGATATGGTCAGAGAGCGCCTTGAAAAAGAGGAACTGGCTTCACTTTTACAAGATTGGGTGGAGCATTACCGACCGTTTTCCGTCAATGGAAAAAGCGCAAATTATATACCCGCCCTTGGAGAAATCAACGACTCTCAGCTGGGCATTTGCATATTAGAGCCGGATGGCTCAATGATTCATGCCGGTGAATGGAATGTCCCGTTCACATTGCAGAGCATCTCAAAAGTCATCAGCTTTATTGCCGCCTGCATGAACAGAGGCATTTCTTACGTGCTTGATCGTGTGGATGTGGAGCCGACGGGTGATGCGTTTAATTCTATCATCCGGCTTGAAATCCATAAACCCGGGAAGCCCTTCAACCCGATGATCAATGCCGGCGCCATTACCGTCGCCTCGTTGCTTCCGGGTGAAACGGCGCATGATAAATTAGAATATCTCTTTTCCGTTTTTGAAAAATTAATAGGAAAACGCCCTCACATTCACGAGGAGGTCTTCCGTTCTGAATGGCAGACCGCGCATCGGAACAGAGCGCTCGCCTACTATTTAAAAGAAACGAACTTTCTCGAGGCGGATGTGGAAGAAACGCTTGAAGTGTATTTAAAGCAGTGCGCCATGGAGGGTACAACCGAGGACATCGCTTTAATCGGATTGATACTTGCGCATGACGGCTACCATCCGATCCGACGGGAACAGGTCATTCCGAAAGATGTCGCGAAACTCGCCAAAGCCCTGATGCTGACGTGCGGGATGTACAATGCGTCAGGCAAATATGCGGCTTTCGTCGGCGTCCCGGCCAAAAGCGGGGTATCCGGCGGCATTATGGCATTGGTTCCCCCAAGCGCCAGAAGAGAACAGCCTTTTCATAACGGCTGCGGCATCGGCATTTACGGTCCGGCCATTGATGAATACGGCAACAGCCTGACCGGCGGCATGCTGCTGAAACATATCGCACAGGAGTGGGAGCTCAGTATTTTTTAATCAAACGAACCAAGAGGTGATTGGATGCAGGAATTCCTTGAAAATGTAATCGGCTCGGCAAATGATTTTTTATGGTCAAAACTGTTAATCGTACTGCTTCTTTCTCTGGGACTGTTTTTCACGTTCAGATCAAAGGGTCTGCAAGTCCGCATGCTGAAGGAAATGATCCGGGTTTTGAAGGAAGGCGCGGCCGCCCGGACAAAAAACAGCATTTCCCCGTTTCAGGCATTTTGCATCAGTATGGCGGCGCGTGTCGGAACCGGGAATATTACCGGAATCGCCATTGCGATCTCACTCGGCGGTCCGGGCGCTATTTTCTGGATGTGGATTATCGCAGTCATCGGTTCGGCTTCAAGCTTTGTTGAAAGCACGCTGGCCCAAATTTATAAAGTAAAAGATCAAAACGGATTCCGCGGGGGCCCGGCCTATTACATGGAAAAGGGCCTGAAGAAACGCTGGATGGGCGCGCTGTTCGCCGTATTAATCACACTGTCATTCGGGGTTGTTTTTAATTCCGTTCAATCCAATACGATCAGCGTCGCCTTTCAAAACGCATTCGGCACCAGCCGGCTTACATTGGGCATTATTTTAATCTTGGTTTTCGGCGGCGTAATCTTCGGCGGCGTCAAACGAATTGCGAAAATGGCGGAATACATCGTAGTCGTTTTGGCCGTTTTATATATCGGTGTCGCTTTCTTTGTCATTCTGACGAACATCACCCAATTGCCCGGCGTTCTGTCGCTAATCGTAAAAAATGCGTTCGGCATTGATCAGGCAGCGGGCGGCGCTTTAGGTGCGGCCTTGATGCAAGGTGTAAGGCGCGGGATTTTCTCAAATGAAGCGGGTATGGGAAGCGCTCCGAACGCGGCGGCGACAGCTACGACGAGCCACCCGGTGAAACAGGGGCTCATTCAGGCATTCGGCGTCCTGACGGATACGCTCGTCATTTGCACAAGCACGGCGCTTATCATTTTATTTTCAGACGCGTATCACCAGCCGGGACTGAGCGGCATCGCGCTTTCTCAGGCCGCCTTGAGCGATCATGTCGGCGCGTGGGCGTCAGGTTTCCTTGCCGTCTTAATGCTTTTGTTCGGCTTCAGCGCTCTGATGGGCAACTATTATTACGGAGAAACCAATATCGGATTTTTAAGCCAGAACAAAAAATGGCTGTTCATTTACCGCATCTGTGTGCTCGGAATGGTACTGTTCGGCTGCATTTCCAAAGTCCAGCTTGTGTGGGATATGGCTGACTTGTTCATGGGCTTAATGGTGGTCGTGAACTTAATCGCGATTTTCCTTCTGTCAAAAAAAGCGTTTGCCGCTTTGAGCGATTATGTCCGGCAAAAGAAAGCCGGAAAGGACCCCGTCTTTTACAGAGATGTGCTCCCTGATGATGACGGGATCGACTGCTGGGAGTATTCAGACATCGCGAAAAGTGCGAAAGGCAAACACATTTCCTAAACAAAAGGTGTTCGGGCAGCGTCCTGAACACCTTTTTTCTGCCGGTTCATTGACAAAGAGAATAGCGTCCATTACCCTTTTTATATATTTTCAGTAAAGTCAGAAAGGAAGGCCTATGAATCCCATTACACAAATATTAAATGAATACCCGGTGATGATCATAGACGGCGCGATGGCAACCGAGCTTGAGCGGATGGGCTGTGATTTACATGACGATCTGTGGTCGGCAAAAATTCTTTTGGAGAGGCCGGAACTGATCAAACAGGTGCATGCAGAATATTTTGCCGCCGGCGCTGATTGCGCGATCACCGCCAGTTATCAATCGACAATCGAAGGATTTGCAGCGCGCGGCATCCCTGAAACCGATGCGATACGTCTTATTCAGACATCTGTTGAACTTGCCGCACAAGCACGCGATGAATTTTGGGCGCATGAAGAAAACCGTTTACACCGGCCCAAACCTTTGGTCGCCGCTTCTATCGGACCTTACGGCGCGAGCCTCGCTGACGGCTCAGAATATCGCGGGCATTACGGACTGACGGAGGCTGAGCTGATCAGCTTTCACCGCCCCCGGATGAAAGCCCTCATAGAATCCGGCGCCGACCTTTTGGCCTGTGAGACCATTCCGTGCCTGTCAGAAGCAAAAGCGATCACAAGGCTGCTGGAGGAATTCCCCGGCACTTATGCATGGATCAGCTTCAGCGCCAAAGACGGACGGCATATCAGCGAAGGCACGCCTATTTCCGAATGCGCGGCTCTGCTCGGCTCCTGCAGCCAAATCGCAGCGATCGGCATCAACTGCACACCGATCGAACATATTCCGCAGCTGGTACAAGAAATCAAACGGGCAACGTCCAAACCGATTATCGCCTATCCGAACTCCGGCGAACAATATGACCCAGTGACAAAAACCTGGAAAGGCGCAGCGTGCGAAAACCATTTCGGAAAAAGCGCGCAAAGCTGGTACGAAAACGGCGTGAGCCTGATCGGAGGCTGCTGCCGGACGAAACCCGCGGACATTCAGGCCATTGCCGATTGGGCCAAGACCTTAAAAACAACTTGACTAATCGGAATAGTTTGTATATTCTATTCAAAAAGCCGGTTCGCCGGAATCTCGTGCCGTTCGCCGGCATGAGATTTTTTATTAGGACGGCCCTCGCAGAAAGTTGGAAAACAATGAACAACAAGAACGAGACGAATTTTCAGAGAAGTATGAAAAGCAGACACCTCTTTATGCTATCACTCGGAGGTGTGATCGGAACGGGGCTGTTTTTAAGCTCTGGGTATACCATTCATCAGGCGGGTCCGGCGGGCACCATTTTCGCTTACCTTTTGGGCGCGGGCATCGTCTATCTTGTCATGCTTTGCCTCGGTGAACTGTCAGTGGCCATGCCGGTGACGGGCGCATTCCACACCTATGCGAAGACCTATATCGGGCCCGCGACGGGCTTTACGGTCGCATGGCTGTACTGGCTGACGTGGGCGGTGGCGCTGGGCTCTGAATTCACGGCGGCCGGGCTTTTCATGCAGCGTTGGTTCCCGCATACTTCAGTTTGGATGTGGAGTGCGGTATTCGCTCTTTTCATCTTTTTATTAAACGCCTTCTCCGTGAAATTTTTTGCTGAATCGGAGTTTTGGTTCTCAAGTATTAAAGTCTTAGCCATCTTACTGTTTATTTTATTGGGCGGAGCGGCGATGTTCGGCATCGTTCCGATGAAAAGCGGTGAGGCCGCACCTATGCTGTCGAACTTTACGGATGGCGGCAGCCTTTTTCCAAATGGCTTTTTCCCGATACTGATGACGATGCTTTCAGTAAACTTTGCTTTTTCAGGGACGGAATTGATCGGAATCGCTGCGGGGGAAAGCGCCGATCCGGAAAAAACCGTTCCGCGCGCCATTAAGACCACAGTCTGGCGGCTGGCGCTTTTCTTTATCGGAACGATTTTTGTGCTGTCAGGGATGATCTCTATCAAGGAAGCCGGTGTGATTGAAAGCCCGTTTGTCACGGTATTTGACAGAATCGGCGTGCCTTATGCGGCCGATCTGATGAATTTCGTCATTTTAACGGCGCTTCTGTCTGCGGCCAATTCAGGGCTGTACGCGTCATCACGTATGCTGTGGTCCCTGTCTAAAGAAGGGGAGCTTCATCCCGCCTTTGCTAGGCTGACCTCTAAAGGCATTCCTTTTAACGCTCTGATCTTCAGTATGATCGGCGGCATTCTGTCGTTGTTGTCAAGCGTATTTGCAGCGGATACAGTCTATCTTGTTCTCGTCTCCGTCTCAGGATTTGCGGTAGTGGCTGTGTGGATGAGCATCGCCGCATCGCAATTTTTGTTCCGAAGACGGTTTCTTACAGACGGGCACCAGCTTTCAGACTTGAAATACAGGACACCGGGATATCCGGCCGTACCGATAGCGGCCTTTCTCCTATGCCTCGCCTCCTGTATCGGCATCGCTTTTGATCCGAACCAGGCCATCGCCCTTTATTGCGGAATTGCATTTATGGCCGTTTGCTACACCGCTTATTACTTGAAAAACCGGAAAAGCAGAGCCCGCGTGCAAGCCGTAAAATCCCAATAACCGAAAAAAGAACCCTGCAGCGCAAGGGTTCTTTTTTCATTTATACTTCAACCACCCATCTGAACGAATCCCGCACCTTCCCGACTTGGATGCCGGCAATCGTTTCATAGAGCCTTTCTGACACTTCACCGATCAAACCGTTATTCAGTTCAATCGTTTCTCCGTGAATGTGCAGCGCGCCGACCGGCGAGATGACGGCCGCGGTTCCCGTACCGAATACCTCTGACACCTCGCCTCTCATCGCAGCCTCATAGATGTCATCAATGGCGACCTGTTCTTCCCTGACGCGGATGCCCCAGCTTTTTAACAGCTCTATCACAGATGCGCGTGTGATGCCCCCGAGAATGCTTCCGTTTAATGCCGGCGTTACGGCCTCTCCGTTTATGATGAAAAAGATATTCATACTCCCTACCTCTTCGGCATATTTCTTTTCCACCCCGTCGAGCCAAAGCACCTGATCATACCCCAGTTCTTCGGCTTTCCGCTGAGCCTGTAAGCTGGCCGCATAATTTCCGGACGTTTTGACGTCGCCCACTCCGCCGGTGACGGCACGCACATACTCATCCTCCACATAAATACGGATCGGTTTCAGCTGATCGCCGTAGTACGAACCGACAGGCGTCAGAACAACCATGAACTTGTAACGCTTTGAAGGCCGGACGCCTAAAGAAGGCTCAGTCGCAATTACAAACGGACGAATATATAAAGAGGTTCCTTTTTCTATCGGTATCCATTCCTGCTCCAGCTCCACCAATTGTATCAATGCTTCCAGCGCCAGCTTCTCGTCAAGAGGCGGCATGCTCATCCGCCGTAACGATTTATTCATCCGTTTTATATTTTGGTCAGGACGGAACATCAACACCCGGCCGTCTTCTGACCTATAAGCCTTCAGCCCTTCAAATACGGCCTGCCCGTAATGGAAAACGGATGCGGACGGATCAAGATGGACCGGTTCATAAGGGGTGATTCTCGGATCATGCCACCCTCTCTCCTCTTCGTAATCCATAACAAACATGTAATCTGTGAAGTACTTGCCAAATCCCAATGAAGCGAAATCCGGTTTTTCTTTTCTTGCTGTGACCTTACGTCTTTCAATCAGTTGATTCAACAAAAGCACACCTTCCTTATAATTGTTTAAATTTTCAGTCTTTTATAGGCTGCATGTTTTTTCTGTCCCGAATCTTGTATGCACAGATATATGAGAATGCAGTTGACCATATCATATCAAATATACCACTTATAAGAGGATAATTATCAAAATTTTTAATATTTTCATCGGAAATCTTTCTTTATTCTTATGCTCCTTCATTTTTTCCAATGAGGACTTTCTGTCATATTAAATGATTGCGCTTACATAATGTAAAACAATCCTTTCTATCGCACAGTCAATAATGTGACAAATTTATGGCGGATAGGAAGGTGGTTGCCGCCTGCTTCACGAATTACGTATGAAATGCGCAAGTAAAAGGGGGATTCGCTTGAAAAAATTTATCGCATTCCAGATTTTGATCGCTTTAGCCATCGGAGCATTGATCGGCCATTTCTTCCCGGATTTCGGGATGGCGCTGCGGCCCGTCGGAGACGGATTTATCCGCCTGATTAAAATGATTGTCGTGCCGATCGTGTTTTCAACCATTGTCATCGGAGCCGCCGGCAGCGGCAGTATGAAAAAAATGGGCAGTCTCGGCATCAAAACGATTATTTGGTTCGAAGTGATTACGACGCTTGTTCTGGCGCTCGGTCTGTTATTGGCGAACGTGCTGAAGCCGGGAGTCGGACTTAACCTTTCTCATCTTGCTAAAAAAGACATTCACGAGCTTTCCGGCTATACGGAAAAAGTAGTCGACCTGAAACAAATGCTTCTTGATATTATCCCCGTTAATATCATTGACGTTATGGCGAAAAACGATCTCCTCGCCGTCATTTTTTTCGCGATTTTATTCGGTGTTGCCGCAGCCGGCATCGGCAAAGCCTCCGCGCCTGTCATGAGTTTCTTCGAATCCACGGCAAATATTATGTTCAAGCTGACGCAGATGGTCATGGTCACCGCTCCGATCGGCGTTCTCGCCCTGATGGCCGCCTCCGTCGGGCAATTCGGAATCGCGCTTTTGCTTCCGATGCTGAAGCTGATCGGCACTGTGTTCCTCGGGCTGTTCCTGATACTCTTCGTTCTGTTTCCGATCGTGGGGCTTATCTTTAAAATCAAATACTTTGAAGTGCTGAAAATGATTTGGGATCTGTTTTTGATCGCTTTCTCCACGACAAGCACAGAAACCATTCTGCCTCAGCTGATGGATCGGATGGAGAAATACGGCTGTCCGAAGCGGGTCGTCTCCTTTGTGGTTCCGTCAGGTTTATCGCTGAACTGTGACGGCTCAAGCCTCTATTTATCGGTGTCCTGTATTTTTCTGGCGCAGGCGTTTCATGTGGAGATGCCGCTTTCTCAGCAGCTTCTGATGATGCTTGTGCTCGTCATGACAAGCAAAGGCATTGCCGCCGTCCCGTCAGGCTCACTCGTCGTGCTTCTGGCGACAGCGAATGCCGTCGGTCTCCCCGCGGAAGGCGTCGCCATCATTGCCGGTGTCGACCGCGTCATGGACATGGCGAGAACCGGCGTCAACGTGCCCGGCCATGCGGTCGCCTGCATCGTCGTGTCCAAGTGGGAAAAAGCATTTAAATATAAAGGACCCGTCACGGCAGACCAGACCGCCCGGACAGAAAGTATGTAAACACAAAAAAGACCACCTCATTGGTGGTCTTTTCTATTAATCAATCGCCGCATGATCCTCTTTTTCAATCAAAGCAAGGCGTTCATTGATTTCTTCCTGAGTCATTTCGTGCTCTTTCACATACATGTTGCGTTCGTTCGTACGGCATTCGTGACTGCAGCTGCGCATGTATTTGTATTCATTCTCAGGTGTGCAGATCATTTTTTTATTACATGCCGGATTTGCGCAGTTCACATAACGCTCGCACGGCTCGCCCGTGAAATAATCTTTTCCGATGATAACGTGCTCTACGCGGTTGACCGGTACGCTGATTCTTTCGTCAAACACGTAGCACTGTCCATCCCACAGCTGCCCTTTCACTTCAGGATCTTTACCGTAAGTGACGATACCGCCGTCAAGCTGGGACACGTCTTCAAAGCCCTTCTTCAGCAGCCAGCCGGAAAATTTTTCACAGCGTACGCCGCCTGTGCAGTACGTGAGAATTTTTTTGCCTTCAAGCATGTCTTTGTGCTCTTCAATCCAGTCCGGCAGCTCACGGAACGCCTCAATATCAGGTCTGACCGCTCCGCGGAAATGACCGAGGTCATACTCATAGTCGTTTCTGGCGTCGATCACGATCGTGTCAGGATCCTGCATTTGCTCATAAAAATCTTTCGGTTTCAAATGCTTGCCCGTCGTGACATTCGGATCAACATCATCTTCGAGACGAAGCGTCACCAATTCTTTTTTATGACGCACAAACATTTTGCGGAATGCATGTCCGTCAGCCTCGTCAATTTTGATCGGCATGTCGGCAAAGCGCGGATCAGCTTTCAGCGCATTCATGTATTGTTCCGTCTGTTCAACCGTTCCGGACACCGTACCGTTAATGCCTTCTTCAGAAATCAAAATACGGCCTAACAGACCGAGCTCCTTACAAAACTTCAAATGCTGAGCCGTGAACTCCTCAGGCTCATCAATCTTTACATATTTATAATAAAGTAAAACTCTATATTGTTTTTCCATGATTTATACACCCTGTTCAATTAAATTAATGATCGCACACTCTACTATATCATACAGGAAAACGGGCGAAAGATGAACATTTCCGTCCGTACTCTTTCTTCCAGTCACGCTTCGCCTTTTAAAACCTGCTGAAAATAAAACCGATACGTGTTGCGCAAAAAGGTCTCAAGCGAAAGGCCGGCCGCGGTCTGATACTTGCCGATGATAAACGGAAAACGGTCACGGCCTTTTGCCCGCAGAAGATCGGCGCTGTCTTCAGCCATTTCTGAGATAAGCGCCTCAACGACAGGCCGGCATGCGTCCCGCACGGCTTCAAGAATTTGCTGATCCCCTGTATGCTGGTACTGCTCTATCAGCTTTGCCAAATCCTTTTCTTTCATAATGTTCACTTCCTTACACCATATAAAAAAGAGGAGCAGCTTTTATAAAGCGGACGCCTCCTCCTGTGACTCCGCATAACCGATGATCTGACCGACCTGTAATTCACGGCCTTCAGTCAGGTTATCCGAAGGGGTAAACATATCTTTCTCGAATACTAAAATAACGGTCGATCCAAATGAAAAATAGCCCAGCTCTTCCCCCGTCTCAAGCCTGTTTCCGGTGTTTGTCTGAACGATCGAGTTAATATTCATCGCACCTACCGGGATCATGAGCATCTGCTGGTCAGCACGGGTCAGCTCGTACACATAACGGTAATTTTTTGAGAGCACATCTTTCCCGTACTTCAATCCCATCGTATTAACGGGATAGGAGCGTTTCCCCAACTCGGCCAGCTTCTGATACGTGCAGCTGACGGGAGAATGGAAGCGGTGGTAATGTCTCGGGCTCAGATAAAGCACGGCAAAACACCCGCCGTTATACTTGTGATCGGCGCTTTTAAACCCCGTCAGTTCGGCGAACGAATAATCCTTCCCTTTTACCATGAAAGTTTGATTGGGTTTAATCATGCCAACCGTCTGAACGACGCCGTCCACCGGGCTGACGATGGCGTTCTTCTCTTTTGCCACGGGGCGGAGATTCAAATTAATATCACGAATGAAAAATGACGCCAGTGAATCAAAGTCAGAAGCCGTACGTTCCGTTTCATTCCAGTTGATGCGATAGTGTTTGGAAAACAGCGGAATCATCGGCTTGCTCAGTTTCGATTCACAGAAGTTTTTAATGAGATAAGACGTCAATCGATTATTAGTCAGTTCAATCAATGAACGGTAAAGAACTTTAGCGGCAGTATTAAACATTGATTACTCCTATGAATTTTCCTATAGTAATAAAAATAAAACACCATAAAAACGCTCCGATGGCGGCGAAGCATAAGTAGGTTTTGAATTCCATTCTGCCGATTCCGGAAAAGTAGCAGGTCACGTGTCTGATGCCAGGGATGAAATAACCTAAAATAATGGTGTACGGCCCGTACTTCTTCATCCACCTGTCTACTTTCTCCATCCTCTTTTCCTTCAGGCCGACCCATTTTCCGAACTTATTAATAAACGGCCGACCGGCTTTTCTGCCGATGAAGTAGCTGATAATCATCCCAAGGAGCGCTCCGATAAAGCTGATCAGAATGGAGAGCCCGTAATTCAGCACGTTTAAATGAGCGAAGTAGCCCACAAGCGTCATCATGACTTCATCCGGAATTGGCAATCCGATAATACCGAGTGTCAGCATAAGAAAAATCGCGATATATCCGTAATCGGATATTAATTGCTGAACTAATTCCATCTTCTGCTCTCCAGGTTTTCAGGCGCCTGTTTTTTAAAGTGCGGAAATTTAATGTTGCTGACCATTAAATAACCGAGCGCGATCGTTCCCGCCCCCAGAAGAAAAGCGTTATTGATAAAACTCAAAATGACAAGACACATACCCGCAAACGGAATCGGCATCCCGATAAACGTCGGCAGCTTGCTTTGTTCAATATTAAATCTGGAAAGACGGATCATCCCGCAGATACTGTAGGAAAGCGCGATTAAAATTCCGATGAACGGAATCGTATATAGTGAAACACTGTAAGCGAGCATGGACGGCGCTACGCCGAACGTCACGAGATCCGCAAAAGAGTCAAGCTCCCTTCCCATCTCCGATACCGCGTTCAGCTTACGGGCGGCCAAACCGTCAAAGAAATCAAGAAACATCCCAGTGAAAATAAAGATCACCGCAGAGTGTATATTATGATACAAAAGGGAATGAATCGATAAGAGCCCGCAAATGAAATTTCCAATTGTAATCATACTAGGTATATAATTCACAGTTTACACAAACCTCCAATTAAAACCATATCAAATCGGACTGCGTATGCATAAAGACTCCATTTTACGGAAACATAAAATGGAATCCTTTCAATGCTATCATTCAAATTCTTTTATTATACAGCATTTGGTGTTATTTGAACAATCTAATCTGGTGATTTTTGTTTTTTCGCCGTTCATATTAAGGTAAGCAATCATGGTTTCCTCTATTCCGGATTACCCTGCTTAAATATTCCATGCTGCGATCCGGATTGTCCGTTCTTGATGAATGAAAAGCCGTATGATGTATTGTTATTTCCTTCTCCGTGAAATGAGAACATTACATATAACGATTGCGGACATAAAAAGTTTCAAGAATTAAAAAGCCGGCACAAAACGGCCTCATACATTATCTCACAACCCCGTTTTCCAGTATATAGTCTGTCCAAACAAAAAAGGCGCCTTACCATTACGGTAAAAACGCCTTTTAAGATCATTTTATGTAATTGATAAATGACTGAGTGCTTCAGCCGCTCTTTCTCTGGCCTCTTCAACGGTCTCAGCTGCAGAAAGCGCAACCGCCATACGGCGTCCTACTTTCGTGACGGGTTTACCGAATACGCGGACCTGAGTGCTTTTTACCGCCAAAGCTTTCTCCAAACCTTCAACCGCATAATCAGCAAGCTCTTTTGGCGCCTTCAGCGGACGGCTTGCCCCCGGCGACAGCTGAGTGATTTCCGGAATCGGGAATCCCAATACCGCGCGGACATGCAGCGCAAACTCTGACAAATTTTGCGTCACAAGCGTAACGAGCCCCGTATCGTGCGGACGGGGAGACACCTCGCTGAAATATACTTTATCTTCAGTAAGGAAAAGCTCCACCCCGAACAAACCGTATCCGCCGAGCTCGTCCGTTATGCTTTTCGCAATGTGTTTCGCCTCTTTGATCTGCTGTTCCGTCATATGATGAGGCTGCCATGATTCAATATAGTCACCGTCTTTTTGTTCATGTCCGATCGGCGCGCAAAAGGACGTACCGTTCGCCGCGCGCACTGTCAGAAGCGTGATTTCTGATTCAAACGGAATGAATTCCTCAACGATGACCCGGCCGTTTTTCACCCGGCCGCCTTCCATCGCCATGTCCCAGCAGCTTTTCAGCCCGGAAGCCGAGCGGCACACGCTTTGCCCTTTTCCGGAAGAGCTCATCAGCGGTTTTACCACGCACGGAAAGCCGATTGTTTCCGCCGCTTCTTTAAATTCTTCATATGTATTCGCGAATTCATAGCCGGCAGTCGGAAGATGAAGCGTCTCTGCCGCAAGCCGTCTGATGCCTTCACGGTCCATCGTCAGCTTTGCCGCACGCGCATTCGGAATGACGTGAAAACCTTCTTCCTCAAGCTTCAGCAGCTCATCCGTCGCAATGGCTTCCACTTCCGGCACGATCAAGTCCGGTTTTTCTTTCTCAATGACTTCTCTGACCTGCGCTTTATCAAGCATATCAATCACATAGCTTTTGTGCGCGGCCTGCATGGCGGGAGCATGCTCATAGCTGTCAACGGCTACAGTGACAACCCCGAGCCGCTGCGCTTCAATGACGACTTCTTTCCCCAGCTCGCCTGATCCTAATAACAACATCTTCTTCGCCTGATACATGTCCTTTGGCCCCTCCCTTTCTATACCCCACTCATTATAACGGAAATATTCAAAAAATAAAGACAAGATAGATGACAAGCTCTATCCTGTCTTTTGCGCTGATTCGAGCGATTCAATCGCAGCTGACACGTCCTTCTCGCGATATTGCCCCATTAAACATAACGATTCTTCCGCCCGGCAGGCGTGAGAAGCAATACGGCGCTTGGCTTCCTCATGATTGTCAAGGATGCCGAGATCACAGAGACTGACGGGGAAACCGAGCCGGCGGTAAAACGGAAGCAGCTCTTCAATCTCAGGCCTCCGATTCTCAAGCGCGAGCTGCACCAATATGCCGTAAGCAACCTTCTGGCCATGCAGCACCTGATGTGTCTCCTGAAGAAAACTGAGTCCGTTGTGGACCGCATGCGCCCCTGCCATCCTGCACAAACGGCCGCCATACCCGCCGACCGTTCCCGCAAGCATAATGATCGTTTCCGCCGTATGGATGAACGGCACGGACAGCTCGCCTTTCTCCATGCTTCCGACGGCCGCTTCACTGTAACGCAATAACAGATTACGGATATATTCCGCCTGTCTCAGCCCCGCCTGCGCCATCAGCGGCGCCGCCTCCTCCGTATTTCTGATGACCGCCTCGGCCTCATACCATTTCACCAGCGTATCACCGATCCCGCTTTTCATATATTCAATGGGAGAGGAAAGCAAAAACAGCGGATCAACAAGCGTCAAATAGCTTGAACGCTTATGATAATCAACTCTGATAAAATTGCCGCTCTCATCATATATGACACTTAACGGCGTACTTGCCGCACACGTCCCTGCAATGGAAGGAACCATCACAGCCTCTATATCAAGCCGGTCTGCCGCCGCTTTTGCCAAATCCAAAATCGTGCCGCCTCCGATACCGATGATCACATCCGCGTCTTCCGCCTGCTCACAGACCTTACGCACCGCCTCAGGTGAACAGTATCCTTTATGCTGAATCACATCCCAGGAAGAAACGCCGCTGTAATCGGAGAACGCCTGATAGGATTTGATTCCGGTCACAATAACGGGTTTTCTGAATGTCTCTAGCAGTCCTAGAAGTTCTTTTGCGATTCCTTCCTTGCATATGTACTGATTCGGGCCGCTTCGGACGATATCTTCAGGCTTCATTCGAATCTCTCCTTTGGCTGGAATTTATATATATTTTCCCACTTGTCAGAAAATACATCAACCGGAGGTGCGTCAGCGCTTCGCTTCTTCCGCCTCCAAAAACAGCTCATCAAGCCGCTCCAAAGCCTCTGCCTTTTCAAAACTGCTGAACCACAGATCATCATAGGAATCAAGGATGCGGTAATGGTGGGAAATCAAATGCTGCTGCAAGCGGAACTCGCCTTTTTTCTCGATGGTTTTCCACCACACCTTGCCGCCCATCGTCTTCCCCTTCGGCCTGTCAATTGTGCGATGGGCAACCGCTTCAATGACCTCCAGCGGATCATCTCCTAATACGGATTGCAGTGTTTCACTTGATCTAAAAAGCGCGCAAACCGCCACAACGTGCGGCCATTCCGCAAGCGCCCGCCCTTTCTCAATCTGCACCAGCGCCTTTTTGGAAAGACCGATCACATCCGCCATTTTCTCCTGTGTGTAGCCTCTCTCCGACCGGATTTTCTTCAGCTGGACTGAGACAAGCTCAGTCATATAATCTTGATCCATCTCAACCTCCATATTTATCAATATAGCCATTTTACACCGCGGCACGCCTTTTTTATATCAGAACATTTTCAAACGAATCAAAAGAACCCGGGACTGGCTTATCATTGAAGCGATGTACCTTTCCGCATAATCCAGAATGATGCGGTGAAATACAAACGTACGCCCGAAGAGACAGGGGCGGGCTCCCTGGCGGTTGAGATCCGGAGAAAATAAAAAGCTGCCGCAGCAGCAGCAGCTAAAACTTTACAGACCGGAAAATCAGCATTATGAAGCGAATACAATCCATCTTGCACTATAATTGACACGTTTTTTCGAACCCTGATTGACCAATTTAAATCTGTATGAATCTCCTTTTTTCAACGAAGGTGTTTCAAAATAAGTCGTTCCATTTTTCTTTGCATTGGCGGTTTTGATTGTTTTCCAGGCACCTTTGCCGTTGACTTGCTTTTGGACGTATATTTTATACGTGCCCTTCCCTTTACTGTTGGATTTAAAAGTCACGGCTCTCAAGCTGTACTTTTTTGTCGTTTTAGTGAATTTAGGGTGATATGTATTGATCACATAGTTAGTGAAATACCCGCTTTTATAAGTATGAAGCCAGTCTTTAGCCTCTGCTTTTTGCGGAGAAGAAAAACTCATAAAACCAATTCCGCTGATTAAAAGAGTAAAAATAATGATGAGCGACTTAAAAATCTTTTTGCTTTTCATCGAGAAAACCCTTCCTTCCTGTAACTATTTACCCTATTTATGTTAATGACAATATGGCCAATCATAAATCCGTCCAACTAACCATTTTGACTGCAGGAAGAGATGTGAACATCCCTTAAAATGACTATATGACTACTACTTATGATTCTTGTTATTTTTGATTAAGTGAAAAAGTTACTTTAAACCGCTATTCATTTTGTTGTTTTTGTATCAATTGTCATAGCGAGGTCTTTTCCTATCAATGCCTCTCTTTCGGCGTTTGTTCTGCGGCTGTATGATGGGGCTCTCCTTGGATAAACTTCTGCATCCATGACAAACTGTCATACGTTTGCCACCTATGAATGAACGCACACTACACCTAATGGAGGGATTGCAATGGACGAAATGGTCCTGGAAACACAACAATGGCTGAATGAAACGTATAAAGGCAGACACGGGTACAACAAAGTGCCGGAAAACGGAAAAACGGGCTGGGATACCATTTACGGTCTGACACGGGCGCTTCAAATTGAACTTGGTATTTCAGAACCTGCCGATAACTTCGGCCCGACGACACAAAGATTGTTTAAGCCGTTGAAAAAGCAGGCTCCCGATTCTAAGCCGACAAACATGAATTACATTCTGCAAGGGGCGCTGTGGTGTAAAGGTTTTAACCCCGGCGGATTTTCAGGCGTTTTCTATGAAAATACCGAAAGCGCTGTAAAAGAGTTTCAAAAAGCGGCCGGGCTCACTAAGCAAGACGGCATCGTCACGGCACTCATTATGAAAGCTTTGCTGGATATGAGCGCTTTTCGATTAGTAGCGGGAGGCGACAAAAAAATCCGCCAAATCCAGCAGAACCTGAACCGGGATTACAATGACTACATCGGTTTGATGCCTTGTGACGGCTTATATGCCCGCGATACAAACAAGGCTCTCATTTATGCCCTGCAAAAAGAAGAAGGCATGAGCACAAGCGTCGCCAATGGATTTTTCGGGAACGGAACGACCAGCTTATGTCCTACCTTGACTCCCGGCGACTCACGGACAGGCTTTGTTTTGATTGTTCAATACGCGCTTTACTGTAATGGGGAAGCTTTTGATCCCGGTGAATTCGACGGAAAATACGGCGTCGGAGTTGTATCGGCAGTGAAAGCTTTCCAAAAGTTTATGTGCCTGCCGCAGACTGGTTATGCGGACATGCCGACGATTAAAGCTTTATTATCAAGCTCAGGCGACACAACCCGTGCTGCTTCAGCTTGTGACACCGCTGCCATTTTGACGGCAGATACGGCTAAAACTTTGCGTGAGAATGGCTATAAGATCGTGGGAAGATATCTGACCGGGAATGTACGGACAAGCAGCGGACTGACATCGAAAGCATTAACGTCAAAAGAACTCTCCACTATTTTCAATGCCGGCTTAAGCGTGTTTCCGATTTATCAGGACGGCGGCTATGAATCTTCTTATTTTGTAAAAGACCAAGGAACGAGAGATGCGTACAGCGCCGCATCAGCCGCCAGAAGATTAGGTTTTCCGTCAGGAACGACCATTTACTTTGCCGTCGATTTCGATGCGTATGATTATGAAGTCACAGATAAAATCATCCCTTACTTTCAAGAAATCAAGTCAGCTTTTATGAAAATGCAGGCGTTCTCAACTGCGCCGAAATATGAAATCGGGGTATACGGACCGAGAAACATTTGTATCCGGACGTCAGAAGCAGGTCTGACCAAATATAGTTTTACGGCTAACATGTCGACCGGATTCAGCGGCAACCTCGGATACCCGATGCCGAAAAACTGGGCTTTTGATCAATTTTATGAAGGAACGATCGGAAGCGGAGCGGGAAAAGTCGCCATTGACAAAGACGGATACTCCGGAAAAGACTCAGGTGTAAGCAGCGTCCATCCGCCTTCTGATCCTGTGTATGATGCAAGACTAAACACATTAACCAATATCCTGTCAACAATTCCGGATTTGGAGAATGTATCCGGTCTTGCCAATATGATGTTCGAATTCGGTACAACCGAAACCATTTTTACTTCCCCAACTTTAGATATCTTATTGTCTACTTCAATTCTGTATACGATCCCAAGTGAGGGGTCTGCTAATACAATGACAATAACAAATGGAAAGCCAGGGGCATATGTTACTGGTTTACTGGGAGATACACAAACAATACTTACGGCTTCAGACATCCGTTCATATCAAAATTTATTAGACAATCTGAGCCTATCTGTAAGAAACGGTTATCTGGAAATGGCAGTAACCCCTTCTGCTCAATCATTAGATGTTTCAATTAAAATCTATACACCTGACATTCCAGTTGCCGATGGGTCCACAACTGGACTTACGACCATGTTTACGTTTAGAATTAAAACGTATAAAGGTGTACCGGTTTCAGCTTCAGAAAGTGAATTAGCGAAGGACTGGGATCTTCTCCCTTCAACTCTCGTTATTGTTGCAGGGGTGTCTGCTTTCTATTTCACCTCTAAGATCCTTACTGAAAAACCGACCGGGAATAAAACAGTAGAAGCTGTAACTGAATTCGCCGCAGTTTTACTAGCCCTTTACGCTTATATGACTGATCTCTACTAATCAAAGAAAAACTGCATGAATAAGATATTCATGCAGTTTTATTCCTATTATTTTTTTGGAGGTTTCACTCATTGAATGAAAATCAATCCGCATTTAACACCGCAAAGCAAACTGCACAAAGATTGTTAAAATGTAAGAATGAACAAGAAATGATGGACTTTTTATCTGAACAAGATGTACATACGCTCAGTCTTTTAAAGTACTATTACTCTGCCCCGGCTCTTCCTTTTCAAATGCTCATGAAGATTGCTTTTTGCTGTATAGCGATGGCGTTGATCTTCACTTCATTCTTGTTTATTCAAGTCAAAACACTCATACCTATTCCCATTTTATCTGATCTTTTGCCGGCAGTGTTTTCACTGTTTACAATCGGATGTATTGTCGTGTTTTATATGTTTTTTTCGCGCGAAAAGAAAGACCGGTTACCTGACAACCGCTTAAGAAGAAACACTTACTCCTTCCGGGTTATAAATATGATAAATACAAATCTGGAAAAGAAATATCGTACACTGGCTTCTTTAGCGGGCGGTAAACAAAGTGATGATACACTCGAAGAAAGCATGAAGCAGATTAGCTCTTGTAAAAATGATGAAGAACTGATGAAATGTCTTGAAGAACAAGATACTGAGAAGTTATTCAATCTGAAAAATCAGTTTTCCAAACCTGACTTCTCATTATTGGATTTTATGAAATGGATTTTTATCGGAAGCATTATTGCTATGTTTCTGACTGCACTTTTCTCAGGTCAAGTCAGCTATGTTCATGTTCCCCGCCTACTTCCGTATCTTCTGCTTTTTTTATTCGCCAGGGGCTTAATATATCTAATAAAACTGCTGAAACTGTACCAAAAAGGGCCTTTGCACTCCATTCCTCACTTTACAAAGAACGCTGAAAACACCCGTATCACCGGAATGATAGACTTCGTCCTCGAACAACGATACAAAGACATGATCAGTTAAAAACCCCTCTGCTTAAGGGGTTTTTTTATTATGCAAACCCTTCACCCCCCTTATCAGAAAAGGCTCTTCCCCTTTGGAAATAACCGGAACACCCAATTTCGTTTTCAATATAATGAGGTAGTGGATCTGCAAAGAAAGAAGGGCGACATGATGGGTATCATTAATGGAAAAATGTTCATTGACCGATTAAATCAGCTTGGAAATGAGATTTGGCTCGATGGTGAAAAGATCGAGGGACAGATTTCTGAACATCCCGCATTTAAGGGCCTTCTGGAAACGAAGCGCTCTCTTTATGATTTGCAAACGAAACCGGATATGAAAGATCAAATGACTTACAGTCTTCCCGGTAAAAAAGAACGGGCGGGGCTTTCATACCTGCAGCCGAAAACGAAAGATGACGTAAAAAGAAGAAGAAACATGTTCGAGCTTTGGGCCAGGCAGACGCATGGAATGATGGGACGAAGCCCGGATTATATGAATACCGTGCTGATGAGCTTCGCCTCCTCTGCCGCGCTTTTGAAAGACCGCGAGCATTGTTTTCCGGAACATGTTCAAGCGCTGTACGAACGCGCTGCTGCACAGGATCTTTCTTTTACGCACACGTTTATCACCCCTCAGGTGAATCGTTCACAAATGGGTGTAAACGTATCGCCGACACCTATCTCGGCAAAAGTCGTCGATAAAAATGAAAAAGGCCTCATCATACACGGCGCCCGGATTTTAGCCACACAAGGCGGCCTGACGGATGAAGTGCTCGTGGTTTCTCTGCCTAAAATGTATTTTGAATCGGATGAAGCGTTCGCTTTTTCAATCCCTTCCAATACAAAAGGAGTAAAATTCATCTGCAGGGAGTCTTTCGTACTCGGAAAATCAGCGTTTGATTATCCGCTCAGCTCAAGATATGAAGAAATGGATTCTATCGTTGTATTTGATCACGTTTTGGTCCCTTGGGAACGCGTATTCTTTTATAATAATTATGAGGCGGCTTTTGATTTTAATATGAAAAGCTCTTTTAACGCCTTCGCATTTCATCAAGTTATCACGAGACAAATTGTAAAAACGGAGTTTCTCCTGGGCCTCGCCCAAACGCTTGTCGAAGCGATAGATGTGGGCGAATATCAGCATATTCAGGCTAAGATGGCTGAAATCATCACCGGTCTGGAAACGATGAAAGCCCTTTTGGAAAAGTCGGAGAATGATGCGGAAACAGATGAATGGGGTTATATGCGTCCGAGTGTCACTCCGCTTCGTGTGGTCAGCGCGATTTTTCCCGACATCTACCCGCGCTTCACGGAAATCATTCAGCTGATCGGGGCAAGCGGAATGGTGACTTTGCCGACTGAAAAAGCGTTCCGTTCTGACATCAGAGGAGACCTTGACCAATATTTGCAGGCGGCCGAATTGAACGCTGAGGACCGGGTAAAAGTGTTCCGCCTCGCATGGGATTTGACCATGAGCCCCTTTGGAACAAGACAGACACAATATGAGCGGTACTTCTTCGGTGATCCCGTCCGCTTAACCAGCCATCTGTACAGAAGCTACCCGAAAGAAGAACAGACCGCGGTCATCAAGGAATTCCTGCACATTCATAAATAAAACAAAGCAGAGAGCACATCTCTGCTTTTGATAGCTGGATCGGCTGCCGCCGATCCTATTTTTTATTTTGGCTGATCACCACCATCGTAATATGCGATAACGCGAAAGAGACGAGCGTGTACACGACGGCCCACCCGATAAACGAGAAATTCAATACGGTAAAGGTGCATATAAGGCAAACGGCCAAAGCGGCAGCCGGCATAATGAACGCGTTTTTAAACAAATATGTTCCGGCGACTGACAAGATGATGATACAAAGCGGCAGAACACCGAACGCAAAATCCAATTCATCAATCAACAGATGCACTCCCTTCGCTTTTCTTAGTTCGGCCTAACACATCTTATGCCTGAGTACAAAATCGAGTACTTCAAATCTTTCGCGCTCCGGCTGATATTCCCTCCGGTTATTTATTCAAAAAAATGAAAACTTTCCTTAAAGCGTTTACATTCGCGTCAGACTGTGATAATTTAAGAAAGCGCTATCATACACAAGTTAATGATTTTTGGATGGAGATGAGGAGAACCAGGAAACCCCGCCCTTTCACAAGGGTGATTTCTGGTTCTTTTTGTCATTTTCAAGGAAAGGAGTCATACATACATCATGATAGACGTTCAGCAAAGGGGAGGATATGATGTTTCAATTGTTTAAGCCGGCTCCGCATATTGAGAGATTGGATGATTCAAAGACGGATGCGGCCTATAAACGGCTCAGGCTGCAAGTATTTTTGGGGATTTTCATCGGGTATGCCGGGTATTATTTGCTTCGAAAAAACTTTGCCTTCGCTATTCCTTATTTTCAGGAACAAGGGTTTTCAAAAGGGGAACTTGGCTTGGTGCTTGCGGCCGTATCAATCGCTTACGGCTTCAGTAAATTTATTATGGGGATGGTGTCTGACCGCTGCAACCCGAGGTATTTCCTTGCGACAGGTCTGTTTTTGTCAGGTGTCGTAAACATTTTATTTGTTTCCATGCCGTGGGTCACGTCAAGCGTGACGATTATGTTCATTTTTATGTTTATTAACGGATGGTTTCAAGGAATGGGCTGGCCGCCTTGCGGACGGACGATGGCTCATTGGTTTTCCATCAGTGAACGCGGCACGAAAATGTCGATATGGAATGTCGCCCATAACATAGGCGGAGGTATTCTCGCCCCGCTCGTGACTCTCGGCATCGCCATGTTTGTTACTTGGAAAAGCGTATTTTTCTTTCCGGCGATTATCGCCATTGTCATATCATTTGTGATTGTTCTTCTCGTTCGGGACACGCCGCAATCCTGCGGGCTTCCGCCGATTGAAGAATACCGGAATGACTATCCGAAACATGCGTTCAAAGACCAGGAAAAAGAGATGACGACCAAAGAAATTCTTTTTAAATACGTGCTGAATAATAAATTTCTGTGGTATATCGCATTTGCCAATGTCTTTGTTTACTTCGTACGGTACGGTGTCGTTGACTGGGCGCCGACTTATTTGACGGAAGCGAAAGGGTTCTCTCCTGAAGACTCCAGATGGTCTTATTTCCTTTATGAATATGCGGGAATTCCGGGAACGATTTTGTGCGGCTGGATCAGCGACCGGTTTTTCAAAAGCCGCCGCGCGCCAGCCGGCGTACTGTTCATGGCCGGCGTATTTATCGCTGTATTGGTCTACTGGCTTAACCCTGCCGGTCATCCGCTCATCGATAATATTGCGCTGATCAGCATCGGCTTCTTAATCTATGGACCTGTCATGCTGATCGGGCTTCAGGCCATTGACCTTGCGCCTAAAAAAGCGGCGGGAACGGCAGCCGGCTTAACCGGGTTTTTCGGCTACATCGGAGGCTCTGCTTTCGCCAACGCCATCATGGGTTATGTCGTAGACCGCTTTGACTGGAACGGCGGCTTTATCATGCTTATCTCCTCATGCGTGCTGTCCATCGTCTTCTTGGCTATGACGTGGAATACGGGCAAGCGGGCGGAGCATGTGTAAGAAAATAACATAAAAGATTAATATTTTTGCAGTACAGCATTTACAACGATTTTCTACACTAGAGACAGATATTGATTTTTAAGGGGGAAGAAAACATGCGGAAACATAAGTTGTTTGCTTTAGTATTGCTTTCACTCGGTTTATTGTCATTCATCGTCACGCCTGTATCGGCAGCGGGAAAAGGAAACCTCTTGTCTCCTGACAGAATTTTGACCATTGCCCATCGCGGTGCTTCGGGGTATGTCCCGGAGCACACGATCCTTTCTTATGAAACTGCGCAAAAAATGAAGGCTGACTATATTGAGCTGGATTTACAAATGACAAAAGATGGCAAGCTGATCGTCATGCATGATGAAAAACTGGACCGCACCACAAACGGACAAGGCTGGGTGAAGGATCATACATTAGCCGAGATTCAAAAGCTCGACGCCGGCTCTTGGTTCAATAAGGCCTATCCGGAAAAAGCAAAACCGCAATACGCCGGACTTCGCGTTCCCACACTTGATGATGTGTTAAAACGGTTCGGCAGACATGCAAACTATTATATTGAAACAAAGGCGCCCGAAACATATCCGGGTATGGAAGAAAAACTGATCGCTTCACTGAAAAAATACAAATTGGCAGGTAAGCATGCGAAACTTGGACAAGTTATCATTCAGTCTTTCAGCAGGGACAGCCTTCTGAAAATCAAACAGCTCGATCCGAAACTTCCCGCCGTCCAATTGCTTGAAGCGGAACAGATGACGTCAATGACTGACGCAGATTTAACGGACATAAAAACATATGCCGTCGGAATCGGACCGGATTACAAAGCGCTGAACGCTCAAAATGTCCGAAACATTCGCAGCCACGGCCTTCTGCTTCACCCTTATACCGTGAACAGCGAGGCGGACATGCGCCGTCTGCTGAATTGGGGCGTAACCGGTGTGTTTACCAACTATGCGGATATATTCCAAAAGGTTAAAAAAGAATACAAATCATAAAGCCAGCATGGGTTCGGAGATGATGCCGAACCCATGTTTTTGCCCGATAATGCAAACGCCATCATGTTATGTAGCGGGCGGAGCATGTTATTAAAGCTTACATTCACCTTTATATTAATTAAAGGTATCACTGTAATTTTGAATTACCTATGATACCTTACAAACAAAAGGATATGTTTATTTATTTCTATTATCTATTTTCGTTCTTACACTATTTGTAATATATGATAATATTAGTGATACTAAACCATAGACAACAACCCATCCCCAAAAGGATAGATTAAAAACAGTAAACATTAGTATGACAGAAACAACTATACTGACAAGCGGCATTATATACACTTTTTTGAAAATATAAGTGAATATAATCGATAAGACGATAATAGAAAGTGGTAAAATACCAAAAGCAAGATCTAGCTCATCCATTATTATTCTCCTTTGTGAATTTAATTTCCCCTTAAGTATACTCACTCAGCTGTCTAGCCATTTATATCTAATCACCCCATACTTCTTTGTTTTTCTTAATCATAAAAAAGTCATATTCAGAAACATGGGTGTTGTTAATAATTTTTTCAAGTCCCCTGATAGGAGTAGATTTTAATTTTTTTCCGTTTTTATAAGAGTAAGAATTAATCACATATTTCCCACCCTTGCTTATTTCTAACAAGAAAATTTCAGACTCATCAAAATAAGTGAATTTTGCTTGGTTTTCAAATTTTGTTGATCTATGTAATGGGAGTTTTTTCTTCGGCTTCATACTTTTCAGATCAAAAGTATAAAGTATTGAATTAGCTGCCAAATGATATAAAGTGTCATTTTTCACAAAAAAGTTAT
The DNA here is from genome assembly GCF_001975995.1 of Bacillus sp. GZB. Taxonomy (NCBI): domain Bacteria; kingdom Bacillati; phylum Bacillota; class Bacilli; order Caryophanales; family Bacillaceae; genus Bacillus; species Bacillus sp. GZB. The sequence continues at coordinate 343,247 of NZ_MTQG01000018.1, forward strand.
TAGTGGAAAGAGGAATTGCCAGTTGAGAAATTTCATCAGGGATATTATAACTGCCTAAAGGATATGCCCCTTTAAACTTATTATGCTTTAAATCAATTTCTGCTACTTTGAATTGTACTCTGTTTGATTTATCCGTTTGGTTATATAGTATAAAAAAGGCTGAGCTTTTTTTAACTATTATTTGTGAATAAACACTCCAATTTTCTTCATTTAATATAGGAATTGTTGTTCCTTTCCCTACTGTAACTTTATCTTTATCTATTTTAACATCCTGGAAAGTCGGTGTTTTGATTGAAGAATCTTCATTTATCACGTAAATATATTCACCATCATTACCGGTACTTGTATAGAAACCCGGAATAATTTTTTCATGAAATCCATTGCTGTTACCCCATCTGATTAAGCTATTATAATGGTTTTTACCAACTTCTTGATTATTCAAAAAATAAAAGATATTTCCTTTTATTAAATGGCCCGATGACTGCCCATAACTTGTATGTACTTGATGTTGCATCGGGAATTTCTTAAAGCTATCGCCTATCATATATACTTCTTTTTTGTCCTGTCTAACTATGTTTTTTTCATCTTGTGCAATGGTTCCAACCTCAATAGCATCTCCTTTTACAGCTGTTGCTGCTCCTTTTTCATCAATATATACAGTGTAACTCCCATCTTTAGGGTAATCTATTGTTGCTGAATAATATATAGCTGCAATTTTATCATTCAAGAAATTCTTTTCTTTTTCTGTTTCAGTTTGTTTAACATCAGAAACTGAATTAGTATATTTAAATGTTCCGATACATATAAATATACCAATAAATACTATGACCCCAATTATAATAAGCCACTTAATCTTGTTCAAATATAATCTCACTCCTTAAAATAATATGACTCCCTAAATAAACTTAGGGAGTGAAAATAATTCATCAAAATGTTTTAATAGTTTTTGTATAATTGGAATCTCTGATGTCTCTTGGATAGACACCCAGACCTTTATCTTTATCCATATCTATACCAGCCTTTAGCTTAAAAGCTGACCATAATAGTTTTGAACAGTTTTTATCACCATAATGACTCGATTTTCTATTTGTTGCAAAATTATATGAATAACCATCCTTCCCAACCCTGCTGTAACCCCAATTTACTGAATTATTTTTTTTAGAACTAGAAACTTTCACATTTTGAATTACAGCATTTTTTTCGACCTTACGTTTCGAGGAAGCTATTGCACGAACACCTTTTTTAGGGACCGATTCGACAATTTGATTTCCCTTATAGTACATACCGACATGTCCATGCGGAAGCCCAAAAGTAGATGCAGGTGTATAGTAAACATTACCTTTAGAGCTTGATCCTATAATTTTCGGCCCGCTATTCTTGCCCATTGTGCTCATTCTATTACTTTTATCTTCTTCTTTATCTAGCTTTTCTTGCTTCTTTAATTCAGTTTTAATTTCCTCTAAGATCTCATTAGATGTTTTATTATCTTGTTTAACTAGATCATTAACAGATTCAATTAATTCTTTTTTCGACAGATTCGGATTCATTTTCAATATGTAGTTTACTGTTTCTGAATTATACGAGTCTACAGCCTTAACACTCGTAAAACCTCCAAATACTAAGGGAGTAACGATGCATAATGTTGCAAAAAATTTTCGCATTTTCATACTTATTACCTCCAACTATTTATTTATTCTCCTATATTTTAATTGATTATACATTTATTGTAAACACGACTTACGTACTGTATTTTCTCTGCGGTTAATTATTTGTCTTGTCTCAAAAACTTTGACTTGGAGTAAAGGAAAACGGAGAAAGTTACGGAGAAGAAAGAAATATAAAAGATTAATAGCTGATAGTTGCCCAACATATCTTTTACATTCATTGTTTAATATGGGAGACAGTTATTGATAAGGCGGAGAAATCATGAGAAAAAAAGAATACTGGCCTTGGTTGCCTGTCGTTAGGCTTGCTCATTCATCGTCACGTCTGTATCGAGCCAGCATGGGTTCGGAGATGATGCCGAACCCATGTTTTTTTGCCCGTTCAAAAAACCTTGCGGGAACGTTACCGCAAGGTTTTTATCAATCACTATTCTTTTCCGGCAGCGGCTTCCGCCTGTCCGCCTTTTAATTGATCATTGATTGCTTTGGCGTCTTTCAAATACTCAGTCTTGAAGCCGCTCTTCAGCGCCCACGCATAGAAGGCAAGGGCAACGATTGCGATCAGCCCCATATCCCACCCGTACGGAATGATGTTCAGACCGCCGAATTTTTCACTTCCGAGCCATGAAATGACCATCATGCTGAGCAGATAGAAAACCATCCAGACGCCGCCTTTAAAGTTTCTGCGGAATCCTTTCCACTTCGCTTTCGCTTGGTAGTAGAAATAAATCGGAAGGCCGATCAAAATGATAAACAGCACCTGCCCTGTTAACGGCCAGCGCGCCCAATACAGCACGAGAGACGCGAACACGAAGCCGAGCGGTGCAACCACGCTGAGGCCTTTCAGACGGAGAGGCCGGTATAAATCCCCCGCCGTCCGCCGCAGCGTCATCACCGTCACGGGACCCGTGATATAAGAAATCAGCGTCGCAACGGAAATGATTTCAGCAAGCACGCCCCATCCTCTGAATAAAAACAGAAAGATAAACGATACGATCAGGTTGAAAATCATCGCTTGGCGCGGCACGCCGTACAGCGGATGAAGCTTTCCGAAAATGCTCGGCATATATTTATTTTTTTCCATGCCGTAAATCATGCGTGACGTCGTAGCGGTATATGTGATACCCGTTCCTGACGGAGATACGAACGCATCCGCATAAAGGATAATGACAAGCCAGTTGATATTCAATGCGATCGCCAAATCGGCAAATGGAGAGTTGAAGTTCAGGTGACTCCAGCCGTGAACGATCATGGAAGGTTCAACCGCACCGATAAATGCGATTTGCAATAGGACGTAAATGACGGTTGCGACCAGCAGCGAACCGACAACCGCAATCGGAATCGATTTGCCCGGATTTTTTGCTTCTCCGGCCATGTTAATCGGGCTTTGAAACCCGTTAAACGCAAATACGATACCTGATGTGGCCACCGCCGTCAGCACGCTCGCCCAGCCGTTCGGCGCAATGCTTGAACCGGATGTGAAGTTTCCGCCGTGAAAACCGGTAAACAGCAGCGCTCCGATTGTCAGCCCCGGAATAATAATTTTAAAGATGGTAATCAATGAATTCGCTTTTGAAAATAAGTTAACTGTCCAATAATTCAGTAAAAAGTAAATAATCAGTAATACGGATGCGAAGCCGAGCCCCTCTCCCGTAAGAGTGCCGTTGTGAACGAGATTGCTTGTCCATTTTGCCCATTCCCACGGCCATGAGCTCATATATTGAACAGACGCAACCGCTTCCACCGGAATAACGGAAACAATCGCAATCCAGTTTGCCCATCCTGCGATAAATCCAATAAATGATCCATGAGAATATTGAGTATATTTTACCATTCCCCCGGCTTCCGGGAACATTGAACCCAATTCACTATAAGAAAGTGCGATAAACAAAATAACGATCATACCGATAATCCAGGAAATAATTGCGGCAGGTCCCGCAATCTGAGCCGCCCGCCACGCTCCGAATAACCAGCCGGAGCCAATCATCGACCCAAGTCCGACCATCATGAGTGCAAACGTTCCCATTCTGCGATGTAATTGATTCATAAAGTTAACACCTTTCAATTAAAATATGACTCCAGCGCTATCATATATTTATAATATTATTCTGAAAATAGTTTTGTCAATCTTTATCGCATTAAAGCGGAAAGCCAAAATTACCCTTCAGATGTTTAAACAGCCGTTAAGCGGGAATAACTACTGCAAGCCAGAAATAGAAAGGAGTTTTTATCGTGAAACAAAAACTGCTCATTTCAGGACTTGCCGTGTCGACTGTCGGAGTGACTTCCTACCTGCTCAAAGATAAATCAAACCGCCAAAAGGTGATGAACTTTATCCGCAATATGAAAACATCGCTCTCCGGGAAGCAGGATATTGAATCATTCCCCGTCAACAAAGCAGGCAACCCGCATCCCGAAGATATTGAAGATAACAAAATGGTATCCGAAGGCTCCATGTACCCGGTTCAATATTATGATGACAAGAAGAAATAATCTGTTTCCGGGCTGCCCGGCCGTATCAAACGGCGGCAGCTTTTTTTATGCAGACGGCGTTTGATAGAACCGCCAATATTGGCGCGAGCCTTTCTCCCGAACGGTAATGCCCAGCTTGGTTATTTCCGCTTTCAGCTCTTTCGCATCAGCCTTTTCCTCCTCTTTCAGCGCCTTTTCTCTCGCTTTTAAAAGAGCATTTGCCCCAGGCTCCAAATCCGGCGTGTCCGGCACCCACCGTTTGTATTCTTCTTTAAAAGGATCTTCCGTCCCCAGCCAGACATACCCATGCGCGCGAAACGCATCAGCTGCTTTTTCAACCGCCGGCTCAAGCTTCTCCCGAAAAAGCTCCTGTCCTTCAGTGCCTAATAAGACAAGATACTTCTCATCCGTAAACACACCGGAAATGCTGTCTTTCGAAAACACGCTTTCTTCATTATATATGGTTAAGGACACCTCGCTGTCCGTCACGACTGCCACAAGAGTTTCTTTAAAAGCTGCCCGCGTCAGCCACATTCCCCCGATTAAGCCGATAACGGCGATGACAGCCGCAGCCTTCCATCCGTGAAAAGAAGCGATCATTTCCAGCGGCCCGATAACAGGCAGCCAATCCAATGTTACGGCCCATTTCGCAATGACCGGCAGAAACCATCCGATGACCAGCCCCAATATTGGCGGCACCAGAAAAACCAAAGCTTTTTCAACCGATGATAACTCAAGAACCGTCTGTTTTTTTATTTCGTTCATGTTTCTCCTCCGTCTGTGTTTTTCACAACTATCCATTATACAAAGGTTTGGATGATTCTGTAAACTGTTTCCGAAACAATAAAAAGCCTCCCGGCCGCCGGGAGGCTTTTTAAAACAGGAGCTCATATACTTCATTCAATTCCATCGTGCGCTTCTCATCCTGCTCGTTCTCAGCATATTTGATTTCCTTTTCAAGCACCTGATTCAGCGCATCCATTTCCAGATCATTAAGATCTTTCACGAACTCGCCCTCATTTGCATAATGCTTCGCCTGAAGCTTTTTATAAATCCCTCGGCACACATCATGCTCCAAGTGGTTCGAAAGCGACTCGCGCAAATATCCGAGTGTCCTGTCCATCATGTAAGCCCTCCCTTTTCTATAGGAATAGCTTCCCGGAAAGAGAGAAAAACTATACATGAAAGCACCGGGCGGCTGTTTTAACTCTGTACCTGAATGGAGAAAAACCCGCTGCTTAATGGCGTGTACGGCCCGTTCAGCCCCGTTGCGGAGAAAGAGAACGTTCCTGAACTGACATAAGAAAGAGGAACACTGTAATATTTAATATAGCCTGTAACGATATTGCCGTTTTTCGTATATTCATCTTCCAGCGCTTTTGACGTAAGATTTGTAATATTCGTTCCGTTGTTAAACGCCTGGATCGTGTTATTGTTCGGATACCCTTGGAAATATACGGCTAAATAACCCGTTGTACCCTTCATCGGTTTTGATGCGCTGATTTGGTTCGGCCCGATATTTTCCCATTGGTAACTCTGACCGTCAGACGTCACACCGATAATACGGATTTGTGTTAAAGCAGGAGCCGGCGCCGCAGACGCTGATGGAGCCCACAACCCGCTCACAAGCAACAAAACAGCGGCGGCCGCCGCGAATAGCATAACGAGTCTCTTTTTCATGTTTCTTCCCCCTCTTATTCTTTTCGTAGAATCCTATACTATTTTACACGATTTACAAGGAAAAAGATTACATTTTATAAAAGAGTCCGGAACACTTTGTGAACTAGATATGAAACGCTCTTGAAACGCCGTTGATCATGAGAAAGATGCCGCAGATTCTTAACACGACTCTCGAACTTCTGTCATCTTTACCGAAAAAGGTTTTTCCGAGCCTCCCGATCCATACGTTCATTGCGGCTCCCGCGAACAATTCTATGATTCCGATCATTTCTGCCATATACAAAGCAGCCACCCTTCTAACCGTTTTTTTTCATATGACGGCTTATCATATAAAGTGATAAGACCAATGACGCTGCACCGGCAGCAAGAAACAGGCTCAGCGGCACGATCTGCATGCTGCCTCCGCCATTGTTTTGAAATGCGCCGATCGCCCATTTTTCAGGGGTAAACAACGACAGCATCCGCATGTACTCCGGAGCCGTGTCTAATGTGAAGAAAGCCCCTCCCAATAAACCCGTGACAGCTATAAAAACGGAAGCAAGCGACGTGAATTGCTTTTGGCTCTTCATGAACGGTATCACAGCCATCGTTACAGCAGTCAGCGCAAACGAGCAGGCCGCAAGCACCGCTCCCGCAGCAAAAACATGATCAGCAAAACGGATATGCAGCATGAATGTTCCGGCAGCGAGGATCACGATAATATGGAGAAGTCCGAATAGATACGCCGCCGCAAACTTAGAGATTGCATATGCCGTATAGGAAACGGGCGTGCTTAGCAATCTGTCATATGTATGATTTTCTTGTTCATCTATAAATGATCGCAGGCTTTGGACTGCAACGAACCAGATAAACATCACTAAAAATCCGATAAGTCTGTCGGCTGCCTGTCCCTCTTCATAAACGTGATGGCGGTCAACATTGACGGCGGAATGACCCTGAATATCCTTCAAGAGATCAGCTGCCGCCTGCTTCCCGTCGGTGTGCAGCGTGCGGGATATCACTTTTGCATCGCGGACTATTTTTTTCAGCGCGCCCGCCTGCTGCGCAATCAGCTGCTCTGTCAAAACAGCATCACCCTTTTCTTCATTCTGAATAAATGAAACGTTCAATTCATCTCCGGAAAATAATGTCTCTTCAAAATGAGAGCCGATCAGCAATCCAAATGATACATCCTGATGATTAACCTTTGTTTTTAATACGTCCTCCGTGACCTTCGTGACTTTTATATGGCCGGCTGTCTGAATCATTTTCATAAATTGCGCTGAATAGGCGCTCTGATCCTCATCAGCTACATATACTTCCTTCTGCTGACTGCCATCCGCAGAAAAGGAAAAGAAATATGTGAGAAGGAGCGGGGCGGAAATCGTCGCAAAGATGGCAGCCCGATTTTGCAGCATCAGTTTCAGCTGATGTCTGATCATGAATAACAGCTGCGTCATGAAACAGCCTCCTTCCGTTTAAACACCCAGATGGTCAAACATAAAAACACGGCTCCGATGGCGGCAAGCTCTGCCAAATCCGCCGCAATACCGCTCAGACCGGCATGCTGCGTGACACTGACATAGCTGTTGATCGCTTTGCCGTTCGGTATCAGCTCCTGCACGATTTTCAAACTATCAGGCAAGCCGTCTTTTGCGATAAAGCTTCCGCCTAAAAAACTGAATCCGTATAAAATGGGAGCCGCCATGCTTGAGACGGTCTCGTGGTTTTTTGCAGTAAACCCCCAAAGAAGCACGATACTGCCGATCGCAAATGAATAAACAATCGTAACCAGCAATATTTCAAACAAATTGCCCCATTTTACCTGATACAAGATGCTGCTTGCGATGATGACGGCAGCCATTTGCATAAGGATGGCAAGCATGATTCCCAAAAGCTTACCCGCCACATACTGGATACGTAAAACAGGCATTGATTTGATTCTGAATAACGTGTGCTGCTGTCTCTCTTCCACTATCCCGTGAATGAGCGCAAACGCGGTCATAATGGAGAACATGACGACCATTGCGATTGAATAATACTGCATCGCATCAATCGGAGCCGCGTGATTGCCGACCGCCTGTTTCGGAATGGTGACAGCCTGTTCACGTTCACCCGAAAGGCCGCTGATGATTTTGCTGACATCTCCCTTTGACAGATGTCCCGACTTCTTCAGCACCGCTTTTTCTTCACTGATCTCCGCTTTTACTCTGGTGACAAACGAATCGGCCATCATTTCCACAATGTCTCCGTTTACAGAGCCTTGTTGGTCCGAGATGACTTTGATACTTGTTTTTTCATTGTGTTCTGCCGCTTTTGCAAAGCCTTTCGGTACGTATACAAAAACGGAGACTTTGCCGCTTTCGACAAGCTGTTTCCCTGCTTGGTAACTGCCTATGTCTTTTACACGGATGAGATCAGTTTGTTTCAGCACGTCATTCTTTAATACGTCGCCCAAAGAACTCTCCGCGTGATCCGCATTATAAAACGCGGTCTGAAATGGCTTCACTTTCGAATCGCCGTGAAAAACCGTTCCTAAAATAAAAATCATCAGTGCCGGAAACAGAATCAGTTTTATATAGAAAGACTTTGCTCCGGCCAATAACCGAAAATCTAATAAGATCAGCCTGAATAATAATTTCATGACGCCCCCCTATGAATCCCGCAGCGTTTTGCCGGTGACCCGGAGGAAAATGCTTTCCAGATTGGCTTCCTCGAAATGAATGCCCTTAATGGTGATACCGGTTTTCCTGATATCATCCGCAATATCAAGGATATTGCGATCTGCCGCAGAGACGAGCATCGTAATGGTCTGCTGGCTGACAGCAGCCTCGGCAACACCGGGAATGCGGCGGATTTTTTTAACGGCATCATCATTCAGCCCCTCTGCATTCACGATCAGGGTATCAGAGGCTTTGGCTGACTGCTTCAATTCGTCTTTCGTCCCGCAGGCAATGATTGAGCCGTGATCCATGATCGCCGCTTTTTCACAGAGGTATTCGACCTCTTCCATGTAATGACTCGTGTAGATGACGGTCATCCCTTTTTCTTGATTTAACGTCTTCACGGTTTCAAGAATGTGGTGTCTGGATTGCGGATCAATTCCGACGGTCGGTTCATCTAAAATGAATAGTTTCGGTTCATTCATTAGCGCGGCCCCGATATTCACCCGTCTTTTCATGCCACCTGAAAACTCAGATATCCTTTGATTTCGCTGTTCCTGTAATTCGATGATGTCCAGCACTTCATCAACCCGTTTACAAAGTTCCTTACCGGAAAGTCCGTACAGACTCCCGAAAAAAGCCAAATTATCCTTTGCGCTTAACGCTTGATATAAAGCGATTTCCTGCGGGACGACTCCCATCACTTTTTTTATGGCCGCAGGCTGCTCCTGTAATGAGGCTCCGTCAATGCAGATTGTTCCGCCCGTCGGCGGGAGCACGGTGCTGATCATCGACACCGTTGTTGATTTACCGGCGCCGTTTGGTCCCAGGAGACCGAATATCTCTCCTTTTTCGACGCGCAGTGATATATGATTGACAGCGGTAAAATCGCCGTACTTCTTTGTCAAATCCGTTAATTCGAGCATTCGTGCAGCACTCCTTGTGTCATGTCTGCACTTATTCTACTCTCGGCAATCCTTGTTTTCTATTCACTTTCGTACTCGATATGGGTATTACTTTCGTCATATGTTTGGTGATGAAAAGAGAGAGGGGGTGAAGCGGGGCTATATCATTTTTTGCAAATATAATGTAAGCTCAGTCCTGTTTGTCACTTCAAGTTTATCGAGGATTCTGGATACATAGTTTTTCACAGTGCCTTCAGTCAGAAATAAGTCTGCGGCAATGCGTTTATTGCTTTTGCCTTCCATAATGTGTCTCGCCACATCAAGCTCTCTCGGCGTGAGAATCTCCGTCAGCTTTGACTGCGGCTCTTCCTGCACAGCAGGGATCTCCATATTGTTCAGCGCTTTTACGACGGAAACCGTGATTTTGGGATTCAGCATCATCTTCCCTTCATAAACGGCTTGAAGGGAGGCGATAATTTCATCTGAATCAGCATCCTTCAAGAGATAACCGTCGGCTCCGCTTTTCAGCCCGGCAAAAATATAGTGATCATCCTCAAACGTTGTCAGAATGATGACTTTTACGGACGGATATCGCACTTTTACCGCTTTTGTCGTTTCGATTCCGTCCATACCGGGCATTCTGATATCCATCAAAATCACATCAGTTTCGGTTTGAGAAAGCATCAAGAGAACCTCTTCGCCGCACGAAGCCTCTCCCGATATTTGAATTCCTTCGTGAAGACTCAGAATCATTTTCAGCCCTTCTCTCACAATGGACTGGTCGTCTGCAATCATGACATTCACTTGATTATTCCTCCTTGCATGGAATCCTTATTTTCACGTCAAAACCCGTTTCCTTCCCAGACGAGAAAACAGCCTCTCCGCCAAGTGCGGCCGCTCTTTTCTCAATTCCTTTCAGACCATTTGATTTTATGATCGTTCCGCAGGCTGAGCCGTTATTATGAAGATGCGCCAATATCATGTTTCGGTTTTTTTGAATCCGGACAGAAACATATGAAGCATGTCCATGCTTTATCGCATTCGTAATCGTTTCCTGAACGGATTGATAAAGACAATGCTTCACATCCGGCTGTTCCGCTTCTATGGCCGCGTCCATCTCCAGCTCGAAGCGTATGCCTCCCGCCTCTTGAAAATGGCTGAAAATGTCACGGAGCTCTTGCTCAAATCCCCGCCCCGGCAAAGAGCCCTGCAGCAGCATAACGGCCTGGCGAAGCTTTAAAATAGATTCTTTCGTAAGATCATGCGCCTTATGAATGATCTGCTTCACTTTGTCCGGCTGATGCCCGGCTGTCTTCCCGGCAAATTCCAAATTCATTTTCAGAGCAGCCAGATAATGACCGAGAGAATCATGCAGCTCCTGCGCAATTCTAGTTCTTTCTTTCGTAACGGCCAGTTCCTCAATCCGGTCTGAATATTCCTTCAGTGTGTCATTAGCGATCTTCAGCTCTCGGTTCAGCAATTCAACCTTCGACTTCTCCTGCAGGTTTTTCCGATATAAATAAATCACCGCAAACATGATGAAGTATGGCGGCACGATATCACTGACACCCGCTCCGCCGGCGTATAAAGCTGCGGCAAATGCGGCGGCATTCATCGTTAACAAAACAGCCGAAATCTCCTTATCAGTAATAAGCACCTCCGCCAATAAAAGCACCATTACGGCCTGTGCCCCCACACTATAGACATTGTACAAAAGTACTCCCGCGATAACGCTGCTCAGGAGAAAAGAGCCTTGATATACAGCCGGCCTTCTCTTCATATACAGCGGCCGCAGGCAGTCATTAGCCGTCAGCATAATCACGAGCACAGACAAAAAAACCTTCAGCTCCCCCCGGCCGGGAGGAAGCTGAAGAATCGCATGAAAGATTGATAGTAATGCAAAACCCCTGATCAGTAACTTCGTATGTGCAATCTTCATCGTATTCTCCTTACAAATGAGCGGCGGCTTTCCGCTCCACGTTCAGCACATCATACAGCTCATCAAGCGAATGAATCTCGTATGTCGGGATGATTCCGGACTCATTTGCTTTCTTTCCGGGATTAAACCAGCACGTATCCATTCCCGCCATCTGGCCGCCTTTTATGTCCGCGCTCAGTGAATCGCCGATAATAAGTCCGCCCTCGGCAGAAAAACCGGGAATTCTCGCAAACACGTAATCAAAGTATTCCTTCATCGGCTTTTGAAAACCCGTATCCTCAGATACAAACACATCTTTAAAGAACGGATACAGACCGGAGTCGCCCAGCCGCTTATATTGTGATCTTGAGACGCCGTTCGTCACGATGTATAAATCAAATAAAGGACTCAGCCGTTCAATCAGCTCATAAGCTCCGTCTATCATCTGGTGCCCTTCTTCTAAGTATTGGCGGTACGCCTGATTCATCAGCACGCCGTCGGCTTCGATGCCGTATTCTTTAAACAAAAGGGCAAACCGTGTATTCACCACTTCATCGCGGGTCATTTCCCCCTCTTCAAACGCTTTCCACAGCCCCTGATTTAACGCTTTATAACGGGCTTTTACCTCTGCCGTCAGCTCCAGCTTTGAACCTTGAAACAATCTTTGAAGAGCATCGGTTTCTGAAGCGGTAAAATCCAGCAGCGTATTGTCTATATCAAATAATAACGTACGGTAATGACTCATCGATGTTTCCTCCGGTTCTGCTTTTTTTAACCAGTATACCACTCGCGGACAAGCCGAAAAAGACACCCCTGTAAGAGAGGTGTCTTTTTGAATTATACAGCGTCTTCTATTTTCGATTTTTCACCAGGCATGCGCTTGCCGATACCGAACGCATAATAGCTGACCGTCACAATCGCCAGGAAAATCACCCCGACAACCAAAGAAATCCGCGTATCTTTGTTAAACCACATGCCGATCAATACCATGAGTAAGAAAGCGATCGTCAAATAGTTTGTAAACGGCGCAAAAGGCATCTTAAACGGATGCTTATCAAGCTCAGCGCCCTTCGCTCTTCTGAAACCGAGATGGCTGATTAAAATGACGAACCACGGAATCATTCCCGGCAGCACACTCGCGCTGTACACATAGACAAAAATTTTCGGAGGCGCGATGTAGTTCAGCACGACACCGATCACAAGTCCGATTAATACCGCAAGCGTACCGAATATCGGCACACCGCTCGAAGAAACTTTCTTAAAGAATTTCGGGGCCTGTCCGTTCACGCCCAATGTATAAAGCATGCGTCCCGCACTGAATATCCCGCTGTTGCATCCGGACATCGCAGCGGTAATCACAACAAAGTTAATCAAACCGGCCGCCGCCGTAATCCCGACTTTCGCAAATGTCGAAACAAACGGACTGCCGAGTGAGTGAAGCTCATTCCACGGATATACGGTAACGATGACGAAAATCGCACCGATGTAGAAAATTAAAATCCGCCAAATAATACTCTGAATCGCGCTTCGCAGCGTTTTTTGCGGGTCCTTCGCTTCTCCTGCCGTAATCCCGATCAGTTCGACCCCTTGATAGGCCGCAACAACCAAAGACAAGGCAAAGAAAAATCCTGAAAAACCATTCGTAAAGAAACCGCCGTGCGACCATAAATTAGATAATCCGATCGCATGCCCTCCGTTACCGAAACCGAAGAAAATAATCCCGATTCCGGCCACGATCATCAGAATAATGGTGACGATTTTGATCATGGCAAACCAAAATTCAAACTCACCGAAAGATTTTACCGAAATTAAATTCGCCGCACCGAGAATGGCCATAGCGATAATGCCGGGAATCCATGCCGGCAGATCAGGAAACCAATATTTCATATACGAACCGACGGCGATAATTTCAGACATCCCGACGATCACCCATTGAAACCAGTTGCTCCACGCCGTCATATAGCCGGCTAACGGATGTATATACTTATGGCCGAATGTCGCAAACGACCCTGTACTCGGCTCTACATAGAGCATTTCGCCCATCGCACGCATGATGAAAAAGATAAAGATACCTGAGATCGCATAAGCCAGCAGGACAGACGGCCCGGTCCATCCGATCGTGCTGGATGACCCCATGAATAAACCGACACCGATCGTGCCGCCCAGCGCAATCATCTGTATATGACGCGCGCTTAAGCCTCTCTTTAATTCTTTGTTTGCCACTTCGCTTCCTCCTCTTAACAGCTCTGATATATGTGAAATAATGAAGCAGAAGGTGCACCTGTTGAACCTAACTCACTCTTCATTTCCCGCAATATTAGAAATATTCTATCTTTCTATTGTTATATAATCTCCAATTTCCTTATTCCATCATAATAAATTTCTGTGGAAAATACAATTGTTTTTTTCAGGTAAACACCTTGCACCCTAAACCAACAGACTGAAAATAAAGCGCTTTCATTTTTATTGAATTATGAATATTGAGATAATAAATGCCACAGCCTCCGAGAAACAGGATGTCCCTGGAGAAACATGTTCCGCCCCCTACTCAATATTATTTTTGCTAAGCAGAATGGCGTAAAGTCTTACTCTCTTCCATTCTCCCTTGTATACGCCATAATCCTGCTTAACCCGGCAAAAATCATGCATTAATCGATAAACGCCTCATTCAGCCGCAGCAAAAGCCGGCCGAACATTTCTTTTTCATCGCCTGACCAATCGTCAAGCATACGATGATACCGCTCAAGACGCATCTTTTTATCAGCTTTTAACCTCTGTTTGCCAAGCTTCGTAATCGCAAACAGACTGACCCGCCCGTCAGAAGGATCGGAAAAACGCTGGATCAGCTCTTTCGACTCCAAGGCCGCTGCCTGGCGTGACAATGTGGAAATATCCAGCTTAAAAGATTCGGCTAATTCCTTTACACGCGCCGGTCCGAATTCATCCAGCTGCCGTAATAACAAATACGCAGCCCTTTCCAGATGTCCGATTTTACGGTCGGAGTTATCAAGATAAACAGCTCTCCTAATAAAAGTGGTGAGCTCATATTCAATTAATTCAATCGGATCTTGTTTTGACAACAGCCTCACTCCTTACAATTGACAACAGCAATATTAGTTGTATAATACAAACATATGCACATTTACTCAGAAAACATATAGAAAGATTTTGCATACATATATTTGTATAGTACAAATATATGCGCAAAAAGTAAAGAAACATATCGAAGCATCAAGAAAGGGGGAAGCTGCTCTTCTCCAAAGAACAGCATTGTCGTGAAAGTCATACGCATCATCTTGCAAATCATTATTTTATTCGCATTTTCCTTTATCGGGGGAGCCGTTCAGCAGTTCTTTCACCTGCCCATTCCCGGAAGTATCATCGGTTTGATCCTGCTGATCATATGTTTATCGGTTAAGATCATTCCCGTCAAAATGATTGAAGACGGAGCCGGATTTTTGCTGTCTTTTCTTCCGCTGTTATTCATTCCGGCCATGACGGGCGTCATCAATTACCCGTCACTGTTTTCCGCCAGCGGGGCTGCTCTGTTTCTGATCATCGTGCTGAGCACCATCGTCACAATGATTGCCGCAGGGTACGCCAGCCAGCTGTTAGAGCACAAAGCCAATCAGAGAAAGGAGAAAAAGAAGTGCAGCAAGCATGTATCGCAATCCTTATAATTTTGTTCACGGCCGCCGCCTATCTGGCTATGGTGAAATTATATGTGCGCTTTCCATATCCCTTTCTCATACCGGTTTTGACGACTACGATTTTCATTATCGCCGTGCTGCTTGTTTTTCATATTTCGTATAAAGACTATATGATCGGCGGACAATGGATCAATTCACTGCTCGGCCCCGCCGTGGTGGCTTTGGCATACCCGCTTTATAAGCAGCGCCGGGTGTTAATCAAGTATATGTTTCCGATCATCGGCGGCGTGTTGGCCGGTTTATTCTCCGGAATGGTCAGCGGCCTGCTATTTGCAGAGCTGTTCGGCATCAGCCGGAGTTTGATTTTGTCAATTATCCCAAAATCAATTACGACGCCTGTCGCCATACAGATTGCGTCCGGTATCGGCGGTGTCCCTTCCATGACAGTCGTGTTCGTCATGATCGCAGGGTTTTCCGGCGTTATCTTAGGACCGCTGCTTCTCAAGTGGATCCGCATCCGCAGCTCACTCGGGAAAGGAATTGCATTCGGGAGCGCTTCCCATGCGCTCGGCACCTCAAAAGCAATGGAGTACGGAGAATTAACGGTCTCCATGAGTTCTGTTTCCATGACGCTCTGCGCCGTGTTAGGGTCGGTCTTCGGCCCCGTTGTAGCATGGATGTTTCAAATTTAAAGCTGGCGGTTCTCCGTCAGCTTTTTTCATGTGCGGATCATCTCATTTCCTTCCATTATTACGTTTCATTTGTAAGAATAATGGTAAAGTAGAAAACAAGGAGGGATTTAATGATGACTGGGACAATTCCGCAAAAGAAACTGCTGGATGGGACAAGCATTCCCGCGATCGGCTTCGGTACATACGCTCTTAATGGAAACAACGGCGTTCACGCCATTACCAGCGCCATTGATATCGGCTACCGTCTGATTGACACCGCTTATAACTATGAAAATGAAGGGACGGTCGGAGAAGCCATCCGCAGAAGCTCTGTTCCGAGAGAACAGCTATACGTGACGTCCAAGCTGCCTGGGCGCTACCATGACTACGACAAAGCTGTACAAACCATCCAAGAATCTTTATACCGCGCCGGTCTGGACTACTATGACCTGTATCTCGTCCATTGGCCGAACCCGAAACAAGACCGCTACACGGAAGCATGGCAGGCACTGATTGATGCGAAAAAATGGGGTCTGATCCGATCCATCGGCGTCTGCAATTTCCTGCCTGAGCATATCGAACGGCTCGAACGTGAAACCGGCGTAAAGCCAGGCATCAACCAAATAGAACTGCATCCCGCTTTTAATCAGCAGCAGCAGCGCCAATGGCACGAAGAACAGGGCATCGTGACAGAATCATGGAGTCCGTTATCCCGCGCCGGTGAAGTATTGAACGATCAAAAACTCGGACGGATTGCGGACAAATACGGCAAAACCATTTCTCAAGTCATTTTACGCTGGCATATCCAGCTGGGCGCCATCCCGATTCCAAAATCAGCATCGCCCGAGCGCCAGCTTGAAAACATCTCTGTTTTTGATTTCTCCCTTGATGAAAACGACATGAGCATCATCGATTCGCTTACCCGCCCCGACGGACGCATAAACGGCCAAGACCCGGCGGAGTATGAGGAGTTTTAAGAAAAGACATAAAGAAAGCTGACGTCATCATTCGTCAGCTTTTTTCTCAATTTATATACGCACACCCAGCTCCCGTTTCCATTCAGAAAGCCAATCTGTATCCCCAGATCCGTATTGCCTGCTTTGGCCGACATCACGCAGAGAGCCGTTTTTATACTCAATGGACAGCACCAAATCAGGAATGGCATCATAACCCGTTCTCGCAAGCTTCGTGAGCGCCTGTCCGTAATGGGCAGCCGCTTCTGCCGCCGTATGTTTCAGCAAAGGATCGTGCTGCAGCGCTTCCTTATAGACGTCTAACTAAATAACCAGCCGCCGGTCATATCACCGACAGCTGACTTCGAAAAGTGTTCTGATCCCTGTTCCAAAAACATCAATAAATTTATTTAAATTGTTATATCATCTTTCAATGTTTTTTCACGCCTTTGCATTTTTGATTTTTTAAAATTAAATATTTCATATACGCATGGTATCACTATTAAGGTAAGCATGGTTGCTACTGCCAAACCGCCAATCACAACAACTGCTAAGCTTTGTGAAACAAGATTGACCGACTCTGATTTCTTCACTAATATACGAAGATAACTGACTACTCCCCAGGCTATTATAATAATGGATGTTAACGTAATAGCAGCTTTATTAGCAAAGGACCATTTAGTTAACCATGACATATGAAATCTCCTCTCTCTTTATAAATTTACTGGACAATCCTTCTATTTTTTTACTGCTCTTCATAAACCAATTTGGTATAGTTTTTACAGAGTCCTATATAAAAAGCAACCATTATAAGAACAAATAATCCGATGCCGCATAGAATTGGAATGGTGAATTTTACATTCATAATCTGTTCCAGCATATTCATTGCTACAATGCTATGAAGGGCCCCCACAATCACAGGCAGTAAAAATGCAATTCCAACTTGCAGATAGACAGACCTCTGCACTTCCTTTTTACTCATACCAATTTTTTTCAACATTGAATATTGTTCCCTATCAGTGAATGCATCACTTAAAATTTTAAAGTAAATTGTACTAAAGGTCGCTAGTATGAATACTAGGGACATAATCAGGCCTAAAAAGAAAAATTGACCTAAAGCATAATACTCCCATGTAAAGCTTTGATTCTTTCCATTTACATTCAAATCTCCACCTGGTACAACTTCCTTGATTCTATTAACCACTTCCCTACTTTCTTTTTCATCTGTAATTCGCACACCATTTAATACAATCTCTTGGTTTTTCTTTCTTAATTCTTTATAATCATTGTCATTTAAAACATAAATGTTTTTGTCACCATATTTTTTAATTTTCCCTGTAAAAGGGAGCTGTGTATGTTTAGAAACTAGGAAATTATTATTATTAATGCTCACTTTATTACCATCAACATAAATAGGTGAAGCTATCGAATCAGCATTTAGAATAAAAGAAATTTCATGAATTTCTGGTTTAATTTGATTCAAAATACTTGCTTTATTACTATAATCCAAAAATATTAATGTTTTCTTTATTTGTGAGTAACTAGTGATAATAGCTTTGTTATTCGGATCAATATTTTGCTTATTATCGTCGTATTGGACATTACCAATAAAAAAGTGAATCTTATTGATTCCGATTAAGTCATGCTTTGACTCTCGAATCACTTCTTTGACTTTATCTTTGACATCTTCAGAATTGCTTTCAAAACTTAAACTGTATGGGGAGGCTGTGATGTCATAATTTGCTTCAAACTGTTTGAACGAAATGCTTACATTGAATGCAGTTACGGTAGCTGCTGTTAAAATAGCCGTCATCGCTAAACTTCTATAATTAACTTTTTGTCTAAAGAAAGTATTGCTTATACTGACTAACCTTACATCTTTATAAATAATTTTTTTTGAATTTGTTAACTTCCCTAAAATTATAGTCAGAGAACTTCCAAAAAACAGATAAGTCCCCGTGCTGACCAAGATCAAGATTCCCATCGCAGAAAGCAATAAATCCAAATCCCATTGCTTAAAGTTTAGTGCAACTATATAGCCTGCAGCAATTAATACTAAACCTGTAAAACCCTTTGTATAATTATATTTTGGAGGTGAGGGCTTTGCTTTCGAAGCATTCAACATATTAATTAGTTGTGTTTTTTTCACAACTCTATAGTTTTTCATTCCCAGCATTACAAAGATGATCCCGAACACAATAATAAGCTGAATGATGGCTTGTGCAGATATACTAAAAGGAATTTCACCACCCAGTGTCATGGACTTACTTAATAACATTAAGAACAATTTCGAGAATAATATCCCGATCAATAAACCCATTAATAGAGACAAACTGCCTATTAGAATACTTTCAATTGCGAATACTCTTCCAATTTTAGACGTACTTATTCCCATTAGCATGTATAACCCGGTTTCTTTTTGACGTTGCTTTAAAAAGAATCCATTGGCATGCCACATAAAAAAGACCACTGTGCAAATTAGAACAAAGCCAGATGTTGCACTTGCCACTACAGCTGATTGAAATCTTTCAGTTAATTGGACAAACACTTCATTGTACTGTATAGCAGTAAAATTGTAGTAAGTTGCCACAGTTACAACTAAAACCACAAAATATAATCCATATATTTTTAAATTGTTCTTCAAAAGCTTAAACGCAATTTTAAAGGAGTTCATTTTCCGATCCTCCCATTACGGCAAGCATGTTTAACACTTTCTTAAATAATTCCTTTTTATCTCCGCTGCTGTCTAGTCTTCCGTGTAATTTACCGTCCTTTAAGAACATAACCCTATTACAATAACTTGCTGCGTTTGCATCATGGGTTACCATGATGATGGTTGTTCCTATGGTTTTGTTAATATTTTTAAAACATTCTAGAACCTCTGAGGATGACTTAGAGTCAAGGGCCCCTGTTGGTTCGTCTGCAAAAATAACCTTTGGAGAGGTAATTAACGCACGACAAATAGCTACTCTTTGCTTTTGACCGCCTGACAATTCATATGGATACTTATCTAACTGATTTGAAATTCCTAAGAGCTCAGTTAGTTCATCAATTTTTTTTAGGATGATTTTGTGTTTTACATTGTTTAGTGCAAGAGGCAGAGCAATGTTATCTCTAATTGTCATATTGTCTAATAAATTAAAAGCTTGGAAGACAAATCCGATTGTGTCTCTCCTGAATTTTGCAAGGTCCTCATCCTTGTAATAATCTATTCTTTTACCATCGATTAAAACTTCTCCTAAAGTAGCTTTGTCAATAGTGGACATAATATTTAACAATGTTGTCTTACCTGAGCCTGAAGGGCCCATTATCCCAACAAATTCACCTTTGTTGATATTTAAGCTTACCTCTTTAAGCGCTCGAAAGGTACTGCCAATTTCACCATACTCCTTTATTACATTTGATACCTCTACGATCTTATTCATCTATAAACCCCCATAAAATCTGATCATGTGTAGGACATTGATTCTTATAGTTGTATTATAATTTAGGGCACAAAACGCTACTATCGATTTAGGTTACATTTCTAAAAATGAATGTGACATTCATGTTAGGTTGGGGTGATGGGTTAGAGGACTTTTGTACAAAACCAAGGATAATCAGCATGTGAGGTTTTTCAGCAGATATAAGGAGCGGCACCGCTCCTTATATAACAAGGCGGATTGATTTTCACCTTGTATTACCAATTGGATTTACTTACTAAGTGATTAGTCTGTTTGTTCTCATTTTCAAAATATACTGATAAAAACGCAGACAGAATTATACCCAACGAATTGAGGACTTTAATCATTTCCAAAGTAAACATGAACTATGTTTCCAAGGTTAAATAAATTAGAGGAACCCATAGGTCATAAACCTTTTTTAATCAACTCGTAATAACTAAACACTGTTACTTTCTGATGCATTATTTTTAATGTATTTAACGTCTCATTGATTTTTTACTACTTGTTCGGTATATTCATTTATAAGAAATATCATCTTATTAAGGCGAAAATTTAACATCTCTTTCGAGTTACTTTTCTCCAAAAAGATAATTCTTCAAAATCAACAGTCTTATCGTCCACTCCATAAAAAAGAATTCGGTAAATTGTTTTTCGGTTTAAATTCATGGGTTTCTATTGACTTAAACTCAGTTCTCAAAATCGGCAAGAAAATATCTTCTGAGGAGCTTTTCTACGGAGACAAATAGGCACGAGGGTAGGATTTCCTTCATTTCGAAATTTGTGACAAAGCTCATATGTAAGCAGTTCACCCATACTATGTTCGAAAATAGGCAAAAGGTTCAGTTATATTATTCTTAATAGAATTATATATATCCTCAACCATTTCTTCCATATTGTCTATTGAGGGTCTTTCAATCTTCTTCCTCTGCCAGCCAACTCTACTTCATTTACCTCAACAAGTGGATCCATGAATTTTTTCCACTTAGAATAAACTATCGATGACCCACTGCAAATGGAATATAAAATATTTTAGCCTTTCTTCTCATTAGATTACCCCCTGTTTTTAACTAATTACTTATTGCTTCATTTGCTACTTTATAATAATCGGATAGTTTATAAAATATAATGTGAAATTCAGTATATTCACCCTCTACGCTGTCTACCTCAATTCCTATACTTAGTTTATCAGCCATTTTTTTAGCATAATATAAACCCATCCCTGTAGATTTCGTTCCTACCTTACCATTTTTACCTGTAAAGCCTTTATCGAATATCCTAGATAAACCCTCTTTTGAAATACCAATTCCATTATCTTTAATCATTATATAATAGGCTTGTTTCTCTTCTTTAGTTGTAATAGTCAGCGTTCCCCCCTCGGGTGTATATTTACTGCTATTATTAAGAATTTGACCAAAAATATAATAGATCCAACGTTCATCACTGATAACACTAAATGGTTTTAAATTAGTCTCAATCTCAATGTTTTTATTAATAAAAAAAAGAGCATTTTCTTTTATTGCACTTCTTAAAATATGACATACATCTACTACTCCCGCTAAAATGTCTTGATCGTAGTGATTAGCTCTTGTCACATGTAAAATGTGATTAATCCTAAATTTAATTTGTTCAATTTGATTACGCAGCTCTCTGCTGCTTTCTAAGTTAATCTCATCCAGTAGCAGTTCACACACAGCTATATTAACTTTTATGTCATGAACCCATTGAGTAGTATAGTCTTGAATTTCGTTAATACCGTTTTTATAATCTTCTTCTGCTTTCAAAAATTTATTTTGTTGCTTTTTGGAGACTTTTATAAGCATATCTATAAAATAATCATTTCTAACTTTGTTTTTTTCTAAAGTTTCGATAGAACTATTAAACACAACTTCGTATTTCTTTTTTGCCTTGATGTATCCATAGAAAATGTTGATCAGTAGAATAAAGACAATCAACAAATCCATATAAAAAATGTCTATATAACTTTGATGAATAGAGGTACTCGCAAACAAAATCCCATTGATTACAACCAGAATAAGTGCACTGCATAAAATCCATAATATATGATTTTTCACATAATCAATTAATTTCATTGAATTATATATCCCATTCCTTTTTTTGTTAAAATGAAGTCATTAACATTAATTCCCTCTAATCTATTCCTTAATCTATTTATATTTACTGTTAACGTATTTTCGTTTACGTAAATATCATCATTCCAAAGCTGTCTCATTAAATTATCCCGCGAAACAACTTTCCCTTTGTTTTCCATTAACGTTTTTAGAATTTTAAATTCATTCTTTGTAAGCTCTAAACTCTGATCTTGGAAGTATATTTTTGCATCGTTAAGGTTTAATATCACATTATTAGATTCGATTAGATGAGATTCTGCTGTTATGTACTCATAAGTTCTCCTTATAATTGCTTGTAATTTCGCCACCAATACATGGCTGTCAAATGGTTTTTGAATATAATCATCCCCGCCATTGTTAATAGCCATGACAATATCCATATTACTGTTTCTAGACGAGCAAAAAATAATTGGGACACTTGAAACTTCTCTTATTTTCTTACACCAATAAAAACCATCAAATGAAGGAATATTGATGTCCAATAATATGATGTGAGGCTCTTCTTTTTCATATATTGACAAAATATTATCAAAATCTCCGCATATAACAGTTTCAAAATTCCATTTAACAAGTAAATTCTGTAACGCCTTAGCCATATCCTTATCGTCTTCTATAATCAGCAATTTATATATATTATCCAATTTCTCACCTTCTTATAAAAATAGCTCACCATGCTCTCAAGGATTATTTAAAAATAAAACAGGAAGGAAGAAAAAATCAATTCCCTCCTGTGTTAAATGTTACATTCCTTTATAAGGTAATGAATGTTCTTCTGTTTTTTTAATATATCAGTAATTAATGCCGTATTTCCTGATAAATAATCCTTTGAAAGCATTTCACCATGTTCCCCGAATCCATTATAATAATGCACTGCTCTCTCAGTAAAGTCTTCCCAATTATATAAAAGGAATTAATCATTATCTTTTTTCTAGAGTATCCTAATAATAGATATGGCCCTTCAGCCTGTGTGTTTAAAATTAACTCTACATATTGTTCAATTCTCTTATTTTCTTCAATAAAATCAAGTGCATAAAAGGAATGAGTTTGGATTAACTTTGCCAAATCACTGTACACTATTCCAATCCCGCCGACTGGTGGAAAGGCAAAAAGATTTCTATCTTGCTTCTTGTTCAGTAGCTGTAATTTATCGGCGCCGGCACGGCTGAAAATAAAGGAAATACAAGCCTCAGTCCGAATGGATCAGATTCAACCGTTCTCAGGCTCGACTTAACCAAACAAACAAGCATTCCAAAAGACGCCAAAGTGAAAAGAATCAATACCGCCGCGACTCAAACACCAAGCCAAGGAAACACAAGACACTGCATAATGTCAGAAGAGAATAAAGTGTGGCACCGAGCACTCGCAACAGCAAAATCGACTATGAAAAATGTGAAATTAAAGATTGATTATGAGTACGATGTGACAACGCAGTTTTAATTAGAAGAACAGCCGCCTATTGGGCGGGCGGCTCTGCTTGAAGTTAAAGTGAATTTATGAGCCCGTGCCATGCCTTATCCTGTTGTCACAGCATAAAATCATTAAACACGTTGCTAAAATTCTTTTTTATGATATATAGCTGCGGCAATGAAAAATGAAATGATATATAAGATAACGCCGATCATGAGATATATAATCGGGACATATAAAGAAGGATTTATGTGCAAAAATGACAGCGGTACTTGTTCTGCTGCATACCCAACGACACTTTGCAATCCAAAGGTAGCAAAAAGTCCCCCCATTGCTCCTCCAATCACGATAGCATCAGACTTTTCCGGGCCTATCATGTAGAGAAGAGGATAAACGATTGCACCGGCAAAGAGAACGATGAACGTTCCAAAAGAGACAATATTCAATATGCCGTCAATTGGTTCATCAGAACCCAGGCTGTATACAAGGAAAATACCATAAGATATTACAGCTCCGATCACAACAATCAAAAGATAAAAGACATAGTGACTTTGAACAATATTTGCTCTGCTGACCGGTAAAGTCAGGACATACCTGTCATAGCCAGACTTGCTCTCATACTTTATAACCTCAAGTGCGGGCATAACGACAAACAAAATAATCAGCATTGCAACAAAACGATGCATTGAAGCATCCCCAAAATAAAAAATGACTGCTGATACCAATATGGCCAACCCCGTGTATGCAAAGAAACTTCGATAAACCAAGTAATAGTTAGTCAGTAACAGACCTCTCAATGTTTTCACTCCTCGTTAAAAAGACGCTGATTTCTTCTATGGAAAGGGTGTTGGCCGTTACGCCATTCGGCAATTTCTGTTGATCCGATACAAGCACACTCCAATAAGATCCATGATTCCTTTTTGCTAGAACGATATCTTCGTCAAGCTCAGCCAATCGGCCTTCATCAACGTCTATAACAGTATAGCTTTCAAGAACCTTATCTTTCTCTTCATTTAATAAAATTTCGCCATCTTTCATAATAATGATATGGCTGGCTATCTTCTCGACATCAGTCATAATGTGCGATGAAAGTAAAATACCGCCGTTGCTTTTACTCACAAAGCTTTTTAATTCATTTAACAGATCATCTCTTGAAGAGGGATCAAGCCCTCCCGTTGCTTCATCCAGGAGTAATAATTTTGCATTATGCGACAAAGCAACAGCTACGGATAACTTCATTGACATGCCGCGCGAGAATGTATTCACTTTTTTGTCCATAGGTAAAGAGAAAGAATGAACCAACCGGTAAAAATGATCTTGGTCCCAAGCACCGAATAGTTTCTTAAATACATGATTCAGCTGCTTTATCGTAAGGTGCGCAGGAAGATTCATCGCATCAAATACGACCCCAATATCTTCTTTGAACTTTATATGTTTTTCCAGATTCTCTTTACCAAAGATTTTCACTTTACCTCTATCCTGAGAGATTAATCCTAATATCGTTTTAAATGTTGTTGACTTGCCTGCGCCGTTATCACCGATAAAACCGACAATTGATCCGGCAGGCACATTGAATGTAACATCCTTTAAAACAGCTTTATGACCAAAAGATTTGCTGATGTTTCTGATTTCTAAAAGGTTTGACATCATTCCACTCCTATCATTGCTGTCAGGACTTTTTTTGAGAATTGAACCGGATTATTGCAAAAATGTTGTTATTTTTATATCTAGTTGAGGAATTCATAATGGATCAGGAGCCGGTAAATACAACAGGGATTTTAAAGTCTTAAGCATAATGTGGATGTGTAATCGATTGATTACATTTATATAATGGATATTCATGATGAAAATACTGGAGGTGATTACTTTCCGATGAGGCATGCACAAAACGATTTACTAATGATTACATTTATGGATTTTAACCGGAATGCATCTCGTATTATAAAGCAGGTGTTAATCCTTTTCAATATATAAAAGGGGATTTCTTTACAATCGCAAAGAGTATGTATTTCTAAATTTCCGCATTAAAAAACCCCTCTGGCTGATAACCAAAGGGGTTAAATATATTATTCCACAGTCACACTCTTCGCAAGGTTGCGCGGTTTATCAACGTCACAGCCGCGGTGCAGTGCAGCGTAGTAAGCGATCAGCTGCAATGGCACAACAGAAACCAGCGGAGCAAGCGCAGGGTTGACTTCCGGCAGGATGAATCTGTCGTCTGCGTCTTCTAAGCCTTTCAGCGAGATGATGCAAGTGTTGGCGCCGCGGGCCGCGACTTCCTTCACGTTTCCGCGGATGCTCAGGTTGACGTGTTCTTGTGTCGCAAGCGCAAAGACCGGTGTTCCTTCTTCAATCAGAGCGATTGTTCCATGCTTCAGCTCGCCGCCGGCGAAGCCTTCCGCCTGGATGTAAGAAATCTCTTTCAGCTTCAGGGCGCCTTCGACACACACGAAGTAGTCAAGGCCGCGGCCGATGAAGAAAGCGTTTCTTGAAACAGTCAGGTACTCACGTGCGATCATTTCCATTTCGTCCTTCTGGTCGCAGAGGGCTTCCATGGCGTTTGCCGCAATACCTAATTCTTTGACCAAATCAAAACCGATATCAACGCCGTTGCGTTCTGCTGCAACGGACGCAACGATCGCAAGCACGGCAATCTGAGCCGTATACGCTTTTGTTGATGCAACCGCGATCTCAGGACCTGCGTGCAGAAGCAATGTGTAATCCGCTTCACGGGAAAGCGTTGATCCCGGAACGTTTGTAATCGTCAGCGCTTTGTGACCCAGCGCTTTGACTTGAACAAGCACAGCGCGGCTGTCCGCTGTTTCTCCGCTTTGAGAAAGGAAGATAAAGAGCGGCTTCTTAGACAGAAGCGGCATGTTGTAAGAGAATTCACTCGCTACATGCACTTCAACCGGTACGTTTGCCCACATTTCAATATATTGTTTCCCGACAAGACCGGCATGGTAGCTCGTTCCGCAAGCCACGATATAAATGCGGTCCGCTTCCGCCACGGCGTCAGCGACATCGCCGGCCACGGCCAGTCTGCCGTTTTCGTCCTGATACGTTTGGATGATTTTGCGCATAACAAGCGGCTGCTCATCCGTTTCTTTTAACATGTAGTGAGGGTATGTGCCTTTTTCGATATCACTGGCGTCAAGCTCAGCGATATAAGACGCACGTGTCATGACTTCACCGTCTAGGTTTTTAATCACGGCTTCGTCTTTTGTCACGATCACCATTTCTTTGTCCAAAAGCTCAACGTATTCATTCGTTACTTGAAGCATAGCCATCGCGTCAGACGCCACGACGTTAAACGTATCTCCAAGGCCGATTAACAGAGGGCTTTTGTTTTTTGCAACGTAAATGGTGTCTGTGTTTTCACCGTCAAATAATGCAATTGCGTAAGAACCTTTTAACAGAGTCAGTGTTTTGCGGAACGCTTCTTCTGTGCTAAGTCCTCCCGCCACAAATTGCTCGATCATTTGAACGACTACTTCAGTGTCCGTGTCGCTTTTCAGTTCAACGTTTTCAAGATATTCGCGCTTCAGCTGAACATAGTTCTCGATCACACCGTTGTGAACAAGTGTAAAGCGGCCGAGTGTGCTTTGATGCGGGTGAGCATTCAGGAAGCTTGGTTCGCCGTGAGTCGCCCAGCGTGTATGGCCGATTCCCGCTTGAGATTCAACCGTGTGATCCACCACTTCACGAAGGTCGGCGATGCGGCCTTTTTCTTTGTACACATGCACGCCCTGCTCATTCGCCACAGCGATACCTGCAGAGTCATAACCGCGGTACTCAAGCTTCTCTAATCCTTTTAACAAAATCTCTTTCGCATCAAGCTGACCGATATAACCTACAATTCCACACATATTTTCTTCCTCCTAAAGGTGCAAAAGGAGACGAAGAAAGTCAAATTACAAGGGGACTTTCAATCGTCCCCTCCCACATGTTTTTTTGGAAGATCATGTGATTTCTCTTTGTTCGGAGAGTCGCCCCTCCGGTTTGAAGAAATCCTTACGGCTGTGATCTAAATGAATCAGCCGGGAGGCATCCGCCGAAAATTCGATAACCTCCATCCTCGTCAACTAAGCCGTTTTTCGGGCGCTTAGTTCGGGCGCTGTAATTATAAAAGATGCAAACAATCCCGCCTTTCCTGCAAGTGAAAAACAAAGGCTGAACAAGCTTGATTTTACAGCATGTGCCAAGGACGGTCAATTATTTTTTGCCGCCCCGGCATCATGTTTACTATCATATTATGCTGATCGCACTTGTCTTGTTCGCTCTCTGCTTATAAACTTCGCTACTCCGCTCCCATTTCTGTCCGCACGACATCCACGATTTTTGTGACATATTCGTCACAAAGCTCTTTTGTTCTCGCTTCGGCCATCACGCGGACGAGCGGTTCGGTGCCTGACGGGCGCACTAAAATCCGGCCGTCTCCGTTCATTTCTTTTTCCACTTCAGAAATAACGGCCTTCACCTTAGCGTTTTCTTCTACCTTATATTTATCCGTCACTTTCACATTCACTAAGAGCTGCGGGAATTTTTTCATTTCATCCGCAAGTTCTGAAAGGGTTTTGCCGGACGCCTTCAGCGTATTCACAAGCATGATCGCGGACAAAAGACCGTCGCCGGTAGTGTTGTAATCAAGGAAAATAAGGTGCCCTGACTGCTCGCCGCCGACATTATAGCCGTCTTTTTTCATCGCTTCTACGACATAGCGGTCGCCGACTGCCGTTTGAACGCTTTTGATTTCTTCTTTTTCAAGCGCTTTGTAGAAACCGAGGTTGCTCATCACGGTCGATACGACAGTATCATCCTTCAGACGGCCTTCTGATTTCAAATACTTCGCGCATATGTACATGATCTGGTCGCCGTCGACGATGTTTCCTTTTTCATCAACGGCAATGAGGCGGTCGCCGTCTCCGTCAAACGCAAGGCCGATATCGGCGTTTTTTTCTTTGACGAAAGCACTCAGCGCTTCCGGGTGTGTAGAACCGACGCCATCATTAATGTTTAATCCGTTCGGAGACGTCCCCATTGTAGACACGTCAGCATCGAGATCGGCAAAAAGGTGCGTCGCAATGGAAGATGTCGCACCATGGGCGCAGTCAAGCGCTACATGAATGCCTGTGAAATCTTCGTCCGCCGTCTGCTTTAAAAATTGCAGATACTTTTGAACGCCTTCAAAATAATCGTTTACAAGCCCGAGGTCCGCGCCTGTCGGTCTCGGCAGCTTATCTTCCGGTTCATCCATGAGACGTTCAATCTCGGCCTCCTGCTCATCAGAAAGCTTAAAGCCGTCCCCTCCGAAAAATTTAATTCCGTTATCCTGTACGGGGTTGTGAGAAGCGGAGATCATGACGCCCGCCTCAGCATCCATGGCTTTCGTTAAATAGGATACCCCCGGCGTAGAAATAACGCCGAGGCGCATCACCTCAGCTCCGATCGATAAAAGTCCGGCGACAAGGGCTCCCTCCAGCATATGTCCGGAGATACGTGTATCACGGCCGATCAGCACTTTCGGGCGCTGCTTATCTTTGGTCAGGACATAACCGCCAAAACGCCCAACTTTAAAGGCCAGCTCTGGCGTAAGCTCGCTGTTGGCAACACCTCTTACACCATCTGTTCCAAAATACTTGCCCATTTTGTATCGCTCCTTTTTCATTCTGTTGAAGAAGAATCAGCGCTTGATCCGTCTTCATCCTGATCTTGATTTTGATCCTGGTTTTGACTTTTATTCTGATCGCTGTCAGTGTCGTCTTCCCGGTTCTTGTTCTTGTCTTTGTCTGCGTCTCCGCTTGTGCCGTTCTTATTGCCGGAATCAGCGGAACCGCCGTTATTTTTATTTGAACTTGTGTTTTTCTTAGAAGTCAGCTTGATCTTAACCGTGTCTTTTGACAGGGACCATGTGACGTTTTGCGGGCCGTTTACTTCAAGCTTTACAGAGTGCTCTCCGTCATCCAGGTCCGAGACATTGGCATACAGTTCAATGTCCGACTTTTTCAGCGCCTTAATGTTGGCGGGAGAGCCTTTGGCCGTAATATTTATCGCCTGCGATTCAGGATCGAGAAACTCAATCTGCTGTGAGCCTCCCAGTCCGACCGTCTTGATTCCGACATTGTCAAAATCCTTTTTGTCTTCACTGTCCACTTTAACATGAAGCGTGATTTTTTCCGGTGATACCTTAGTGACACCCTTAGGAAGCGGGATATCGGCATTGATATCGGTATCTTTATCAATTTTGCCTAAATCAAGAGATACGCCGTCAATAAATTCAAGTGAATCCAGCACATCCTGCGGGCCGTAAACCGTCACCTCACTCGGATTCGAGTCAATGCTCGCAACGCTCACCCCGTCCGGAAGACTTCCCTTCCTTTCGATTTTGAAAGGAAGCTTTTTGCTCGGACTGGCTACGGGAACCGTCACTTTAATGACTGACGGTTCAACATCAACAGGAAGTGCGTTGCCGTCTTTGTCATAGACGGTCACTTTCACTTCCTTTTCAATGGTCTCATTTGCATTTTCAAGGTTCACGGATGCTTTGACAAGTGAAATGTTATCAATCACATTTTTCGAACCTGTAATCTGCACGTTTTTCGGGCTGATAATCGGCTGCTGAGGGGTATATCCCTTTTTCATTTTGCTTTTATTGTAGTATTCAACTTCCACGGGAAAACTCTCAGCCGTTTTTTCCTGAATCGTAACCGTCGTGACTGACGGGTTAATGGAGACCGTCAGTCCGTCCGATACGTTTTTCGCCTTCAATTCGACCTTATGAGTCCCGGTCTTCAGCTTATTCATATCGGCGTATATCTCAAAATTCTTCGTCTGTCTCGCCTTTTTCACCGCGCTTGTCGAGCCTTTAATCGTGACATTTACGGTCTGGGGCACGCCGGTGACGACATAGTTCGCTTCATCATAGTATGCTTTTACAGGAATATCAGTAAGCGTAGCCTCGTCAGTCGTTGATGTCGGAAAAAAGGATTCCCCCGGCTTTTTCGGAGTCGGCGCCTGGTTGTTATTAACCGCAACGTAAAGCAGCAGCGCAAAGAGCAATGCAATGATCTTTACAGCCCAGCGGTTGTTTAAGAATTTATCCATTTTTCTTGCCCCTCCAGTACCAGCGGTTAGAAGAAGTATCTCTGGCGTTCTTCTTAAACTCGGCTTCAAGCATTTCTTTCAGTGCTTCTTCCGTCAATTCTCTGTGAAGGTCTCCGTTTTTGGCCACACTGATGGCGCCCGTCTCTTCAGATACAATAATGGTTAAGCTGTCCGTCACTTCACTGATGCCGACAGCCGCTCTGTGACGCGTCCCCAGCTCCTTTGAAATAAACGGGCTTTCAGAAAGCGGCAGATAACAGGCTGCCGCCGCAATCTCGTTATTTTTCATAATGACCGCTCCATCATGCAGCGGTGTATTCGGGATGAAG
Organism: Bacillus sp. GZB; assembly: GCF_001975995.1. Taxonomy (NCBI): domain Bacteria; kingdom Bacillati; phylum Bacillota; class Bacilli; order Caryophanales; family Bacillaceae; genus Bacillus; species Bacillus sp. GZB. Next base: position 374,214 of record NZ_MTQG01000018.1, read on the forward strand.
ATATTAATCAAAAGCTCCGAGCTGACCTGCGCATTAAGCGGGATGCCCGTCTCAATATAATCGCCCATTCCCGTATCGCGCTCAATGGCGATGAGTGCGCCGATGCGGCGTTTCGCCATGTAGCTGATCGATTTTGTAATCGCTTCAATTGTCTTATGCTGCGCTTCTTCCACGGGGGTTCCGCTCCTGGAAAAGAACCGGCCCCGTCCGAGCTGTTCAAGCGCCCGTCTCAGCTCAGGCTGGAATATAATGATGATCGCTAAAAATCCCCATGTTATCGCTTGGTCCATCAGCCACTGAAGCGTGCTGAGTCCCAAATATGAACTGGCCATCCGGACCAATACGATGACGACGATTCCTTTTAAAAGCTGAACCGCCTTCGTCCCGCGTATGACCATGATTAATTTATATATCACATACCAAACAAGGAGAATATCAACGGCATTGCCGAGGTATTGCAAAAATGGGATGTCCTCAAAAGCCATTTCCTCGTCCTCCAAGAATTCAGTCATTTCGTTTTTTCCGTTATGAATTGTGCTGCATGAGCAATATGTACATCATATAGCGTGCTCATTATACCACATTTTGATTTCTCAAGTGAAATGAGCCAGAGCGGCGATGCACAAAAAAAAGAGTAAAGCGATTATACGCTTTACTCATCTTCATTCGGGTCCAAAGCGCTCACGACGCCCTGGCCCGCCGATTTCAGTTCGTACCAGACCCAGTCAAACAATTGGTTAATCTCTTCAATCTGCCCGGTGACTTGTCCGGCTGAGGCCATGTATTTTTCTCCGTTGACGACAGTCACATTGCCGTCGACTTTTCCTTCAATGAACAGCTTGCCGTTTTTTACTGTGACATCGCCCTTTACGGTCTCGCCTTCAGGGACGGTGACCGTGTGATTCTGCACGACAAGGTTCGGCTGTTTGGACACACTGAAATTGTGGTCATTATGCCAGCTGTTGAAAAAACCGCCGCCCATTAAAATCACAAAAACCGCTGCGGCTGCAATCATCGGATGAGTTTTGATCCATCGTTTTACAGAAGCGCGTTTTTTCTCTTTTGGAAGATTCGCCATAACTTTGGCAGTAAAATCAGCAGGGGCCGTGACATGCGATGTGCTTCGGACGAGTGCTACGGATTTCTCCATTTCATGAAAATGCCGTTTGCAATTCCCGCATGACTGCAAATGTTGTTTTAATACGTTTTCATCTTCAGGAAGGATATCTCCATCAAGATGCTTATGCATAAGCTGCACAATCTGTTCAGGACAGCTCATTTCATCACCCCACTTAAAGATCCCTCAATTGTTTTCTAAGAGCCTCTCTGCCTCTGTGTATCCTTGTCTTGACGGTGCCGACAGGGATATTCAGAATCTCCCCGATTTCAATTAAAGAGAGTTCGTCAATATACTTTAATACAATAACCGTTCTGTACTTGTCAGGCAGCTTTAAAATCTTTTTCTGAATTGTGTCCGACAGCTCCAATGACAATACGGCGTCTTCAGGGAGAACCCCGTCCGCGGCGATCTGCGAATACATCGTCAGCCCTTCTGCTCCCGCTACTTCTGCGTCCAGATAGTAATCAGGCTTTTTCTTGCGGATGCGGTCAATGGTCAGGTTGGTCGCAATTCTGTAAAGCCACGTTGAAAACTTTCTGTTGATATCGAAACTGTCGATATTGACGTACGCTCTGATAAAAGCTTCCTGCGCAATATCTTCCGCTTCGTGAACATTGCCGAGCATGCGGTAGCAAAGCTGGTAAATCTTATCTTTATAAAGGTCAACGATTTCTGCAAACGCATTTTGATCGCCTTTTTTGACTTGCTTGATTCTTTTTTTAATCAGGTTTTCCATGTTTTATCTTACCTCTGCCCTTCACCGGTCTGTATCTATACGTTGATTGTTTTAAAAGGTTTCATTTTTTTATTACATTTATTTTACCAAATTTCAGGCAGGGTGTAGATGGAAAATACAGAATATACTGCCTTAACAGCAGCTTAAAAATAGTATATCTGATGAACAATCAGAAATCGAAACAAAATGCTGATAAAAAAAGACACCTTTATGCAAAAGGTGTCTGAGACTGGGCTAGCTGGATTCGAACCAACGCATGACGGAGTCAAAGTCCGTTGCCTTACCGCTTGGCTATAGCCCAAAAATGGTGGAGGGGGGCAGATTCGAACTGCCGAACCCTGAGGGAGCGGATTTACAGTCCGCCGCGTTTAGCCACTTCGCTACCCCTCCGTATTTTTTTGGAAAACAGTGCCGGCCAGAGGACTTGAACCCCCAACCTACTGATTACAAGTCAGTTGCTCTACCAATTGAGCTAGGCCGGCAAATATGGTGGAGGATGACGGGCTCGAACCGCCGACCCTCTGCTTGTAAGGCAGATGCTCTCCCAGCTGAGCTAATCCTCCATATGACCCGTACGGGATTCGAACCCGTGTTACCGCCGTGAAAGGGCGGTGTCTTAACCGCTTGACCAACGGGCCGTTGTGTCCGCGTCGAGCTGACAAAAGTTATTATATACAGGTTGTACCCCATTTGTAAAGAGAAAAATTATTTTTTTTATTTTCAAACTTTTTTACCCGTTTTTTAACTGAAAAACTCATCCCTCCTCTCTTATTTCATTTATGATGAAAGTATCAAAATATTGAAGGGAATGGACACAGATGATCTTAGTCAGCTCTTGTCTCGGCGGTATCGAATGCAGGTATAACGGCTCTCACGCCGCTTCGGAAAAAATCCGCAGACTCGTAGAAGAAAAGAAAGCTGTTATGGTCTGCCCCGAACTTTTGGGCGGCTTCACCACTCCCCGCGAACCGGCGGAAATCATCGGCGGTACGGGCGAAGACGTGCTGAACGGAACAGCAAGAATCGTAACGGCACCAGGCGAAGACGTTACGGCTTTATATATGGACGGCGCGGAAAAAACGTTAGCATACGCAAAAGAAATAGGCGCCGCAACGGTCATCCTTAAAGAAAACAGTCCGTCCTGCGGCAGCAGCTTTATCTATGACGGCACTTTCTCAGGAAAAAAAATACTTGGAGACGGCATCACTTCCGCTCTTTTAAAACGGGCAGGCTGCCGTGTTCTATCAGAAGATGAATTGGATCAATTATAAAAAAGGAGAGTAGATATCATGGATGTAGCCCTGTCCTTTTATAAACCGGAGCATGCAGACGGGCTGAACGGGTTTGTGCTGAGTGAAGAAGATAAAAAGTTCACAGCTCTGCCGATAGATGTCCTGCCGCAGGCTCTCGTCATCCGGGATCGCTACCCGACAATCATTTTAAAAGAAGACCGCCCCGTCGGTTTTTTCATTTTACATACCTCAAAAGAAACCATTGCCCCGTATTCGAACAATGTGTCTGCCATTTTGCTGAGTGCGCTGTCCTTACATGCGCCGCATCAGGGAAAAGGTTATGCCAAACAAGCGATGCTGCAGCTCCCCGCTTTTGTCGCAAATTACTTTCCTTGGTGTGATGAAATCGTGCTTGCTGTAAACCATCGAAATCATCGTGCAAAGAACCTGTACCGGTCTTCCGGTTTTATTGATAAAGGTCGTCGCACGATCGGCCCCATCGGCGAACAGCACATTCTGCATCATTTTTTGTGAAAGCGCTTGATTATTCATCTCATCCCTGCCGATTTTTCTTGAAACATCTATTCAGAAGCCCATATACTTCAAGTATTAACGACTTGGGAGGGTACAATCATGACAGACCGGCTTAACATTCACAGATTGACCACAGAAACCAGAAATCCGCAGACCGCTTCAATCCATCAAGCAGACACGATGGAAATTCTCCGCATCATTAACCAAGAGGATTTCAAAGTGGCTGAAGCCGTTCAGCAGGTGCTGCCCGATATTCAGATTGCCGTTCAATTCGCCCATCAGTCCTTACAGCGAAACGGCAGGCTGATTTATGCGGGAGCGGGCACAAGCGGCAGGCTCGGTGTACTGGATGCGGTTGAATGCCCGCCTACATACAGCGTAAGTCCCGACACCGTCATCGGTCTGATGGCCGGAGGAGCAGACGCCTTTTTGCAAGCGGCTGAAGGTATAGAAGACAGCGAGGAAACCGGCGCTCTCGATCTCAAAACGATCGGGCTTACCGCAGAAGACACTGTGATCGCCATCGCGGCAAGCGGGCGCACGCCGTATGCGGCCGGTGCGCTGAAATACGCAAAAACAATCGGCGCCAAAACCGTCGCGCTCACATGCAATAAACACTCATTGATCAGCACTTATGCCGATCACAGCATTGAAGTCGTCGTCGGACCCGAAGTGATTACAGGGTCAACACGAATGAAAGCGGCGACGGCACATAAAATGATTCTGAACATGATTTCCACGGCCGTGATGATCAAAAGCGGCAAAGTGTACGAAAATTTAATGGTGGACGTTCATGTCAGCAACGAAAAATTGAAAGAACGCGCAATCGGCATTATCCAAAGCATCACGGGCGTTCCGTACGACAAGGCAAAAGAAACGCTTGAGGCCGCAGGCAGCCATGTCAAAACGGCAATCGTCATGCTGAAGACGAATTCGGACGAAACACACGCGAAGGCACTGCTCAAAGAATCAGACGGCTTCATTGATAAAGCCATTGAACAGCACCTTTCAAAAGAAAAAGAACGCTGATCGTTCTTTGGTGAAAAATAATGTGCTTTTACGAGCCCGCGCCGTTTTCATGATCGGCGCAGGCGCTTTCAGGACGCGTTTCAGGCACAGCTCCCCGGGAAAAATCGTACGGAAAAAGGAGGATCTCCATGAGCAAAGAGGCATTTTATCAGTCACTGGCCAAAGATATTCTGGACAATTGCGGCGGTTCATCGAATATCTCAGGCTTTACCCACTGTATGACACGCCTGAGGATTACACCTTTAGATCAGGGCAAAACGGATATTGAAACGCTGAAACGGCTCGACGGGGTAATAGGCGTCGTCGAAGCCGAAACACTGCAGATCATCCTTGGCACGGGTGTCGTCAATCATGTCGCCGACGCTTTCGCAAAACTTATGCCATCCGGAAAAAACATTGATTTAAAAGAAGCCGCCTCACGGAAAAAAGCCGATCTCAACAGAAAAAACACCACACCCATCACACTCTTTCTGAGAAAAATATCAAGCATCTTCATTCCCCTTATACCCGCACTCATTGCATCAGGTTTAATCACCGGTATTACGAAAGCCGTCATTCAGGCCGGCTGGCTCCCGAAAGAATCCCAAATCGCACTTATTTTAACGGTTATCGGTTCAGGCTTATTCGCATACCTCGGCGTCCTTGTCGGCATCAATGCGGCGAAGGAATTCGGCGGGACACCTGCGATGGGCGGCCTTGCGGGCATATTGATCCTTAACCCTGAAATCGCCAATATCAGTTTGTTCGGAGAGAATCTGCTCCCTGGCAGGGGAGGATTAATCGGCGTTCTTTTCGCTGCGGTTTTTATCGCTTATACCGAACGGTTTATCAGAAAGTACGTCCATCAATCCATCGACATTATCGTCACGCCTACATTGTCTTTACTTATTACCGGGCTGGTGACATATGTCGTTTTTATCCCTGCAGGCGGTTTTATTTCTGATCTGATTACATCTGGTTTATTGTCGCTGCTGAATGTCGGGGGAGTGCTCTCAGGGTTTGTGCTGGGAGCCGCCTTCCTGCCGCTTGTCGTCACCGGCCTGCATCAGGGCTTGACTCCCGTACATTTGGAATTAATCCGGTCAATCGGAGATGACCCGCTTCTTCCGATTCTCGCGATGGGAGGCGCGGGTCAAGTAGGGGCGGCCTTCGCCATCTTTATGAAAACAAAAAGAGCCTCGTTGAAAAGAGCGATCGGCGGCGGACTTCCATCCGGTCTGCTCGGAATCGGAGAGCCGCTCATCTTCGGCGTCACGCTCCCGCTCGGCCGGCCGTTTTTGACGGCGTGTTTAGGGGCGGGAATCGGCGGCGCCTTTCAAGCCCATTTTCAGGTGGCTACTTTTTCAATCGGTGTCTCCGGCCTTCCGCTCTCGTTTCTCGTACAGCCGGCTCAAATCGTTTTGTATATCATCGGTCTCTTCATCTCTTACGCGGCGGGCTTTGTCTTCACTTATGCGTTCGGATTTAAGGATGATATGGCTGCTGAATTTGAATAAACCGGGAGGGATCAGAATATGAAAACACTGACAGCCGCCATACTCACAATGGTCATCAGCCTCTCTTTCCTGCCGCAGCACAAAGCCGAAGCCCAATCCAAATTATACGGCGCAGCAAAGCTCAGAAAGGTTGATCAAATGATTGAAAAAGACATCGCAGCAGGATTCCCCGGAGCCGTCCTCGTCGTCGTAAAGGACGGACGGGTGATCAAAAAGAAAGCATACGGCTACAGCAAAAAATATGACGGGAACGCCCTTTTATCCCGTCCGAAAAAAATGAAAACTTCTACCATGTTTGATTTAGCTTCAAATACAAAAATGTACGCGGCGAATTTTGCATTGCAGCGACTCGTCAGTCAGGGAAAGCTTGATGTGTATCAAAAAGTCTCGGCTTACCTTCCTGATTTCAAAGACAGAAAAAGCGATACGATTCAAGAAAAAGACCGCATTCGCGTAATCGATGTGCTCCAGCATCAATCCGGTCTGCCGGCAAGCTTTTATTTCTATCAGCCGGACACCGCAGGCCCTTTATATTCACAAGAACGGGAGAAAACGATCCGTTTTCTCACCCAAATCCCGCTTGAATACAAACCGGGAACAAAACACGTATACAGCGATATCGGTTACATGCTTCTCGGCTGCATCATTGAAAACATAACCGGAAAAACCCTTGATGCCTATGCGGAACAAGAACTGTACAAACCGCTGAAACTGACGCACACACTGTTCAACCCGCTGCAAAAAGGCTTTAAAGAAAAAGCATTCGCAGCTACTGAACGTTTAGGCAACACACGTGACGGAGTCATCCATTTCCCTCACATCAGGACGTATACGCTGCAGGGGGAAGTTCACGATGAAAAAGCATTTTACTCCATGGGAGGGGTGTCCGGTCACGCCGGGCTGTTTTCCAGAGCTGATGATATGGCCGTCCTTCTTCAAGTCATGCTGAACGGAGGCAGTTATAAACACGCTTCTCTCTTCAATAAAAGAACGGCCGATTTGTTCACAACGGCGGCATCCTCTGATCCGACTTTCGCTCTCGGCTGGCGGAAAAACGGCAGCCCGGATATGGAGTGGATGTTCGGCCCATATGCAAGCAGGCAGGCATACGGCCATACGGGATGGACCGGCACCGTCACGATTATTGATCCCGCTTATAAGCTGGGGATCGCACTTTTGACCAATAAAAAGCATTCCCCCGTCGTCAGTCCCGGTGAAAACCCTAATGTTTTTGAAGGGGATCTTTTCCCGACCGGAAGCTACGGCAGCGTCATAAAAACGATTTATGAAGCCATTGAATGACAACCCATGTCTTTGGTCCAAACTATGACGGCAGGAGGGCACCATCATGAAACTTGTCATCTCAGCTGTATTACTGTTGTTCATTGTTTTCGGCACGCATCATGCATCGACAAAACCGGACATTCCGTCACAGGCGGAACAAGCGGTATCCCGTATGACATTAGATGAAAAATTAGGACAGATGCTCATGCCTGATTTTCGCAATTGGCAAAAAAAGGGGCAGTCATCACCTGAGGCTCTTACCCAAATGAATGACGAAGTCGCAGGGCTTATTCAAAAGTACCGGTTCGGCGGCGTTATCTTATTTGCAGAAAATGTAAAAAACACTGAGCAAACGGTACGCCTGACAAATGCCTTTCAAAAGGCGAGCCCTGACATTCCGCTATTATTAGGTATTGATCAGGAGGGCGGCATCGTAACCAGACTTGGTGAAGGTACTCATTTCCCAGGCAATATGGCGCTCGGAGCCGCGAGAAAAACAGCCTACGCGTCCCAGACCGGCGCCATTATCGGCAAAGAACTGAAAGCACTGGGCATTAATACGAATTTCGCTCCCGTTCTCGATATCAATAATAATCCCGGAAACCCTGTCATCGGCGTCAGGTCGTTCAGTTCAGACCGTGATCTGACAGCTTCACTCGGCCTTGCCTCAATGAAGGCTCAGCAAAAGCAGGATGTCGCTGCCGCCGTCAAACATTTCCCGGGACACGGCGACACGGATGTCGACAGCCACTACGGCCTTCCGCTTGTCACCCACAATCAAGAAAGACTGCGTCAGATTGAACTTTATCCGTTCCGGAAGGCCATTCAGGCCGGAGCTGATATGATCATGACAGCCCATGTGCAATTTCCCGCTTTTGACGATACAACCTATAAAAGCAAGCTGGACGGTTCAGACATCCTCGTACCCGCCACACTCTCGAAAAAAGTGATGACTCATCTTCTCCGTGAGGAAATGGGATTTAACGGTGTCATCGTTACGGATGCATTAAATATGAAAGCCATTGCCGATCATTTCGGCCAGGAAGAGGCGGTCGTCATGGCAGTAAAAGCAGGAGTCGATATTGCCCTGATGCCGGCCCAAGTGACATCGCTGCAAACGGAAAACCGCTTTGCCCGGGTTCATTCCGCTTTAAAAAAGGCGGTACAAAAAGGGGAAATTCCGCTGCAGCAAATTAACAAATCGGCGGAACGCATCATTTCCCTGAAAATAAAACGAGGGATATATCCCGCCCCGAAAGAGACAAATCTGAAAAAGAAGATTGCAAAAGCAAAGAAAACCGTCGGCAGCAAAAATCACCTGAAAGCTGAAAAACAAATCGCGGAAAGATCCGTCACCGTCTTACAAAACAAAAACCGCACGCTCCCATTCAAACCGGAAAAGAACAGCCGCGTTCTCATTGCCGCTCCTTATGAAGATCAAACAGCGTCAATGGAACAAACCATTCGGCAGCTCATCAAGAAGAAAAAAATCCGGCCGGTAACCATCAGTAAAATGAACTTTGCCGAGCGCACATTTCATGATGAACACAAAAAGCAGATATCTGACGCTGATTACGTGATTACAGGCTCATATGTCGTAAAAAATGATCCTGTCGTAAACGACGGCGTCATTGACGATTCCGTCACAGATCCCGGCAAGTGGACGACTGCATTTCCGCGGGCCGTCATGAAAGCCGCACAATCGAACCAAAAACCCTTTGTGCTGATGAGCCTGCGTAATCCATATGACGCTGCGAACTTTGTAGAAGCTAAAGCCCTTATCGCAGTCTACGGCTTTAAAGGATATACAGACGGACAATTTCTCCAGCCAAACATTCCGGCAGGCGTTGAAGCGATATTCGGACAGACAAAACCGCAAGGCAGGCTGCCCGCTGACATTCCTTCCGTCACTCATCCGGGAACGACACTCTATCCTTATGGTTTCGGTATCAATCTGAAGACCGGAAAACCGCTTTAAACAGGAGGACAGATCATGAAAACACAAACGGCTGCGCTTCTTGCCGGATTAGTCGTCATCAGTGCTATGACGGCAGTCTCGGCGGCTTCTGACAGAAACCTTCATACCACCAAGAAACCAAGCATCCAAACAGGCATCGACCGCCTGCTGAAAGATTATAAACAGGAACTGAAGGGAAAAAGGGTCGGGCTGATCACCAACCCGACCGGTGTGAACAATTCATTGAAAAGCAGCGTTGACGTGCTGTATGAGGCACCAGACATCCATTTAACGGCATTATTCGGACCGGAGCACGGTGTCCGCGGCGATGCCCAGGCCGGAGACAAAGTCACATCCTATATAGACGAAAAAACAGGGCTTCCCGTCTACAGCCTGTACGGGGAAACGAGGAAACCGACGCCTGACATGCTGAAAGATACAGATGTGCTGATTTTCGATATTCAGGATGTCGGAACACGATACTACACCTACATTTATACAATGGCCTATGCCATGAAAGCGGCCAAAGAAAAAGGCATTCCTTTTTATGTCTTGGACCGGCCGAATCCGCAAGGCGGACGAAATCCGGACGGCCCGGTTCTTGAACCGGATTACGCTTCATTTGTCGGACTATATCCGATCCCGCTGAAGCACGGCATGACGATCGGTGAGCTTGCTCTTTTATTCAATAAAGAGTTTCATATTGGCGCCGACCTCACCGTCGTAAAAATGAAGCGCTGGAAGCGGACGATGACAATTGAAGATACCGGTCTGCCGTTCGTCCTCCCTTCGCCTAATATCCCGACCCCGGACAGCATATTCGCATATTCGGCGACAGGACTAATCGAAGGCACAAACGTATCCGAAGGAAGGGGCACGACAAAGCCGTTTGAACTTATCGGCGCGCCTTATATGAAAAGCACCGAGCTCGAAGAACGCCTGAACAGTCTCAAGCTTCCGGGCGTCGCCTTCAGAGCCGCATCATTTATCCCCAGCTTCTCCAAGCACCAGGGCAAGCTGTGCCACGGCGTTCAAGTCTACGTAACAAACAGAAACACATTTGAAGCGGCAAAAACAGGGCTTTCCATTCTGAAAACCATGCATGACTTATATCCAAATGACTTTTCCTTCTTGCCGACAGGCTCTTTTGACAAGCTGATCGGTAACGGCTGGGTACGCAAAAAAATAGAAAAAGGCGCTTCCATTGAAGACATCACCGGCACATATCAACGCCGGCTGGACCAATTCAAAACTCTAAGAAAACAATACCTCATATACTGACAACATTCGTGTTACACGTGTAACATTTTGACGCATTTCACATTTCCGCTTTTTATAGGAAAACATTCATTTATTTGGTACAATTTAAATGATAACAGTTATCATTTAAATGAATGTTTCCTAAAAGGTGGTTTCTCATGAAAAACACATTATTCTTTCAGCCAATTGATATCATCTCCGTAAAAAAAACAGCCGACCTTCTGTCAGAGCATCAGCTCACTGATTCTCCCGTATTGATCTTTCATGTGAAAGGCGAGGGACAAATTGATATCGGAACAGACAGCTTTCCGCTGCAGAAGGAAACGCTCTACATCTGTCCTTGTGATGAGACATTCAATATTGCCCCTATATCGTCAGGCGGCATCCATTTGTATATCGTCAGACTCCGTGTTTTCTCCTATTCATCAGATGATGAAGCGATGCTTCCGGATAATGGGGAAGACATCTTCCACGGACTTCAGCAAATGAATTTACAAACGGTGGATCATTTGACAAGCCGGCTTCAGTCACTTTCTGAAAACGTGCGATCGGCGGATGCATTGCAGAAAATGAAATACACAGCCGACTTTCAGCAGCTGATGTACGACCTTTATGCCGCAAAAGTATGCCATCAAAATAATACGAAAGCGGCGATCGAACAGACAAAACAATTCATACATGCTCAGTCCGACACAAAAATCACGCTCACCCAGCTCGCTCATATGGCGGGAATCAGTCCCAAGCATTACAGTGAAACCTTTAAAAAACTATACGGGCAGAGCGTAACCGAATATATCACAGACATCCGCATAACCAATGCGAAAAAACTGATGGCCAAGGCAAACTGCAAACTGCGGGAAATCGCTCATCAAATCGGCTACCAGGACGAATTTTATTTCAGCCGCATCTTTAAAAAACATACCGGCAGCTCACCTACAAGCTATATGAAAAAAAGGCGCACAAAAATGGCCGCTTACGGAAAAGAAACGATGGGGCATCTGATTCCTCTGCATCACGTGCCTTACGCCGCGGCGCTGCACCCGAAATGGACGGCCTATTATTACAAACAATTCTCTTCCGATATTCCGGTTCACCTGAGTGCTTACCGTTATAATGCAAATTGGGAAGAGAACTTGCACACGCTGTCCCAAGCTGCCCCGGACATCATTTTCAGTCTTGATTCTGTCAGTGAAGAAGAAAAACAGCGCCTGAATGACATCACTGAAGTTTTTTACCTTCCCGCTCAAGAGAATTGGAGAGACCAGTTTCTTCGCACAGCCGCATATTTGAATGAAGAGCAGGAAGCGCGGCACTGGCTTAAAGCTTATCAAAGTCTCGCCCATTCAGCGAAAGATGCTCTTAAACACGTGCGGCATCAGCGGTTCTTATTTATCCGTGTATATAAAGAAAATATGTACATCGCCCATAACAACAGTATTGAGGATGTCTTCTTCGGTGATTTAGGCTTTGCCTCCGCAAAACCGGAATCTTTTGCTCCTGACGAAAAGATTTCCTTGGAAATGCTGGCGGATTGCCAGGCTGACTGCATCATGCTTTTCACTTGTAAAGAACCGGAAACACTTCGTTATTTTCAGCGGATTCAGCAGACCGGAATATGGCAGAACCTTAGAGCCGTCAGCAATAAACGCGTGTTTCCCATATCATCTGACCCGTGGATTGAATATTCTCCAAGCGGACATCAGCGGATGATCGAGCAAAGCATTTCGATTTTATCCGAAGATCGTCCATGGTAATACCGGAAATTATCCATGGTCTTATCCCTGTTCCTTCTCTATAATTCCAATTGATAATAGTTATCAATTGAACAGGAGGAACAATAGATGAAGAAATTGGCATTCGCTTTCATGATTTTGCTTTTGGCTTTCACGGCCGCGGCTTGCGGAAGCTCAGAAACATCTGATACAGCAAGTAAAGGAAAGGACGCTTCTTCAGATAAAAAGAAAATCGAATATCTCGGAAAAACATATGAAGTCAAAGCGCCGACTGACAAAATCGCCATTACAGGCAGCGTAGAATCAATGGAAGACGCCAAATTGCTTGACGTTCATCCGGCAGGAGCAATTTCTTTCTCCGGCAAATTCCCGGAACTGTTTAAAGATATTACAGATAAATCCGTATCAACGGGGGAAAAAATGCAGCCGAATATGGAAAAAATTCTTGAGCTGCAGCCGGACGTCATTCTGGCATCAACCAAATTCCCGGAAAAAACGTTGAAAAAATTGAGCGGCACCGCTGAAACGATCCCTGTCTCTCATATCTCATCAAACTGGAAAGAAAACATGATGCTGCTCGCCCAGCTTACAGATAAAGAGAAAAAAGCGAAAAAAATCATCGCAGATTACGAACAGGACCTGAAAAAGACAAAAACAAAGATAAACAGCAAAGCGAAACAGTCAAACGCGCTGGTCATCAGAATCAGACAAGGCAATATTTATATTTATCCTGAACAAGTATATTTCAACTCCACGCTTTACGGTGATTTAGGCCTGAAGGCGCCGGACGAAGTTAAAGCGGCGAAAGCGCAGGAACTGATTTCTCTTGAAAAATTAAGCGAAATGAACCCTGACCACATCTTTGTACAATTCTCTGATGACGAAAACGCAGATAAGCCGGACGCTTTGAAAGACTTAGAGAAAAATCCGATTTGGAAGAGCCTGACGGCAGTCAAAAAAGACCATGTATACGTCAATACGATCGATCCATTAGCCCAAGGCGGAACCGCTTGGAGTAAAATCCGCTTCTTACAGGTTGCGGCTGACAAATTGACTCAAGACTAATAAAGAGTAGGTTTTTCACATGTATGCAAAACGGCGGACACACATTATTATCATTGCTTCACCGATTGCCATTGTTCTGTCACTGCTGCTTTCCGTTTTATACGGCGCAAAGCAGCTTGACTTCCATACCGTGTTCTCCGCATTGCTGCACTTTAATCCGGAGAATACCGACCATCAGATCATATGGCATTCAAGAATCCCGAGGGCTGCCGGCGCTATGTTCATCGGCGCCGCCCTTGCTGTTTCCGGAGCGCTCATGCAGGGAATCACACGGAACTATCTGGCCTCGCCTTCGATCATGGGTGTGTCGGACGGCTCCGCTTTTATCATCACCCTTTGCATGGTATTGCTCCCTCAATCGACATCCATTGAAATGATCATATACTCGTTTTTCGGTTCCGCATTCGGCGCCGCTCTTGTTTTCGGGCTGGCCTCCATTCTTCCCGGCGGTTTTACCCCGGTGCAGCTTGCCATTATCGGAACGGTGACCAGTATGCTTCTCAGCAGTCTGTCGGCTGCGCTTTCGATTTATTTTCAAATTTCGCAGGATCTCAGTTTTTGGTACAGTGCGAGACTGCATCAAATGAACCCTGATTTTTTGAAACTGGCCGTCCCGTTTTTTGCGATCGGAATCATCACGGCCATGATTCTCAGCAAAAAGGTCACTGCCGTATCATTAGGAGACGACATTTCAAAAAGTCTGGGACAGCAGAAAAGAACCATCAAACTCATGGCGATGGCAGCCGTTGTCATATTGACCGGAAGCTCGGTGGCACTCGCCGGAAAAATTGCCTTTGTCGGTTTGGTCGTTCCGCACATCACACGTTTTCTCGTCGGATCGGACTACAGCAGGCTGATCCCATGCGCGTGCATCATCGGCGGCGTCTTCCTGACCCTTTGCGACCTTGCCAGCCGATTCATCAATTATCCGTTTGAGACGCCTATTGAAGTTGTCACTTCTATCATCGGTGTTCCTTTCTTTCTTTATTTGATTAAAAGAAAAGGAGGGGATCAGCGTGGTGCGTAAAATGGCCGGAATTTATATCATTCTGATTGCTCTCATATTGCTCGTAAGCTATTTCAGCATGACAAGCGGTTCTTTTTCCGCAAAGCCGGGTGAACTGCTCAGTACGCTTTTCCGCATCCATCCGAATCCGCAATATGACATTTTGCTGTTTCAGCTGAGGCTGCCGCGCATTGTCATGGCTGCTGCCATCGGACTCGGGTTGGGGATAGCCGGAGCCGTTATTCAGGCCATTACCAAAAACGGTCTTGCCGATCCCGGTATTTTGGGCATTAATGCAGGAGCCGGAGCCGGAATCGTCACGTTTATGCTTCTGTTTCAGGGACAATCTGAAGCGACGGCACTTGCCTCTGCGATGGGTATGCCTGTCTTCGGCCTCATCGGAGGATTGATGGCGGCCGTGCTGATCTATATTTTCGCCTGGCACCGGGGGCATCTGGAATCGGGCAGAATTATTCTCGTCGGGATCGCCATGAATTCCGGATTCAGCGCGCTGTCTTTATTTCTTTCATTAAAAATGGACCCGCAGGATTATGAGATGGCGATGGTTTGGAAAAACGGCAGCATCTGGTCGGCAAACTGGATGACCATTACGGCGATCCTTCCGTGGCTGATCTTGTTCATTCCTCTTCTTATGGCGAAAACGTCATTGCTGGATACCATTCGTTTCGATGAGGACACGGTGAAAAGCCTCGGTGTTTCAACCAATAAAGAAAAAACGATTTTACTCATTGCCTGCATCGCTTTGATCAGCGCATGTGTAACCGCAGCGGGCAGCATGGCATTTGTCGGACTGATCGCGCCCCATATTTCCCGCAGGCTCGCCGGGATTGAGCACAGATACTCATTACCGGTCAGCGGATTGGTCGGTATGCTCCTCGTCATATCCGCCGACTTTGCGGGCAAATTGTTCTTTCAGCCTTCAGAAGTGCCGGCGGGAATTATTCTTGCGATTCTCGGCGTTCCTTATTTCTTTTTTCTTCTGTTTAAGCAGAAGAAGGGGCTGGATGCATGAGAGGCACCCTTACAGAACACCGGATAAACGGAAAGGAATGCACTGTGTATCTTCCTCCCTCCTATTCGGTTCAAACAGGGGCTTTACCCTGTGTGTACGTACTGGACGGGGGTTCTTTGTTTTTAGAACAGATGGATAAGCTTGAATCCCAATTTGCGAACGGAACACTTCCCGAATTGATTTTCATCGGCATCAAACCGGCTGACAGGCTCGATGAGTACACGCCGTGGCCCGCGCCTTCCCTGAGCCCTGCGTTTCATGATTTCGGCGGCAAAGGGAGGCTCTTTCTCGAGGAGCTGACAAATGTCATCATTCCCACTGTTGAAGATATGCATCACATTTCTGCACATCCGGAAACGAGAGGCCTGATCGGCGCGTCATTAGGCGGACTGTTTTCGGTGTACGCGATGTTACAGAAGCCTGAAATATTCGGCAGAATCGGCTGTATTTCCGGTTCCTTCTGGTATGAAAAATCAGCAGAGTATGTCCGCTCCGCATCTTTGCGTCCTGCACGGCGGCGTATCTATATGTCTGTCGGCAGCCGCGAAGCTGAGCATAAAAACAACATCCAAAACACCATGATCCGACAAAATAAAGACGTGCATGAAAGCCTGAGGCAAAAAGGCTTTTCTCAATCTCAGCTCTCTTTCACTGTTGAAGAAGGCACCGTGCACCATCAAGAAGCATTCAAACGACAATTCAATGCAGCACTAAGCTGGCTGTACGGAAAAAACCGCTCACGTAGCTGAGCGGTTTTTTTCATACTTCATCACGACCGGCTTAAGTTCAAAGCGTCTCAGCAAATAGCCGAACAAAGCGGCAAGGATTTGCTGAAAAAGCATCCCGATGACGACCGGAACCGCCACTTGAGACGGAAAGAAAGACACGGCGAGAACGGCTCCGGCGCTGATATTGCGCATGCCCCCCGTATAAATCAGAGACACGATTTCATCCTGGCTCCGCTTCATCAGTCTTCCGATCAGCCAAGCCACGGCATAACCCGTCATGGCAATAAAAAATACCATGCCTGCGATGCCCGCAAATTTGATATCCACGTGCGTGACATACGGCGCGATTTCCGAACTGTTAATGGCAATGACAATCATCAGACAGATTTTTGAAAAAGGAGACAGCGACCGGCTTATCGCCTGAGTCCTTACCGGCGGGGAAAACTGGTTGACTATCATCCCTGCGATGGATGGAATCACCACCATCTCCGCCAGCCCTTTCATCATCCCCCACAAATCCATCTGAACATTCGCCCCGGCCAGGACAGACAGGCTTAACGGTACGATAAAAGGAGAAAGTACGGTATCAACCAGGATAATAGACAGCGTCAATCCGACATTCCCCTTATACATCGCAGCCCAAATCAAACTCGTAATTCCGGTCGGAATCACCACACCCATAATCAGCCCCGTCACAGTTAAAGGGTCACCGCTGAAAATCAGATGGCCGCTTCCCCATGCAAAAACAGGCATGAAAATATGCAGAACAAACAATGCCATGATCATCGGGAGCGGCTTCTCGATACTGCGCTTCAGCGATTGAAAATTGGCACTCAGACTGCCCGTAAATGTAATAAATGCAAATATCCACGGCACAGCGCCGGCCATCCAGCTGATATGCTGAGATAACAGCACACCCGCCGCCACACTTGACGGAGTCAAAAGCGGCATGATTCTCCCCAACACTTGGTTCAACTTCTGAAGCCACATCATATGCAAGTCTCCTATATACGGTTTTCAAGTCTCATTCATTATAACAATGCACCCCGGCAAATTTAACCGAAAAAAAGCCCGGATATATTCATCCGGACTTCACAAATTCTATGCCATTTGTTTCATTAAATCTCGGCTTTTCTGATTTAATCCCTTTAATTCAGCCTCAATTCCGTATTCTTTACATTTGGCGACAATTTTCTCAAGAGCCGCCGCTCCCGAATCATCCCACACATGGGCATCGGTCAAATCAATGACAATCCGCTCCACGTCTTCATCATAAACGATGGCATTCATGAGCTCAGACACGGAAGCAAAAAAGATCTGTCCCGTTACCTTATAAGTTCTGACATCTTTCTGTTCGGAATGTGACACAATCTTCAGCTTAGAAATTTTCGCCGTAAAAAAGATCGCGCTTAGCAGCACACCCGCGAAGACACCCTTTGATAAATCATTTGTCAGGACGACCGTCACGACGGTAATAACCATAACGACCGAATCAGTAAGGGGCGCTTTCCGCAAACCTTTAATCGATGACCAGTCGAACGTGCCGATGGACACCATAACCATCACGGCCACCAGCGCAGCCATCGGAATTTTCACGACGATACCGCTTAATACGGCAATTAAAAACATTAAAAACGCGCCGGCCGTAAAAGCCGATAACCGGCCGCGTCCGCCGGCTTTCGTATTAATGACAGACTGGCCGATCATTGCGCATCCGGCCATGCCTCCGAAAAATCCGTTCACAATATTGGCGATGCCTTGTCCGCGGCTTTCTTTGTTCTTATCACTATCCGTATCCGTCATTTCATCAATGATCTGGGCCGTCAGCAGCGACTCAAGCAATCCGACGAATGCAAGGGCCAGAGAATATGGGAAAATAATCCGCAATGTCTCAAACGTCCACGGAACATCCGGTATCAAGAAATGCGGAAGTGAACTTGTAATCCCGCCCATATCACCGACCGTGCGGACATCCGCATGGCAGACCACCGCAATGATCGTCATGACAATAATCGCCACCAGCGGAGACGGCACAGCCGTCGTAACCTTCGGCAATAGATATATGATAACCAGTGATCCGGCAAGCATGGCGTACATGACCCATGAAGCTCCTTTGAACTGCGGCAGCTGCGCAGAAAAAATCAAGATCGCCAAAGCATTCACAAATCCGATCATGACCGAACGCGGAATAAATTTCATCAATTTCGCTATTTTACTGACACCAAGAATAAATTGAATAATACCTGTCAGAATGGTTGCCGCAAACAAATACTGCAGCCCGTAATCAGCCACCAATGTCACCATGACAACCGCCATTGAACCCGTAGCGGCTGAAATCATTCCCGGTCTGCCGCCGAAGATAGAAATAATAATCGCGATACAAAATGATGCATAAAGGCCGACCATCGGATCGACACCTGCAATAATTGAAAATCCGATCGCCTCAGGGATCAGAGCGAGAGCAACCAGAATACCGGCCAGAATGTCTTTACGGACATTCCCGAACCATTGCTGCTGTAACGTATAATCTTTCAAATGATAACGACTCCTTTTCACTATAAAAATCCGCACCCTATCAGTTGGAAACATTGATTTTCATCTGTGGAATATGAGGCAAGCTTACGGGGAAAAAGAGGACACGCTCAGAGTATAATGTCGTTGAGGAAAGGAATTGTTAACAAAGAGTATCATATTAAACTTTAAAGAAATGTGCAAGACCGTATAAATAAGAAAAGAAAACGACTCTCACTGGAGCCGTTTCCGCTTTTATAAAAGTTCCGGATCAGACACAAGAATCGTTTTTATTGCGCTGATATCCTTTCTTTCTTTTGTCACCGGGTCGATGCCCATGAGATGATCAATGGCTTCTTCATAATTCTTCAGTTCCGTCTTTTCCGTAATAAGATCATAGAGCTGTGGAAGGTCGGACGCGCATGCTAACGCAGCCTCCATGATCTGGCGGGCTTCACCTGTGCCCACAATCGTTACGCCGTTTGACAGCAGCTGGTACGGCCTGACCGTCATCTCATACGTATCATCAAAGCCCATCGGCACGATTCTGCCTCCCTTTTCAATGAAAGGATAAGCCCAATCAAGCTGGTTGCCGATCGCGTCAAAAATCACATCAAATTTTCTTCCTTGATTAATCCGTTTCACTTCATCCACGGTTAATGCTTCAGGGTGGTAGACATAATCCGATATCCGGCTCGCCGCCTCGCTTCGGAAACTGCCTATTTCAGTCGCAACCGTCAATCGCGCCAGTTTTTTCACCATCATTTGCACAAGCAGTCCGATCGGTCCGGACCCCAAAACCAAGACCGAGTCCTCCGGCTGAATCGAAGCCTTGTCCACAACATTCAGTACACAGGAGAGAGGCTCAACCAATGTGGCCCGCTCCCATTCCATTGAATCCGGAATTCTGTACATGAACCTGTCTTCCCCCACGTAATATTCCGCAAACGTTCCGTGCGCTCCGATTCCGAGCTGCCAATCCTCGAAGGTTTCGCAATAACACGTCAGCCCTCTCCGGCAATAATGACATTTCCCGCAAAACTGCGTAGGATCTATCACGACGCGGTCTCCGACTTTTACATTTGTCACGTCCGGTCCGATTTCCACGACCGCTCCCACCGATTCATGCCCCATAATCATATGATGGGTTGCATTCATTTTTCCTTTCAGCACATTTAAGTCCGTTCCGCAGATACCGGTGCCGAAAATTTTCACTTTCACATCATTGGATTTCCGAATTTGAGGCTCGTCCACCTCTTGATATTCAAGCTTATCATTAGGAGTCCAGACCAACGCCTTCATATTTCTCTTCCTTTCTGCCCCAACGGATTTGGTCTAATAATGTTTGATGAAGCTCTTTCGTTGATGCCGCAATACATGATTGCTGATTCTGATAACTTAAATCTGTCAGAAGTGTTTCGTCCAAAGACCGGCCGTATGCATCCGTAATGACCACTCCCGCCTTCTTCGCCAAAAAGACGCTTGCGGCAATATCATAAGGAAACAAATGCAGCACCTGCCCGTTCCCGACCTGCTGAAAATCTGAAAGCAGCTTCGGATCATCTTTCAGCAGACGATTGCCGATATCCACATAAGCATCCATCTGCCCCGTAATAATTCGTGAAATCGAATAAGAAGCGCTGTTGAACACAAAAACCCCGCCATTATTGGCCGACTGGTCAATCAGATGGCCGTATGCGTCCGTCATCAGCTGCGCCGGATGCCCGTTAAATTCAAGGCTCCAAAACATATTTTTAATATCCCGCACTCCGCTCAAATTCGGCAATTCTCCATGATACCCTTCAAAATGAATGGCATCGCTGTATATATCACCGTACATAAAAGCGCCTGATTTCAATTCAAGTAAAAAAGCAAATTCGATATCCTTAATCTTTGCGTTTGGCTTATACGAAGCAAGCGCAATCGAAATACACGACATTTCAAGTCCCGCGGCGGCCGGGCGCGTTCCGTCTATCGGATCTACAATTAAAATATATTGCGGATCTTCTCCAATCAGCTTCAGGCCGCCATCCTCCGTGTAAAAAGCAACCGGATGGCCCTTTTCTTGAATATAATCCAGCACCGCCTCCTCAGCAGCGGCGTCTATGTTAAATTGGGCGTCGCCTCCCGGGGAATAGCCGTTTACGAGCCGGTTTTTCAGTGTGCCTTTTTGATTTTTCACCTTTTGATAAACAAATTGTCCAAGCCCAATGATATAGTCTCTCACTTGATTTCCTCCAATAGCTTACGAAGTCTGTAGCAGAGCACTTCGGCTTCACTAAGTGTTATGGTTAAAGGCGGACGGATCTTAAATACATTTCCGAATCCGTAACGGGATGTCCGGAGAATCAGCCCGTAATCCATTGCCCGTTTAGCAATATAATTGGTCAGCTCCACATCCGGTTCATTGTTCTCTTTAACAATCTCCACACCGATCATAAGACCGACGCCTCTTACCTCAGAAATAAAAGCGAAATCCTCTTTCATCGTTTCTAAGCGATCCATAATATAATGACCGACCGTCGTTACATTTTCCAAAAATCCCGGGCGCTGCATAATATCTATGGTTTTACACGCGGCAGCGGCGGCCATCACATTTGAGCCGTACGTGAAGGAGTGCGTATACCCCGGAAGCCCGGTATACTTGTCCTCCGTCAGAGTGGCGGCGACTTGGAAGCCTGTGCCCCCGAGCCCTTTTGCTACCGTCATCATATTAGGTTTCACATCGAAGTGGTCCGCGGCAAACATTTTGCCAGTACGTCCGAATCCGGTCTGAATTTCATCAAAAATCAGAGCGATATCATGTTCATCACAAAGCTTTCTCAGCTGTTTAAAATACTCTTTAGGCGGAACGACGTTTCCACCGTTTCCGGATATCGGTTCAATAATCATTGCGGCAATTTTTCCATTGCTCGCATACTCAATAAAATCATTAATTCTTTCTACGCACAGCATACCGCATGAATCAGGTTTCTGATTATAAAAACAGCGGCTGCAATAGGGATCGGGGACTTGCAGGCCAAAAGAAATTTGTGGCGGGAAAGGTTCTTTTCTGAATGAGTTGCCGGACAAAGCGGAAGTCATATACGTTTGTCCGAGGTGGCTTCGAAATAAGGAGATGACATCGGTTTTTCCGGAGTAATACTGAGCCATTTTAATAGCTCCTTCATTTGCACCGGAACCGCTGCTGACTTTAGGGTGTACTTTTGTGAGATTATCGGGGGCGATTTCTGCTAGTTTTTCTGCCAGTTTATTTACGGCGTCTGTTTGAAAAGATGATGTTACATGGATCAGTTTATCGGCTTGTTCTTTAACCGTATCAATGACCTCTTTGTTACCGTATCCTAAATTCAAGTTAAACGTGGCAGAGGCGCAATCAATGTACTCATTTCCCTCTTGATCGTACAGGTAAATCCCTTCTCCGCGCTCCATTACTACATCGTCAACACTGTAATACAAGCTGTCTGGATTCGTGATTTCCTTCGTTCCCACAAATACCACCCCTATGAAATTATTAGAATTTCGCTTTTTATCGTATAAATTATTGAAAATAATGTCAACGATCTTTCTTGTAAAAAATGTTAACAATTTGTTAACGTTACCATAAGGGATGTACGAGCAAAAGTTATGTGATATAGTAACAATAATTGGATTTTTTGTAAAAACATCATGTCATACGAGTAGAGAGAAATATGATTTTACCAATAAGGAGATAAAATGATGAAAACTCGTCTGCTGTGGATAAGCTGTTTTTCTTATGGATCGATTGCTTTTACACTTGTTATTCTGGGAGCCGTACTGCCTGAGTTACTCACACATTATTCACAAAGCTACAGTAATGGCGGTGTATTGGTATTCTCTCAGTTCATGGGCTTTCTCATCGGTGTCATCGGAATGCCTTACATGGTGAAAAAGCTTGGGCGCAAAAACGTCGTTATCTTTGGCCTGGCACTCATCAGCTGTGAAATGTTCATCACCTTCCTGCCGCCCTGGCCGCTGCTATTTCTTCTCGTCAGCACCGCGGGGCTTGGCGCCGGATTGGTGGAATCCTGTGTAGGCACGATCATCCTCACCGCTATTAAAGAAAGACAGGCTGTGGCCATGAGCAAGATGGAGGTGGCTTACGGATTAGGTGCGCTTTTCATGCCTCTGCTCTCAGGCTTTCTTATCAACAACCACATGTGGACAATTGCTTTTTTAGTATTAGGGTTATCCAGTTTTGCACTATTAATTGCATGGAAGCAGATGAGTTTCGGCAGTATTGATCAGCTTCTCATCCGCAAAGAGGTCTCTTCCGATGACACTAAAAAAGAAAGCACCGGTTATCGGTCACACGGATTGCTGTTTATTTCCTTGGCGGGTGCTTACTTCTTCTTTTACGGCGGCAGTGAAGTTTCCATTGTACATTTTATCCCCTCCATCTTCGCTGAGAAATGGGATATCCCCAACTCTTTGGCAACGATAACAGTTACAGTGTATTGGACGGGGATGATCATCGGTAGGTTATTAACAGGCCCAGTATCAGAAAAGCTGACATATCACCGTTACCTCCGTCTCATAAGCATTGGCGGTCTGGCTGCACTTACCATATTAGCATTAAGCAAAAACGTATGGTTCGGTTTTGCCCTTTGCTTCTTTTTAGGACTGTTCATGGCAGGCATGTTTGCAATAGCCCTAATCATCACGAATCATTTTTATCCCGGAAAGACAGAAACGACTACCAGTATTCTGCTCGCTTCAAACGGATTAGGAGGTTCACTCCTTCCGATCGCCGTCGGCTGGAGCTTAGATGAATATCCCGCACAAACTGCGTTCTGGCTGTTTACTGCACTGATGCTCCTTATGCTGCTGATTGTGTTCAGTTTAAGAATGCTCGAGACAATAAAATCAAACAATCTTCAACATCACAACAGCAAAGCAAAATCAATGTAAACAAAAAAGCTAATGCCTTTGAAAGGCATTAGCTTTATATATCTATGTGATCTTTCATATAAAAAACCCAGTTCATGATGAACTGGGTTAAGATAGCTTGGCGGCGTCCTACTCTCACAGGGGGAAACCCCCGACTACCATCGGCGCTGAAGAGCTTAACTTCCGTGTTCGGCATGGGAACGGGTGTGACCTCTTCGCTATCGCCACCAAACCATTGAGAGT
>NZ_MTQG01000019.1:0-200713 GCF_001975995.1 Bacillus sp. GZB
CAGCGTTCGTCCTGAGCCAGGATCAAACTCTCCGATAAAGTAGTTTGACTGACTACGCACATCGCTGTGCGATTTATTTAAAACTTTGAATTAACAGGTACGTTTTGTCTTGTTTAGTTTTCAAAGATCATTTCAACCTCATCTCGAGGCGACTTTTTTCAGTATAACATTTCAGCGAGTTGCTGTCAAATGTTTTTTTGTTTTTATTTCTCCGCCGCTGTGAGCTTTTTGTTGAAGCGCATCAGCGACGTTTAATAATATACCATGCCTATGATTCAGCGTCAACACTTTTTTTGAAAGAATATCCTCGATGATATACTTCCTGCCCTTTGGTCTCTATTTGAGATACTTCAACAAAGCCTTTTTCCGTCAGGTAATCAAGCATGACACCGAGATCTTGGGTGAAGTACACCAGTTCAGGGTGCTGAAGCAATTCTCCAAACTGCCACATTTCTTTTTCTTTCATCACTTGAAAAAGGTGCGCAGAACCGATTTCAGCTTTTGAATGGATGAGAAAATCATTTGCTAAGAATAATAATTCGAGCCTTTTCTCCAAACTTTCGTGACTCTCGACAAGTTCGGAATATAGCTTATATACCTGCGGCTCAATGTGACGGACCTGGTTCCAGACTGTCGTTTCGGGATAAAACCCCCGGTCAATCACTTCTATGCGGGCCAAGTGGTGAAGAGCATGCACTACCGCATAATATGCATCCAGAAAATGATCAGCTTCAAAAAACGCTTTTCCTTCTACAAATCTTCTGATCAGCTTGCCGTATTCCATTCCGATCTTTAATTTCCGCTCGGCGAAAGGAAAAGTGCTGAGCCGGTCATTGAGTTCAGATATATATTCATTGCGGTCAAAAAGTACTTTGCCGTTGATGATCCAATCTA
Source organism: Bacillus sp. GZB (assembly GCF_001975995.1). Classification (NCBI taxonomy): domain Bacteria; kingdom Bacillati; phylum Bacillota; class Bacilli; order Caryophanales; family Bacillaceae; genus Bacillus; species Bacillus sp. GZB. The sequence continues at coordinate 895 of NZ_MTQG01000019.1, forward strand.
TGACTCTTCTATTGGTCCCAAGCAGAATCCATTCCTGAAGCAGAGCATCCGTTACAATATGTAAAGAAGCGGTTTTTTGTTCGAATTCATAATGCTTTATAAAAAGAGGTTCATCAGCCTGTTTGACAATGACAAGCATGACCGCATCAAAGTTATCCGTGATGGATGATGCTTTACTCCTTCTCTCAATCATAAGGACGGCCAGCGTATCGGGATGACTTGCTCTTTCTTGGTAAATTGGACGGAGAAGATTGTCCATTACGATTCCTCCAATGCGATTGTTTCACTAGCTATTGTTTCTACATTTCTATGATAAAACATGAAAGTCCTTTTTTCTAAACACATTGCACTATTATAACAAATTTCCTTTCAGGTGCCATATTTATTCTTCCCTTTTCTTACGAAAACATGAAGAATATGCCATCTGTTTTGTGCTATAGTTAAACGAGAGGGGGATGGACATGGCGAAATACTCAAGCAAAATTAATAAGATCAGAACGTTTGCGTTAAGTTTGGTTTTCGTTGGGTTTATCATTATGTACATCGGGCTGTTCTTTAAGCAGTCTGTTTTGCTTGCCAGCTTGTTTATGATTCTCGGCCTGCTGTCGATCGGGCTCAGCACCGCCGTTTATTTTTGGATCGGCATGCTGTCCACAAAAGCGGTCCGGGTGATGTGCCCCGCTTGCGAGAAAGAAACGAAGATTCTGGGCAGAGTGGATATGTGCATGCATTGCAGAGAGCCGCTCACATTGGATAAAGGATTGGAAGGCAAAGCGTTCGATGAGTCTTATAACAGAAAAAACAGTGTAAAATAAACGAAGCTGACCGTATCAAAGCGGTCAGCTTCGTTTAGTGGTTTTCTTTTTTGGAACATTCTTGGCAGACGCCGTAAATCTCCAAACGGTGGTGGCTTACCTTAAACCCCGTAACGTGAGCCGCAAGCTGTTCCACTTCGTCAAGCCCGGGATAATGGAAGTCTACGATTTTTCCGCAGCTTTCACAAATGGCGTGATAATGGTCAGAGGTGACAAAGTCAAACCTGCTGGACGCATCTCCGTACGTCAGTTCCTTTACAAGCCCCGCTTCCCGGAATACACGCAAATTGTTATACACTGTCGCAACACTCATATTAGGGAATTTCCCTTCCAAAGCTTTATATATATCGTCCGCTGTCGGATGTGCCATAGAATCCACGAGATATTCCAGAATGGCATGACGTTGAGGAGTAATCCGGACTCCCGTATCCTTCAACGTGTCTAAGGCTTCTTTTAATTCATGTGCAGCCATCCGTCATGCACCTCTCTTCTAAAAAAGATTCTTACTTTATAATGTTTATAATTAGTGTACATCTTTTTCCGGTCTCCTGTCAAATGTAATCTGAAGAAAACCCCGTGAGTTCAGCATTTGTCCATTAATTAGACGCAATTTGTTCCAATTCTCGAAGCGCCTCGGCAACGTGATCTTTCACTTTTACCTTTCTCCACTCCTTCACAAGACGGCCTTCTTTGTCTAACAAAAAAGTGGATCGCTCGATACCCATATATTCTTTCCCAAAATTCTTCTTCAGCTTCCACACATCAAAAGCTTCCGCCAATTTGTGCTCATCATCAACGAGGAGCTGGAAAGGAAGATCGTGTTTTTGCTTAAATTTTTCATGTTTGTCACGGCTGTCAGGGCTTACTCCGATGATAACGGCATCAAGTCCCGCGAAACTTTCGTGCTGATCACGGAAATCACATGCTTCCGTCGTGCATCCTGGTGTCATGTCTTTCGGATAAAAATAGAGAACGACATACTTCCCTTTAAAATCCGTCAATGCTACTTCTTCACCGCTGTCATTCACTAATTTCATATCCGGTGCTGTTTGTCCGATTTCAATCGTCATTTCTTATACCTCCGGGTTTTTTATTAAGCGTATCCAATTCACGTTAAGATTACAACCGTTATCCCCCCGCTCTTTTCTGGAAGCATGAACCCGTTGTGCTCGCAATGAAGCATGCTACAATAGAACATGATGTAAGGAGATATTAGGAGGGTCATTTTTTGTATACAAAATCAGTTGAACTTCATAAGGAAGCATTAGAGCATATCGTCGGAGGCGTGAACAGCCCGTCCAGATCCTATAAAGCGGTAGGCGGCGGTTCACCCGTTGCGATGGAAAAAGCGAACGGCGCTTATTTCTGGGATGTAGACGGGAATCAGTATATTGATTATTTAGCGGCTTACGGCCCGATTATTACCGGACATGCCCACCCGCATATTACTGAAGCGATTAAAACAGCGGCTGAAAACGGTGTGCTGTACGGGACGCCGACCAAACATGAGGTCACTTTCGCCAAAATGCTGAAGGAGGCCATTCCTTCACTTGATAAAGTACGATTCGTAAACTCAGGCACTGAAGCGGTAATGACAACGATCCGGGTTGCACGCGCTTATACAGGCCGGACAAAAATCATTAAATTCGCAGGCTGCTATCACGGCCATTCTGATCTCGTACTTGTCGCTGCGGGTTCCGGTCCGTCTACGCTCGGCACCCCTGATTCCGCCGGCGTGCCGAAAAGCATCGCCAATGAGGTGATTACCGTTCCTTTCAATGACATTGAAAGCTACAAAGCCGCGCTGGATAAATGGGGTTCGGAAATTGCAGCGGTTCTCGTCGAGCCGATCGTCGGCAACTTCGGCATCGTTGAACCTGAAGAAGGATTTTTAGAACAGGTAAATGAATTGACCCATAAAGCGGGTGCGCTCGTCATTTATGATGAAGTGATCACGGCGTTCCGTTTTATGTACGGAGGCGCGCAGGATCTTCTTCAAGTGAAGCCTGATTTAACGGCGCTCGGTAAAATTATCGGGGGCGGCTTGCCGATCGGCGCTTACGGAGGCAAAAAAGAGATCATGGAGCAGGTTGCTCCGCTCGGCCCGGCATATCAAGCCGGCACGATGGCCGGAAACCCGGCATCTATCCTATCAGGCATCGCCTGCCTGGAAGTGCTGAAGGAAGAAGGCGTTTATGAGCGGCTTGATGAGCTCGGCGCCAGACTTGAGCAAGGCATTCTCGCCCATGCGGAGACACATGGCATTACCATCACCGTCAACCGTTTAAAAGGCGCGCTCACGGTTTACTTCACTGATGAAAAGATCGTCAATTACGAGCAGGCGGAAAATACGGACGGAGAAGCATTCGCCAAGTTCTTCAAACTGATGCTTGAGCGCGGCATCAATCTCGCTCCATCGAAGTATGAAGCTTGGTTTATCACAACCGCACATACTGAAGAGGATATCGACACCACTTTACAAGCCGTTGAAGATGCGTTCAGACATATGAAAAAATAACTGCTGAAACAAGCGGGAGCCCGGGGCTTCCGCTTGTTCTTTTTGTCCGATTTGTGAGATAATGGTTTTTTCAAAAAAAAGACCTTGAATAATTGGTATGATCCCTGTATATTACTTTATTGTTTAGCAAATCAGCCGACAGGGAAATGTAAGTGTCAGCCGTTCGTTCGGCACATAATTTATTAGAGAAAGGAATGCACGCACAAACCAATGAAACTTGGTGCCCGCATTTTTAAAACAGGGATTGCGATTACGCTCGCGCTCTACTTAGCATCATGGATCGGACTTCCGTCGCCGATCTTTGCCGGGATTGCAGCTATATTTGCCATACAGCCCTCTATTTACAGGTCTTTTCTTATTATTATTGATCAGGTTCAGGCAAATATCATCGGCGCTGTCATCGCTACGGTATTCGGACTGATTTTCGGACCGAGTCCGATTATGATCGGATTGACCGCAGTGATTGTCATCACGATCATGTTAAAACTGAAAATTGAACACACCATTTCGATTGCACTCGTGACGGTTATCGCGATTTTAGAAACACCGGGAAACAGCTTCCTGACGTTCGCTCTGATACGAACAAGCACCGTTATTTTAGGCGTGCTGTCTTCTTTTATTGTGAACCTTGTGTTTCTTCCGCCGAAATACGAAACGAAGCTGACTCATCATACGGTTGAATATACCGATGAGATCATGAAATGGATCAGGCTGACGATGCGCCAGTCCACGGAACACTCGATATTGAAAGAGGATATTGAGAAGCTGAAGGAAAAGATGATGAAGCTTGATCATACGTACCTTCTTTATAAAGAGGAGAGAAGCTACTTTAAGAAAACGACGTATGTAAAGTCGCGCAAGCTTGTTTTATTCAGACAGGCGATTATTACGGCGAATCGGGCGCTTGATACGCTGAAAAAGCTGCACCGCTATGAAAACGAGATTTATCATATGCCGGAGGAATTTCAGGAGACGCTGACAGAAGAAATTGATTATCTGCTTCATTGGCACGAAAGGATTCTGATGCGGACGGTCGGCAAGATCAAACCGCATGATGACGATGCTGAAGAAAGCATAAGATATAAACAGCTTTTGACGAAGTCTTTCTTGAAAAATCAGCAGAACTGCGAGGATGAACTGCTTGATTACAATATGCTCAGCATTATGGCTGCGGTTGCGGAATACCGCGAGCAGCTGGAGCATCTCGATACATTAATTACGAGTTTTCAGACGTACCACCCGAAAGACAGCGAATTAGAAACAGACGAAGAGTAACCCGGTGCTTCCGTAAAACCGGGTTTTTTTGCATTCAAAAAAACTTATGCCGCCCATTCGGACGGCATAAGTTTTTGTATCAGTTCAAATTCTGAATCGTAAATAAGTGTCTGTACTGGCCGCCTTGGGCCATTAATTCCTCGTGCGTGCCGGTTTCGACGACGGCGCCGTTTTCCATGACGACAATTTTATCCGCATGCGTAATCGTGGACAGCCTGTGGGCGACGATAAATGTCGTCCGGTTTTTCGCAAGCTTTTCCATCGCTTCCTGAATGTAGTGTTCACTTTCAAGATCAAGAGCCGATGTCGCTTCATCCAAGATTAACAGCGGCGGATTTTTTAAGAATACACGCGCGATGGAAATCCGCTGTTTCTGCCCGCCTGACAATTTGACGCCCCGTTCGCCGACTTTGGTTTCGTAGCCTTCGGGGAAATTCATAATAAATTCATGGGCATTTGCCGCTTTCGCAGCCGCAACCACCTCATCCAGAGACGCTCCCGGTTTACCGATGGCGATATTTTCACGAATCGTCTCACTGAACAGAAACGTATCCTGAAGCACCATTCCGACTTGATTGCGGAGGCTCCTCGCTTCATACTCGCGAATATCCGTGCCGTCAATCAGCAGGCTGCCGCCGGATACATCATAAAAACGCGGTATGAGGCTGACAAGCGTCGATTTTCCGCCGCCGCTCATCCCGACGAGCGCGACGGTTTCCCCTTTTGTCACCTTTAAGGAAACGTCCTGCAAAATCGTTTCTTTTCCTTCCTCATAACGGAACGAGACATTTCGGAATTCGACTTCGCCCTTAATGTCGTCAGCTTTTAGTGCATTCGGTTTATCAGTCAGTTCATACGGCTCGTCGATAAATTCAAATATGCGATCCATTGAAGCGATCGACTGGGTCAGCGTCGTCGATGAATTGATCAATCTTCTGACCGGATTGTACATTCTGTCAATATAGCCGACGAACGCAACCATCGTCCCTACCGTCAGCGGACCGTTTATGACAAAATAACCCGCAAACGCGATAACAAGCAGCGGCGCCAAATCCGTAATGGTGTTCACGACTGCAAACGTTTTTGCGTTCCAATTCGTATGACGGATCGCTCTGTCCAGAAAATGTCCGTTTTTTTCATCAAAATTGGCTTGTTCATAATCTTCAATGGCGAAACTTCTGATAACGGGCATCCCCTGAACTCTTTCGTGCAAATGTCCTTGAACTTGGGCGAGTGCCTGAGAACGCTCACGTGTCAGTTTTCGGAGGCGGCCGTAAAAATATTTCACTGAAATTCCGTATAACGGAAACAAAATGACAGATATCAATGTCAGCTTAACATCGAGTGTAAACATAATGCAGATGACGATCAGCACCGTCATCATATCAAGCCAGATATTCATCAGTCCCGTTATGACAAAGTCTTTTGTCTGTTCGACATCATTTATCACCCGGGAAATGACTTCGCCCGTTCTCGTGTTGGCATAAAACCTCAGGCTCAATTTTTGAATATGATCAAACAATACCCCCCTGATATCGTAGAGCACCCGGCTGCCCGTCCATTGAGCGAAGTATTGCCGATAGTACTCTACCGGGGGACGCAGAATTAAAAACAGCACGAACATGATGCCCATTATCGTGAATAGCGATGATGTTTTAGCGCTTGCCGTTCCGCTCCCTTGAATAATGTCATCGACCACGTATTTTAACAGAAGCGGGAGAGCCAGCGGGATGGAGAATTTTATGATGCCGATTAACACTGTGATAAAAATTTGTTTTTTATAAGGTTTTACAAATTGCATATAGCGTCTGATTACGCCCACACTTTATCCCCCTCTCTCTTTAAGGCGTGTGAGCCCATGTGAAAAACCTGTTGACACCCCAACAGGTTTTTTATTGTATTCTTTATTTTGTATAGCGCAGATACCGTTCATACCACATATCAACAAATTCCGGAGCAAACGGTCCTTTCCGCTGATGAATCCAGTGCAGCAGCGTATTCAGATACTCCTTCAGAATGCTGTCGATCTCTTTAGGGTAATTCATTGATTTGCGGTGGTCATCGTATTCATCCTCGTCAAGAATGTTATACGTCATATCCGGAAACACCTTGACATCCAAATCGTAATCAATATATTTGATGGCCTCTCCGTCATAAGCGAACGGCGAGCTGATGTTGCAATAATAGTGCACCCCGTCATCTCTCAGCATTCCGATGACGTTAAACCACTGACGGGCATGAAAGTAGCAGATCGCCGGTTCTCTCGTCACCCACGTCCGTCCGTCGGATTCCGTCACCATTGTCCGGTCGTTGGCTCCGATGATACACAATTCCGTACTTTTTAAAATCGTCGTTTCATTCCAAATTCGATGAAGCAGCCCGTTATGCTTATAGCTGTGAATTTGAATGGTTTCTCCTTCCTTGGGATACCCCATATTTCTCCCCTACTTTCTGTAAAGCCCTGCAGTCAATGCAGCCGCAATTGCTTTCCGACAAGTCTTTTCACTATTATAACGTTACGAATTAAAAAATGAAAATAAAAGAACCACTCCGCTTCCGGAATGGCACATTCATTTCTGCACATAGGAAGACGGCTTTTCCGTGCTGCGATAAGACTGGATGACTTGCTCTGTCTGCCTTTGGAATAACTCCTGTATGCCGGCCAGGTCTTTTCGCTTTGTCGCAATTTCGTCCTGTACATTGTCCAGCTTTGCATCTCTTTCCAGACTGATGAGTTCCGCTTCCACCTGCCGGCAGCGGTCAAGTTCTGACTGCAGCTCGAGAAGCTGATCCATGATTTTCATCTGTTCACTTACAAGCTTTTCAAACTCTGACATCGGGTTCCTCCTTAGGCTTTTAGGTTGATACTCCTTACCATTTCGATTTTCCGCCGGAAAACCCTTTGACTCATTCTGTAGAGGAATCACAAGTTTTGTCGTTTTAGCAACAAAAAAAGCACTTCATCCGAAGATGAAGTGCTTTTTCGTTTCAGTGATTAGCTGTTTTGTTGTTTGTTTTGTTCAGCAGATTGGTTTTGCTTTCTTACCTGCTGCACATCAGTTTCACTGCCGAATTCAGTGCCGAATTGACCCTGACCGGAAGCTGATTGCTGGTTTTGTTTTTTCACCTGCTGAACGTCTGTTTTGCTGAATTTTGAGTTTGCCATTGTTATCACCTCCACGCACTTTAGAATGCGCAGGAGACGATAAGGCTATTCATCTTTTTTTAAAACTTATACGAGCAGAGAACGTCCGCCGTCAATAATGATGGTCTGGCCGCGGATCATGTCCGCTTTTGAAGAAACTAAAAACTCCACCGTATCAATCATATCTTTAATTTCGACCATTCTGCCGGCCGGCGTATTTTGGCGGGCATCTTCCAGCAGTTCATCTCTGTTAGGGAAATGCTTCAGCGCGTCCGTATCAATCGCTCCGCCTGACACCGCGTTTACGATGATATTTTTCGGAGAAAGCTCAACCGCCAGATAACGGGTTAACGATTCTAAAGCGGCTTTTGAGACACCGACCGTCGTATAGTTTTCAAGATAGCGGATGCTGCCTAGCGAGCTGATGCTGACGATGTGGCCGCCTCCGTTTTTCTCCATCATCTTTGCCGCTTCCTGGGCGCAGAAAAGCAATGCTTTCGCATTGATATTCATCGTCCAGTCCCAGTGTGTTTCTTCGAGTTCCATAACCGGTCTCAGCACGCCTGAAGCCGCATTATTGACGAACACGTCCAGTCTGCCGAATGTTTCGTCAATCTGGCGGAACATGTCTTTGATTTTTGCCGGCTGGCCGACATTGGCTTTAATGACGAGCGTTTTCACGCCGAGTTTTTCAATTTCTTCGGCGGTTTCTAATGCGGCTTTTTTACTGCGGGCGTAATTGATGACGATGTTGTATCCTTTTTCCGCGAGTCTGATGGCGGCTGCTTTCCCGACACCGCGGCTGCTTCCCGTGATCAGTGCGCATTTATTTTGTTCCATTTTTCCTCAGCTCCTTGCTGTGTATAGTTCTTTTCATTCAACAAACAATAAAAGCAATATGTGTTGAAAGGGGTCTTTTATATGTATGTCGGACGTGATATGGGCGAATTGGCCATGATGCCCAAAAAAGATTGGAAAGATTCAGAGCTCGCCTATTTTCATCATGCCTTCCAGCAAATTATGCCGTATTTAAACGAAGAAGGCCAGTCCAAATACCGGGAACTGATTCAGGAAATCGAAGCCCGCGGCGGACTGAAACGGAATGAAGCGGATTACGGCCACGGCACTCGCGTCAGCTATGACTGACGCTTTTTACAGGCGGCCGCTTTCTTCCGCCATTTTCCATATCTTTTGATGGGAAACGGGAAATGCGTATTCCTTGAGCTCCTCTTTTGTGACCCGTATGAATTCCGTTCTATCCGACACTTGTTTTACTTTACCGAAAAAGACCGAAATATTCCAGACGAGATGGGTGAAAACATGTTCTACTATGCCTTCCAGCTCCCCGATTTCAGCGGTTGTTCCCATCTCTTTTTCTAAATAGGCTTCAAGCTGCTCTCTTTCGGTTTTGATTCCTTTCTGGGTTTCGGTATTCGGAAACTCCCACAAGTTGGCGAGCAAGCCTTTTGGCGGCCGTTTATGAATATAGACATCGCCTTGATCGTCTGTCAGCACAACGGCTGCCATTGTTTTTATTCCGGGCTTTTTCTTTTTGCTTTTAACGGGCAGCTCCCGCTCGGTCCCTTCCGCAAATGCCGAACAGTGCTTTTGTACGGGGCAAAGCAGGCAGGACGGCGATTTCGGGGTGCAGATGATCGCGCCGAGCTCCATTAAACCCTGATTGAATTCAGATGGTTTTTCATGAGAAATGAAAGCTGATACCGCCTGTTCGAAAATGGTTCTGGTTTTAGGTTTTGCGATATCGTCCCATATGGAAAGAATTCTCGACATGACACGCATCACATTGCCGTCAACGGCGGGAATCGGTTTGTTGTATGCGATGCTGAGCACGGCGCCTTTTGTATACGGGCCGACGCCTTTCAGTCCGCCAAATTCCTTTTCCTCGGCAGGGACGACTCCCCCGTATCGCTCATGCACTTCTTTTACGGCGCTTTGCAGATTTCTTACACGGGAGTAATAACCTAGCCCTTCCCAGGCTTTGAGCACTTTTTCCTCATCGGCTTCAGCGAGCGCTGAAACGGTCGGAAATTGCTCAACAAACCGCCGGAAATAAGGAATGACGGTATCTACGCGCGTCTGCTGCAGCATCACCTCTGACACCCACACCCGATACGGGTCCTGATTTTCTCTCCACGGCAGAATTCTCTGTTCTCTTTCGAACCATGTAATTAAGTCCTCGCGAAATTTGTCTATATCTTTTTGTTTCATTTTTTCTTCAAGTGCGTTCATATCTTCTCCTCAGATGTTTCGGGTTCCGCTTTTCTTGACACCGTATTTTGGTGTAAACTTAGGGCACGTTACGATAATATGTTACATTAAATAGTGATAAAGAAAAAGCGGAAACATATGAGAACGGCGGATAAACGCCATGATTGGGCAAACAGAAAATGGGGAATATCTTATAATGCGAAATATGCGGGCGACTGATTGTTAACGCCTGCTAGGAGGTCAACAATGGATACTGGCACTCACGTTGTCATGGGTATCGCGCTTGGCGGAATCGCAACTCTTGATCCTGCCGTCGGCATGCACACCCCCATGTCTCAGGCAGTTATGATCGCCGCTCTTGCCGGCTCTCAGGCACCTGATATTGATACCATATTGAAACTGAAAAATAATGCCGTTTATATTCGAAATCATAGAGGGTTCACGCACTCCATTCCCGCCGTTTTATTTTGGTCCGTTCTGATTCCGGGTATTTTGTTTATGTTTTATCCGGAAGCGAACTTTTTGCACCTGTGGCTGTGGACGCTCCTCGCTGTCGTGTTGCATGTGTTTGTTGACATTTTTAACGCGTACGGCACACAGGCCATCCGCCCGTTTTCGAGAAAGTGGATCGCTCTCGGTTTAATCAATACCTTTGATCCGTTTATTTTCGTCAGCCATTTGGCCGCGATTGCTGTGTGGTATATCGGAGGTCATCCGGGCGTGACCTTTCTGATGCTTTATATCATCCTCGCAGGATATTACGCCGTCCGTTTTTTGATGCAGCTGCGGATAAAGCGAAGGCTGCGCGAAATGATTGAAGAGGAGATTGAAACCATCATTATTTCGCCGACGATGAAATTCAGGCAGTGGCGTATCGCCGTGACGACGGCGCATGCCTTTTATGTCGGCAGAAGCCTTGACGGCCATGTCGTGATATTGGATACATTCAACCGCGTGCCCGTTCCGGAAACCGATGTGATGAAGGCCGCGAAACAGGACGAAAATATTGCAGCCTTTCTTTCATTTTCCCCCGTTTACAGGTGGGAGGTCGATACCTTTAAAGATCATTATGAGGTGCGCTTTATTGATTTGCGCTACCGGAGCAAAGGCCACTATCCTTTTGTCGCCATCGTCCACCTCAGTCATGATTTAGAGCTTCTCTCTTCTTACACGGGCTGGATTTTCAGCGAGGAAAAACTGCAGAAAAAATTAAAGCTCGGCTCTGTTTAAGAGCCGGGCTTTTTTTGTCTTCTCACATATATAGCCGCAAACACGAGGCTGATCACCGATAGAGCGGCCGCGGGTTTAAAAAACGGCGGGTAATACGTTAATTGAATATCGTTTTTTCCTTTTTGCGCTTTAAATCCGATGAAGGAATAATCCGCTTTTTCAATCTGCTCCTGTCTGCCGTTTATCTTCAGCTCCCAGCCTTTTTCATATGGAATCGGGAGCATGATATACGGCGCGCGGGTTTTGTTTTCATACGAGATATGAAGCGTATTCCCGCGCCAGCTGAGATCGGCCGGCGGTTCTTTTTCCGCTTTTCGGTATGCGTTTTTCAGCGTATTGTACCGTTCTTCATAAAGCGCCAGTCTGTCAAGCTGATACGATCCTTTCGGCAGACGGATTTGGATGTTTTTTGTTTTCGGCACTCTGACAGTAAGATCGTTGACACCTGTTTTGTAAATAGATTGATTCGATTTTCTCGTTGTCGTGTAATCGTTCACTTTTAATGTAAAGCCCTGGTCCTTCGCTTTATTCTTCAAATAAAAGCTGACGTAATAATCGCCGCCGTCCATCTTAGCGGCTTGCGGCGTAATGATCAGGCCGCCGCCGTCTTCGTTTACCGTCAGGATGCCGTTATGATAATCGCCATGTTTGGCCGCTACCTCTGCATGGCGGATCATATTTTTCGCCTCAGGCGCTTTTTTCGTGTTGATTGTGCTTGATTCCATGACGATCCCGTCAAGCATCGCCCGTTCCCTGGCAAGGGCGGGCGCTTTTTTCAGGCCGCCCTCGTTATATACGCGATCGGCTATCCGTACGAACGGAAGCATATATTGATTTTGATAAACCGCATAATGGGATGATTCCATGATTTTTTTGAACCCGTACGGCACGCCGGCCTCGTTTGTTTTTTCCGTCATATAATATTTTCCGTAAAGCAGGCTGTATAAATTAGCCCTGTTTCCTAATGTCGCATAGCGGCTGACGCTTTCTCTGCCCATGTCAATCTGGAGGTCGTTCCAGTAAAAGGACAGCAGATTACGGTTCAGTATGCTTGAGTATACGCTGAATCCGTTGAACCCGTATATGATCGGGGTGTTATTGAAAACACCGTTCATCCAATCTAAACGGGCAAACGGATCAGGGTCTTTTTCTTTCAGACGCTGAATGAGCTCCGATTGTTCTTTGCCTTTATAGCCAGCACCCGTCATAAATGTATGCGATACCGTATAAATCTTCCCGCCTTCTGATAAAGCATATTTTTCATATGTATTAGCCGTAAGCACAGCCGTAAGCAAAATGACGGCATAGACGGCGGGCACCGCGCCTTTCAGTCTTGTCTTTGCTGCAAAGAAAGCGGCTATGCTCAGCACCAGAAGAAGGATGACGGGCAGGTTGGCGTGATCAGAAATATCCAGACTGTACCGCCTCACCTGGCTCCAATAGAGCAGAACGACGAGTACGGCGGACATCAGCATACTCTTGATGCTGATGTCTGAAAGCTTAGAAAGCCCGGCTGAAACCGTTCCGGCAATCGTGAAGCACAGGACGTATTCAAACCTGTTCTGCGGAGCTGAAAAACCGTTAAAGGCACTTGCCGCGAACGGACTGAAGTGAAACAGAATATACAGCAGACTGATTCCCGCAAACAGCCGGAACAAGCGGTTTTTATATAAAGTAAATGTAAATAGAAAAAGCAAAAAAGCCGCCGGCAGGATGATAATCCGGCTAGAAAATAAAATGTTATCGGAAAAATCAAGCCATGCAATATGCTCTGAATACGGCGGCCGCAGATTATGAAGGTATCCGTATACGACAGGAATAAAGGAAACTGCGCTTATGCCGAACCCGAGAAGACCCGACAGAATAAATATCCTGCATTGAGTGAGCCTTTTCGCCTCATTGCCTTCAAGGGGGATCACCCACCTGAATAAGATATAAATGCCGATGAAAATCAGATTAATATACGCAAAATAAAAGTTGTTGATCAATGTCAGCGCACAGGCGAAGATAAACCACGCCGGCTTTTTTTCCCGGATGATTTTTTCCGCGCCCAACACAAGCAACGGCAGCCACACCATACTGTCAGTGAAAAAGTCCCAATATACCTCATGCCGGAAGTAGATAATCGAGACCCCGTACAACACGGCGCCGGCAAAAGCAGGCACCGTCCGTTTGACGAAATAACGGAACACACACGCCGCCGTGAATATGATAAAACTCTGCTTGGCAATGCTGATAAAAACGGAGGCCTGCGCCCAAAACAGCGCATCAGCCTCACCCGTCAGCTGAATAAGCTGCAAAAAGCGGACAGCGGCGGAGATAAACAGGAATAGAAAAGAAGTAGAGAAATAATAGCCGAGCTGACTGTACACTCCCCCGCCCAGTCCGAACGAATAGCTGTAAAACAGCCTGCCGTTCATATATTGATCAAACAGCAGCTTTTTGAAGACCGCCATTTGGGCGATCCCGTCTCCAGACCCCGTCATATAGCGGCCTGCCGACCACTCTTTCAAGAAAAAAATATGAGCGGCTGCCGCAGCCAGCACACAGGCTGCCGGCAAGATCCATTTATTTTTTTTCATACAACGTCCCCAGACCCTGCGCACAGCGGCGGCTGTTTAATGGTTCCACTTGCGCTTTTTTGTATAATTCGTTTCATTTTGTTCTCCGTATGTTATATTCGCTTCTTTAATTAAATAGTGCGGGCGTTTTTTTGTTTCATAGTAAATCCGGCCGATGTATTCTCCGATGATGCCGAGACTCAAAAGCTGGATGCCCCCTAAGAACAACACGGCGGAAATAATGGTGAAATATCCGGGTACGGACACGCCGTGTGTCAGAATCTGAACAAAGGTCGTTACAATATAAACCATCGACAGAAGCAATATCAGAATACCGGTGAAAAAGCATACCCTCAGGGGCTTGTTGTTGAAGGAGACGACACCGTCCATTCCGTAGTTGAACAGATTGCTGAATGACCATTTGGACGTGCCGTTCTTCCTTTCGACATTTTCATAAAATACGATTTTCTGGTCAAACCCGATCCAGCAGAACAGCCCTTTCGAGAAACGGTTCCCTTCACTCAGCTTCAAAAGGGCATCAACGGCCTGCCGGCTCAGCAGGCGGAAATCTCCGACCCCGTCACGCAGGTCCACTTCGACGGCTTTGTTGATAAATTTATAATACAGGGAAGAAAGCACGGAACGCACAGGGCTGTCCCCTTTTCGGTTGCGCTGCGCGATGACTTGGTCATACCCTTCTTCATAGCCTTGAATGAAGTCTTTCAGCAGATGGGTCGGATGCTGCAGATCGGCGTCCATCACGATTACCGCTTCGCCCTGCACGTGTTCAAATCCTGCCAGAATGGCCGCTTCTTTCCCGAAGTTGCGGGAAAAAGATATGTATTTGACGCGATGGTTTCTGGCGGCCAGTTCTTTAATCTGCTGAAGGGTGTCATCCGCGCTTCCGTCATTGATGTAGAAAATTTCATAGTCATAATGAATCGTCTGAAACTCTTTTTTTAAAGATTCATGGATGAGCTTGACATTGTTCCCTTCATTGTAAGACGGAATAATAATTGAGATTAACCTTTGTTTCATGAAGGCACCTTCTTTGTATTATTCTTTTTTTAGGACGGCCTTAAAGGAATTGTCCGCAAAACTTCAGTAAGGCTTTTCCTTTTTTTAATGACGTTTAAACCCTTTTTTTGTTACACGGGCAGAAAATTTTTTCTGCATATGATTTATATTTTGTCATGTTTTTCGGCAGATATGAGAAAAAAAAGAAAAAGTCTGTACGCGGGACAGACTTTATTGCTGAAGGTATTCATGAATCAAATGGCTGACGATGCGCGGTTTTTCGTGAATGACCCAATGTGAGGCATCGTCTATAAAGATTAAGTCGCCGTTTGGAATCATCCGTTTTGTTTCCTTGGCGAGCTTTTTGCTCAGCGCGCGGTCATTGACGCCCCATATTAATCGGTACGGAACGGGCATTTCAAGCGGAACGGCAGGGCCTAAACCGCCGGCTCTGATCGCCCGGTACCAGTTCAGCATCGCCGTGAGCGCTCCTTTTCTGCCCCATGCCTGTTTGTAGCTGTCGACATCTTCCCGTGAAAAAAGCGCCGGGCGTTCGGATAAGCCGATCGCGTGATCCAATACGCGGTAATCGTCTTCAGATAATCTCCGTTCCGGCTTTTCCGGAAGCTGAAAGAACGCGATATAAGAGCTTTTCTTCCACTGCGGCGGGTAGAACGGTGTGACCTTCCGCATAACCGCCGGGTGCGGGATATTGACCGCGATCAATTTTTCAACGTATTGCGGCCGCGTGGATGCCAAATGCCAGGCCACGGCTCCTCCCCAATCGTGGCCGATGACGACGGCTTTGTCATCTGTAAAATGAGTGATCAGCCCGATAATGTCGTCTCTGAGCGTATCAATGGTATAGTTTTCAAGGCCCTCCGGTTTGTCACTGAGATTATAGCCGCGCTGATCAGGCACGACAACATGGTATCCGGCATCCGCCAGCGGTTTGATCTGGCTCTTCCAGCCGTACCAGAATTCCGGAAACCCGTGCAGCAGCACCGCCAAAGGACCGTCTTTCGGACCGGCTGAAGCCGTGTGCAGCGTCACTCCGTTTGTTTCGATCATGTGAAACGTAATGTCATTCATCGATTCTCCTCCCCGTTTGTTTCAATCTTCTTTCTGTTAAGACGATGATCAGTACGCTGATCGCAATCAACAATACGGCCTGAACGATCAGGGCGAACGGCTGAGTCAGCCGGATAAGCAGGCTGCCCGCAAATCCAGCTGCCGCCGAAATAAGGCCGAACAAAATCATGAGGAGCGCACTGAATCGATTGCCTTCTCTCCACTGCGACTCATCCGCCATAGAGCGCTTCGTCCGATATCCGTACAGGCTGTTGATCGACTTCGGCGGAAAAAATGTGACTAAAATGCCGGCCGCAGCCATCAGAAGGCCGCCGATTACCATTATCATATCCGTCACTCTCCTTTTCATCTTTTACGAAAGGAAAGGCGGAAGGTTTCAGAAAAAAAGCCGGCTCATTCGCCTGCCTGAATCTTTATTTTTGAGTTAAGTCGGCCGTTTTCACATAACCTGCTTTCCCGCCGTATGTGACGTACGCCCATTTACGGTCAAACCCTCCGTCTTGGCTGAACCCCCAGCCGAGCACATTGACGGTTTCACCCGCTTTAACGGACCCTTTTTTGCCGGTTTCCAAAGTCGGCGTATAAAAAGCGGTTTGTTTCGCGGTCACCGCCTTCACCGGCTGCTTCATCAGAAAATGCGTGGAAATATAGGCTTTGTGACCTTTGTAGTCAATTTCAGCCCAATCTGCTCCTTGAAGCCGTTTAACCTTTACGGAATCCTCTGAACGAAGCGTGCCGATAATCGACCCTTGTTTATTTGGTTCTTTGCGGACGTTAAGTTCTCCTGCTTTCACGATATATGTATCTGCTGCAGTGTCTATTTTTGTCTGGTGAACTGCTGCGGCATTCGCTGCCGGATCGAAAAAAACGGTGCCTGCGGCTAAAAATAAGCAAAGTCCTGCGGCCGGAATAAATGCGGTTAACCCCTTTTTCATGTTCATTGTGGTTCCTCCCCGCTATTTTATAAGTTATTACACATTTCCACATTCCGCCGGTCGCCAAACATGATTTTTCTATTTCTTTTATAAAAAGTAAAAACCGCCGGACGATATCCGGCGGGCGAACTGCTATGTTAATGCAGGAGACCCCTGCTTTGATCCAAATAATGAGAAACGTCTTCCCGAACGCTCTGGAACATATGGAGCTTGCTGCCGTATGATTCGATCCATTCCTTGACGACGCGTTCCGTCATTTGCTCTCCTTGATACGGGCGGCCGGCTTTTGCGTAAGTCGCTTCGAAATCTCCCCATAAAAGCTCAACCCAAGTTCGCGCTTGCAAATAGCTGAGCATGTCATTTTTCTCAAGCAGCAAATTCGTCAGTTTGTCGATATATGTATTCATCTCTCTGTCTCCTTTCCTTGGGAAAACCTGCTGCTTTTACGCAGCTTGTCACAGGCATATACTAACTTTACGTCTTCAGTCCAGAAGGCGCAACCTTTTGATATTGGCCGAGGGGGAAAACAAATGGTCCGGAACAAGGCAAAAGGATTTCCTAATCAGAACAATAATAAGTTTGAAGGCGAACCGCGGGCAAAGGATGACTACGCTTCTAAACGGGCGGACGGTTCAATTAATTCGCACCCGCAAGAACGCATGAGAGCTTCAGGCAGACGATAACACACACACCGTAAGAGACCGGGAATGACCCGGTCTTTTTTTTGCGGAAAAAAACATCCTTTTGCGGTCATAACGCTAAATAAATTCCATAATATGTTAAATGTTAAAACGAAAGCCGGTAGACAAAAAAGGAGGGGTTTTATAAAATGAAGACAGTTTCAAAACGATTGCTGAGCCTTACCGCATTCTTACTGTCAGTTTCATTATTTGCTGTTTCAGCTGAAGCAGCGGGCAGCCCGCAGACATCTGTATCAAACAGCGGTGAGGAGTTTGACGCACATCAGAATCAGCCTGTACAAACAACACAGACATCCCCCGCTTATGAAGGAACGGGCCTCATCAAAAGACAGCTTGCACAAAACAGCAAAGCTGACATCAAGTCATTAAAGCCTTCCAGTATTATTGGGACAGACGAACGAATCAGAATTTCTCCTACAACATCATTTCCATATCGAGCGACAGCACAGCTGACCGTTACATACAGCGGCAGCACAAGCACCTACGGATGCACCGGTTTTTTTGTCAATGCCGACACGATCGTTACGGCGGGACATTGCGTGTATGACCAGAAAAACGGCTGGGCATCAAAAATTACGGCAGCTCCCGGCCGCAACGGATCATCGTACCCGTACGGCTCTTATTCAGGCAAGACATTCTACAGTGTCAAAGGGTGGACAGAAAACGGTGACACAAACTACGACTACGGCGCAATCAAAGTAAACGGGTCGCCCGGGAATACTGTCGGCTGGTACGGCTACCGGACGACCAACAGTTCCAGTCCGGCCGGGCTTTCCTCAACCGTGACAGGATATCCGTGCGACAAAGTGTCCGGTTCCATGTGGTCAGACAGCAAGCCGATTCGTTCTGCCGAGACATATAAACTCACTTATACGACAGATACGTTCGGCTGCCAGAGCGGATCGCCCGTTTACCGCAATTACAGCGACACCGGCCAGACCGCCATTGCCATTCATACAAACGGCGGGTCGTCTTACAATCTGGGAACAAGGGTGACAAACAGTGTATTCGACAACATTCAATATTGGTCAAATCAATAAAGCTTTTGTTTTCTTTCTCGCGGCGGCCGTTTTATGCGGATGCGGCAAAGCGGATGATTCCGCCGCCAAAAAAGCATTGCCCGTTACGCTCCATGTTGAGGATGCAGAAGGCTCACCGGCGGCCGGTGTGACGGTCACCGTGATGAAAGCGGCGGAGTCAGATCATCAGCCGAATATAGACCGCGGAGAGATAATAGGCAAGACTGATCACCACGGCGAGATTGCATGGAAAAGCGGCGCGAAAGGAACCTATGCCGTCGTTTTTGAAAAAGACGGAGTACCGGAAACCCGGAATATTTCCTTAGCTGAGAGTGATAAACATACGGTGATCAGCATTACATTGAAACACTGAAAAAAGCTTGCAGGCGGAATATCCCCTGCAAGCTTTTTGTTATCCTTTATGCACTTGGTATTCATAAACATCTTTCTTCTCAGACAGATGAGCGAACGTGGAAAGCACAAGGCCGAGAGCCGTCATCAGCGCACCGCCGGCAAACAGCCATGAGTAAGATCCCGTTCCCCCGAGAATCAATCCGCCGATCCAGGCGCCGAGCGCGTTTGCCAGGTTAAAGGCGGAAACGCTCACCGCAGCGGCGATTGTCGTGCCGTTTTCTGAGGAAGAAATAACCTTGGTCTGCAAAAGCGGCGGCGTGCCGAACGCACATGCGCCGAATAAAAATGTCGCTGAAACCGCGGCGGCGGGAAAAACAGCGATATAAGGGAAAATCGCCAAGACGCCGATCAAGCCGATCATCACACCGATCATCGTGCGTGTCAGCAGTTTGAGCGGCACTTTCCCCGCGAAGAAATTCCCCGCCACTCCGCCGAGACCGTAGGCAAATAATGCGCCTGTGATGCCGACTGTGCCGAACCCCGCTGAATCTCTTAAAATCGGCTCAATAAACGTGTAAGCGATAAATACGCCTGAGTAGCCGAGAATGGTGATCGCAAAGGAAAAAATCACTTGCTTATGCTTAAAGACACTCCATTCATTCATCAGCATCGGAATCACTTTCGGTTTCCGGTTCGGTACGACCAGCATCAGTCCGATCAGCCCGATCATGCCTAAAACGGAAATAATGAAAAAGACGGCCCGCCAGTTAAGGGCATCTCCTAAATAAGAGCCGAACGGGACACCGAGCATCAGCGCCACGGTTAATCCGCCGTTCATGGAAGCCGCGGCGGCGGAACGTTTTTCAGGCGGCACCATTTCACTCGCAAACACCATGGCGATCGCAAAAAAAGCTCCGTGGATGGATGCGGATAAAATTCTGGAAATCGCCAGCACGGCGAAGTTTGGCGCAAAGACGCTCATCAGGTTGGCAAGGACGAAGATGCCCATTAACCCTAGCAACACCGGCTTTCTTGGCAGCTTAACCGCGATAATGGTTACGATCGGGCCCGTCAGGCAGACGCTCGCCGCGTACGCCGTAACAAGCATGCCCGCTGAAGATACATGTATATGAAAGTCATCGGCAATCGACGTCAGAATACCCATGACAGCATATTCCGTATACCCGATGGAAAATGTGCAAATCATTAACACAAAAATCATTAATTTCACAGATGGCTGTTTCATTTTGATATTCAACGCAAATCGCCTCCTTTTTATTTAAAAAACAACGAATTCCATCTTAAAAGATATCAAAAATGAATTCAATCATTTTTTACTGAAAGGTTGAAACGAATGTGCCCGAAAAGAAAAAGAGGCCGGAACCGGCCTCTTTTGTTATTTTTTTTCTTTTAAAACGGAAATCGGCAGTGCTTCTTCCCCGTCAGACGGGGAAGATCTGTGTCCCCAGGCGAATACGCCGTTGATGTAATCAATGCGGAAAGTGTCATCAGAACCTTCTATCTGATACACCCCGCCGGGCCGAAAGTCTTCCGGGTTCAGCATGTAAGCTTTGGCCATCGTAATTTTCCGTTCAAGCACGGCCAGTTCATTTACAATGCCCATCTGTTCCGCTTTTCGCGCTTTTTCCGTCAGTCCCGCAATTTCTGTCTGTAGTTCATGAGGCGTCATTTGACTGTATCGTTTGTCCATTTCAGTTTACTCCTCTTCCTGCAAGAATTGATCAATATCGTCAATCGAGAATCCTTTTCTGAATAAGTACTGTTTGACCTTCATTCCGCTTTCATAACTGCCGTCATAGCGGTATTTCCTGATCGCTTTTTCCGCATGAGCCTTCAGAGCTTCCATCTCGGCTTCATCATCATTTTCATACTCCGTCTGTTCCAGAGCGGCATTGATGACGTCGAAAGGGAAACCTTTTCGCTGAAGCTGCATCTGCGCCCGCTGTCTGATCTCTTTTGTGGACAGCTTTTTGTCTTTTTTCAGGATTTTGCCGATATGTTTCAGCGCTTCTTGTATCTGCTCATCAAATGTAAACGCACTGAGCGTCTCCTTGATGGTATCGTCGTCTATTCCTTTCGCTTTCAGCTCGCGGAACAGGACGTCAGGGCCTTTGCCGTTTGTTTTTTTGTGGGTGCTCGCATAGGCTTCGGCAAATTCTTTGTCATTTAAGTAGCTGTAATCGTACAGTTTATGGATGACTTCAGAAATGACCATGTCCGGTGTTTCTTTTTTCTTCAGATGATCCCGGACTTCTTTTTCAGAGCGCATCCGGTATGATAAAAATTCTACGGCGCGGTTAAAGGCTTTTTTCACGTCATCGCCGTACTGGATTTCAAGAATGTCAAGCTCGTCCAGTTCTTTCCCTTTTTTCAGGTCAAAACGCACAAGCACGTCGGCGTCGACGCTGAATGCATATTTCTCATCAAGAAAGATGTTGAAGCGCTCGGTATTTTTCTTTTGGGTCGATATTTTTGTAATAAACGGCATCCCGGTCTCCTTTCCCGCCCCGATGTTCAGGCGTTTTTCTTTTTGGCAAATGAGGTACAGTATATGTATCAACGTGTAAGGAGAGATGGATATGAATATCGCGATGACAGGCGGCACTGGTTTTCTGGGCCGGCATCTGACAGGTGTGTTTACCCGCCGGGGACATCATGTCTATATTTTATCAAGAAAACAGAGAGAAACCGAACAAAAAAATGTGACATATGTTCAATGGCTGGCCGAAAACGCGGCGCCTGAGCGCGAGCTTCCCCCTATTGATGTATGGGTGAACCTCGCCGGCAAATCCATCTTTGACCGCTGGACGGACACAACGAAGGAACAAATCATCTCAAGCAGAATAGAAGCGACGAGAGAAGTCAGACGGATTATGAAGCAGCAGCCGAAAAAACCCCGGGCTTTAATTCAGGCAAGCGCCGTCGGCATTTACGGCACAAGCACAGAAAAAACGTTCACCGAACAGTCAGATACGTCAAATGAAGATTTTCTCAGTCATACGGCTCATATGTGGGAACGTGAAGGCCAGAAAATTGAAGCGCTCGGCATCCGGACGGTATATGCCAGATTCGGGGTGATGCTCGGTGAAAAAGGCGCCCTGCCGCTCATGGTTCTCCCTTATAAGCTGTTAGCCGGAGGCACCGTCGGCTCTGGACGGCAATGGCTGTCATGGGTTCATGTCGATGACGCCGCGGAACTTATTGCTTTTGCGGCGGAGCATGATGACTTGTCCGGTCCCATGAATGTGACATCGCCGAACCCCGTAGAAATGAAGCAATTCGGAAAGACGATCGCAAGTGTCCTGCACCGCCCCCATTGGATTCCCGTACCGGAATTTTTTCTGGAGAAGGCCTTGGGAGAAATGAGCCTGCTGATCGTAAAAGGCCAGCGCGCCCTGCCTAAGCAGGCGCTGACATCCGGTTTTCAATTTACGTATGAAGAACTTGATTTGGCTTTAAAGGATCTCTTATCTGCATAAAAACGGAAATAAAAGCCAATCCTATTGGTATTCTGTTTTGAAGGAGGGTCTTCTTTTATGGAAAAGAAGCGCGAAAAACATCAGCAGGGAGCCAATCTGAAAAAAATGCAGGAAGTCCTTTATTCCGGTGAATTCAAAAAAGCGGAAAGAGCAGCCAAACGGAAATAAACTGAATAAAGATCGGGACCGGGCAGATACTATGTTTGTTTGATATCACTTTTTTCAGGGGGCGATTGATATGGGCAGAAATCATACTCACAAAAACCGTGATAAAAACAAACAAAAACTTCCTCAAGTTCCGGATGCTTTGAAACACGAAACAGACGGCACGTACGAGGAATATTCAAGCGAGCTTGCTGATTCCGCTGACCGCGAAGCGCAGGCGCGGATGAAAGCCGCTGACAACAGAGCTAAAAGCAAAACCCGTTAATACGAAATCCCCGCCTCTGTATAGAGACGGGGATTTTTTTTACAGTTCGGTAAACAGGCTTTTTGCCGGCGTCCGTTCTTTCGCCTTAGGCTGTTCATCCGGATAGCCCGTTTGAATGATGGCGGCAAAGCGCTCATTGTCAGCAAGGCCGAAGTCTTGGTGCACCTGTTTGTCATACATAATGCGGCCGCTTTTCCAGACCATGCCGATGCCGTTTTCATGTGCGAGAAGCTGAAGGTTTTGAATCATGCCGCTCAGCGCCGCGAAATCATCGTTTCTCGTAAATTCATTTTCATCTTCTTTTAAGACGACCAGCAAAAATCCCGGAACGGCGCTGAGATTTTTTCTCATGTTCCGCTCTTTTTCCTCGTTGAAATCATCTTTTATCTTTTTGAAAAATGAGACGTAGCTGTCCGCAAGCTTTGCTTTTCCCGCTTCGCTTGCTGCGTAGATAAAACGCCATGGCTCCGTCAGTCTGTGGTTCGGTGCGTAAACGGCCGTTTCAAGCATATCTAATATGACTTCAGAAGGTACGGTTTCCGGTTTAAACGACCGGATGGATCTTCTGTTTCTGATTGTATGTGCAAGACTTTCGTTTTGCTGTAATTGTTCGGTTTTCGGCATGCCGATTCACCTTCCTATCCAAATGAAAATGATTATCATTTATAATATAACGGATACGACCGGCATTTGTAAACCGTTACGGAAGCTGAAAATTGATTGTTTCGGCATACACGGCCGTTCCCGTCATCTTGATGTTCATCTCTCCGTTTTCCTCCGCGATCCTGATTTCCACTTTTCCGTCTTTCCCGATTTCCTGGCCTTGTTCAATCGTAAGGCATTCGGCTTCGGAGCCTCCGTATTGCCGCATATAGGCTGCCATGACGCCTGAAGCGGTTCCCGTGACGGGATCTTCGGTCGTTCCGGAGAAAGGGGAAGAAAAATGGCGTCCGTGCAGATCACTTTCCGGATGAACGGTTTCCAGAGAAAACGGATGAACGCTCGCTTTCGGAAGATCGCGCAAAATAGCGGGAAATTGTGCGTTGTCCGGCACCATATTCCGTGATGCTTTAAGTGATCTCAGCGGAACAATCAGTGTCCAGATCCCCGTTGATCCGTAAACAATCGGCAGCCCGCTGTGAAAATCCTCAGCCGTAATCCCGAGCGAGGCGGCAAGCTTTTCTTTGTCGCCCGTAAACGGCAGAAATTGCGGGGGAGCCTGTTCGAGTGTGATGTATACCCGGCCGTTTCGTTCAGCGGCTTTTGCGGGAAGAATGCCGGCTTTTGTTTCAATTTGATATGTCTGATCAGCCTGAAGCCTTCCCTTTTCAATTAATGCGTAAAGAGAGGCGACGGTAGCATGTCCGCATAAATTCATTTCGTGGCCGGGTGTAAAATAGCGGATGCGCAGATCGGCTTCTCCGCTTTTACAGAGAAATGAGGTTTCATTGTACCCTGCCATTTCGGCGATCATCTGCATCTCTTCATCTGAATAATCATCTCCGTTAAAGACGATTCCCGCGGGATTTCCCAAATCAGGAATATTGGAAAACGCTTCATATTTAAACACGGTTGCCTGTTTCATTCATCAGCCTTCCTTTCACCTTATGATCATGTTATTCAGTATAACAGAGTGAAATTAGAATTTTTAGTTAATTCTTCGAAAAAAAAGACGCCTTTTAACGGCGTCTTTTTTTGGTTTTTCCGATCAGGCGGGTGACGAGAATCATCGTGACGGACAGCGATCTGTTTTTGCGGTACGCCAAGTATTTCCCGCGCCACTCCGGTTTGTATTTTTCTTTAAAGGCCCGCAGCCCGCTGAAGCTGTACATATACCGGACGTTGTTGAAGATGACGGCCGCGATTCTTTCCGACCAGAAAGATGTAAAAGCCGTTCCTACGTTTGACAAAGGCGCCATGCCCATATTGAAGGTGGTATAGCCTTTTTCCTGCGCCCAGAGAAACAGACGGATGAAAAGCGCGTCCATAATACCGTTCGGCGCGCTTTTCCGATAACGCATCAAGTCGACGGATATCTCGCCTTCCTGATACATCGGCATCAGGTTGGCAAAAGCGATGATCTCCCCTTCCGCGTCTTTCACGTAAGCAATCGGCGCCTGTTCCAAATAATCCCGGTCGAAGAAACCGAGAGAAAAACCTTTCTCTTTTTTCGGTCCGAGCCATTCGTCCGAAATGTCTTTCAGCTTGGCGATAAACTCGGAGGAAAACGGCGGTTCCCCGACATGAAATGTGTAGCCTTCGCGGTCAAATTTGTTGTTAATCGCCCGCAGCCCCGCTTTTTTCTTACCTGAGAGCGTAAAGGCCTCCATATCCACGAACGCTTCTTCTCCAAGCTTGAAGAAGTTATAGCCGAAGTCATGATACAGCGCCAGATCTTCACGTTCGATCTGATAAAACATGACACTCAGCCCCTGCTTATGCGCTTCATTCAGAAATTCTTCAATCACAAGCGGAAAAGAGTCTCTCTGTCCTGACGGATCACCGAGCACGACAAGCCTTCTGGAAATCTGGCTGAACAATAAAAGCGCTTTGCCGTCGCTTGAGAAATAAAACCGCTTATCCCCGAGAAAGCCGAGATGGCTGAGTGCGTTTCCGCCTTCTTCCGCCAAAAAGGACTTCAGCCGTTCAGGATCGGCCTTTTCTCCGATCGGCTTCGATCTTTTATGATAAAAGAACGTAAACAAAAGGAAAAACAGCGGCACAACAATAATGGCCGTCATCGTGGCATATGTAATGTGCGAATTGTTATGGACGAAATAATCGTGGCGCAGCAGCCGATTCATTTTATCCCAAATAAAGCCGGCAATGAGATTGTAGTTAAACAAGGCGATAATAAACAGAGCGGCCGCAAAAATCATCTGGCCGAGCGTATACGAAGCCTGCTCTCTGATAAACTGCCGCTTTAACAGCACAAGCAATACGATGACGACAGGCAGAATAAAGATCGCGCTGATGTTCAATCCTTTTAAGAAACTGAACACAAAACCGCCGACCAGCGCGGCAACCGCCATTGAATAAGAACGTTTCGTCCGTTTGTATAATTCAATCGGCAAGATTAAAAGAATCAAAGCCGCGCTTAACGATAACGCGTTAAACGCAAGGAGCGCCGGGCGCGGAATATGCGGGATGACCGTCTCCCTGTCAATCGGCAGGGCGACGGACGCCAGCACGACCACTCCCGCCATGAAAACCAAAAGCGACAGCGAACCGTAAAGCACCCTGATTAAGATAGCGCGCTGGAATACGAGAAGCACGTTCGTCGTTTCCACGGCGGGCGCCATCTTCGGATTTGATTCCAGCCGTTTAAGCGTATTTTCCGTTAAATCGCCAGCCGCAAAGAACAGCCCGAACACAAACGGAATAAATGAATACACAATCCGGTAGATGACGATGGATGTCACAACCGCCTCCTGCGGAAAGCCCATATTCTGCATGCCGAGCAGAAACAGAAGGTCAAACGAACCGAATCCTCCCGGCACAAGACTGATGATTCCCCCGATAGCGGCAATGGCAAATACACCGAATACATGGCGGACATCCGCGTGAATTCCCATGACATACAAGGAATAATACATGACGACAGCCGCCGCAAACCATTCAGCAAACGATGCCCCGATGTAAGAAAAAACCGGATGCCTCGGTTTTGCTTCACCGTCTTCTGCGCCAGCTTTTTTATTGTTGATCCCAGCGGCGATTAAGGCTGCCGGCACAATAAGCGCCACTCCGGCGATAACAGCCCACAGCCACGGTTTCTCACCTGTAATCTCTCCAACCGGCAGAACGCGGGCGATGGTCAGGATACTGAAGACGGACAGCCCGAGCAGCGCTGAGGACGTAAGCCAGGCGATGCCTGCGACGAGGCGTTTTACGTCATTCGTATGTTCTTTGTAAAGCATCGTCCGCAGCCCGACACCCGCCAGACCGCCGAATCCAAGGACATTGTTAAAGGAATTGGCGATAAAAGAGACCCTGAATACTTTCCAATTCGGAATGTTGAGGCGAAGCGTCCGTTTCAGCACAAAGTCATAAAAGGACATTGCGCTGACGGCAAGAAGGCCGAGCAGAACGAGAATAAATAAATCGTAACGCTCAATCCCGTTAATAATGTACAGCGTTCGTTTAAAAGAAAGGTCTGTCAATTCCTTTTTGGACTGATAAATGACTAAAAGCAAAACTGCAATAGGAAATAATACTTTTAATATCGATAAGGCATTCTTTTTAGTCAGCAATGTTCTCTCCAATCATCATAAAATAGCTTATTTATTATAATTCCCCCAATAATCTCCAACATATTATACACTACCACCTCACATTCAAACAAAACTCGTCTGCAACTTTCTTTCTCTGATTAAAATCAGTAATATGGTATGCAGGAGTATAAATGAGGAAGTGAGACGATGGATTATAATCTGCATGATACAACGGTATTAGGCGGCGATATTTTTTCTCCTGAGGAACGGGATATTTGGGTGCTGTACATGAAAGTGATGACATCGGCGGGGCTCGGCGATGTGTCGGAGTGGATGAAGCTTGATATGAGCATGCCGCAAATGAAGGTGCTGATGCTTCTGAACAACCACGGGACGCTTAAGGTGAGTGACATAGCGGAGAAAATGGGCGCTTCTCTTTCAAATACGACGGGGCTCCTTGACCGTTTAGAAAAATCATGTTTCATTACACGCGCTCCGTCAGAAGAAGACCGCCGTTCAGTCGTCGTTCAATTAACGGAAAACGCGAAAGATATTTTCCGCAGCCTTTATCAAAAAGGACATGTAAAATTGAAACGTTCATTGGAAACGCTGACCGCTGAAGAAAAACAAACGGTCAATCAAGGGCTTGCCATTTTGGCAAGAGCGCTTGATTCTTCCAAACAGGCATAGAGATGAAAAAGGCCTGCCGGTATCGGCGGCCTTTTTTTGTTTGACATTTAATTCACTTGAAGTGAATAATATATTCGAAGTGAATTAAAAACGGAAGGATTGATCAGTATGCCGGAGCCATTGCAAACAGAAAAAAACCAGAGCTGGGCCATCACTCTCTTTACGATCGGTGTGTTCATGGCGGCGCTGGACAACGGAATTATTTCCGCTGCTCTGACGACGATTAACAGCTCTTTTGATGTTTCTCCTTCATGGGGATCGTGGGGAGTGACCCTTTACACATTGGGACTCAGTGTCAGTGTGCCGATTGTCGGCAAGCTGTCGGACCGATACGGGCGGAAAAAGCTGTTTATGATTGAAGTCGGGCTGTTCGGACTCGGCTCTTTGCTTGTCGCACTCAGTCAGAGCTTCCCGATGTTTTTGGCGGCACGGCTCATTCAGGCCCTTGGCGGCGGCGGAATTTTTATTATCGGGAGTTCGCATGTGCTGGCCGTGCTTCCGAAGGAGAAACAGGGGAAAGCTCTCGGGCTTTTAGGGGCGATGAACGGTATGGCGGCCGTCCTCGGACCGAATATCGGGAGCTTTTTGCTTGATGTAACCGGGTCGTGGCATTGGCTGTTCTTGATTAACCTGCCGATTGCCGCCGCTTTGGTTGTGTGCGGCGGTTTGTTTATCGCTGAAACGAAAGAGCCTGAGGCGAAACGGCTTGACCTCGCCGGCACAATGCTGCTGTCTCTTGCGATCTTATCTTGCATGATCGGTATCACGAATCTCGATGGGGCGAAGCTGTCAGAAAGCATAATGAACGTAAAGGTGTACGGGTATCTTTTGGGAGCGGCACTTCTCTTTCTGGTGCTGCTTAAAGTCGAAAAGCGGGTTGAAAACCGAGGGGGCGATCCGATTCTCGCCTACTCGCTGCTGCAAAATAAAGTGTTTCAATGGACGCTCGTCATCGGATTTTTATCGGGAGGGCTGCTCGCTGCGGTCATTTTTATTCCTTCTTATGCGGAGCAATATTTGCACGTATCGGCGGAGAAAGCGGGTTATTGGATGACGCCGCTCGCGTTGGCGTCAGGAATCGGAGCGTGGCTCGGCGGGGCGATCACGGATAAAAAAGGGCCGGTCTTCTCCGCGGTTGTATCAGGCGCCATCGCATTTGCAGGCTTCAGCCTGTTTCCGTTATGGGTGACGGATAAATGGGAATTTGTCACAGCGAGTGTCATTGCGGGGATCGGTTTCGGATTTCTGCTCGGGGCTCCGCTGAATGTGCTTGTATCAGAAACGGCGGGCCAAAACAAAGGAACAGCGCTCGGCACGCTGTCACTCGTAAGGCAGGTCGGGCTGACGCTCGCTCCGGCTTTATATGCCGGCTTCATTACAGCGGGCTTTGACCGGATCGGAGATGACATCAAAAACCGTTTAGCGAAAAGCGGCATTCCCGCTGATCAGGCGCAAATGCCCGATATCGGCGGCGGACTTTCTTCGTTGCAGGAGCAAGTGAGCCGAATCCCCGTTCCCGCCGTCAAAAAAGCGGTTTCTGATGCAATTGAAGCGGGCATTTCCAGCGGCTACCACCATCTTTATACGGCGGCCGCCGTCATTTCATTATGCACGATTGTGTCTGCGGCGGTTTTGGCGTTTTTCCGAAAGCCGGCATCCTCTAAGACAGATGCCAGCCCATCCGCCGGGAAAGCTCAGTAATATGGGCGATGTGATGTTCAGAGTGCCAGACATATAGCCCGAGCGCTTGTTCCAGCGTAACCGTCTCTTTAGATACAGGATGGAAGTATGTCCGTTTGAATTGGGCTTCCGTCATGGAGCGCAAAAGAGCGGCCCATCTTCTGTGCAGGATCGTTAACAGCTCAAGCGCATCCCCGCAAGCGGCGGTTTTGGAATCATGAAGATCGGCCCAGCCTTTTTCATCATAAGGACGGATTTTTGGTTCATTCTCCGTTAAGCTCAATTTAAACCGGGTATAGCCGTTCATGTGGCTGTCCGCCAGATGGTGAACCACTTGGCGGACAGTCCATCCCCCTTCTCGGTAAGGCGTATCAAGCTGACTGTCCGACATCGCTCTGACAGCTTGTTTCAGTTTGGCCGGAGCGTGTTCCAGCGCATTGATCCATTCTTGTTTCTGTCCGGCCGAAATCGATTCAGCCGGCTGATATTCTCCAATCGGATAGCTTAGGGTTTGTTTTTCCATTTTTGTCTCTCTCCCGCTGATCGTATTATGAAAGTATGATGGTGATGTCGCAGCCTTCCGCTTTCGCTTCACGAAAGACCTGAAGCACACTCTCGGCGCCATTTTCTGTAAGCTGCTTGCTTTGTTCAAACTGTCGCCATTCTAAAACGAGGGGGTATTCCACCCAGCCGGTCAGACAATCCCATAAAGCGTCAAGGTTTTCACCGTAGTATTCAGGAAGGGCAAGTTCCTTTTTCAATGTCTGGTGCAGGTCGCTCATACTTCTGATTTGCTCCCCGTTAATAACTGCTTTATTCATGCGCGACTCCTTTCCCATGTTTTTATTCTATCAGTTTACCATTTTCCTCTTCAGAAGTGGCCGGAGTCTGCCGCGGTTCCAGCTGGACGATGCCTTGCCCGCCGTCAACGGCCACCCTGTCCCCCGTTTTCAGTTTTGACGTTGCATTTCCGCACCCGACAACGGCAGGAATCCCCAGTTCCCGGGCAACGATCGCCGCGTGGGACAAAGGGGCGCCGACGTCCGTTATGATAGCAGCCGCTCTTGGAAAAAGCGGGGTCCAGCCTACATTGGTTGTCGACGTCACTAAAATTTCCCCCGCCGCAAAAGAATCCCCGTCTTCCGGAGCATCAAGGACACGGACAATGCCCTCCACTCTCCCGGCCGCTCCCGCGAAACCTTTTAAAGTATGCGCATCATCAGTTTCCGCAGGCATAAAAGCATCGTAATAATCCGCTCTTCTGTCAGGATCCTCAGCCCATTTAAACGGATTGAACCTTCCGTTAATAACGGATGGGAACGGCGGCAGTTTTTTATAGGTTTCATAGTTTTGCTTTCTCGCTTGAATCGACGCAACCGCCGGCTCTTTTCCTGCGAGCAGATCGGTTATTTCATGCAGATACAGGAAGAAAATATCATCCTTCATGCCGGTCATTTCCGCCGCTCTGAGCGCGAATGCTCTGGCTGTCCGGTACACCCTGACAAATTTGGATCTGGTTGTTTCTCTAATATTCGCGTATTCTGACGCTTTTTCCATTTTGGCTTTGAGCCATTTGACCTTATGAGGATACTTTTCTTCAAATCTTCGGAAGGCCTGTTCATGCGCCCGCTGCTGTTTCAAAAGCAGTTGTTCGGCATCAATACCCGACTCCTTGTGTTCTTTGATCTGCTTCGTCAGCCAATCCCGATTTTCTCCCGGATGCGGTATGGAAAGTTCGTATTCATGCGGGCCACGGTGGCCTTGGTTCCTGAGGTATTCTTCCTCGCTCATACGGCCTTTCATGACTTGATCAATGCCGATAATCGGCTCCAGGCTGGCCAGTCCGCCTTTTCCCCTCAGATTGGAGAGCAAGAGATTCGCATCTTCTATCCCTGCGAGTTTTGTTAATTGAGAGGTTAACGACGAAGAGGATTGCGCAGAATCACGCCCGCCGGATATTAACGCAAACCACGCGTTGCATAAATACGGATAGATCTCATTGTTCCATATCGCTAATAATGCCCGCTCCGTTTCGGCACGTTTCAGCTTTTCCTCAATATTCCGGCACCACTCCGGCGATTCGTCCAAGTAGGAGGACATGTTTTTTTTCGCTTGCTTCATTTTCGACAGATACGGTTTCAGTTTTTTCGGGATGATCTTCAAAAGTTCATACTTTGAGAACGGATATAAAGGAATCTTCATTTCCGCCGGGATTTCACCCAATGTATCGCTCATCATTTTTCCTATTTTTCCGCCTTTCGGATTCAGACCGAAAGCGGCAAGAACGGAAAGAGGCTGGCTCATATTGTTATAGGCTCTGCCGCAAATATTGCCGGACCAGACATAATAGCCCGGAATAATGCCCGACTCTTCATCCAGATTCCGGAGGAGCGACCATGTCAGCGGCGTCATCACATCGGGAATCGCTTCTCCTATATTTGTGTTTGTCCATAAAAAATCACCGCTGAAAGAATCATTCCATTCATAGGTTTCCAGATTTCCGGCTTGTAAGGTCGTAATCGGGCGGGATTGAAGAATATACAATGTCCCGCCCGCGGCAGCCCATTCAATATCCTGCGGCCCTCCAAGATCTTTTTCCAGCTTTTTCGCCAGTTTATAGAGCTTTGACGCATATTTGCGAAATTCCCCGGGACCGTCATATTTTTTCTTGGGCCGTGCCAGTTTAAAAGAATAGGCATCGGCTTCCCCGGAAACAAGCTGCTCCCCGAGACCGTAGACGTAATTGCCTGTCATCTCCCGCCTGCTCCCCGTAATCGGATCTGCGGTAAACAGCACTCCGGATATCTCAGACGGTATCATCAGCTGGATGACGATTGCGATTTCATGCTCATCTTCCATTCCCTGAACGGCGCTGTACGCTTTTACTCTTTCTGACTGTGTCGATCGGCGGACTTCATCAATCGCCCTGAACATGTCTTGATCTGTTTTGACATTCAACACCGTATCGAATTCTCCGGCAAAGGAAGCCTGAGCGGAATCCTCGCTCAGCGCGGATGAGCGTACGGCAAACAACGCAGATGCATGGCGGTTGCGGATGGAATTCACATATTGATCAACAGCCTCTCTCGCCTGATGGCGGAGCTGTCCGTCCTGAAAGGCAGACGGCAAAATCACAAACCCTTCAGGCACAGGATACCCGCTTTGATACATTTTAGAGAGAATGCTTCCTTTTCCTCCCGCAAAGGAATAAAGTTCGGCCGGAAGTTCTCCGAATGTTTTGACACAGTCATTCATAATGTCCCCGCTCCTTTTTAGTCGTTCATCCAAGCTCACAGTTTTTCTCTTTTTCACTTTTTTTGAAAGTATTTCCTATAAGTATACAATATATCGGTCTTCACAAGGGAGAAAATCGATGGCGTTATTTTGTCATAAATGCATCCGTCAAAACGGCCGCAGGCGGGGGCTTTGTTTGCAGGATGTACAACTATCCGTCCTCGTGCCGGATAAGGCGGACCCGTATCAAAAAGGCGGCCGAAACGCCGCCTTTTTTTCAGACTGTGCGGCCTTGATGCGCCGCCGTATTTCTTTTGGTCTGCTTCGGCTGATACACTTTCCCGACAAACAGGTATCCGTATCTGAAATGGTTGCATCCCCAAGATACGAAAATGGGGCCGAGCGTGCAGATCAAAAATAAAAGAAGGATGGCAGCCGGCAAAGGCATTGACCGCAAATAGCCTTCCAGAAGATATCCGCTGATTAAAAAGTAGGAGTGCAGCAGATAGATTGAAAACGAATAGTTGCTGATCATCATCACAATCGCGGGCACTTTTTTGAGCTTTGAAAACAGATGAAAACACAGAAAGATCATACTGACCGCGTAAATCATAATATCCGGACGCTTAGAGGAAATGGAGCCGCCGCTGATATATGAAACGGCCACAATCAATATTGCCGATACGGCCGCACTGAAGTAAACCGCATAACGGTACTGATTGATGAGCGATAAAAAACGCGGATATTCCTTTCCGCAATAAAATGCCAGACAGAAATAAAACACCCAGCCCGGAAACGGAACCCAAAAGAACGGAAAAATAGAATCAAGCCCCGATGATGCCGGCGGATGAACGATGGAAAAGTAAGCCAGATAGACGGCGTTGATGATAAACGAAACAGACAGCACCCACACGGGAGATGTGTTGTTCAGCCAGCGGTGCAGCAGCATATGGAGAATGTAAAATTGAAAGATCACAAGAATGAAGTAGCCGATGAAGTTTCCTAAAAACACATTTTCTAAAAATTTACCGATCACTGAAACGAATCCGGCTCCTTCTTCCGCCACGCTTTTCATTAAAATGGCATCCACCGCGGCAATAAACAGAAACGGCACGAAAATGACTTTGCCCCTTTTCTTTAAAAAACCCGCGGGAACGCCTCCCGCGTATGACCTGGCAAGCAGAAATTCCGAAATAAAGATAAACGCCGGCGTGCTGAACATCAACAGGGTACGAAAAGCATCAACCGTATGGGCGGCACTGGCTAAGGACTCTTCCTGAATCATCAGCACCATTGAAACTGCATGAAGCAGAACCACACTTAAACAGGACAGGCAGCGAATCACGAAAATTTCTTTTATCTGCATGCGGCCGCTCCTTTTTCACAAGCGCGCCGGACTTTAGCGTATGCTTGGCGCAGCCATTTTTCCCGCAGCTCGGGTGTGCTCGTTTTGACGACAGAAAAAAGGTTCCGCTCGGCTTTTTGAATGCCGCAAAATTGCAGAATGCCTTTTTTCAGCGTAATCCAGTCCGAGTTTTTCCGGAACCACTTTAAGTACCAGCCCGGGGAATCCGCCGTATAAAAGACCTGTGCCGTCTCTGCCCGGAGCAGTCCTTTTACGCGGCCGTTTTCATATGTGTAGGCTTCTCCGGCGACAAGCACTCTGTCAAAAAAGCCTTTCATAATCGCCGGAACGCCTCCCCACCACAGCGGGTAGATGAAAATGAGATGATCCGCTTCTTTCATCAGTTTCCGGTATTTCTTCGTTTCAGCGTCCCGGTTCATGTCAGAGCGCTTTTTTTCGCCGCCGTACTTCAGCACGGGATCAAATTGGTCGGCGTATAAGTCAATGACCGTATAGCTTCGGCCGCTGTCCTTTAAAGCCATGACGACGTATTTTACGAGAGCCGCGTTGAAACTGTTCTCATCCGGGTTTGCATACACAATCACCGTCTTCATATGTCCCTCCCAGTATTTCTTAATTTTTACAATGATTATATCATGATGTCATATGAATGAGGCAAAGACATGAGAAAGGCTTTTTCCAATTCCGCTGCCGTTTCAATAACCCCTTTCTGCATATTTTCGCTGATTTTGCCGCCGCAGATTCAATTTCAAGCATCCGGCACTTCTCCGTTTTTGAGCGGCCGTATGGTATACTAGCTGTCAAATGAATGGGCTTGGAGGACAACATGAGAATTTTAAAGTACGCGATTTTAGGGCTTTTGCGAAAAGGCGAATTGAGCGGATATGATATATCGAGCTATTTTAAGGAAGAGCTCGGCCAGTTTTGGAGCGCAAAGCACAGCCAGATTTATCCGGAATTAAAAAAACTGACGGCTGAGGGATTTATTACGTTTCGCACTGCGATTCAAGGAACAAAGCTTGAGAAAAAAATGTACACGCTGACTGACAAGGGAGAGCTGGAGCTTGCTGCCTGGCTGACGAAAAAAGACCCGATTCCGGAAACGGTGAAGGATGAATTTATGCTGAAGGCTTATTTCATCTCAGCTTTGACGCAGGAAGAAGCGGATGAGCTATTCACCGATCAGCTCGTAAAGCGGAAGGAGAAATTGTCCGATCTGGAAAACAGTTATCAAGAACTGATGACATCGTCCGCGGAGGCGGATTCATTTTCTTCTCCTGATTTCGGCCATTATCTCGTGCTGACAAAAGCGCTTGAGCGGGAACGGAATTATATTTCCTGGCTTGAAGATATTTTGGCTCTCATCAAAAAAGCATAAACAAAACGGGGCGGCTCTGTATCTGCAAGCCGCCTGTTTACGTTCTGAGAACCGCATTGATAAACGAATCAGCCATTAAAATAAGAAAAAGCAGACTGAAATACACAATCGAATAAAAAAACATCCCCTTCGACCATTGCGTGTCATCCGCCGCCTGAAAGCCTTTGACGCTCCGGTACAGCCAGATGGCCCCGAGCAGGAGAGCGGACGCGGTATAAAACGGGCTGACGTCTATATATAGAGGAACGAGCAGCGAAACCGCAGTCAGAACGGCAATATAGCGCAGCATTTTTATTTTTGTGACGCGATTGCCTTTTATAATCGGCAAAAGCGGAATGCCGGCGGCACGATACTCTTCCTTTCGCCTGATTCCGATCGCCCAGAAATGCGGCGGCTGCCACAAAAACATAATTGCGTATAACAAAATCGCGGGCATATCAATGTACCCGGTCAGCGCGCAATAACCGATTAAAGGCGGAGCCGCCCCCGGAAAGCTGCCGACAAATGTGCTCCAGACGGATTGTCTTTTAAACCAAAGCGTATAAACGATGGCATACAGCAAAAATGCAAGCAGGCCAAGAACGGCGGTCAGTACATTAAGCGAAGCAAGCATGATGAATCCGCATGCGCCGAGACATGTGCCGTACAGGATCATGACCGGCGGCGGTATTCTCCCCGTGACGCTTGCGCGGGTGCGGGTTCGCGCCATCTTTGCGTCCATGCCGCGGTCAAAGAAGTTATTAAAAACAGTGCTTGATGCCATGACTAACGCCGTTCCGATCATAGCAACCGCCATGGCGGCAAATATACCGGGCCCTCCGCCCGTCCTTTCCGACTGAAGCCATGCGATCCAAAATCCGCCCAATGCGGCGAGTGAATTTGAGATGATAATCCCCGGCTTGGCTAGAATGATAAAGTCCTTAACCGTCACCCGGTTTCCGTTATGCTTCATCGGCTGTTCCGTCTGTGCTGCATTTGAATTCATTTGTTCAGGTTCTCCTTTTTCGGCTTATCATATCAGGAAGAATCAGGAAGAACAATTTATTTTGGACATTTTTCACACAATTGTAAATTGTATATGAAAAGCCGCATCTTGTGACCGGATGCGGCTTTTGCCTTTTTCTATTCAAATTCTGCCCATACAACACCCTGATCCGCCGAACGGACACAGTTTTCAATCCAGCGGATGCCCTGAGCTCCGGCCGGCGATGGCGGGCTCTACACGTCATTTTTGCGCCTCACTGAGATGTTCGCTCTCTTCAGTCACAGACGTTCTTTCCCGAGCCTTTTCAAGAAAACTTCAGAAAAATAAAAACCCTTGCCGGTTAGACGGCAAGGGTTGTTTCTTACAGTGTAAATGCGATATCAGCCCCTGATACAGGGTCTTTGACGAATACGCCCTCTTCTTTTTCTTCGATCTCAAAGCCGGCATCGGTCAGCGCTTTTGTCACACGTGACAGCTCTTTTTGATGCGGCAGCTCGATGGTGTAATAATCCAGCCCGCTTGCATTTCCCGGTTTCGGCGGCGCATGTTTTCCGGCCCATATATTCAGACCGATGTGATGGTGATACCCTCCCGCCGAAACAAACAGAGCAGACATGCCCGCGTAATTGCCGACAATGTCAAAACCTAGGATATCGGTGTAAAACGCTTTGGCTTCCTGTAAGTCCGTCACATGAAGATGGATGTGGCCGATAACAGTTCCTTCTGGGAGACGGCTTTTCCGTTCGGCTCCGGCTTCTTCCAAAAGCCCGTCCACATCGACGGGCGCCGTTTGCATGACGTAATTGCCCTCTGCATCCCGGCGCCACGTGCTGCGGGGACGATCGGCGTATATTTCAATACCGTTGCCGTCCGGATCAGACAGGTAAAGGGCCTCACTGACCGCGTGATCCCCCTGACCGAGCGCGATGCCGTTTTCAATCAGCCTGGCCAATGCGATGCCGAGTTCTTTCCGGTCAGGCAGAAGTATCGCGAAATGGTAAAGGCCGGTGACAGACCGCTCCGGCAGAACGACGGCGCTTGGATTTTCTTCAAGCACCAGCAGGACGCGTTTTCCGTCTGCTGACAGTCTTGCTGAACGATCTGTCTGCGAGATGACTTGAAGGCCGATTACATTCCGATAAAAGCCGAGCGAGCGTTCCATATTTTTAATGGTCAATTTGACATAGCCGATTGCCGTATCTTGATGAATACCGGTCATTTGAACGCCTTCTTTCTTATGCTGAAAAAGTTTCTCCCTTTTTTGATTTGAAAAGGAGCTGATCCAATGAAAGCAGACGGCTTCCTGAAAGCGCTAAGTGAATTGACGCAACCAGTAAGATGAAATCAAATTCCGAGCCGCCCATAAATGGTGAGGAAAGCTTCGCCGTGAAGATGGCGCCGACTAATGTGACGGCAAACAGAACGCCGATAATGCGCGTTGCCAAACCGAAAAAGATCAGAACCCCGCCGACAAGCTCAATCGTCGCGATGACATAGACCATAAAGGCCGGAATCCCGATGCTCTGGAAAAATTGCGTAGTTCCTTCCAACCCTTGAAACTTGGATAAACCGTGAACAAAAAAGATAATACCTGTTACAACCCTTAAAAGCAGTGTTCCTGTTTCGAATGATTTATTCATAAAATCCTCCTTGAAAATTATTATCACTTACTTTATGTAAGCTAGTATATATACATAACTTATTTACGTCAAGTAATTTTGTTACATTTAACGAAAATAACTTAAAAGTACTATTTGCCTTCGCAAAAAAAGACCTCCGCACTCTGTCGGAGGTCTTTTTCCCTATCTATGATTCCCGGAACTGGCTTTCATATAATTCCCGGTAAAACCCGTTCTGGCTGAGAAGTTCGGCATGGGTTCCTTTTTCAGCCATTTCGCCGTCTTTCAGCACAAGAATCTGATCGGCTTTTTGAATCGTGTTCAGCCTGTGAGCGATGATGACGCTTGTTCTGCCCGCCATTAAACTGCCGAGCGCTTCTTGTATTTTCACTTCCGTCACCGTATCAATGTTGCTCGTCGCTTCATCCAAGATGAGCAGCACCGGGTCCGCCAGCACAGCTCTCGCGATGGAAATAAGCTGTTTTTGTCCTTGGCTGATGCCCGCGCCGTTTTGGGTAAGGACGGTATCGTAGCCTTTCGGGAGCCGTTCGATGAATCCGTGGGCATTGGCGGCTTTTGCGGCTGCCTCCACCTCTTGATCAGATGCGTCCAGACGGCCGTAACGGATATTTTCCCTGATGGTGCCCTGAAAGAGAAAGGAATCCTGCAGGACAAACCCCATATTTTTTCTCAAACTGGACCTTGTCAGTTTTTTGATGTCCGTTCCGTCGATGAGGATGTTCCCGTTATTCGGCTCGTAAAAGCGGGCAATCAGGCTCGTAACGGTTGTTTTACCCGCTCCGGTCGGTCCGACGAAGGCGATTGATTGTCCTTTCGGAACGCTGAAGGACAGGTGTTTTAAGATCGGGCTGTCTTCCTGATAGCCGAAGGAGACATCTCGGAATTCAATCTCTCCCGTTTTGATCGGCTGGTACAGCGCATGCTCTTCATCTTCCCGCTCCTCTTTTTCATCCAGCACGTCAAACACCCGTTCAGCCCCGGCGATGGCCGATAACATCGTATTGAACTGATTGGCTAAATCATTTAAAGGGCGCGTGAACTGCCGCGAGTATTCGGCGAATACGACGATAGATCCGATTGAGATCCATCCCTTCAGCGCAAACAGCCCGCCGACCGCCGCTATAATCGTAAAGCTTAAATTGTTTAAAGAGTTCATGACTTTCGGAATGAATCCCGAAATTGTCTGCGCCCAAAACCCCGATGATTGTAACGCCGCATTTTTTTCTAAAAATTGTTCCATGACGCGGTCTTCCCTCGAATAGGCTTTAATGACCTTCGCCCCTGATATCGACTCTTCAATAAAACCGTTCAGCTCGCCGAGGTTTTTCTGCTGCTGTTTAAACAGCAGTCCTGTCCGGTTGGTGATCCATTTAATGCTCAAAAGCATGATCGGAATAATCAAAAGCGTGATCAATGTTAAAAGCGGACTCATGTACAGCATGACGGAGATTGTGCCGATGAATGTAATGACGCTCGACAGCACTTGAATGACGGATGTATTTAAAGTGGAGCTGACATTTTCGATATCATTGGTTACCCGGCTCATTAAGTCCCCGAGCCGCTGTTTATCAAAAAACGGAATCGGCAGCTCATGGAGATGGGTAAACAGCTCGCTCCGCATTTTAAACACGGTGCTTTGCGAGATATTGATCATCCAATAGTTTTGAAACCATAAGGACAATGATTGCACGAGGTAAATCCCAAACAGGATGAACAGCACCCCCGCCAATCCATCTGTCGTCTGTCCGACGATAAAATGATCAATCGCTTTCCCGATGACGAACGGTCCGAGCAGGCCGAATATGGCGCTTATGACTACCATGATGATCACAAGGGTTAAAAGCCCTTTTTTCTCGGCTACATAAGACCAGATTCTGCGCAGCGTGCCTTTTGTATCTTTTGCTTTCGCGCGTTTTCTGCCGCCTTCATTTGATTTGAGCGGTATTTTCGGATATCGGAAAGGTTTACGAATGTCTTTTTGCATTGTCAGCTCCCTCCTTTCCGAATTGTGATTCATAAATCTGCCGGTACAGATGAGACTGTGCCATCAGCTCTTTGTGCGTGCCTTTGGCCAGCAGTTCGCCGTCTTCAAGCAATAAGATGGTGTCAGCCTTCATTGCAGTCGTTATTTTCTGCGTAATAATCAGTGTCGTGCATTCATAGGATCTGATCGCTTGTAAAAGCTTCGCTTCCGTCTGAAGATCAAGCGCGCTCGTACTGTCATCTAACAGCAGGAGGGACGGCTTTCTGATAAAAGCGCGCGCGATGGAAATCCGCTGCTTCTGCCCGCCTGACAAATTGACGCCCCGCTGTCCCAGCACCGTGTCGTATCCGTTTGACAGCTTCATAATTGTGTCATGGATTTGCGCGTCTTTGGCTGCTTCCATTACTTCATC
Organism: Bacillus sp. GZB; assembly: GCF_001975995.1. Lineage (NCBI taxonomy): Bacteria > Bacillati > Bacillota > Bacilli > Caryophanales > Bacillaceae > Bacillus > Bacillus sp. GZB. Next base: position 41,296 of record NZ_MTQG01000019.1, read on the forward strand.
TAGTGAAGCATCCTCCCGCCCCCAGGCGATATTTTCACGGATTGTTCCCGAAAACAGAAGCACTTCCTGCGGAACATAGCCGATTTCCCTGCGCAGCCCGCAAGCGGAGAATTCACCGATCGGTTTGCCGTCTATGAAAATACTGCCCGAATCAGCCGTGTACAGGCGCGGAATCAGCTGAAAAAGCGTTGATTTTCCTGAGCCTGTCGCGCCCATAATGGCAACCGTCTCTTTTGGGCTGGCAGAAAAGGACACGTGATGCAGCCCGTCTTTTTCCATGCCCGGATAGCGGAAGGACACTTCGCGAAACTCAATCCCGCCTGCAAGTGCCCGTGCCGGGTCCTGCCCCGTTCCCTCGCCGCCTTCTGTTTCCAGCACCTCGCCGATTCTTTCCCCGGAAGCCTTCGCCCGGGAAAATACCATGATGAGAAAAGGAAGGACGGACAGCGCGCCTGTAATCCGCGTCGCATAGTTAATGACGGAAACGACATCGCCGACCTGCGCTCCGCCCTGAGCAATGCTTTTGGCGCCGAACCATAAGATAAACAAAATGCAAATGTTCATCAGCAGCATTAAAATCGGCATCGCCGCTTCCACGAGACGAAAAGCGGAGACCGTTTTTTCCATCAGCTTCGTATTCGATTTCAAAAAACGTTTCACTTCGTGGTTTGCACGGAGGAGCGCTTTAATCAGTTTGATCGCCGTCAGGTTTTCCTGCATGATCGTGTTGACCTGATCAAGCCGCTTTTGCACAGACCGAAACAGCGCGCCGCCTCTTTTCAGCACCCACAGCAAAAACAAAAGTAAAATCGGCACCGTGATCAGCAGAAAAAAACCGAGTTTCGCATTGACGGTCAGCGAGAGAATAATGCCGCCCGCGATCATTAACGGCGCGCGAAGCATAAACCGGAGACTCATGAAAAGCATATTTTGGACCTGTGTCACATCGTTTGTCAGCCGGGTGATAAACGATGTGGATGAGAATTGCGCAAACGTCGAATAAGAGAAGGATTGAATTTTTTGAAAAAGCCCTTTTCGCGTATCATACGCATAGCTCTGGCTGATGTGGGCGGAGTAGAATGAATTTAAAATGCCCGATGCGAATGAAACAGCGGTCAGTCCGATCATCACGCCGCCCCACAGCCAAACCGTACCGAGATCCTGCTTTAAAATTCCTTCGTCAATGATTTTCCCGATCAGCAGGGGCTGTATCAGCTCTACCGCAAGCTCGATGAGCATGAAAAACAGAGCGATTCCCGCCAAAAGAGAATACGGTTTTACATATGATAAAGCCTTTGACATGTGTAAGCCTCCAAATCCTTTGTTCAATATGTATGTATATTTATTTTATTTGTTTGTCTTAAATGAATAAAGGATTAACCCTTGAACCCGTACTTTTATTATGTACTTTGTGTAAAAAAACGGAAATCATTGAGGATAAAAATTGAGGGAATGAGGGGTGCAGATATATGGAGGCTGTCTTATCTTTTCTTATTACCAGCTCCTGAACCGGAGCCTTGATTTTAAAATGAATTAGCGGAGCCTTTAAAAAGGCGTCCGCTATTCAGGATGGTCATTTATGCTTTGTCATTTCATTTAACGAATGAAAACGAGAGCGACCCCGAATCCTTTATCAGCATCAAACTCATTGATCACTTTCATGACCTGCCAGCGCTGGTTTGAAGCATCAGATTTTGTTGCAATCCCGTTATGAGCGTGAATAAAATCTCCCGGTTTCACAGTCTCATCGCATCTGACATATACCTGGCCGATGAGTCCGACAATGTTCCACTCGTCTCTCTCTTCTCTTGAAGCGTAGTCTTCTTCAGGCCGAAAGTCCGGATTTTCCTTTGGCGCCATGACCGTATGGCCGTTCGCATCTTTCTGTTCTTCATAAACATAGCCGCCAAATTCATTCTTTACGTATCGTCCCGACCAGTGAAAACTCGACTCGCCAAGAATCACTCCGGCGGTCTCGGAAATGACCCCAAGCATGAGGTCACCTTTTTCAGCCTGCCTGATCTTATCACCTTCAAGTGTGACAAGTGTTCCCGTCGGAATCTTTTCCCCTCTCAGGCTTTCAAAATACTCGGCGTAGTCAGAGAATGTCGAGGAACCTGTTACGCCTCCCGCAACCTTAATTGTTCCTTCTTTTGCGTGAAGCTCAATCTTTCTGTTGGCTGATGACGGAGTGCTGCCGGCACCCCAGCCAAGTGCTACAGAATCTGAATTCGGATTAATTGTATTGTACGAAGAAAGCACTGAAGATTGAGCCGCTCCGGTTGCTCTTCCCCGAACAGAACCAGCCACAAAATTATTATTGCCTGTAGCGTGAGATTCACGGGAGCCAATGACTCCGCTTCCTTTATGTTTGAATAAGAAATAAGGAGTGACTGCTCCTCCAATGTTAAAGTCAGTTTCATAACCTGAAAAATCACAATTGGATACATTAAGATCTGGATCTGAGGAATAAATTCCAACTGTCCCGCTATTATTTTTTGGAGATCTCTGTCCCCAAACATTACTAACAACAGACTCGTACATTCCGCTGCCAAATGCAACTCCTTTTTTTCCGGAGTCAATCAAGGTGACACCATCCACCATTACTTTTCCTACTGAGTTATCCCCGCCGACAATATATAAGTCATTGTCTGCAGTCTTAAATCCGCGAATGGTTATATTCTTTAAGCTAATTAAGCGTCCTTTATAAAATACGCTGACTACCGAATTACCCTTATAATCAATTGAACTATCATCACAAACAGCATGGAAATTCACAACACTCACACCATCATATCCGGAGATTTGCAACGCGTTTGGACCCGCCCCTTTGTAAAGATCATTCGGTTTAGGGTTATATGCGATACAATTCGCAAGCTGCACATCATGGGCTGTCGCTGACTGAGGATCGCTTGCTGTGTGGTGACCGATATGGCGAATGCTATATCCAATGGCATTTTCGTATGCGCGACAGTTAACAAGCTGCACTCTCTTCGCAGCCGGTGCATAACCGTGTGCCTTAATCTCAAAGCCTCGGACTCCTCCAATTGAGATACAACTATCAATCATTACGTCTTGAGAGCCGTCATCAATTTCAAAACAGTTCGTGTTAGAAGTTCCATCGTTTAGCCCCATAGGATGATAAGAGAGGCAATGACTGAAAGTCGTGTGTTTCCCAAAGTGACAAGTAAAGTTATCATCGCCGGACCCTGTTGCTTCACAATGTGAAAACGTTACAAAGTTACAGCCGTTGGGCTGATAATAAGTTGGATCATCTTTTTCTCCATGTCTGTTATAGTTCGGGCTCGTGGAATCAAAGCCGTGCAGGCCGGCGTTCTTCGCAAACACATGCTCAACAAAAGAATAGTCAACATTCGCAAAAAGCAAACAGCTTGAAGTGGGACCTTTCGGAATCTTCCAGCCGGCAGGACGCGTATCCTTGTTCCAATCCAAAGTGAGATGGCCGACATAAATATTTTCATTACCGTTCGTATAATCACTGTTGGTCAGAACAGAATGGCCGACCGGTGTTTCGTCTAATAATTTAATGACCGTTCTTTTCTTGCCTGCTCCGACAAGCATTGTATTTGACGGAACAAACAATCCCGATGTTCTGAATACACCCGCGGGAACTGTTACGACATAACCTCCGTCGGCCATGGCATCATGAAATGCCTGCGTATCATCCGTTACGCCGTCACCTTTAGCTCCAAAATCCATAACGTTCCGCTCTGTCACATGTTCAAATCTGTTTTCATACATTTTAAGTCTTTCGTTTAAATTTTCATAAGTTGACGTGCCATTGCTAAGCGCAGCACCGATTTTGCTGTCAATCGCTTCAAAGTTTTGAGCAATGCTTTCAACCTCAATCCCCTCCGTCTTATCGGGTTTGTAAAGTCCTAAAAAAGTCGTATAGTTTGTCATTGCCTTGCCTCCTATTTTTGAATTGCTGTTTAAAACACCGAACACCACAGAAGTCTTTCGTTTTCACTCCTGCATGTACAGGTGGCAAAGGTATGACAAATTCATACATTTCTTCAAAACATAAAAAGAGCGCCGGATTAACAAGCGCTCTGCACATAGTCTGCTGCTGCAGTATTTTAACCGTTCAATATTTTCTCGACACGCTCCCGCATTTGCGGAACGCCTAATCCGACAATGACCTGAAGCGCCCTGCCTTTTCTGACGACCCCGTGGGCTCCCAGCTCTCTGAAATCGGCGTCACTTTTGACCTTTGATTCATCAGCGACAGTGACGCGGAGACGGGTGGCGCAGTTGGTGACCTCCGTAATATTGTCCTTTCCGCCCAGCGCTTCAATATACAAAGCGGCTGTATCCCGCTGTGTTTCGTCTGCCGCCGCTGTTTCTTTTGAAGCCTGCTTCCGTTCTCTGTACTCCTTTTTCGAATAGAGCTTTGTTTCCTGCCCTTCCTCTTTTTCTCTGCCCGGTGTGGCGATGTTGAATTTGAGAATGAGGAAACGGAAGACGAAAAAGTAAACAGCGGTAAAACACACCCCGATGATGATCTGGTATACATACGTCAAGCCGTGGCTTGACGCCAGCGGGATCCAGTTCAAGGTCGCAGCTTCGATCAAACCGCCTCCCATATTTCCGACGACGCCGGCCATATACATGACGGTTGCCATGGAAGCGGCAAGCAAAGCATGAACCGCAAATAAAAACGGCGAGATAAAAAGGAATGTAAATTCAATCGGCTCTGTAATCCCCGCGACAATGGACGTCAAGGTGACCGGGATCAATAGGCCGGCGACGATTTTTTTCTTTTCCTTTGAAGCCGTGGCGTAAAAAGCGAGCGCGATTCCCGGAATGCCGAAGATTTTCGAGTTTCCGTGAAGCGCGAAGCCCCCCTGCGGGAACAATTCTTTCAGCGGTTTGACGCTTTGAGAGTATTCCCCGAGATGCTGCGCCCAATAGGTGACGATACCGCCTTCAGCCACAGCCGGACCGTAAATAAACGGCGAGTAAATAAAATGATGCAGGCCGGTCGGAATTAAAATCCGCTCCAGGAACGTGTAAATCCACACGCCGATCGCCCCGGAAGAAACGAGAAAACTTTGCAGCGAGCCGATTCCGGACTGAACCATCGGCCATACGTATGCCACCGCAAGTGAAATCGGTATCATAATGAAGAAAGAAATGATAACGATGTATGAAGATCCTTGAAAAATCCCCAGGAAATCCGGCAGTTTTTTATCAAAATAACGATTGTGCAAATACACGACAATAGATGAAATAAAGATGGCGCCGATAATATTCGTATCAAGCGTTTTGATGCCGGCGATCATCGTCAGCCCGCTCGTTCCGCCGGCTTCCTGATTCATATCGACGTGAAAAGCCCCGCCCCAAACCGTCAGAATCGCATTGATAAAGTAATTGAATGTCAGATAAACTGTAAGCGCTTCCAAACAAGCTCGTGCCTGCGCTTTTTTCGCTAAAGCGACAGGTATGCCGATCGCAAACAGGAGCGGCATTTGATTAAAGACGGTCCAGCCGCCCTGTTCAATGACGTACCAGCATTGATACCAAAGCCCGTCAGGATCAGCCAGCGGCCCCATCAGCGTTTTATTTTTAAACAGCGTACTCAGACCGACAATAATACCGGAAAATGCAAATAATAAAACAGGCACAAACATCGCGCTGCCGAAGCGCTGGACTTTTTGCATCATTTCACGTGACCTCCCGCTATTTATCAAAATTTTCGAGCTCTTTATAATCAACATATGCACGGAATAACGCTTCGCCCACCAGAAAAAACGGTGCAAATGCGACGATTTCCGTTTTATCGCTTAACATCACCGGCTTGCTGGTCGCATAAAGATTATACGGCGTCATTTGCGCCAGTACGTTGTTTTTCAGATTGGTGATTGAAATAAACGGAACTCCCTTTGCGGACAGGGTCCTTACCTGCGGAATTAATTCGGGTGTTTCGCCTGATAAAGAAATAATGATGAATACGTCATCAACCTTAAAATCATCACACATGATATCAAACTCTGTGATGTCCTGAATTAAAATCAGATACTTCCGCCGGGATACAAACATCCGCTGCAGCTCACGGGCGCACACCCTCTGAGCCGTCCCCGATCCGTAAACGAAAATCCGTTTTGCTTCATCTATCAGCCGGCACATCTCCGTCATATCTTTTGACTTCACATATTTTACATTGGCTTCAATATCATCCAGCAGCTTTTCAAACGTCATATTCTCGCCCTCTTCAGGCTGATCCTCCCATTTCAGAAAAACCCGGAATTCACTGTAGCCGCTGAAGCCCAGTTTTTGGGCGAGCCGCAGGATGGAAGACCGAGAGACATTGCAGGCTTTCGCCATGTCATTGATCCCGAGATGGTAGCACGTATGTTTATGATTCAATATATATTTTAAAATATAAAAATCGTTGTCATTTAATTTCGCGTAATGCTGGTTAACCAGTTCTTCAAGACTCATCCCAAAAATCCCCCCGTTTTCTTTCTATTATATAGAATAACAGATAAAGAAAACGGGGAAGATTGTCATCAGGAAATAGGAGACGGACTCACATCAAGCTCAGGCCAGTAGTCCTTATTAGCCTCCATCAGATCTTCAAGAATCAGTCTTGCCACACGGGCATTCGGCACTGTTTTTGACAGGATCAGCGCCTGCCACAGCTTTTGAAATGACCGCTCTTCCCACGCTTCAGCCGTCAGTTTTTCGACAGACACCTGCTGTTCCATCAGGCCTTTTTGAAATTGCGGTATGTTCCCGACTGAGAGGGGTTCCGGTCCGTTTGAGCCTACGAGACAAGGAATCTCAACCATGGATGATGGATCAAAGTTTGCGATCGCGCCGTTATTTTCAACGATTAACAGCATTCTCTCCCCGGTGTTGTAAGCGATGGCCCGGGCAAGGTCGACGATATAGGAAGCATGATCATCAATTTTAATTTCACTGTTCTCCGATGATTGTTCGCGCGTAATCATATCGCATTGGCTGAAAATGAAAGCTTCGCGCCCTTCCATAACTTCATTGGCTCTCGTATGGTTCGGGTTTGATTTTTTCACCATATCATCCGGGAATAAGTAATATTGCAGATATGTGTTCGGGAGCGTATCCGGATCAGCCGCCTGTACGTCGCGCGCTTTTTTGAATGTGTCATTCCAGCTTGCTTCAGTCTGTTCGGCCTCCGTCTTCGGAACGTAGCCGTATTCACGGACATGCTCTTTCAGCTTCGGCATTAAATCATTGCCATGCCGGTCTGTGATGGACGTCCACCAGCCAAAGTGGTTTAAGCCGTAGTAACGGACGTTCATTTCTTTTCGTGAAGATAATCCGAGGATGTTCGCCATGCGATCCTCAATTCCGACCGGCATGTCGCAGATGTTCAATATTTTTGAATTCGGTCTGAGGCGCCGTGTAGCTTCGGCCACAATCGCCGCCGGATTGGAGTAATTCAGCATCCATGCGTCAGGCGAGTACGTTTCCATATAATCAAGAATCTCCAGAACACCGCCGATAGAGCGCATGCCGTATGCGATTCCGCCCGGCCCGCATGTTTCCTGGCCGACCACGCCGTACTTCAGCGGGATTTGTTCATCAAGCGCGCGCATCGCATATTTTCCGACGCGGATATGCGCCATGACGAAGTCAACATCCGTAAAAGCCGTCTCTGGGTCATCAGTCGCCAAAAATTCAATGTCCGGCGCTTTTTCTTTTATGAATACCTCACACGCACCCGCAATCCGCTCCTGCCTTTCTTTATCATTGTCATAAAGTTTCAGCTTTCTGATCGGAAACTCTTCCAGGTGATTCAAAAGCATTAATACAATTCCGGGGGTAAATGTGCTGCCGCCGCCTGCAATAACGATTGAGAATGATTTGTCTGTCATGTGAAGCCCTCCTCTGATAACGTTTACATTTTATTTATATCATGAGAAGGTCCGATCTGTACCGGGTTTGGAGGAGTTAGATCATTTAATCATTTTTAGTTATTTTTCTCAAAAAGCGGGAAAGTTCCCACAGGTACGAAAGAGGCCTGCTGTCATCAGCAGACCCATTCTCAAAAATGCTCTTGTAAATCAGAAAGCAGCACTTCCTGCTCAAATTGAGGATTTCCGATCGGAAAAATCCTGGCTGTTTCCTTGTCTTCGTTGACATGCTGAATATAAATCGGAACTCCTTCATACGTCACATACGCCATGGCGGCGGATTCCGAAATGTCTTTCGCACGCTGTGTATTCACGTCTCAAACCTCCTTTAGGCCTCACACATAACGTGTCCGGCAGCCAAGAGAAGTATGCTTGTTTCTTACAATTGTCCGGCGGTGAGTTTGAATTTTTTGAGACGTTTGTAAAACGTGCTCCGCGGGATTCCGGCCATTTTGGCGGCCAGCGTGACATTCCCCTTCGCCGATTCAAGCGCGTTTACGATGATGTTTTTCTGAATGTGCTCCCGGATGGAGACGGGGGGCGCTTCTTCCTGTTCATAAGACTCGGCCGCCTCTTTAAGACCTGACGCTTCAAGCAGGGCTGCGATGGGGCGCCCCGACAGCCGTCCGTCCGGGAACATGACGGAAAGACGTTCAAATACATTAAACAATTCCCTGATATTCCCCGGCCATTTCCGGCTCTTTAATAGGTCTAAAAAGTCATCAGGAAGCTCCCCGCGCCAGCCGCGGTTTCGCTGAAATTCAAGGAAGAGTCCGGGAATGTCTTCGGTGCGTTCTCTTAATGGAGGGAGATGGATCGGACAGACGTGAAGCCGGTAAAATAAATCTTCTCTCAGCTTTTTGCATTCGACAAGCTGTCTCAGATCAGCGTGGGTGGCAGTGATGATTCTGATGTCAACGGGAATCTCTTTTGTCCCGCCGATCGGGGTGACTTTCCGTTCCTGCAGCACCCGTAACAGAGCGACCTGCATGGAGTGTGATATTTCTCCGATTTCATCGAGGAAAAGCGTGCCTTTATCGGCTTTTTGCAAAGCGCCGTTATGTCCTTTCCGTTTGGCCCCGGTGAAGGCGCCTTCCGAGTAGCCGAACAGTTCGCTTTCAATCAGCTTTTCGGGGACCGCTCCGCAATTGACGGCGATAAACGGGCCGTTTTTCCTGGAGCTGTTGTTATGAATCGCCCGGGCGGCAACCTCCTTTCCCGTCCCGGTTTCTCCCGTAAGACAAACGGTTGCGTCCGTTCGGGCGACAAGCTCCAGCTGCTGAAGCATATGTCGGGATGACGGGCTTTTGCCTGCCGCACCATGGAATATAAAAGACGGCTTTTCTTCTCGTTTGGATAAATAAACGCATGTGCAGCCGTTCTCCTCCCGCTTCGCCTGCTTGATGTGATAGCCCTGTTCCTCAAGCTCGCGCAGCATATGTCCGGTAAAATGCTGAACGGGACGGCTTGCGGCGATAACCCGGCTCATTTCATTGCAAAGCACGATCGGATCGTAAGACTGGGTCAGCCCGGCGAACTTGCTGATCATGTCAAGTTCTGTCATTTTGATCTTTAGGGCAAGCTCCCGTTCCGCCGTATAAGCGATGGAGGAGGCAATTCCGAGCATAAACGGCTGAGCGCGGGCGGCGGGGCAGGAAATATCAATGACACCCGCCAGCCGCCCGTCTTCATAACGGATCGGCGCGGCGGAACAGCTCCAGTGATGAGAAGCGAGCGAATAATGTTCAGAGCCGTGTATCATGACCGGCTCATTTGTATAAAGAGCCGTCCCGATCGCATTCGTGCCGACGACCGTTTCCGTCCAGCGGGCGCCTTTTAAGAAATTGATGCGGTTCGCTTCATGAATGGTGCGCGGGTGGCCGTCAACTGAATGGACAACGCCGTCTGAATCAATCAGGAGAACCATCATTTCCATTTCCCGCATCGCTGTTTTCATTCTTTCTGCATATGGCGTTGAGGCCGCTAAAAATAACGCATGCTTTTCGGCCTGCCTTTCTAAATGATCTGCCGGCATTACATTCGGCCCCTTTTCGAGATAAGGGTTGACGTCGGCTTTTTTACAGCGGTGCCATGAGGCAGCCACCCGCTTCTGAATACGGGATTCATCAAGCACGCCTTCTTTCACAAAGCGCTTCCAGGTTTTAAAATCATTCCGAATGACATTCATTGTATTCGCTCCCCCCTGTTCAGACCATCTTTTCATATATTGTAGGGGAAAAATAAAGCGCTTTCAACGAAAAACACCCCTTCTCATCTGAGAAAGGGTATTCCGGTTATACGGAATGCACCGCAAGTCCGGTGACATTCAGCAGGGCTTCCTGAAGCGTTTCTGACAGAGTCGGATGCGCCGCGATAAAGTGCTCCGACATATCCGCCGTCATTTCACCGTTCATCATCATGACCGCCTGACCGATCAATTCCGTCACGTCCGGCCCGATCATTGACACGCCGACGATTTCTCCGAATTCCGGTTCGGCAATGATTTTCATTTTGCCGCCATGCTGATGTTTAATTAACGCTTTTCCGTTAGCAGAAAATGAGCATTCTCCGATTTTCACATCTCCGTATGTCTCTCTCGCCTGTGTTTCCGTCAGCCCGACAGCGGCCATTTCCGGTGATGTATAAATACAGCGGGGCACCGCCCGCATATTGACTTTGCTGTCCTTTCCCGAGGCATGCGCGGCGGCTGTGATTCCTTCATGAATGGCGGCATGCGCGAGCTGCATTCCTCCGGCCGCATCGCCGCATGCGTATATATGAGGCACATTGGTCTGCATATGGTCATTGACTTCAATGCCGCGCGGAGAGTACCGGATGCCGGCCTGCTCCAGATTTAAGCCATGCAAACGCGGTTTTCTCCCGATTGCAACCAAAACGTGATCAGCCTGAGCCTCAATTTCTTTGCCGTCTTTTGTCCACACGGCGGTTTTCCTTTCTTTGTCAATCCGCTGAAGGGCGGCTTTTGTCTGAATATCAGCCCCGCTGTCTCTTAAAGAGTCTTCAAAAACGGCGGCGATTTCCCCGTCTTCTGCCGGGAGCAGCCGGTCAGCCGATTCAATCACCGTCACTTTCGTTTTAAACCGGCTGAATAAAGAGGCAAATTCACAGCCGATCACACCTCCCCCGACAATTAGCAGGGAAGAAGGGATTTTCTGTAAAGAAAGCACGTCTTTGCTGTCGATCACCCAATCGCCGTCAAATGGGGCAAACGGCAGCTCCGCCGGTTCAGATCCGGATGCAATTAATATCCGATCCGCTTCCAGAATGTCTTTTGCGCCTCCTTCTCCTTCAACAAGCAATGTCTGCTCTGTGAGAAATGAAGCTGTCCCGCTGATGACTTTAATCTGATTTGCTCTCATTAAGTATTGAATTCCCTGCACGAGCTTGCTGACGATTTGCCGTTTGCGCCCCTGCATGCGGGCCCAATTGAGTGTAATGTTTTGCGGCAGTTCGATGCCGAATGTATTTGCATGCCTGATTTTATCGAGCACATTCGCGCTTTCCAAAAGCGACTTTGTCGGGATGCATCCCTCATTGAGACAAGTGCCTCCGAGCGGCCCTCTGTCGATCAGAACGACTTCTTCTCCCCTCCGCGCGGCAGTCACGGCAGCTGCATATCCGGCAGGCCCGCCGCCGATAATGGCTAGTGTCAATCTCTTCACCCTCTCTATAAAATCAATCCGGCCGGCTCTTCAAGCAGCGCTTTGACCGTTTTCAGGAAGTCCGCAGCCGGTGCGCCGTCACATACTCTGTGATCAAAGGTAAGGCTCAGCGGCAGCATGGTGCTTTTGACAAGCTCATCTCCTTTAAACGCAGGCGTTTCATAGCTTGCGCCTACTCCGAGAATACCGGCTTCAGGCGGATTAAGAATCGGGGTGAAATGCTCAATTCCGTAACCCCCGAGATTTGTAATAGAAAATGTCGATCCGTGCAGATCATCTCCGGAAGCATTGCCTTCCCGCGCCCGGCGTGCCGATGTGCTGATGTGATCCGCAAGCTCAAGGAATGAAAGCTTTTCCGCATCCCGGATCACCGGCACGACGAGACCGTTTTCAAGAGAAACCGCCATCCCGAGGTGGACATATGGATAGGTGATGATCCGCTCCTCTTGATAAGAGCTGTTCAGCTCAGGATGCTGTTTCAGCGCAAGCACCGCGGCCCGGGATACGAAATGTGTGACCGTCAGTTTAACACCGCTCCGCTTTTTCGCGCTGTCGGCGAGCTGCTGCTGCCATTTTACAAGCTCCGTAATGTCCGCTTTCATCGTCAGCGTCAGCTGGGCGCTGTTTTGCAGGCTTTTGTGCATTCGGTCTGCAATCACTTTTCTCATCGCTGAAGCCGGTTTTCCCTCCGGCTGTGCCGTCTGAACCGAAGACTGCGGTTCAGATTCCGTCTTCATTGCCTTGATGACGTCAGCTTTTACGATCCTGCCTCCGGGCCCCGTCCCGTTCAGCGTATCAACTTTCAACCCGGCTTTCTCCGCCATTTTTCGGGCAACGGGAGATATTTTCACGCGGTGTTTACGCTTTTGCACGGCTTTGGGAGCAGGAATATGTTCAGATTCAGGTTCAGATTGCGGTTTCCCTGCATTTTCAGGAGCCGGCGCCTCCTTCTCCCGCACTTCTTCGCCGTTTTCCCCGATATAACAGATGGGCGTTCCCGGCGGGACTCCTTCTCCCTCTTTGACTTTAATGTGAAGAAGCGTGCCGCTTTCAGGCGCTTCTATTTCCATTTCTATTTTTTCCGAGTTGATGCTGGCGATGCTTTCTCCCTTTTCAACCGGGTCGCCGACTTTTTTATTCCAGACGGATACTTCACCTTGCTTCATCGCCATTCCCAGCTTCGGCATTACTACTTTTACAGCCATTCTATATCCCTCCTTTAATTCATTGCCGGCTCGCCAAGCAATTCAAGCGTGACGCTGACAATTTGGTCTGGTGTCGGCAAATATTGATCTTCAAGCACCGGCGAAAACGGTACCGGTGTATGCGGCGCTGTAATCCGCTTAATCGGCGCATCAAGCAAATCAAAGCCCTTATCGGCGACAATCGCAGCAATATCCGTGGCGATGCTGCAGCGCGGATTGGCTTCGTCAATGATGACCAGCCGGTTTGTTTTTTCTAACGATGTGAAAATCGCTTCCTCATCTAAAGGAGACAGACTCCGGGGATCAAGCACCTCGGCGTCGATGCCTTTCTCAGAAAGCTGTGCAGCCGCTTCAAGTGCGGTGTTGACCTGCTTGCCGACCGCAAACAGCGTGATGTCGCTGCCTTCGCGTTTGATATCCGCTTTTCCGAGCGGAATTGTATAATAATCTTCCGGCACCTCGCCCTTCATGTTGTAGGACGTTTTGTCTTCAAAAAAGAATACCGGATCATTGTCTTCTATTGCCGAAAGCAGCAAACCTTTGGCGTCATATGGATTGGACGGCACAACCGTCTTCAGACCCGGGATGCTGGTGAACAGACCATACAGCGCCTGCGAATGCTGAGCGGCGGCCCGGAACCCGGCTCCGTATGTGGTGCGGACGGTGATCGGCACTTGCGCTTTACCGCCGAACATATAGCGGAATTTCGCCCCTTGGTTGATCACTTGGTCAAAGCACGTTCCGATAAAATCGTTAAACATCAGTTCCGCAATCGGTCTCAGCCCCGTGGATGCCGCAGCCATGGCCGCACCCATGTAGCCCGCCTCAGAAATCGGTGTATCCAGCACTCGGCTGCGCCCGAATTCCTGTACGAGCCCCTTTGTGACCCCGAGTACACCGCCCCATGCTTCATCATCCTGCAAATGATCGACCGCCGCTCCCCCGGCGACATCTTCACCGATTACAAGCACATTGTCGTCTTTTCTCATCGCAAGCTTCATTGCTTCATTGATCGCGTCCGACATGCTTATGACTCTCGCCATCTCACATTCCCCCTTTTTCATATGACACGTAGACGTCTGTCAACAGCTCTGACTCTTTCGGATATGGACTCTTCTCGCTGAACGAGACGGCTTTTTCAATCGATTCGCTGACACGCTGTTCGATGTCTGACAGTTTATTTGCATCTGTTTCTTTTAGAAGATAGTTTTTAAAGCCTTGAATGGCATCCTTTTCTTCAAGATGCTCAGTCTTTTCATCCTTTGTTTTATAAGTTTGGGCATCCCCTTCGAAATGGCCGTAGTTTCTGTAAGTCATACATTCAATCAAAGACGGTCCTCCGCCGTTTCTTGCTCTTTCTATCGCTTCTCCGGCTGCCTGATAAACCGCTAAAATATCTTTTCCGTCCACCGTGACCCCCGGCATGTTATAGGCAGCCGCCCGATCGGCGATTGAATCACAGGCTGACGCGTACTCAAATGTCGTCGCTTCGCCGTAGCCGTTGTTTTCGGCGATGAATACGACAGGAAGGTTCCATACTGCCGCTAAGTTCAGCCCTTCATGGAAGGTCCCTTGGTTATTGGCTCCGTCTCCAAAGAAGCAAACGCTTACATTTTTAGTTTGTTTATATTTAGCCGTGAGCGCTGATCCGCATGCGAGCGTAAAGCCGCCCCCGACGATTCCATTTGCGCCTAACATGCCTTTATCAAGATCCGCAATGTGCATAGAGCCGCCTTTTCCTTTACACAGTCCGGTCGCTTTTCCGAATATTTCCGCCATCATGCCGTCCAGATCACAGCCTTTAGCGATACAATGGCCATGTCCCCTGTGCGTGCTTGTAATGCTGTCGCCATCATCTAAATGAGCGCACACGCCTGCAGCTACCGCTTCTTCACCGGCATACAAATGGACGAATCCGGGAAGCACTCCTTGCGCGAACAGTTCATGCACTTTGTCTTCAAAGCCCCTGATTTCCAGCATCTTTTGGTACATCCACAGCGCTTTCTCCTCAGTTAATGACAAGCCTTCTCGTTTTAACAATTCCATTTTGTGCGCCTCCTTCTATTTAGGGTTCACATATATAAATGCAAGAAGTGTGCCAGCCTTTGGAGCCCGGAAAATGAATGTTTTTATTTTTACACCGGAGACAGTTTGAGACAGGTGTCTCATTTTGTCTCGATCTGTTCCCTTTGTCTCGTTTTATGGCATACAAAAAAGACCGGGCATCACCCTGTCTTTGACAATGATCGACGTATTTATTTCCTCGGAAATCTTTTAACTGCTTCATTCTTCTGCATACAGTCTATCGCGGCGTTTGAGTGGTTACACTCTTTTTTTCATATCCGCGTGCTTGCAGTTCATGCTTTTCTTCAACAGCCCGATTCAGCGCTTGAAGCATGTAGCCAATGCCTTTATACGATGACAAAGGCCAGGTGATATGCTGATGCTCTCCGATGACGGCGTTTAGGACGCTTCGGTATTTTTTCCCGCCAAGCATGACAAGCTCTTCGATGTCGGAAAAGCCTTTTTCATGAAATTGACGGCGCAGCTCGTCCGCTGCCATGATCTCCGGATGACCGGTTCCAAAAGTGACATCGTAATTTCCGGGAACAATATCATCCGGACGAAGGAATCCGTGCTTCGCCGACAAAATCACCCACTCATCGAAAAATGCTTTCGCATATTGCTCGCACGCCTGATGAAACGGGCTGAGATAAGCGTCTTCCGCCCTTACCGGCCCTGTATCTGAATGGACATCCCAAATTTTTTTCTTGCCGCAGGGGATGATGCACAGTCGTTTCATTTTTCTCTCCCCCTTTATGATGTATCTCCTATCAATGTACCATTATTCGTTTATTTCTGCATGACGGATATGTCTGGGTAAAAGCTGCACACAAAAAGACCCGGAATTCAAACCGAACTCCGGGCCGGATGAAGAGTTGTTATGTCACTCTTGCTCCATCCCCTCAAGATACTTTCTCTCAAAGTCATCGAGCAATGCACGCACTTCATCTGTTGACTTTGTATTCATGCATTGATTTCTTAATTCACTTGCTCCCCGGAATCCGCGGAGATATATCTTGAAAAAGCGAGGGAGCGGTTTATATGCTCGAGCTTCTGCTTTTGAATATTCATCATGAAGATCCAGATGCAGTCTCAAAAGATCAAGCAATTCCTTACTGCTATGCTCTCTCGGCTCCTTTTCAAAGGCGAATGGATTAGTAAAAATGCCTCGTCCAATCATAATCCCGTCAACACCGTATTGTTCAGCGAGTTTCAAGCCGGTCTCCCGGTCAGGAATATCCCCATTGATCGTCAAAAGGGTAT
This sequence comes from Bacillus sp. GZB, assembly GCF_001975995.1. NCBI lineage: Bacteria > Bacillati > Bacillota > Bacilli > Caryophanales > Bacillaceae > Bacillus > Bacillus sp. GZB. The sequence goes on from NZ_MTQG01000019.1 coordinate 57,433, forward strand.
CTGGCGCTATCTCATCACGAAGTTTCTTAATGTCCGGGATGAGCTCCCAATGCGCATCTACTTTACTCATTTCCGCTCTTGTACGCAGATGAATGGAAAGATTCGCAATGTCCTGTTTCAGTATGTGTGTCAGCCAGCCGCGCCATTCGTCTATATCCGTGTAGCCGAGTCTGGTCTTCACACTTACCGGCAGACCTCCTGCTTTCGCCGCCTGTATTAATTCGGCTGCAACTTCAGGACGGCAAATCAGGCCGCTTCCCTTTCCATTCCCCGCCACATTAGGTACAGGACAGCCCATATTGATATCCAGGCCCTTAAACCCTAATTCCGCCATCCCAATACTCATTTGGCGAAAGTTTTCAGGCTTATCTCCCCATATGTGGGCAACCATCGGCTGTTCATCCTCCGTGAAAGTCAAACGGCCGCGCACACTATCCTTCCCATCCGGGTGACAATAGCTTTCTGAGTTTGTAAACTCTGTGAAAAACACATCAGGTCTGCCTGCTTCACTCACAACATGGCGAAAAACGACATCCGTCACATCTTCCATTGGTGCCAGTACAAAAAATGGCCGTGGTAATTCACGCCAGAAATTATCTGTCATAACAAATCCAAATCCTTTCATGATGGGATACAGCCAAACCTTTATCCCAAAATTAAAAACTGACCATGCTTCTTTTACACTTATAGCATGTGTCAGCACTTCTTATCAAACGATAGTAAATTTTGAACATTTCACTTTTTACACGTTAAAAAGTGAAAAAGCAAACTGAAGCAGAACACCTTAATTGAGTTAACGTAATAGACTATCGCTAAAGTTAACCCCATATCGTTCATTTCTGATCAACTCAGTCAACTCCTTAACCTTTAAAAGGGTTTGAGAGAGAAAAAAGTGTGAAGATTATCTACACCTATTTTTTTATTTATATTGTGGTTTATTAATAGTAGCGCTGACCTTCATCTTACTTAGCGGCCTTACTTTTGCTCTTTTTGGACAAAAAGGATTCCAACCTAAATAGAATATCATAAGAGTTCTCCCTATTACCAATGCAAAATAATTGTCCTGTTATCGAAGATAAAATATTTAACGCTGCACCATATCCTTATCTCAATATCATTTGCGGAAAAATAATTTGATTAAGCAAATGGGGTTGGGGGTGGTATATCTGGGTACTCAAGAGAATGTAAAAAGTTAACTTGCCGCTTGTGAATCACATGGAGTAAAGAGGATGGGATGGGAAGAGAAAATAAACTCGAACTTAACAGAATTCAAGAATTTCAATCTGGTATGTTAATATCTTTATACAATCACCTATATATGTTTGTATAAGGTTACGATTCAGTAATCCTGATCCAGAACCAATAAAATAGACTGCTGACTAAGCGCCGCAGTCCTCACTCATAAGAATAAGAAAGTGTTCATTTTCTTTCATCATTAAATAAGGCATCAGAAGTTATGGCTTTTATTTCGAATATCCTTTGTTATACCTGTGATTATTTGTATAACAGTGAAAACCCCCAAGAAAACAGTGACAATATTAAACCATGGATTATCATAGAATGAAAGATATGTTTGAAAGAAATCCAGTTCAACTATGTTTGCTGGGAATCCATTCATTTCTCTATAATTAGGACCCCATCCCGTTAATTCTGCAAAATTAAAATAAAGCTGTGAAACTAAAAATGCCAAAACCGTGAGAAACCAACTTTTTTTAGACAACGGTCGTTTTTTGTTTACTTTATCCATTTCATTATCCGTTTCCTTTTCTGCAATCTTTTTAGCCAAGTGACAATCTAACATCATTATATGATGAAGCATGATTGTCGCGATAATTACTTATTAAGGATATAACCATCGCAGGTATTACTGTAATAGTTGTTATCACTTGCGTTTCCGCCTCGGATTTATTCTTTTTTTGGGAATAAGGAAAATAATTGGGGTCCTTTTTTCCTATTTAGGCTTTCATATCATGTATAACGACCAAACATGCTTTTTTAGTGTGTTTGATCTTTTATCCACAGTTGTTGCTAATAGTAGATGTGCCGATGAGTGTCGGGGACTTTATTCTTTAAGAAAGAAGTTTACAAAATATTAACTGAAATTACAAGTATTCACGGAACTTAAACGACTTGTTATTGCTTCTGGTTCACAACAAGATCTTCATATTTTGTCTGTCATGCCGTTTCCAAACGAAAAAAGAAAGTGTTAATAGAAAGCAGCCTGCTTGGCTGTTTTTCACTTGCTTTTCCATACGTTTTTTCAACTCTTTTTATCAGTTAAATAAAGACAGATAGGACAAGGGCAAAACTTGAAAAGACCCGGAAATCGGAATTGTTTATTTACCGAAATCCAGGTCTGAATTGTTTATTTTAGTTAGACGATTTCAAAACAAGCTTCGCCACGGCTTCCACATGAGCCGTCTGCGGAAACATATCCACAGGCTGAATATATTCGACGCGATAGTCCTTCGACAGCGTCTGCAAGTCTTTCGCCAGTGTGGAAGGATTGCAGGATACGTAGACGAAGCGCTTCGGTTTTACTTTTTTGATGGTATCTAAAAATGTTCTGTCGCAGCCGGTTCTCGGCGGGTCGACGATGACCACGTCAGGGCGGAAGCCTTCTTTCGTCCATTTCGGGAGCCAGTGTTCGGCTGTTCCTGTGACATATGCCGCGTTTTTGATGCCGTGTTTTTTGGCGTTTTTCTTCGCATCATCAATTGATTCTTTAATGACGTCCATGCCGCGGATCTCTTTTGCGCCGCTTGAAACCCACATGCCGATCGTACCGACGCCGCAATACGCGTCTACGACTTTTTCTTTTCCTGTCAGCTGAGCCGCTTGTTTCACTTCGTCATACAGCTTGACCGTCTGCTCAGGGTTGAGCTGGAAGAAGGCGCGGGCGCTCAGTTCAAATGACACGTCACCGAGCACTTCTTGAATGGCATGGCTTCCGGCCAGCGCTTTTGTTTTGTCACCGAAAATGACAGATGTGCGCGCGCCATTGACGTTTTGAATAATCGATTTCACTTCCGGCAGACGGTTCTGAATGGCTTTGACGATCTCGTCTTTATTCGGCAGTGTCTCTTTCGCGGTGACAAGCACGACCTGCACTTCGCCTGTTTCAAATCCGACTCTCGTCACGATGGTGCGGACATCGCCTTTTTTGGTCCGTTCGTTATAAACGGATACGTTGTGTTTTTCCAAAATACGGCGGACGATACCCGTTGTTTTGTTTGTCGCCGGATGCTGGACAATGCATTCCTTAATCGGAACGATTTTATGGGAATCAAGTCCGTATAAGCCGGCAATGATGCTGCCGCTTTGCGAGCGTCCGACTTGGAACTGGCTTTTGTTCCGGTAATTCCAAGGGTTATCCATTCCGATCGTATCTTTAATGTTCATTTCTTCGACATTGAATCTCGTATGACGTTCCAGAGACTGAATGACGATGTCGCGTTTTTCGCGAAGCTGCTGGGTGTATGCCAGATGCTGAAGCTGACAGCCGCCGCACTGGTCGTAGACCGGGCATGGCGGCGTGACGCGGTGTTCAGACGGCTTGCGGATTTTTTTGACGCGTGCTTCTGAAAATTTCGGCTGCACATTTGTCGCTTCGGCAACGACTTCTTCCCCTGGCAGAGCGCCGGGTACGAAGACAACTTTTTTCTTAAAATAGCCGACGCCCTCTCCGTTAATGCCGAGACGTTTGATGGTCAGCGGAAATGTCTGTCCGATTTTCAATTCGGCAGGCGCCTTTTTTTGATGTTGATTCACGTTTTTTTCTCTCCGTTTCTATATAAAGCCTTCCTCATGGGAAAACGGCTGATTTGAAATATCACATCTTTTCAGTATAACATGCAGCCGGCAGTTCCTTCATGTTTTTCACTGGAAGTTTCCTTTTTTCATTCAATGCTTCTCCACAAGTACAAGGACGCATAGCTTAAATACGGCGCCCATTCCCTGCTTATCTGAAGCATCACGTCTTTTGACGGTTTATCCTCAAGGGCGAAGCGGCGTTTGACGGCGTTTTGCAGGCCGATGTCCGCCAAAGGAAACAGATTCGGGCGGCCGAGGCCGAACATGAGCACGTTTTGGGCGGTCCACGGGCCGATCCCTCTGATGGCGATCAGCTTTTTCATAATGTCTTCATCCGATAAATGAGAAAGTTCCGCCAGATTGAGCGCTCCGTCTGCAATCATCCGTGAAATGTCAATCGCATATTCCGCTTTTCTCATGCTGAACTGGAGCTCCCGCAAGTCCTGATAATCAAGCGCCGCGATCGTTTTCGGCTCAGGATAGCACCAGACGCCGTCTTTTTGTTCACCGAAGGCATGGACGAACCGTTCCGTTAAAGTAAAAGCGAAGAACAGGTTGAGCTGCTGGTGGATGATGCATTTCATGAGACAGTTGTAGACGTCATATTCCAAGACGAGCGGAGTTCCCGCATGCTCCTCAAAAAGCGCCGACAGATTTGTTTTTGAGAAATGATCAAGCACAGGCTGAAGCGGCTGCTCCCACTGAAAAATGTGTTTGATCCGTTCAATCATCTCTTTGCGGTCCGTTTCTCCGCTGACGAGAAAAACCGGGTCTGCGGCGGTGCCTTCCCCTTGAACCGTGATGACGGACAGTTTGCCGTCCCTTGTTCTGAGCGGCACTTTGATTGATCTTGCTTTAAGATCGACCGCATTCAGCGGATCGAGCGACAGCCTTTCAAGGACTTTATCAAAATGATACGGCGGTGTGACCGAAACCGTTTCCTTCCACATATGCTCCACCCCTTTTTGTCCAAGTATATCATGAAGCGGCCGGGCGGCAATTCGTATACTTTTCTTCATAACGCCGCATGATATAATGGCAGGCGGAGGGTTGTTTATGATACATATAACCGCAATCACAACACATAATGAGATATTAGATAATATCCCCCTATCACGTACAGAACAACCGGACATCGCATGGTACTGGATTGATTTTTTCGGCGCTGAGATGCATGAAACCGAGCTGCTGCGGGATTATTTTCATTTTCATCCGCTTGCGATCGAGGATTGCTTTCAGCACATGCAGCGGCCGAAAATCGACCATTATGACGGCTACCGTTTTTATGTGCTCCACGCCTTGAACCCGGACACACTGGAAATGGAAGAGGTGGACATTTTTCAGTCCGACCGTTTCATCGTCAGCTTCCATTTGCACGAATCGCCCGGCGTCTCAAGGGTGAGAGAACGGTTTTTCGCTTCTCCGGGATTAGCCAAAAAAGGGCCCGGGCACATCACTTATATGATTATGGATCAGCTTGTCGATGAATATTTCCCCGTGCTGTACAAAATTGAAGACCGGCTGAATGAAATTGAAGACAGCAGAACCCATAAATCTTACGGCACTTTAATGAATGAAGTGTTTGAATTGCGGACTGATCTTTTGAACCTGAGGCGGACGATCATTCCGATGCGCGATTTAATGTACCGGATTTTGAGCCTTGACCATGTAAAAGAAAGCCGTGAAACAAAGGCGTATTTCAGCGATATTTATGACCACCTATTAAAACTGGCTGAGCTGATCGAGTCAAACCGTGATATGACGTCAGATTTGCGGGACAGCTATGTGACGCTGAATTCAAACCGGATGAACGCCATTATGATGACATTAACTATCGTCTCGACCATTTTTATCCCGCTGACGTTCATCGCGGGGGTTTACGGCATGAATTTCGATAACATGCCTGAGCTTCATTGGAAATACGGCTATTTTATCGTTTTGGGCGTAATGGCCGTCCTTGTGGCCGCCATGCTGTTTTGGTTCGCCCGCAAAGGCTGGTTTAATATTTTCAAGTAAGAACGGCTGCCGGCTGTTCTTTTTTTTGAGAAAACATGATAGTCTGGAAAAAAACGTAAAGAGGTGTGCGTCGTTACCATCCTTTCTCACAAAATCATTTCTTCTGTCCTCCTGCTTTTCAGTGTCATGTCCATCGCCCCGCTGTATAACGGCCGTACGGTGTCTGATTACATCTTTGAGTTACTCGGCTTTTCCTCTTGGCCGGAAGATGGAGCCCATATCTCCGTCATTCCCAGGGTCGTGCTTTACTTTGCGGCGTTAATCTGGTGTGCCGCCGCGTTCAGGCGGACGCTTCCCGCGGCGGGGCTGTTTCTGATCTTTCTCAGTATGGGGGCCGCTTCCGGTATCAGTCCTGCCACCGAATATGCCGCTTTTTCCTTAAAACAGTTCGCGCCCGAAAAAGAGGCTGTCGAATATTTGAAGCACCGCAGCGAATGCAGTCATCTGGTTGAGCGAAAAAGAGCGGGCATGAGCTGCACGCTTTATATCAATCATTACGGAAAAGGGGAACAAACCATTTCTGTCACGCCGGATTTATCAGAAAACATAAAGGACGTCACATTCAAATCAAAAACGTTCACTGTAAAGCCCCGTTCAAAAACAATCATCAAGACGCGGTTTACCGGATTTTATAAGGGGAAAGCCGCATCAGACTCCGGATGGTCCTCAGAACCTGAACTGAAAGTGGCAATCGTGTACACAGCGGAATAACCATTTTGCATGTATAATGGTGGAAAACTTTTCATTGGAGGGACTGTCAAATGAAGATCGCCATCGTCGGACTCGGCAATATGGGCCGCCCCATCGCCGAAAATATCATGAAAGCCGGATACAGCCTGACTGTATATAACCGGACGAAAGAAAAAGCGGCTGACCTGCTGGATAAAGGGGCTGAATATGCCGAAACGCCCCGCCAGGCAGCTGAACATGCAGAGATCGTGCTATCCATGCTGTCAGACGATGACGCCGTAACAGACGTGACGTTCGGAGCTTGCGGCATTATTGCCGGGTTATCTGAAAACGGCATTCATATTTCAATGAGCACGATCAGTACGGCGCTGTCAGAACAGCTTTCCGCCGCACATTCGGGCAGAGGGCAGTCCTTTATCGCCGCTCCCGTCCTCGGCCGCCCCGATGCCGCCGAGAAGGCTGAGCTTCGCATCATCACAGCCGGACCGGCGGAAGCGAAGAAAAAGGCCGAACCGCTGCTTAACATCCTGAGTCAGCAAGTATTTGACACTGGTGAAGAAACAAAGACCGCCAATGCCGCGAAAATCAGCGTCAATTTCTTGCTCGTTTCTATGCTGGAGGCGTTATCTGAATCATTCTTAATGATGGAGAAGTACGGGTTAGAGCAAAAACAATTTTTAGAAATCGCCAGCGCGCTCTTTGGCTCTCCCGTCTATCAAAATTACGGCACGATCATGGCTGAGGAGAAATTTGAGCCGGCCGGTTTCAAAATGTCTTTAGGGCTGAAGGATACCAATCTGGCGCTCGCCGCCGCAGAACAGGTTTCCGCAAAACTCCCTCTTGCCGAACTGGCCAAGAGCCATTTTGAAAGCGGGATCGCACAAGGCTTCGGGGATCTGGATTGGGCCGCACTGATTAAATGTATCAAATAAGCAGTGAAAACCTCTCCCGTTTAGGAAAAATGAAACCAATGTGTTAGAGAACACATTGGTTTCTTGGCTATTATAAGCGTCTGTTTCTTTGTAATCATTCCATTCATGTCCGTATTAATTTTATTTTTCCAAATGCAATGCCGAATGTTGTTTTTATATAAGGGGTGCTGTCAACCCATATTCTCCCTTGATTTTTCTCAATTAATGCTTTGGCAATTGAGAGTCCTAAACCGCTTCCCGAGTGTCCTGAGCTTCTGGATAAGTCTCCCCTGTACATCCTCTCAAATACCTTCTCTGATTCTGTCTTTGGTATCCCCGGCCCCCTATCCCAGATCAGCAGTTTACATTCTTTATCATTCTCTATAATTTCTATGCCAAGAACTTTTCCTTCTTTTCCGTAAAGGATGGCATTCTTCAATACATTATCAATAATTCTGATGATACTCAGGCGATCCGCCATAATAAGACACTTTCTTTCCGGGATATTTATTTTAAGCTCTAATTCATTTCTTTTTATCTCCGGCAAGTATTCAATCAATAACTCTCTGGTTATTTCAGAAAAGTCAATAATATCCGGCTGCATCGGCATTTCATCTGCATCCAGTTTAGCCATGTTAAATATTTCATCAATTAACTGCTTTAAATGATTCGACTTCTTTGAAACAATGTTTACATATTCCTTTTTTTCTTCTTCCGAGGCTGCAATATCATCTTTCAACGCATCTAAATATCCTATAATTGATGTAAGCGGTGTGCGAATATCGTGTGATATGCTTGATAACAGGCTTTTTCTCGCTGCGTGCGTTTGAATCGTTTCCACCTGTATTTTCTCTAACTTCTCGATCAATTCGTTTATTGAAAAAACCATTTCATTAAATATCGGAGCCCCATTCGCAAATATTCTTGTCGTTAAGTTCCCATTTAATGTCCGCTTAACCACATGGATCATTTGAATGAGCTCATTGTTGAATTTGCAGTAAATTGTAATAAGGATTACAGACAAACCGATCAGCAGACCATAGACAACCAATTTAACAGTGTTAAGCTCTTGGTGCTGCCAGTCATATAAACAATTGAGGCAAATCAGTGTAATCTGCAGAAACATAAGATATATGATTTTACGACTCATCTTTCTCACCTGCAAATTTGTATCCTATTCCCCAAACTGTTTGGATAAATTGAGGATTAGATGGGTCTTTTTCTATTTTTTTTCTCAGCTTTCTTATGTGAACCATCACGGTATTGTCATCTTCTAAGTAATGATTGCCCCAAACATTCCGAAACAACTGAGCCTTCGTAAATACCTGTTCCGGATTGGAAGCCATAAATTTCAGCAGCTCCAGCTCTTTTGCGGTTAATGATATTTCTTCACCTGCAACGCATACGATATATCTTTTCACATCAATTGATAAACCTTTATATTTCAGCAGCGGCTTCTCTTCTGTTCCGCTGCCGCTCCCTAAAATGAAAAACCTTCTCATCAGAGCCTTAATTCTGGCCACAACCTCGTTTACGCTAAAAGGTTTTGTAATATAATCATCTGCTCCTATACTCAACCCTACAATTTTGTCAGCTTCATGGTCCTTTGCAGTAAGCATAAGTATTGGCACATTGGTTTTTTCTCTTAGTTTTCTGCATACTTCAATCCCATCCATTTTTGGCATCATGAGATCCAATATTACGAGGTGATAAGTATTTTGTTCAAATAATGCCAAAGCTTCCTGTCCATCCTTTGCAACATCTGCTAAATAAAGTTCCCGTTCAATGTATTTTTTTAATAAATCTCTGATCACTTTTTCATCATCAGCGATAAGGACACGAATTTCTTTCACTTCATGACACCCGCCTTCATATTTTTTGTATTTATGTAAGTGACAGCAAAAATTCATTATTACATGATATGCAATCTATTATATGATCTGTTAGCCAATTTTCAGTTTTTTATATAGACACAGGTGTATTCAAATTGTCGGCTTATGAAAATTGTAACGCTCAGCTTCCAAATATAACTTTGACACAAACATCATGATATTTAAAGAGTAAGCCCTAATTCCAACAAGATCAGTATTTCGATTATGTTTTTATGTCGGGAATTTGTCCCCTAACCGCTAAATTATTACCTGTTGATCAATCATCAATATGAGTTTTTTGTTTGTGCTCGAACGAACAAAAACACCTGGTTCATACAGGTGTTTCTCATCCGCCTAAACATTTTTCGACCTCTCTTTTCGGGGTAAAATACAGCCCTCCCCCTTTTCATAAATAGTTAGAACTTTTTTAGTCAATGCAAGCCTTGGTACAATCCAATACGATAACACAGCTGATATAATTCCAAAAAGAGCTCCTGCAGCAACATCGAAAGGATAGTGTACACCTACCCATATGCGTGAAACAGCTACACTAAGCGCAAATATGATCCAGCCTGTTTTTTTATATACAAGCCAAAAAGAAAATGAGATAGAAAAGAATAGGATGGTGTGATCGCTTGGAAATGAATTATCCACCGCATGATCTGCCAGTTTGTTAACATTTGAAAGAACTGCAAATGGTTGATGATTGGAATAGAGTTGACCGGCAATTTTCCCGATCATCTCTGCTATAATGAATGCCACTCCCGCCTGTATGACCATCATTCTGTTTCTATCATTTCGGGTAAACCAGAAAACAAGCATAACGAGTGCTAAAATAAACACTGCATATTCAGCAAGTACGATCATTGCCGGATTTAGAAATGGATATTCTTTTCCCAAATCGTTTATAGCACGAAAAGCGGTCATATTCATCTCTGAAAAAAACACTTATACCATCCTCCTATTTAAACACTCATTTATATTTTCACGGGATTTATACGGCACAAATCAATCGGCTTTTCACTTGAAAGTCTTTCATAAACATTAATGGATATCCGCTTTGTTAAAATAGATCACCAAGGAAGCAAATCCCAATAGTGAGATTAGGGCAATTCCTGCATAGGAGTACTCCGGAGGATAAGTAGGGAGAAGCGTATTCATTGAAATGTCTCCGGCCGCTGCCCACGGGAACAATCCTCTGTGTTCTGAATTAGCTGTCATGATATTGATCAAAGTGACTAGAATCGTAAAAATAATGGTGGGTACGTAATTCTTTAGAACAACTGTGATCAGAACAATAGGTGTTGATAAAACAAATAGTAAAATTCCCCCAATCACAAAGTGCAAAAATGATTTGAGTATGAGTGATTGGCTGAGACCCGGGAATTGCAAGATCACACCCAGTAATAAAGTAAGCCCCCACGCAACTAAAGTTAAAAAGAATATCCAGATAAATAGCAGCAATAGTTTACTAAGTATCAGATTGATTCTGGAAACGGGTATGGTTAAAAGGTTTTTCAGTGTATCATCCATGTATTCCCTGTTAAAAATATAAGCGGCAACAACTCCATACAGCGGAACCCCCACTACCAAGACTGTATATAAGTTAGCGTTGCTGAAAAGTTCATGAAATTTTATGACAGGAGCGGGATTCTCAGTCTTTATCTGTACATAAGATGCAACGACAACCATAAATGGGACGACCAAAGCTCCTATCGTACTTATTAGAAGCATCGCAGACCTTCTGAGTTTTAGTAACTCTGCATATAACAAATTAACCAATGGTTCCACCCCCAACCAATTTTGTGAAATAATCCTCCAGACGGTCTTCACTCATCAAAATTTTAAACACCTCAATATCGTTCTGAACAAGTAATTTATTAATTGCTCCCTGTTGTCCAATATGCGAGAAAATGCGGATAATTCCGTCACCATGTACTTCGTAGTCAAAGATCTGAAAATGTTTCTCTAAAAGCATCGCAGCTTTATTATCATTCGAAACTTGAAACTCAAGAAACTTTCGATTTCTCTTCCGGAGAGTATCAAATTCGGTTTCCTCTAACAGTTTTCCCTCGTGAATAATGCCCAAATGATCAACTAATTGTTCAATCTCAGACAGGATATGGCTCGATATCAGCAGAGTAATTTTTCTTTCTTCAGCTAATGTTTTAATGAGCCTTCTCATCTCTTTAATCCCAATTGGATCTAAACCATTCGTCGGTTCATCTAATATTAGTAATTCCGGATAGTGAAGAAGAGATCGGGCGATGCCAAGTCTTTGCTTCATTCCTAAAGAGTATTTGCCTACAAGCTTTTTGGTTTCATTCTCTAATCCCACAATTTCTAATGCTTCTTCAATTGCATTTTTTTTGTGAATTCCAACGATCCTGGCATTTATTTCAAGGTTTTCTTTAGCCGTGAGGTTTCCATAGAATCCTGGTACTTCTACAATTGAACCAATTCTTTTTAGAATGTCTTTCTTATTCGTATGTAAATCCTCACCGAATATCTCAATCTTTCCATGAGTAGGCTTTATCAGCCCCAGCAGCATTCTTATTGTCGTTGTTTTACCTGCCCCGTTTCTCCCCAGAAACCCGTAAATATCACCTTCATTAACTGTTATGTTGAGGTTATCAACTGACTTTTGTTTTCCATAAACTTTTGTTAAATTTGTCGTTTTAATTATTTCCGGCATTGATCCAGACCTACTTTCCTAATGCTTATGTACAATAGTATAGGAATGCGTTTTTAACTGGAGATTAACTATTTCTTAACTATCTCTTAATTCATATAAGAGGGGAAGAATTGGCAAAAAACCTGCCCCTTTAACTGGGAGCAGGTCATTCAATATTGATTCGGGTGTTTCATCTCAGTGATGTTTATGGCGTAAGGGTTTTGACGCCTGCATCAAGATAAGACTATATGAAGAGGCGCTTCTCGTTACAAAGACGGCAGCTTCATTTCTTTCTCAAACATCAGGTCATCAATGCTTTTAAACGTGTAGCCTTCTTTTTTCAAATCGGTAATGGCATCGTCCAGAGCTTCTGAATTGTCCTTTGAAACGGTGTGAAGAAGGTAGATCGCGCCGGGATGCGCCTGCTTTATCATGTGATCATAGGCATATTGTTTCCCTTTTTGCTCGTTAACCTTCCAGTCGACAAATGCGACGGACCAGAAAACGGTTTGGTAGCCGAGGCGCTTCGTTTCTTTGAGGACATATTCGCTGAATACGCCGCGCGGCGGACGGAGATACAGGTTGTCCCGCTTTCCGGTAATGTTGTACACAGCTTCCGTGACGGAATCGAGTTCGTCTTGAATCTGATCGCCCGTTTTTGTCGTCAGATCAGGATGATGAAAAGAATGATTGCCGATGATATGGCCTTCCTTTGACATCCGTTTAATCAAATCAGGCTGCTCTTTTACAAAATGACCCGTTACAAAAAAAGTGCCCGTGACATGATGTTTTTTTAACACATCAAGCACTTTCGGGGTGTACCCATTTTCATATCCGTTATCAAACGTTAAATAGATGGTCTTTTCTTTCGTATTGCCCAAATAAAAGGCATCATATTTTTTGACCAGATTGTCCAGCTGTCTGCCGGCATCCGGCGGCTGATGATTGACACTGCGTTTAAAGCCCCAGTTTATCCGTTCATTCGGAACGGCCTCTGCGCTGTTGATGCCTCCCGCAAGTAAAACGGCCATGCAGCAAATTGAACAAAACCATTTCATGCCCAGCACTCCTTCTGCATTTTTCCTTATTTTGCAGTAGGCCCTGCCCTTTTATACAGCCGCATTATGGAAAAAGAAAAACCCCGGCATTCCGCCGGGGTTTATTCCCAATCCTTTTTAAAGCGTTCGTATTTTGCTTCCAGATCATCAAGCATGCCGATGAGCCGGTCTATATCTTCAACGTCCGTTGATTCAGGGTCTAATGAATCAATGACATTCATAAACATATCGAGTCTGTTCTTCAGGTAATCGAGCTGCTGATCTTTGCTGTTTACTGCATTCCCCATACTTCCACTCCATTCATTTTTTATAATGGTAGCGTATTTTTTGCCGTTTTTCAATGGTTCCGCTACTTGCGATCTTGGCAGATCAGGTCTAAAATTAACAGTTGGCAGACGTTAGTATGCCCCATTTATAAAGGAGTTAGATAGTCATGACACAAAACACAACACTGCGTCCGATCACACCGGAGTACGATCCTTGGGAAGCGTACATGGATGTCGACCAGTATGGAGATATGAAACTGACGAACGTTGAATTCACAACAACGACTTTGTGCAATATGAGATGCGAGCATTGCGCCGTCGGGTACACGCTCCAGCCGAAAGACCCGAATGCGCTGCCGATCGACCTTTTATTAAAGCGGCTTGATGAAATTCCTTTGTTACGCTCTATCAGCATTACGGGCGGCGAACCGATGCTTTCGCTGAAATCGGTAAAGGAATACGTCGTCCCGCTTTTGAAATATGCGCATGAACGCGGGGTGCGCACCCAGATCAATTCAAATCTGACGCTTGATATCGGGCGCTACGAGCGGATTATTCCTTATTTGGACGTTCTTCACATTTCTCACAACTGGGGAACGGTCGAGGACTTTGCCGACATCGGATTTGCGATGATGGAGAAGAAACCGACATTTGAACAGCGGGCGCGCTATTTTGACAAAATGATTGAAAACAGCCGCACGCTTGTCGAAGCAGGCGTAATGGTTTCAGCGGAAACGATGCTGAACAAACGGACGCTGCCGCATATTGAACATATTCACCGGCAGATTACGCAAGAAATGAAATGCCAGCGGCACGAAGTCCATCCGATGTATCCGAGTGATTTCGCCAGCGCGCTTGAATCACTCAGCCTGACGGACATGAGACAGGCCATTCATCATCTGCTCGACATTCGCGATGAAGAGACATGGATGCTGTTCGGTACGCTCCCGTTTTACGCATGCAGCCCTGATGAAGAAGACCAGAAGCTCCTCCGCCGCCTGCGGGAAGCAAAAAACGTTACGGTGCGAAACGACCCTGACGGCCGCTCCCGCCTGAATGTCAACATTTTTGACGGAAATATCATTGTCACGGATTTCGGCGATACACCGCCGCTCGGCAATATTAAAACAGACAGCCTTCCTGAAGCATATGACAAGTGGAGACAGACGAAGCTGAGCAAAGAGCTGAACTGCCGCTGCACAAACGTCCGGTGCCTCGGCCCGAACGTCCTTGTCAAAAACAGTTATTATCAGGACACGGATTTTTCATTACGAAAAGCCAGAGGTTAACAGAAGATGGAAACGACAATTACGGACATTTTGAAAAGCAAAGTGGTTGAGATCATCATCGTCGCTCTCGTGCTTTACGCCGGTGTTTTTCTGATCAACCGCTTTGTCCAGGTGTTATTTAAACGCACGGATTTCTTAGAGGAACGGAAAGGGAAAACGATTGAAAGCCTCGTTCGGTCCATCACCCAGTATACGGCGACGATCGGGTTTATCTTTTACGTCATTTCTTTATTCGTTCATGATTTCGGCCGAATTTTAGCCGGGGCGGGTGTTGCCGGTATCGTCATCGGTTTCGGCGCCCAGTCATTAATCAAAGACATATTGGCCGGTGTCTTTTTAATATACGAACGCCAGCTTCATAAAGGCGATTACGTGACGATTAACAATCTGTTCAACGGCACAGTCGAAGAAATCGGACTCCGTTCCCTTCAGATCCGTGAGTGGACCGGCAAGCTGCTTACCATTTCAAACGGTGAGGTCAGACAGCTTCAAAACTATAACATTGATTTTATGCGGATTACCGAGTCCGTCGTGATCAGTTACAAGGAAGATCCCGAGCGGGTATATGCCGTCTTAGAAAAAGCCTGCGACATGCTCAATGATGAGCTTCGCGATTCACTGAAGCGGGATGAATTTCTCAATGCGACGGAGCCGTTTCAAGTGCATGGAATTATGAGTCTGAACAAATTAACCAGAGGCATTGAATTTACAGTGAAAGGCATGGTTCAAGACACAGAATACTTCTCGGCGAGCCTTGCGGTGAGACGCGTTCTTGCCCGGGAGCTGTACAACAACAATGTGCAATTGCTTGAGGAAATGTATCACACACAAAAAAGCTGATTCCCGAACCGGAATCAGCTTTTTTTATTTATCTCGGCTGCGCTGTCATTTGAAAACCGAATGTGACGTGATCCTGCACCGGAATCCAAGCCCCGATTCCTTGCGAAGTCACATTTTTGACGACAAGTTTCCGCTTGCTGCCTTTCAGCACCAAATACACTTCACCGTATGTTACTTTTCCTTTTTCATTAACGGCCGGAGCGTAGGCGTGCAGGTAGCCGAGCCGCTGCGGAGAAATTTTGTAGGTTTGATCGCGTTTTGTGCCTGCGCCGATAACCGTTTCAAACGCGAGCGGCAGTTTTGTTTTCTTCATCGCTTTTTGCATCATCATGCTTTTTACGTCTTCTGCGTTCGGCACCTTCGCTGTGAGCCCGCCTTTGATTTTGTATTGCTGTTCTTGGGCGTATGAGATAACCGCGGTTTGCTGCCCGCCCCGGTTATCCGCTCTGTTCGTGTTGATTTTTTTATATTCCCAGTTGGCGACCGTTTCGTTCGATTGATAGCCAAGCGCCCATTTCCCGAGAAATATTGTCGCCCGGTATCCGATGGCAAGCGGTGAACCGGAAACCGAGGATTCATTCAGCATCTTTATCAGATGCGGATTTTCGATGTTGATCTCGGATGTGTCTAACAATTCCTTCGCCAGTTTGCTCGGCTGAAGCATCGGCTGATCCTGTGACGCATTCGGATACGTATTTTCCTTTGAAATGCTTACGACAGAGTTGGGAACTTTAAACGGTTTTTTTGCATCGGCAGACGGCGTTGCGAAAAAACTAAAGGATAACAGCAGAATCAGTGTGGCATGAAACAGCTTTCTCATCATATCACTCTTTCTATAGCATTTTCCTTTAGTCTTTTCCTCCGCAAACGTTGTTATCCGCATTTTTTACAGGTTAAAGCAGGAAAAAACCGATCGCCATGATGACATAAGCGGCAAGGAGCGTAGCCCCCTCAAACCAGTTCGAATCACCGTCATTTGAAATCATCGTCATCAAAAGGACGGATGAGATCATCGCGACAAGCTCGGGCAATGTGAATACAAGCGGCATATTGACCGGAAAAAAGATGGAACAGATCACAAGAACCGGAGCCACAAACATGGCGATCTGCAAAGTCGAGCCTACCGCGATTTCAACGGCGACATCCATCTTGTCTTTGTACGCCATAATAATCGCCGACGCATGCTCTGCGGCATTTCCGACGATTGCGACGATAATCACTCCGATAAACAGCTCGCTCCAGCCGAACTGTTCAGCCACCGCATGAAACGTATGGACAAGGTTTTCAGATATGTAGGCGACGATAATGGTTGAAATAAATAAGACGGCTGTCGCTCTTTTCCCCGACCATTCAGGCTGCTCCTCTTCTTCCTTTGCCTCCGGCTGGTTCGGCTGATAAACACCGCGGTGGGTGACGAGCTTGAAATAAAGAGCCGCCACGTACAAAAGGATCATGATGATGCTGATGCCGACACTCAAATCAAGCTTGTTTTTTTCCCCCATATCCATGGAAAACACTTCGGGAATGACAAAAGCAACGATAATGGCAAAAATCAGCAGGCCGGAATTATGCCGGGCATCATGAATATTGAATTCCTGCCGCTTGTATTTCAAACCGCCGATAAAAAACGACAATCCCGCGACGAGCAGAAGATTGCCGAGCACCGAACCGGTCAGTGAAGCAAGCACGATGCCCGTAAGCCCTTCTTTTAAGGCGAAAAGCGATATAATCAGCTCTACCGCATTGCCGAACGTGGCATTCAGCAGACCGCCGATCCGCGGTCCCGCGATAATGGCAAGAGATTCAGTCGCTCTCCCCATATAACTTGCAAGCGCAATAATCGTCAAGCAATAAATAATAAACAAAACCGCTGACGGCCAGTGCATCAGGCCGCCGATGACTGAAAGCGGAACTCCCGCCGCAGCCGTAAAGAAAAAAATCCGATTCATATCTGCCTGGCTCCTTTTTTCGAATAAGTCTTTTTATATCCTTCTCAAAAACTCCCTCAATTACACTTCCTCGGCAGCCCGAATTGGCATTTTCAGGTTGCCGGACGCGGAAAATCCGTGTACGATCAAGAAAGATACTGAAGAAGGAGAAATACGCGATGTCACGACTGTACTTCTTTATTTTGGTTCTGCTTGTTTCCATCTCCGGATTTTCCCAAGGCATGCTTCTGCCGGTGATCTCCGTCATTTTTGAAACGAACGGAGAATCCGCAGCCATAAACGGACTTCACGCAACCGGCCTTTATATCGGCGTGCTTCTGGCGTCGCCGTTTATGGAGGCCCCGCTGCGCAAGCTCGGATTCAAACCTCTGATGGTCATGGGCGGATTTCTTGTTATCATCAGCTTATTCAGTTTTATTTGGCTTCAATCCATATGGTTGTGGTTTTTTCTTCGGCTGCTTATCGGAATCGGGGATCATATGCTGCATTTTTCAACCCAAACGTGGGTGACTTCCAAGTCAACGCCCCGAAACAGAGGAAGAAACATTTCGCTGTACGGACTGTCCTTCGGGCTTGGATTCGCTGTCGGCCCTTTCATGGTCCCTCTTGTGAAAACAAGTCCGTCCCTTCCGTTTATCGTATCCGGCTGTATCAGTCTTTGTGCCTGGCTGTTTGTGTTTGCCTTACGTAACGAGTACCCGGCGCAAGGTCCGGATGAAACATCCGGGGACAACAGCGCAAAACGGTTTTACCGCGCCCTTCTTTTCGGCTGGGTCGCTTTTCTCCCGGCTTTCGGGTACGGTTTTTTAGAAACGGCGCTGAACGGAAGCTTTCCCGTGTACGCCCTTCGTTTAGGTATATCCGTTGATGCCGTAGCGCTGATATTGCCCGCTTTTGCCATCGGAAGTATTGTATTCCAGTTCCCTCTCGGTTTATTAAGCGATCGATTCGGGAGAAAACGTGTTCTGCTCGTCATCTTATTAACGGGTGCCCTTTGCTTTTTGACAGCCGGACTGTTTCCGTCGCCTTCTGTCATCGGCTGCTGCTTTTTCACGGCGGGAATGGCGGTCGGCAGTATGTTTTCCCTCGGCATCAGCTATATGAGCGACCTGCTGCCGTCCCATCTGCTGCCGGCGGGCAATCTGCTCTGCGGCATTTCCTTCAGCCTCGGCAGCATGATCGGCCCGGTCGCGGGCGGCTGGTATATGCAGCGGTTTGAAAGCGCCAATTTGTTTTACTTTATTACGGTGATTCTGGTCTGTATTTGGCTTGCGCTCGTCTTCGGGAAAACAAAGCACAGTCCCGCATCCGAATCCCATTCTTTTCCGGCCTCATAAAAAAAGCCGCCTGATCTAAGTCAGGCGGCTTCTTTCTAGTGGTATCCGTTCTGCCCGTTAGCGCTTCCGCTTGTTTTATTCTTCGGGCCGTTTTTTGAGTTTTGTTTATTATGGCTTCCGCCTTTTTTCGTATGCTTGGTCATAGCCGATTCCCTCCGTTTTTCAGCTTGAACGTCATCCGTTCCTCTATAGCTTGCTCCCGCGGTACGGATTTTCATCAGGAAGCTTTTTACGTTTATGTAAAAGCGCGTTGATTTCTCCTCCTAAAATCAGCAGTGTTCCCGTAAGATAAAACCAGATCATAAGGACGATAATTCCCCCGATGCTCCCGTATGTGGCGCTGTAGTTGGCAAAGGTGCCGACGTAAAATGAGAACAGCATACTGACGATAATCCAGCCGGCTGCCGCAAATACGGCTCCCGGCAGGACAAAACGGAGGGAAAGCCTTTTATTCGGCGCGAAAATGTAAAGCGCGGTAAACACGATTAACAGGATAAGCGGACTGATACCCCAGCGGACAACCGACCACACCTGCAAAAACAGGCCGGAAGCGCCGATGAAATCTGCGGCCAGCATTCCGATTTCTCTGCCGAACACCGGCAGAAGCAGTGCGATTAAAATCGTAACCACCATCGCGATGGTTAAAAAAATTGAGGTCAGGCGAATGATGATAAATGAGCGGTTTTCCTCGACTTCGTAGGCATGGTTAAATGCTCTGACAATCGCGTTCATACCATTCGAAGCCGACCAGATGACGGCGATAATCCCGAATGACAAAAGCCCGCCGCTGCGCTTGTTCAGCGTTTGCTCCGTTATGGATTTCACCATGGACATGGCGCTGTCGGGCGCATATTGATCGACCGCCCCGAGCACGTCTTCTGCCGATATGGGAAGATAGGCGGTGAGCGTCAGCATGAAAATCATTAACGGAAACAATGACAGCAGGAAAAAATACGCCAGCTCCGCCGATTTACTTTGTCCTTCATGCAGTGAAAACCTTGCAAACAGCTCTTTTATAAAACCCATGACATCCCACCTCAATGATCGTTTTTCGAAAAATGCTCCTTCGTTTCTTTTAACAGGTCAATGACCTGCGGCGTCGTCTGCTTCAGCTTGGTGATCTGCCCGTTTAAAAAACTCAGATCTTTCGATACGGTATTGGCGATGATTTTCACTTGATCCAGTTTTGCAGAAGCCTGCTGTTTCAGGGCTTCAGGATGTTTTCGGTAAAATGCCGCACGCCGCCTGCACGCGTCCATGTTCCGGAAACATCCCTCTCTCGTCGGCTTATGTAATAAGGACAGTGCTCCGCCGGCGGCAGCGCCGATCAGAATCGCTTTTGTCATGATGCGTGTCTGCTTCATCGGTCAATCCCCCTTATAAGTGATGGTCTTTCTTTATTGTCTCCAGCAAATGACGGCACCCGGACTCGATCAAAGCGTACACCTCGCTGAAATTCCCGGTATAATACGGATCGGGCACGTCCGCAAGGTCCGACTCCGGTACATAATCAAGCAGCCTTGCAATACGCGGCGCCGCTTTTTTATAACCGGCCATGCTGCGCAGATGTCCGATATTTTCTGCATCCATCGCAATGACGTAATCAAAATCGGTCAGATCAGACTCACGGACCTGCCTCGCCGTGATGCCGCTTGCGCTGATCCCTTTCTTCTTTAGGATCTCCTTTGTCCCTTCATGCGGCGGATTTCCCGCATGCCAGGCGCCGATTCCCGCTGAATCAATGTTAATCTGCCCGTTCAGCCCGTTTTTCTTCACCATATCAGAAAATACCGCCTCTGCCATAGGCGACCGGCAAATATTTCCCAGACAGACAAACAGCACATGTATCATATCAATAACCTCCCTATTCTTTCCCCGCATTTTGAGGATCAAAAACCTTATCATCATCTTAGCAACTTTTCTGCGGCTGTGGAAATAAGCTTTTATTCTAAATGAATTCTGTTAGAATAAAGGGTACGAAAACGGTCATGAAAGGATGCATGAATTTGCCGAGCCAACAAACAGAAACGTTAAACAAAATGATTGAAGACATTTCGCAAAAGCTCAACATGCTCAATGTCGGTGTCATCAGAGCGGAAGATTTCAGTGATGAAAAAATAGAAGATCTTACATACCTTCATCAAATGGTCATGAAAAAAGCATCATTCAGCCCGAGTGAAATGCAGGCCATTGCCGAGGAGCTCGCCTCTCTCAGAAAATAAACCCATGTCCGACCTGCCGAAAAACGGCGGGTCTTTTTTTGATTTAAAAAAGTAAAAAATAAAAGTTCATCGGTTTGACACATATAAAAAGAAGGAGTATAGTAACTGTGAACTTGGTAGAACGATATACTAAATGAGCGGGCCACTTATCTTTTTTTATTTTAGTAGAACGATATACTCATTGTGATATCAGCGTTATTCAAGTTTGTCTCAGCAGCCGTTTTATCAAACAGTTTTCAAAGAAAGGCAGTGGTTCAATAAAGGGGAATGGATCTGCGCTTATCAATTTAAAAAAATAATTTAATTCTTTATTAACCGCATTAGGGGATGTCATCATGAAAAACATATACACCAAAATGGCAGCGGGTCTTTATATTAACTATTTCCTGCTGGGCATGATCAATATTATTATCGCATCCAATATGGAGGCATTATCAAAACAGCTTCATACATCCGCAGCCGGGGTCAGCTATTTGGTCTCCGCCATCGGGATCGGGAAGCTGATTTCGCTTCTGTTTGCCGGGAAGCTTTCGGATACGTTCGGGAGACGGCCGTTTATCGTGTCGGGCGCCTTTCTGTATCTGATTTTCCTAATCGGAATTCCGCTTTCGACAAACTATACGGCCGCGTTTATCTTCGCCATTTTCGCCGGGATCGCCAATTCCTTTTTGGATTCCGGGACATATCCGGCGCTTATTGAAGGATTTCCGAAAAACGCAAGCTCTGCAACCGTGTTAATCAAAGCGTTTGTATCCATCGGCGCGACGGTGCTTCCGTTTTTTATCGCGTTTATTGCGGACAGGCATTTGTTTTACGGCTGGACGTTTTTCGTACCGGGCATTATTTTCTTCCTGAACGGCTTTTTCCTGTTAAAAGTTCCGTTTCCGAATCATAAGCAAAAAGAAGACGGCGGCCGGACGGAAGCCTCTCCGTCTGATGACGCGTTCACATCACAGCCGTCGATATGGCGCGAAGGTCTTGCGATCATTCTGTTAGGCTTTTCATCTACGGCGCTGTTTATGCTCGTTCAAGTATGGCTTCCTAAGTTCGGGCAAACCGTTTTGGGCATGCCTGAGGTGCAGGCCGTCAAATTGTTGAGCTATTACAGCATCGGGGCGCTTGTGTCCGTGTTATTGCTGGCTGTGCTGTTAAACAGAGTGATTCAGCCGATTACGGTAATGGTGCTGTACCCTGTGATCGCGGCAATCGCGCTGCTTGCTCTGATTTTTATTCAGCAGCCGGCCGTATCGGTCATCAGCTCCTTTGTCATCGGACTTTCAACTGCGGGCATTCTGCAATTGGCGATGACGGTTATGGCTGTTTTATTCCCTAAAAATAAAGGTACGATCACATCTTTTGTTAATATAGCATCAAGCTTATCTTTTATTGTCATTCCGCTTGTAACGGGAGCGATATCCAAAGCCGCCGGCCTGACGCCTGTTTTTCTGCTTGATATCGGAATTGCGGCCGTCAGCGCCCTTCTCGCATTGTTTATCGGAATCCGCTTTAAGCAAGTGATGAAAGCCTGACTATTTTATAAGGGAGAGGATTTATCATGCAATCTATCACGATCAGAAATACGGTCATCGGCGAAGGGCTTCCGAAGATCATTGTGCCGCTGATGGCGGCCGGAGAGAAAGAGCTGCTCGAAGAAATTGAAGCCGTCAACGGGCTTCGCCCGGATATCATTGAGTGGCGGGCGGATGTATACGAGCATGTTGACAGCCTGGACGCCGTAAAAGGCATGCTTGAAAAGCTGCGGAAAGCCGCAGGCGCAACACCGCTGCTTTTCACATTCAGAACCCATAAAGAAGGCGGAAATAAAGTTATTGATGACCGCTTTTACATTGAATTGCTTAAAACCGCCATCGAAACAAAACATATTGACCTTGCAGACGTTGAGCTGTTTACGGGAGAAGCGGAAGTCAAATCAATTGTGAAAACCGCTGAAGACAACGGCGTATATGTCGTCATGTCCAATCATGATTTTCATCAGACACCGAAAAAAGAAGAAATCATTTCCCGGCTGCGGAACATGCAGGCGTACGGCGCGCACATTCCGAAAATCGCGGTGATGCCGCAAAGCACGGAAGATGTTTTCGTCTTATTGGATGCCACTCACACGATGAAAACACAATACGCGGACCGGCCGATCATCACGATGTCAATGGCGGGAACAGGCCTGATCAGCCGCCTGGCCGGCGAAGTCTTCGGCTCAGCGTGCACGTTCGGCGCGGGCAAAGAAGCATCAGCGCCCGGGCAGATTCCCGTTGAGGAATTGCGCAGCGTACTCAGCATTTTAAATAAACATATGTAATCAGCGTTTTTTGCCCTCAAAGCGGGTTGAAAAACAAATGAATGGACTAACGGAGGAATACATCATGAAGAAAGAATTAGGACGGATTAACGGAAAAACTCAGCTTATCGGATTATTCGCGACACCGATCGGACACTCTTTATCTCCGGCGATGCACAACCTGGCGTTTAAAAAATTAGGATTGAACTACGCTTACCTCGCGTTTGAAGTCGGCAATGAACAGCTGGAAGATGTGGTAACGGGAATGCGTGCCTTAAACGTCAGAGGCTTCAATGTCTCGATGCCGAACAAGATGAACATTCTCCCTTATCTCGATGAACTCGCGGATTCAGCGAAATTCACCGGCGCGGTAAATACAGTCGTTAATGAAAACGGCAGACTGATCGGACACTCCACTGACGGTATGGGATACGTCCGCAACTTAAAAGAACACGGCATCGATATCACAGGGAAAAAAATGACGCTGGTCGGTTCCGGCGGGGCCGCCACTCCGATAGCGATTCAATCCGCATTGGAAGGCCTCGGAGAAATCTCTATTTTCGCCCGCAATGACGCGTTTTTCGAAAAAGCGGAAGAAAATGTCCGCATCATCAATGAAGAAATGAAGGGATCTTCTTGTAAAGCGAAAGTCTTCCCGCTCGAAGATCAAGATGCGCTGCGTGCTGAAATCGCTTCAAGCGATATTTTCACAAACGGAACAGGTGTCGGCATGAAACCGCTTGAAGGCTTGAGCGTTATTGAAGATACATCCATGCTCCGTCCGGATTTGATTGTGACAGACGTCGTTTACAACCCCGTTACGTCGAAATTGCTTGAACAAGCTCAAGCGGCCGGCTGCAAAACCATTAACGGTCTCGGCATGATGCTTTGGCAGGGCGCCATGGCGTTTGAATATTGGACAGGCCGTGAAATGCCGGTTCAGTATATTAAAGAGCAAATGTTTGAATAACCTATTGTGACAGAAGCGCCGAAGGACAATCCGTCTTCCGGCGCTTTATCTTTTTCTCCCTCCTCTCTCTTTCTTCTCATGCGCCAAAACGCTTATAATGGATGTAACGAATAAAAACCAAGTGAGGAATGCGACGTATGAAACAGCAAAAAAAACGCCGGGTGACATTGCAGCAGGTCGCCGAACATGCCGGCGTCTCAACATCCACCGCTTCATTAATTGTCCGCAATAATCCCCGAATTTCCGAAGCGACCCGTGAGAAAGTGCTGCAATCCATGCGGGAGCTGGGGTACGTATATGATCGGGTCGCCGCGAATTTACGATCACAGACGTCCACAACGGTAGGATTGATTATCACTGACATTTCCAATACGTTTTTCTCAGAATTTCTGATCGGCGTTCAGAATACGCTTGAGGAAGTCGGATTAACGGTGCTGTTAGGCACGACATTTGATTCCGTCGCCAAGCAGGAGCAGCTGATCTCGACCATGCTGGAGCACAGGGTCGGCGGATTGATTTTGTGTCCGGTTTCAGGGACGGCTGAGGAAACCCTTTCCCGCCTTGAGCAGCTTGACATTCCGGTCGTGCTCGCCGTCAGGGAGATTGCCGATGCCAACTGTGATTTTGTCGGAGCCGATTATGAGGAAGGCACCTATAAGGCAGTGCGTCATTTCATTGAGAAAGGCCATCAGGAGATTGCGTTTCTGGGCGGCGTGAAGCACTCATCAACATGGACGAAGCGTATGAAAGGGTTTAAAAAAGCGCTCCGTGAAGCGGATCTGGAAGTGAAAAATGAATATGTCATTGACAGCGCGCCGACCCGCGAAGCAGGCTGTGACGCCGTGACGGAGCTCCTCCGCCGGTCTGAGCGCCCGACCGCGATTTTCTGCTTCAGTGATTTGGTCGCGTTCGGCGTCATGCAAGGGATCAGAAAAGCCGGGCTCGTTCCGGGCGAAGATATTGACATTGTCGGCTTTGATAACGTGCCGGAAGCTGAAATTTCTTATCCTCCGCTTACAACCGTTTCTTCCTTTCCGCGGCAGTCGGGAAAAGAAGCGGCTCAATTGCTGCATCATAAAATCACCAATTCCCAGCACAAAAAACAGCGCATTATTCTGGCGCCTGAGCTGGTCATCCGGGAATCTTCACAAAAAAAGCGGAACGCCTGATACGGCGCTCCGCTTTTATATTACGCAAGCAGTTTTAATGATTCGCGGTTGAATGCCGGAATGTCATCCGGTGTGCGGCTTGTGACCAGCTGGTTCTGGCAGACGACGACTTCTTCATCCACCACATTCGCGCCCGCGTTTTCCATATCGATTCGGATTGAAGTAAATCCTGTCGCTTTGCGCCCGTCCAATGCTTTCGCGTTGATGAGAAGCTGAGGGCCGTGGCAGATGGCGAACACCGGTTTTTTATCATCCATAAACGCTTTGGCAAATTGGACGAAACGGTCATCCGCACGCAGCATGTCAGGTGAGAATCCGCCCGGGATCAGCAATGCGTCAAAGTCTTTCGGATTCACATCATCGATGGACGCGTCCACTTTCACTTCCGCTTCCCCTTGTTTTCCTTTGACTGTTTTTCCTTTTTCCTGTTCAATTACGGTTAATTCATGACCCGCATCTTTAAAAGCTTTCGCAGGTTCAGTATACTCGACATCCTCAAAGTAATCCGTTAATACAACTGCAATTTTTTTACCCATAGTTACTAACCTCCTGCTTGATGAAGTCTACATAAATCCATGTACCCCAGCCACACTAACATCAAACATAGGTAACGCGTTTACCGCCCGCCTGTTTTACATAGGTCATTATCCTCATTTTTTATCTTTTCACAAGAATCATCATGAAATCTATATAAACTTTCACAAAATATTCTTACAATGGTACTGCATGACAAAATTTGTTGAAAGGTGGAGAACAGGTGAGAATACAGAAAAGACGATGCAGCGTCAATATGACACTCCGTATTCTGCTGCCCCTAGTTATGATACTTAGTCTGATCCTCCCAACATCACCCATTAAAGCAGAAGAAAACAAATCCTCCAGTGTGAATCTCAGCATTTTAGCCACAACTGACGTTCACGCTAACATGATGGACTACGATTACTACAGCGACAAACCGACAACGGAATTCGGGCTGGCCCGAACGGCTCAGCTTATTGAGAAGCACAGGCGCGAAAACCCGAATACGCTGCTTGTCGATAACGGAGACCTGATTCAGGGGAATCCCCTCGGAGAATACGCCGTAAAATATGAGAAAAATGATATCATTTCAGGCGCAAAGACCCATCCGATCATTGAAGTGATGAACAGTCTGCATTATGACGCAGGAACACTCGGCAATCATGAATTTAATTACGGGCTTGAATTCCTGGACGGGACAATCAAAGGCGCTGATTATCCGATCGTTAACGCCAATGTGAAAACAGTAAGCGGCGAAAACCGTTATACGCCTTATGTCATAAAAGACAAAACCGTCACGGATGAAAACGGCGGCAAGCATCAGCTAAAAGTCGGCTATATCGGCTTTGTTCCTCCCCAGATCATGACGTGGGATAAGAAAAATCTCGAAGGCCGCGTTCAGGTCGAGGACATTGTGGAATCCGCAAAGAAAACCGTTCCGAAAATGAAAGCTGAAGGAGCCGATATCGTCATCGCCCTCGCCCACAGCGGCATCGAAAAAAAAGCGCAGTCTTCCGGAGCGGAAAATGCCGTTTTTGATCTGGCAACGAAAGTCAGCGGAATTGATGCGATCGTATCGGGCCATCAGCACGGGCTTTTCCCTGATGCCGAATACAAAGGCGCTGATCAATTCGACGTCGATAAAGGCACGATTAACGGCATCCCCGTTGTTATGTCAAGCAGCTGGGGCAAATATGCGGGCGTCATCGACCTCCGGCTTGAAAAAACAGACAGCGCGTGGCATGTGGAAGATGCAAAAGGCAGCATCAAGCCGATTGCCGGCAATGTGACTTCGGAAAACGAAACCGTCGTCAATACCGTCAAAAAAGCGCACGAAGGCACTTTAAAATACATCAGAGAACCCGTCGGCCAGACAAAAGCCGATATCAACAGTTTCTTCGCCCAAGTCAAAGATGATCCGTCCATTCAAATCGTAACGGATGCGCAAAAATGGTACGCCGAAAATAAGATGAAGGATACGGCATACAAAGATCTGCCTATCCTCTCGGCGGGCGCCCCGTTTAAGGCCGGCGGGCGGAACGGCTCAAACTACTATACAAACATTTCCGCTGGCGACCTCGCCATCAAAAATATCGGCGATTTGTACCTGTATGACAACACGGTTCAGATCGTCAAGCTGAACGGAAGCGAAGTGAAAGACTGGCTCGAAATGTCCGCAGGGCAATTTAATCAGATCGATCAGGCAAAAGGCGGCAGCCAAGCGCTTTTAAATGACGCCTACCGCTCATACAATTTTGATGTCATTGACGGTGTCACCTATCAGGTCGATGTCACAAAACCGGCGAAATACAACGAAAACGGAACAGTCATTCATCCCGATGCAAGCCGGATCGTCAACCTTTCTTATCAAGGAAAGCCCGTCAGCGCCAAGCAGGAATTTCTGATCGTCACAAATAATTACCGCGCTTCAGGCGGCGGAGGATTCCCTCACTTAAGCAATGATAAAATCGTATATTCATCAGCCGATGAGAACAGGCAGGTCTTAATGGATTACATCATCCAGCAGAAAACGATTAATCCGCAGGCTGATCATAACTGGTCCATCCTTCCGGTCAAAGGGACAAACCTGACATTTGAATCTTCCTTGGCCGCAAAGCCGTTTGCCGACCGCGCAGATGACGTCGCCTATATCGGTGAATCACAAAACGCGGGCTACGGACAGTACAAGCTCCAATTCAAAGATGATGAACCGGGCACAGATCCGCCGAAAGATGATGCATGGAAACTCACCGTTATGCATACAAACGACACGCACGCCCACCTTGATAACGCGGCGAGGCGGATGACGAAAATCAAGGAAATCAGAAGCGAAACCGACCGCAGCATTTTACTGGATGCGGGAGACGTTTTTTCAGGCGATCTCTATTTCACAAAGTGGCAGGGGCTGGCTGATTTAAAATTGATGAACAGCATGGGCTACGACGCCATGACCTTCGGAAATCATGAATTTGATAAAGGTCCGGGTGCTCTCGCCAGCTTCCTGAGCGGTAACGGAAGCGCGGCTGACCCGTCCGGAAAATACAATTTCCAAGCGCCTGACTTTCCGCTCGTCAGCTCAAATGTCGATGTGTCCAAAGAGTCAAAACTCAGACCATTCATGAAAAAAGCAGACACATTTACGGCAGGGAAAAAGAAAAAAGCAGGCATCTATCCATACATTCTGCTTGATGTAAACGGAGAAAAAGTCGCCGTATTCGGCTTAACGACAGAAGATACGTCCGTCACATCAAGCCCGGGAAAAAGCATTGTCTTTCATGATGCCTTCCAATCCGCACAAGATACAGTAAAAGAAATACAGAACAAGGAACATGTCAATAAAATTATCGCCCTGACCCATATCGGGCATCAGCGTGATCTCGATCTTGCCAAAAAAGTAAAAGGCATCGACTTAATCGTCGGCGGACATACGCATACGCTTGTAGATAAAATGGAAATTGTTAAAAACGAAGAGCCGACCATCGTCGCCCAGGCAAAAGAATACGGCGAATATTTAGGCCGTGTCGATGTCGCATTTGACAAAAACGGCGTCGTTCTGCCGGAACAATCCTCTCTTCAAGCGCTGCCGGTGAACGAGCAGACGAAAGAAGACCCGGGTCTGAAAAAAGAGCTTGATCCGTTTAAAAAAGAGCTCGTCTCAGTCAAAAATGAAAAAGTCGGCTCAACGAAGGTCGCACTTGACGGCCAGCGTGAGCATGTCCGCTCCAAAGAAACCAATCTCGGAAACTTCATCGCGGACGGCATGCTGCAAAAAGCGAAGGAAGCGGCCGGCGCCCAAATCGCGATCACAAACGGGGGCGGCATCCGCGCGGGCATTGATAAAGGAGACATCACACTCGGCGATGTGCTGAATGTAATGCCGTTCGGCAACACGCTTTACGTCGCGGATTTAACCGGCAAACAGATCAAACAAGCCTTGGAACAAGGGTTAAGCGGAATTGAGGCTCAAGGCGGCGCCTTCCCTCAAGTTGCCGGTTTAACATACACCTTTACACTGAATAAAAAGCCGGGACACCGCGTTCTTCAAGCTGCGGCCGTACAGGATGACGGCAGCGTAAAGCCGATTTCTGATAAGAAGACATACAGAGTCGCCACCAGTAACTTTGTCGGTGAAGGCGGAGACGGATATTCCGTCTTTAACGAAGCGTCCCATAAAGAAGACCTTGGCTTTGTCGACTATGAGGTCTTCACCGAGCAGCTTGAAAAAGCGGGAAAAGCGGTGGAACCGAAAGTTGACGGCCGCGCGCAGGAAGTGTACCTGCCGACGAAACAAAAAAACGGCTCCTGGACGCTTGAAGATGACAGCGCATTTGCCGTCTATGCCAAAAACGCCAACACGCCGATCGTGTATTACGATAAGAATGACGGCGCCAAAAAGCCGATTGATCTCAGCGTGACAAAAAAACAAATCGGCCTGTTAAAGGACAGAACATCGGATTCTTCCCTTACGATCCTGCATGACAAGTTCAGCATGAAAATGCCGATGGCAAACGCTGCTTCAGCTGATACACGATTCGGCGTGACACCGAAAGGAAAAGTAAGCGGGGCGCTTTCAAATGTATACGACTTTACAATGAAGCAGAAAAACAAAGACATCAAAACATTCAAAGCGCCGGTAAAACTCACCCTGCGCATTGAGAATACGAAAAAGGCGAAACAGCCCGGCATTTACCATGTAGACCGGAAAAAGAACGTCTATACAAAAACAGACAACGGTTCGGTTACACACGATCTCGTCACGGGCTATACAAATCATTTCAGTGAATACACCATATTAAACGCAAACACGAAGAGCGCGCCGCCGACAAGCGGAGACCACGGCTCCGGAAAGCAGCCAAGCGGACAAAAACCGTCATCCGGCCCTGCACAGGACGGGGTATCGCCGGGCGGCCTGCTTCCTGATACGGCCACAACGATGTATTCCATCCTTCTTGCCGGGTTTCTCATCAGCGCGCTCGGAACCGCACTGTATCTGTATCAAAGAAGAAAAGCAAAAAAAGTGAACGAAGCATAAAAAGACCGCTTTTATCGTGCGGTTCATCCCAAGAGCTCTCCTGATCTGTTTTGCAGGGGAGCTTTTTCTCTCGGTCCCCTTCTGAGTCGACAGCCGTACGGCCGAGTGATAAAATATGACCGTTATTCGCGAAAGACTGCATCCGCATCGTTTAACACTTCACGGCAGGGCCTCTCTTTCATACGGCGCCGCCTGTTTGGAGGACTTTTTTTGAAGATAACAGGAAACAAACGAAACCGCATGTCTTACAAGAAAAAGCTGTTTTACGTGATAACAGCGCTCTGTTTTATCAGCTCGCTCATTTTCGTCACTCACAACGCTTCTTTTTATGAGCGGCCGATTGCCAAAGTGACGAAAACAACATTGGAACATCAGTCTGACGTACAGGACATGCATAAAAACAAAGATAAGACTTTCAATCAGACGATCACTGCCAGACTTGAAAACGGCAGTCAGAAAGGACAGCTCATTCATTTGTCCAATCAGTATTCATCATCCGGAGCGAATGATCAGAAATATTCGATTGGTGATGAAGTATTCGTTTCTATTGATAAAGGGAAATCATCAAACAAGGATATATCGGGAAGCATTATAGATAAAAAACGGGATAAACAGCTTTTGCTGATCGCTTGGGTTTTCATCTTCACCTTGCTTATCGTCGGCAAAAAACAAGGCTTCTTTTCGATCGTCAGCCTGATGTTTAACGCCGTTTTACTGTCGTTTGCATTAGATTTGTACAGGAAGCATCCTAATATAGGGTTAATTTTCATCTGCGGTATCTGTATTCTCATCTTTACTGTCATCTCATTGCTGCTTGTCAGCGGTTTTCACGCGAAAACATATGCCGCCATTGCCGCGACGCTCGCAGGCACTTTCGTTTCCCTGCTGATTACGTATCTGGTGATGCTGGCAACCGGAGAGAAAGGTCTCAGATATGAGGAAATGCAGTATTTAACCCGCCCTTATCACACGGTGTTCATGGCCGGGGTATTTATCGGATCACTGGGAGCGGTCATGGATGTAGCCATTACCATGACGTCATCTGTCTTCGGATTATATGAAGAAAACAAGGGTATCTCATTACAAGCTCTCAGACGTTCCGGGATGGAGATCGGAAAAGACATCATGGGGGCGATGACCAACATTCTGTTTTTTGCTTATATAAGCGGCTCTATTCCGATGATGCTTTTGTATTTGAAAAATGATTCCCCGATAGGATTCACTCTTTCTATGAACATTTCCTTGGAAATAGCCAGAGCATTGGCCGGAGGGATCGGAATCGTATTAGCCATACCCGCCAGTCTGTATGCTTCTATCTTTTTTATTAAACGAAAGAAGGCAAGCTCATGAATGTCATCGTAATTCTCGCGGCGATTTTATTTCTATTAATGGTCATCATCGGCGGAAAAAAAGGAGCGAGGTCTTTTATTGCGTTATTCTTAAATTTCGGTGTTCTCTTTCTCACCATTATTTTCATGACAGACCCGCATATCAATCCGATTGTTTTAACATTGCTCTCTTCCGCCGTGATTTGCAGCATTACTCTTTTTTATATTAATGGAGGAAACGTCAAAACCGTAACCGCCTTTATTTCTGCAATGCTGACCATTGCATTGCTGCTGTTTTTTATTATGGCCGTAACAAAACATACTTCGATTCAGGGATTCGGTGAAGAAGAATTGGGGGATATCGGCATATTCACACTGTTTGTCGGGGTGGATTTTGTAAAGGTTACCGCAGCTATGATCATCATGGGCACGATTGGGGCGATTACCGATGTCGCGATTTCCATTACTTCACCCATGCGGGAAATTTACAGTCATAATCCGTCCATGAGCAGAAAAGAACTGTACACATTCGGATTAAGCATCGGGAGAGATATTTTAGGAACGAATACGAATACGTTATTCTTTGCTTTTTTCGGCAGCTATTTGGCTTTAATTATCTGGTTTAAAGACTTATCATACTCAGCTGAAAAAATAGTGAACTCAAAAGTATTCAGTGCGGAAGCCGTCACCATTCTTTGCGCCGGAATCGGGATCGGCATCATCATTCCCGTTACGTCCTGGATCACCGCCTGTTTTTTAGCAAAACCAAATAAACAGTAAAAGCTGCCGGGACACGCCCGGCAGCTTTTTTTATCTTATACCCACTTTACAACATCTTTTGAGGCAGATCTTGTTTTCGGGCGCGGTTCTCTGACACGGTAGCCGAATGCGGCCATGACAGAGATGTCGAAACTTCCGTTTTCCAGAAGCCCTTCTTCTTCAAGAATCCGGTGGATTTCTTTGTAGTTGAAGCCTTCAACAGGACAGGAATCGATGCCGATCTGCGCAGCGGCTGTCATCATATTGCCGAGGGCGATGTAAGTCTGTTTGGATGCCCAGTCAAACAGCGCGCGATCTGATTCAAGCAGATTGAAATCATTTTTCTGGAATTCTTCCGTTTTGCTGATATAGCCTTCATACATATCTTCCGGCATTTTTTTGACTTCCCGCAAGTGATTTTTGACATAATCGGCGTCAAAACGGATATCCTTTGCCGTCCGGGCAAGCAGAAGTACGAAATGGCTTGCGGTCGGCAGCTGCTTTTGCGCCCCCCATGTGAACTCGCGGAGTTTTTCACGAAGCTCCGGATTTTGAACGACGACAAATTTCCAAGGCTCCAAACCGAGTGAGCTTGGGGATAATCTTCCCGTTTCTAAAATGAATTCAAAATCGCTTTCTGAAATTTTTTTCTCAGGATCAAATTCCTTTGTGGCGTGTCTGAATTGATACGCTTCGATGATCTGCTGTTTTTTATCTGACATTCATGATCTCTCCTTTTCATCTCGTTATGTACTATTGTAGCCATTATTTTTGAAAGTACCAGTACGCACATTTTTGTTGGATAGTATTCATTTTGATACTGACAAAAAAACGGGCTGCCGCGGCAGTCCGTTTTTATTTTTCTCTTCTCGCAAAGTCGACGAAACGGAATTTATCGAGCCTGTGCCGGCTTTCCGTATATTGGAAGAGGCTGGTATCCTCCAAAAAGACGCGGTTTTTCACGACCGCCATATGGCTGAACCCGCCGAGTTCTAAATACTTCCGGTCTTCCTCCCCCGCCGGCTCCACGACAATTTCCTTTTGCGCGTAGCTGATGGACAGGCCGAGCTCTCCTTCGAGATACTCATAGATCGAATCTTCACAAATCGCCTTCGTTAATAGAGGCACATGTTTTTTCACAAAGTAATCCTTGTCCAAAATAATATGTTCTCCGTCAATCCGTCTTGATCTGACGACTTCCCACACCTTTTCATCCGCCACTGTACCAAGCTCTTTTGCGGCTTCTGAGGGAGGCAGGATCAGCCCGAGACGGTGAACCTCCGTTCTCGTCTCTTTTCCAAGCGTTTCCGAAAGCTCTTTAAAGCTGATCAGGCCTGAGACGGGAAAGCGCATTTTTTCTCTGTCTAATATGACGGAGCCTTTGCCTTTGATTTTCTGGATGTAGCCGTTTTGCGCCAGCATATTGAGCGCTTTACGGACGGTTTCTCGTGATGTGCCGTATTGATCGCACAAATCATTTTCAGACGGAAGAACGTCTTCAGCCTTCCGCTGGCCGCTTTCAATCTGCCGCACCATATCTTTATAGATTGTGATATATTTATTCACTTTCATTCATGACCACCCAGATTAGTGTATCACGCTTTTGTCAGATGATAAACGATCGATTCATACGGACGGAGCGTCAATCGTTCCGGCCGCCCTTCCCTCGGTTCATCATTCGTCAGCAGCACCGTAAACCGCCAGCCGTCCGTGTCTTTAAGCGGAACCGTAAAGTCCGCTTCTTTCCCGTAGAAGTTGTTGATGCACAGAAGTTTTTCATCCTTGCCGTGTCTGACGTACGCCAGAACCGCCGGATCATCTTCAGCAAGCAGCTCAAACGTTCCTTCAGTCACGATGTCATATTCCTTTCTGAGCTTGATGAGCTTCTGATAATGGTAGAAAATTGAATCCGGGTCCCGCAAAGCCGCTTCCGCGTTAATGTCCCGATAATTATCCGCCGCCGGAATCCAAGGCGTTCCCGTCGTGAAGCCGCCGTGCGGTCCGCTGTTCCATTGAACGGGGGTTCTTGCATTGTCTCTTGATTTCTCTTTTAAAATGGCGATAATGTCTTTTTCTGACACGCCTTCTTCCTTCATCTTTTTGTAAATGTTCAGTGATTCGACATCGCGGTATGAGCCGATGTCATCGAACTTCGGATTGCCCATGCCGATCTCCTCACCTTGATAAATGTAGGGCGTGCCCTGCATCATATGAATGGCCGCCGCCAGCATTTTGGCTGATTTCGTCCGGTATTCGCCGTCGTCTCCGTATCTGGATACGGCCCGCGGCTGGTCATGGTTGCACCAGAATAATGCGTTCCAGCCTCCGCCGTTTTGCATCTCCGTCTGCCAAAACGCTAAAATCCGTTTCAGCTTCAGAAAATCAAACGGAGCGAGCGCCCATTTTTCACCATTCGGATAATCCACTTTTAAATGATGAAAGTTAAAGGTCATATCGAGTTCTTTATTTTCAGGGTTTGTGTACCGGATGCAGTGGTCCGCCGTTGTCGAAGACATTTCACCGACCGTCATGCTGTCATATTTCGAAAACACTTCCCGGTTCATCTCATGAAGAAATTCGTGCACGCGCGGCCCGTCCGTATAATAAGGGCGCCCGTCACGACCATCCTCGGCATCAGGAAACGATTGGTCTTTAGAAATGAGGTTGATCACATCCAGCCGGAAACCGTCGATCCCTTTTCGGAACCAAAAATGCATCATGTCGTAAACCTGTTTTCTCATCTCTTCATTTTCCCAGTTCAAATCGGCCTGCGACACATCGAATAAATGCAGATAGTGCTGGCCTGACGCCGGGTCGAGCTCCCAAGCGGAACCGCCGAATTTTGATTCCCAGTTGTTCGGCGCCCGGCCGTCTTCCTTTCCGTCTTTCCAAATGTAAAAATCCCGATACGGACTGTCGGGTGACGAGACCGCTTCTTTGAACCATTGATGCTCGACTGATGTATGGTTTACGACAAGATCCATGACGACCTTGATTCCTCTTTTGTGCGCTTCATCAAGAAGGCGTTCAAAATCCTCCATCGTTCCGTATTCTTCATAAATGGTGCAGTAATCGCGAATGTCATAACCGTTGTCATTCTGCGGCGAATCGTAAATCGGCGTAAGCCAAATGACATCAATCAAAAGCTTCTGCAAATAATCAAGCTTCTCGATAATACCGTTCAGATCACCGATCCCGTTTCCCGTCGTATCATTAAAGCTCTTCGGATAAATTTGATATACCGCTGCCTTTTTCCACCATGGTGTGCTGTCTGTTTTCATTTTTCTTCACCGCCTGTATTGTTTTGAATGGAAAGGGGAAAGGGACAGCCTGTTAGAAGGCGCCCCGCAGGTTTTCTATTTTTGCCGTTTCAGCCGCGCATACCCGTATGTTCCCGCAAACGGGAGAATCAGCACAATCAGCATTCCGATCGCAAACGGACCCCAGTACCGGCTCATAATGGAGAAGATCCCCGGCACGCCGCCGACTCCGACCGAGCTTGCGAGAACGCCTTTGACGGAGATGAACATCCCCGCGATCCCCGAACTGATCATGGCGATCACAAACGGAAATTTGTAACGCAGATTCACGCCGAAAATCGCCGGCTCTGTAATGCCCAAATATGCGGAAATGCCGGCCGTCAGTGAAAGCCCCCGCTGTTTTTTATCTTTTGTAATCAGCATCATGGCCAGAGCCGCCGATCCTTGAGCGATATTTGACAATGCGAGCATCGGCCATAAAAATGTGCCGCCGAGCTTTGATCCGATTAATTGAAGATCGACCGCGAGAAACGTATGATGCATCCCCGTGATCACAAGCGCCGAATACAGCCCTCCGTACAGCAGGCCTCCGATGGCGGAGAATTGGCCGAAAACGGCAATCAACCCCGCCGTCAGCGCGTTACCGATCGCAAAGGTGATCGGACCGATGATAACAAAGGATAGAAAACCGATGACCAAAAGCGTCACCGGTGCGACGACCAACAGCTGAATGCCCTCCGGCGTCCGTTTCGTCAAAAAGAGCTCAAGCCTGGCAAGTAAATAAGACGCCAGCAGAATCGGAAGCACCTGACCTTGATACCCGACTTTCTGCACCTCAAGGCCGAACAGGTTCCACACCGGAATATCGCCGCTCTGCTCGGCGGCCCCGTAGCCCCATGCGTTTAACAGATCAGGATGCACCAGCATCAGCCCGAGCACGATACCCAAAAGCGGGCTTCCTCCGAACCGCTTCACTGCCGACCAGCCGATTAAAGCCGGCAGAAAAGCGAAGGCCGTCCCTGCGATCAGATTAATCATATTGGCAAGATCCGCCCATTGCGGATACACTTGGACAATCGATTTCGTGCTGTAGAAAATGCCTTCCGCCGTTAAGATATTGTTCAGACCCATTAAAAGCCCAGCCGTGACGATCGCCGGCAAGATCGGAATAAAGATGTCCGCAAGCGTTTTCACAGCACGCTGCAAAGGATTCATTTTTTGCGCTGCCGCCTTCTTCACGTCATCCTTGGACGCTTCACCCATCCCCGTTTCCTTCACTAATTCCGCATATACTTTGTTGACCGTCCCCTGCCCGATCACGACTTGAAACTGCCCGTTTACCGCAAAAGATCCTTTGACAATGTCTATTGCATCAAGCATTTTTTGGTTTACCTTGGTTTCATCTATTAATGCAAACCGCAAACGCGTCACACAATGAGTCGCCGCCTCAATATTTTCAATTCCGCCGACAGCTTCAGCGATCTGCCGCGCAGCCCGGTTAAACTCACCCATGCCAACCCCTCCGTAACCGTTTTCATTTTGTCTCGCAAACTTGTATATACATGTTTATGACTCTATTGTAATGATGTATATACATGTCGTCAATCTATTTTTATAGCGCTTTCATCACAAATATACTGCGAAAGACCCTGAAACAAAAAAAGCCCCGCCGGAACCGGGCCTTGACTTCTTGTTTGGTCGGGAACATGTCCGGGCGAAATTCACAACAGGAGCACAAAAAGCATACAGTACTGTACAACTAAGTTAAAGAGGTGTGAAGAGATGCCATCCACTGTTATCAACCTGTACTATTTGAAGATTAACAGTATTTCTGGCAACGGATCTATTACGATTGGGGAAGCGGCATACAACAGTCCCACCACAAATAACAAATCACAAGGACTGAACTCTTCATTCGGCGATACGTCACCTATAGAATCGATGATGGAGAACTTGTTAAATGATCCTGATGTCAACGACCAGACAGCCATCGGAACCGCAGATACCGCAAATATTACGCCGGTGCCGCCCATTATAGATTAAAGGGGTTTTTATGAATGCCTTACCAAATTAACGTCGTCAATATAAAAGTAAACGGAGCAACGCAAAACGGAAACGTCGATATCGGTCAGACCGTACAAAACAGCCACACCGCCAACAGCAAATTTGTCGGCGCGAACTTTTCTTTAGGGGATTTTTCGCCGGCCGCCGGATGTTTGAATTCGGGCCATCTTGACCCTGACGTGAGCGATCAGGATCAGATCGCCAACCCGTCAATGCCGATCGCAAATCAAATATAGGGAGGTTCTGCCGAAGTGGATATCGAAAAAATGAGAAAGTGGCTTGAGATTACGAACGAGCACAAGCCCAGCGACTTTTGGACCAATGTCCTGAAACGGAAATCTCCCGAAGATTTTTTCTCCTTACAAAAAAACACCCTGACTTATGATATTTATCAGGATGAACAGCACACATTTGTCATTGTGGAAATGCCCGGCGTTTACGAAGAAGAATTGACATTGAGGCTGCTGTCTAGAACACGGCTGCATATAAGAGGAAACATCACACCCCTTTTTCCAAAGAACATGGGCGTCTGCCAAAACCGGTATTACGGGGAAATCGATGAGACGATTGAGCTTCCTGAACCGGCTGAGCCCCACCTGTTACAGGCGCAGTGCGTAAACGGCCTGCTCCACATTTCCTACCCGCGCCTTATGGAGCACATTCCTTTTCAGAAAAAAATCTAAAGAGCCGGCTTACGGGCGGCCCAGCCGTCTGTACACTTTCTCCTTATAATGAGAAGATGCGGGTTTTGAGAACATGGCTTTCTCCTCCGTCAGTTTGTCGAGTCTGACTTGTTTTTCCGTCCGTTTGTTCCGCAGGTGATCCCGCTCCTGTTCATTGCGGCACTTGGCGATCAAATAATCGAGCGTCATCAGCTCTTTCTTCAGCGCGCCTTCATCCTCGGCGATCCCGGCGTTTTTTAATATGCGGTAGCCCATTCTGAGCGATTCCGGAAGATGTGCGGCATCGTCTTTCGGCAGGGGCTTTCCCATTCCTTTGATGCCGGCGAACTCTCCATCCTTAATGGCGCGCTTGATTTTATCTTCAGCCACGATATGGGCAATATCCATTACTGTTCACCTCTTTTTTCAATAGAAACCGGGTATGATCATACGGAAACACAGGTCCCAGTTTGTTCCATTTATATGTTTTAAAGCTGTCATTCAACAGATCAACCGCCGTTGCGACAGCGTTTTTCGCCCTTTTTCCGATGAGCCTTTTCCACCTTTTCTATTTGCTGGTTTCATGGTATATTGATTACGTTCGTTTTTTCTATCGTTCCGTGTAAACCGTGATCGGAAAAAAGGAGTGTAACAATGAAAACATTTATAAAAGAAAGAGGACTTGCCTTCTTCTTGATAGCGGTCGTGTTATTGTGGGTGAAAACATATGTCGCTTATATTTTAAACTTTAACCTCGGCATAGACAACACGATCCAGAAAATATTGCTTTTTGTGAATCCGCTGAGCTCCAGCTTGTTCTTTCTTGGACTTGGGCTTCTTTTCAAGAAAAAATTACAGCAGACAGCCATTATTGTGATTCATTTTTTATTGTCTTTTTTGCTTTTTGCAAACATCGTCTATTATAGATTCTTTAATGATTTCATTACCATCCCGGTCATGATGCAGGCAAAGACAAACGGCGGCCAGCTCGGAGACAGCGCGTTCTCGTTAATGAGATGGACAGACGCCTTCTACTTCCTGGATACCGTCATTTTGATTATTTTGGCCCTGAAGATGAAAAAACCGGCTGAAAAACCGGCGAAGAAATCATTCAGAATCGTTTTGGCTTCCGCCGTGCTTATGTTCCTGATCAACCTCGCCGTCGCGGAATCCGACCGTCCTGAGCTTCTGACACGCTCATTTGACAGAAACTATCTGGTGAAATACTTGGGCACATACAACTTTACGATTTACGATGCCGTGCAGAATGTGAAATCAAACAGCCAGCGCGCGCTTGCCGATTCAAGCGATGTAACGGATGTGGAAAACTATATGAAGGCCAACTATGACG
The DNA here is from genome assembly GCF_001975995.1 of Bacillus sp. GZB. NCBI lineage: Bacteria > Bacillati > Bacillota > Bacilli > Caryophanales > Bacillaceae > Bacillus > Bacillus sp. GZB. Next base: position 97,278 of record NZ_MTQG01000019.1, read on the forward strand.
TGCCGAACAACGTCTATTTCGGAAAAGCCGAAGGAAAAAACGTCATCTACGTCTCATTAGAGTCTCTGCAATCCTTTATCATTGACTATAAAATTAACGGCAAGGAAGTGACGCCGTTTTTAAACAAACTGGCGCACGATAATCAAACATTCTACTTTGATAACTTTTTCCACCAAACGGGACAAGGTAAAACATCTGATGCGGAATTTATGATGGAGAACTCTCTGTACCCGCTTTCGCAAGGTTCGGTTTTCGTCAATAAAGCGCAAAACACGCTGCAGTCCGTTCCTGCGATCCTAAAAGGCAAAAAGTACACGTCTGCCGCTTTCCACGGAAATACGCAGACTTTCTGGAACCGTAACGAAATGTACAAAGCGGAAGGCATCGATAAGTTTTTCGATTCCGCTTATTATGACATGAGCGAAGAAAACACGAAAAACTACGGCATGAAAGACAAACCGTATTTCAAAGAATCCATGCCGCTCTTAAAGAGCCTGCCGCAGCCGTTCTATACGAAGTTCATTACGCTGTCAAACCACTTCCCGTTCGGGATGGATAAAGAAGACACGGACTTCCCGGCGGGAGACTTTGGCGATTCAGTCGTCAATAATTACTTCCAGTCCGCGAACTATCTGGATGAATCAATCGAACAGTTCTTTCATGACCTGAAAAAAGACGGCCTGTACGATAAGTCGATTATTGTGATGTACGGAGACCACTACGGCATCTCCGAAAACCATAATAAAGCGATGGCGAAAGTGCTCGGCAAAGATGAGATCAATGAATACGACAATGCCCAGCTTCAGCGGGTGCCGCTCTTTATCCACGCTCCCGGCGTGAAAGGCGGCCGCAATCATAAATTTGCCGGTGAAGTCGATGTCGCGCCGACCGTTCTTCATCTGCTCGGCGTCGATACGAAAGATTATCTCATGTCAGGTTCAGATATCTTATCGAAAGAGCACAGAGAAGTCATTCCGTTCCGTAACGGAGACTTCATCTCGCCGAACTATACGAAAGTGTCCGGCAAGTATTACGATACGAAAACCGGAAGACTTTTAGATGATTCAGAAGTCGACAAAAAAGAAGACTCTCTCGTCAAGACTGAGCTTGAAATGTCTGATAAGATCATCAACGGCGATCTGCTTCGTTTCTATCAGCCGAAAGGCTTTAAGAAAGTGGACCCTTCACAATTCGATTATACGAAGCGTGAAGATTCCTCAGCAGATGATCAAAAAGAATAAACAAAAGCCAGATCATATCAATGATCTGGCTTTTTTATGTTCAGCTCCCGGCGGCCATAGTGCGCTTTTGCAGGCTGTCGGAAAGAACTGAATAAGCGACGACTTTCTTTTTCTGCTGTTTGACGACATCTACATGGTCTTCGTAGCTGTATACAAACACCGTCACATCTTTTTTTCCTTTTCTCGTCTTAATGACAAGCGGATCGGCTCCGTTTTGCGGATGAAGATAACGCTCTTCATCCCCTGGGTATATATAATGCCGTTCGATAAACACGGCTTCGTTAAAATCATCAATCACCCGGCGTTTGTCTTCGCCTTCCAGACGTTTTCCGCCGAGGGAAACGGCAGCGGACGCGTCACTGAGCTTCGAATGGGTTTCAAACTTGCGGAGAATCCATTCCACCGCTCCGGTAGGAAGGCATGTCAGCACAATCTTAATCAGGCTTATGACAACAATTGAAACAACTGCAATCCATGTCACCTTACATCATCTCCATACTTGTTCTACATGAATCTTAACATAGAAGAAAACGTTGTTTTTTGTACATTATGTGAAACTTGATATATGTTCAAAAAAATCCGGATCACCTAGGTGATCCGGATTTTTCAAGTCTGCTTCTGGTCGTCACGGCGGACGGCTTCTCTCAGCTCTTCCGCGACAAATTCGACGTTCGGCCCGATAATGACCTGCGCCGTTTTATTCCCCGTTTTGATAACCCCTTTTGCTCCCGCTTTTTTAAGCGCCGCCTCATTAATGAGAGACGTATCCTGCACGGTCAGTCTGAGGCGGGTCGCACAGTGATCAATCGTTTCGAGGTTTTGCCTGCCGCCGAGCCCCTTGAGCATGGCATGTTCTTCGACGGAACCGGCCGTATCTTCACTAAGCACTTCTTCCTCTTCCTCATCATCTTCCCGTCCCGGCGTTTTCAAGTTTAACGTTTTGATGAGCATATAGAAGACGACAAAATAGATCACCGCATAACAAAGCCCGACAACGAGCAGCAAAAGCGGTTTTTCGGCAATCCCGTAGCTGAGGAGATAATCGATCGCCCCCGCCGAGAATGAAAAACCTGACCTGATTCCGAGAACATTCACGATAAATAAAGAGAACCCGGTTAATATAGCATGAACCCCGTACAAAAGCGGTGATAAAAACATAAATGCAAATTCAATCGGCTCTGTAATTCCGGTGATAAATGCCGTCAGCGCGAGACCGATCATCATTCCGGCCGTCGCTTTGCGCTTACTTGGCTTAGCCGCGGCAATCATTGCCAGACATGCGGCCGGAAGCCCGAACATCATAATCGGAAAGAATCCCGTCATATAAGTTCCCGCCGTCGGATCCTTCGCAAAGAAGCGGGCCAGATCTCCCGTTTTTCCGTGAAAATCGCCAAATTGGAACCAAAAAATATTATTCAGCACATGATGAAGACCAAACGGAATCAAAAGCCGGTTAAAAATCCCGTAAATCCCGGCGCCGATTCCGCCAAGCCCGATCATCCATTCCCCGAAGGACGTAATCACCGACTGAATCGGCGGCCACACAAATCCGAAGACCCCCGCCAAAATAATGGTGATCAGCGCCGTTACAATCGGAACGAGCCTGCGCCCGCTGAAAAACCCGAGATATTCGGGCAGCTTCGTATCCTTAAAGCGGTTATACGTGTATCCCGCAATTAACCCCGCGATAATCCCTCCGAAAACGGCCATATTATTTGTCGAATTGATTGATTTTACAGCCGCGTCCAGCATGATATAAGAAATTGCTCCCGACAGAGCGGCGGCCCCGTTGCTGTCTTTCGAAATCCCGATCGCGATTCCGATCGCGAAAATCAGCGGCAGATGATCAAATACCGCGGTCCCCGCCGCGTAAATGAACGGAATATTTAATAAGTCCTCTCTGCCGATGGCCAAAATAATACCAACGGCGGGCAGAACGGCAATCGGAAGCATAAATGATTTTCCGAGTTTTTGCAAAAATTGAAGCATTTTACCCATCCCCCTTCTTTTTTCTTAAATATACCACATAAGTTATCTAGTGATCTATACCAATTTTCCTTCATTTATTCACATAAGGCTTGTTGGTTTTCTATTTATAAACCAGTTGTGGTAAGCTTGAATCAGATGATTAAAAATAGAAAGCGGGAATGACAATGATTGTAACGAACGATCAAGAATTAGAAGGCCTTAAAAAAATCGGCAGAATCGTCGCGCTGGCGCGTGAAGAAATGAAGAAAAAAGCCGAGCCCGGCATGAGCACGAAAGATCTTGACCTGATCGGAAAGGCGGTGCTTGACGAGCACGGAGCCGCTTCCGCTCCGGAGAAGGAATACGATTTCCCGGGCGTGACATGCATCAGCGTAAATGACGAAGTCGCTCACGGCATTCCGAGCGCCTCTAAAATCTTAAAAGCCGGAGATCTTGTAAATATCGATATTTCGGCGGAGTTCGGCGGTTTTTATTCCGATACGGGAATTTCATTTGTACTCGGAGAAGGCGATGAACGTCTGCAAAAGCTTTGTAACTGCGCAGCATCCGCATTTCAGAAAGGATTGGATCAGGCAAAAGCCGGCAAACGCCAAAACCAGATCGGCAGAGCCGTCTACCATGAAGCCCGCTCCAACGGATTTACCGTCATTAAAACGCTGACGGGCCACGGAATCGGCAGAAACCTCCATGAAGCGCCGAACCACATTATGAATTACTACGATCCGTTTGATAACGCGCTGTTTAAAAACGGAACCGTGATCGCGCTTGAGCCGTTTATTTCCACGAAAGCGGAAACGATTGTTGAAACGGGAGACGGCTGGACGTATAAAACGCCGGATAAAAGCCTTGTCGCCCAAGTGGAACATACCATCGTGATCACAAAAGACAAACCGATTATTTTAACTGCATTGTAATGTTTCATCTCCCTTCCAAACAGGTATACAACAACTAACCCGAAGGAGGGAGACGCATGAAAAAAGATAAAGAAAAAATCAAAATCGAAAACGAAATACACGCCATGCACGGCGTAACGAAACAGCAGATTTTAGAGGATTTCGAGGAATTTAAGGCGTACCTTCATCAGAAAATTTCCGCCGGAAAAAAACTGGGTCTGGATGACAGCAAAATCATCAAAAGCGCCGCCATCCTCGGGGACTATCTCGCCAAACACGAGGAGCCCCGCAATGCGGAAGAAAAACTCTTACAAGAACTGTGGGACATTGCGGATGACAATGAAAAACAGCATTTGGCCCAACTTCTCGTCAAACTTGCCGGACACTGATACAGTGCCCGGCTTTTTTATGCTCCGTTATAAGAGTTGTGCTACACTGGACATATGTCTGTGAAAGGAGCCATTTTTCAACATGTGGTTTATTATCTTCGGGTTTATTTTCTTTATTGAAAGCATCATTCTCACCGTTTACGGAGTCAAGAAAAAGAAGGGGATGCTGGTTTATTTCGGCGTCGTTTTCGGAATCATGACACTCGGAACGGTGCTGTTAAAATTAACCGGCCATTAAGCATGAAAAGACCGCCCTTTACATATATATGTAAGAAAGCTTTACATCTCTGAATCGAAAGTCTCAGTTTTTGCGTTATCCCTTTTCACCGTCTTTTTATAGATGTTACAATGCCAAAAGTTTGGCAAAAACTGAAGAAACCTCCCCAGCGGGAGAACGGAGAAAGGAGTTTTCTGACATGCATTATGGCAGTAAAGGCTGGTATGTAGAAGAGTTAAAGAAAAAAGGAATTACCCACTATGAAGGAAGAAAGCTTCAAAGCTTCAAAAAGTACTTCCTTGCCAATCTGCTGGAAACAAAAAAACAAGCATAACGTAAATCAGCCGTGCTGTCAGTGCAGCACGGCTTTTTTTCTATACATTAGTGAGCCTGTCCCTTTTTTTAAGGAAGGACTCCCTCCAGCTTTCTGACAGCGCTTCTTCCCGCAGTATTTCTTCAATCGCTGACAGATTGCCGGAATCACGATATTTCACTTCATTCGCATACCAGACGGAAATGCTTTCTTTGCCTCTCGACAGACGCTTGAGGACGGGACGCGGATCGACATATCCTTCTTCAAGCACCCTGAAATAAAAGCCGGTAAATCCCGTCTGCTGTACACGGAGCACCATATCTTTGATGCCATATTTGAGCGCGAGTTTGACGCAGGGCTGGCGCGGCTGGCTTACTTGAACGACGGCTTCCCCCAGCTGAAAGACGTCTCCGATCCACACGTCTTGTTCGGCCAGTCCTTTGACCGTTACATTCTCCCCAAACGCGGCGGCGGGAAGTTTTCTCGCGAGCGTTGTTTCCCAATATGAATAATGCTCGGCGGGATACACGCACACCGCTTTATCGGGGCCTCCGTGATTCTTCAGATCAGCCTGCCCGTCCCCGTCAAAATGGGTTTTATACAGCATGACGGGAGAATCTGCGGGCCGCTTTATGATGCCGGAATTGATTTGTCTGCCGGCAAATTCATGAATTGCGGGCTTTCCGAGATTGATAGATAAGACAGAATAGTCTTGCGTCACCTCGTTCACATCCTTTGCGAAATCTCATATCTTTCCTTTATCATAGTAAGAAAAAGGTGGTTTTTCCATGCTTCAATATCATATGATTGCAGACGGCCGGGTTCAGGGCGTAGGTTTTCGCTACTTCGTCCAGATGGAAGCCGACAGACATAAGATAGCTGGCTGGGTAAAAAACCGTGATGACGGCCGGGTGGAAATCCTTGCCGAAGGTCCTGAAGAGTCGTTAAAACAATTTGCCGAAGCAGTCAGAAAAGGCAGCCCCTTCTCAAATGTCACAGGCGTAACCATCGAAGAATCACACCGTCTGAAAGGGTACCGCACCTTTTCCATCAGTTACTGATAAGGCTTGTCCTGATAATAATAATTCGGCTTCACAATCGTATTGTCATATGATTTATGGAAAATGTGGGTGGAAGCCGGCGAGATCGGCGGAATCAGCCAGGTCCAGTCGCCCGTCAGCTTTCTGCCCGCGTCTTGTTCCTGTTCTTCGAAGCGTTTAAATTGATTCGCCGCCGTATGGTGATCGACAATGCTGACACCGTGTTTTTTGTATGAATAGAGCACTGCCTTATTCAGTTCCACCAGCACCTGATCTTTCCATAGGTCGGTATTCAGGCTGGCGGAAATCCCCATGACTGCAGCGGCTTTTTTGAGCATATCATACCGTTTTTCGTCAGCAAGGTTCCTTGCGCCGATTTCGGTTCCCATATACCATCCGTTAAAAGGCGCCGCGTTGTACGACAGCCCGCCGATTTCAAGCCTCATATCGGCGATAATCGGAACCCCGTACCATCTGAGATTTAAATCGGCAAACTCTTCAATATCCGGATGGGTGATCGGCACTTCTTTCACGAGCGTCTGAGGCAGGTCATACCAGACCGGCTGCCCGTCCCCTTTCATCCGGAAAAGCAGCGGCAGAATATCAAAATCGGTCCGCTTCCCGCGCCAGCCGAGTTTTTCGCAGACAGCCGTCAGTTCATATGATGCCGGATCACCGACTCTTCCTTTTTCAGTCTCATATCCCGCATAGCGGATGAGCTGGTGATTCCAGATTTCCACTTGTTTCTCGCCATTCTGCTCAGGAGGGAAAATCGTAATCGTCGGTTTAATTTTTCCGCCGTTCGTGGCGATTTCAATATGTTCAAATAATGCGTCGCGCACCTCTTCTTTCGTGTTTACACCGCGCCGGTCAATGACGTTCAGCGATTGCCAGAACAGACGCCCGATACAGCGGTTGCTGTTGCGCCACGCCATTTTCGCCCCGTGTTCAAGCTCTTCCGCCGTATGGACGTAACTTCCCGTCCGATCTATCTCATCTTTTATCGCGTGAAGACGCGCGTTGATTTGCGATTCCATTCCGAGTTCCTGATAGCAGACATCAATAAAATCCTTCGCCTCATCCCAAAGTATTTCCGTATGTTTCAAAAAACTCTCTCCTTCAATTTACATCTGTTTCCCATTGTATCGTTTTTAGGAGTGAACACAATGGTTTTTTTGTATCATACTGGAAAATGCATAGAAAAAACACCTGTGATTTTCGCAGGTGTTTTACAAAACGGAATGCAATTTTTCAGCCAGTTTAAGCAAATCCTCACGGTAGTTTTTTCCCGTCATCGGAATTCCGTGACCCGTCAAAAGCGCTTCCGGCTCCAGTTCGGCCAGTTTCTGAACGGACGCGGCCGCCGTCTGCGTATCCGCTGTAAAATAGGCGGGCGGCCCGTGAAGCTCTTGCTTTTGAATGACAACGTCCGCAAGCGATTCCTGTTCAACAGTGATCACGGCATCACCGGCAAGCAGAACGCGGTCTTTATCCCGGAATAATGAAATATGGCCGGGTGTGTGGCCGGGCGTATGCACCCATTTCCATTCTTCAAGAAACGGAACGGTACCGTCTGAAGGCAGTGCCTGAACGGACGGAATGCGGATCGTATGGCGCGGAAACAGCGGTGACAGCTTTGCGACAAGCCCTTTTTTCGCATCGGGCCTGGCAGGCGGATAATCTGCTTTCCCCGTGACGTACGGGAGCTCCTTTTCATGAATGTAAACCGGCACATTCCAAAGCTCAAGCAGTTCTTCAATCGCACCGACATGATCAAAATGGCCGTGTGTCAAAATGACCGCCTTCAGCTGATACCCCTCTTTGAATCGGCGTTTCATTTCTTCTGTTATCATCTCCGCCGATTGAGGCATTCCCGCGTCAACCAGAATGATTTCCCGCGGAGCTGAGGGATTTTCGATAAAGTAAACATTCGCAATCTGCACGGTCAATCCGTAAACGCCGTCCGCCGCTTTAAAACCGGCGCCGCTTCTCACTGAAAAAAGCGGCATAAACGGATCACTCATCATGGCACCTCCTCTGATGCCTTTAGTGTGCGACGAACCGGGTGTTTTATGTTAAAAAATCGTGATTGCGCCGATGATGAGCGCAAAGGCCGTCATGACGATAACGGCAAGAACCGCCCATTTCATCGCAAACTTCTGGTGCTCATCAATGGTGACCCCGGCAAGCCCGACTAATAAATGCGTCGACGGCACGAGCGGGCTTAACATATGAATCGGCTGGCCGATGATCGAAGCGCGGGCGATTTCCACCTTATCTACACCGTACGCCACGGCGGTCTCGGATAAAATGGGCAGCACGCCGTAAAAATAGGCGTCATTGGGCATCAGAAACGTAAAGATACCGCTCGTTAAGGCAACAATCGCCGGAATAAACCCCCCCATCTGTTCCGGAATAAGCGATACGAGGGAAATGGCCATCTCATCAACCATCTTCGTCCCTGTTAAAATTCCGGTAAACACCCCTGCGGCAAAAATCATCGAACCGATCGCAAGCACATTGCTCGAATGGGCTGAAATACGCTCCCTTTGATCATTAAGCTTCGGATAGTTGACAATCAGCGCGATACAAAACGCAATGATGAACAGCACGGTTAAATTCACTTTTCCTGACACTAAAAATCCCACTAAAGAAAGCGTTAACAGTAAATTGAACCACCATAGTTTCGGCCGCCTCCATTCATCTTCCGCAGCCGCAGCCGTTTCATTTGTATGGGACGGCTGCTTTAATTCGATCACCCCGAGCCGTTTCCTTTCCATCCTTCCGAGTACATAAGCGACCACAATCATACACACCATTCCGCTGGCAATGACAGGCAGCATCGGCCCCGTCAGCTCTGCCGGGTCAACGCCGAGCGCACTCGCCGCACGCGGCGTCGCGCCGCCCCATGGGATCGTATTCATGATACCCATGCCGACACCGGCGATTCCCGCTAAAATAATCGGACGGATTCCGAGCATAATATACAAAGGCAGCATTGCGCTTGTCGTAATCATATACGTCGTCGAGCCGTCTCCGTCCAGTGCGACAAGCATGGTCAAAACGGCTGTTCCGACTACAATTTTGAGCGGGTCGCCTTTAACCAGCTTTAAAATACGCGACACCATCGGATCAAATAAACCGGTATCAATCATAATGCCGAAATAAAGAATCGCAAACATAATCATAACTGCAATCGGCGCCACCTGTTCAATCCCGGAAATCATCATCTCGCCGACCCGGTTAAAAGAAAACCCGGCAAACAGTGCAAACACGATCGGCGTTAATACGAGCGCCGTTAACACTGAAAGCCGTTTTGTCATAATCAGCACCATAAAAACAAGCATCATAAGAAAGCCTAAGATTGCTAACACAGTATGTCCCCCTTATTATGAATACGCTTACATTTTAAAGGCCCGATCCCCTTTATCCGCCTTTTTGCTATCTTATGAGAATTGGATATTGAAGTAAATATTTTGGATTTTAAAGATTTTTAATTTTTTATAACCTTTTCGTTCATTTTGTTCATTTATAAATAAAAAGCCTCCCGCAAATATGCGGAAGGCTTATTTTTCGCTGCTCATCATCTCTTTATAAAACTCGGTCTGCTCTTCTAAAAAGCGTTTTGCGCCGCTGCTGTTTTTATAAAAGCTCTCCCAATCCCGTTTTTTCAACATTTGCTTCCACTCCGCGGATGAGGTAATCTGTTTCAAAGCCTGATCCCAATAGGCGATCTCGCCTTCGGTCATGTCTTTCGGCCCCATGATGCCTCTCCAGTGCGCAAAGACAAACGGCACCCCCTGCTCTTTCCATGTCGGCACATCGCTGAAGCCGGAGAGCCTTTTGTCCGACGTAACGGCCGCCAATGTGATTTTCCCTTTCCGATAGGCGTCTCTCGCTTCTGAAATGGTCATTGAAGCGGCGTCTATCTCGTGGCTGATAAGAGCTTCAATGACTTCATTGCTGCTCCCGTATTGAAAAAAGCGGATATCAAACGGAGAAATTTCGGCCATTTCCGCCGCTCTCGCAAAGGAGAGCTGGTCATCATTTCCGAGGCCGGGCGCAAATCCGATTTTTATGCCGCCCGGATGTGCTTTAATATCGCCGAGCAGCCGCTTTCCGCTTTTTATCTTTGAATCCTTCGGAAGAGCGACGGTCTGCCACTCTTTTGCGATAATGGCCAAAGGCGTAAAATCAGCTGCCTTCAGCCGGCTTTGTCCCAAAATTTCATTGCTTAACAGCAGGCTTGAATTCATACTGATGACATCCGTTTTTCGTTCGTTTACATATTTCCAGCCGCTGTCTCCGCCTCCGCCGGGTTTATAGACGATCTTTACGGGCCGGCCTAATATTTGCTTCCGCTCTATTACCGATTGCAACGCTTTTGCCGTTACGTCCCAGCCCCCTTGAGGCGCTGCCGGGACGACAATTTCAACCGGCCCTTCAGCTGAACGGATGCCCGCCATCTGCCGTCCGTCAAAAGAAACCAGCGCCGCCAGCATGACAAGAAGCACTCCCAACCGCTTCATTTCTCCCATCCCTTATTCATGTGCTAAATAATATTTCCGTTCCGGCCTGCCGATAATGCCGTACTCTAATTCAGCGAGCGCTTCTTCCCGAGAAACGAGAAACTCGGCGTAGCGCCGCGCCGTTGTTCTGGAGGCGCCCATTTTTTCGCCCAGTTCTTCAGCCGTCATCCCTTTTTGGGCTTCCCTGAGCGCGTTTTTGATTTTTTGAAGTGTAATCGAGTTAATCCCGGTCGGCAGATCATTGAGCTGTTTTTGTTCTTTCTGACCGCTTCCGAAAAACATGTCGATAACGGACTGGCTCAGCTCCGGCTGTGAGTGCAGCCATTCTCTTTTTTCCCGGTACTGCAAAAGCACTTCTGTAAATTTATGTGCCGACACCGGCTTTATGACATAGTGGGAAACGCCTGATCTGAGCGCTTCCTGCAGGAGTCTTGTTTCGGCAGAAGCCGTAATAATGATGATATCAACGGAAGGAAAACGGCCGCGGATAAGGGGAAGCAGATCTGTCCCCAGCTCATCCGGCATATAAATATCCAAAAGCAGCAGATCAGGCTGCCGTTTCTCAAGCAGCGATATGGTGTCTTTGGCATTGATTGCTTTGCCGATGACATTGAATCCATCAAGATGTTCGATAAATTTTTCGTGAATTTGCGCTATTCGAAAGTCGTCCTCTGCAATCGCGATGTTAATCACACCGATTCCCCCTTTGGCCTTTCTTTCGGTATAAACACCGTAAATACGGCACCGCCGCTCTTTTGCTGCGAAATCTCTATCGATCCCTGCAATTCACTGACGGCTTCTTTCAGATTGGCTAAGCCGTATCCTCTCCTCGTCCCCTTTGAAGAGTAGCCCTTTTCAAATATCGTTTCTGTTTTTTCCTGAGGCACGCCGTCTCCTGAATCCGCCACTTCGATGACGATATCCCTGCCGATATCGGTCATAAAAAAGGCGACCTCTTTTTTCTCTTTTTCGGCGACGGCTTCGAAAGCGTTATCAATAAGATTTCCGATGATCGTAATGAGCTGGGATGAACCCACATGCTCCGGCAGCGATTCTAAAAAGCTGTTTTCATCTATTGAAAGCTTTACTTTCTTCTCAGACGCCTTTCCCATTTTTCCTAATAGTATGGCCTGAACCCGCTGTGAATGAATGTTTTGAAAGAGGATTTCGTGCTGTTCATTCTGGATGGCGTACTCTTCTTTTATCAGTTCAATGGCTTCATTATATTCTCCCAGCTCTAACAGACCGAGGATCGCGTAAAGCTTATTCGAGAATTCATGCGTTTGCGCCCGAAGATCCTCCGAGTATTTTTTCATTTCAGTCAGCTTGTTAATCAGTTTCTTGAGCTCCGTTTTTTCGCGGAAGCTGATTACCGCTCCGTATACTTGCCCGGTCTGCTTCATTTCTTTCACGTTTAAGATAAATACTTTATCTCCGGCACGCACCTCCACGTTCGGCGGTAATTCTCCCCCTGCCAAAACCGGCATGAGATTTGCGCCCGGCATGATTTCTTTTATATGCCTTCCGATCATCGGTTCCGGAAGATTCAGCATATCAGCCGCAGATAAATTCATCATGGTTACCGCGCCTTCTTTGTTTACGGCGATAATCCCTTCTTTCATCGCAAGGAGCATCGCATTTCGCTCCCGGTACAGAGCTGCAATTTCATGCGGTTCAAGGCCGAGTGTATCTTTACGGATGCTTTTTGCGAGCGCCGCCGCTCCCCCGATGCCGATAAGAAACACCAAACATGCAAAATAGCCTAAATGCCGCAGATGCGCTTTCATATCTTTTTCTATCTCATCTTGTAAAAACTCGACCGTTACCGTTCCGACGACTTCGTTATGATTTTTTTCCTCCAAAATAACCGGGGCGCTTCCCCGGACGGCCTTCATTCCGTCGGAAACCGGTGACCCGCCGAACATGACGGTTTTATTTTGCAGATTTTGATTTTCTTTCGGAATACTGCTTCGGGCCGAATGAAATGCAACATGCCCTTTTTGATCAGTGATGAAGACGGCGTGCGCGCCTGCCTGTTCTTTCATTTGTTCAATGACGTCTAACTTTGTAAAAGCTTCTTGATCCGCAAGCCGGAATGCCTCTTTTACAGGAGGCATGTATGAAATGGTTTTTGCCGTTTGCACCGCCAGCTGTTCAGCCTGCTTCTGCCCTTCCTTTAATTGCTGAAAGGCAAATATAACTGTGAGCGTTCCGATGACAAGTATTAATAAAGCCGCAATTAATCCGGCGATTTTCATTTGCAGAGAGACATAAAACCGCTTCGCTTCCAACACAGCACCAGCCGTCCTTTCCTCCTAAAATCATACCACTTTTTAAATCTTTATTTCTCATTTTTGAGAATTTTCGTGATCTTTTTCTCTTGTCATTTCTTTCAAAAAGTGCAGTCTGGTATAATTTTCCTCAAGAGAGATAAGAAGGATGAACTTTTTATAATCGCTGCGCAAAAAAAAGACTGACAGAAGCCAGTCTCGGGATGTTTAACAACGGACATATCTTCAGTTGACAGAGTGATTCTCTATGATGGCTGAGATACATTTGAATGACCAGAAATATCAATCAATTTTCCTTTGACGGCCAGGCGCCCTTCGGTTCTTACCGCTTTGTCGCATGTGATTAATGTAATCTCTTTATCTTTTGTCTCCTGAATTGCGTTTGCTTCTATTTCTGAAATCATGGTTTTTGATGTTACAGAATAAATATAGTCTTTTCTAAAGTCGGTAATCACGATTTGCGCGCCTTTTTTTATGTGTAAAAGAGGGCCGAACAATAGGTTCTCCTGCTTCAGATGGTGGCCTGCCAACGGGTAGTTTCCCTCGCCCATTTTCTGATCTGGACGCATAGTTGCCGCGCCGATCAGCAGGTTTTCATTGGTTGTGCCTTTTAAAATCGGAAGGTCTAAATCGATGCTGCTGATGGTTATCCGTCCGATTATCGGTTTCGGTTTGCGATTAAAACTTGACTGAACTGTTTCCCTGAAACCGGGCGGATGAATGGATTCAAAATCATAGTCCGCTTTTTTCATGTTATTTTTCCTCGCTTGTTCTGCGGTTAATTCCGATTCAATTTGGCTTTTACTGAGGTACGCGATCAAACAGCCTTTCATGAGAGGAGAGGAAATGAGAAGCAGCCCGGACAAAATAAGAACGGCAAGGATCATTTTTTTAACCATGAAGAAAATTCCTTTCTTGTACGTCATGCGGTGAGTATTTGGTGAGAAATGATTCTCTTTTTAAAAAAGCACCTGATCGATTCTTACATGATCAGGTGCGATAACGTCTATCTATTCCTTGCTTTCTTCTTTCTTGATACAACAGCCGCGGCTCCGCCGGCTAATAGCAGCAGAATACCGGCCGTGACCGGTATCATACCGTCCGTATCACCGGTTTTCGGCAGGTTTTTGCCTGTATCCGAGTGATTGGTTTTACCATTGGTATCAGGGTGATGCCCGCCTTGATTCGTTTGATGATTCGGTGTGTCTTTCCCAGGTGCGGGATTTTTTAATTTCTTATTAGAAACGACGACCTCAACGGCTTTTGACTGTCCTTTTTCAATGGTGAATTCAATTGGTTTTTCGTTCAGCTGATAGCCGTCAGGCGCTTTTGTTTCGATAAATCGATACTGCCCGGGCGCTAATCCTTTCACCGTAAAACGGCCCTTTTGATCCGTCTTCCATACCGCCGGCCGTTCTTTGCTGCCGCCGGTGTTTACCGGACGTCCGGCAGAATCCGTGATCTTGAATTCAGCACCTTCCAGCACCTTATTTTTATCGTCATGATCCACTTTTGTCAGTGTGGCATCACCAGGCGTCAGTGTATTCTCCGCACTGATTTCGACTGATTTTATGTCGGTATTTGTGATCTTGAATGATATTGGCGTTTGATCCAAACTGTAAAGTTCAGGCGCTTTTGTTTCGATAAATTGATATTCGCCTGCTTTCAGTCCCCGTACGATAATCTGTCCGTGCTCATCTGTCGTCAGACCTTCTCTCAGCACTTTGCCGTTTGCATCTGTCAGATTAAACTTCGCACCTTGCAGGACTTTCCGTTTGTCACCTTGATCCAATTTTGTGAGAACAACGCTGTTCTTGATGTTAACCGCAGTCAGGGCAGCCTGATTCGGTTTTCCGCTGTTCTCAGCCTTAATCGTAAACGGCACAGGGGTTGTTGACAGCAGATAACCATCCGGCGCTTTTGTTTCAACAAATTGATAGTTTCCGGGCGCCAAACCGCCGGCGTCAATTTTGCCGCCTTCTTTTGTCATCAGATCGTCTCTTACGGTTTTTCCATCACTGTCAATGATTTTAAATACTGCACCGTCTAAAACGTTTCCGTCTTGATCCTTCTTGATCAGCTGGACAGAGCCTTGATAGTTGACAAAGGTGCCGGCGTCAGACGGCTTCGGCTTTCCTTCCGCTGTTTCTGAGATGGTAAACTCTATTTTCTCCGTATTTAACACATAGCCGTCGGGCGCTTTCGTTTCGATGAAGGCGTAATGCCCCGGTGCAAGACCGGACGTTTCTACTTTTCCGTTACTATCTGAAACCAGATCTTCTTTAACCGTGTTTCCATCACTGCCGACGATTTTGAAGACTGCACCTTCAAGGTTTCGGCCTTCCGCATCTTCCTTCGTCAGCCGGACAGAGCCTTTATAGTTGACGGCCGTTCCTGCGTCAGTTGACTCCGGCTTTCCTTCCGCCGATTCTGAGATGGTAAACTCCACTTTCTCCGTATTTAACACATAGCCGTCGGGCGCTTTCGTTTCGATGAAGGCGTAGTGACCGGGTGCAAGGCCGGATGTTTCTATTTTTCCGTCCTTATCTGAAACCAGATCTTTCTGAACCGTTTTACCATCACTGTCGATGATTTTGAAAACTGCTCCTTCAAGATTCCCGCCGTCTGCATCTTTCTTCGTTAATGCGGCTTTTCCTTTATAATTCACCATTGATCCCAATTCAACATCAGGTACTTGATTCTTTTCGTTCTTTGCGATTGAGAAGTGAATGGCTTTTGTGTTTACGATAAACCCTGATGGGGCTTTCGTCTCCATCAGCCGATAGTATCCGGCGGGCAAACCGTTGATCTCAACTTTCCCATTTTTATCGCTTTCAATATTATTTTTTATCAGAGTATAGGTACCGTCGCTTGATTTTTTCTCAAGCTTAAATACAGCACCGGCCAAAGGCTTGTTGTTTTCGTCTTTTTTGATAAGCGTCACCTTATTTTTTTGATTTATGACTTTATAGAATGCTCCCGTTGCGGAGGATTTGCCGTCAATCGCAACGGAGACCCCGTTTACATAAGCATCGCTGATGGTGTAGCCGTCCGGAGCTTTTATTTCTTTCAGTACATAGGTTCCGTAACGGATATTCCCAAACGTAAGTTTACCGGCATCGTCTGTTGTGCCCGTACGCAGCAGCTGCTTGCCGTCTTTAGACCATAATTGAAAATCTGCTCCTGAAAGAGATGTTCCGTCTGATCCTGTTTTAGATATCGTCAGGCTTCCCTTCTCTCCTGATCCTGAGCCGCCGCCGCTTGAAATGGCGACAAACACTGAGCTGTTGTTCTCTTGGGTCTGCTCCTCAACATTCGTCCCCGATATCGACACTTTGTTGCTGACCTGACCGCTGCTGCCGGAAATATTAATGAGAGAACGATATTGTATGACATACGCGCGATCGATTTGTTTATAGCCGCCTATAAAGGTAAGGACAAATGATTGTTCACCGGTGGCATTGTCAGTTTTCATATCTACTTTATAGTCCTTATCTTTCTCAAGCTCCACATCACCCGGAATAAGATTTCCGCTGCTGTCTTTCATAACGCCGTTCTCATTATATTTTGCTTGATATACTTTAAAAGAATCTTCATCTATTATTTGATTCTCATCCGGTGTGTCTTTGACTTTTACGTTATCCAGTGTCGATTGGCTGGCATTGACATTGATGTTCCAATCGATATTGTTTCCGTTTTGTTTGCCGCCTTTAGAAATCAGGTTTCCTCCGTTTGCGATGGAAACTGAACCCGTCAGCGTTCGGTCTGCGTGGTCATTATTAAAGTACTCTGCTTTGTTTGTGTATTGATTCTGTTTGATGACCTGGCCTTTTAATGACGTTTTAAATTCAATCAGGTATGGTACAGCGTCATCTGTTTTGAGACGTACGATTAACGTATTTTTGTTGCCGTCTGACGGCTCCTCTATTTCATATTTTGAAGAATCCAGCGCCTCTCCTTCAATGATGGAGCCGTTTTTGCTGATAGTATACGTTTTGACAGCAACCGACCCATGCAAAAATTGCTGACCATCTGTGATCGTATCTTTTATATAAGGATTCTTTGAAGGTTCGCCATTGTAATTGATGCCGACTTTCCATGTGATTTCTTTTGAAACGGCATTGTATGAGCCGTTTTTGAATCCGTTATGGGACGTCTGATTGTTCGGTGTGAAACCGCTCGATTCCTTATTTGTGCGTTTGTTGCCGTTTTTATCGGTCCATGTGGACTCCGCCGTATTCTTAATCGTTTCGTTTGAAAAGTCAGCGTTGAATTTTGTCGTATACGTGATCTTAAACTGACTGTTTGTTTCTGCATAATCCCCGATCAATGCTATTGTAAAGCCTTGATTTCCGGATTTTTTTGTTAATGTATAGTCTGTTCCTTCTTTCAGCGTTTTGTTATCAGTCGTGTCTTGCATGTGAAATGAATCGTCAATGAGCGCCAGGCCTCCGCTGGTAAATTGATCATCCAGCGTCCAGTTTTTCATTGTGTAACCGTTTTTGTTAACTGTGATTGTCCAATCAACCGTCTTCTTCTCATAGTCTGCGTTTGAATAATGTTTAATCAGATTCTGCTGAATGGCGGTTCCCGGAGTTTCCTTTGATTCCCCTGTATCTGTCACTGCTGTGTTGGTGTATTTGACAGGACTGTCAATAATGACCCCATCGTTGATTTGAGATTGATAAATGATCTTATATGCTCCTGTGACAGTTTGCTTGAATTTTATGTCAAAGCCGTTCCCGTTATCAGTCAGCGTATAATCCTCACCCTCTTTTAATGGGGCGCCCTCTTGTTCGCTGCCGTTCTGGCTGAATGTAATCGGAAGGACTTTCAATGAACCGGGAACAAGATGCAGATCGTCTGATCCGAACGTATCCTTGATGCCGGCTTTGGATTGATCAATCTTTTTCTCACCGTAGTTGTACATAACAGCCCAGCTGAACGTTTGGGTTTCTCCTTTATAACCTGTCGAAGATTTTTCTATCATTTTTCCGTAACCCGCTGTTACGGAAGCTTCCGCAGAAATCGGCTCCGCATTTTCTCCGCTGAATGCCGCCTTGTTTGTCAGCGTGATGTTTCCGCCTTTACCCGGCTTTGCCTCATCTTTAATTTCCGTGTCATATATGAGCCGGTAGGCTGAATCAATTGTCCCGGCGAAGGTGACATTACCGTTTTCGTCAACAGTATAACCTGAAGTTATCTCATTTCCCTGACTCACCGAGCCGTCAATATTCACATCAAGTTCATACACTTTCACAGAGCGGAAAGTCAATTCGTCCGGAAGGCTTTCAGTCAATTTCGCATTCTTAACTTCTTCTTCCTTTTTATTAAGATCAACCGTCCACGTTACCTTTCCGGGATTAATACCTTTATCCAATGACCCTGATTTCTCAATGGTTTTATTGACATTCGGTTTAAAATAAACCGTTACGTCCGGCGTATCAGAGTTAACCGGAAACTTAATCTTTTGTGTGGTGGATCCTTTTATTTCTTTCTGATGGAATTGGGTGTTTACATACAATGACCCCTTGACGTTAGTATCTTCTTTTACCTCGCCGTTAAACGTCATGATGACATGGCCGCTCGTATTAATGGAAAAAGTTCCGTACGTACTATCGCCGTCGGTCAATGGCTGGTTGGTAATGTCATTATGCATGATAAATTCTTTAGGCAGATCAAATTCATATCGATCACCGTCGTTTATTGTTTTTCCCAGCTCATTCGGAATCGCCCATTGAATGGTGATATTTGCCGGAGAATTCGTATTCGCAGGGTTGTTTTTGTCATATGGTTTTCCTTTTTCATCCGTCAATTTCACATCAGTTAAAATATTTTGCGTAATCTGGCTTCCGCCTGATTGAAGGCTTTTAGCGGCAGATTTGCTTGAAATCACCATTTTTGATTGACTGCGTTTAGCAGAAGGTTTTGATTTCGTTGTCTGTTCTGCTTTCTCCCCGCCGTCTGCAGATGCTGATTTTTTCTCTGTCTTTTCCTGAGGTTCAGCAGGTGTTGAAGAGGTGTTTTTTTCTGTTTCGGAATCCGTTGTTCCGTCGTTCTTCACAGGTATTAACACCTGCTGGGCCTTGCCGGCATCCAGTTGAAAAAGAGCTTTTGCCATTTTCGTCTCATCTGTTATGTCGGGAGTAAACTTCGCCGACAGTGTAATGGAGCCTTTGGCATCCCCGGCATCCGCTTCAGCATCATTCACTTTCACTTCCAGCGTGCTGCTGTTTGCTTCAGCTTTATATATACCGATCACCCGATCAGCTGATGTCAGCTCACCTTCATCGTTATCTAATGTAAAACTTTCCGGAACCTTTATGGTGATATTCCGGTCACTTGCATCTTCCTTGTTTTTTAGTGACCATTCGTATGTCAGTGTCACTTTATCTCCCGGTGCTAAAGCCGGTTCACTGGCTTTTGACCCGTCAACAGTCTGCTGTCTGCCGTCTTTGACTGCAACTGAATCAAAGAACCCGCTCTCGCTTTGTTGTGATCCGGAAGCGGCTGCGATCGGAGTAAAGCTGACAACCTGGCTGAAGATGAAAAACAGCGTGAAGCATGAAATCAATGCCGGCCTCAGCCTTTTGCTTTTTTTCGGGCTGAACGAAAAGTTCCTCACTCCCAAGTCTTATTCCTCCCCTTTTATATAGACTTACGTTCGAACAAGCCGGTAAGCATGGGATTCTCCTTATCCGAACCAAACTACATTGTATGAAATCGGCCTATACAAATTCTGTACATGGGATCATTTCAGAAATAGCGCACAAAAAAAGACCGGCATCAGCCGGTCCGGTCATTCAATCGTCAATTGATTTTATCCTTCAATTGTTTATAGCGTTCGTATTCCTTTATCGCCTCTTCTACCTTTCCCAGTTTATTAAATAACTGCAGTTTGTATTGTATAATTTTATCGTCACCGGGCTCTATTTTCTCAACCTGCAGGCAAATGTCCATCGCTTGATGATCGTTCTTCTCTTGGATGAGAAAACCAATCAGTTCGTACGCTTTGCTGAGCCACAGATGGGCAAGACGCGCTTTTTCCGGCTCCGCCCACAGATAGCCATTCTCCATGAAGTAATGGTTCTTATATGACATGACAATGTTCATGTGCCAGGTTAGTGCAGCTGCGCTGAGCGGAGGAGCCTCTTTTAATGTTTTTTCCCATTCAACTGTATCAACCTTTACTCCGGAAAGCCGGAGAATGTATCCTATATCGGTATTTTCTATTGATTGGCTGAAGGGCAGCTGACCGATTAATTTCCGTATCTGATATATTGTCGAATAGAGCTGGGTGCTTGCTTTTGATATATCATAAGCAGGCCAAAACATTTCCATCAGCATGTCTTTACTGACTGTGCGCCCTTGATTAAGAAGTAAAAATGCATACAGTTCACGGGCTTTGGATGTTCTCCACTTGACTGTTATGTATGTTTTGACACCATTTACCGATTGATAAAAGTCCAGGTTCCCAAAACATTGTATAACATAATCCGTCCCGGTATTCTCTTCTGCCGTCCTGAGTTTTTTATTCATTCGGATTCGCTCAACAGTTGTCAGCAGCCTGGCATTGTCAACCGGTTTTAAAAGATAATCGACAGCATTTAATTCAAACGCTTTGATCGCGAATTCATTATAAGCGGTGATAAAAATAACTTGAATATTTTCATTGAGCTCCTGAATCGATTCAGCAAGCTCAATACCGTTTATCCCGGGCATTTCAATGTCAAGAAACACCGCATCAGCTGCTGAAAGCTCCGAATGCTCCAGAACTTCCGCCGGATCTTGAAACGTTATAATAGATTGAAAGGCGTTTGTCCGCTCAAGCATACGATTAAAATGAAGCAATGCCAGTTCCTCATCATCCACAATTAACGCTTTCAAACCGCATCCCACCCGTCAATATAGATATATCTGAAAATAATTTCAATTATACCATGCCTAATGCCCTATATAGTTGGATTCTTTTTCTTTCTCTTGTTGTATTATAACGTTTGTGATTACAATATTTATACATTACATAGGATAATAGAATGCCCCTGAATGGGATAAAGGAGTAATGATGTGAAAGAAAAATTTATTTCGATTTCGATTATTTGCGGCTATGCCGCTTTCTTTATGATTTTTATGGTCCTGAATTATTTTTCAGGATCATCCCTCCCTCAAGCTGAACAGGGCGTGATCAATCTGGAAAAGTGGGATTTTCAAAAGGATGGAAATGTCCAGCTGAACGGGAAATGGATTCTATATCCAAATCAGATGCTATCACCGCAGGCTCTTCATTCAGCAAAAGGAAAAAATCCCGTACTCGTTGATGTCCCCGTCAATGTGAAGCTGTTCGGAAAAACGGCCGACGTGGATTACGGAACGTACAAACTGACAATCCGCTCAAATGAAGACAATCAGGTTTTGGGGATCAGCACATCTTATATCTACAGTTCAAACCGCCTTTATCTTAATGGAAAAGTAATCGGACAGAGCGGCAATCCTACAGAAAAAGCTGATTTTAAGGCGCAGAACAAACCGTACAGCAGCTTTTTCAGGCTTCGCAAGGGTGACAATGAACTTGTCCTGCATTTTTCGAATTTCGGAAAAGTTCCCGGCTGGGGGATCGCAAAACCGATAACGTTTGGGACTCAGGAACAAATTATACGCGAGAATCAAATTTCCTTTTTCAATGATTCCATTATGATTACAGCTTTTTTCATTACCGGTATATATTTTCTCGGCTTTTTTCTGCAACGGACAAAGGATAAACATTTATTGTTCTTTTCCGTGATGTGTCTGCTTTTTTCTGCCATTATTCTTATGATCGGGAAAGAAAGAATTATCTTTCTCCTCTTTCCGTCTATTTCATTTTCATTGCTGAATTCCTTGCGTATCATCTCAACCGTGCTTGTCAGCATGGCGGTTTTTCTTTATCTCTTTTATGCATACAGAGAAATTGTCTCAAAAACGACGATCACCATTTTAACCGCTTTATCCGGGACCATCTTGATCACTGATTTTATGTCCGGAAGTTTCATTGACCATCTCTCATACATTTTACATTCTGTTCTTGCCGTTACGACTCTGTTTTATATTACATATATTTTTACGATTGCCGCCATAAGAAAAATAAAAGGAAGCACGTACCTTACACTCGCATCCGTCTCGATGAGCGCTTTTGTAATTCTTACGACCATTTCAGCTTACAGCGGCAAAACGGCTTTTTCTTTTAATTCGCTCTATTCATTGCCGACAGTCATCGCTTTATTGGCGGTGGTTCTTCTGATGGCGCAGCAATTCGCCGGAGCTTTCCGGGACAATGAAGTCCTCTCACGGAAATTAGTCAAAATCGACCAACTGAAAGATGAATTTATCGCCAAAACTTCACACGAATTCAAGACGCCGCTGAACAGCATTATTAATATATGCCAAACCCTTGTAGCCGGCAGAAAAAAGAAGACGATAGAGGAAGAGAAAGAAAATATGCAGCTGATCATCCGTATGGGCTACAGACTTTCTGATCTCGTAAATGATATTCTTGATTTGGAAAAAATGAAGCAGGGTATGCTGCAGATTCGTCCGGTTCCCGTCGATGTGCATGCCGTCATATGCAGTGAGATGAACTTCTACCGGCTTTTATCCAAACATAAAAAACTTGCCATTCTTAATCATGTGCCGGACGGCCTCCCTTTGGTGCTTGCAGATGAAAACCGATTCCGGCAAATCTTAACCAATCTTATTGAAAACGCAATCAAGTACACATCCGAGGGGAACATTATTCTTTCTGCTGAAAGCCTGAATGACAAAATGATTCAAATCACGGTGGCCGATACCGGCAGCGGCATTCCTGAGGCTGATCTTGAAACCATTTTTGATTCTTTTCAGCAAGCGGGAGGGACGGAAGAAGATGGAACGGGTTTAGGTTTAAGTATTGTGAAACAGCTCGTCAAGCTCCAAAACGGGGACATCTGGGCGGAGTCAGCGGCGGCGCAAGGATCAGCCTTTCATTTTACGTTACCCGCCGCTCAAATTGATTCTTTACCGGAAGCAAAGACCGAACTTCCTGAATCACATCCCGGGCAGAGAATGTCGGATATTTCGCTGGTCACGCCTTATTACTCAGAAAAAATCGATGCTCCGACGATTCTGATCGTCGACGATAACATCGAGAGTTTGAAAATTTTAACTGATATGCTGGAAGGTGTTCCTTATAACGTAATCGCAGTAAAAAGCGGAAAAGAGGCGCTTCAAGCTGTCTCTTCCTCGAAGCTTGACTTGGTCATATTAGACTTGATGATGCCCGACATGACGGGTTTTGAAGTCTGCACAAACATCCGCGAAAGATTCAGCATGGTCGATCTGCCGGTTCTTATCGTTACGGCAGCCATTATCAGCCATGACAAATACAAGGCGTTTCATGCCGGAGCAAACGACATCTTACAAAAGCCTTATCATTACTCTGAATTCACCGCGCGTATTAAAAATTTAATTTTGATGAAGCATACGGCTCACCAAGCCACAAATTTAGAAATGGCATTTCTTCAGTCGCAGATTAAGCCTCATTTTCTTTACAACGTATTAAATACGATCATCGCGCTCAGCCATTTGGATATTGAAAAAGCACGGGAAACCACTGCTGCATTTACAAACTATTTAAGGATGAGTTTTGATTTTCAAAACACTTCGGACATCAGCTCATTCAGAAACGAACTTTCTATCATTACGTCATATCTTTCTATAGAAAAAACACGCTTCGGCAAACGGCTTGATATCCTTTTTGATATTGAACAGGACATTGACTTCCCCCTTCCGCCTTTAATGATACAGCCATTGGTGGAAAACGCCGTTCATCACGGGATCAGTAAGAAAAGAGGCGGCGGACGGATAAAGCTGACAGCGAAAAAACAAGGCGAAAACACGTATTTTATCAAAGTGGAGGATAATGGAACCGGCATCATGCCGGGCATACAGAAAGATATTTTGTCTTCTGATGTTAATCGCAGTGTCGGCCTGAAAAATATCAATCGGCGGCTGAAGCATTTTTGCGGAAGTGAATTGACGATCACCAGCACCCCGGATGAGGGCACCGCTGTTTCGATGATGATTCACACTGCCGGCACAACGGATGATTCGAACTCACTAAAAACGTCTTCATTAAGATACTGATTAACTTCAGAAGGCTTGTAAATACTTCTGCCGGCTGTCGGGGAATTCCCGTCAGCCTTTATTTACCCAAAAAGACGTAAAAACAAAAAAGCTTGAAGAAAAAGTGATATCTTCTCCAAGCTTAGATGATCCGCACCAGTCTGGCCGTTTTCACTTAAGAAATCGTAACTCCCGCGCTTGCATATCCCGCCACTGTATTAATAAGCGAAAGGCCTGTCGCAGTGGCGGAGAATACCATTAACAGCCGGGTTTGAGGAGTTACCGCAATGTTCAGCCCTGTCGTGATTCCGTTGCTGATGCTGCCGATTGACAATACGCCGGTGAGGGGAGGAGCTAAAGTGACGGATGCTCCGGGAATCGGCGTGAACGTATTGTTCGGCACTGTGGAACTGTATAATTGTGCGGTTATCGTAACAGTCGAGCCGACAAGCGACAATGCTGCGGTTGTACTGAAATAGGCGGCAATTGATGTAATGGTTCCGCTTCTCGGAGCCGAAAAAGCAAAGTTCAGCAGAGTTCCTCCAGCCCCGGTAAGATCAATTGCACCTCCCCCTCCGACATTGACGCCCGTCACAGAATTGCCGAACCCGACAAGGCTCACCGTTCCGATTAATCCGCCGGCAATGGTCGTCACGGCAGTTGGGAGACCAGAAGCAAAAGGAATGATTGCGCCTGCTCCTGTTGCGCCTGTTACTCCCGTGGCCCCGGTTACTCCCGTTACTCCGGTGGCGCCGGTTATTCCGGTTGTTCCCGTTACCCCAGTTGCACCTGTGGCTCCCGTTACTCCGGTTGCACCCGTTATTCCGGTAGATCCAGTATCTCCGGTTGCTCCGGTCGAGCCTGTTACTCCGGTCGCTCCTGTTACTCCGGTGGCTCCTGTTACTCCAGTTGATCCCGTTACTCCGGTTACTCCTGTTACTCCGGTCGCTCCTGTTACTCCGGTTACTCCGGTGGCTCCCGTTATTCCTGTCGCTCCTGTTGCTCCGGTTATTCCAGTGGCTCCGGTGATCCCGGTTGCTCCTGTTGATCCCGTTACCCCGGTTGCTCCTGTTACTCCGGTGGCTCCAGTATCTCCAGTTGATCCCGTTATTCCTGTCGCTCCGGTGATCCCGGTTGCTCCTGTTATTCCTGTCGCTCCCGTTATCCCTGTTACTCCTGTTGATCCCGTTATCCCTGTTACTCCTGTTGATCCCGTTATCCCTGTTACTCCTGTTGATCCCGTTATCCCGGTGGCTCCTGTTACTCCGGTAGCTCCTGTTACTCCCGTGGCTCCCGTTATCCCGGTGGCTCCCGTTACTCCTGTTACTCCCGTGGCTCCCGTTACTCCGGTGGCGCCGATTTCTCCGGTCGAGCCCGTTACTCCTGTTGCTCCTGTTGCTCCGGTGGCGCCGGTGGCTCCTGTTATCCCAGTTGCTCCAGTATCCCCGGTTACTCCAGTCGCTCCGGTTACTCCAATCGCTCCGGTTATGCCTGTTACCCCGGTTGCCCCCGTTACCCCGGTTGCACCTGTTATTCCTGTCGCTCCCGTTACTCCGGTCGTGCCCGTTATCCCGGTAGCTCCAGTATCCCCAGTTACTCCGGTAGCGCCTGTTACTCCGGTGGCGCCTGTTACTCCGGTGGCTCCCGTTATTCCGGTAGATCCAGTATCTCCGGTTGCTCCTGTTACTCCGGTCGCTCCAGTATCTCCGGTTACTCCCGTTATCACTGTCGCTCCGATTACCCCGGTCGCTCCAGTTGCCCCGGTCGCTCCGGTGACGCCGGTGATCCCGGTTGCTCCCGTTACTCCGGTTGCTCCCGTTGAGCCCGTTGAGCCCGTTGAGCCGGTTGGGCCTGTCGATCCAGTTACACCAGTTGGGCCTGTTACTCCGGTTGAACCTGTTACTCCAGTTGATCCCGTTACACCAGTTATCCCCGTTACACCAGTTGGACCCGTTGCTCCGGTTGCGCCGGTTTCTCCCGTTACACCGGTTGTGCCGGTTGAGCCTGTCGATCCCGTTACTCCGGTTGGGCCTGTTACTCCTGTTGCTCCAGTCACTCCGGTTGAGCCAGTAGCTCCGGTATCCCCGGTCGAGCCAGTTACTCCGGTTGCCCCAGTCACTCCAGTTGCACCTGTTGATCCCGTTGGACCGGCCTCTCCCGTTGGGCCGGTTGATCCGGTTACACCCGTTACCCCAGTCGCTCCTGTTGTTCCCGTTGCTCCGGTTATACCAGTTGGGCCTGTTGCGCCGGTCGCTCCTGTTGATCCCGTGGTTCCGGTTACTCCTGTTGGCCCTGTTGCGCCGGTTGGGCCTGTCGATCCTGTTGCACCCGTTTCTCCGGTTGGTCCGGTTGAGCCTGTTGGGCCGATTTCTCCCGTTACACCGGTTGCGCCGGTTTCTCCTGTTGGGCCAGTTTCTCCCGTTGGGCCAGTTTCTCCCATTGCCCCGGTTACTCCTGTTGCTCCAGTTACACCGGTTATTCCTGTTGACCCTGTTACACCAGTCGCTCCGGTTTCTCCGGTTGAACCTGTTGATCCGGTTGGACCGGTCTCTCCCGTTGAGCCGATTTCTCCAGTTACCCCCGTTGCCCCGGTTGGGCCGGTTGATCCTGTTACACCAGTTGCTCCAGTCACTCCGGTTGAGCCAGTCACTCCGGTTGAGCCAGTCGCTCCTGTTATCCCCGTCGCACCGGTTTCTCCTGTCGCTCCCGTGACCCCAGTCGGGCCAGTCACACCAGTTGCTCCGGTTGGGCCGGTTGATCCTGTTACACCGTTTTCTCCGGTTGAACCAGTTGAACCTGTCGACCCTGTTGGCCCGGTTGGACCTGTTATTCCGGTTGCCCCAGTTACACCAGTCGCTCCTGTTACTCCAGTCGCTCCTGTTACTCCAGTTGGGCCGGTTGGACCGGTTACTCCTGTTGGACCGGTTACTCCGGTTGAGCCGGTTATCCCAGTTGATCCTGTTACACCTGTTGGCCCGGTTGAGCCCGTGGTTCCGGTTTCTCCGGTTGCTCCCGTTGAGCCGGTTTCTCCCGTCGCCCCAGTTACTCCAGTTTGACCGGTTGAGCCAGTTACACCGGTCGCTCCGGTTTCTCCTGTTGAACCAGTTACACCAGTTGGGCCTGTTACTCCCGTTGCACCGGTTGCGCCGGTCGCCCCGGATGCACCCGTCGCTCCAGTTTCTCCTGTTGGACCAGTTACACCAGTAACTCCTGTTGAACCGGTTGAACCAGTTGGTCCTGTCGATCCGGTTGGGCCTGTTGCACCAGTCAAGCCAGTTGTTCCTCTTGCTCCAGTCACTCCGGTTGAGCCCGTGGTTCCGGTTGCTCCTCTTGCTCCTGTTACACCAGTCGCTCCTCTTGCTCCAGTCACTCCGGTTGAGCCCGTGGTTCCGGTTGCTCCTCTTGCTCCTGTTACACCAGTCGCTCCTCTTGCTCCAGTCACTCCGGTTGAGCCCGTGGTTCCGGTTGCTCCTCTTGCTCCTGTTACACCAGTCGCTCCTCTTGCTCCAGTCACTCCTGTGGGGCCCGTCACTCCAGTGGGACCTGTTATTCCTGTTACGCCAGGTTCACCCCCGGTTTGCGCCAATGAAACGTCGTCTATTAAAACCGTGCCGGAAGAAACCTTACTTAATACAATGACGGCAGAGGCCGCGCCAGAAGGCACACTGCTTGTTTTATAGATTTCAGACCATGTGTGGAAGAGCACGTTCGGCAAATTTCCGGGTGTAATATTTTCTTGAATGGAACTGATTTGTTCACCTGCTGCGCTGACATAGTTGATCTGGAGAGTTACTTGGGGACTTGGCTCATTTCCGAGCGTTGCGAGTGATACGAATAGAGTCACTGACTTGGCTGAAATTGGAACGATTTGACTGAGGTAAGCATATGGCTGAGCTCCAATAAATTGCGCAGAATATCTCCCTGAATGTGCAAACAAACTGTTAATCTGAGTATTTGCCGAACTCCACCCCGCTAATGTACCGGTTTCAAAGCTTCCGTTTATAATCGGATTATTCATTCAATCTTTTTCCCTCTCCTTCCCGTTGTTGACCGTCTTACTTATTAAGACAGCATATTAATACGGGCTGTGTTTTGACAACCTAAATAAAAAAGGTGATTTCTTTTCATCACCTTAATCCGATCCTTGAATGGGGAATCCCGTCGCAATGAGGGAGCGGTTTGCCGCTGCGACTTGTGTTACGTAATTCGAAGAAAGGACGGATAAATAGAGCTGGTACGCGGCTGTTTCATCCGCCTTCATTTCGTCGATGTACGTAAAAGGAATTCCTATGATTTGTCCGCCTGAAGAAAAGAGGTTCCGCTCTTGTCTCTGTGTTTGTATCGATACGCCATTTCTTTGCAGATCGACAGCTAAGACCAATGAGAAATGAGACGCGAGCGGATCTAATTCCACGTTTACTTGTATGACGGCATCCGTTTTCACAAATTGATCTGTCGGCGCGGCTATCACTGCGCTTAACACGTTTATCGGTGTTCCTTCTAACGGAATCATCATCTGGTCTGCTGTATTTTGAAAAGCTACCGCAGGAACCGCTCCCGGCGGACCCTCAGGCCCCGGGGGACCGGGCGGACCCGCCTCCCCTTGCGGACCGCGGGAGCCGGCGGGTCCTCTTTTGCCTTCGGGACCTCGCAGCCCGGGTACGCACAAGGCAGATCGGTTTTCATCTGAAGACGGAAACCGTTTTTCCGTCCCTGTTTCCGGTCTTTCAAGTTCACATGGTAATTGTTCATACCGGCGTTTCATATGTCTGCTCATATATTTGTAAGGTTTCTGTTTCAATATCATGTATTGATTACGGCCGCTGCTCATATTATCACCCCGGCCATATTCTATTCGCACTGGAGTCATCATGTGCAGGCCCTTCCCCTTCCTTACAGAAATAAAAAAAGGCAGACTCAGGTCTGCCTTTTTTCTTCTACCATAACCCTAATACTTTCCACCATAATCCGCCGATCACAAGCCATGTCACAATATGGACGATTGACAGGATAAAGCCGATGGACCACCATTTGCTTTGCGATATATAGCCCGCTCCGAAAAAGACCGGAGCCGCTCCTGAGCCGTAATGCGTCGTCGAACCGAAAAGGTTGCTGAAAAACGCCAAGCTGAGCGCCGCCAACAGAGGCGGAGCGCCTGCCGCCACGATGACGGCGAGAAATGCCGCATACATGGCGCTGATATGCGCGGTTGCGCTCGCAAAGAAGTAATGCGTGTAATAATACACGACAATCAGAATCATAAATGCCACAATCCATGAAAAACCGGAAACAGAAGATTTCATCATATTGCTGAACCAAGACACCATACCGAGCTCATTCAGGAAATTCGCCAGCATCACAAGCGCCGCGAACCAAGTCAGCGTATCCCATGCACCTTGTTCCTTTTTGATGTCCTCCCATGTTAATACCTGTGACAAAAGCAAAACGGATAATCCGATCAGGGCCGTCGTCGTTGCGTCAATATTTAAGCTTCCTCCGAAAATCCACAGCGCAAGCACCAATAAAAAGACGATGACCATGGAGAGTTCGGATTTTTTAAACGGACCCATTTCTTTCAATTTTTCCGTTGCGATTTTAGCCGCATCCGGTGTTTCTTTAATTTCCGGCGGATACAGCTTATAAATGACGAGCGGCGTAATGATTAAGCTCGCCAATCCCGGTACAATGGCCGCGATTGCCCAGCTTGTCCATGTGATGTCCACCCCTGCGACATCGTGGGCCAGCTTGGCGATCAGCGGGTTCGCCGCCATTGCCGTCAAAAACATCGCAGACGTAATCAAGTTTCCTTGAAAACCGGTTTTTAATAAGAAAGCGCCGATTTTCCGCTCTGTTCCGTCTGCCGGCGTTGATCCGAAAGTTTCGGATAATGATCTGATAATAGGAAAAATAATGCCGCCCGCCCGTGCCGTGTTGCTCGGAATGGCAGGTGATAAAATTAAATCACTGAAAAGCAGTGAATAAGAAAGGCCGAGTGTTTTCTTCCCGAACCGTTGTACGAATACGTAAGAAATCCTGGCGCCGAGCCCGGTTTTGATAAATCCCCGGGAAATAAAAAAGGCGATGACAATCAGCCAGATTGTCTTGTTTCCAAATCCGCTTAACGTATTTTCAATAGATAGCGTTCCCGTTAACGCGGTGACTGCCAATGCAAAAATTGCAATTGCGCCCATTGGCAAGGGCTTGGAGATAAAGCCGATAATTGTTGCGACAAAAATAGCGAACAAATGCCATGCTTTAGGTTCAAGTCCGGACGGCGCGGGAATAAACCAAATGATTAATCCCACAGCAACAGTAATAAGCAAAGGAATGATTTTTACTGCCTGCTGTTTTTTTGCGTCTTTTTCTGAAGCCATTACAGGTCTCCTCCTATTTTGTTGTCTTCCATCCCCTATCCCATTTTACTACTTAACTAAGTTAATAAACGTTTTTGTTAATTAAAAAACACAAAGGAATATTTTCCTTTGTGCTTCTTGTTTATTATTTTAATATGCCCGACCCAGCTTTAGATATAACATCTGATTTTACATTTGATGATGAGCCAATGGAACCGTGCAATGACGGTGTCCAGCCGACGGACTGACTTAATCCGTTGGCGGCTGACGCGTTAATGGAGGAGCCGTTTAAAAGAGTGCCGTCTTCATGAAGCGCTTTTCCGCCGCTGAAGACGCTGATGACTTTATCAGCAGCCAGTCCCGGCACTTCAAAAACATTATTCTGGGCATATATTTTCGACGCGTGGCCCGCGCCCCACGCATAGCTGAACGGGTATGCCGCGCTTTTAGAGCCTGCGTAAAAATTATTATAAATATGAACCTGCCCGTACCGGACCCGCGGCGCGCGCTGGACGATGTTCTGGTAATAGTTATGGTGAAGGGTCACCTTCAGTTTTCCCTCATCCGACGTCTTGCTGTCGCTGTTTCCGATGACGGAGCCTTTGTCATGGTCATGATATTTATTATAGGACAATGTAATATAATTCGCCCCGTTGGCTATATCCGTCTGGCCGTCATGGTGCTGATATTTTCTCCCGTAATAGTAGGGAAAACCGCTGTCGGGATTCGATCCGTCATTAAAGGTGCAATGATCGATCCAGATGTGCGTCGCGCCGTTAATGGTGATATTGTCATATTCCGAGTTCCAGTTGCCGCTGCTGCCGTCCGTCGGGTCCCATTGCGGAAAATAGTCGTAAGCGTCTTGAAATTCAATGTTGCGGATGATGACATTGTCGACGCCGTTCTTTATATTAAAACTTCCGCCTGTCACTTTGGCATTTGAACCCGAGCCAATGATCGTCGTATTTGAAGGAATGTCAATCACGACCCGTGCCTTCTGTTTTTTTTGCGATCGCTGTCTGGCGTCTTCCTGGGTGCCTGACGGCGCTTTTTTCCCCCATTTGTCCGGGTCGTACGCCTTCAGATAGGCGTTCGGATCATATGCCGGATCTTTATAATCATTAAAGCCGAGTGTTTTATTGCGGTCGTCCGTATTCATATTGATTGTGCCTTGTATGTAAATAATCTTTGGCGTGCTGTTGGCGCTTCCCCCTAATGCGGAAACGAGCTGCTGTCTGTTTGATACGGTGTATACATTCGATGAAGAGGCTTTCGCGCCGCCGGTTGTCCCGCCGGAAGCGGCTCCCCAGCCGTCATTTGTTCCTAACGTCTGCCGTCCCAGATCAGCGGCATAGACGTCTGCAGGGATCATACATAAACAAACCGCCAGCATAAATAACATTTTTTTCATGAATTGTGCTCCTCCTGATTCTTTGTTCCAATTTATTACAATCGAATTGTATCAAATCAGTTGAGAAACAGCACCGAAAATGTACAGAATGTGCCTTTCGGTTTTATTGCGGAAACCGCAAAAAAATCCCAAGGGACCGAAAACCCCTTGGGATCTGTTCAGCTTACGCCCATGACTTTACTTTTTCGTTATCCGTGACAAACAGAAGAACTTTTCCTTCATCTAAGCGCTTTTCAAATTGTGACGCTTCCTCTTCTGAAAAGCCGATTTCGTGAATTTTGTTGCGGAGCTCGTCGCCTTTTTTATTAAACATATTGCCGACCGCGTGTTTAATGCCCGTTTCTTTCGCTCCGATGGTATTGACATCAGTATTATCGGCCAGGCGGTCCGTTCTGTCGTCATCATGTGAAAGCACATATACGTCCTCTTTTGCAACACCCAGCTGCTGAAGCTCTTTTACGTCCTGCATCAGTTTTTGATCATTTGTATATTCTCTTACTACCGGTTTCATTGATAAGTCCTCCCTTTTGTTTTGTATATTGGATGTTTACCCGATCAATCAAGGATCAAACAAAAGAAAGAGAGTTCAGTGGGAAAACGGGCAGATTGTCGGTGGATATTTTCTGGCGGGACATGTTACAGTAGAAAAAGCAACTTTTATCAGAAAAATAAAAATCTTCATGAGCCGATTAAGCAGGGAGGTGGTTCCTATTCATTACTTTTCACCGGAACAGCGATTTAACGCTTGGGTTGTCAGTGATTTAGTGAAGCAGGTATTCCGCCGGCATACCCGCTGCCCGGATGGAATAAAAGAGCTTACGGCCTTTGCTGAAGATACTTTTCATATTAATATCGATTTCGTTTTCTCTATCATTATCAATATCGGTGATATCGAATCCGTTCTGCCGACAGAAATTGAAAATAGGCTGAATTCTTATCTGACCGCGCTTCAGCCCGTGATTACCGCTGACATGCTTCATTCTTCAAAAACAAATGCCTATGAATATTTGGAACATGAGAAAAACACCGATGTGTACCGGTTATTCTATTAAATATGCATATAAGGAAAGAAGGGCCCTGGCCCTTCTTTTTTTATGGCCGCTGACGGTTTGATTTTGTAATCGGGAAATGGTTCGTGTTACATTTGGAACAACCACTTATCTTGAAGGAGGATTCAGTATGCCGAATCATCAGCAGCAAATTCAATTGGCAAGACGCCCCAAAGGCGTTCCCGCCCATGACGATTTCCGCTTTGAAACGATTGCCGTGCCCGAACCGAAAGACGGCGAAGTGCTTGTGAAAACAAGTTATGTGTCCGTTGATCCGTACATGCGCGGACGGATGCAAGATACAAAATCATATGTAGAGCCGTTCGCTTTAGATGAAGCCATAACAGGCGGAGTGATTGCCGAGGTTCTGACAGACGGCGATAAGCTGAAAAAAGGAGATGTTGTGATCGGAAATCTCGCGTGGCAGGAATATTCAGCCGTCAATGAGTCCGCCCTCCGCAAGTTGGATACGGATATCGCACCCGCCCAGGCGTATCTCGGCATTTTAGGGATGACCGGACTGACCGCTTACTTCGGGCTGCTCGATATCGGCCGTCCGAAAAAAGGCGAAACCGTCGTCGTTTCAGGCGCGGCGGGCGCCGTCGGCTCAACAGTCGGACAGATTGCCAAAATCAAAGGCGCGCGGGTTGTCGGCATCGCCGGATCTGATGAAAAAATCGCGTATTTGAAAGAGGAGCTTCAATTTGATGAAGCCATTAATTACAAAACGGCGGATGATATTCAAAAAGCGCTGGAACAGGCATGTCCTGACGGCATCGATGTCTATTTTGACAATGTCGGCGGACCGATTTCAGATGCGGTGATAAACCTGCTGAATGAATTCGCCCGCATTCCGGTATGCGGAGCGATCTCATCGTACAATACCGAAAGTGAAGAAGAAGACATGGGCCCCCGCGTCCAGCCGAAGCTGATCAAAACAAAAGCGCTGATGCAGGGATTCATCGTCAGTGATTATGCTGACCGCTTTTCCGAAGGCGCGAAACAATTGGCCGAATGGCTCAAAGACGGAAAGCTCCACTATGAAGAAACGATTACGGAAGGATTCAAAAATATTCCTGACGCGTTCCTCGGCCTGTTTAAAGGAGAAAACAAAGGCAAACAGATCATCAAAGTCAGTGATCTAAGTTAACATGATGATAAAAAAAAGGAGGGCTTTGTCCCCTCCTTTTCTGCTTTTTCGCATCAGCCGCGAAGAATCAAAGTAAGAAAGCCGTCTTCATCCGGCTCCGTATCTTCCAAAGTGAATCCCGCTGCTTGAAAGCAGGCTAAACTGATTTGATTGTCTTTTTCGATGCTTGCCGCCCATTCCCGCACGCCGGTAAACCCAGGATCAGTCAGCAGTTTTTGCAAGATCTGTTTTCCGTACCCTTGAAGCTGGTACAAAGGATTGACGATCAATCCGATATACGCCCGCTCCTCCACAAATTCTATAGAGACCATGCCTGCCGGAAGCTGCCCGTCATATGCCATAATGACAGTATCGTCTTCATCTTCACTCAATCGTGCATACCACGCGTCTAATGGCAGCATCGCATCCATTCTCCGTCTGATATTATCGTTCTTAAACCCGTGTTCAAGTATTTTCAGCTCAGGTTCCTTCAATATTTGACATCTGTCTATTGAAACCATCTTCCCACTCCCCCGCCTGAATTCATATTCCATTATTTTACAACAAAAAAAAGAAGGGCTTCCCGCCCTCCGTTTCTTATTTCTCAGATAGTTTTCCGCCTGAATAAACGGCCTCTTTCAGCTCAATTCCGAGTGATTTGGCCATTTTTTTCAGTTTGGATTCTTCCATCGGCGTGACAAGGCTGAGTACGGTTCCTTCTTTACCGGCCCGCCCCGTCCGGCCGGATCTGTGGATATATCCGTCTTCATTCGGGATGTCCGCGTGAATGACGTACGGAAGATCATCGATATCGAGTCCGCGCGCCGCAATGTCAGTCGCCAGAAGAAGCGGAAATTCTCCCCGTTCAAACGCTGATAATATCTTTGCCCGCTCCATTTTTTTCGCTTCTCCGTGCAGGATGCCGAGGTCCACATGGTGATAGGCGAGTTTTTCCGCATAGACGCTTAAATTCCCGATATCTCTGACGAACACGAGCGCCTGCATGCCGTTCAGCCGTGACAGTTTTTGCAAAAGCTTCACTTTATCCCGCTGATCACAGACGAGATATTGATGTGTGACACGCGCTTTTTCCGCCGTATTCCGCTCCACTTTCAAAACGGCCGGTTCGTGCGCGATGGTATTCAGCACCTGTTCTGTTTCCGGCTGCAGCGTAGCGGAAAAGCTTAAAAGCTGTCGGTCTTTCAGCGTCGTTTTAATGATTTTTTTCATCGTTTCGCGGTGTTCCTTTGTCACGAGCTGATCCGCTTCATCAAGAACGATCGTCTTGACTTCATGCATTTTCAGCTTTTTCGCCTGAATCAATTCGAGCACCCTGCCCGGTGTGCCGGCAATGATATGCGGTTTATTTTTGAGCTTCTCCACCTGCTTTTTCACGTTTGCCCCGCCGATCAAAGACAAAGCGCGAAGATCGGAGCCTTTTTTCCAATCCTGAATCACTTGAAAAATCTGCATCACAAGCTCGCGGGACGGCGCTAAAATGATCACTTGCGGATGTTTCTGTTCCGGGTTGATCCGCTCCATCACCGGAAGCGTGTACGCCAATGTTTTTCCCGTTCCCGTCGGGGATTCTGCGATGACGTCTTTCCCTTCCATAATCACCTGAGCGGCTTTTTCCTGAATGACGGTCGGCTCCTGAAAGCCTGAGGCCTCCCAGTTTTCGGCGATAAATGGTTGTGTATGCTGTAAAAATGGCCATGTTTGGGTCATGTCGTTCTCCTCAATTCTTAAAATCTACTCCATAGTATCTCAAATGCACGCGCCAAACGCAATTTTCTTTTTCCTTCCAAGCCTTTTAACAAACGGTCTCCTCCTTTATAATCATAAATGAGAAAGACACATGATAAATAAAACGTGTCTGATAACGATAGAGGTGTAATGATGAGTATTTTATCCGTAAAAGATTTAAGCCACGGCTTCGGTGACCGTGCGCTTTTTAACAATGTATCGTTCCGTCTTTTAAAAGGGGAACACGTCGGCTTAATCGGAGCAAACGGCGAAGGTAAATCAACGTTTATGAATATTATTACCGGAAAACTTGAGCCTGATGAAGGTAAGGTTGAATGGGCGAAAAACGTGCGTGTCGGCTACCTCGATCAGCATACCGTGCTTGAAAAAGGAAAAACGATCCGCGACGTGCTGAAGGATGCGTTCCATTACTTATTTGCAATGGAAGAGGAAATGAATAAGATTTACAACAAAATGGGCGAAGCAGACCCTGATGAGCTTGAGCAGCTGCTTGAAGATGTCGGTGTCATTCAAGACGCCCTGACAAACAATGATTTCTACGTGATTGACAGCAAAGTTGAAGAAATCGCCCGCGGCCTCGGCCTGCAGGATGTCGGACTTGACCGCGACGTCACAGATTTAAGCGGCGGACAGCGGACGAAAGTGCTGCTCGCCAAACTGCTTTTGGAAAAACCGGAAATCCTTCTGTTGGACGAACCGACCAACTACCTTGATGAACAGCATATTGAATGGCTGAAACGCTATTTGCAGGAATATGAAAATGCGTTCATCTTAATTTCTCACGACATTCCGTTTTTAAACAGCGTGATCAATTTGATTTATCATGTGGAAAATCAGGAGCTGACGCGTTATGTCGGCGACTACCATCAGTTTATGGAAGTATACGAAGTGAAAAAACAGCAGCTCGAAGCCGCCTATAAAAAACAGCAGCAGGAAGTGGCTGAGCTGAAAGATTTCGTCGCCCGCAACAAAGCGCGGGTCAGCACGAGAAATATGGCGATGTCCCGCCAGAAAAAGCTTGATAAGATGGATATGATCGAACTGGCGGCCGAAAAACCGAAACCGGAATTCCATTTCAAGCCTGCGAGAACGTCAGGCAAGCTCATTTTTGAAACGAAGGACTTAGTCATCGGCTACGATACTCCGCTGTCACGCCCGCTCAATCTCAGAATGGAGCGCGGACAGAAAGTCGCCCTGTACGGCGCAAACGGCATCGGGAAAACGACGCTGTTAAAAAGCCTGCTCGGTGAAATCCAGCCGCTGGAAGGCACGGTGGAACGGGGCGAGCATCAATACACGGGCTATTTCGAGCAGGAAGTGAAAGAAACCAATAACAATACGTGCATCGAAGAAGTGTGGAGCGAATTTCCTTCCTTTACCCAGTACGAAATCCGCGCCGCCCTCGCCAAATGCGGCCT
Organism: Bacillus sp. GZB; assembly: GCF_001975995.1. Classification (NCBI taxonomy): domain Bacteria; kingdom Bacillati; phylum Bacillota; class Bacilli; order Caryophanales; family Bacillaceae; genus Bacillus; species Bacillus sp. GZB. The sequence continues at coordinate 134,443 of NZ_MTQG01000019.1, forward strand.
GACGACCAAACACATTGAAAGCCGCGTCTCCGTTCTCAGCGGAGGAGAAAAAGCGAAGGTCAGATTGTGCAAGCTGATCAATTCAGAAACAAACCTGCTCGTGCTTGACGAACCGACAAACCACCTGGATGTCGATGCGAAAGAAGAGCTGAAACGCGCGCTGAAAGAATACAAAGGCTCCATTCTGCTGATTTCCCACGAACCCGAGTTCTACATGGATATCGCAACGGAAACATGGAATTGTGAATCTTGGACGACGAAAGTGCTGTAAACACAAAAAGGAACTCCCGCCTGTGCGGAAGTTCCTTTTTTTCTTAATGTCCGGCTTTTATTCCGGCGAGATGTTTGCGTCCCATGAGAAGGACAAGCATGCCGACAAAAACGACGATCCCGCCTACTGTATATGGAGTGCTTGCGGTGAAGTGTTCTGACAGCATTCCCGCAATCCACGGAGCGAGCGCACCGCCGATAAAACGGACTGAGCTGTAGGCTGAAGACGCGATTGAACGTTCAACCGGCGCAGAACCCATCACAGCGGTTGTCATGATCGTATTCACCATACCGAGAACAGCACCGGCGACAACGATACACGTAATGATCAACGTCTGATGGTCAGTCCAGATCCCCATGACGATGAGAATGACCGCAAAGGCGATAAAGAGAACGACGAGCGAACGCACTGTTCCCAGCGCTTTGTGCAAGAGCGGCGCCGTAAAGACTGACGTAATTGCCAGCAATAACCCCCAGCCGAAGAAGACGTATCCAAGGCCGTGTTCATCTAAATCCAGCACGAACGGAGAATAAGCAAGCAAAATAAAAAATCCAAAGTTGTATAAGAATGCAGATACTGCCATTGTCAAAAGGCCTTTATATTTGAGCGCCTTCATCGCATCAAACACACCGACGCGTTTCGCCGGTTTCGGCAGCTTCGGCAGCATGAGTGAAATCGCGCAAAGCGCTATGAACATGAGGACAGACACTCCGAAGAACGGAGCGCGCCATGAAATGCTGCCAAGCTCTCCGCCGGCAAGCGGCCCGACGGAAATCCCCAAGCCGAGCGCGGCCTCATACAAAATAATAGCTTTGGCGCTGCCGCCGACAGATACCCCGACAATGACGGCAAGCGCGGTTGAAATAAAGAGAGCATTCCCAAGCCCCCAGCCGCCGCGATAGCCGACAAGCTGAGCGATTGAACTTGAGCTTCCGCCAAGGGCGGCAAACACGATGATAAAAATAAGTCCGAGAAGCAGCGTCCATTTTGCGCCGATCCGGCTTGAAATCGCGCCGGAGAAAAACATCATAAAACCGGTAACGAGCAAATAACTTGTAAATAACAGAGATACTTCACTAGGTGAAGCATGTAATTGTGCGGCGATCGCCGGAAGAATCGGATCGACAAGACCGATTCCCATAAAGGAAATAACACAGGCAAACGCAACCGCCCAAACGGCTTTCGGCTGGCTGAATAAGCCTGTTTTCTGTTGTGATGATGTATCCATTTGACCAGACCTCCTGTTTCATCCATTAAAAGAAACGCTATATCCATAGCGTTTACAGCAAAATCATTCGATTGATTGAATGGCGCGTTCAGCTTTTTCTTTCATTCCGTTAAGGCGCGTTTTAAAATGCTGAAATGTGCTGATCTTCTCATCAATCATCTCAAGCTGGTGGTTCAAAGCGTGCTGAATCTCTTCCAGCTTTTCTTTCCGTTCCTTCGGATCCAGTGACAACAAGTACCCCTCTTTGTTTAATTCCAGCTGACGGCTCATCTCCATAAACTGCTGAAGCTCCTGAAGGGAAAAACCGAGCACTTCTTTTGTGCTGGTTACTTTTTCGAGCTCCTCCATATCATCTTCAGAGTAAAGCCGGACGCCGCCTTCTGTCCGTTTAGGAGCAGGAATCAAACCAATCTCCTCGTAAAAACGAATGGTTCGTTTTGTCAATCCGCTTCGCTTGGCAACTTGATCAATCTTCATCCATTCCAAGGTGAATCCCCCTCTTGTCGTATCTGTTTCTATTATACACCATTTGAACCTTAACGTAAACGTAAACTTTTTATGCCTGATAAACTTGGTTTGGACAAAACGTTTGTCTTTAAAGCGCCGGGAAACATCTGTGCAAGATAAAAAAAGCCGGTATGACCCGCCATCTTCTCGGGGGCCGTACCGGCTTTTCTTAATTCTCAAGTTCTTCAATCATCAGTGACAATTCGGTCCAGCGCTCCATCGCCGCTTCAAGCTCTTCAGCCGTTTTTGCCTGTTCGGCCATCAGTTCTTGAATCTTTCCGAAATCACTTCCCGCTTCAGCGATTTCCGCTTCCAGACGCTGATGCTTTTCTTCAAGGCCGGCGATTTTGTCTTCGATGCCGTCCCATTCGATCTGATCCTTATATGAAAGCTTTTTGCGTTTTTTCTTCGGCTCTTCTTCCGCCTTTTTCTCTTCGGCCGGCTGTTTTACCGCCGTCTTCTTCGCTTTTGCGTGTTCCATGTATTCACTGTACGAACCTTGGAAACGGGAAATGACACCTTGTCCTTCAAATACGATCAGGCGGTCAATGACGCGGTCAAGGAAATAGCGGTCATGGGATACGGTGATGACGACGCCTGAGAACTGTTCGATATAATCTTCGAGCACGCTTAATGTTTCCGTGTCCAGATCATTGGTCGGCTCATCTAAAAACAGCACATTCGGTTCCTGCATCAGTACATTCAGCAAGTACAGACGGCGCTTTTCCCCGCCCGACAGCTTTCTGATATACGTCTGCTGCATCGGACGCGGGAACAGAAAACGCTCAAGCATTTGTTCCGCGGTGATGACATCGCCTTCCGCCGTTTTGACGATTTCAGCCGTCTCTTTTATATATTCAATGACTTTCATATCGCCGTTCATTTCGCTGTGGTCCTGGGTGTAGTAGCCGATCCGGACCGTCTGCCCGATGGTGATATTGCCGCTGTCAGGCTGAATTCTGCCGGCGAGGCTGTTTAAAAGTGTCGTTTTTCCGATTCCGTTCGGCCCGATGATGCCGATTCTTTCCCCCGGGATGACAAGCTCATTAAACCGGCTGATCAGCGCTTGGCCGTTATAGGTAATGGTGACGTTATCGGCTTCGATCACCTGTTTTCCGAGACGGTGTGAGCCGATCGCGAAATCGAGTGATCCGGAGACTGCCTGCCCTTTTTGCTCCTTGAGCGCCTCCGCTCTGTCCACTCTCGCTTTTTGTTTCGTCGAGCGCGCTTTCGCCCCTCTTCTGAGCCACGCCAATTCGCGGCGCAGGAGGTTTTGACGTTTTGTTTCTTTTTGCTCCGCCAGCGCTTCCCGTTCGGCCCGTTTTTCCAAGAATACTTCATAGTTTCCTTTATACGTATAAAGGCTTCCTCTCTCAAGCTCGTAAATTCTGTTCGTCACCCTGTTCAGAAAATATCTGTCGTGCGTGACAAGCATAACGGCACCCGGATATTGCGATAAGTAGCCTTCCAGCCATTCAATCGTTTCATTGTCCAAGTGGTTTGTCGGTTCATCCAAAATGAGCAGGTCAGCCGGCTGGATGACGTTTTTCGCAATCGCGACGCGCTTTCTCTGGCCGCCGGACAGCTCGCTGACATCCTTCATCAGATCGGTGACGCCAAGTTTGGTTAAAACCGTTTTGGCTAACGTATTCGCCTCCCACGCATCATTCGCGTCCATTCGGGCCTGCGCATCAAGCAGCTGTTTCTGGCGCTGGTCATTTTCCGGTTCTTCATTCAGCGCCTGAAGCGCTTTTTCGTATTCTCTCATCGTTCTCATGACGGCTGATCCGCCGGAATAAATATGCTCAAGTACGGTTTGTCCGGCCGGAAGCTCAGGGTCCTGATGCAAAAACTCAATATGCACGTTTCCTGAGGCCGTAATCTCGCCTTCCTCCGTTGATTCAAGGCCGGCAATGGTTTTCAGAAGCGTAGACTTCCCCGTTCCGTTCGGGCCGATTAAACCGATTCTTTCATTCTCTTCAATATGAAAGGAGATATGGTCGAATAATGTCTTATCTCCGTATGTTTTATAAAGGTTTTCCGCTTTTATGATGCTCATGGTCCCTATCAATCCTCACGTAAGTTCATGTGTTCATTTTAAATCAGGCGCTGGAATAAAACTAGTAAAAGGACAGACAAATTTCTTGGAAGAGATCATTTTGTCCGAAGAATGTTTCCGCCTCTCCTTTTATACACTGGAGGTGAAGAGGTGATGACATGATCAGCGTCAGTTTGTGCGTTATCGTGAAAAATGAAGAGGAAGTGCTTGCGGGCTGTCTTGATTCCGTCAAAGACATTGCGGATGAAATTGTGATTGCTGATACGGGCTCGACCGACCGGACGAAAGAAATTGCGGCCCGTTATACGGATAAGATTTATGATTTTGAATGGATCGATCACTTTGCGGCCGCCCGTAATTTTGTGTTTTCGAAAGCGGAAATGGATTATATTCTGTGGCTGGACGCCGACGATATACTGACGGAAAAGGACCGTGAAAAGCTGATTGAACTGAAGGCGTCGCTTTCAAAAGAGGTGGACGCGGTATCCATGTATTATCACGTCGGCTTTGATGCTCGGGGAGAGGTCAGCTTCAGATACCGCCGCAACCGACTCGTCAAGCGTGAAAAAGGGTTCCGCTGGATCGGAGCCGTGCATGAGTATCTTGAAGTATACGGAAACATCATAGAAACCGATATTGCCGTCACACACCGGAAATCCGAGAAAAAGCACTCGCCTCCCTCAGACCGCAACTTGAAGATTTATGAGAAAATGGCGGAAAACAGTGAAACGATGACACCGCGCGATTTGTTTTACTTCGCGAATGAATTAAAGGATCACGGCCAGTATCAGCGCGCCATCACGTATTATCACCATTTTCTTTCCACAAAACAGTGCTGGATCGAAGACGAGATCAGAACGTGCCAATATCTATCCGATTGCTACAGGGCGGTCGGCCATGAAGAGGCCGCCATGACGTCTCTCTTAAAATCATTTCTGATCGATTGTCCGCGGCCGGAGTTCTGCTGCAGGCTCGGCGACTATTTTGCGGAGAAACGGCAATACCGGCAGGGCGTGTTTTGGTATGAGCTCGCCCTATCCGCCAAAAGCAGTGATGCAGGCTTTACCCAGCTCGAATATTCCACCTGGTATCCCCATCTGCAGCTCTGCGTCTGCCACTGGCAGCTCGGCGACAGAGAAAAAGCGAAGATTCATAACGACAAAGCCGCCTCCTATCATCCGTCACATCCGAGTGTCCTGTATAATCAAAACGTGCTCGGCACATAACATCAAAAAAAGAGCTGCCCCCGTATGTAGGGCAGCTCCTTATTGATTACGCTGTCGGAATTCCTCCGCTTACACTGTAAATCTGGGATGTCACATAGCTCGATTCTTCTGAGGCCAAAAAGACATAAATCCCTGCCAGCTCCGCCGGCTGTCCGGCGCGCTTTAATGGAACGGCCGGTGTTTCCTTGCCGAATTTCGGAATGTTTTCACCGGGCTGCCCTCCCGAAATCTGCAACGGCGTCCAGATCGGCCCCGGCGCTACCGAGTTGACTCTGATTCCTTTATTCGCCAGCTGCTTTCCTAAGCCGACGGTAAAACCGATAATGGCATGTTTCGTCGCGGCATAATCCAACAGCATCGGGCTTGGATTATACCCTTCTACGGATGTTGTCGTGATAATAGACGCGCCTTCCGGCAAATACGGAAGCGCCGCTTTGACGAGCCAATACAGTGAGAATACGTTGACTTCAAATGTTTGATAGATTTGTTCTGTGGCAAGATCGCTGATATCATCCACTGCCTGCTGTTTGCCGGCGACAAGAGCGAGCGTGTCAAGACCGCCAAGCTCTTGATACGCTTTTTCCGCCAATTCTCCGCAAAACGCTTCATCGCTTAAATCTCCCGGCAGCAGAACGGCTTTTCTTCCCTCTTTTTCAATTAACGCTTTCACTTCTTCGGCATCCGGCTGTTCCTCAGGCAGATAGTTAATCGCCACATCCGCCCCTTCCCGGGCATAAGCAATCGCGGCGGCCCGGCCGATACCTGAATCGCCGCCGGTGACGAGGGCTTTTCTTCCCTTCAGCTTGCCGGCTCCTTTATAGCTTGTTTCACCGCAGTCCGGCACAGGCTTCATCTCTTTTTGCAAACCGGGCGGTTCTTGATATTGTTTTGGAAATTCATCATGATCATATTTCGTCAGCGGGTTGTGCAGATTTGCATCAGACATACAAGACTCTCCTTTATCATTGGTGATGTATTCGTATGTGTACCCCTGAGCATGATGGATCAAACGTGTAAGTGCAGTTTCCGATTGATAAAGGGAAAACAAAAAAGGAGCCCGTAAGCTCCCTTTTTTTATGACTCTCCGAGTACGTTTTCAGCCATTTTCGCTAAATGCTGGGCGCTTCCCGAAATTTCCTGCATCGTGGCAGAAATTTGTTCAACCGCCGCCGCTTGGCCGTTTGTGTTCTGGTTGATGGATTCAATAGAGTCCTCCAGCCCTTTCAGCAGGCTGTGGATTTTTTTCGTAATCTGGTCAATTTGGCCGACGTTGTCTTTTGAATGAGTGGCAAGTTTGCGGATCTCATCCGCCACCACGGAAAAGCCCTTGCCGGATTCTCCTGCTCTCGCGGCTTCAATGGCCGCATTCAAACCGAGCAGATTGCTTTGATCCGAGATGCCCTTGACAGTGACGGAAATGTCGGCGATTTCTCCCGCGCTTTCACTGACTTGTTTCGCCTGAGTGGAAATCCCGGTCATCTGTGCTGAGAAACCGCTGATGGATTCTGAGATATCCACGATGGCCGAAGCGGTCTGTTCCACGACGGCGGACAGGCTCTCAGCGACATCGTGAAGCTTGGCTGATTTTTCAAGGCTCGTGCCGAGACCGACGCCGCCGATGACTTTTCCGTTTTCATCGTGAAGCGGAATCGCTCTGGCGATCAGCGGAAATCCGAACAGCTCTTTCGGCACCATGCTTGTCTTCTTCTGATTCATGCGGATCGCGTCTGTAATGATGTCCCCTTTTTGCAGCGGGTCTCCCGGCTTTACATTAAGAGAAAACGTTTTAGCCGGAATATTCACGATTAATTTTTCTGTATCATAAATTCCGATGGTGATGTCATCTTGGATCAGGCTGTTTAAAAAAGGCGCAACTTTGACAAAAGCGTCAAGCAGGCTGTGCGTTTGCTGCTCCGTCTGTATACTCATTTCTTTCACTCCTTCTTAATATGGGAATTGCCGTTTTTCATGCTGAACCGAAATCCATTTCAGCGTGGTGAATTCTTCAAGGCTCCATTCGCCGTTCAGCCTGCCGAGACCTGATTGTTTCTCGCCGCCGAACGCGACGTTCGGTTCATCATTAATGGTCGTATCGTTGACGTGAATCATGCCGGTTTCGATCCGCTTAGCAAACTCAACGCCGCGCTCAACGTTTGCCGTATGCACGGCTCCGCTTAAACCGAACGGTGTCGCGTTTGCGATGCTTACCGCTTCATCCTCCGTTTCAAACGGCATGATGCAGACGGCCGGTCCGAACAGCTCCTCCTTCGCGATGCTCATCTCAGGTTTCACATCTTTTAAAATGACGGGCTCAGCGACCGTTCCGCTGAATCGGCCGGACAGCACCGGAACCGCTCCCTCTTCTATCGCTTTTTCGACAGACCGTCTCAGACCTTCCGCCTGCCTCTCATTGATTAAAGGACCGATAACCGTATCAGGGTCCATCGGATCGCCGACTTTCAGCGATGACACTTTCGCTTCGTAAAGCTCTGTAAATTTGTCATATACAGATGTGTGAACGAGCACGCGGTTCGCCGACATACAGATCTGGCCTTGATGCGTAAACCGGCTGAATACGGCCGCATTGACGGCGTATTCAAGATCAGCATCCTCAAGCACGATCAGCGCGCTGTTTCCGCCAAGCTCCAGCAGCGGTTTTTTAAAGTGTTTGACCGCAAGCTGTCCGATATAGCTGCCCACTCCGGTTGAGCCTGTAAATGAGATAATCCGCGGCACGGGATGCTCAACAAAGCTGTCGCCGATCTCCCCGATATCCGTCACGATAACATTCAGCAGCCCGTCCGGTACGCCGGCCGCTTCAAAAATTTTCGCGATAAGCGTTCCGCCGCAGATCGGTGTTTCTTCATGAGGCTTCAGCACGACGCCGTTCCCCGCGCCGAGTGCCGGCGCAACAGATTTCATCGAAAGGAAAAACGGGAAATTAAACGGGCTGATCACCCCCACGACTCCGGCGGGTATTCTGTACAGTCTGTTTTCTTTTCCGTCAATCGTGGACGGGAGAATTTTTCCTTCCATCCGCACCGGAAATGTTGCGGCTTCTTTTATCATATTTTTGACAAGTCCGATTTCAAACTCAGCCTTCAGCCGTGTTCCGCCAAGCTCCTCCATGATTAAGTAAATAATCGCTTCTTCGTGCTCTTCAATGAAAGAAACGGCGTTTTCCAAAATGGCCCGCTTTTTAAAAGGGTTTACTTTGTCCCATTCTTGTTTCGCAAGAGCCGCGGCGCGATATGCCGCATCCACGTCATCAGACGTCGCTTTTTGGAATGAGGTGATGACTTTTTGAGTATAAGGATTTCTGTTTTCCAATACGTTCCGGCTGCTTCCATCCCTCCATCGGCCGCCGATAAACTGCTTATTTAGTTCTTCATATTGAAACATGTAAACATCTCCCTTTCACCGAAACTTGAAATTAGTTGATGAGTCATCTTTTGTATCGGTCTTAAGGTGAGAAAATTGAACTATTTCACAATAAAATTCCCGTTCCTTCCGTGCATCGACGCTTTTTAGCTTTGTCCTTTTAAAGTGGAAAATTCTTTAATTGACTGCGAGAAATTTCGACAATATAATACAAACGTCAGTGTATATAATGATAAGAATATTATGAATTTTCAGGAGGACCCATATGTCTTTACTATTTCGGAAAAAGCCGCTGGCCGACTTAAAGGCCCAGAGCAAACAGACCAACCTGTCCCGCTCGTTAAGCGCTTTTGACTTGGTTTTGCTCGGAATCGGCTGTGTTGTCGGCACGGGGATTTTTGTGATTACCGGGACTGTGGCCGCGACAGGCGCAGGACCGGCTTTGATTCTGTCGTTTGTGCTCGCGGGCCTTGCCTGCGCGCTCGCCGCGTTTTGTTATGCGGAATTTTCTTCATCGATTCCGATTTCAGGCAGCGTATATACGTATTCATATGTCACTCTCGGGGAGTGTCTCGCGTTTTTAATCGGATGGGACTTAATGCTTGAATATGTCATCGCGCTCGCCGCCGTCGCAACCGGCTGGTCATCCTATTTCCAGTCGCTTCTTGCAGGCTTCGGGCTGCATCTTCCGGAGGCGCTGACCGCCGCACCCGGCAGCAAAACGGGTGCCGTGTTCAACCTGCCGGCTGTTATCATTATTTTGGTCATTACCGCGATTGTTTCAAGGGGCGTGAAAGAAAGCACCCGCTTTAACAATGTCATTGTATTGATGAAAATTGCGATCATTCTGCTGTTTATCATCGTCGGTTTCGGCTACGTGAAACCGGAAAACTGGTCGCCGTTTATGCCGTTCGGAATGAAAGGCGTCATCACGAGCGCCGCGACCGTTTTCTTCGCGTATCTCGGATTTGATGCCGTGTCAAACGCGTCGGAGGAAGTGAAAAACCCGCAGAAATCAATGCCGGTCGGAATCATCGGCGCGCTCGCCATCTGCACCATCCTTTACATTACGGTATCGCTCGTCCTGACGGGAATGCTTTCGTACACCAAGCTGAATGTCGGAGATCCGGTATCTTTCGCGCTCCAATTTGTCGGCCAGAACAAGATAGCAGGCATTATTTCCGTCGGCGCGATTATCGGGATTACAACGGTCATGCTCGCTCTGCTTTACGCTCAGGTGCGCCTTACATTTGCGATGAGCAGAGACGGCCTTTTGCCACGCATGTTTTCCAAGGTTCATCCGCGTTTTAAAACACCGTTTCAAAACACATGGGTGACGGGGATCGTTGCCGCCGGGATCGCGGGTTTTATTGATCTGGGAACCTTGGCGCACCTCGTCAATATGGGAACCTTGGCGGCCTTTACGGTCATTGCGATCGCCGTCATCGTTTTGAGAAAGAAACATCCGGAGATCAAATCTTCCTTCCGTGTTCCTTTCGTGCCTGTTGTGCCGATCATCAGCGCATGCTTATGCCTGTATCTCGCAAGCAGCCTGCCGGGCGTGACATGGCTCGCCTTTGTCATCTGGATCGCCGCCGGGATCGTCGTTTATATGATGTATTCGAGAAAACACAGTTTGTTAAATAAATAAAAAGGGAGGCTCTTTTTTCTGTTTGAGAAAGAAGAGCCTTTTTTGCACTTGATAATTCATTCACCTTATGAATAATATGGTGTATGCTTCGTTTACATAAAAAGGAGGAGAATCACTTTGGCCATTGCCGCCCCGCTTAAAGAAAAACCTGTCAATCGTCCTGAGACAACCATGTATTCTATTTTGTTCATTATCGGGATCTGTCATCTGCTGAACGATTCACTGCAAGCGGTGATTCCGGCGATGTTTCCGATTTTGGAACGTTCCATGAATCTTACATTTACGCAGCTCGGAATGATCGCCTTTACGCTGAATATGGTGTCTTCCGTGATGCAGCCCGTCATCGGCTGGTATACAGATAAACGCCCGATGCCGTATGCTTTGCCGCTCGGACTCACCGCAAGCATGCTCGGCATTTTAGGTCTCGCGTTCGCCCCGTCTTTTCTGACGATTTTATGCTGTGTCTTTTTTATCGGCCTTGGCTCCGCCGTCTTTCATCCTGAAGGATCGCGTGTCGCCTACATGGCCGCCGGCGAAAAGCGCGGCTTGGCGCAATCGATTTACCAAGTCGGAGGGAATACCGGCCAGGCGATGGCGCCCTTGATTACCGCGCTGATTCTCGTTCCGCTCGGTCAATTCGGCTCTGTCTGGTTTACGCTTGTCGCCGCAGTCGCTGTGCTGTTTCTCATTTATATCGCCAAATGGTATAAAGGCCGCCTTATTCATTTGCGCGCCGTAAGTAAAAAATCACCGGCCTCCGCTGTGCAGACCGTGATTACAAAACCGATTATTCTCGCCCTTATCATGATTATCTTCTTAATTTTCGCGCGCTCCTGGTATGTGAGCGCGATCGGCAACTTTTATACGTTCTATGCGATGAATGCCTATCATGTCAGCATTCAGCAGGCACAGAGCTACATCTTCGTCTTTTTATTTTTCGGAGCAGTCGGAACGTTTCTCGGCGGGCCGCTTGCAGATCGTTTCGGAAAGCGGAACGTCATCATCGTTTCGATGATAGCATCGGCTCCATTGACGATTTTTCTTCCGTTTGCGGGGCCTGTCATCGCCTATGGCGTACTGGCGCTGATCGGTGTTGTTCTGATGTCCAGCTTCTCCGTGACGGTTGTCTACGCGCAGGAGCTTGTTCCCGGCAAAATCGGAACAATGTCAGGGCTTACGGTCGGGCTCGCCTTCGGAATGGGCGCGATCGGAGCGGTTGCGCTCGGAGCTCTTATTGATTCAGCGGGATTGACGCCAACCATGACAGCCGTCGCCTTTCTGCCCGTTTTAGGTCTGCTCGCCTTTGTCCTGCCGAGCGACAAAACATTAAAAGAATGGCATTCATAAAAATAATCCCTGCCTTTTCGGCAGGGATTTTATGTTTCAACCGTATAAAAATGAGTGTCAGGAACCGCATATTTCGGAATAAACCCGTCTCTGAAATCAGGAAACGCTTTTTGAATTTCATCAATCCATTTTTTTACGTTTTTGATGTACGGCACGTAAATCATATTGACTGTCGCCTTGTCATCAATGTGATAGTACCAGCACAGATTGAATTCGTTCTCCGTGACGAGCGTAAAGCCTGAAAAATGATAAAAAATCAGCGGGGTGTCATTGACATATACAGCCCCGTCGCGCAGGCTGACGTCATATTGCTCAATATTCCACAGCGCCGCATTCGCGCCGATCGACTCCGTGACATGAACGTCTTCAAACTGCGCGGGCCACTTTTCAACATACCTTTGGTCACCGTATGTCTTTTTTTCTTCATTCATCTCCACCGTACAATAGGAGATACAATCCTGTCTCCACTGCCAGACAGCCCGATACGCTTCCCCGGTATTCCGCGCGCCGACAAACCCGGTGTTGTACTGCCCCGTCAGCTTGTAATAAGACGCAAACCGTTCTGAATTGCGGTGATCCGTCAGAAAAAGGGAAGCATCCGGCTTTTCCGCAAACAGCTCGCCCGCATCTGAGAAGAAAAAGAGATCGGTGTCCAAGTGGGCAAAATATTCAGCTTCATCATACTCTGTCATCACATGGAACAGAAATGCCGGCTTCAGCGTCCAGCAATATTCATGAAACGTCCGGCCGCCCTTTGCTTCAAGCAGCTCCGGGTCCTCCATTTCATGGAGCTGAACCGCCGTGACATGTTCCCACGGCACCTGATGAAGCAGTTCGTACGCTTTTTGATCGACACACAGCACATACAGATGAAAATCCCGGCAATGCTCATGGAGAGAATGAATCATCGGCATCAGTTTAAAGATATGCGTTCTGGAAACAATGGTTGAAAAATGATATTTACTCACCATATCACATCCAATTTATTTAAGATCCACATGCAGTAAATCAGCAGCCAGCGCTTTGAACGCCCTTGCAAAGTGCGTGACGCCCAGCTTTTTTTCCGCTTTTGCCAAAAGCTTTCCGACCTCCGGCAGATTGAAGCTGTTCGCCGTGATACGCGGGCTTTTCGTCTTCCAGTCCGGGTCGAGGTTGCGGTCTTTAACCGCGTGCAGCAGCTCGAGAAAAATGTGCAGCAGACTTTCATATTTCTCATAATCAAGCAGCACTTCGATGTCTGCCATCATGCTGTTGGTTAACTCCGCGTCAAACGGGCCGTTAAACGCGAGGTGCACGTCAAGCGAATGAATGTCATTGTACTTGTCGCACATGTACGCGATATTCGCCCTGATGTCATCAACGGAAGCGCAGTTGCTCGGATGCTCCTGATGGACGCTCATGATATCGCGCCGCAGCTGAAATCTCATTCCCGACTGATGAAGCCTGATGCCGAGATCATAATCTTCAAAGCCGTATCTGACAATGCCTTCATCAAACAGGCCGAGATCTGCCACGTGCTGTCTCTTGACTGACGAATTGTTCGTAATGAAAAAACGCCACGGCAGACGGTAGCCGTTCAAATCATCTCCGTATTTTTCCAAAATGCTTTTCAGCACACGGATAAAGTCGGTATCTAAATCAAAGCATTGGTCAAGAAAACTTCCGTCTCTGATGTCACTTTCATCAAGGAGCGGCTCTTTATCGCCCGGCAGCTCTTCATACAGTTCGGCGAGTTTTTCCTTATGCTCTTTTTCAAAACGGTCATAATAAAAGCTGTAAATCCGCTTCCAGAACATACCGCATACGACAAGATCGTCCCGGTTCTCATGAGCCTTGATATGCTTCGCCACCAAATCTTTTTCAGCAAGCATATCGCTGTCATGGAAGATCAAAATATCACCTCTGGCATTGCGGACCGCCTGATTCCGGCCGTAAGCGATCCCTCTGTTTTCTTTAATTCTCACAAAAATCAGCGGAAAATTCGCGCTGAATGATTCAAGCATGGATAAGGTTCCGTCTTCCGAACCGTTGTCAGCCACAATCACTTCGAACGGCTCTGTGCATTCCTGTTCATTCAGGGACAGCAGGCTGTTATAAAGCCTCTCCTTGGAATTATATGCGGGAACAATGACGCTTGCCTTCACTTTTCGTTCACTTCCTGTATATGATCATTTATTTGTTATCATCCTCAGATGCAAAACCGCTGAACTCCGAGCAGACGGCGCTGACCGTCCCGATCACCCGCTTCAGAATGTCCTGATAAAGCTGATGGACAAACGGCAGATCGGTCCGGTCCGTCTCATGAATCTGCCGAATGTCGCCGGCTGTAACGATCCGGTATCCGCTGAAATGATAGAAAATCAGCGGACTTCCGTCTTCAAGCACAAGACGCCCGTCCTTCCATGAAAATGTGTGGCGGCCGTAATTCCAATGTCCGATATTCACGCCGGGCGTGGTGATGTCACACACATTCGGGAACAGGCCGGACATGTAATCCAAGTAGCCTTGATCTCCGAATTTTCCTTCGCCCGGCGCATTTTTGCATTCTTCCAGGCAGCGTTCTTTCCACCATCTGAGACAATCTGTGCCGGCACTGTCGGTTTTGAAGCTGAGAAAACCGGAATTATACCGGCCTAAAAGACGCTGCAGCATGTCGATTTCCTGTTTTTCAAATGAGGGAATGACGATATCGCCCCGTGACAGAAGCACCGAACAATCCGGCTGATTGTCAAAAATCGCGCGCGGATCAGCGAAGAAAAACAAATCGGCATCAATGTACGTGACACGCTCTAATTCCGGATGTCCGTCCAGCACGAATTCGAGAAATACCGGCTTCACCGTCCAGCAGTATTCGCTCTGATCTCTCGTCCGCTTCAGTTCAAGGAGCTCCTCATTTTCCAGTGCGGACACCTGAATCAAGGTAACATTATCCGGCCGCATTGCCTGAAGCACGTCATAGGTGTCTTGATCCATACACAACGTAAAAATGGGGGCGTCCGCCTGAACCGCTTTCAATGAGCCGAACAAAGCGATAGCCTGATACAGCCTTCCTTTTGATAAAACTGTGCAATATGCGCTTGTCACGTCTTTCTCTCACCTCTGTTTCTGTTACTTTTGAAAAAAGGCTTTATACCATTCGATCGTTTTTTCCAATCCTTCATCAATGGTATGCGCGGGCGTCCAATTCAGAAGCTTCCTCGCCTTTTCCGCCGATAAATATTGGTGCTTGATTTCATGGCTTCCCTGGTTGAGCACTTTCGGCTTGAGGTCACTGTCCATGGCCTTAAGAATTTTTTCTACAAGCTCCAGCACCGTCAGCTGAATCTCATTGCTGAAGTTGAACGCTTCTCCCGCAAGATTGAGCTCCTCCATCTTTTCCGCCAGCAAAAGGTATGCCTCGACCGCATCCTCGATGTAAAAATAATCACGGATAAATGTGCCGTCGCTGCGGATTTCCGGCGCTTCACCGTTCAGCACGAGCTGAATCGTCTGCGGAATAATCCGATTGAAGTTCAAATCTCCGCCGCCGTACAAGTTGCCGCAGCGCGTAATACAGACCGGAAGTCCGTACGTATTAAAATATGTGTGGCTTAACAAATCGGCACAGCTTTTTGATACGTCATACGGATGTTTGCCCTGAAGAGGCATGTTTTCATCGTACGGCAGTGTCGGCTGGTCGCCGTACGCTTTATCACTGGACGCGACGATCACCCGCTTGATGAGCGGATGCCTGCGGCACGCTTCAAGGATGTTCCATGTGCCGAGAATATTGGCTTCAAATGTGGAAATCGGATTGCGGTTTGCGACGCCGACGATCGCCTGAGCGGCTAAATGAAAGACCGTGTCAATTTCATATTCGCCCAGCGCCCGTTCAATCACATCCAGATCCTCAAGCGCGCCCTGCACGATATTCATTTGCTTCACTTGTTCTCCCTGATACAGGTTCGACTTGGGCACAGTGTCTCGGACAAGTCCCGTCACATTGGCCCCCTGATCGATCAGTTCCTTCACCAAGCAGCTTCCTAAAAGACCTGTACATCCCGTCACAAACACATTTTTATTTTTCCAGAAACTCAAACTTGATCACCATACCTTCCATACATGTTGTCCCCGGTCCCACATGTTGTTGATTTCCAGCAGATTTTTATACGTATCGATCGCCGTCCAGAAACCGTAATGCCGGTATACCGCCAATTCGCCGTCTTTCGCCAGCTCCTTCAGCGGACCTTCTTCAAACATGACGTCCCTGTCTTTCGGCAGATAATCAAATACCTTCGGGCTGAGCACGAAAAATCCGCCGTTGATGATGCCGTCACTTGAGGTTTTTTCAGAAAAGCTTTTCGCCATACCGTCTTCAACCGTCAGCGTTCCGAATTGCGAGGTCTTTTCTATACCGGTGACGGTTGCCGCAGCCCCTTTTGATTGATGATAGCTGATCAGATGAAACAGGTTGATGTTCGCCAGTCCGTCCCCGTACGTCATAAGAAAGGTTTCATCACCGATGATGTCCTTCGCCTGTAGAAGCCGCCCCGCTGTCTGCGTGTGTTCCCCCGTGTCTAAAAAAGTGATTTTCCACGGCTCGGATGTTCCCAATATCCGCACTTCTCCGGTAGAGCTGTCCAGCGTCATGCTGTGATTCTTCCAGTCATAATCTAAGAAATATTCCTTAATCATCTCTCCTTTGAAACCAAGAAGCAGGATAAATTCGTTCACGCCATAGTATTGATAGAGTTTCATAATATGCCATAGAATCGGTTTGCCGCCTATCATGGCGAGCGGTTTGGGACGTTCATTGGTGATTTCGCTCATTCTCGTTCCTTTTCCGCCGCAGAGAATGACTGCTTTCATCTCTACCCCTCTTCTCTGTGAATATTGGATTCGAAACCGCCCGTATAAGAGAAACCAACCCGATAATTTGTCCGATTCTCTATCACCGGTTTCAAAATCTACTGTAAGATATGAGAGATTGGCGCCCTTTGTGACCAAAAGCTCTCTCTTTTTTCAGATTGGTGAAGATACACACAAAAAAAGAGCCTCACGGAAATTCCGTAAGGCTCTTTCTATTATTTATTATCCTGATTCAGCTTTTCTTTGCCGTAATGATATTTAGACGGATCAACCGGCGTAAAGTCGCTCAATTTGTGGAATCTGAGCAAGTCTTTGTACATCACGCTGTCAGACAGCTTCAGCTGCTCTGTGACTCTGGCTTTCAGGTTTTTCGTTTCCTGATTGCCTTTCAGTTCTTTTCCTGTCTTCGTATCGTATACGACATTGGAGATGGAAGTATATTTCGGCGTGACGTAATCTCCGTTACGGAACGTCACCGTATCATCATGGTCTTTCGAGAAGAGATCGGTGCCGAAATTAATATATTTCTTAGAATCGATGCCTTCCAAGTGAAGGATCGTCGGCACAACGTCCATTTCACCGCCGTACGTATGGTTCACCCCGCCTTTTTTGCCGGGGATGCGAAGCATAAGCGGCACACGCTGATTCTGCGCGTTTTGATAAGGCGTAATTTCTTTGCCGAGAATTTCTTTCATCGCGCGGTTATGGTTTTCAGAGATTCCGTAGTGGTCTCCGTAAAGCATAATCACCGAGTTGTCATATAAACCGGATGCCTTCAGATCTTTAAAGAACTGTTCAAGCGCTTCATCGAGATAACGCGCCGTCTGGAAATAGTCATCCACAGTCGCGTCGCCCGTTTTCGCTTTTTCGATCGTTGCGTCTTTTTCATCAAGCGTAAACGGATAATGGTTCGTCAGCGTGAGCAAATGCGCGTAGAACGGCTGTTTCAGCGATTGAAGCTTCGGAATGGATTCTTTGAAGAATGGTTTATCCTTCAGACCCATATTGACAAGGTTGTCATCAGACATATCGTATGTGCTGGCGTCAAAGAATTTATCGTAGCCGATATGTTTGTAAATCTGGTCACGGTTCCAGAATGATTTGTAGTCACCGTGTAAAACGGCGCTTGTATAGCCCTCACTTTGGTCAAGGATGGCAGGAAGCGATTGATACGTGTTTTCCCCTTTTGTCACGAAGGCTGACCCTTCAGGCAGTCCGAACAGGCTGTTATCCATCATCAGCTCGGCGTCAGATGTTTTACCTTGGCCCGTTTGGTGGAAAAAGTTATCAAAGTACGTCATGTCCTCTCCGCCGCGTGCGAGTTTATTCAGGAACGGCGTGACTTCTTTTCCGTCAAGTTTGTAGTTGATCAAAAACGATTGGAAACTTTCCAAGTGAATCTTAATAATGTTTTTGCCTTTGGCCTTGCCGAAATACTCGGCGTTCGGCTTCGCGTAATGCGACGATGTGTAGTTTTCAACGCTCGTCAGGTCATCGCTGCTGGCATATGCCCGCTGTGATTCCGTCTGCGCCGTCTGTACGCCGTCATAAATCGTGTAATTATAAAGGCCTAAGTATTTTACAATGTAATTGCGGTCAAACGTTCTTGTCAGCAGCTCCGGGCGGTCCTCTTCGGCAATCGCCAGGTTCACGAAGAACAAAACAATACCCGTCACGATAATTAATGACGTATACCGTTTTTTCAGCTTGAATTCCTTCAGCTCACGTCTCCACACCAGAAGCGCGATTAAGATAATAATATCAACAAAGTATAAAATATCATGGCCGGACATAATGCTGAAGATGCCGTCTCCCATATTTCCGACATTACCGGATTGCTTTAAGTTAGGGAATGTCAAGAAATCATCGAAGAATCGATAGAATAGGATATTTGCATACAAAATAAACGTCATGATGAAATCAATAATCACCATGATAATCGCTGATTTGCGGCCTTTCGCAAACAATGCCAGTCCTAAAAAGAAAATGGCGCTTGAGAACGGATTGATCACAAGCAGAAACTGCTGCGTCGGACCCTTCACCCCAAGGTTGAATTCAGCATGATAGGCTAAATACGTTTTGGCCCAAAACAAAATAATAGCCAGTACAAAAAAACTAAGTCTGTAAGAAAATAATTTCTTCATGGCAACCTCTACTTTCCTAAACACTTTAAATCTGTATTCTTACTTTTTGCTTCAATTCCTGCTTTCCGAGCAAAACGAAAGCATCACACAGCCCCATAAACACACCATTTAAAAAAACGATATATTTATCATTCGTGTCATGCCCATTGAACATCTTATCCCGCCAGCCATTAGACGCAGGATATCCGTTCTTCGTTTCACATTTTTTTCTGGCATTAAAAGGTACCGTATTCAGACCCGGTCTGAAAATAGGAGATACCAAATATAAGAATAACACAAACTTCTAAAAACGAAAAATGAATATCAAAGACAGCCGCCCAACAGGCGGGCTGAAGTTATTGTATGCAAAGGGGCTGAAAAACTTGAAGGTTTTTTTGGCTGATGTAAAAAAAGGACTGGAGTCATCCAGTCCTTTTCATCACATCGGTCAAATCCCCGCCCAAACATCTTTTGCGTAAATGCCTTTTGTCTGGAGGTCCAAAAGCCATTCTTGCGCTTGCCGTTCGTCTGTTTCGTGGACCGACTGATACGCTTTTTGCAGCGTTGCCTCTACATCGGGCGCCATTTTGCTGCCGTCGCCGCATACGTAGAGGTGCCCTCCCCGGCCGAGGATGGAAATTAAAGCGCCGGCGTCTTTCGCCATTAAGTGCTGCACATACGTTTTCGGTACGCCTTCTTTGCGGGAGAAAGCCGTATGAAGCGTCACGATTCCGTCTTTTTCATAAGCTTCAAGCTCATCACGGTAAATAAAATCATGATCGTTTCTGCATCCGAAATACAGACGAGCCTCGCCCAGCTCTTTTCCTTCTTTTTTTAACGCCGCGCGGGCCTGCAGAAATCCGCGGAACGGGGCGACTCCTGTGCCGGGACCGACCATAATAATCGGTTTTTCCGGATCTTCCGGCAGCCGGAATCGTGTTTCCGGAGTGCGGACAAACATCACGATACCATCCTCAGGGCGGCGGTCCGCTAAATAATTCGAAGCAACTCCGCGATACTCACCCAAACCGCTCCGGGCGGGGCCGCGAACGACACCGACGGTAATTGAGGCCTGCCCGGGATGTTTCCGCGGCGAACTTGAAATCGAATAATACCGCGGCTTCAGCGGGCGCAAAAGCTCCAGAAATCGCTCAAACGGAAGTTCACACGCTTCATATTTTTCAAGGAGATCGAGCATTGAGACGCGCGATGTTAAGATTTGCTCCTGATAGACGCCCTCCTCAAGAAAATCTTCCAATTCCCGTTTGTGCGGCGGACAGACCGTATAAGCGGCCATTTCCCGGATTTGGGCCCTTGATGCCGCTTCCTGCAATTCGACACAGCTGCTCAGAAGATCATGCAGCCTGACCGGCCGATCGAGCGGGAGATGAGCCGCGCTCTGTCCGCTGGCCGTCAGCAGCACTTGATCATTCCCGTTCAGATTGAACCGGCGGAGAACACGGCTGACCTGCTCTTTGCTGTTTACCGGCAGCACGCCGAGATGATCCCCTTCATGATAGGCAGCCTCTTTCGGCAGAGTGATTTCAATATGCCTTGTGCTCCGGCCGCTTTCCGGCGCCTGAAGTTCCCTGTTTTCCGCAACGGATGCGTAAACCGCTTCATACGTCTGTGCCAACGGAGACCCGCCAAGCCCGCTGACAAATTGAAGACCCAGCGCACTTCGCTCTTTTTCGGCATTTTCATTCAGCTTGAGACCGAATGCCTTCATGGCGTCCGTCCACATGCTTTTTTTCCATTCATCAAGCTTTCCTTCAAAATCGCCGCTGACGTCCCCTTCGCCTCGGGCAGAAAAGCGTTCCGCCCCTTTTTCGGCAAGCTTCTCATCAATCAGTCTCGGCACAGCCTGATATGTCGCCGCCCAGTTATGATCACCGCAGCCGAAGACGGCATATCGGACACCTTCCAGCTCCCCGGGTTTGACTTCTTCAAGCCATTGAACGAATTGTCCCGCGTTGCTCGGAGGCTTTCCGTTATAAGAGGACGTAATGATCAAGAGAGCTCCTTCTTTCGGCAGTTTTCCGATCCGGTCATTTAAAGGCGCCGTTTCAGTCCGGACGCCGTGCATCCCGGCAGTATCGGCAAGTTCCCGCGCCACGCCTTCTGCGGTTCCCGTATCTGAGCCGTACAAAATCAGAAGCGGTCGGTTATCAAGCCCGATAATGGATGCGCCTTTTGTTTCCCGTTTTTCTTTTTCGACGTCTTCCGCCGCTTTTTCAGCCGCCGGGAGAGCTGCCGCAACGGCTCCTTTGTTTCTCGGCCGCACCCGGATATGAAAGTCGCCGGGCTTAATCGTCAGTGTCTGTTTAATATCGAGCTCATAATCGGTGTGATCGATAAAGGTAAAATGCTGCAGAATCATCCCCAGAACAAGAGTTGCTTCATGCAGGGCGAACTGCATACCGATACACGCCCTCTGCCCGTTTCCGAAAGGCTTATACGCATGGTGAGGCACTTGATCAGGATGTTCAAACCGCTCCGGATAAAATTCCTCCGCATTGTCTCCCCACGCGTCTTTATCACGGTGAAGCTGGGGAATTAAGACGGAAATTCTGTCTTTCGGCGTGATCGGATATTTCCCGCCGATCACCGTATCCTCTTTCGCATAAAGGCTGAACGCAGGCGCGGTCGGCCATAAGCGCAATGACTCCTGCAAAATCATTCGGATATAACTAAGCTCCAGTACTTGTTTATAAGAAGGAACGGGATCGGTCAAAACCCGATCGGCTTCTTCATAGGCTTTTTCCAAAACACGGGGATGTTTCAGCAGAAAGTAGATGGCAAAGGAAAGCAGGCCGCTGGTCGTTTCATGGCCGGCAATTAAAAACGTGATGATTTGAAACCGGATATTTTCATCATCAAGTTTTTCGCCCGTTTCCGGGTCTTCCACATTCAGCATTCTGGCCAGCAGATCCTTTTCATCCCGTCCGCCTGACCGGCGCTCTGCGATAATACTGTCTACTAACGAAAACATCGCCTGAATGTCATGATGAAATTGGCGCTTCGTCCTGATCATGAGCTTATCCTGAACATCAAGGCGCTGCATTTGGTGCATCGCTTCATCAAGGGCGCGCACCATGCTGTTGATAAACGGATGAGGCGTTTCCCTGTAATAGCTGTTAAACCGATAGTTAAAGCCGCAAAGCCCGATCGTATCAAGCGTCAGGCGGGTCATATCAGCAGGCACATCAACGGCCTCATCCGGATTCAGCCTAGCCCATTTTTGAATCAGCTGCACCGCGATATCAGTCATCATCGAATGATAATCTTTCATCGCGCGCTGGCTGAAGGTCGGCATCAGAATATTATGCGCCTTTCGCCAGTTAGGCTCATGCGTCCAGCTTGTAAACAGCCCGTCACCGGAAAATGCCCGGACTTTCTCCAAAGCACCTTCAATGCTTTTATCGAACCGCTCTTCATCACATACCTCTTTCACCAGTTCATGTCCGGACACGACGATAATGGCGCCCGCCGGGGTATGCAGCTGAAAAATAGGCCCCTGCTCGTTTGCCAGTTTGATCAGCGACATTGTAGGCTTGTCTTTATCAAGCAAAGGGAGATTGCCGAGCGGACCGAATGTCTTCGGCTGCGGAATCGGACCTGTTTCCTTCATGAATAACACCCTTTCTTACACATTGATGCGTTCCTTCCAACTACAGTGCCCTTTTCACCGGCCAATTATCCGCCGTTACGGATCAATCCCCGGATTGACGATTGATAACGGTTTTTTCTATACTGGAGAGGCTTGTTAAATACAGAAATAAGGTGAGTTCACATATGGATTTTGAAATCAAGTTTTTATCGTTTTATGTCATTCAAGTGGAAGGAAAAGACGAACAGGCAAATAAACAGTTCAAACATTTCCAGACCCTTGACACAGACGAATTTGAAGAAAGCGAGCTGAAGGATTTTCTTGACGGGGAATTGAAGAAAATCGTCAAACGGAAAGCTGAACGGCATCCGCAATCCGAGCAGGTCCCCACAAAAATCGGCCATTTTATCACGGAGCCGGGCCATGAGCTTGATTCAAATCCGAATTACAACCTTTTCAACCGCGCCAGACTTGCGGATACGAAGGAAGCATTTATCGAAGCAAGCGAGCAGTTCGTCCGTACTTATCTTGACACGAGCGCCGTGCGCGGCGGTGTTTTTATCGTGGCATCGGCCGTTCCGCGCAAATATTTTGAGGACAAATTCGTCTTTATGATGAAATGCGATTTCGAGCCGAAGGTCGCCCGCATCTCAGACGCCTCGTCTCTCATTAAAAAGGTCGAAATGGCCATCACGACAAAAAACATGAAAAGCATTCAATATCCGTATGTGCCGGAAGAAGGCATGACGGAAGAGCATGAGCTGAAAATCCACCAGGCCTCGCACGCCCGTTATTTCGAAGATTTTCTCAAATTTGTCGAATATGGCGAATCGATGCCGGAAATCATGAAAAACCAAGTCATGAACATGGTGCAGGAGCACGTGTATGAAACTTTTGAAGAAAACAGCGAAGAGCTTCAGCAGTTTGAGCACGACATTGAAATTTGGGAAGCGAGTGAAAAGCGGGAAATTCAGGAGCGCCTCGACACCCATCAAGTCATCGAGGCATCCGCGCAGATCATTGAACACACGCCGGAAGCCGAGCTGAAAATGAAAGTCGGAGAAACAGAGATTAAAGGATTACTGGCTGATTTCGGCGAATCCATCCATCTCGCAAAAGTGAACGGGCGCTATGTCGCGCTCATTGAGGCGGAGACGATCTCGTTTGAAAAAGGCAGTTCGCCGGTGGAGTTTCACAAGCCTGAGGGGCTGCATGAGGTGATTGAGCGGATACGGAATAAATCTGAACAAGACTGACAAAAGTCCAGACGCCATGCTCTGGACTTTCTTTATTTAATAAGGCTCTTTGAGCAATCGATAGCATTCACCGATGATGTCTTGGACGCCGGGTGTTCCCTTTATCTCGCGGCGGACGATTTCAGATGAGAGATTCTGCACCGGTAATGCCCGCTCCGCCCGTCTTTCGAAGTATGCTTGACATGCAGTTTCATGATTTTCGTGCTTTTGCAGTTCTTCACTAAGCACAATCGCGTCTTCAATCGCCATCGCCGCTCCCTGCGCCAATGTCGGCGCTCCTGCATGGACGGCATCCCCGCCCAGAACGACGCGGCCTCTGTGCCACGGTTCTTTAACCGCCATCTGCTCAATCTTATGAAACAAAACGGGATATTCCTTTGACATATTCTCTGTCACAAACTTCACTCCCGGAATTCCCCGCAGCAAGTCTTTCACCCGTTCAAAACGCGTGTCCTCGTCATCCCTGAAGTCAGCGTCATACGGCCGGATGATAAATACGTATCCTGTTTTTTCAGAGAGAGGCACGACTCCGACCTGCGTCTGCCCTTTTTTATACATCAGTGTCGAATCATGAAATATCGGCTCGGGAAAAGAAATGTAAAATCTGTGCGCTCCCATGCCGAGATACTCCGTTTTCACTTCTCTTTGCAGCATTTGATCGCGGACAGCGGAGCGGATGCCGTCAAAGCCGGCGAGAATGTCAGCCGTCATCGCGGTTCCGTCTGCACAATGCACCGTTATGTCATCTGCCGTTTCTTCGTAAGACACGACTTTTTTACCGAGCAGAATCGTGACCCCCGCCGCTTCAGCATGCTTTTTGAGGATATCGTTTAACGTTTGCCGCAATATATTATTCCGCCCCGGCAATGAATCATCTAAAAACGCCTCACTCACTTTAAACTGCAGCGTTCCGTTTTCATCATGCTGCTTCAGCCATTCCGTTTGAAAGCCGTGTTGGCAGCATTCATC
Source organism: Bacillus sp. GZB (assembly GCF_001975995.1). Classification (NCBI taxonomy): domain Bacteria; kingdom Bacillati; phylum Bacillota; class Bacilli; order Caryophanales; family Bacillaceae; genus Bacillus; species Bacillus sp. GZB. Next base: position 158,919 of record NZ_MTQG01000019.1, read on the forward strand.
ATACACACCGATTTCCCGAAGCATCCGCAGCGCATTTTGAGGCTGGAGAATGCCCGCTCCGCTTTTTCGCATGTCGGACGCCGCCTCACAAAGGGTCACTTCAAAAACCGCTCTGCCGAGAGAAATCGCTGCGGACAGGCCGCCGATCCCTCCGCCCGCTATGATGATCTTTTTCACTTCATGGTTCATCACGATACCGCCTTCTCTATTTATTTATTTATTATCAATTAACTATTAGCCACCTTACTATATAGGCTGAAAAACTGTCAATCTTTATAGGTTGCCTTTTGAATCCGGCAAGCTTATACTTTGAATCACTAAAATGGTACGGAGGCTTACAAAAATGGAGTTGAGACATTTGCCGGATTACTCGCAGATTGCCGGACGCGCTGAGATTTACGCCGATATGGATGCTGAATCATTGAAAACATTTTTGACGTTATTTGATATGTCTAAAAAAATGAATCAGGTCATGGAGCATTATTTCTCAAGTCACGGATTGTCCGAAGGGAAATTCAAAATTTTGATGTTTCTGTTTGACGCACCCGGCCACAGCCTGAGTCCGACGGAGCTGGCGAAAAAATCCAATGTCACCAAAGCGACCATCACCGGATTGATCGACGGACTCGCACGAGACGGCTTTGTAAACCGCAGCCGGCATACCGGCGACAGACGAAAAATCAGCATCGGACTCACAAGGGAAGGAAAAGAAAAGCTGATGCTGTTTCTTCCCGGCCACTTCTCCAATATTTCAGGAGTCATGGAAAGCTTCACCGCTGAACAAAAAGCGGAATTGACAAAAATACTTGAAGTATTATTTGATAAGCTTCTGCTGTTTTCCGGCGGCAGAACATAAAAAGGCGCCCCTCTCAGCAGGGCGCCTTTTTCGCGCGGTTAATCATCACTGTTTAAAATTCCGAAAAACCGTAGCAGGTTGATAAACAGGTTAATAAAGTCGATATAAAGCGTCAATGCCATCAAAGGAATCAAATCAGCCGTGATGTCCCGGTGCTTGATCTGGTTCAGATCGTATAAGATGTACATTGAAAACACAATCGTCCCGATGACGGAATACGCCATCATGGCGGCTGAATTCAGCGGGCTGAAAATATTAAAGATCCCCACTGCGAGAAGCGCGATAACAGCGACAAGCAAGAAGGACCATAAAAACGACAAGTCCTTTTTCGTCTTAGCGCCAATCGTGCCGAGCACCGCAAAAATCACAAACGATGAACCGAATGCCTCCAATACGACATAGGCCCCCGCTGCGGACGCATAATGGCTGATAATCGGAAACAGCGTCATTCCGGAAATGAAAGCGAATGAAAACACAAACACATATCCGACGGCTTTTTTTCGGCGCAGCCAAAACGCGGCGATGATCATGGCGACCTCTAAGACCGACAGCGGCAGCATGAATGCCGGCGGAATGAACTGGCCCGTATACAGGCCGATTGTCGCAACTAACAGTGTAAACACAAATACCGTTATAATGCGCTGCATAATAGATTGTTTGCTCTCATAAGCAGCAGTTTGCATGTCAAAAGTCCTCCCAAAAAATGATCGTGATAGGTCTATTATAAATAAAATGGGAGAAATTTGTATGATTTTAAGAAGATTTTAAGGATGTCAGGCCTGACGTTTTGCTGCGCACTCCTGCATATCCATGAAATCATGCAGTTTTTTCGTCAATCCGCCGTGCCCGAATCGGATATTCCCCTTCTGCCCCGGCGTTTTCGCGAAATCGAGAAATGCCAGCACATAAAGACGCCTGACGGGAATGGGAATGACGCCCGCATCATAAAACCAGCCGTCAATTGTATTGAGCACTCCTTTGTTAATGCCGTATTGCTTCGTGCACCAATGCAGAAAGCGCACTTCGGGCAGGTGCAGATACCGGCTCTCCCGGAAAGGAACAGTTGAATGCTTCATATGTACCGCCTCCTGTCATTGGCTGTTTTTTAAGATTGTTTTACTTCTTTGCTCTTCAGGGAAAATCGATATTTCTCCACCTTATCAATTTGTGTCACTTGGGAATTATGAACCGTAATCTGAACAGTCCCGAAATCGAGCGTTTCCAGCGCACTGATAATCTTTTCGATCACATGCGGATCTACGTTTCCTTTGGACGTCATCATGCTCCCCCTTTATGTCTGGCCGTTCGTCTTTTGACAATGAGTGTTTTAATTCATACTATTCTGATAAGAAATATATAATTATACTATTATGTTTTCATTCAGAAATCAATAACATTTACACAATTTTTGGATATGTTTTCTTTGCGAAAACTTTCACTTCCTTCGCTTTGACATAAACCGTGCCGCCGACCCCCGCCCCCAAGGCGTCATATTGCTCTTTTTAAGAACGCAATCTTCCGTTCCGACATATTTAAATTGTTTTCCGCTGACAAAAAAAGCGCCCCGCCTCTGGCCGGAGCACCTTTTTTCTATGCTTTTGCTTCCTCGATCACACATGTGACACCCATGCTGGCGAGCGCCTGCTCCAGGGAGCCGTAGGTTTGATACTCTGAAAAATCAAGCCCCAACTGGATAGAAGTCTGTGCCACATCAGGCCGAATGCCGGAAAACACGGTTCTGATGCCGAGGAGAAATAACGTTTTCGACAGCATATACAATTGCTGCGCCACCATCGTATCGACAATGGGCACACCGGACAGATCAATCACAAGGTTTGTGATCCGTTTGGCGACACAGTTTTCCGGCACCGACTCCAAAATCACGCGCGCCCGTCTCGTATCAATCGATCCGATGAGCGGCAGAGTGCCGATCGTATCCGCGATCAAAATAACCGGACAGCTCAATTCGGAAATAAGCTCCTGCTGAGATGACAGCCTCGCGATCATTAATTTCTGAAACTGTTCAGTAAAATCCGTCATCAGCTGATCAAACGAGCCGTTGACAAGGTGATTCCAGCGGCGGGCATCCTCGTTTGTTACGATGTCCTGATGCTCATCCATAAAACGGGTGACCGCCTCCCAAAAGACGGTTCTTGAATTGCCGATCGCCTCAACGACCTCATGAACCTCCGCGTCTTGCTCCACTCTGCTTTTCGCTACCTGTGCGGCCCATTTTTCTTTGTTATGCTGAAAAACGGCCGGATCTTCCAAAAAAGCGCTTGCGATGACCGTGTTTGTAAAGGTATGCTGCTCGATCAGCAGCCGTTTCATTTCCTCACTTAATTGATCCGCAGAATAAAAACGCCCTCTCAGCTTCCGTCTCAGCTTGAGCCATTTTTCCGTCAGCTCTGCCGAATGTGTAATAATATAATCATGAAGTAATTGGTCTTTGTTCACTGCCGTCTCCTCTTTCAAGAATATGTACTTTTGTCTAAATTATAAATCGGAATCGCCGATCGCACTAGAGAAATTAAAAAAACCCGCACATTAAAGCTTTTGATTGCTTTTTTCGGCAGGAGGATACACTATAAAAGAAATGAAACAGGAGGTCAATATGATGATCAAAAAAATCGCGACAGTCGCCGTATACACTGATGATCAGCAAAAAGCGAAAACATTCTGGACGGAAAAAGCGGGGTTTGAAACCGTCGCCGAGCATCCGATGGGCCCGGGCGCCTTCTGGCTTGAGGTAGCGCCCAAAGGAGCCGCCACTCATTTGGTTATTTATCCGAAATCGATGATGAAAGGGGCCGAGCATATGAAGGCTTCTATCGTATTTGAGTGTGAAGATGTCTTTGCCGCATACGAACAGATGAAAAAGAACGGCATCACCTTTTTAGATGAACCGAAACAAATGGACTGGGGCAGCTTCGTGCAATTTAAAGATGAGGATGGTCATGTCTTTCTCCTGAAATCGTAATCCGTCAGGCATCCCAATTGACTTTGAGAATCATTTTCATTTAAAATGTTGGATAAAGCGTGAAAAGGATTGGAGAGTTGCCAGATGTTTGTGCAAATCAGAAAAATGACCGTAAAAGAAGGACATGCCGACAAAGTAATCGAACGCTTCAGTTCAGAAGGCGTGATTGAAAAGCAGGAAGGTTTGATAGACGTAACGGTCCTGGAAAAAAAAGTCCGCCGCGGTGATGAAGAAGTCGTCGTGTTAATCCGCTGGGAGTCAGAAGACCATTGGAAACAATGGGAAAAAAGCGAAGACCACATCGCGGCCCACAAAGCAAACCAAGGCAAGCCGAAACCTGATTATATGCTTGGAACGGATGTCGGTATGTATCATGTTAGAGCCGTTAAAACAGGCGTACATGAAAAATAATAAAGAGCATTTGCCCCAGGGCAATGCTCTTTTATTTTTTCTCCTCATACGGCAGGACAAACAGCGGTTTATCGGGCTTCCATTCCGCATACAGCACGTCCTCCGTTTTTTTGATGTTCAGCTTTTTCAGCTCCTGATTCAGCTGCTTTTCTTCCAGCCCGGCTTCTTTCAGATTTTCATACAGCACTTCGCCGTCAATAATCAGCGTGACCGGCAAAGAGACCTGCTTCGGCTTTATTTGCATGTCGCCGTTTTTCGTCGTGTCATATTGAAATTTCGGCAGGACACTGACCATCCCGTTTGTTTCTAAAATCGCGTACTCCGCTTCCTGTATGGAAAAGCAATTCGCCTGTCTGAGAAGGCTTTGCAATTGATTAATGTCCAGCTTATTCTTTTTCAGCACATCATATTTCAGTTTTCCTTTATGTATGATAATACTCGGCTCGCCTTCCAACAGCTTTCTGGAGCTTTTTACTTTCTGCGTAATCAGTTCGATGAGATAAATTAAAATCCCCCATAACAGAGAGGCAAAAATGATTTCAAAAATCCTGACGCCTTTATCATACACCGCATTTCCGACCAGTTCGCCGAGGATGAGCGCGGAAATAAAATCAAACGGCGTAATTTGCGAGAATTGAGTTTTTCCAAGCAATTTTAAAATCACAAATAAAATACCCAAACCGCATACTAACTCCCAAGCCACTGTAAGTAAATGTCCCATATTCGCACCTTCTTCTTAAAAGTCATTACCATTATGGACATTCGCCTGGTTTCTATACAGCGGCCGGCAACACACAAAAAAACGCAGCCGAGGCCGCGTTTTTTCACTTCTGCTTACTGTTTTCGATTCGATCTGACGACCCGTAAGCACACCTCAGCGGCATAACCGGCGGCCGCTCCGGAACCCGCAAACATCGCGGCAAGCCCCAAGCCCATTCCTTCCCAGCCGCCGACACCGAAAATGCTGTAAACAACCGTACCGAAAGCAGTCAGGCCCAGCACCGCCAAAAGGCACTCAGGCCACATCTTTTTCGGCCATTTCTTGCGGAGCACAGCCGATACGGCAAAGTTAAGACAAAATGCGGCCAGACAGATCAGATAAAAAAACCCCATGTCTTTTACCTCCGTCATGAGAAGCTCTTTATTTACTCATCTTTTTTTCAAACAAATGATAACCCGGCGCGAGTCCTTTTGATTCGTACCCCATTCCGCTGTAAAACGACTGAAGCACCTGGTTTTCGGACACGCAATCGAGCCGGATTTTCGTTTTTCCCGGACAAGACACACCCGTCTCCGCCCAAGTCATGATCGTCCGGCCGAGCCCCGCCCCTGCAAACCGCCTGTTAATCGCCAGCCGGTGGAGATATACGGACTCCTCATGTCCTTCATCGCCCCATAGACGTCTGTCCCACCCGCTTGCTTCGGGAAGCAGCATGACGACGCCGGCCAGCTCTTCATTCTGCCTGAATAAAAAAACATACCCTTGGGCGATCGCCTCCCGCATATTGTGGGTATCTTCCCCTTCTAGAAGGCCGCTCCACTGGTTCGACCCTTTATCGCGAAGCCATTCTGCCGCTTGCACGAGCAGCTCCATGACCTCTTCTTCATCATCCTTCCGGGCGGAGGCGACCCGGAATGCCCCCGCCTTCTCCTCCGTGATCGTAAATGGTGTCATAAAATCCTCCTGTAATCAGAATATTCGACACCTTTATTATAGACCAAACGCAGAAAGGAAAAAAACAGCCGTCGTGTTTGAGGGCCGTTTAAAAAATTTTCTTCTTATCACGTTCTTCTTTTAAAATCTCAACCGCTTCCCTGAAACGCATAGAGTGGACGATTTCACGCTCACGCAGAAAACGGAGTGAATCATTCAGGTCAGGATCATCGGAAATATCAATAATCCATTGATACGTCGCTCTCGCCTTTTCTTCAGCCGCAATATCCTCATATAAATCAGCGATCGGATCTCCCTTCGCCTGTATGTAAGACGCTGTGAACGGAACTCCGGCCGCATTGTGATAAAACAGCGCGCTGTCATGGTTGACGTAATGATCACTGAGCCCTGCATCACGCAGCTGCTCCGGGGTCGCATCTTTTGTCAGCTTATAAATCATCGTCGCAATCATTTCTAAATGCGCAAACTCCTCCGTGCCGATATCCGTCAGCAGGCCGATCACCTTGTCAGGAATCGTGTAGCGCTGGTTTAAGTACCGGAGCGCTGCGGCCAATTCGCCGTCCGCCCCGCCGTATTGTTCAATGAGAAACTTAGCCAGCATCGGGTTGCATGTACTGACTTTAACCGGATACTGCAGCTTTTTTTCATATATCCACATTTACAGATCCCTCCTTATACTTGCCATGGCCAAGGACCGCGGCCCCAGTCCCATTGAGCGCCGACCTGACTCACGCCGAATTGCAGAAGCGGTCCGTACTCAGGCTCAAACCGCTTTCTCAGCTGTCTTGAGTACCGGGAATATTCATGAAACTGCTGAAGCGCGAGACGGTCATGCGGATGCGTATCCAGATAAAGCGTCAGCTCCACCAAGACAAAGTCCGCCGCCTGAATTTGTTCCAGCAGCCGATAGTATTCATCATCAATCTTTTTCGCCATATTCGATTCCCCCCCGATAAGGATTATCATAGAAATCGTAAAGATCCTTCCAAAGGGTCCCTTTTCTCAATGCCTCCATCGGAGAAAACTGCTCCAAGTGATACGGCTGAAACCGCATATAAAGATGCGGCGGCGTTCTGTAGTATTTTCTCCCGATCGGCGGGCAGGGATCAAACCGGCTGTGGAAGGGTTTATAGGATTTGACCGGTGTAAACGGCTGATTTTCTTTCATTACGATCCTCCTTTCCTAAACACATGACCTTAATAGGTATGAATCCGTACCGGCATTTATGCCCTGTAAGAAAATAAAAAAGCCCGTTAGAAACGGACTCAATGCAACTCATCTGGAATTTGAAGTAAAAAAATCATAATGAAAAATCTGCTTGAAAACGCTGATAATGTTTCAATGTATATTCCGTAATTTGTTGATCATATTCAGGATATTCATATCTCAATAAATCAGCCACTGACTTTGAATATGCTCTAAAGAGACCCTGGCAGTCAAACAATGCCTTCCACACGCTTTCATAAGTATTGCCGACATAAGTATTCAGCAGGATTTCCCAATCTTTCGCATTCATGTAATGTTGAATATACTTATAATTCTTCCCTACACTTAATGAAAACTGATTCTCTATCCCGATATTCCACGCAATCATACGCAAAACATTAGGCCTTAAAATGTCATTCATATGATCCAGCGCAAACAGTATTTCTTTACGCATTAATCCTTTAATCACATAGGTTGAAACCATCCAAAATTCATTGCAGCAATCATCAAACTCTCTGGGAGTCGGTTTCTTTATATGATATTGTTCATCACTCGCAATAATCTTACTATTGATTCGGTCATCCTTGTCTAATACTATTTCCGCCAAACCATCACTCTGTGTAAAATAATCCTCTGTTTGACTCAGAGGAATCAAAGTTAAGTCGATTTTATGATGATCTTTAAATAGCATTAGATAGGAGAACCAGTCTCCGAGCTCCGGAGGGAAAAGTTCCATATCTTCAGGTTTTTGCATCATCAATCTTTCGCCAAACTGATCCAGCCAGCTTTCGTCAGATGTGAAAGAGTCCATATCGGTCACAAAATAAGAAATATCATAGTCTTGAAATCTGTCTCTCGGTACATTTTTATTGGTTCTTGATCCCTCTAAAGTGACAAGACGGATTCTCTCGTCCTTCATCGCAATATCAAGAATCAATTTCATCATTTCGTCTTCACTTCTCACATGTAAAACCCCCCGATAAAGAGATTTTTACAGATCTGCTTTAAAAGTCCTATGTACTTGATGATTTTGCTCCAATCGTAACACAGCTGCAATAACATGAGAAGAGCACTCTTGCTGTTCCAAGAGTGCTTTTTCCCGAATGATCAGATATATTGGCTGTCCCGATGATGATGATGGAACGGGTAGCCGCCGTAGCCTCCGCCATAGCCGCCGAAACCGTACCCCGGATATCCCCCGAAGCCTCCGTAGCCGCCGTAGCCGCCATAACCGCCGTAACCGCCAAAACCGTATCCCGGGTATCCGTAGCCTCCGCCGAAACCATGTCCCGGATATCCTCCGTAGCCTCCGTAGCCGCCAAAACCGTACCCCGGGTAGCCTCCGAAGCCTCCATAGCCGCCGCCAAAGCCTCCGCCGTAAATCGGTCTTCTTTCATTCATGATTTATCGCTCCTTCACATAGGTTACAGTCCAGTTTATGACATCCGGAAGGAAACGTATGGGCATCCGCCCAGTTTTGGCGAAATAATCAATAATTGCTTACGGAGAAATTCGATACAGGCCGACCGCATAAGTAAAATAAAAAGGCCGGAACTTATGCCGCCCCGGCCTTTTTGTCTTTATTCGCCTAAATCTACATTGTGATAAACCTGCTGTACGTCTTCCAGATCTTCCAGCACATCGATCAGCTTTTCAAATTGAGCTTTCGCATCTTCCGGAAGCTCGACTTCATTTTGCGCAAGCATCGTCAGCTCCGCAACCGTGAACTCTTCAACGCCGGCATTTTTGAATGCCTCTTGTACCGCATGGAATTGATCAGGCTCGGCATATACGATAACACTGTCATCCTCTTCTAATATATCGCGCACGTCCACATCAGCTTCCATCAGCAATTCCAGCGCTTCATCCGCCGTCTTGCCTTCAACGCCGATAACGGCAGTCGCATCGAACATGTAAGCGACAGACCCGCTCACACCCATATTTCCGCCGTTTTTCCCGAATGCGGCGCGCACTTCAGGCGCCGTGCGGTTTACATTATTCGTTAACGCATCAACGATGATCATTGAACCGTTCGGCCCGAAACCTTCGTAACGCAGCTCGTCAAAGTTCTCCTCCGCGCCGCCTTTCGCCTTTTCAATCGCACGCTCAATAATATTTTTCGGCACACTGTACGTCTTCGCGCGCTCAAGCACCACTTTTAATGCCTGGTTCGATTCCGGATCTGGCTCGCCTTGTTTTGCCGCCACATAAATCTCACGGCCGAACTTCGCGTAAATCCGGCTCGTATTTGCGTCCTTTGATGCTTTCTTTTCTTTAATGTTGTTCCACTTACGGCCCATTTTGTTCCACTCTCTTTCACGAATTGAATCTGTATGATAAATACTCTGCTTCTATTATACCTCAGCGGTTGGGTTGTTTCGAGTGTAAGACATTAGAAAAAACAGGCACGCTTAAAATCACCGGAGCGCAGTAAGCCGAATTTGAGGGTTATTGTACATAAAAAGCCTCCCTTCATACAGGAAGGAAGTCGCAAGCCAAAAGATTCATTTTATTCTTATTACCTATTTCCTACACTGTATATCCTGACTCACGTGGTAAAATTTTGATATCAAACAAAAGAAAGGATATGGTCATGGAAGTTTTCGAAGCAAACAGCCTGCTGGCCGCTGCCAAACAGCGCGCGGGTGAATACAAAAAACTGCGCGGTCAGATGGTCAACCTGAAAAAAGCGTTTCAAGGCATGGCTGATCTTGGTGACAGCGACTTCTCAGGCCGGCAGCACAAAAAAAGGAAGACTAATTATTCTTTCTTCCATTAAAGGCTATACAAATATTCTTTACATTTTCATTTAGTTCAAGTGAAGTCATAAATTTGCCGATTTTACCCATGGATAATGACAAATTTTAATTTATAAGATAAATGACCGGTTCCAATTTGCACCGGACCCTTTCTACGAGTAATTAGATAATAATGAAATACAATTTTACTCGAGTGACTAAAACTAACAAAACACATTTTTTCGAAATTAAAAGTTTGCAAATAGATTGCAGCGCTTGACGAAATAGAAAAGACAGAGATAAAAAGCAGCTATTTCTTTGAGCCATTATTTCAAATAGGCTGATTTTAAATATATCTTCCTTTTAAGGATAGACAATAAAATACTCCTTACTGATAAATTTACTCATACAATCCGAAATCAATTTGCCCCACTACCCAGTAATTGAAAAAGGACATTAACATTAGGTACCGCTTGGTGATGTAGTACCCAATAATAATGCCACCTGTCCTCATTTAATTCTTTTATCTCTTTTTACAATTAATCGCTCTATCACGAAAAGTCAAAGTCCTTTGACTGATTTTGTTGCACAAACTAAACTGTATATCATTTTATTATATATCACTTTATTCGCAGGAGTGACGAAAAAATGAGTAAATACCCAAAAACGTGATTATCACCATTTAATGTATTTTATTATATAATATTCAGGAATTTTAAAGCCAGACATACTCTCTGTGATATTCATTTATTTCTTTAAGTACAAGTTTTCCCCCACTCTTGTTAATCTTCAAAACTTCTGGGATCAAGTCAAGATCAAGCTTTACATTTCTAGTTCCAAAAGCAACTGCCCCGCTGCCGCTTAGAAGATTTTCGTACTGATCAATGCTTAACTCATATCGCTTATCTAAATGTTCTTTAATCCCTAACTGCTTAATTTTTTCTTGTCCACTTGGTGTGACAACACCACTATAAAATTCTGAACAACAGCCAGATCCATAAGAAAAACAACCCAGTCTCTTAGGCGATCCAAAGTTTCCATTATCAATGGTACTTAACAATGACAAGAAAACAGTTGCCCCCATAATATTCCCAACACGTTGACAATAAGTTAAGCCCGGAGTCACTCTAATGCTAAAATCATTCTGAATAACATCGGTCTTAGCCTTGCACATTTTACGCATCATTTTTCGATGTGCTCCCTTTACCATTCCGCCAAATGGTGTATGGAACACTAAATAATGAAATGATTTTTCATAATCAACATCTTCTACACGCTTCTTATATTCTAAAAATGAAGATTCACAACAATCCAAATACGACATAAGGGATAAATCTGCATTCCCGGCCTCGCTGTCTGGAATAGGCCTGCATGTATCCATAATCTCATAGCCGTAATACCCGTTCGCACCAATATCAACTTCGTATATATACGGTGTGTCACTAATAAGCATCGCTACAGCACCGGCTCCTCCAGTAGGTTCAGCAAATGACCAGTCAGCCATAAGTGCTTCCCCTGCATCAGCAGCCATAAATCGAGCCAAATCTGTCGCTACAACTAATACCTTTGCCCCTGGTGATACTTGTGATAGCACAAAATTAATAGCCATCTGAAAGCCCGCAGTTCCCGAATAACAAGCGTTCTTTAATTCAAAAAGACGACAATTACGGTTTAAACCTAAGTAATGGTGAATGTATGTACTTATTGATTTCCCAAAATCAATCCCTGATTCTGTACAAGTGATGACCATCTCTATACGATCCTTTTCTTGAGGAGAAAGAGCATCTATAAGAGGCATTGCTGCATTTACCCCAAGAGAAACAGGATCTTCATAAGGAAGAGGCACTGTCTTCTCCTTCATTAACAGGTTATCAAATCTTTCATTATCGAGATTCCGATATTTTGCAAGTTTTTGGACGTCCAGATAAGCAGAACCCCCGTAAAAATTAATAGCTTCAATTCCAACTGTTTGCCCGTTCATTATTTAGCCCCTCTCAAATACTTCTTTAAAACTTGATGCAACATAACTGCTTCTGAATGTTCCTCAAATCTGATTTAGATATTAAATTAATATAATGGCTCGCCCAATATAACTATTTATTAACAACAGGTTATTTTTACCACGTCTTCAGAAAAAGGATCAATATATACGGAAACCAGCCTACACTAACATTTGTGTACAATATTCATTAAGCTGTTCCGCCGTTTCAGTCATGAGCATAGTTCCTATATCAGCGACATGTCGATTTCTCCAGTCTTCCATCTCAGACCCCTTTACCCACTGATTGAAAGATCCAAGTGCGGACCCACATAAGATTTGATAATCTGACTGATTATCTTCTTCACCATTAAGAGCCCATTGAGCTGATTTAATAAAATACCATTTAAAAGTAAGTAGCATTTTCAGCTTTGGATTTATTTCAGCTTCCTTAAGTGTCTTCCTGCTTGTATACTGCTTAACCTCAGTGTAAACTTCCTCTAAGCTCTTTTTAAAATAATTATTTTCAATTTGCTTTTTCACTATTTCATCGATCCCATCAAGTGAATGATGACTGCTATAAATCGAGTGCAACTTATTGCTCCTAACTTGATACAGGGTTCCCTTCTTGAGCACCTGCACCTTACTACTCGTTTCATAAAGATCCCATGAAGGTGCGTACCCTGTATCCTGTACATTAATACCGCTTAACATCTCCTTTGCGGAAACGCTTATATCTGCTTCTACAGAACATTGATTAATTGATCCTGTTGTTATAAAATCTGCCCCCATTATAAATGCACCAGCTGCTGCTGTCGGGGTCCCGATCCCACCGCCGACACCGAGACGAATTTTATAATGATACCCATGTTTCTTAGTCATTTCACTTCTTAATCTAAAAAATGCTGGTAATAATACAAAACCATTTGCAGCATCTGTATGTCCTCCCGAATCTCCTTGAACACATACATCATAAGCCATCGGAATTTGTTGAGATAGCTGCGCCTCAGTTTCCGTAATCTCTCCTTCTCTTAATAGACTGTCAACTATCTTTTTTGGCGGCGGGCTCATATAACATTCAGCTACTTCCGGCCTTGATAGCTTAGCAATAATTCTGTTCTGTATAATGACATTACCTGTTCCATCTTCTTTAAGGCCTTTGATTCTAAACTTTACCAGTGGCTTAGTGATTGTTACATATCCAGATGCTTCAATAGTTCTCACACCATTTGTAAGAAATAAATCAAAAATTCTTTTTTCCCGTTCAGGATTCTCAAAATCAGGAGATATACTGAAACCATAAGGCTCGCCATTCTTTAATGTCCTTTGAATATTTTTAATGGCCTTTTCAACAGAGGAATCATCAACACCAACAGTGCCGTAGAACGCGAGTAAGCCTGCTTTACCCGCTTCAGTTACTAGCTGCTCCCCGGAAATCCCTCTATACATACCACCTAATATATAAGCATACTTTAAGTTATACTCATGGATGAACGAACCATCTCCCAGCATTTCCGGTGAAATACTTTTCGAGATGTTTTTTTGAAAACCTGTTTCGTTTAAAGTTGAATTCGTCACTTCTGCCTCGCTCTTGCTATGAACTTCTTCTATGATTTCATGCTGCTCTTCTCTATACTTCTCGTTTGGAAGATCCTCTTCTTCAATCATAATCGGTTCAGCGTCTCTGATAATTGCTTGAACCATACCCTGAACAACTCTCCCAGGCCCTACTTGGATAATATCCTCTACACCTTTTGCCAATAAATACCTTATGCTATCTGTCCATTCAACGGATGATACCAATTGTTCAGATAACGTTTCCAACACCCGAGACTGTCTATATGGTCTGGCATAAACATTCGAAATTACCGGAATCTTCATGCTGCCAATCTTAAACTTTTGGAGATATTCAGTGAATTCATCTCTTGCCGGCTCCATATACCTTGAATGGAAGGCTCCGCTAACATTTAGAACCTTGTACATCACACAATTGCTATGGTTCTGAAAGGGGTCTTTAGCCTTTTGAATATCCTCTCGATATCCTGCAATAACAATTTGGTTAGGTGTATTCATATTTGCCACATCAAGATTGGTAAGCTCATTTTCATGGAGTACTTGTTCAACTTGCTCCTTCGTTAATCCAACGACTGCAGCCATTTGACCGCCTGCTTCTCGGAACATCAATTCTCCTCTTTTTTTAACTAGTTTTAAACCGATTTCAAAGTCTATGGCGCCAGATGCAAATAAAGCCGCATACTCACCAATACTGTGTCCTGCTAAATAATCCGGTTCTCTCTCCCCATCCTTTAGCTTCTTTAGATAGGAGAATACACTTACAACATAGAGTGCTGGCTGTGTATAAACGGTTAAGCCAAGCTTATTTTCTGGGTCATTTAGACACAGATCCTTTATTGAGTACCCAAGTATTTCATCGGCCTTTTGCGTCAATTCGATGAATTCATCAAATAGCTCAGCCCCCATTCCCTTTTCCTGTGAACCTTGCCCTGGAAAAACATACGCTTTCATCTTATGCCCTCCTGTTTCCTTTATCGTTTTCATTATGCTTGTTACATCCATGTCCACATTAAAAAGTGAAGCTATTTTAAATACATCTTTATGCTCCGGCAAAATGTACTGTAACATCGCAGCCAGCTCTCCATCAGGAGATAAATCAATAAACATCGTATCCTTTGTCACCGTGTTGGTAATAGATTCCTTAAATCTAATTTGTTCCCTGATAACATCCCAAAAGTAGTCCTTTTTCACTTGATCTAATACCTTACCAGTAACAGAGGAGATGATTTTGCATGCGGGCTGCTTTAGATTTACTTCAGCAAAAAGCCTGCAGCATTCCTCCCGCATACTTTCCATTTCATGAGAATGAAATGCATATTGTACCGGAAGCACCTGACTAAGAATACCATTGGCACTCAATCGCTTTTTTATCGATCGGATCCTTTCTGAATTTGCAGAAACTACAAAATGATGCCTATGGTTAACTGCTACTAATTCGCTCCCCGTGAATATGTCTTTACAATTCTGAAACACTGAAGCATCATCAAATACAGTGATCAATCCGCCCATAGGGGCTTTGTCAATTATCAGTTCTGAAAGCTTTACCAGCAAAGCAACTGCATCCTGCATCTCAATCATGCCAGAAATAACGGCACCGCTAAACTCGCCCAAACTCGCTCCGATTACTCCATCGGGGGCAATCCCATTCTGAATCATCATTTGTGCTGCTGAATACTCATACATAAAAATAGCGAGATTCGTTTGAAGAATCGGTAAAAAAGCTTCACCACGATTTTTATTTTCATCAAAAATAATGTCACGTACAGAAATACCTGCAAACTTTACGATTTCATGATCGACGGCATCTATATTTCTTCTGAAGTCAAAATTTGTTTCGTATAGTTTTTTACCCATGCCATAAAAATGACATCCTTGCCCGGCAAACATAAAAATTTTTTCCATTGATTACTCCTCGATTTCAGAACAATTCCATTGTTCCTATATGGTGAATCGATATTTTCATTTTTTATGGATGTATATTCCCACCTGTGAAAACTACCGATTGTCGTGCTCTCATAATCTATTTTTCGCTGATTTCCATTTCCAGCATTTCGATAAGCTCTTCCTCACTCATCTGATCAATTTTATTAAAAAGAGCTTCATCTTCTTCACCGCCACGGACCGGATCTATGAATAGAGTCCTGTTTTGATCTATAGCCGCTTCTTCTGTTTCAGCTAAGCCACAGAAGTCCTCTGGCTCTGATAGAATCTCCAATTCTTCCAAATTCAACATCGGCAAAATATACTTAGATACCTCGACAATATTTGGGTAGTTAAAGAAAATCTGTTCATCAAGCTCTATATTAAATACTCTTTGGAGCATGTTATACCCCTCGGCAATTGCAATTGATTCCAACCCTAGCTCAAAAAATCCCTGTTCAGGGTCTGGCAGTCTCCCTTCTGTGAATCCTAGTAATGAAGCAAATATTTCCTGAATGTAATGAATCATCTTCGGAATTTGTTCACTTTCAAATGAATTGGCAAGTTGATAAAGAAATGTCATATCAGAACCGTTTGACAACGGCTCTTCCTCTTTACATGGACTCACACTTTTATCCGAAATACTCATTTCCAACTTTTCTTCAAATGGAACCGCTTTTTCTGGAGTTCGATACATCCAGTACTTTTCTTTTTCATAAGGGTATACTGGAAGCGAAATCCGATATGGCAGGAAACCTTTGTAAAGTTCACTAAACGGGGTTTCGTTACCTTCCACCCATTTAGCCGCCATCTCATAAAGATTACTTTCTGCAGATACCTCGGAGTAATCGCCCGGCTTGATCCCTTTGCTTGCCGGAATAGCCTTTCCTGCTATCAGTCCTCTTATGTGTTTAATTCCATTGACACCTTCATTCAAAAATTTCTCTACCATTTTCCTTAATTCATCATACTCGGAAGCAATAAAAGCCACCCTGTATGGAAAAGCTTTACGGCCTGTCTGTAGTGTAAATGCAATATCCCTAAGATCAGGCACTTTCTGATCTTGGTTCTTCGTATCCACCAGATAATGAAAAAGCTTGGTTGCATATCTTTTTAATGCAGATTCATTTTTGGCTGACAACGGGATGATAACTGGATTTTTTTGAGTTTCTTCTATCGGTCTCCTTTCAGGTTCATACTCCTCAATAATCATGTGGACGTTTACCCCGCCAACACCAAAAGAGCTAATACCCGAACGCCTTGGACACTTTGTTTTTCTGCCATTGAGGATTGTCGGCTGTTTCCATTCTTCAGCCTTCATCTGAACATAAAACGGAGTTTCGGCAAACTGAATATCTGGATTGATTTCCTCCGTATTAAGTCTGCTCGGCAATAACATTTTATGTTTCATCTGCAGCAATACCTTAGCAACTTGCGCTATTCCTGCAGCAGCTTCAGGATGGCCGATATTTGACTTTACTGAACCAATTGAACAAAATTGTTTATCTGAAGTATATTCAGCATATGCATCCGTTAAAGCTGTAATCTCAATTGGATCTCCAAGAGATGTTCCCGTTCCATGTGCTTCAACATAGCTGATAGTCCGCGGATCTACATTTGCCTTTTTCAGGGCTTTCTTAATGACTTCTTTCTGAGCAACTGGATTTGGGACAGAATAGCCATTCGTTTTGCCATCATGGTTAACAGCTGAGCCCTTAATGACACCGTATATATGATCCCTATCCCTTTTAGCCTTCCAAAGAGGTTTTAAAAGCACCGCGCCTACCCCTTCACCTGGTACATAACCGTCTCCGCCTTTACCGAAGCTTCTGCAATGCCCGTCAGAGGCTAGGAATTTAGCAGAATCTAAAGTGATGTACTTACTTGGATGTAAGGTTAAATTCACTCCGCCTGCTATCGCCATATCACATTCATCTCTTAATATGCTTTCACAACCAAGGTGTATAGCATATAGCGATGAAGAACATGCCGTATCCACAGACAGGCTTGGCCCTCTAAGGTTGAGCAAATAGGATACTCTGTTAGCAACTGAATAAATCTGTGAATTAATCGGAACTGCATTCCCTCTATCAACCTCAGCAGCCCCTGAAAGACCGTAAGTGTTAAAGGTAACACCTGCATAAACCGCCACATTTCCTCGTTGATCTTCATCATAACGATCACCTAATGATTCTGGCGTATAACCGGCATCTTCCAGGCAACTCCAGACAGCCTGAAGAAATAAACGTTCCTGCGGGTCCATAAAAGCCGCATTGAGGGGGGAGATATTAAAGAATTGCGGGTCAAATTTATCAGCATCCGCAACAAATCCTCCCCATTTGCAGCTAATATCTGGATATTTCCTATGGTCCCATCTTTCTTTCGGAATCTCGGTAATACTGTCCTTTCCGTTCATGAGATTCCTCATAAACTCATCCATGTTTTCTGCCTGTGGAAATGTTCCGCTGATTCCAATAATCGCAATTCCTTGTTCATCTTCAGAGATTTTTTCCTCCGCGACAGTTTGAGGCACTGCGTCCTTCGAAAAAGGAACCGGTTTTTCCGGCCTAATGTTTCCGGTTTTCGCAATTTGATGATCATTAAGAGAATTTAGCAGAGTAATGATTTTCCCCCTCTGCTTTTCAACGAAATACTTGCTAAGCGTATATAAATTTTTATATGTAAACATCAGAGTGGCTGGCAATGTACCAAAGACCTGTTCAAAAAATCTATTAAGCTGATTGATATGAATAGAGTCAATTCCATAGCTTTCAAATTCTTCATGGGGAGAAAGATAGCCTGTCGGTATATTAAGAACTTCTGAAAACATTTGCTTTAAATATTCAAGAATGGCATCAGTTAGCTTTACATCATCCTCTGTCGATAAGTAATAAGGCCTTTCTAATACGGGCGTTTCTTCTTGAATTTTTGTAACTATAGAATCGTCAGGATCGTTTTTTATAATCTCCTTGTTCGGTATCAGTCGGTGATCCTTCCCGACTTGTAAGATCCAATGTCGTTTTCGATCAAAAGGATAGGTTGGAAGAGACATCCTTTGTCTCACCTCACCCCTATACATTTTTTCCCAATCAACATCAGCTCCCATCACCCAGAGCTCGGCGATTTTTTCCATATCTCTATCTTCAAGAAATTTTTGCATTTGTTTCTTGGCAATTTCACCATTTAGAAGAATATCGAATTTTTCAATGAACTCATTGGTATTTCCTTGTTTGAGGTTAGGATTATCGTTTTTTCCATTACAATAGTCAGACAGACCTTTCTTAAGATCATTGACATCCCCGGCTATGATTGCTAATCTCTCTTTCATGCTTTCACGTCCTACTTGAAGAGTGAATGCAAGATCTTCAAGGGGAAAATCTATTTTCGCTTCAGGTTCTGCCTTCTCGGGTATTAAACTTTTTGCCTCAAAGGAGGATAAATATTCAGCCAGACCGTTCGAAGTGGAATGATATACCAATTCATTGTCTGGGATCTCCAGTTTTAGCTTTTTCTCGAGATTATGATGTAACACCGTTAAATCATAGGCATCTAACCCATAGTCAGTAAATGGCTCATCATAGCCCACTTCTGCCACACTTATACCTAAAATTTCAGCGATCTCCTGTTTAATGATTTCTTTAACAACATAATTACGCTCAATGACACCTGTATTTACTTTGATTGACTGCTCATTGGGATGAATAGGTTTATATGTTTCCAGAAATAAATGTAACTGATTAGCATAAACCTTAAGTCGTTCTTTATTTTTAGCTGAAAGAATAAAAAGCTGAGAATGGCTGTCTTCTCTGGATATCGAAGGCGACACCTTCTCGTATTCCTCAAGAATAATATGCGCATTTGCACCGCCAGCTCCAAAGGCGCTAACTCCGGCTCTTCTGGGATAACGTTTTTCCTCTGATGCCGTTTTAATAACAGGCTGTTTCCACTCTTCGAGTGAACGCTGAACATAGAACGGATTACTTTTAAAATCAATGAAAGGATTTAACTGCTTAGAATGAATAGATGGAACAAGCATCTTATGCTTCATCTGAAGCAGTACCTTTGTGACCGCCGCAATACCAGCTGCAGATTCCGAATGTCCAATATTTGATTTTACTGAACCGATAGCACAAAATTGCTTCTCATCCGTATATTCATGAAAGGCCTTCGATAGGCCCGATATTTCAATCGGATCACCTAATGCTGTACCTGTTCCGTGCGCTTCAATATAACTAATAGTCCGAGGATCAATGTTAGACTTTTCGAGAGTTTCTTTAATCAGTTCACTTTGTGCGTTCGGGTTTGGCACTGTATACCCATTCGTTTTGCCACCTGAGTTAATTGAGCTTCCTTTGATCACTGCATAAATCTGGTCTCCATCTTCAACCGCTTTACTCAGTGGCTTCAGCACGAGCGCTCCAACCCCTTCACCCGGAACATATCCATCTCCATCACCGCCAAAGCTTCTGCATTTTCCATCCGTTGAGCAAAAGTTGCCTATGCTGAGCTGAAGATATTTGTTAGGATGAAGAGTTAAATTCACTCCTCCGGCAATAACCATCTCAGCCTCACCTTTGCGGATGCTATCACAGCCAAGGTGGAGAGCCACAAGAGAGGAAGAACACATTGTATCCAATGCGATACTGGGGCCATGAAAATCAAAAAAGTATGAAACTCTGTTTGCGATTGATGCAAAAGAAGAGCGGCCTGAGATTTTGTTTCCAAATTGTTCCGTTTCGAACAACTGATAGAGACCGTACATCGCACCCACAAATACGCCAACTTTCTTGCCTTTAAGTGAAGCGCTGGCGTATCCTGCATCTTCAATTGCATTCCAGGTTGCTTCTAAAAACAATCGTTCCTGTGGATCAATAAACTTCGCCTCATTTGGAAGAATACTGAAGAATTGAGAATCAAACATCTCTATATCATCAATAAATCCTCCCCATTTGCTGTATGTTTTTCCGATAATCCCTTTATCTGAATCATAGTATTGACTATGATCCCATCTGTTTTCGGGAATCTCTGTAACACAGTCTTTCCCCGTCTTCAAGTTCTCCCAAAATTCATCAAGGTTCTGCGCCATAGGATATCGGCCTGATACGCCGATTATTGCGATATCTTCATCACAAGCTTCTGTTTCCCGCCTGCTTTTCTTTTTTTTCTGATTTTCCGGCAATTTAACCCGTACGTTCTTTCTGCCTTTAGGTTGGTCTTGAACGTGAAGATTTTCCGTCCGGTCCTTATCAGTTAGTCCAAACAACATTGTTAAGGCTTCTTTTTTATAATTCACTAAGTATTCCGCTAGTTCATTGATATTATTATATTCAAAAAACAATGTTTTGGAGAGATCCCCTAACTTCTCCTCCATTGTTTTCGTCATCCCCATAATCGCCACAGATTCAATGCCAAACTTACTAAAGGTCTCATCGTTTCTGATTTTATCTATTGGGATCTTGGTTTGAATTGATATTAGCATTTTTAGGAAAGTTTCAGTCCTGTTAAGCAATACCTTTTGGGTTGGATCTGTTACAACAGGATCATTTATCGGCTGGCTCATACTATTGTCCTTTTCAGACGAAATAGCATCATTTTTTTTCATTTTTTTTATTTCGGATTGGATTTTTTCTCCTTCACCCTGTAAGACTATAAGTTGCGATCCTGATTGCTGTAATCCATATTCTAACGCCGGGATCCCCCTTTCCTTGGTAAGTGGAACCATACCAAATCCATCCTTCATGATTTTTAGTTTCTCATCATTCACGCTCATTTTACCGTCTTCCCATAAAGGCCAGTTTATCGAGAGAGTCTTCCCGAACCGTTTACCAGCTTTACACTGAGCATCTCTCCACTGTGCAAAATAATCCATATAACTGTTTGCATACCCATAATCGCTTTGGCCGACATTACCTAAAACTGCCGCAACAGATGAAAATAAAACAAAGAAATCAAGAGGTTCGTCCTTTAATACTTCATCCAAATTCTTCGTACCGAAGACCTTTGAAGCTAATACCGATTGAATTTCCTCATCATTTTTGTTCAACACAAATGAATCTCTAATAACTCCCGCAGAGTGGATAACTCCATTTATGTTTCCAAACCTTTCCTTTGTTATGGCAACAAGCTTCTCAACTTGCTGCTTGTTTGACACATCAGCCTTAACATAAAGGATATCTGCTCCTAAGTTTTCGAGTTCTTGCAGCTTTGAATCATTTTCCCTTTCTCTCTCACTGCGTCCTGTCAGTACAAGCCTTGCGTTCGTCTTTTGAGCTAGGTGTTGTGCAAAGATTAGCCCCAATTCTCCCAGACCTCCGGTGATAAGATAAACGCCACGTTCTTTAAGGAAATCAATTGAGTCAAACTGTTGGATTGATTCAGTTATTTTCATTCTTCCTCTCATTCCTTTCGTTTTCCCAAAACACATATCAAATATTAGAGGATGAATCGCAGGTTACCATTTCCAAAAACATTCTAACTTTTTGGATTGGTTATGTGTTTTTCCTGATTTAGTCCCGCTTCCCATAATGGGACTCAATCGTGATTGCGAGAAGCGGGAACTAATATAAAAGGCCGTTTATGAAAACACTAACCCTTTCCCCTACAAATCGGTATTAAATTCATTTGACTTAAAGAATTGATAGTTCTTTGATACCTTTAACTAATCGGATGTTGCCCTCATAACGCACCTCTACTTCTGAATCAACAATATCAAGCTCATTTAATAGAAGTCTTGCGTTAGAAATGTCACCTTCTTTTGGGAAACGATCTGCTTTTTGTATTTCAACTGTCCTTATAAGAAATGCAGGATTCTCCATACGGATTGTTTTAGAAAATCCGCTTATTGCGCTGTATTCAGGAATGATGTCTTCTTTGTTATTGACAAACGCAAACAGCAGCCGGATTTTTGTTTTAATTTTCTGCTTAATCAGTGCTTGACTGAGATAAAACATCGAATAAATTCCTTGTTCCAGATGAGCATTCAAATCCTCATTTGTTTCAGCAGAACTTTCGATATCACGATACAGTATTATCCTGTCCGGCTGTAATCCCTGTTCTTCGAGTTTCTGAAGCAAATTTTGATAGTCATCCTGCAGTATTGGATTTATATCATACATGTGCTTCGCTTTCTGGCGAAAAACTTTCCCGGGATTAACCAGTATGACTTCTGATTCATCGTTCTCCTGTCTGAGCTGCTCTAAAATATTCTTGTACAATTTTTCATCTTGATCAAACACGATTACTGAACCTTTTGCTTGTTGCGGGATGATTTCATCATCCCTGTTCATTTGTGACTCAGATTCACACCATTCAGTTGTATAAAGATATGTTTTAAACTCAGAATCGTTGGTTTGTTTCATACTGGACTGATTTTCCTGGTCAGTCATATTAAATGCTTTTAGAGTAAACTCATCTACACATACCAATGTTTTTCCAGAATGATCGGCAATCTTAATGTCAAACTTTTGAATTGGTGATTGTGAATCCTGTGCATGGCTTGAACGTGTAACATAGGCAACACAATCATTCACCAACGATTCAAAAATTCTTATTTCAGTAATAGCAAATGGTAAAAGGATTACGGATTCAGACTGTATATTTCTTTCCATTAAACCAAGCACCGTTTGAAAAGCTCCGTTTAGTAATGCTGGATGAAGGACATAGTCTTTGTTCGTTTCTTCCATATCCGGTGACAACTTTAAATACCCTAATGCTTCTGATTCATTAGAATGTATTTCTTGAATCACCTGGAAAGTGTTTTCATTTATCAATCCGCTCGCTTTCATTGAATCATAGCAATCTTGCCCATGATCAATCGTCCTGCAACGTGCCTGTATCTGCTCAATATCTATTGAAGCTTCTCTTGCCTTTGAAACCAGACCCTCCCTAAACTCCAGCTTACCTTCTGTACAAATGACCGGTTCATACTCCTCTGCCTCACTTGGAATACTTATCTCAAAATCAATTGTCTGTTCGTTCGGATACAACCGAATCTCTGTATTTACTGTTTCACTTTTAACCCCAATTTGATTAGTCCAGACAACATCCTTGATTACATTAATCTGATCTTCTGTGCTCAATTCGCCAGCAATCCTTGTCATTTCCAAAATAGCTGAGCCAGGCAATACCTTTCGCTCTCCTAGCCGGTGATCTCTTAGGAAAAATTCATTTCCTGAAAAGTTGGAACAAAAGCGCTGGTTATAAAGACTTGAGAGGTTCTTATGAATAAGCGGATGAATATTCCCCTTTCCCTGATTTCCATTTTCAATTGACATCTCAGGGCTAAGTTTCACCCAATATTTTTCACGTTCAAATGGATAAGTTGGAAGGCTTATCCGCTTTGGCTTTGGATGACGGTAAAGATTATTCCAATCGATTTTGACTCCATTAACCCAATATGCACACAATTGATCGTATTGGGCACGGTCGATGCAGTCCTTTACAGTTTTATATAAGCTGTCAGCTGATGTAAAAGCATATTCAAATTTTCGTTTACCATAAACTTGACCATAGTAAATCTCACTTTCAGTCTCATGATCCATTACGAAGGCTTTCAGCTTTTGAACGAGTGTTTCTCGTGAGTGTGCAACAAATGCAATCCGCTCCTCCATCGCTTCGCGTCCAACCTGAAGAGTATAAGCGATATCGTACAAATCGTTCTCCGAAAGGTTTTGATTCTCTATTGCATCTAAAAGGTTTTCAGCTGATATATATAACTGATTTTTAGATTTAGCTGATAAAACGATCACCGCTGGTTTCCTTGATTGCGAGTCAGCAGGTTTACTTCCCCGTTGTTCAGGTGTGTATTCTTCCAGAATAATATGAGCATTCGCTCCGCCGGCACCAAACGATGAAATTCCAGCAATTCTTGGTTGTTCCTTCACCTCTCCGTTAACTTCTGCAACCGGGCGCTTCCACTCCATTACTTCTTGAGGTACAAAAAACGGACTGTTTCTAAAATCAATATTTGGATTGAGCTCACTCGAATGCAGGGATGGTACAATTTTTTTATTTCTCATTTGTAGTATCACTTTTGAAATAGCTGCAATGCCGGAAGCACTCTCACAGTGTCCGATATTGGATTTCACAGATCCGATTGCAATATTGGAAGCTTTGTCACCATAGGCTTTAGTTAAAGCAGCAATTTCTATCGGATCTCCTAATTCTGTGCCTGTGCCATGGGCTTCTACATAACTGATCTTATCAGGACTTATATTCGACTCTTCCAGCGCTGTACGAATCACTTCTGACTGTGCGGCAGGATTTGGTACCGTATAGCCATTGGTTTTTCCGCCATGGTTAATCGACGTTGCCTTAATCACTCCATAAATATGGTCTCCATCAGCAACGGCCTTATCCTTTGGCTTTAGAAGCAAAGCTCCGACCCCTTCACCTGGAACGTAACCATCTCCGCCCTTTCCAAAACTCACACATCTTCCATTCGTAGATGCAAACTTCCCTTGGCTGATCAGAAGATACTTATTTGGGTGACTGATTACATTAACTCCGCCTGTCACAGCTAACTCACATTCCCCATGTTTGATGGCCTGGCACGCCATGTGAATCGCTACAAGCGAAGAAGAGCACATCGTATCTACGGCTAGACTCGGCCCATGAAAATCAAAGAAATATGAAACACGATTTGCTATTGATGATGGATTTCCAGAAAGGACAATCGGATTTCCTACTTTCTGCTCCTGAGCAGCGTAAAGCTGATAATCTTCACTCATGACGCCAACATATACTCCCACGTTTCGGCGTACATCAGAACCCGGATTATATCCAAGTGCCTGTCTTGTATAACCTGCGTCTTCAATTGCCTCATACACACTTTGCATAAACAATCTTTCTTGAGGGTCCATGATCTCTGCGTCAGCAGGTGAAATATTGAAAAACAGCGGATCAAAACAGTCTATGTTTTTCATGAAACCGCCCCATTTCGTATAAGCTGTTCCAACATGATCCTTATCCTCATTAAAATACTTACTGTGATCCCACCTTGATAATGGAACCTCAGAAATACAGTCACGCCCACCATGCAAATTATCCCAGAATTCATTTAAGTTTTCTGCCTGCGCAAAAGCTCCTGACATACCGATAATGGCAATATCTTGGAGCGTATCTGTCTTCATCACATTGCCTGGCATCAAATGAAACTTTTCTCCATCTGTAACATCTTGATTTTTCTGCTCTGCAGAAGTACCGGATTTTACAACTTCCGGAAGATGCTCTTCAGCTGAACACACTGTCAGTTTTGGAAATTGATCAGCATATTTATTCACAAAATATTGAGTAACAGCATGAATACTTTGACATTCAAAGAGCAGCGTTTTCGGCAACGGTCCAAATGTTTTTTCTAACTGTTCAGTCAGCTTCATAACAAAAATTGAATCTATTCCATATACATCCAAAGGTTGTTCCTCGTCCAATTCCTGAATTGGAATGTTTAAAGCTTCTGCAAAGATCTGTTTAAAAAACACCATTGCCTTTTCATTAAAATTGCCTTCAGATTCATTTCCAGTTATATCTTTTACTTTTTCAAAATTCCCAATAGACTCATCGGATTCAATAAATACAGAGCGGATTTTTTGAGCATATCCCTCTACAGCTATTATCTGAGACTGATTCATTGCCAGTGATTGATAAAATAGCTTTAATCCGGTTTCAGTACGGAGACCCGTAATTCCGGTACGCTCACTCATTGCCTTTTCAAATGATTCATCCAGAAGGATTCCTCCTTCTTTCCACAAAGGCCAGTTGATAGAAATCGTTTTTCCCTTGCGCTTATCTGCATTCACCATATCTTCCCTGTATGCGGCAAATGCATCTACGAAAGCATTTGCTGCCGCATAGTCAGCTTGGCCTACATTACCTGTTATTCCTGACAGAGAAGAACATAGCACAAAGAAATCAAGTTCCATCGCTCGACTTGCCAAATCAAGATTTATTGTTCCTTGAACCTTTGGAGAAAGAACAGCTGACAGCTCTTGTTTTGTCTTTTTGTATATAAAACTATCCATAACCAGACCTGCAGAATGTATAATCCCATTTATTTTTCCAAAATCCTGATGGATCCCCTCTAATAGATTCACCATGGATTCCTTCACACTGACATCAGCCTGTCTATAAACTACTTTCACCTGATGATTGCTTAATTCGTTCAACACAGCCTGTTTATCATCAGTTAGGGGAGACCTTCCAGTAAGCACAACAACGGCATTCTTAACCTGATGAGTGATTTCTCTTGCAAATATCAGCCCCAGACCGCCCATACCTCCGGTTATTAAATAGACACCGCCATTTTTCCACACGTTTGTCTGCGTTCCTTCCGGATAATTGAAACATTCCTCCATTTTCAAGGTGAATCGTTTTCCATTTTCATACAACACGGAGTCATCAAGGCTGAATTTCGCATTCTCAGTCAATCTTTCAGCAAGAATACCTGCATCATTATCTTCCTCGATCCCTATCACTTGACCATGGATATTCGGATTCTCGAGATGTGCTGTTTTAAGCAGACCTGCTAATCCCATAAGCAGGTATCGTTCATTTGTAACCGGTACTGCGACCTGTATCAATACTTGATCCTGAGACTGGCAGCTTATCTCATTTTTCACGGTTTCAAATAAGTCCAATGCATATTGGTTAAATCGCTTCGCTATGCTTTCAGATTCACTCTTTAACGTAATAACATGACAATCCTTACATTCAGAATTGAATATGCTGCCCATTTTCTCGTTCACATCACATAGTACAACTATTCGTTTGGAGTACTTGTAAGATGCCTCCGCTTTTTCTATGTTTGTCACTCCCCATTTTGTGGTAAATGTAAGAGGTGTGACAATTTTCTCTAGAGGTGGTTTCTCAGATAAACTGTTACGATCGCCTTTTTTAACAGCACGAAAATATATATCTTCAACCTTAACGCAAATATCTCCATTTGAGTCAAATAAATCAATATCTAAATACTCTCCATCATTCTCGATAACCTGACTATGACTGGGACGTAAGTTCACCCACATCGAAGGAGAACAGCCTTTGTAAACAGTAAGCTTCTTAATCATGAAGGGAAGTTTCGGCGCTGCTGAATCGTCTCCTGAGGATACGAGCTGTCCTTTGAACATGTGAACGGCATCCTCTTCTATACCAATGGCAGCTTGTAACGCAGAGTCCATTATACATGGATGCAGAGTATATTCCGGAAAAGTCTCTGCTAACGAATCTGATATCTTTAAATGAGCAAGAACTTGGCTCTCCCCAAGTTCTAAGAACTCAATGCCCCTTTGTCGAAGGCCATAATCAATTCCAATTGATTTAAAGTGCTCATAAACCTTTTCCGATTCAATTCGTTCTTGACAGCACTGACTTCTTATCTCATCAATTTCCACTTTAGGAATTTCATTGTTTTGATTAAGGCTTGCATACCCTTTACAATACAGAATCTGATCAGGATCATTGCCTTCTGATAAACTGTAAACTCTGAATGCTATTTCACCATTTTCTTCAAGATCTAGTTCAATATGAATTTGAACCGGACGATGATCAATAATTACCGGTTGAATCCAGACTATATCTTTAAACTGAATCACATGCGTTTCCTCTGAATTTAAAGCATTACTGATCGAGGTATAGACCATTTCTATATAAGCTGCTGCCGGCATCATCTTTCTTCCATTCACCAAATGATCAGAGAAAAAGGGTTCCCTGCCCGTAAAAACAGAACTGTACCTCTGCTGACTAAAATCTGACGTATTGTGATGTACAAGAGGATGAATAACATGATGACTGTTCACGGCCAATTCAGATTGAGTCTCTTCGTTTGGTATCCAATAAGATTCCTTGGTAAACGGATAGGTTGGGAGACTTATTCTTCTAAACTTTTTGTCTGAATAGAATTTACTCCAGTCTATATTTAGGCCTTTAACCCATAGCTCAAGAATTTTTTCATTTTCGCCCTGTATGAACCATTTAGCCAACACGCTCTGAAATTCTTTATCAGAATCCAAAACGTTTAGCACATTATTAATCCTTTTCGCTTTTCCTCTATAATAGTCCCCTGAACCTTGCAGAAAATCAGTTAGTTTTTGATTTAATTCTGAAATTGAGGTAACCGTAAACGCAAGACGTTCTTCCATTGCCTCACGTCCAACCTGAAGGGTATAAGCGATATTCTTCAACTCTGCATCGGAAGGCAACCTTTTTTGATTCCATGAAATGAACTGCTTTACTTGTTCCTTTAGCTGCTCTTCTTTTCTAGCGGAAAGAGTAACCATGACTGGTTCATTATTTTGTTGGTCAGAATTGAATTCGATTGAACTTTCAGGGATATACTCTTCTACAATCACGTGAGCATTTGAACCTCCTGCACCAAAAGCTGAAATCCCAGCAATTCTAGGATATTCCTTTGTTTCGCCATTTTCTTCAATCATTGGACGCTTCCACTCAGTTAATCCTTGGGATACAATAAATGGACTATTCACAAAGTCTATATCGGGATTCAGCTCAGCAGAATGTAAGGATGGAACAATCAGCTTGTTTTCCATTTGCAGAAGAACTTTTGTCAGACCCGCGATCCCTGCTGCACTCTCACAATGGCCGATATTGGATTTAGCAGATCCTATAAGACAGAACTGCTTGTCCTTTGTCTGTTCTCCAAATGCTTTATTTAAGCCAGATATCTCTATTGGATCTCCTAAAGAAGTTCCCGTACCATGAGCTTCGATATAACTGATTGTTCTCGCGTTCACTCCCGATTTTTCAAAAGCTTTTTTAATTAAACTCGCCTGTGCACGCGGGTTTGGAACCGTGTATCCATTTGTTTTTCCACCGTGATTAATAGCAGTCCCTTTGATCACTCCGTAAATATGATCTCCATCTGCAATTGCCTTTGCCTTTGGCTTAAGGATGACTGCTCCTACTCCTTCACCAGGTGTATAGCCGTCTCCACCTTTTCCAAAGCTTTCGCATCTTCCCTTACTTGACATAAACCTGTTTTGTCCAAGCATTAGAAACTTATTTGGATGAAGCGAGAGATTTACTCCACCTGCAATAGCGGCCTCACATTCACCAATCAAAATACTTTGACATGCCAGATGAATGGATACCAATGATGAAGAGCACATAGTATCAATTGCCATACTTGGACCGTGGAAACCAC
Source organism: Bacillus sp. GZB (assembly GCF_001975995.1). NCBI lineage: Bacteria > Bacillati > Bacillota > Bacilli > Caryophanales > Bacillaceae > Bacillus > Bacillus sp. GZB. The sequence goes on from NZ_MTQG01000019.1 coordinate 188,414, forward strand.
ATGCATAAGAAACTCGATTTGCAATCGAAGCAGGACTTCCATTTAATGTATACCTATTTCCTCTAGCCTGCGCTTGTGCGCCATATAATTGATATTCTTCATACATTACGCCTACAAAAACACCTACATTGGATTCCAATCCATATTCCTTGCTTTTTCCAAGAGAGTGTTTTGTGTATCCTGCATCTTCAATGGCATTGTATGCGCATTGTAAGAATAGTCTTTCCTGAGGGTCTAAGGCTTGAGCATCCTTTGGCGAGATATTAAAAAATAGCGGATCGAACTGATCGGCACCATTAATAAAACCGCCCCACTTAGCATAAGTTTTGTCTGCCTTACTCTTGTCTTTATCATAGTAAATACTATGATCCCAGCGGTCTTTTGGAATTTCAGTAATACAATCTTTGCCGTTCTTCAAGTTACTCCAAAACTCTCCAATGTGATCTGCCTGCGGATACTTTCCTGCAAGTCCGATTATGGCGATTTCTTCTTCACTATTATGATCATTTATTTCTTTCATTTCAGTAACGGCTCGAGTTTCGTTCCTTTCTTTCCATCTCCAGCCTTTAGCTTTTCTTCCGCCATTACGTTGTTTTTCACTAGCAGAAGGATTATTACACAACGGTATGGCCTCTGGATCCTTTTTCTTAATGCCCAGCATTGCTATTATTTCGTTTGGATAAACTTCAGAAAAATACTCTGCTAGCTCCATTAAACTTTGATATTCAAAGAACAGCGTTTTAGGCAATACTCCAAATGTTTTTTCTAACTCATTTGTGAGCTGAATAATCATGGTCGAATTTATCCCGTATGTTTCTAAAGGAACACGTGAATCAATCCGTTCAACGTCAAGCTTCAACTCAGATGAAAGAAGATGCTTTAACGCAACGGCAAACCGATCTTTTAGCCTGTTTTGATCATCACTCTGTTCTTCCTGCTTTAAGTCCCCTCTATCAGATTCATTTACTGGCAAGCTGTTAAATAAATAACTGTTGAGTTTTTCAGTACTCCCTTCAAGTGCTAAAATCTGAGACTCTCCGCTTAATAGGCTCTCATATAACAGCTCGATTCCCGCTGCAGTATGCATCGGAATAAGACCAGTAACTTCCTGAATCGCCTTTTCCATTTCTATACTGATTTTCATTCCGCCTTCACGCCATAACGGCCAGTTAATGGAAACAGTGTGTCCGCAGCGTTTCCCTTCTGCTCCCAGACTATTTCTATATGCAGCAAACTGATCCATAAAGGCATTTGCAACTGCATAATCAGCCTGTCCTATGTTTCCTGTCACTGCCGCCATTGACGAAAAAATAATAAACAGATCTAACGGTACGTCTTTCGTTGCCTGGTCAAGGTTATAGATTCCAGAAACTTTTGGCGCCAAAACTTCACGGAGTTCTGTTTCATTTTTCTTTATAATGAAATGGTCACGGGTTATTCCAGAACAATGAATCACTCCATTTATATCACCAAACTCTTCCACCGTTCCTTGAATCAGCCCATTCACCTGCTGCTTGTCAGCCACGTCCGCTTGCCGGTATACGACTCTGACACCATCTCTCTCCAATTTTCTAACCCGCCTTCTATTATCCTCTGTTAAGGATGAACGTCCGACTAAGACTAGGGTGACGTTTTTCCCTTTTTTGGCTATTTCATTGGCGAGTATAAGCCCTAAGCCACCTGCCCCCCCAGTGATAAGATATATTCCGCCATCTTTCCAGCAAGTACGAGGCTCTGATTGAATTTCTACTTTTTTTAGTTCAGAAACAAAGCGGCCGTTTTCTGTATAACGTACTTGTTGATCGACGGGATCTGTACCGCTCTCTTCCAAGCGTCTGCATAACTCAGCTATGCTGCATTCCTTTTGTGATTCAATCAACTGGCAAATCATATTGTGATTTTCAAGTTGTACTGTCTTTAAGAAGCCCGAAAAACCTTCTAAAACCTTATTTTCAGACTCTGTTACAATAAACAGCTGAATGAGTATTTGTTCTTTATGCAACATCTGAGAAGACAGTTTTTTTACTTCTTTGAACAGTTGGACGGTATAATCTGTAAATTTATCCGCAATATTTTTAGCATTAGATCGCAAAGCAATACATTTTGTGTCCTGTAAACGGAGCTCTACATCTTGAATTAACTTTTCCTCAGCCTCACATAGAATAACCAGTCTCCTGCTAAATGAACCTCTCTTCGAGTTGGCAGACACACTCTTTTCCGTCCATTTTTTAGAAAACATGATTTGTTCAACATTTGAAATTCTTAAAGAATCAATTTTTTTAGACCCGGCTTTATATGTTTTAAAAGCAATTTGATTGATTCTAATGCAGACATTTCCCTGTAAATCACAAAGATCAATATTCAGTGTCTGCATTTTATCTTTTGACTTACTTTGTTTGTCCTTCCTGATATAGGCCAACATTTGAGAAGAGCAGTCTTTTAGAATCTCAATTTTGTTTACTGCAAACGGCAGTTTTACCTCTTGGCTCTTCTCTGTATCTGATAATATCGTTCCAGGCATCTTTTCATCGGGTAGAGAAAAAGCGATCGTTGCCTGCAATGCTGCATCTAAAAGACTAGGATGTAATGTATATTGGGAACTGTCTGCCCGCGCTTTTTTCGGAATTGATAGTTCTGCGATGATTTCGTCCTCTCCAATATATACTGACTCTATTCCTTTATGTGATGGACCATAATTAATGCCCATGCTTTCGAACAGCTGATAGTACGACTCACCACTTACCTTAGACGCACAGCATTTTGACATAATGGCATCAATGTCCACTCTTGATTCAGCTGCATCTTGATCTATCAGCACGCTGCCCTGGCAATGAACTGTTTCCTCACTATCATTATCCGGCAGACTATAAATCGTGAATTTGATTTCACCAGAATCTTCCGGTTCAAGTGAAATATGAAGAGCTGTCCTCCCACTCGTCACCTCAAATGGTCTTTGCCAGACCACATTATGAATGTGTATCACTGTTTCATCCTGATCCGCAACTTCAAGTGCAGATTCCACAGCCATCCGGGCTATTTCAAGATATACAACACCCGGCAGAACCTTTTTACCATTAATGACATGATCCTTTAAGAAAAACTCTTGTCCATTAAACACTGTGCTATAACGTAATTCATATACGTTAGAGGTGTTTTTTATCACTAGCTGATGCATTTCTTCAACAGATATATGCCTGCTATTTAAACTTTCTAACATTCCCTTCGGCCAATAACGTTCTTTTGCAAATGGATATGCAGGCAGTGATATGCGATATGGTTTACTCTCCTTATAAAACTGATTCCAATCTATTTCCTTTCCCGTAACCCACAACTCGGCAATTTTGCCAAGCTCATTTATTTCAATAAGACTTGAAACAGTTTTTGCGCAAGTTTTTTCACCAATTGTCGATTTAATTTTCTGCTTAGCATCAAGAATGTTCCCTTTATAAAATTGATCTTGATTCTCATTATTTCCAGTTACAAATAAAGTAAGCTTCCTGACCAGCTCATTACTATTTTTTGCGATAATTGCTAATCTATCCTCCATCGCTTCTCTTCCCACTTGTAAGGTATAGGCAATAGAAGGTAGGTCAGCAAAAATTCCCTTCGATACACCTCCATATTCTGTATCTTCCGGCAGTAACTCGATTATATATCCGGCAATTGAATGAATCGAAGAAGAGAGATTAAATACTGAATCAGGAAGATAGATTTCCAGTTCCTTCTCAATTTCTTTTTTTAACCTCATGGACTGTACAAAATCAAATCCATATTCATCTAATTCGATTTCTGCATCTATATTCGATTCTTTTATTCCTAATATATTTGCAGAAATACAGGTAATCTTATTTTGGATATCATCAAATATCACATTCTCATCTGATGTCCCAGACTGTTTCGTTTGCTGTATACCGTTTTTCTTATGCAAATACTCAATTAGTAATTTTGCATATTCCCTTAATCTCTCTTCATTTCGAGCTGAAAGAACAAAAAGCATTGGAGTGTGTTCGCTTACTGGAGGTGATCCATGTAAAGACTTGTATTCTTCAACGATAACATGTGCATTCGCACCGCCTGCACCAAATGAACTAATTCCAGCCCTTCTCGGCACTTTCGTTTCTTTTCCGTCCTTCACGATCACCGGCTCATCCCAATACTCAAGTTTCTGCTGTATATAAAATGGAGTTTTCTTGAAATTAATGTTCGGATTAAGGTTTTCCGAGTGAATGGACGGAACCAACTGGTGATTTTCCATTTGCAACAGCACTTTTGTTAACGCCGCAATTCCTGATGCGGATTCCAGGTGTCCAATATTTGATTTTACTGATCCTACCGAACAAAACTGCGTTTCAGTCGTTTGCTTCCCAAAAGATTTCGTCAAGCCTGTAACTTCAATTGGATCTCCTAGAGCAGTACCCGTCCCATGCGATTCAATGTAGCTGATTGTTCGTGCATTAATATTTGCCTTTTGCAGAACACCTTCAATTAAATCCCCTTGGGCATTCGGATTTGGCACTGTAAATCCGCTTGTTTTGCCGCCAGAATTAATAGAGCTGCCCTTTATAACTCCATAAATATGGTCTCTGTCTTTCACGGCTTTCTCTAAAGGTTTTAATAAAACAGCTCCCACCCCTTCGCCGGGAACATATCCATCACCGCCCTCACCAAAGCTTCTGCAGCGGCCATCACTTGAAGCAAACTTGCCCATACTCAGCATAATATGTTTATTCGGATGTAAGGTAAGATTTACGCCGCCCGCAATCACTAAATCACTTTCTCCATTTTTAATGCTTTCACATCCGAGATGAAGGGCAGTTAATGAAGAAGAGCACATGGTATCAACCGCCATACTTGGTCCAGTAAAATTACAGAAGTAGGATACCTGGTTGGCAATAGAAGCAAAAGACGAACCTATGGGCACCTTTTTCCCTTTTATCTCACTTTCAAAAAGCTGGTACATGCCATACATTACACCAACAAATACTCCAACCTTGTCCTTTTCCAATGAGGCCCTTGTATAGCCAGCATCCTCAATAGCCTGCCAAGCGGTCTGCATAAAAAGTCTAGCCTGAGGATCCATCTGTTCTGCTTCGATAGGTGGAATATTAAAGAAAAGCGGATCAAACATAGAGACGTCATTGATAAATCCGCCCCATTTACTATATGCCTTTCCAATACTTTGTTTATCGGCATCATAATATTTTCGGTAGTCCCATCTATCCTTAGGTATTTCAGAAATGCAATCTTTTCCGTTCTTTAGGTTTTCCCAGAACTGTTTAAGGTTATCTGCCATCGGGTAACGCCCGCTTACCCCAATAATCGCTATATCTCCTATATCTTTCTTGACCGTTGTTTCAGAAGTTAAAAAACGAGATCTCCTTCTTTTTTTCAATGCTGACCCATCTGAATCTTCACTTATATTTTCCTCAGCGAGACGGATTCCTTTATTTGGTTTTGAAGATTTTTCAAACATGTTAATAATAGTTTCAGAATAATGATTTAGAAAGTAGTCTGTTAATTCCTTTAGATTACGGTATTCATAGAATAATGTTTTTGACAGTTCACCAAATGACTTTTCAAGGACACGAGTAAGGCTCATAATAAGGATTGAGTCAATCCCATAGCTTTCAAACGGCTCCAAAACATTAATCTTATCCACATCAATTTTAGTTTTTCCTGACAGTACCTCTTTTAAAAATCCCTCTGTCTCTTCTCTGAACATTTCAATTTCAGAGATATTTTCATTTTCTGTAGTGGAGGAATCAGAGGTTGAAACTTTATGAGCCTCACCATTTAATACATCCACAAACCGCTTCACTTGGTTTATTTTCCCCTTCACTAAAACTAACTGAGAGGCATTTAGGCATAATCCATCTTCAAACGCTTTGATACCTTCTTCTATTTCTAACGGAATAAGACCGCTTTTCTCTTCCATCGCCTTTCTTGATTCAAAGTCGATACCCATTCCTCCGCTTATCCAAAACGGCCAATTGATTGAAATTGTTTTTCCATAACGTTTCCCTTGAATACGCATATTTTCTCTATTTTCAGCGAAATGATCCATAAAACTGTTAGCATAACTATAATCACATTGACCAATATTTCCAAACACGGATGCAAGAGAAGAGAACATAGCAAAAAAGTCAAGATGCTCGTCCTTTAAAATTTCATCTAAAAACCTGGTTCCGTATACCTTTGCTGCCAATACCGCCGACATTTCATCTGGTGTTTTTTTCCAAAGTAAAGAGTCCTTCAGAACACCAGCAGCATGAATGACGCCATCTATTTTATGAAATCTGGCTTTAGCTTTGGAAACAAGTTCCGCTGTTTCTTGTCGATTTGAAATATCCGCTTTAATATAGAGCACTTCAGAACCACGAGCTTCCAGCTCTTTAATTTTAGCCCGCTCATCAGCGTCCGGCTTTCTGCGTCCTGTCAGAATTAGTTTTGCCTTCACTTTCTCACTTAAATAACGCGCAAAGATAATGCCAAGGCCTCCAAGGCCTCCTGTAATCATATAAACACCATTTTCTTTGATAAAACTGGAACCAGACATATCCTTCTTTTTATCTAACACTCGGATTTTCTTAACCCATCTTTTCTTTCCATCATGACGAACGTCGAGATGTCCATCCTCTATATCCAATTCCCCTAATAATATTTCTGAAAGTAATGAGATACTTATAGCAGCATCCTTTAATTCAACAGTCTTATAGTTAAACAACGGATTTTCCATATGTAATGTTCTAAAAAATCCGCTCATCGCACCCTGTTCCGGTGTCTGATTTTTCATAGTAGCCTTATGGACGTATAACAGCTGTATCTTGCTATTCGTTTTTTGAGCCATTAACGCTTGAGTTAGCGCCAGCATTGAATATGCACCGCGTTCTAATCTTTCATCAAGCTGATTCTGTTTACTAATGGAGTCATCACAAGGCCAATTGTAGATGATTCTACCCGGTATAATCCCTTTATCTCTCATTGCCTGTAACAAGACTTCAAATTCATCCGTATTAGACGGATTCATGACGAAAGTTTGTTGATCAATTACTCTATGCTCTACCCCCGGTTTTACAAGAATAACTGTGTCGTTAGTTTCATTTTCCAAAGCCTTGCGAAGATCATTATTCAGGTCGAAAAGGAGTAAAGCACCCTCTGTCACAGATTTTTCCAGGCTTGTACTGCTATTAGCTTTTTCAGCTTCCCATACATGCTTGAAATACAAAGCTGATACTTGATCTGCTGATTCCAGTTCATTTGAAACCGCTTTGTCATTCTTAACAGAATTCTTTTTTTCTTGAATCGGCTTCACATTAAAGTCATTTATCACAGCTGAAATATTTCCCAAATCATCCGTAACGGTAATGTCAAAACTCTTTATAAAGCAAACTTGCGTATCATTATGTCTCTCCGTCTTAACAGCAGTTGTGTATACATAACCCGTTTCGGTCAGAGAAGAATGGATAGTGATTTTCCCCATAGAGAAAGGAAGATACACCTTATTCTCTTGCTCATTCTGTAGGAATATAGAGATTGTCTGTAGTGCTCCGTCCAGCAAACCTGGGTGTAAGCAATACTCTTTGGTCTCTTCCTTACTAGATGGGACATTTAATTTGACTCGTGCCAAAACTTCATTTTCGTTATAGGCTATTTCTTCTAGTGTCTGAAAGCGGGGACCATATACGAGTCCGCTAGTCTTAACTGCTTCATAATTCTCCTTTGGTTCAACTGTCAACTGACAAGACGATTTATATGCTTCAATATTTAATCGCTCTGATTGATCATTCTCTTTGTCTTTATATTCTATTGTTCCTTCTGCACACAAAATTTCTTCATCACTGTTTTCTGCGCATTCATCAGGAATACTTAGCTCAAAAGCAGCCTGATCCCCTTCCGGATACAGACGGATGTAAACAGTTTGCCCGTCTTCATTTACCTTTATTGGATAGATCCAGGAAATGTTGCTGATACTAGTAACCTGTTTCCCCCCAGATACTTCCCCAGCCGCTCTGGCCATTTCTAACACGGCTGCAGCAGGAAATATTTCGCTGTTTTGAACCATATGATCTTTAAGAAAGAACTCTTGGCCAGTAAAAACCGAGCGAAAACACTGTTCTGAAAAGTCTGAGACATTCTCGTGCAATAATGGGTGCAGCACATTCATAGCAACCCTCTCTCGGGGAGTACTGTGCGCTCTTTGCTGCAGCCAATGAACTTCCTTTTCAAATGGATAAGCAGGCAGAGGAATTCTTCTTGGTTTTACTGCATACTCCCTCTCCCAATCTACTGTTTCCCCAGCAATCCACTGATTAGCTAACACATTATACTTACAGGCTGGTCTATTTTTATAAATCCCTTTCTCAGCATTGTCCTGCTTCTCAATTTTATTTCTCGTTACGCTGCCCCTTAAAATCTCTGTACCATTCGCTCCATTTCGAAGAAAAATTGAGAGCTTACTGGATAAATCATGAAGACCAGAAGTAAGGATTGCTAATCTTTCGTCCATTGATTCCCGCCCGATCTGTAATGTATACAGGAAATTAGCAATATCTAATTCAGGGTTTGCCTCAAGATAATCTTTCATGTTTTTCACATAGATATTCAGCTGTGCCTCATTTTTCGCTGAAAGGACAAACACTCCCGGACTGTTACCGGATATCCCCATCGTCTTTTTGTCGTTTCCAGCCTGATGATTTGACATATCATATTCTTCAATCACTGCATGAGCATTGGTCCCGCTATATCCAAAAGAGCTAATACTCGCACGACGGGGATACCCATTAATTGTATTCCATTCATTTGTTTCTCGATTGATATAAAAAGGTGAACGATTGAAATCAAAATGTTCGTTTGGTGTGTTTACGTGTAAGGTAGGCACTAATTTTTTATGTTTCATAGATAACAATATTTTATGAATTCCCGCCATAGCAGCCGCTGCAGAAGTATGACCAATGTTACTTTTCACCGAACCAATGGCACAATAATTCTTTGCATCTTTTTTTTCACTGAATGCAGTGGACAGTGCTTCCAGTTCAATCGGATCACCTAACTTTGTACCCGTTCCATGCATTTCAGCATAACTTATACTTTCAGGATCTATATTGTATCTGTCATACATATCACGCACTAACTCAATCTGACTTCCAAGATTTGGTGCCGTTATCCCATTAGTCTTTCCATCCTGATTGATAGCAGAACCGATAATAACTCCGTATATATAGTCTCCGGCATCCTGAGCATCCTTTAGCCTTTTTAGAACAACTGCTCCGACACCTTCCCCTGGCACAAATCCGTTTGCACTATTATCAAATGCTTTACACTGACCATCTGCAGACAACATTCCAGCCGAACACATACTAATATAAGATTCTGGTGTTAAATACAAACTGACCCCGCCAGCCAATGCCATATCGATTTCACCACGTAGCAATGCCTGAATCGCCAAATGTGTACTGACAAGTGAAGATGAACAAGCCGTATCGATAGAAATGGCTGGTCCTTTTAAATTGAGATAATAGGCGATTCGGGCAGCGCCAATTGCATTACTATGTGCCGTTACACTTGAGTTCTCGCTACTCTGCTGGCTTTGGATGTTATATTCGCCATTTACAATCCCCAAGTACACACCGCACTTTTTGTGATTCATCGCACTACGACTATATCCGGCATCTTCAAAAGCTCTATATCCCTCTTGCAGAAAGAGGCGATGCTGTGGATCCATCATCTCAGCCTCTGACGGCGGGATTTCAAAAAATAGAGAGTCAAAACAATCAACATCTTCGAGCATCCCCATCCATTTACAGTATATGCTCCCCTCTTTTGAAATTTCAGGGTCATAATACTCGCTCATATCCCATCGGGACTCTGGAATTTCTTTTATTGCACTTCCCCCATTAGCTAAAACTTCCCAAAACTGATTGGTATTTTCCGCATCAGGATAACGACCTGATATCCCTATGATTGCTATCCTTTCATCCTGTTCAGAAAAATGTCCCCCTGAGTTTTCATCTTCATATATTTTTGAACTTAGATTACTTATATTCTTATTGGAATCCTCAGAAACTATATTTGGTTTATTTTCATCAAAGCTGGAATTAAATTCTTTCAGTTTTTTTTTAGCCTCTTCTGGCGTTATTTTTTTTTCATTCAACGCTTTTAGAATATCTTTTAATTCCATGTTGTCATCCCTTCTTCCGGTTCGTCCCTATCAGCTTCTCCGCATAATTAATATCAACTTCCCCTTGATATACTTGCCATAGTAATTCCTCAACCTCATCGCCTTCTTGGCTTTTATTCATACTTTTAAGTACTTCGTACAGATATCTCGTAAAATCCGCTAGTGTTGGATACTGGTAAATCTTTGTCATACTTATTGATATTTTGAATTTCTTGTTTACAGCGCGAATCCATTCAACCCCTATGATTGAGTCAAGTCCAAGCTCGGTAAAGCTTGCTTCTGGATCGACTTCCTTCACCTCCATGTATAGTTCCCTTGCTAAACTTTCCGTTAATTCAGTGAGCAACTCTTTCATAGTTAACCTTGAATTTACCTGGCTTGTTGTTGCTGTTCTTTCTTCTTCGGTTGGTTCTGAAAACGATTGTTGAATGGTTGTATTTACCTGGTCCTCTTTTTCTTTATATTTCGCCAGCCGGGATAACGACTTAGGAGATTGCTCTTTCTGATTTTCACTGCATTCCCGTGCTCCTGTCATCTTTTCGATTACATCGTAAAGATATGTCACAAATTCCATAAGTGTTGGATACTGATAAACCTTTGTCATACTTATTGATGTTTTGAATTTTTTATTTACATCACGAATCCATTCAACTCCGATGATTGAGTCAAGCCCCAGCTCTGTAAAACTTCTGTCTGTCTCTATATCCTCGACATCCATATACAGTTCCTTTGCTAAACTTTCCATTAGTTCATTCAGCAGTTCTTCTGCAGAAATCCCTGTGCTTCTCTGATTACTACTCTGTACCACAAAGTTTTTATGTGAAGATAAGGGGTGCAGAGTGTCTGTCTTTGCCGGTTCAACTTTCCCCGTAATATCCGACAACCGCACTAACGGCTTAAGGGTTTTTGCTTCCCGTTTTTCACTGGTGTTTTTAGGACCTTCTTCTGCCTCTGTCTTTTCTTTGAGCACATCGGAAAAATATTTCGTAAATTCCATAAGTGTCGGGTACTGGTAAATTTTTGTCGTACTTATTGAAGTTTTGAATTTTTTGTTTATCGTATGAATCCATTCAATGCCTATGATCGAGTCAAGTCCCAGCTCTATAAAACTTCTGTCTGCCTCAATGTCCACGACATCCGTATACAGCTCTTCCGCTAAACTCTCCGTTAATTCATCCAGGAGCCCTCGTGCAGATAGTCCTGGACTTTTTCCATAGTCTGGATCCGACAAGGGTTGCAGAGTGTTCGTTTTTATTGCCTCTTCTTCAGAAATGCTAGGTAACTGCATCAACGGTTTTAACCTTATATTTTTCGGTTTTTCATAAGCTGTTTCAGCAGTTGCAGCGATTTCAACAGGTACATCTAATTTTTCTGTTAAGATTATTTTTGACGCTTTTATTTTATCGAGTGTCCCCGTTCTATTACTGGTTTCCTCTTCTTGATTCATGTTAGCCATTGTGATCTGCTCTCGGTCAACTGCTTTAATGTTATCCTTTGGCATTGCCGTTTCCTCGTTGTTCAGGTCAATTCTATTTACTTTTTTATGGACCCAATAATGCTTTTGGCCAAACGGATAGGTCGGTAAATTGACCCTGTTAATTTTTTCAATATTAAGTATTTTCCCGCAGGATACTTCATAACCCAAACAGTACAACTCAGCCAAAGCGCACAGACTTTCTTTATACTTATTCGAATTTTCTTCATCCACATGGCTCTGCTTTATTAAATCCTTCACTGCTTTACTGAGACCGGTCTGAGCTATAAAGTGTCTTGACACTCTTCCTTTAAATAGATCCGGCAGTTTTTCGTTCGCTTCAGCTTGCCTGAATATTCGGACCGCATCCTCCCTGTCTTTGACCACAACGGCACAGCGATGATCGAAGTGATGTCTTCCTTCCATCAGGGTATAGCTGATTTCGGGTAATTCTCCTTCAATCGACTTGTTTTCCTCAAAGAATTCTATCAGATCAAAGATTCTTTGCTGTAATGCTTCAGGTGTTTTAGCTGACAAGACAAGCAAATAATATGGTTTGTCGTCCTGAGTGTTTTCCTTCTCTCTTACAGTACTTTCTGGCGTATAGCTTTGAAGCACGACATGGGCATTCGTACCGCTCATCCCAAAG